>NZ_CP113088.1:1462500-1465000 GCF_026625145.1 Lacinutrix neustonica | reverse complement strand
CTAAGGTCCATGTCCGAAAGGGAAAGAACCCGGACCATCAGCTAAGGTCCCCAAATATATGTTAAGTTGAAAAAACGAGGTTGAACTGCTTTGACAGCTAGGATGTTGGCTTGGAAGCAGCCATTCATTTAAAGAGTGCGTAACAGCTCACTAGTCGAGCGGTTCGGCATGGATAATAATCGGGCATAAACATATTACCGAAGCTATGGACTTGAAAAAGTGGTAGGGGAGCATTGTAGTGGCGTTGAAGGTGTGCTGTGAGGCATGCTGGAGTAGCTACAAAAGAAAATGTAGGCATAAGTAACGATAATGCGGGCGAGAAACCCGCACTCCGAAAGACTAAGGTTTCCTCAGCTATGCTAATCAGCTGAGGGTTAGTCGGGACCTAACGCGAACCCGAAAGGGGTAGTGGATGGACAACAGGTTAATATTCCTGTACCTGCTCTCATTAAAAGTGACGGAGGCGAAAAGTTAGTGCGCACAGACGGAATTGTGCGTTGAAGAGAGTGGTAACACCTCGATAGTACACTAAGACTACGGTCGCGGTGATAATCTAGCAAATCGACTTCCAAGAAAAGCAAGAGAAGCAGCCCGTACCCTAAACCGACACAGGTAGTTGGGATGAGAATTCTAAGGAGCTCGAGAGATTCATGGCTAAGGAACTAGGCAAAATAGACCCGTAACTTCGGGAGAAGGGTCGCCCATCTTCGGATGGGCCGCAGTGAAAAGGTCCAGGCGACTGTTTATCAAAAACACAGGGCTATGCTAAATTGAAAGATGACGTATATGGCCTGACACCTGCCCGGTGCTGGAAGGTTAAGTGGAGTTGTTAGCTTCGGCGAAGCAATCAAATGAAGCCCCAGTAAACGGCGGCCGTAACTATAACGGTCCTAAGGTAGCGAAATTCCTTGTCGGGTAAGTTCCGACCTGCACGAATGGTGCAACGATCTCGGACACTGTCTCAGCCATGAGCTCGGTGAAATTGTAGTATCGGTGAAGATGCCGATTACCCGCTGTGGGACGAAAAGACCCCGTGCACCTTTACTATAGCTTAGTATTGGTTTTGGATAAGTAATGTGTAGGATAGGTGGGAGACTTTGAAGCGGCGTCGCTAGGCGTTGTGGAGTCATTGTTGAAATACCACCCTTTGCTTATCTAGAGTCTAACTTTCAATGAAAGGACAGTGCTTGGTGGGTAGTTTGACTGGGGTGGTCGCCTCCAAAAGAGTAACGGAGGCTTCTAAAGGTTCCCTCAGCACGGTTGGTAATCGTGCGTAGAGTGCAATGGCATAAGGGAGCTTGACTGAGAGACCTACAAGTCGATCAGGTACGAAAGTAGAGCATAGTGATCCGGTGGTTCCGCATGGAAGGGCCATCGCTCAAAGGATAAAAGGTACGCCGGGGATAACAGGCTGATCTCCCCCAAGAGCTCACATCGACGGGGGGGTTTGGCACCTCGATGTCGGCTCGTCACATCCTGGGGCTGGAGAAGGTCCCAAGGGTTGGGCTGTTCGCCCATTAAAGTGGCACGCGAGCTGGGTTCAGAACGTCGTGAGACAGTTCGGTCTCTATCTACAGTGGGCGTTAGAAATTTGAGTGGATCTGACTCTAGTACGAGAGGACCGAGTTGGACTAACCTCCGGTGTATCTGTTGTTCCGCCAGGAGCATTGCAGAGTAGCTACGTTGGGAAGGGATAAGCGCTGAAAGCATATAAGCGCGAAACCCACCACAAGATGAGATTTCTTTAAAGGGTCGTAGGAGATTACTACGTTGATAGGTCATAGGTGTAAAGGCAGTAATGTCATAGCCGAGTGATACTAATAACCCATAGGCTTATTGTACGCCTGTTTTTTTATACACTTCAACAAGCTCAGTGCTAAGAAGTGGAGTGCAATACAATTATTATACTTTTCATGTAAATCACGTATAACGTGCTTTTTTCAATATGTTATTTTATACGGTAAGTAGATTATTTAATATAACTACACACGCCGAAAGATTTAAGGTGATTATAGCGATGGGGCTCACCTCTTACCATTTCGAACAGAGAAGTTAAGCCCATTTGCGCCGATGGTACTACATTTGTGGGAGAGTAGGTCGTCGCCTTTTTTAGAGAGTCCTAAACATGTATTTGTTTAGGACTTTTTTTTGTTTTATACTTTTCTAGTGTAGACGAGAGGGTTTAAATCACGTTGTGAAAGCCCCAATAGAATAAAAACAGTGCATTATTCATGTTAAAAGCACTGGGACAGCGTCCTTCTAATGCTTTAGTTTATACTCCATTTTTATAATATACTATTTTATATGGTTACGTGGATCAAACCACACACACCGAAAGACTTAAGGTGATTATAGCGATAGGGCGCACCTCTTACCATTTCGAACAGAGACGTTAAGCCTATTTGCGCCAATGGTACTACACTTGTGGGAGAGTAGGTCGTCGCCTTTTTTACAGAATCCTAAACAGGTATGTGTTTAGGATTTTTTGGGTTGATACATT
>NZ_CP113088.1:0-1457500 GCF_026625145.1 Lacinutrix neustonica | reverse complement strand
AGGTTAAGTGGAGTTGTTAGCTTCGGCGAAGCAATCAAATGAAGCCCCAGTAAACGGCGGCCGTAACTATAACGGTCCTAAGGTAGCGAAATTCCTTGTCGGGTAAGTTCCGACCTGCACGAATGGTGCAACGATCTGGACACTGTCTCAGCCATGAGCTCGGTGAAATTGTAGTATCGGTGAAGATGCCGATTACCCGCTGTGGGACGAAAAGACCCCGTGCACCTTTACTATAGCTTAGTATTGGTTTTGGATAAGTAATGTGTAGGATAGGTGGGAGACTTTGAAGCGGCGTCGCTAGGCGTTGTGGAGTCATTGTTGAAATACCACCCTTTGCTTATCTAGAGTCTAACTTTCAATGAAAGGACAGTGCTTGGTGGGTAGTTTGACTGGGGTGGTCGCCTCCAAAAGAGTAACGGAGGCTTCTAAAGGTTCCCTCAGCACGGTTGGTAATCGTGCGTAGAGTGCAATGGCATAAGGGAGCTTGACTGAGAGACCTACAAGTCGATCAGGTACGAAAGTAGAGCATAGTGATCCGGTGGTTCCGCATGGAAGGGCCATCGCTCAAAGGATAAAAGGTACGCCGGGGATAACAGGCTGATCTCCCCCAAGAGCTCACATCGACGGGGGGGTTTGGCACCTCGATGTCGGCTCGTCACATCCTGGGGCTGGAGAAGGTCCCAAGGGTTGGGCTGTTCGCCCATTAAAGTGGCACGCGAGCTGGGTTCAGAACGTCGTGAGACAGTTCGGTCTCTATCTACAGTGGGCGTTAGAAATTTGAGTGGATCTGACTCTAGTACGAGAGGACCGAGTTGGACTAACCTCCTGGTGTATCTGTTGTTCCGCCAGGAGCATTGCAGAGTAGCTACGTTGGGAAGGGATAAGCGCTGAAAGCATATAAGCGCGAAACCCACCACAAGATGAGATTTCTTTAAAGGGTCGTAGGAGATTACTACGTTGATAGGTCATAGGTGTAAAGGCAGTAATGTCATAGCCGAGTGATACTAATAACCCATAGGCTTATTGTACGCCTGTTTTTTTATACACTTCAACAAGCTCAGTGCTAAGAAGTGGAGTGCAATACAATTATTATACTTTTCATGTAAATCACGTATAACGTGCTTTTTTCAATATGTTATTTTATACGGTAAGTAGATTATTTAATATAACTACACACGCCGAAAGATTTAAGGTGATTATAGCGATGGGGCTCACCTCTTACCATTTCGAACAGAGAAGTTAAGCCCATTTGCGCCGATGGTACTACATTTGTGGGAGAGTAGGTCGTCGCCTTTTTTAGAGAGTCCTAAACATGTATTTGTTTAGGACTTTTTTTTGTTTTATACTTTTCTAGTCTCAAGAAGTTTCTACTAATTTAATCTTATCTTAATTATAGTTTTTAAATACCTGTAAAGCTTTAATTTAAAAGATATAGAGGTACGCCAACACACAAGAAAACTTATAAGACCATTTTTATTTTCATAAAAACGCGGCGTAAATAATTTACAATTTACTTATCTTCAAAATCTATAATAGGGGACAATTAATGGAGGTTAATAAGGAATTAGATTTAGCTTGGGATTTTGTTAATAATACAGATCGAAATGTGTTTTTAACAGGTAAAGCAGGTACAGGAAAGACCACGTTTTTACATAGGTTAAAAATGAAGTCTTTAAAGCGTATGGTTGTTGTTGCTCCCACTGGAGTGGCTGCCATTAATGCTAAAGGTGTCACTATTCATTCTTTTTTTCAAATGCCGTTTGGTCCTATTTTACCTAATGAAACATTGGGTAGTACCTGCAGGTTTAATAAAAAATTTAATAAAACAAAAATTAATATTATAAAGTCTCTTGATTTATTAGTCATTGACGAGATTAGTATGGTTCGTGCCGATTTATTAGATGGTATAGATAAAACGCTTAGACGCTATAGAGATAAAGCGAAAGTGTTCGGAGGGGTACAGGTATTAATGATTGGAGACCTGCAGCAACTTTCACCTGTAGTTAAAGACAATGAATGGCAACTATTAAAGCCCTTTTATAAGAACGCCTTCTTCTTTAGTAGTTTGGCTTACCAAGAATGTCATGCGATCACCGTGGAATTAAAGCATATTTATAGACAAGATAATCCTAAGTTTATTAATATCCTTAATGAAATTCGGAACAACACACTAACAGCAGCTTCTGCTAAGGAACTCAATAAAAGATACCAACCAGATTTTATTCCTGGGGAAGAGGACGGTTATATATCATTAACGACTCACAATAATCGAGCAGAGCGAGATAATAATACAGCATTGGAGAAACTAAAAGGGAAGCCTTATAAATATTCAGCGCGTATTGAAGGTAAATTTCCGGAGTTTGCATACCCAAATAAAGAAGAATTGGTTTTGAAAGTGGGGGCTCAAGTCATGTTTATAAAGAATGACAGTTCAATAGATAAGCGGTATTTTAATGGTAAGATTGGTAAGGTTATTTTATTAGATAAGGATGAAGTTGTTGTGAAATGTCCCGATGATGCGTTTAATATTATCACGACTCCGAAGTTTGGGACAATATAAACTACACGGTGGATACAGAATCCAAAGCTATTACCGAAAATAAAATTGGTTCATATACGCAGATGCCGCTACGTTTGGCATGGTCTATTACCATACATAAAAGCCAGGGATTAACTTTTGAAAGAGCCATGATCGATGCTCAAGGTGCTTTTGCACATGGACAAACCTATGTGGCACTGAGTCGTTGTAAAAGTTTAGAGGGACTCGTGTTGAAAAGTAAAATAAGCTCTAGCCAAATTATTAGTGATA
The DNA here is from genome assembly GCF_026625145.1 of Lacinutrix neustonica. Lineage (GTDB taxonomy): Bacteria > Bacteroidota > Bacteroidia > Flavobacteriales > Flavobacteriaceae > Lacinutrix > Lacinutrix neustonica. The sequence continues at coordinate 1,454,691 of NZ_CP113088.1, read as the reverse complement.
GAGATGTCATTTCGTTTAATAAGAGCTCTGAAGAAAATCAACCAGATGCAGTGGTTTTACAACAATCAAAATCTGAGTTTCAACTCCATTTAATTTCAGAACTGTTTGATTTTTACAAGTTATTATATCCACTAAATAGAGTCCTGGATATTTATTATAAAAATAGAACGAGTATTGAGGGGCATGTAGAAGGCCCCCTAAATATAATTAAAGACGCTGTGACTAATCTATTAAAAGTGACTAATGGATTTAAAGCGCAGTTAAGAGATTTGGCTAAAACTGGTTTAACACCCGAATCAAGTGATGATATTCAAGACCGTTTCACTAAGGCGATTAACTATTTTACAAGGGAAACAAATGAAAAAATTGTTGAACCCTATAAGGGGTTTGGATTTACTACAGATAATAAAACAGTAGAAAAAGACATCAATAATCAGTTAGATACGTTTGAAGAGTTATTGGCAACTAAGCAATTGTATTTTTCAAATCTGGATAAAAAATTTGATGTGCTCCAGTTTTTAGAGTTACGCGCCAAATCGGTATTTACGGCTAAGGAGAAACCTAAGAAACCAAGAAAAGCGGTTATAGATGGTACAACAAATGTTGAGTTATTTGAACTACTGAGAGAACTCCGTAACGAAATAGCAAAAGAAAAAGAATTGATCCATTTTCAAGTTTTTACACAAAAGGCTTTGTATGAGATGTGTGAAACATTACCAATAAATAAAAAGCAATTATTGGAAGTGAATGGTTTTGGGAAAGTAAGGGTTGAAAAATATGGAAACGATATTCTTAAGGTTATAAGGGACTTTTGTGATGAAAATGATATTGAAACCTCAGACGAGGTTGAGATTTTTGAAAAAGAAGACCAAACGTAAAAAAGGAGACACCAAGAAAACGTCTTTAGAGTTGTTTAAAAAAGGGAAGTCTGTTTCTCAAATTGCTCATGAACGAGAATTAAATGAAAATACAGTTAGTGGACATTTAGCTAGTTTTATACCCACGGGCGAAGTGAAAATAACAGATTTAATTTCCGAACGGCATTATAATGAATTAAAGGATATTATTCCTAAACATCAATTTGAAAACCTTTCAGATTTAAAAAACCAAATTGACGATAAATTTAGTTATGCAGAAATTAGGTTGGTGATGGATTCATTAAAATAGATACATGCAATGGAAAATCTATTAGGTATTCTATATCAAACGAGATCTTAATTTCACATTATAGGCTTGTGTAAATATAAAACCTTAATAATTGTTATAAATTTCCATTGCATGTACCTGTTCTATATCGCTGATGTAAGGGTTTAAGTCTATCAGCAGAATAGGTTTAAAAAAGTTAAAAGAGCGTTCGTTTATATATCTATAGTTTTAAAAATTCTACCCTACGGTTTTGTTCTTTCCCTGTTGCAGAGGAGTTATCTGCTATTGGATTAGACGCTCCTTTACCCTCAGTTTGTATCCTAGCGCTATTAATTCCAAATTTGGTAACCAAAGCAGATCTGACAGATTTTGCTCTTTCTTCTGAAAGTTTCTGATTCTTAACTAAGTTTCCATCGGAATCTGTGTGGCCTATAATTAGTATTCGCATGTCGGGAACACTTTGCATAGCTTCTCCAACTTCTTTTAAAATGGCTTCACTACCGCTTTTAATGGTTGCTGAACCGGTATTAAAGAGAATGGCGTTTGTAGACAGTTTTCCTTCGGTTAACAATTTACTACGATGATCTTGACCAGTCTTGGCTATTCTAAAATTATTAATGTGTATTTCATCAAAATTCCTGTCATCTCTTAAGCCTCTTGTACCTATTTTGAAATTCGTAATGCCATCTGGTACAAGTCTTGGAGTGTCAACAATTTTGTTTTCATTTAGCCAAACACGCATTCTGGTTTTATTCACTTCTATTGAGATTTTAGATGCACCTTTAATACTATTACGATAATCTTTATCAATTTCATTCCGCATTTCACGAGAGCCGTTGTTTACTTTTTCAATAGATCCACGCGAGTCAATAAATTGGCATGGCGAAAGTTCAACCATACACCAATTTTTCCCTTTGTCATATTTATTGTTATTTGATAAAAATAAGGTGAGCATTGCTTGAGAACTTGTTTTGTTATCCAATCCAGTGGTAAGTAAATCAAAATCAATGGTGTAATTTTCAGGCAGTTTTTGTGAAGTCATTGGTAAAAACATAGACTTGTTTGCAAGACGGAACCATTTTTCTCCATCTATCATAACTATTTCTCCGGAGCCGTTGGTATCCCATTCTGCCGGAAAGTCTCCTATATTATCTTTACTGAAATTGTCCTCAAAAAGGACGACATCTCCTGCTTTAAAGTCAAAATTTGAATGTACTTGAGGGCGAGACTTGGTATTTGAGCTGTTTTCTGAATCAGATGAAGTGCCACCAATAGAAAATTCTTTATCACGGTTTTTTTTGCGATTACCCCGTTTTTCTCTCTTTGATTTTTTTGGCGCTTCTATAAGGGTATCTAACGTACGATTTGTACTTTTTTCTGTCTCGCGTTCTACTCGACGTTCTATGGTTCTTTCTGCTGCTTTTTCTGCTTTTTTACCCAGTTTTTTCCAAATCTGTGCATGGCTCATTGTTCCCATTAAAAGCAATGATACTAGGATTGTCTTCTTTAAAATTTTCATGATTATTTATTTGTTGTTATACTTCTTTTAACCTTAATATTTAAATCATGAAAAGGTTAACAAGTGGGGGCATTTATTTTAAAAAAGAACAGTAAACGCTTAAAAAAAAATAGCGTTATTGTTAAAACGTGTTGTATATAGCGGAAATAGTAAAGCAATAAGCAAAATAGGAAAAAGAAGGAAAGTATAAGTAATTTTCGACAAAGATAGAACTCCAAAAATTACAGAGTAGATGCTTAAAAGGCATTAATGAATTGGGCTATTCTATAAACAAAAAAAAGCTATTGAATGTATCAATAGCTTTTAAAAGGTATATAATTTGATTTATTAGGCTTTAATAACACCTCTAGAAATGACAATCTTTTGAATCTCAGAAGTGCCTTCATAGATTTGAGTAATTTTGGCATCTCGCATTAAACGCTCTACGTGGTATTCTTTTACAAAACCATTACCACCATGAATTTGTACAGCTTCAACCGTATGTTCCATGGCTACTTTAGAGGCATATAATTTCGCCATAGCACTAGACATATCATAATTATGGCCTTGATCTTTATCCCAGGCCGCTTTCATAACCATATGGCGCGCCGCTGTAATGTCTGTATACATATCGGCCAATTTGAAAGCAATCGCTTGATGATTACAAATTTCTGTTCCGAAAGCCTTTCGTTCTTTTGAATATTTAAGGGCTAATTCGTAAGCACCTTGTGCAATTCCAAGGGCTTGAGCCGCAATACCAATACGTCCACCGGACAGTGTTTTCATAGCGAATTTAAAGCCAAAACCATCTTCACCAATTCTATTTTCTTTTGGCACTTTTACATCGTTAAATTGCAAGGTATGTGTGTCACTCCCACGGATTCCTAATTTGTCTTCTTTAGGACCAACATCAAATCCTTCCATGCCCTTTTCAACAATAAAAGCATTGATGCCCTTATGTCCTTTATCTCTATCGGTTTGTGCGATGACTAAATAAACATCACTTCGACCACCATTAGTAATCCAGTTTTTAGTTCCGTTTAAAACGTAGTGATCTCCTTTATCTATAGCAGTTGTTTTTTGAGACGTCGCATCACTACCCGCTTCAGGTTCACTTAAACAAAACGCGCCAACAAATTCACCAGTGGCCAGTTTTGTTAAGTATTTTTGTTTTTGTGCTTCATTACCGTAGGTTTCTAGTCCATAGCATACTAAAGAGTTGTTTACCGAAACAATTACCGAAGCCGAGGCATCAATTTTAGACAACTCTTCCATAATAAGAACGTACGATGTGGCATCCATTCCGCTTCCCCCATATTTAGGATCAACCATAATACCCATAAACCCTAATTCACCCATTTTACGTACTAATTCTTGGGGAAATTCTTGTTTATTGTCACGTTCTATAACACCAGGTAATAATTCGGTTTGCGCAAAATCGCGAGCGGCATCGCGCAGCATTAAATGTTCTTCGGTAAGGCTAAAATCCATAATCTCGTTAATTGTTAATTTTATAAAATAAGAGTGCAAAGATAACGGTTAATTAGTTTTTTTTCAATAGATATTGCTATTTTTACTTTATATGATAAAAAATGAATACCATATAATTGGGGTAATGTCGGGAACATCATTAGACGGAATTGATTTGGCGTTAGTTACTTTCACATTTAATAATAAATGGACGTTTAAAATTAATGTTGCCGAAACCATTCCTTATTCTGAGAAGTGGCAGCTTGAATTGAAAACTTTAATAAATCACACCAAAGAAGAGCTCTATTTAATTGATCAATATTATACAGAGTATTTGGCTGATGTTATCAATCAATTTATTTTAAAACATAATATAGATACTATTGATGCCGTCTGTTCTCATGGGCACACGGCGTTACACCAACCTGACCGGCAACTAACCTATCAAATTGGAAATTTGCCCTTGTTAGTTAAAAAGTTAAAACAGAGGGTGATTTGTGATTTTAGAGTTCAAGACGTTGCTCTTGGGGGACAAGGTGCCCCGTTAGTTCCAATTGGAGATGAACTACTGTTTTCGAAGTATGATTATTGTGTTAATTTAGGTGGTTTTGCAAATGTTTCGACTAAGACGCAGTCAAAACGTATTGCTTTTGATATTTGTCCGGTGAATATTGTTTTAAATAAATACATCTCTACTTTAGGATTTAGCTATGATGCCGAAGGAAGAGTCGCGTCTGAAGGCGAAATAAACACAGCGCTGTTAAGCAAACTAAATGATCTAACTTTTTACAAGGAATCACACCCAAAGTCTCCGGGGCTAGAATGGGTAAATGAGGTTATATTTCCTTTAATGGAGCGCTATGCGCTTACTGTAAAAGATGTGTTAAGAACCTATGTTGAGCATATTGCCATTCAAATTGCAGAAGTGATAAACCAAAAACCTAACGCTAAGGTTTTAATCACTGGTGGCGGCGTTTTCAATTTGTTTTTAATGGATAGGATTAAACGATTAAGTAAAAATCAAATCATTATTCCCTCTCAGGAGATTATAGAATTTAAAGAAGCCTTAATTTTTGGTTTTTTAGGCGTTTTGAAATGGCGTGGTGAAAATAATTGTTTAAGTAGTGTAACAGGTGCGGTAAAAGATCATGCTTCAGGTATGATATATGAGCCATAACGCGCATAAAATCACAATTTAAGAATAAAAGAGAACTTTACTTTTTAAAGCTATTTTTTGTTTTTTATATTTGTCGAATCTAAACAATAAAATATCTTCTCACATGAATCAACTTTAGCTATTCTTCATCCATTTCGAAAATTAAATCAAAAAAAGTTAAAGCAGATTCAATAGCATTTAAATGAAAGAATTATTAAAAAAGTACGAAAATAAAGAGCCGTGAAATAGTATTCAATTGGAAAGATCCCGAAACTGAAGCTGAAGGGTGGACTGTGATCAATTCACTTCGCGGTGGTGCCGCAGGTGGAGGAACAAGAATGCGTAAAGGGCTTGATATAAACGAAGTTTTATCGCTTGCTAAAACGATGGAAGTGAAATTCACTGTGTCCGGGCCTGCTATTGGTGGTGCCAAATCCGGAATTAATTTTGATCCGAAAGACCCAAGAAAAAAAGGTGTTTTAGAACGCTGGTATAAGGCGGTGTCTCCATTGCTTAAGAGTTATTATGGCACAGGCGGTGATTTAAATGTCGATGAAATCCACGAAGTTATTCCAATTACCGAAGCATCCGGAGTTTGGCATCCTCAAGAAGGTGTTTTTAACGGACATTTTCAACCTACTGAAGCAGATAAAATTAATCGTATTGGCCAATTACGCCAAGGAGTCATTAAAGTGATTGAAAACCCTGGGTTTTCACCGGATGTCGCACGGAAATATACTATAGCAGATATGATTACGGGTTATGGGGTTGCAGAAGCAGTGAGGCATTATTATGAAATTTATGACGGCAGTATAGTAGGGAAACGCGCTGTTGTTCAGGGGTTTGGTAACGTGGGTTCTGCCGCAGCTTATTACTTGGCACAAATGGGAGCTAAAGTTGTAGGTATCATCGATATCTCCGGAGGGGTTATAAATGAGAAAGGATTTTCTTTTGAAGAAATAACCAATTTCTTTTTAACCAAAAACGGAAACACTTTAGCAACCGATAATATGATTCCTTTTGCTGAAATGAATGAGCGCATTTGGTCACTTCAAACTGAAATTTTTGCGCCTTGTGCAGCGTCGCGATTAATAACACAAGATCAGATTAATCAACTAATTGAGACCGGATTGGAAGTCATATCTTGCGGAGCAAATGTGCCATTTGCAGATAAAGAAATTTTCTTTGGTAGCATCATGGAACATACAGATGAAAGAGTGAGCCTGATTCCCGATTTTATATCAAATTGTGGTATGGCAAGAGTTTTCGCGTACTTTATGGAACGTAAAGTACAAATGACGGATGAAGCGATTTTTAGTGATACCTCAAATATTATTAAAAAGGCCATTCAAAAGGTTTACGATAAAAACCCAAAGACCACAGAATTAAGTAAAACAGCATTTGAAATTGCACTAACACAACTCGTATAAAACTATGGAAACAGTAATCATTCTTGTATTTGTTTTTGGCTATTTGGCCATTACATTAGAACACAGTATTAAAATAGATAAATTGATTCCCGCATTGGTCATGATGGCTATAAGTTGGGCTCTTATTTCATTAGGAATAGATACGTTTCCAAATTGGTTTGATTCTGCTAAACATGCTTTAGTCGATAATTTTCCTGCTTTAGGACATGAAGAAAAGATGCATTTAATGGAAGAAACACTCTTGCATCACTTAGGAAAAACAGCCGAAATTTTAGTGTTCTTGTTAGGGGCTATGACCATTGTAGAAATTATTGATTATTTCGATGGTTTTTCCACCATAAAAAACTTTATTAAAACTAAAAAGAAGAGTAAGATTTTATGGGTATTTGCTTTTTTAGCCTTTATCTTATCTGCTATTATCGATAACTTAACAGCAACTATTGTTTTAATTTCAATTCTTCAAAAAGTTGTAAAGGACAGAAGCGTTCGTATTTGGTTTGCTGGTTTAATCATTATTGCAGCAAATGCGGGCGGTGCTTTTTCACCAATAGGAGATGTAACAACGACAATGCTTTGGATTGGAAATAAGGTTTCTACAGGACATTTATTTGGTTACTTATTATTACCATCATTGGTGTGTATGCTTTTACCAACACTAATAGCTTCTTTTCTTCCCGCTTTTAAAGGCGAATTGGACATGGATAACAGTGCTACAGAAAAGGCTAAAAGTCGTTATAGTTCAACCATGTTATACCTAGGTTTAGGGGCTATTGTTTTTGTTCCGGTTTTTAAGATGGTGACCCATTTACCACCTTATGTAGGTATGATGTTATCTCTAGGGGTAGTAGCTATTTTTGCAGAAATTTATAGTTCGTCTAAATTTAGTTTAACAGAAATAGATGATGAAGTAAGTGCAGCGCATGCACATCACAGTCCAGTACACCATTCGTTGTCTAAAATAGAATTACCAAGTATTTTATTCTTCTTAGGAATTTTAATGGCGGTTGCAGCTTTAGAATCTTTAGGAACCCTGTTTGGTTTTGCATCATCTCTACAAGAAAATGTACCCATGTTAGGTACCGAATTACATCATTCGGGAGTCTCAGATTTGGTCATTATTTTATTGGGTATAGGTTCTGCAATTATTGACAATGTACCATTGGTAGCCGCTAGTTTAGGGATGTTTTCTGAGCCCATGGATAACGAATTGTGGCATTTTATAGCTTACTCTGCGGGAACAGGTGGTAGTATGTTAATTATAGGATCGGCTGCTGGAGTGGTTGCTATGGGCATGGAGAAAATTGATTTCTTCTCGGTACCTCAAAAAGATTTCTTGGTTGGCATTTATAGGTTTTATAGCAGGAACAGGTGTTTTCTTTTTTACAAGAACTTTATTTTAAACATACGCTACACAGAAAAATAACGTTATACATTTAATAAACCCCAACATATGATAAGTACATTTTTGCAAGACTCTGCACAAGGTGCAGAAGGAGAATCGGTTAAAAAAACATTGTCCATTATAGAGTTAGTGACTACAGGTGGAACAGCAGGAATAATTATTATAACAATCTTAATAGTACTAATGATTGTTGCAATTTATATCTATTTTGAACGGATTCTTGCCATCAAAGAAGCTTCAAAAGTAGATGCTAATTTTATGAATCAAATTAGAGACTATGTGAGTAATGGTAAAATTGACTCTGCTCAAAACCTGTGCTCTCAGTCAAATTCTCCGGTATCAAGATTAATTAGTAAAGGTATTTCTAGAATAGGAAAACCACTTGAAGATATCAATACAGCTATTGAAAATGCCGGGCGATTAGAAATCTATAACTTAGAGAAAAATGTGAGTGTTTTAGCGACAATTTCGGGGGCTGCACCAATGATTGGGTTTCTTGGAACAGTTATTGGAATGATACTCTCCATATTTGAAATCGCAAATTCAGGCGGGTCTATAGATATTAAAACATTAGCGGATGGCTTGTATACCGCAATGACAACGACCGTAGGCGGTTTAATTGTTGGGATCATCGCCTATATCTCATACAATCATTTGGTGGTTAGAACGGATAAAGTGGTGTATCAAATGGAAGCCAATTCATTAGAGTTTTTAGACCTTTTAAATGAACCGAGCTAAATCATAAATTATGAAATTAAGAGGAAGAAATAAAGTAACACCAGAATTCAATATGTCGTCGATGACAGATATTGTATTTCTGCTACTTATCTTTTTTATGATTGCATCTACACTCGTTTCTGCTGAGGCTATAGATTTATTGTTACCTAAATCGACAAGTAAGACGACACAAACAAAAAATGTGTCAGTGAGTGTCAATAAGGACATACAATATTTTGTCGATTTGAAAGAGGTGTCAAAAGATCAGTTAGAAGCTGAAGTACTTGCAAAAGTGGGCAGTACAGATTCACCAACAATTACCATACGATCAGACCAAGATGTAGAAATGAAACACGTGGTATATATTATGGATATAGCCAATAGAAATAAAATAAAATCAACGTTGGCAGTAAAATCTCAGTAATTCATAGTGCATTATGAAATATCTAAATACCAAACACGAACGTAATTCAGCAAAAATAACAACATTGATTGTGTTGATTTTGTTATTGTTGTTATTCGTAGTGGGACCATCGTATTTAGATCCACCACCCGAATATGGTGTCGCTGTAAATTTTGGCAATTCTTCCGTTGGAAACGGCACGGTACAACCCAAAACGTTGGTCAAGTCTGAAGATTTAAATATAAACAGGGAACCACAAGACGCGCCATCTGTGCCTGAAAAAGCCGAACAAGACGCGGTAGAAGAAACACAAGAGACTACGACATCTGAGCCAACAAAGGAAAATGTTTTAACGCAAGACTCTGAAGATGCCATCGCCATTAAAAAAGCAGCAGCTGCCAAAAAAGCGAAAGCAGAAGCTGATGCTATGGCTAAAGCAGCGGCGGCAAGCCAAGCGAAAGCGATTGCCGATGCGGAAGCAAAAAAGAAAGCAGAAGAAGCTAAGAAAAAAGCAGAACTAGACGCTATTATGGGCGGTTTGAACAATTCAGACGGGGTAAGTAGTGGGAGTCAGGGTAACGACAATCAAGCAGGCGATAAAGGGCAATTAGATGGTAACCCGTATGCACCAAGTTATTTTGGAGGAGGAAAAGGTACTGGAGGCGTTGGATCTGGATTAGGAGGAAGAGGTCAAGGAAAATTTCAAGAGGTAAAACAACAATGTAATGAATCTGGTTTAGTGGTCGTTAGAGTTGAAGTTGATCGAAATGGAAACGTTGTAAAAGCGGAAGCTGGTGTAAAAGGAACCGAAAACACAGCACTTTGTTTACTGGATCCTGCAAAGAAAATTGCAATGTCTCGGTAAATGGCCTGCAGATGCTAAAGCACCTGCCAGGCAAATAGGATTTGTGAGTATTGATTTCAAATTAGGACAATAAAATGACCTACACCGATACTGTTAATTGGCTATTCTCTCAATTGCCAATGTATCAAAACCAAGGTAAAAGTGCCTATAAAGTAGATTTGTCAAATACTATTTTATTAGTAAAACACTTAAATAACCCACACAAAAAATTCAAGTCTGTTCACGTGGCTGGAACTAACGGGAAAGGCTCAACGAGTCACATGTTAGCTTCCGTTTTACAAGAGGCAGGCTATCGCGTTGGACTCTATACATCGCCTCATTTAAAGGATTTTAGAGAGCGCATAAAAATCAATGGCACAGAGATTTCGGAACAAGCAGTGATTGATTTTGTAAACGAAAACAAACCTTTTTTCGAAGTTAATCGTCTTTCTTTTTTTGAAATGACTGTAGGCTTAGCATTCGATTATTTCGCCAAGCAAAACGTTGATATTGCAATAATTGAAGTGGGTTTAGGCGGGAGGTTGGACTCCACAAATGTCATCCTTCCGAAGTTTCTGTAATCACAAATATTGGTTTAGATCATACCCAGTTTTTAGGGAACACGCTTCAAGCTATCGCAAAAGAAAAAGGAGGCATTATAAAAAAGGGAATACCTATTGTTATTGGTGAAACTCAAAAAGAAACCGAGACCATCTTTAAACAGCTAGCCAAAGCTGAAGAGGCTAAAATAGTTTTCGCAGATCAGACAATTGATAAAAAATTCGAGAGTGACTTAATAGGGAGCTATCAAATTAAAAATAGTCGTACGGTCGTTCAAACGATTGAAGAACTCAAGCTTAAAGGGTTTAATATATCACCTAATCAATTGATAGCGGGGTTACGTCATGTGGTTAAAAACACAAAACTTATGGGGCGTTGGCAAAAAACACAAGAAAAGCCTACCGTTATATTAGATACCGCGCACAACAGAGAAGGGTTAGTTTATACGATGAAACAACTGCTAGAAGAAGATTTTGAAAACCTACACATGGTGTTTGGAGTAGTAAATGATAAAGATTTAGACTCCATAATCGGGATAATGCCGAAAAAAGCAACCTATTATTTTTGTAAACCAAATATTCCAAGAGGCATGGACGCTAAAACACTTCAGCTGTATTTTACACAAAAAGACTTTGTAGGGATGGCTTATAATTCTGTAAATGAAGCATATAAATCAGCATTGATTCAGGCAAATTCAAAAGATACCATCTATGTGGGAGGGAGTACTTTTGTAGTTGCAGAAATAATTTGAAAATTTTTTTAAAAAAACTTTTGCAAAACCAAAATGTCATGTATATTTGCACACCGAATAATAAGGGCGACTAGCTCAGTTGGTTCAGAGCACTTGGTTTACACCCAAGGGGTCAGGGGTTCGAATCCCTTGTCGCCCACCAAAAATGAAAATCCGATAACCTTAAGGTTGTCGGATTTTTTATTTATTACCGTTTCATAACTCCGTTGTATTCCAAAATAGCAACCGCTGTTCCACTTAAAATATAGTGTTTCAATAGTGATAGAAATGTTATCAAAACATAAAATAGATTTCATTTTTATTCCATTCAAACCATTAAAATAATTATATCAGTTTTTTAATGTTTCTTATCCCTTTTCAAAGCAATAATTGTGAACCATTATTTTGCTTCATATCATTTCTTAATTAACTTTAAATGATGAATAAGTGGATAAAATATGGCGTATATACACTCTCCATTACTACCTTAATAATAGTAGGTCTAGTACTGTATGCTAATCAGACGATAGAGAATAAAATCGAAAATTTTCTCGTGCATAGATTGCCGGACATCGTTTTTCAAAAGAATGAAGGGATTACTCTAAATACGTTTGAAGGTACGATAACTATAAAAAAGCCAATCATTGAAATTAAAAATAAAAACAACGACAACATCCACACTTATGTGTCGCTCGAAACTCTTATTATTGAGGATGTAAGCTATTGGGACTATCTTTTTAAATCCCAAATTAGGATTGAAGACATTAAATTGAAATCCCCCAATATTGTTTATTTTAAGGATAAGTATGAAAAGAATAGCAAACCCGATTCTACTAAAGGTTTTATAAAACTATATAAGCCAATACTTATAGATGAGCTCAGTATTGATAACGCGACGTTCCATATTTATGATTCTAAAAAAGATTCCGTCTTATTATATGTCGAAAACGCAACGATTGAAATTGATGATATAGAAATTAATAGAGAAATAATTAAGAACAGATTACCAGTTTCTTTTGACGATTTTGAGGCGGAAGCAGACTCTATTTTTGTTAAAACAAGCCATTTTGAAAATCTCAGCACTTCTAGTTTTAAGCTCAAAAACAATAAAGCAACAATTAATGCTATTGAATTAAAGACCAAATTTTCACGTAGCGCCCTTTCCAATATTATATCTAAGGAAAGAGATCATTTTAATCTTAGAATTGAAACACTAAAGTGTGAGGGTATAGATTTTGGATTCAATAAGAGAAATCTATACGTGACGAGTAGGGAAGTAAGCATCAATCAGCCACATTTTGAGATCTTTCGCGATAAATTAATTGCAGACGATGTGTCCACAAAAAAAATGTATAGCGAAGCGATTCGAACGATCCCTTTTGATTTAACTATAGATTCTGTTTTAATTCACGAGGCGTATATAAAGTATACAGAAAAAGTAACCGTTAATAATAACGGAGGTTCTATTGATTTTTCCAAGCTGTATGCTAATATAGCCAATGTAAGTAATACCTATAAGTCACCTAATAAAACCACCCTAGACATTGCTGGTATTTTTATGGAAGGAACTCCTTTTAAAGCTGACTGGGCATTTGATGTAAACAATAAAAGCGATTCCTTTGTATTTGCTATGGATATGGATCAACTAGAATTGTCTAAAATAAACACATTTACTGAGCCTAATTTAAAAGTGAAGTTAGAAGGGCAAACGAAAAAAATATTCTATACAATAGATGGTAATAATACCAGATCGACTATTGATTTTAAAGTGAATTACGATGATTTAAAAATTTCTGTTTTAAGAAAAGAAGGCAAAAAAGAAAACTGGCTTTTATCTGCTGTAGCCAATCTGTTTGTCTCTAAAACAAGCAAGGATGATCCGAGACAATTTTAGAGCCTCAGAAGCAGAAATTGAGAGAGATAAAACCAAATCTATTTTTAATTTTATTTGGCTTAATGTTAAACAGGGGCTTTTAAAAAGTATTGCAGGTGATGGAGAAGTGGAAGAGAGTAATTAAGACACCATAGCTTATCAGAAAATAATGCTTTTAGGCTTTATGTTTATAAGCCGATGGCCTGTGAAAAAGAATTACAAGTACAACAGTTAAATTTGAGATAAGAAATGAGGCAGGATAAAGGAGCTATAGTAAACACCGAAACGATAACCTTGCCATCTCTTGACGGGGTAACCATTACAGCAGATGTATACAAAATAGATATTGACCCATTACACTACTTCTATGCCACCAAGCGGGCTATAGCCGAGCAGAATATAAGACTACGGCATCACAATTGAATGCTTTGGGGTATTCGGTTATGGCCATCGATCAAAGGTCTCGGACAAGAAGTTAATGGGGTTATTAATGAAACTGCAAAAGTAGCTAAGGCACTAGATTTACCAACAAATTATAGCGATGCGAAACAGGATATAGAAGCGGCAATACATTTTATTTATTGGAATAACGGCAATAAACCAATCGTAATCGTTGGTAGTTCTTATTCTGCGACTTTAGCGTTGTTGATTGCTCATGAAAATGAAAAAGTGAAAGCAGTTGCCGCTTTTAGTCCTGGAGAGTATTTTCCTGCGATGTTTATTCAGGATAGGATTCAAGGTCTTAAAAAACCGCTTTTTGTGACGTCCTCTAAGGAGGAGGCAGCAGCCGTCTCACTACTTGTCAAAGAGGTATCCAAAAATAATTTAACACACTACGTTCCTCATGAACAAGGGATCCATGGTTCTCGTGCTTTATGGGAGTCTACGGAGGGTTGTTTAGGTTATTGGGAGTCTTTTAAGGCGTTTTTAGAGCAGCTTTAGAGTACATCTAAAAGGCGTTCTAAAGCCATCCCGCGTGAGCCTTTAATTAATAACGTTGTCTTTTTATTTGAGGGGATTTTGAAATCTTGTTTTAAGGCTTCAAAAGATTTAAATTTTGTTGTTTTTTGCGACACACTTTCAGTCTTATAAAAATTTTCTCCTACAAGAATAATTTCGTCAATATTTAAATCGGAAGCTAAATTAGTGATGGATTGATGTTCTGTTTTAGCTTCATTACCCAACTCAAACATATCTCCAAGAATGGCGATTTTATAATGATCCTTAAGTTGGTCAAAATTTGTAAGCGCTGCAGTCATACTTGTTGGATTGGCATTATAGGCATCTAGTATGATCTTAACGCCTGCTTTTTTAATAATTTGCGAACGGTTATTTTTTGGAGTATAGCTTTCTAATCCCTTTTTTATGTTTTCGGCAGAGACTTCAAAGTAATTTGCGATACAAATAGCGGAAGAAATATTGCTAAAGTTATATTCACCAATTAAATGGGTTTGAATACGGTGGCCATCAAACTCACATGTTACAAATGGCTGTGCTTCAATAAATTGAATAATGACTTCGCTGTCATTTGTTTTTCCAAAAGAATACACGTTACCACCTTGAGATAATGTCTGTTGCTTAGGGTCGTTGCCATTCACAAAAATGAGTTTATCATTTTTTTTCAAATAATTGTAAAGTTCTGTTTTTCCTTTAATAACACCCTCAACACCACCAAAGCCTTCCAAATGTGCTTTTCCAAAGTTTGTAATGTATCCATAATCTGGTTTAGCAATAGCGCATAAAAACGCAATTTCTCTTAAATGGTTGGCTCCCATTTCTACAATACCTATTTCTGTTTGTTTTGTCATAGATAGCAAGGTGAGCGCAACGCCAATGTGATTATTTAAATTGCCAACCGTAGCGGTGGTTTTATAATGTTGTGATAGTGTCGCATTGATGAGCTCTTTGGTTGTAGTTTTACCATTGCTGCCCGTTAGCGCTATTATGGGAACATTTAAATAGGTTCTATGGTAAGTAGCCAATGCTTGAAGGGTTTCTAATACATTTTCAACTAAAAGGTATTGCTCAGAGGTTTGGTATTCAGCCTCATCTATTACCGCATATTTTGCGCCATCTGTTACCGCTTGTTTAGCAAAGGCATTGCCATTATAATTTTCTCCTTTTAAAGCGAAGAAGATATCATTTTTCGCAAGCTTTCTAGTATCTGTACATACCTTTGGAAAGTTCAGCAATAACGCGTGCAGGTCTTTTATTTTCATAAAATAAATGTATAAAAAAAGTCCTAACGGTGTGTTAGGACTTTTAATATATTTTAAAAAAATATTAGTTTTTAGTCTTATTCTTATTTTGAGATTTAGAACCCACTCGAGACATAGCACATCTAAAGCCGATGTAATCTGTAGCCATACTTTGTGGGAAATAGCGTCTTTGTGCAGGGTCTAACCAATATTCTCTATCTTTCCATGACCCTCCTTTATAAACACGAGTTTCATCATTAATTAAAGACGTTCTTCTGTTAGACTTATCCCATTCTCTAACCAATGTTCCAGTCGAATCATATTCTACACTGTGATTTGGAGAGTTGTACATTTTACGGGTAAGTGAAGCATTTGTTGGGTTATTGCCGTCCACTTCATCATCAAAACTTTCACTATAACCTCTTGATGATTGCTTATCACCATCTCTAAAGTTACGGTTATCACTTCTGTCAAAGTTTGTTCTCAAATACGTTTCATTTTCGTTAACAGCAACTTGAGCAATTTCGCCAGGTAAATCTCTAGCAATAACCTTTCCGTTTGGTAACGTATCGTATACAATATCGTCGGTAGTTACAATAGTAACCGTACCGTCTTCTGAGATTGCATTTTTAGTATAGACATTACCTCTATAGTAATTGAAATCGTTAAATTCATCATCAACAATAGGACGATACACATCGGCAACCCATTCAGCAACATTTCCAGCCATATCGTATAAACCATAATCATTAGGTTCGTAAGATTTTACTTGGGCAGTAATGTCTGCACCATCGTCAGACCATCCTGCAATACCACCGTAATCACCTTTTCCTTGCTTAAAGTTAGCCAATTGGTCACCACGCACTTTACGTTTCCCGAACGGGTATACTGTCCATCCCATGGGTATTTTTTTCGTCCTCTATAAACGTTATAACTTCTAATTTCAGATAAACCTAAAGCGGCGTATTCCCATTCTGTTTCAGTAGGTAGTCTATACTTAGGAGAAATAACTCCCGTTTGTCTAGAGGCATAAATTCCAGTTTCGTTTCCTTCAGCATCTACTTGGATGTTTCTTGATTTTCCTGGGTTTATGATGTCTTCATTTCCACCAAAGGTTTGTTTTGGAGAATTGATATAAGTATCTGTATTAAAGTTGGCGTCAGCAGTCGCCTCATAATGGCTATCTTCTCTTAAGTAGCCATCTTTTTGTAAGTACATTTCGTTCACACGGTCTGTTCTCCAATTTGCATATTCTACAGCTTGAATCCAACTAACACCTACAACAGGATACTCAGCGTAACCCGGGTGGCGCAAATAATTTTCCGTCATTACTTCGTTATACCCTAAACGGTTTCTCCATACCAATGTATCTCGGCACAACGCCATCATATATTCTTCGGAAGTTTTCTTCTTCCGGTGGATACACTCTTTTAATCCAATCTAAGTACTCCATATACATTACATTAGTTACTTCTGTTTCATCCATATAGAACGATTGCAAGTGTTGTTGATTGGGGGTGTTGTTCCAATCATGCATGACATCATCTTGAACACGACCTTTTGTAAATGTTCCCCCTTCTATAAAGACTAGACCTGGAGATGTTTCTTGTTCTTTAAATTGTGTGTTGTATTGGAAACCACCTTCTTTTGCGTTAATATCCCATCCTGTTCCTCTTGAGACGTTTGATCCGCCGGATGATCTGCCACAACTAACCAAGGTTAGCGACACTGCTAATAACATTAAAATCCTTGATACGATTACTTTTTTCATACTGATACGTTTAAGTAGCTAATTATGTTTTATTTGGAGACGCAATATAACAATTATACATAACTCTACAAGCTTTTTTGCGAAATATGAGTAAAAAAATTGCATTTCATCCTAATTATATGCTTTACATCGATGTTTTTTGTGTGTTTTATCGATGATTTCATACACTATAACGGCGCTTTTTTTGTTTTATTATTGTAATTTTGAAACGTTTTTGTGAAAATGTTAAAATTTCAATAATAACGGAGTAATCTAGACGTTAGTATAAGCAATGAAAAAGATATTATTTATTATAGCAGTATTATTAAGTGGTACTATGTTTTCTCAACAAAAGAAGATTAATATAACATGGCAAGCTAGTAAAACCTTTAGTTCGAGTGACTACGCTGTAGAAATACCGCTTTTTTCCCCTGAAGAGCATTACAGCTACAGCCTTTTTGATGGATTAAACATTGTGTCCCAATGGAAAACGAACACTTATGTCAACGAAAAGAGCGCACAGCTTACCAACATAAAGTACCAGCCCATCTCTAAAGGAGACTTAAAAGGGTTAGACTTAAAAAAGATTCCCTCGAAAATAAAAGTCGAATTAAAAAATTCTATTGCCGAGAGATCTAAGTTTTGCCGTATTAAAGGTGCCTGCAATAGTAAAGTCCGGAACGGATAGTTATAAAAAGGTGGTTTCTTTTACTGTAAATTATAAAAATGCACCAAGGTTGAATTCGGCGCTCAATAGGTCTAGCTTTCCAATAAGTAATTCGGTACTTAGCACAGGTTCTTGGTATAAATTTGCTATTGATAAATGCGAGTATTTAAATTGTCTAAAAATTTTTTACAACAATTGGGGATTAGTGTGAACAATATAGACCCTAGAACTATTGGTATATATGGTAATGGAGGTGAAATGATTCCATATCTTAATGATGCCACCTATCCAATCGATCCTGTAGAGAATGCCATTAAAGTTGTTGGGGAAGCTGATGGTGTTTTTAATGATGACGATTATATCTTATTTTATGGGGTTGGACCTAAGGGTTTGGTTGACAATACTGCTATTAACACGAATATTAATCCGTATCAAGATATTGCTTATTATTATATTAATATTGGTTCAGGCCCAGGAAAACGAATGAATGCAATGGTTGAGCCTAGTGCTTCACCTTCATTACAAATAAATACGTTTCAAGACTATCAATTTCATGAAGTAGATGAGTTTTCACTTGCTTTAGTAGGAAGACGCTGGTTTGGTGATAAATTTGATATTGAATTGAATAAAACATTTGCATTTAATTTTCCAAATTTAGTGGGATCTGAACCCGTTCAATTTAAAGTTTATGCCGCGGCTATTTCTCCAATTGCCTCTAGCTTTGCGGTCTCTGTAAATAATAATAGTGTTGCAAACCTTCCTATTTCAGGGATTGGACCAAATGATCCTAATTTTGCTCATGAAGGTGTTTTTAATAATAACATCGCTATTTCGTCCGACAATGTTTCGGTTCAAATTAGTTATAACAAAGCGGGTAATCCCAGTGCAGTGGGGTATCCGGATTATATTTCATTGGAGGCTACAAGAGCATTAACCTTTACAGGGCAGCAATTAAAATTTTATAATAAAAGTACCACTCAGACCTCAGGTGTAGGGAATTACACGATTTCGAATACCACAGGTGTCTCCGAGGTTTGGGATATTACAGATACTAATAATATAACTTCAAAAGTCAACGATAATCAGACTTCTATAAGTTTTAAATCTAGTTTAGGGCGTCTAAAAACATATGTGGCCGTGGCGCCTTCAAATTACTATAGTGCCATTGTGGTGTCTAATTCTAATATTGCGAATCAAAATATTAAAGGCTCCATATTTAAAAATGCTCAAGGCCTTTTTCAAGATATCGATTATTTAATGATTACTCCAGGGGCACATCTAAATCAAGCGGAACGTTTGGCTCAAATTAATAGAATCCAAAATAATTTAAATGTAAAAGTCGTTACTGTTGAAAGTATTTATAAAGAATTTAATTCGGGAATAGTGATATTTCAGCCATTAGAAATTTTATTAAATATGTTTATGACAATGCCAGCAGCCCTGAAAAGAGAGTAAAGTATTTATGTTTATTTGGGGATAGTTCTTTTGATTATAAAGGAAGGATTTCTAACAACACCTACAATCTACCTTCATGGAATGCCTATTCCAGTTTTAATTTAACGAGCTCATTTATTTCCGATGATTTTTACGGCATGATGGATACTAACGAAGGAACTTTAGTGACTGCTGATAAGTTAGATATAGCAGTAGGACGAATCCTTGCCGATTCTCCACAACGGGCTAAAAAAATGGTAGACAAAATAGAGAGTTATTACTCTAAAGAGGCGTTGGGAAACTGGAGAAATAATATCATTGCTATTTCAGATGATGTTGATATTATATGGGAACGCATTCTTCAGGAAACTACTGATGCAATAGCAGATGAAATTACAGATAGGAAACCTTTTATCAATGCTATTAAAATACATGCCGATGCTTACCAACAACAATCTTCTGCCGGTGGAGATCGTTATCCAGCAGTTACTTCGGCAATTGCAGATGCTATAGAAAATGGTGCGCTAGTAGTTAATTATTTTGGGCATGGCGGTGAAGACGGATTAGCCTTTGAACGTATTTTTGAGAAAATGGATGCTGAAAACTTAAGGAATCAATGCAAGTTAAATTGCTTTGTGACTGTTACCTGTGAGTACACAAGGTTTGATAATCCGTTGCGGGTTACTGCAGGTGAATTAATATACTGGAATGAAAAAGGAGGAGCTATCAGTTTAATAACAACAACACGACAAATTTTTGTGACTGTTGGTGTGACATTCAATAAAAAATTAGAAGAGTATTTGTTTTCTTACAGTGATAACGATACGTATAGTGATTATGAGTATCCAACAATTGCAGAGGCCTTAAGACTTACGAAAATAGACCCTTCAGTAACGAATATTAATCAGAAATATTTGGTGTTTTACATTGGTGATCCTGCTTTAAAACTAGCATTCCCAGATCCGGATGTGCGTCTTACAAAAATTAATGATGTACCAATAAGTCAGCAAACCGAGGTGTTAAGTGCACTAAGCTACGCAAAACTAGCTGGTGAAGTAACCGATATTTCGGGTAATGTTTTAACCAATTATAATGGTAAAGTCGTGACTACTATTTACGATAAATCAATACAAAGGCAAACCCTAGCGAATGATAATATTTCAGATGGAGGAGAGCTTATAAAATTGGATTATACAACTTTGGGTGAAGTGATCTTTAGGGGACAAGTTACCGTTACTAATGGTAGTTTTGAATTTGATTTTATTGTGCCAAGAGATATTGGTATTCCTGTGGGGTATGGTAAGGTGAGCTTTTATGCTTCAACCGATAATTCAACTAAAGATTTAAGTGGTGCTGCAATAAATAGTGTGCAAATAGGTGGGATTAATGCGAATGCACCTGAAGACAATCAAGGACCAGTCATTAATTTATTTATGAATGATGAAAATTTCGCATCAGGAGGAGTTACTAACGAATCGCCAACACTCTTAGTCAAATTACAAGACGAAAATGGTATTAACACAGCAAGTGGTATTGGTCATGATATTGTTGCTGTGATTGATGGAGATGAAGTAAATCCGTATGTTTTAAATGATTATTATATTACAGAATTGGATGATTACACGCGCGGAAATTTGAGTTTCCCCTTTAGAGACTTAGAACCGGGTTTACATACACTTTCTCTAAAAGCTTGGGATGTTTACAATAATTCCTCAACTTCAGAGTTACAGTTTAGAGTTTTTAATGAAGATGCTAATTTAGTCATTGATAACGTTTTAAACTACCCCAATCCTTTTGTGAATTACACAGAATTTTGGTTTAGTCACAATAGTTCAGAAAATTTAGAGGTATCGGTTCAAATTTTCACTATCTCAGGCAAGTTAGTAAGGACATTAAATGGTAAAACTAGCGGAGCAGGGGTGAAATCAACGGCTTCAACTTCTCGAGATATTGTTTGGGATGGGCGCGATGATTTTGGGGATAAGATAGGCAAGGGAACTTATATCTATAAGTTAAAAGTACATTCAAGTGCGATAAATAAAACCGTAGAAAAAATAGAGAAACTTGTTATACTCTAATAAAAAATTATATTTGCTAAATAAAATTAATCCATGAAATTAAACCTATTAACAGTATTAGCCATTGTTTTCGCACTTAACTTAAATGCGCAAAACTCATTTCAAATAGAACCATATCAAGATTCCGGAGTGATTACTACGGGAGTGCCTTTTTTGTTAATTGCACCCGATGCGTGAGCGGCGTCGATGGGAGATATGGGCGTGGCGACATCGCCGGATGCTTTTTCACAACAATGGAACTCTGCAAAATATGTGTTTTCAACAACGAAATCTGGTTTTGCAGTAAGTTATACACCATATTTAAGTAAGTTGGTCAATGATATTTTTTTAGGCAATGTCACTTATTTTAATAGAATCAATGAGCAAAGTGCCTTTGCAGCAAGCTTTAAATATTTTTCATTAGGGGAAATTGAATTTGTTGAAGATGAATTTTCTGAAGCATTAATTCAAAAGCCTAATGAGCTAACTATTGACATATCTTATGGATTAAGGTTAAGTGAACAATTCGGTATGGCAGTAGCCATGCGTTATTTGCGTTCTGATTTAAAATTAAATTTCGGGAATAATGATACTACAACAGGAAGTACCTTTGGGGTAGATATTACAGGGTATTATCAAAGCGATGAAAAAGCTTACAACGATTTTAATGGTCGTTGGAGAGGGGGTTTTGCCATTCAAAACTTAGGACCTAAATTTAAATATGACGAAGGAGGACAAGAGAACTTTCAACCCACGACGTTACGCTTAGGTGGTGGTTTTGATTTTATTTTTGATCAGTATAACAAATTAGGAGTCACTGCTGAATTTGCTAAATTGTTGGTGCCAACGCCTCCAGTTCTTGGCGAAAGAATTGAATATGTCGATAATAATAACAACGGACAATATGATTTACCTGATAATGATCCTACAACAACTGATGATGAGGAAATAAACACAGAGGAGAATTATATTATTGATGGACAAGACAATAACGTTGATTTTATTTACGGTATTTTTCAATCCTTTGGTGATGCACCCGGTGGAGTAAAAGAAGAATTGCAAGAATTCACTTATGCTTTAGGTGCAGAATATTTGTATCAAGACGCTTTTGCTTTTCGATTGGGTTATTTTAATGAGCATGAAACAAAAGGTGCACGAAAGTTTTTCGCATTAGGAGCAGGTTTTAAATACAATGTTATGAATATAGATTTATCGTATTTGTTCTCTGCATCAAAAGTGCAAAGTCCGTTAGAAAGTACTTTGCGTTTCTCTCTAACCTTTAATTTAGGAGCAGGAGAATATAAAGAGTATTAAAAATATAATGAGATTATAATAAAAAAACTATTGCCCATCGCAATAGTTTTTTTTGTCTTCAATAGTTTCCATATATTAGTTATACCAAGCGAAGTTTGATTTATAAAATTGAGCATAGCGTGAAATATGCTTATATAATAAAAACCTAATGATACACAGCCTTTAAAAGTTAAAGGTTTGTGATACTAAAGCTTATGAAGGAAGTAAAAATAGAGTCGACACTATATGTTTTTGAGTCACTCAGTGACACCCCGGAAGACATTCAAAAACTCATGAAGGCAGCGATAGAAGTTCGAGATAAGGCTTATGCGCCATACTCAAGATTTCATGTGGGTGCTGCATTATTATTGGATAATGGGAACGTGATTTCAGGAAGTAATCAGGAGAATGCGTCTTACCCTTCCGGATTGTGTGCAGAGCGTACTGCTATTTTTTATGCTGGCGCACAATACCCCAAAGCCAAAGTGCTAAAAATGGCCATCACAGCAGCGTCTCAAAATCAGAAAACAAACAATCCAATACCACCTTGCGGGGCGTGCAGACAGTCCATTGCTGAGTATGAATTTAAGCAAGAACAGCCTATAGAAATCTATTTTATGGGGGAGACTGGAAGCGTCATGAAATCAAGTTCTCTATCTAATTTATTGCCATTTAGTTTCGACGCTTCAAATCTATAACGATTTCGTAAACTTTACGATTTTCAGTCTTTTTTATTACTAACTAAAGTGTTACTTTTGTTATCGCTTATGCCAATTTTAAATTGGTATCTCAATAAGAAACGGTAAAAAACCAAATCTTGAGCATTGGCATGGTTTAAAATAATAGATTAAATGCAAAAAATCACAAAAGAAGTTTACCTAAAGTGGTATGAAGATATGTTATTACGGAGGAAGTTTGAAGACAAACTTGCTGCCGTTTACATTCAGCAAAAAGTAAGAGGATTTCTTCACTTATATAATGGTCAAGAAGCCGTTTTAGCAGGTGCTTTACATGCTATGGATTTGACTAAAGACAAAATGATAACCGCGTATCGTAATCACGTACAGCCTATTGGTATGGGAGTGGATCCTAAACGTGTCATGGCCGAGCTCTATGGTAAAGCAACGGGAACCTCTAAAGGTTTAGGGGGTTCCATGCATATCTTTTCTAAAGAACATCGCTTTTATGGAGGACATGGTATTGTAGGTGGCCAAATTCCACTAGGTGCAGGGATTGCATTTGGTGATAAATACCACGATAAGGATGCCGTTACCATTTGCTGTTTTGGAGATGGTGCTGCTAGACAAGGTTCGCTTCATGAAACGTTTAATTTGGCTATGCTCCGGAATTTACCAGTTGTATTTGTATGTGAGAACAATGGTTATGCTATGGGAACCTCAGTAGAAAGAACAGCCAACCATACAGACATTTGGAAGCTAGGATTGGGTTACGAAATGCCATGTGGCCCTGTAGATGGTATGAATCCGATTAAAGTTGCCGAAGCTTTTGACGAGGCGATTACTAGAGCGAGAACCGGTGGTGGACCAACATTTTTAGAAGTGAAAACCTATCGATATAGAGGGCATTCCATGTCTGATGCGCAACATTATAGAACAAAGGATGAGGTTGCCGAATACAAGAAAATAGATCCCATAACACAAGTTAAAGACATTTTATTAGATAAAAAGTACGCAACTGAAGAGGAAATTAAAGTTCTCGATAAGCGCGTAAAAGCATTAGTTTCAGAGTGTGAGAAATTTGCAGAAGAATCTCCATATCCGGAAAAGAGTGTTATGTATGATGCTGTTTACGAACAAGACGATTACCCATTTATCGAGCATAAAATACAATAAGCTATGGCAGAAGTAATAAATATGCCGCGTTTAAGCGACACGATGGAAGAAGGTACGGTGGCCAGCTGGTTAAAGAACGTTGGTGACAAGGTGGAAGAAGGAGACATTTTAGCTGAAATTGAAACCGATAAAGCAACGATGGAGTTCGAGTCTTTCAATGAAGGTACGTTACTTCACATTGGTATTCAAGAAGGTGAAACGGCAAAAGTAGATACGTTATTAGCGATTATAGGTGAGGAAGGCGAAGATATTTCAGACTTAGTGAAAGGAGGAGCTTCTACAGATAAAAAAGAGGATAAGGAAGCGCCTAAAGCTAAAGAAGGGTCTGAGGATGAGGAAAATGACTCAGAAGATGCATTAGAAAGTAAAAGTGAAGACGAAGAAGTCAAGGCATCTACAGCCAAAGAAGACACTAAACCAATGGAAGATATTCCGGAAGGGGTAACCGTTGTTACTATGCCTCGTTTAAGCGATACCATGGAAGAAGGTACCGTGGCCACTTGGTTGAAAAAAGTAGGTGATAAAGTAGAAGAAGGCGATATTTTAGCAGAAATAGAAACCGATAAGGCGACTATGGAATTTGAGTCTTTTCAGTCAGGTACTTTATTGCAAATTGGTTTAGAGGAAGGCGCATCGGCAAAAGTAGATGCCCTATTAGCAATCATTGGCCCGAAGGGACAGATGTGTCCGCAATAGCGAAAAACTTTAAAGCCGCAGGAGGAACTTCAGAAAAAGCGGAAGATTCACCTAAGCAAGAATCAAAAACAGAAATTCCAAAACAAGAGTCTAAGAAAGATGTTTCCATGAGCGCTCCAAAAAAATCCGGAGAAACGCAAAGTAATTCATCTCCAAACGGCCGTATTTTTGTATCCCCTTTGGCCAAAAAGATGGCAGAAGAAAAAGGCATTAATCTTTCTCAGGTTCAAGGTACTGGGGAAAACGGTCGTATAGTAAAACGTGATATAGAGAATTTCACAACCTCCGTGGCCTCCTCTGCATCTGCTGCAAAATTTGTAGCTTCGGGTACGGAAGATTTTGATGAGAAACCAAATTCGCAGATGCGCAAAGTCATTGCGAAGCGTTTAGCAGAATCTAAATTCACCGCACCACACTATTATTTAAATGTAGAGTTTGACATGGATAATGCTATGACTTTTAGAGCACAGTATAATTCATTGCGAGATACTAAAATTTCATATAATGATATGATTGTTAAGGCCTGCGCTTTAGCATTACGTCAACATCCACAAGTAAACTCTCAATGGTTTGCAGATAAAATGAAATTAAATAATCATGTACACATTGGGGTAGCGGTGGCGGTTGAAGATGGATTAGTCGTGCCAGTAGTTAAATTCGCTAATGAGCAATCCTTACCACAAATTGGAGCGGCAGTGAAAGATTTTGCAGGACGCGCAAGAAATAAGAAATTGACACCAGCAGAAATGGAAGGGAGTACCTTTACGGTATCGAATTTGGGGATGTTTGGTATTGAAAGTTTTACATCAATAATCAATCAGCCAAATTCAGCAATCTTATCTGTAGGTGCTATTCTTTCTAAGCCCGTAGTTAAAAACGGACAAGTGGTACCAGGAAACACGATTAAACTCACACTCGCTTGTGACCATAGAACGGTTGATGGCGCCACAGGAGCAGAATTCTTACAAACTTTAAAGGGGTATATTGAAAACCCCGTAACGATGTTAGTGTAGTTTTTTATAGCTGTTCAATTTGAGATCTTAAAAAAGAAATTAAAAATCATAATCCCAATTCAGCCTATTTGAATTGGGATTTTTTTATATTTAAACGCATTATAAAACTACATATGAAATCAATAGCAGCATTATGTATTGCCACCTTGTTATTAGGTTGTAATACTTCAAAAAACACAACAACAGAAAATACCACGGATGGTTTAGAAACTCCCGCAACGGTAATCGTATCTGCAACACCTAAAATGTCTGAAATTGTTTCTACAAGCGAAGTGAAAGAAATCGTTAGTTTTCACGGCTTCCGATGATTTAAAAGGTAGAAATACGGGAAGTGAAGGCATTGCTGAAGCGGCAAACTATGTGGAAAATCAATTTAAATCCTTTGGGTTAAAACCCTATTTTGAGACCTATCGCGATACTTTTAAAGTTGGAGCATTAGACGCTTTCAATGTTGTTGGATTGGTAGAAGGTAATGATCCTCAATTAAAAAATGAATACATCGTTATTGGCGCACATTACGACCATATTGGTTCGAGTGCTGAAGTTGATGGTGATAGTATCGCCAATGGCGCAAATGATAACGCCGCTGGAACGAGCGCTGTATTGGCTATGGCAAAATACTTTGGAAAAAATAAAACAAATAAACGTAGCTTGATTTTTGTCACTTTTACTGCTGAAGAAAAGGGCTTGTTAGGATCAAAACATTTAGCCGAAAAATTAAAAGCTCAAAACATCAACCTGTATACCATGATTAATTTTGAAATGATTGGAGTGCCTTTTGTAGGTAGAGATTATGACGCTTTTATCACGGGTTACGCCATGTCTAATTTAGCAGAAAGAATCAATGCTTACGCAGGTGACAAATTAGTAGGCTATTCAGAAGTTGCTAAAAAATATAATCTATTTAAACGATCAGATAATTACGCGTTTTATGAAGCTTTTAAAGTGCCTTCTCACACCATATCCTCTTGCGATTTAACTAATTTTGATTTTTATCATCATGTGGATGATGAAGTCGATAAATTGGATTACCATTTTATGGCCAATTTAATTAACAAAATGGGACCTGTTATAGAAGCCATGGCAAATGCAGCAACCCAAGAAATTAAAATGAATGACAACTAAGAATATTATCATTACAGGAACAAGTAGAGGTATAGGATTTGAGCTAGTACATCTATTCGCTAATCAAGGACATAATGTTTTAGCGCTGTCTAGAAACGAACAGAAGGTGAGTAACCTACATTTTGATAATATAGAATCCTTTTCTTTTGATTTATCTGCAGTAGATGATTACAAAAAAGTCGAACATTTTATTAAAACAGAATGGAAGCAGGTCGACATCCTAATTAATAATGCCGGAACGTTGTTAAATAAGCCCTTTGCCGAAACGACCATGGCGGATTTTGAACACGTATATAAAACGAATGTTTTTGGAGTTGCAGAAATGACGCGCTGTGTTTTGCCATTCATGAAAAAAGAGAGTCATGTCGTTACTATTAGTTCTATGGGGGGAGTACAAGGCAGTATGAAATTCCCTGGCTTGTCTGCTTACAGCTCAAGTAAGGGGGCGGTAGTCACATTAACAGAATTACTTGCAGAAGAATATAAAGAAACGGGACCCAGTTTTAATGTATTAGCGTTAGGGGCGGTACAAACAGAGATGCTCGCCGAAGCGTTCCCAGGGTATCAGGCTCCAACAACAGCGTTGGAAATGGCGAAGTATATTGTAGAATTTTCACTAAACGGAAATAAGTATTTTAACGGTAAAATGCTACAGGTGTCCAATTCTACACCTTAAAATGTTCGGGTATGTATATTAAAAGAAATATTGGTTGGGGACTTATTTTAAGATACGCATGGAAAAACCTGATCATTTTTACCGTGTATGCCAGTATTATTTTTTGTTTATACTATTATTTAGGTTGGGATTTTATAGACATTCCTTTTCAACCATTAAGTGTTATTGGTATTGCTGTTGCTTTCTATATTGGTTTTAAAAATAGCCAAAGTTATGATCGGTTTTGGGAAGGTAGAAAAATATGGGGAGGCATTGTAAACTATAGCCGTACGTGGACAATTCAGCTGCTGAGCTTTATCGACACTGGAGATCAAAGTAAAAATAAGGAAATACAGCAACGCTTAGTATATAGGCATCCGGGGTGGATAAACGCCTTGAGAGTTCAATTACGGCAGCCAAAATCGTGGGCCTTAAAAGAAAACTATGCCGTTGAAACTCTTTTTAATAAGCATAATGAGCGTAATATTTCATGTAATGAAACCGTAGGTTTTGTGTCAGTAAGTGAATATGAAGATTTAGAAAAACGCGTAAATCCGGCAACACATTTAATTAAGAATCAAGCACTAGATATTACTGCTCTTAAAAAAGAAGGATTACTCGATGGTTTTCAAGAAGATCAATTGCAATCGGTATTAGAAGAGTTTTATAATCTACAAGGGATGTGTGAGCGCATTAAAAACACACCATTCCCAAGACAATACGGTTATTTTTCTAAAGTATTTACTTGGATCTTTGTTCTTTTATTGCCCTTTGGTTTATTAGATGTATTTGAAAATGATGCACTAAATCTAACCAATGAATTAAAAGAGTGGTATGCTTTTTTAATGATCCCTTTTTCAGTTCTAATTTCTTGGATTTTTGTAACAATGGAAGTGATAGGTGATAATAGTGAAGACCCCTTTGAAGGTAGAATAAATGATGTTCCAATGACAGCCTTATGTAGAACGATAGAGATCGATTTACGTGATATGTTAGACGAAAAAGATCTTCCTAAAAATATTCAACCTAAAAATAATATATTGTACTAGACTATGCTCGCTCTAGTGCAGCATACGCTTTTGATCCTGAAAAAGCTTCTTTAGAAAACACATTGTATTCTAGTATTTCTATAATTTTAATAAGTTGATTGAAGTTTTTTTTCTTGTAAACATGTTTTAGCTTATCGCCAAATTTAAAAAACATTTCAGAGGTCTTGTTTTTAGTATCTGTACCGTAGAAAAAAAGTATTTCATTTTTTTTAGGTTTAAAAAAACGATAATCAGATATAATACTTCCTTCTCGAACATGATAGACTTTAAGGTTTATTTTGTCTACAGTAATATCTTTTTGAATATTTAATTCCTTTGGGAGTAATTTGTAGCGTGTGACTTCTAAAGGGGTTTCAAAATCCTGTGCGGCAGTGAATAGTGAACACAGAAAGAATAGGAGTATAAGAGAATACTTCATGTGAGGGAGATGCTATTAAGAATTACTATTAATATTTTTCAAGAACGCCATTACAATGAACTTATTGTTTTTTTTTTTATAAAAATTAAAATTTAGAGGAGTATATTATGAAAATCTTGTGATGAATTAATTGGGCGATTTTATCATTTCTACTAACTTGACGTTTGAACTAATTTCACTTTACAGAGACTATGGCACTTACAGAATCTAATGATTTTAAAAATGGAACTTTGGCACCGAATTTTCTTTGACCGATACGGTAACAGGAAGAACGATGAGCCTGCATCAGCTTAAGGGTGACAAAGCAACGGTAATTATGTTTATTTGCAACCATTGTCCCTATGTGTTGCATGTGAATGCGCAATTGGTAAAATTAGCTAACGATTATGAAAATAAGGGGGTTGGTTTTATTGCCATTAGTAGCAATGATGTCGATAATTATCCGCAGGACCGTCCTGAATTAATGAAACAGGTTGCGACTCATTTAAAATATCCGTTTCCTTATTTATTTGATGACACTCAAAAAGTCGCAAAAGCATACGATGCAGCCTGCACTCCGGATTTTTATGTTTTTGATACAGACTTAAAAGCCACCTATCACGGGCAATTAGATGATTCAAGGCCAGGTAATACTCTACCAGTTACTGGGAGTGATTTAAGACAGGCCATCACCGCTGTTTTGACTAATAATAAACCATTGTCACATCAAAAGCCGAGTATGGGCTGCAATATTAAGTGGAAATAAAAGGCGTGGATTTTATTTTGTGTATTTTCAATTTACTTCTTATTTAAATTAATTTACTTTTGTAAAAAAAAACAGAAATGCAACAAACCACAAATACCCTATTAATGATTCGTCCTGTAGGATTTAGAATGAATGAGCAAACGGCCATTAATAACTATTTCCAGGAAGAACTTGAACTTAAAAATGCCGAAATTAACGCTAAGGCACAAGACGAGTTCGATCATTTTGTAGAGAAGTTGCGGGCTGTTGGTATTACTGTTATTGTTGAAGAGGATGATACGCTAACAGATACTCCGGATTCTATTTTCCCTAATAACTGGGTGAGTTTTCATGAAAACGGAAATGTTGGACTCTACCCTATGTTTGCAGAAAACAGAAGACAAGAACGCCGGGATGAGATTTTTATAAGACTGGAGAAAGAAGGTTTTAAAATTAATAATATTATCGATTATACTTCGGCAGAAGCGGAAGGGGTATTCTTAGAGGGTACTGGAAGTTTACTGTTAGATCGCGCAAATGATAAAGCTTATTGTGCATTATCACCAAGAGCAGACGAAACACTGTTTATAGAATTCTGCGAGGATTTTGAATATACACCAGTTGTTTTTACAGCTTATCAAACCGTAGCCGGTAACAGATTGCCTATTTATCACACCAATGTGATGATGTGTCTTGCTGAAACTTTTGCGGTCATTTGTTTAGACAGTATTGATGATAAAAAAGAACGTAAACACGTCATTCAAAATTTAACGGAAGACGGTAAAGAAGTGATAAAAATTAGCGAAGCGCAAATGGGGCAGTTTGCCGGAAATATGTTACAAGTAAGAGGTGCAAACGACAAGTTGTATTTAATAATGAGTCAGTCGGCTCATAATTGTTTAACTCAGTCTCAAATACAATTGATAGAGCATCATTGTGAGATTATATCTAGCTCTTTAGAGACTATCGAGACTTGCGGAGGAGGGAGTGCGCGTTGTATGATGGCTGAGGTATTTCTACCAAAGGTGTAGTTCATGTGTTCTCGGGATTTTCATCGCTGGCTTTAGGCAGTTCAACAAAAAAGGTACTGCCTACGTCGGGTTCGCTATCTACCCAAATACGTCCTTCATTAAGTTCAACCAATTCACGGCAAATGGTAAGGCCTAAACCTGTGCCTTTTTCGCTACTAGTGCCAATAGTAGATAAGGTATTATTATCAAATAGCTTGTGCTGATTTTCGGTAGAGATACCCACCCCCGAATCTGCAACACTAATAATGGCTTTTCCGTTGTTTGCCTTATTACTAATGGTAATAAAATCTCCGAATTACAGAATTTAACGGCATTAGCCAATAGGTTTTGTATAATGATTTCAGTCATACTTCTGTCTGCAAATATAAAATCACTAACGGTTTTATCTTTTAAAACAATGCCTTTGGTCTGCATTTTCTGTTCAATCAGTTTTATTTTTTCGTGAAAAACCTCTCTAATATCAAATACAGTAGGTTTTGGTTTAAGTGATTGCATTTGTGATTTAGACCAGTTTAAAAGATTGAATAATAGTAAAGAGGCATTATTCGCGTTCTCACTGAGTTCGGGCAACAAATTATGGAATTCCTCTTGAGAAAGCTGGCCATCCTTTAATAAGTCTATAAATGCCTTAGTGGAAGTCAATGAGTCCTTTAAATCATGAGAGACAATGGAAAATAATTTATCCTTTACATTATTAATGTTTTCTAAGTGTTTGCTTTGTTCAAGGATGGCTTCATTTTGTAGTTCTATTTTTTTGTTTTTAGCCTCCAATTCTTGGGTGTATTTAAGACGACTGTTTCGTTTTAGATAGAAGAGTATAAAAAATATCGATACAATTGCAAATGCCGCTAGTAAGCCATAGAAAATAAGTTTGTATTTGTCTAATACTTTTTGAGCATCATAATTTTCTTTTTCATCAACTTCATCAACACGTATAGGGTCCTCTAGTAATAATAGCGCATTTTTCATTATAGGCTCCTCTTGAATTACGGGTGTACTATAAATGGGTTGCTCTGCATCTAAAGCGCTTTTTATTTTATGATATTGACTTTGCGGGACAAACGCTTTTTCAAAATCTCCTCGTGTAGAATCCAAGGTCTTCATTAAGGCGTAATTTTTTAAAAGCGCTTGCTTGTTATCTTTTTTTTAGCTATGCTCTGAGCTTCTTGAAGTTGTTTTTCGGCTATTTTATATTGTTTCTCAGCAAGGTTGAGAGCGCCTAAATTATTTAACGATTTAATGATACCGTCAAGGTCTTTCAATCTTCTATTTAATTTAATTCCAAGCACCAAATAATCGGCAGCTAATTTATAATCTCCTATTCTTAAATAAGCTTCACCCAGTTCGGGTAAGATGATAGCTCTTAAGGTATCGTTACTATCTTTAACATAATTGAGCGCATTTTCGTAATAGCGAATACTTCTTTTAAAGTTTTTTTTATTATAGTATAAATGCGCCAAATTAGTATGGCTTTTCACTAAGCCCTCAATATCGTTAAGCTCTTCTTGAATGTCTATACTTTTTAAATGATAATCAATGGCTTTTTCAATAACATTTATTTTTTCATAGGCTGTAGCCGGACCATGATAGCCAAGGATTAATTCTTCTTGTAGATCATGTTTTTCAAGCTCATCAATACCGTCGAGCACAAATTTTAGGCCTTTAGAATAGTTGCCACGTTCTATTTCAATAGCACCCACATGGTTTTTAATTTTTGCTAATGCTAAAGTATCTCTAAGTTTCCCATAAATAGTTGTCGCTCTTATAAATTGTGCCGCTGCATTAATGTAATCGTCTTTCTTATTATAAATTAAAGCTTTAAAATAGGCCATCTCGGCAGAACCTCTAGTGTCATTAAGTTCTTCGGAAAGACGTTCGGTCTCTATAATGTATTTTAAGGAACGATCGTATGCTTTGGTTTCGTAGAGTAATTTTATGATTTTTGATGCAGTTTTAATTTTTATACTGTCAGATTTCTCAAAAGTTAATTCAATAATAAGACTTTCTAGTTCCTCATTTTGAGAAAATCCAGAGTAGGTCATAAGAAAACATAAAAGAACGATCAGTTTTTTCATAAATACTTTAAACAGTAACAAATAAAAGACAACTAAAAGACCTTATTCATGTCGAGGTTGCGAAAGACAGTAAATAAAAATGTTTGTTAGTTAAGGATTAAATTTTGTTGATTATTAGCGTATTAACAAAAATTCAAAAAACTTAACAATAAAACGAATTAATGGGTTTTAATGTAAAAAAATTAGTTTAAGTGACTGCGTTTTTTCTGTATTGGCGCTATAACGGTGTTTTAGAGAGGAGATTGAAAATCAATCGCCTGAGTCGACGAAAGGCGTGTGTCTAAAAAGCACAAAGATTTAAGGCTATAAATGTTGTCTATTATAACGATTAAAAAACCACGTATCCAAATTGGTTTCCATCATAAAATAGTATCTTTGTCGCTTTAATAAACATAATAAAATGGACCTTCAAGAGACCTTATCTCAACACGTAAAAACTGCTGTAACATCTATTTTTAATGCCACTATAGAAACAGTGGAATTTCAAGCCACTCGAAAAGAATTTATAGGGGATATTACTGTAGTCGTTTTTCCTATGCTTCGTGTAGTGAAAGGGAATCCTGTGCAAATTGGTGAAGCCATAGGTCAATACTTATTAGATCATGTGGAACAAGTCAAGGGGTTTAATGTTGTAAAAGGCTTTTTAAATATTGAAATTGAGGATGCGTATTACATTAATTTTTTCAACAGTGTGCAAGACAATGAGACGTTCGGATTCGTTGATGCTAAAGCCGAAGATAAAGCGATTATGGTGGAGTATTCTTCTCCCAATACCA
This sequence comes from Lacinutrix neustonica, assembly GCF_026625145.1. Taxonomy (GTDB): domain Bacteria; phylum Bacteroidota; class Bacteroidia; order Flavobacteriales; family Flavobacteriaceae; genus Lacinutrix; species Lacinutrix neustonica. The sequence goes on along the minus strand of NZ_CP113088.1, from coordinate 1,420,647 downwards.
ACAAGCCGTTGCATTTAGGTCACGTAAGAAACAATTTGTTGGGCTACAGTGTTGCTGAGATTATCAAGGCAGCAGGAAGGAAAGTCTATAAAACGCAAATCATTAACGATCGTGGCATCCATATTTGTAAAAGTATGTTGGCTTGGCAACGCTTTGGAAATGGGGAAACACCAGAATCTACAGGATTAAAAGGGGATAAGCTGGTAGGTAATTATTACGTAAAGTTTGACCAAGAATACAAAAAGGAAATTGAGAAATTAAAAGCCGAAGGCAAGACTGAGGAGGACGCAAAAAAAGAGGCGCCAATTTTAAATGATGCGCAAAACATGCTTTTAAAATGGGAGTCAGGACACCAAGAAACGGTTGCCCTTTGGAGAACCATGAACCAATGGGTGTATGATGGTTTTGATACTACCTATAAAAACTTAGGTGTTGATTTCGATAGGCTCTATTACGAAAGTCAAACCTATTTGTTAGGGAAAGAATTTGTGGCTGAAGGTTTAAAAACGGGTGTTTTTTTTAAAAAAGAAGACGGCTCGGTCCGGTGTGATTTAACGAATGATGGTCCGGATGAAAAAATAGTTTTGCGTAGTGATGGTACTGCCGTGTACATGACCCAAGATATAGGTACAGCCATTCAACGCGCGAAGGATTTTCCGAGACGTTGGTGGTATGGTTTATACGGTAGGTAATGAGCAGGAATATCATTTTCAAGTTTTATTTTTAATTATTAAAAAACTAGGCTTTGAGTGGGCTAAAAACCTGTTTCATTTAAGTTATGGTATGGTCGATTTACCTTCGGGAAAATGAAGAGTAGAGAAGGTACGGTGGTTGATGCCGATGATTTAATTGCTGAAATGGCCAAAACCGCTAAAGAGATTTCTGAAGAGTTAGGTAAATTAGAAGGTTACAGTGATGATGAAAAAGACACCTTATACAGCACCATAGGATTAGGCGCTTTAAAATACTATATTTTAAAAGTAGATCCTAAAAAACGCATTCTTTTTGACCCAAAAGAGTCTATTGATTTTCAAGGTAACACGGGGCCCTTTATACAATATACGTATGCGCGAATCCAGTCTATTTTGCGTAAAGCAGATACTGATAGCGGTGTCATACAGAGCACTGTTGAAGTGCCTCACAATTACAAACTCCACGAAAAGGAAAAAAGTTTATTAAAGCAATTGCAGTTGTTCCCGAAGTGATTCAAAATGCCGCTGCTAATCATAGTCCTGCATTAATAGCAAACTATACTTATGAGTTGGTGAAAGACTTTAATTCATTCTATCAAAACGTCTCTATTTTAGGGGCAGATAGCATCATAGATAAACAGTTTAGAATTCAATTATCACAGGCGGTTGCCAACACCATTAAAAATGCATTTGGCTTGCTAGGAATAACCGTACCTGAACGTATGTAACTGTTTCTTTTTGTTTTAGAAAAAGATAGATATAACGTGTAACAAGAATGGCGTAAATGAATATTATTTATTATGTTAATTTTTAAACCATTACATTTGTTTAAACCTTAATCTCCTCGAACAAATTAATTTCGGAGCATTATTTAAATATAATAAATATGAAAAAGCCCTCAGCACCAATGAAGATTACTTGGATTATTGGAATGATTTACGGTATCCTTGGAATTATCGGACATTTTGCACAGGTTCAAATTTTATCGGAACACAATTACCTGCTTTTACTTATTGGTTTTATTGCCTTGGCTATTGGAACCACTTTAAAAGGTATTTAAATTAAGTGACGCACTTAACTTAACAAGTCTCTATAGAAATTGCTTACGAGCTGGTTGCGCATCGCAACCACTAAAATAAATTGCTTTTGTCGCTTCTAAGAGGCTCCATCTGGTTTTGTTTTTATGTTGTAAAAACGCTCTGCATAGCGCGTAAATCAATCTGTATTTATATTTAAATCGTATTTAGAATATTTACAGTAGGATTTGCAGTATTAAAAGAGAGTTATATCTTATTGATTAAAAACCATAAGCCAATTTAGGTACTAGATATTCTAATCGGGGCTTTATACGACGCCAGGTAAATGTATGCTATATTCAAGTTTTGGCTCAGAGGATATTTTGTATTGCGTATTAAAGGTTATAGAGCCTTGTAAGTTCCTAGGGATTCCACTTACGAAGATTGGTGTGGTCAAAGCACTATCATTTATACCAATTTTAATCTTTTTATAGATTTGTATTTTTGTTATAAGGACGAGATAATCATACCCTTTCAATATCTCAGGTGCAATGACTGTTTTATTTATAGGGAAGGATTTAACTGCATAGGACTGTGTTTTTGATTCATGTGACCCAAAGAGAGCTGTTTTACTAACTTCAAAGACTTTCGTTTTTTGATGGTAATGTTTTAGCTGAAGTGCTTCCATGGGTATGCCAGTTTGTGTCAGTCCTATATATAACTCTATTTTCTCGGGTATAAATAGGGCATCGTATTTTACTTGGCGTATCAAATTCAAGTAAATGGGAACTTGTTGTTCCTTCGCTAATGCATTTTGCATGGCTTCACTCACAATAATGTCCGGTTCGTTTTTGGAATCAATTTGATATGTAGTGGCATCTTCATTAACTAAGGTGATGTCATGCGCTTCTAATTCTAATTTTGACAGGACCCTTTTTAATAGTTTAAAACTAAAAGAATTTATTTCTAAAAACGTATATTTTATGTCAACCGTATACGGTTTTAAAATAATGGGAAGGAGCAATGTAGCAAAGGGGCCAGTTCCAGCATACATAATATGAATTGAGTTTTGTGTCTTGCTTTTGTCTATAATAGCATCATTTATTCCGTGTATAAATTGTCGTGTCCTCAATACATCATCTAAACAATAGGAGGCCATTAGTGTGCCCAGGGGCTTACCATTATCCAATAGCAGATCTTCTCTTCCTTCTTCAGCACTTAGTGCTTCTCCACAAATGCTGTTTAAAATAGATTTATATACACTAGTGGCTTGTGATAGTTTTAAAGGATGAATAGTATCTTCAAAGTATTCTGAGGTTGTATGCCTAATTTTTTGTTGCAGATTCATTCCTAGAGTATTATAAACAGTCAATTTAACCTCATATTCCATATGTAATATGGTTTCAAAAGTATTTATTGAACTTTAGATACAAGGAGTCGTTTTCGACCTTGAACCTAAGGGAGAGTTTTCTGAGTTTTAGCCTTGCCTGTTCACTACATCTTAGTCCAACTCAACTAACAGAAGGCCATAATATGTGATGTGCAAACTTTTAAAGTAAATTTTGTTTAACAAATTTAACTAAACTTTAAACGTTTTAATTTCTTTTTAACGAGGTTATCTTTTAAATTTGTGAAAACTTTAAATAAAAACTAAAATTATGAAAAAGAGAAACTTAATATTTACGATGGCTGTGATTGGCGGCTTATTCATGTCTACAACGGCGTGCAAACAGGAAAACAAAGAGAAAGCTGTGGAAACAGAAGAAGTAGTCATAGAGGAAGAAGTGGCCATGAAGGAGGAGCAGGAAACACCAACAATAGTAGGGGTAGCTGCAGGGAATGAAAATTTCTCAACCTTGGTGGCTGCCGTTCAAGCAGCAGATTTAGTAGATACGTTGAATAGCGACGGTCCGTTTACTGTGTTTGCACCAACAAATGATGCCTTTAATAAGTTGCCAGCAGGAACCGTTGAGACTTTATTAAAACCAGAAAACAAAGGGAAGCTTTCTGAAATATTAACTTATCATGTTGTATCGGGAAATTTCGATGCGGCGGCTGTAACTAAGGCAATTGCAGAGAATAATGGTACCCTTGCACTGAAAACAGTTCAAGGCGAAGAGCTTTCTGTAATGATTGTAGAAGGTAACGTTATATTAAAAGACGCTAACGGCAATACAGCAACAGTTGTTATGGCCGACGTTATGGCATCAAATGGAGTGATTCACGCTATAAACGCCGTTGTCATGCCTAAATAAAAAATAATAATTTCATTGGTTGGTTATTATTGATGAGAAATGCTTGAATCTTAAATTTAGATTCAGGCATTTTTTTATGCCCTGATCTGAAATAAAACTTAAAATACAGCAATAACAAAGCGTCTTGGGGGATTTATTGGGTAGAATGTCATTTTTATGTAAAGTACAATATCCTATTACCATGAGCTAAAGGACTATCAAAAGTGAATGCGTTACTCAATAGTTTCGACAAGGGCTATAATCCTTGCGCTAGGATTCTAGAACTTAGTTTAAAAAAATATTGAATTCGTACGACTTTCTATTATTTTTGCCTCAATGCAAAACACGTTAGAAAATCATATTCCTCAACAGGCGATAGAAAGGGTCATGCATCTATTGAAGCATGATAATTTGGTGGTGTTAATAAAGAAAGAACGCAAAACCGAGACACGGTGATTATAGGCCATTACCAAATGGAAAACATCAAATCACTATAAATGAGAATTTAAATCACTACAAGTTTTTAATTACACTTATTCATGAAATTGCACATTTTGAGGCTTACAAAGCCTTTGGGCGCTATATAAAACCTCACGGTTTAGAATGGAAACGTACTTTTCAAAAACTCATGCTTCCGTTTATTAATCCGTAGTATTTCCAATGGAGGTGTTGCCTTTATTAGCCGAGACATTTTAAAAACCCAAGGGCATCTAGTGATACCGATTCAAAATTAGCATTAGCTTTAAAAAAATATGACGAAGCTAACGACAAAACCTATATTTTTGAAGTACCCTACGGAGAAACTTTTATATTTAGAAATAATAAACGCTTCAAAAAAGGCCATAAACGTACAAAACGCTATGAATGTGTAGAGATTACAACAGGAAAAGTGTACCTTTTTAATCCCAATGCTGAAGTGGACGTCATGTATACCAAAGCAGGAGGAGAACTCATGACAGAGGCTCACAGACGTACTGAAGGGGAGTGGATGTAAAATATATTACGACTTAAAGTTAATTAAAGATTTTAAAAGTAAAAGAGACAAAGGACCACAACTAAAAGTCTCATGATGACGAAAAAGATGCAAAATAAAAACTATTATGCCATATTAATGGCGGGAGGAGTAGGCTCAAGATTTTGGCCAGTGAGTACAGAGGATTTTCCTAAGCAATTCCATGATATGTTAGGAACAGGAGACACTTTAATTCAAAAGACTTTTAATCGATTAGCCAATCTCATTCCGAAAGAGAATATTTTCATTTTAACCAATGCGCGTTATAGCGATTTGGTTTTTAAACAACTACCTGAAGTGACTAAAAGACAGGTCGTTTTAGAACCAGCGATGCGTAATACAGCGCCGTGTATTTTATATGCTTCTCTGAAAATTCAGAAAGAAAATCCAGAGGCTGTGATGATTGTGGCTCCAAGTGATCACTGGATTGAAGATGAGAAAGCCTTTGTAGCTAATGTGAAGCAGGCTTTTGAATTTTGTTATAAAAACAATGCCTTAATGACTTTAGGCATTCAACCCACTTTTCCTAATACAGGCTACGGTTATATTGAATTCGAGAGTACATCTGCAGAGGAGATAAAAGAAGTTCGCCAGTTTAGAGAAAAACCAGATTACGAAACTGCTAAAAGTTTTATTTCCCAAGGTAATTTTTTATGGAATGCGGGTATTTTTATGTGGAGTGTTAAGAGTGTCATTGAGAGCTATCAGGTGAATCAACCTGAGCTTTTTGAGTTATTTAAACAAGGATTAGACGTTTATAATACGCGCGATGAAGCTGGTTTTATTCAAGAGAATTACGATAAGGCTGAAAATATTTCGGTGGATTTTGCCATTATGGAAAAATCGGACAAGGTCTATGTCTTACCCGCAACTTTCGACTGGAATGACTTGGGGACATGGGGAAGTTTGTATGACAAATTAAATAAGGACGAGAACGATAATGCGGTAGTAAATGCGCGCACATTAACGGCTGATGCCTCCGGAAATATGATTAGAACCAAAGACAATAAAATAGTCGTTGTTGATGGGTTGAAAGATTATATTATTGTGGATAAAGAAGAGGTTTTACTTATCTTCCCGAAGCAAAAAGAACAAGATATTAAAAAAGTACTCCAGCAGGTTAAAGATGAATTTGGAGAACAATATGGCTAAAATATGAGCGAAGAAAATAAATTTAACTTCTCTGATGACGAGATAAAAGATGAGGCTGCTATAAAAGATGAAGCCGTAAAGCAATCGAGAGAAACCGTTAAGAAGGAAGCCAGAAGTTTTTTTGGGAGCATCAAATCGTTTTTAAATGAACTCCTTGATTTTAGAAATGATACCGATCGTGATGCCACCATTGAAGCGATAAAGGCAGATATTCCTTTTAAAGGGGCAACGGCATGGATTTTAGTATGTTCTATATTTGTAGCCTCTGTTGGCTTGAATGCTGATTCTCCTGCTGTTGTTATAGGAGCCATGCTTATTTCGCCTTTAATGGGACCCATTTTAGGTATTGGCTTAGCCATTGCGATTAACGATATTGATACGCTCAAGCGCTCTTTAATAAACTTAGCGATAATGATTGTGCTCAGTTTGTTAGCAGCTTTTTTGTTTTTTTACTTTTTTCCATTAAGTGAGGAGACTTCAGAACTATTGGGACGTGTAAAACCGAGATATTCGAGATGTATTAATTGCGTTTTTCGGGGGCTCGGCTTTAATTATTGCACGAACTAAAAGAGGAACCATTGCATCGGCTATTTTTGGCGTAGCCATAGCTACTGCCTTAATGCCTCCACTTTGTACGGCAGGTTATGGCTTAGCAAAAGGGAATTGGATTTTTTTTACGGGGGCTTTGTATCTGTTTACAATAAATACCATATTTATTGCTTTAGCTACTTTTTTAATTCTGAAAATTTTGCGATTCCCTATGCTTAAGTATGCCAATTCGGCAAAGCGTAAGCGTATTGCAAGATTTGCTTCTTTAGTAGCGATTATTGTTATGATTCCTGCAAGCTATACCTTTATTAGTGTATTGAAAGAAAGTAATTTTAAAAACGATGCCAACACTTATATAAAAAATGAATTAGATGCTTTGCCACATGCAGAGTATTTGAAAAAAAATGCGGTTATAAAATACGCCCCGGATGAAACCTCTATTACCATAAATTCTTTTGGTCTTGATAGAATACCGAGAAAGTACTATCGCATTGTTGAATTCAAGAATGAAAACCGATGATTATAGTAACTTGGCACAGACAAAACTCTATGTAGTACAAAACAGGAGTTTAAACTTAGATAATTATAAGAATATGAGGGAATTGAGATCAAGAGATTCTTTAGATAAATTGTCGCAATCACAGAAAATTCAATACTTAGAAGACAGATTGCAGAAATTATCGAAACTTGAACGCAATCAAATCCCGTTTGAAGAATTAAGTAAAGAAGTGAAAATCAATTATGAGAATTTAACAGCCTTTTCCTTTTCCAATGTTATCAATTCAAATTTTTCTAAAATAGATACGATTACGGTCTTTAGCATTAGATTTAATGATTCATTAACTAATGAAGCAACTAAGTTAGCCGAACAAAAAAAATTACAAAATTGGTTGAAACTTAAATTAAAACTGGATACTTTAATAGTGAAACGAATAAATTAAAATCAACCATTCTCCTCCAAATACATTTGGCGCACTTTTTTAAATAAGTTGGATGAGTATACGAAATCGGTTACAATTTCATTATCTGTTTTAAAGATGGTATGTCCGGTGCCTTCCCAGGCTTTAAGTCCATCTTTTAAGAACACAATTTTTTCGCCAATTTCCATAACAGAGTTCATATCATGGGTATTGATAACTGTGGTGATGTCGTACTCTTCAGTAATTTCTTTAATTAAATTATCAATTACGATGGCGGTTTTGGGGTCTAAGCCGTAGTTAGGTTCGTCGCAAAATAAATACTTAGGATTATTTACAATGGCTCGAGCTATAGCGACCCGTTTTTGCATCCCTCCGTAAGCTTCACTTGGCATCTTTTTATGAGCATCATCTAAATTAACGCGTTTGAGTACCACATCTGCACGTTCCCGCATTTCATTGCGTTTCATTTTAGTAAACATGCGTAAAGGAAACATCACGTTTTCTTCAATGGTCAAAGAGTCAAAAAGCGCACTGCCTTGAAATACCATACCTATTTTTGCCCGCATGTCTCGTTTTTTGTCTTCAGAGAGATTAGCGAAAATTTCGCCATCGTATTCAATGCTCCCTTGTTCGTAATCAAACAGACCTAAAAGGCATTTTAAAAAAACAGTTTTACCGAGCCACTTTGGCCAATGATTAAATTCGTCTTGCCTTTGTCGAACGTGGTGCTAATACCTTTTAAAATATGAGCATCACCAAATGACTTATGTAAATCTTTAACTTCTATCATTAGCTTAAAAGGAGTTGAGTTGCTAAATAGTTTAATAAAATAATGGTAACACTGGTCCGGACGAAAGAGGTGGTACTGGCTTCTCCTACTTCTAGAGCACCACCTTTCATAAAGTAACCATGATAGGATGGAACTGTCGCTAGAACAAAAGCGAACAAAAAGGTTTTTATAAACGCATAAGCAATATGAAAGGGTTCAAAATCCTGCTGTAAGCCTGTAATAAAGCTGTCTGCAGATGAGTAGCCCCCAAAAACACAAGCGGCTAAACCTCCAAGAATTCCTAAGAACATGGCTATAGAAATCACAAACGGATAAAAAGCCATGGCAATAAATTTAGGAAAAACAAGATAATTAATAGAGTTAATGCCCATAACTTCTAGCGCATCAATTTGCTCTGTAACCCGCATGGTACCAATGCTAGAAGTAATAAACGAGCCTACTTTTCCAGCCATAATAATAGACATAAAAGTAGGTGCGAATTCAAGCAGAATCGATTGTCTTGTTGCAAAACCCACCAGTTCCTTTGGAATTAATGGGTTGTCAATATTTAAAGCCGTTTGTATGGTCACGACACCGCCTACGAAAAAAGAAATAAAAGCCACAATGCCTAACGAGCCAATAATAAGATCATCAATATCCTTTAGAATAAGATGTCTCATAACGGACCATTTTGTTGGTTTGCGGAACATCTCAATAACCATTAAAAAGTATGTGCCAATATTATGAAGGTACTGCATAGGTAATTTTATTACGCTAAAGTATAAAAATATGACACGTATTTAATGATAAATTTAAATTAAGATTCTTAAAATAACGTATTTTTGGCAAGGATTCCAAAAGCACAGATGAATGAGATTTCTATTGCCCATATTTTTAACGGTATTACTTTTTAATTGTAAAGCACAAAATAACATGACTACAGAACCAACAGTAGAAGTCGAGGCGTCTATTTCGACCGGACCGAAGTTAGTGGTTGCTATCGTTGTAGATCAAATGCGCTATGATTATCTCACTCGATTTTATGAAAAATATGGAGCCGATGGTTTTAAACGCTTGGTCGATGAAGGTTTTAGTTGTAAAAACAATCATTATAATTATGTTCCAACCTATACAGGTCCAGGCCATGCATCCATTTTTACAGGCACCTCACCCAAAAATCATGGAGTCATTGCTAATGATTGGTACGATAAGTTTGAAAAAGAGATGGTGTATTGTGTAGGAGATCCTATGGTTAGGGCCATTGGGAGTGAAACGGAATACGAGCGTATGTCTCCGCACCGCATGAAAAACACAACATTTGGAGATGAGAATAGGTTGTTCACACAGTTTAAAGGTAAAACTATTGGTATTTCTATTAAAGATCGTGGCGCCATTTTGCCAGCTGGACATGCAGCGAATGGAGCGTTTTGGTTTAGAGGAAGGGATGAAGGTCACTTTATTACTAGTAGCTATTATATGAATGCCTTGCCACAATGGGTTCAGGACTTTAATAGTTCTAATGTTGCGGAAAGTTATTTGAAAGTATGGAATACGTTGTATGCTATTGATAGTTATGCAGAGAGTGGTAGTGATTTAAATAGCTTTGAGGCGGGTTTTAAAGGAAAAGACACAGCGACGTTCCCTTATGACTTAGAGAACTTGAAGGCGGATAACGGCGGTTTCGATATTATCAAAGCGACGCCTTATGGGAATAGTTTGGTTGCCGATTTTGCCATTGCAGCGCTGGATGGCGAGTATCTAGGGCAAGATGACATTACAGATGTGTTAACAGTAAGTTTTTCCAGTACAGATTATATCGGCCATAATTTTGGAGTAAACTCTAAAGAAGTTCAAGACACTTATTTACGATTAGATCAGGATTTAGCGCGTTTATTTAAGGCCTTAGATACTAAGGTGGGAGTGGGGGAATACACTGTTTTTTTAACGTCCGATCATGGAGCAATTGATGTTCCATCCTATTTGCAGAGTGTTAAAATACCATCAGGTTATTTCGATGGGAGAGCGTTTAGGAGTGAGCTAAATGCTTTCATATTAGAACAATTTAAGGTGCCCGATTTAATTGAAAACATAAGCAATAATCAACTGTTTTTAAACAAAGAAAAACTTGATTCTTTAAATCTAGAACTCGATGAAGTACAAAACGCTTTAGTGAAGGAGTTGATTAATTATAAAACGATAGACAAAGTATATTCAGCTGAGACCATGCAAAGGTCCAATTTCACGAAAGGTATTGAAGCATTATTGCAAAATGGGTATCATCAAAAGCGCTCCGGCGATGTACTCTTTGTTAACGACCCAGGGGTGATAAGTTATCCAAAAACGGGATCTACACATGGTTCTCGATTAAATAATGATACTCACGTGCCCTTATTGTTTTATGGTAAAGGTATTAAAAAAGGGAGCACCTTTTTAAATACGGAGATCACAGATGTTGCGCCCACGATTTCGGCATTATTGGGCATTAGTTTTCCTAACGGTGCAACAGGTAGGGTTTTAGAATTTGTGATTGATTAGTGGTCTTGTCTATTTTTATAGCTTGATAGACTAACTATTTACGATATAAAAAATAATTATTTACCAAATCGATATAAGATTGTTTGGCTTCATCCTCAGATATTTTTTGTATTTGAAAAAGGGCATTAGTTTTAAACGCATTTATAATAGGTGTGCGACTACTAGGTCTTTCATAATTGTTTGTCGCTTTCTTATAATAGGCGTACAAACGAAGTAAAAAATCTGCAGGAAAAGGCTCTGCATGGGCATTTATGCGCTCTACAGCTTCTTCAAATGCGATATCTATTTTTTTAGAAGTCATTACATTTGGGCAATAATACTTTCACCACCACGAACTTTTTGATTTAACTCTACTTTTATATTGGTGTCCAAAGGTAAAAACAAATCTACTCTTGATCCAAATTTAATAAATCCGGAATCGCTTCCTTGAGTAACGTCTTCACCTTCTATAGCATAATTAACAATACGTTTTGCTAAGGCGCCAGCGATTTGGCGATATAACACTTTACCATAGCTTTTACTGTCTATAACGACTGTGGTGCGTTCATTTTCTTCGCTAGCTTTTGGGTGCCAAGCCACTAAATATTTTCCAGGATGGTATTTACTAAATGCGATTTTTCCTGCAATAGGATATCTGGTAACATGAACATTTAAAGGAGACATAAAGACACTAACCTGTAACCGTTTGTCTTTAAAATATTCTTTTTCAAAAACCTCTTCAATTACCACAACTTTACCATCAACAGGAGAAACCACTGCATGGTCTCCGCTAAATAAATTACGTTTTGGATTTCTAAAAAATTGAAGAATTAAGTACAAAAAGATTCCGGATACTGCGAACAAAAGATACTGTAGCCAAGATAAGCTTACAAAGCGATCGACAAGTAAGACTGCTGCAATAACTACAATAAAAGTAATTACAATGATTTTATGACCTTCCTTATGAAACATATTGAATTATTGTTAAAAATAAATATATAAACGGCGCCGCAAAAATAATACTATCAAAACGGTCTAACATACCACCATGACCAGGCATAATTACACCACTGTCTTTAACATTTGCTTGGCGCTTAAATTTAGATTCTATTAAATCGCCAACCGTACCAATCACACTAACAATCACAGCTAAAATAAGCCAGTTATTAAAGCTTAAAGTTTCTGTAAAGGTAGTAATAAAATAGCTTGCAATACAAGCAAATAATAATCCGCCAAGAAAACCTTCTACTGTCTTTTTAGGCGAAATACGCGGAAACAGTTTTTGCTTACCAAATTGTCTACCGATTAAGTAAGCAAAGGTGTCGTTAACCCAAACGAGAATAAATGAACCCAATAATAACTTTGGTGTGAACTCATTTTTATAATTCGCGATTAAAATTAAAAAAACAAAAGCACTGGATAAATAAAAGGTGGTTAATATAAAGCGTTTCGATTCAAATAAAGGAATCACTTTTTCGGAAAATAAATCTTTAATCAATAATAACTGAACAAAAATAGTGATGACATGCAAAATGCTAGTGGCTTCTCTTAGTCCCTCGGTAGATTTCATTATGGTTTGCCAATAACCAAAAATAAAATAAAGGATAGTAAAGATAATATAGGGGACAAAACTTTTGAGCTGGATTAGCCTGTTAAATTCAACCAGGCAAATAATTCCAAAAACAAAAAACACAACAATGGCTGCGTGCTCATTTAACAATGATGTTAAGAGTATTGTAATATAAAGTAAACCAGATAAGGCTCTAGTAATTGTTTCTTTCATTAATTATAAGTCTTCAAGGAGCAACAAATATAAGTTTTTTGAAGCACTGCCATAACTTAAAAAGTCTTTTTCATCGACATCCTTAAAGTGTTTAATAGTCGTAATGTTAGTTGGTATTCTTTTTTTGTTTTTGTTTTTTATTTGACGTAGACCTTCACCAATATTTGATACAATTTGACTCGTGGTCGCAAAAACAATAAAATTATTAGGGAATTCTATGAGTCTTTTTTCAGCAATTTGTAAGGAGGAGATTAAAATAGAACCATCATTTGCAATCAAATTTTCACAAGTGGTAAAAAAATATGTCGCTTCGTTTAGAGATCCTAATTTTAAATTAGCATCTTTAAATTTAGCTTTTAATTTGTCATCATAGAAATGGCCTAATTTATCTACCCAATTATTTTCTTCTATAATATGATTAATGTTTTCGTAAATTTCATTAAGGTTTTCACAATATATAAACTTCCCTCCGTTAGCTTTAAAGTTAATGGTAAAACTTTCGTCTATTGGGAGTTTTATTTGAGGCATGTACTTTCCTCGATCTTGATTTTTTATTTCTTCTTTCTCCTTATTAGATTTAGAACGAAAAATGTTTCTAAATATGCTCATGTAATGTTTGCTATTGACCTAAAAAATTTGGGTATTTCTCAAATATAAAAAATCTCAAATTAACAAAGGTTGTTATTTTGAGATTTTTAAGTTTGATAAAAGAAAATGGTTTATTTTACTTCTTCTTTTATGATTTCATTTTCAGGCATACCAAAAGGTCTTTTCCCTAAAATTTCTTCCAGATCGTCTTTAAAAATAACCTCACGTTCTATTAGTCTTTCAGCTAATTTATCTAAGACGTCTCTTTTAGATTTTAAGAGATTAACCGCACGAAGGTATTGTGTTTCTACAATGTTTTTAATTTCACCATCAATAAGTTCTGCTGTTTTTTCACTGTAAGGTTTTACAAAACCATTTTCACCAGCTGGATCATAAAAAGTAATGTTTCCAACTTTTTCATTCAAGCCATAAATCATGATCATTGCTTTAGCCTTTTTAGTTACATTTTCTAAATCACTTAAAGCACCTGTTGAAATCTCATCGAAAATAATTTTTTCTGCAGCACGACCACCCATGGTCACACAAATTTCATCTAAAAACTTACTTGTTCGGGTAATGTAAGCTTCTTGAGGTAAATACCAAGCGGCACCCAGAGAACGACCCCTAGGAACAATAGTTACCTTTACTAATGGGTCTGCGTGTTCTAAGAACCAGCTTACGGTAGCATGACCAGCTTCATGGTAAGCAATGGTTTTCTTTTCTTCAACAGAAAATAAGTTGCTACGTTTTTCTAATCCGCCAACAATTCTATCTACAGCATCTAAAAAGTCCTGTTTCTCAACAGCTTTTTTATTCTTTCTTGCGGCAATTAAAGCAGCTTCGTTACATAAATTAGCGATGTCTGCACCGTAAAACCCAGGAGTTTGTTTTGAAAGGAAGTCTATGTCTAAGCCTTCGGCTTTCTTTAAGGGTCTTAAATGCACTTCAAAAATAGCACGACGCTCTGTTAAATTTGGTAAATCAACATAAATTTGTCTATCAAAACGTCCAGCACGCATAAGCGCTTTGTCTAAAATATCGGCTCTATTCGTGGCAGCGATAACAATAACGTTCGTATTGGTGCCAAAACCATCCATTTCTGTTAACAGTTGGTTTAAGGTATTTTCACGTTCGTCATTACTGCCGCGACATAGCGTTTTTACCACGCGCTCTACCTATAGCATCAATTTCATCTATAAAAATAATAGCTGGTGATTTTTCCTTAGCTTGTTTAAATAAATCTCTCACTCGAGACGCACCCACCCCTACAAACATTTCAACAAAATCTGAACCAGATAGTGAGAAGAAAGGTACTTTCGCTTCTCCTGCAACGGCTTTTGCTAATAATGTTTTTCCTGTTCCTGGAGGGCCAACTAGAAGGGCTCCTTTAGGAATTTTACCACCTAATGAGGTGTATTTTTCAGGATTTTTAAGGAAGTCTACAATTTCTTGAATTTCTTCTTTTGCGCCTTCCGGACCAGCAACATCTTTAAACGTTGTTTTTACTTTTGTGTTTTCATCAAAGAGCTTAGCTTTAGATTTTCCGATATTAAAAATCTGTCCGCCAGCACCTCCACCTGCTCCACCGGACATTCTACGCATGATGAAAATCCATACTGCGATTAAAAGAATGAAGGGTAAGAAATTTATTAAAAGGTCTCCAAAAGTACCACTCTCTGTCTCGAATTCGTATTGGGTCGATAAATCGTTTTCCTCTATAATACGTTTAAATGTTTCTTCAAAAATTTCTTGACTACCATATTCGTAATAGTAGTTTGGTACAGAACCACCAAATACAGAAACCGAACGCTCTGCTGCTTTTTTATGAATGGCTTCATCTTTTGCTTCTTTGGTAAGAAAAACTTTTACTTTTTTAGCATTCCCTACAACTTTAAAGTTTTGAATATCTCCATTTTCGAGGTATTCAAAAAACTCAGAAGTGTTTATTTTACTAGAGTCGTCTCGACTATTATTAAAAAAGAATTGAGAAAATATTAATGCTAATATTAAGCCTCCTGAAATCCAATATGGATTGAATTTTGGTTTCTTAGGTGCTTCTTGTTTTTTATTTTTTTCTGCCATGAAATGGATTTAAAATTTTGATTCAATTATTGTGGTTTTTGCATCCCCCCATAGACTTTCAATGTCGTAATATTCGCGAATGTGTTTTTGAAACACATGAACCACGACATTAACATAATCCATTAAAATCCATTCTGCGTTGTCTTCGCCTTCAATATGCCAAGGCTTGTCTTTTAGTTCTTTACTAACTTTCTTCTCGGATAGAGTTAACGATAGCATTAACTTGAGTGTTTGAGGTGCCTTCGCAAATAACGAAGTAATCGCAAACGGTATTTTCAAGTTCTCTTAAATCTAGAATATTTATATCTTTTCCTTTTACATCTTCAATGCCACCAATTATTGTTGTAATTAGTATATCTGAGTTCGCTTGTTCTTTAACCATTAATAAGATTTAATTTGTGCAAAGTTATTATTTTTTGGTTCTTTATACTTTAAATTAATCATAAGATTTTTTGCAATTTATTTTAACTACGAAGATAACCATTATATATGCGTATAATCAAACTTGATGCCATCGATTCTACAAACACGTTCTTGAAAGAGATTAGCAGTGCAGAGGCGCTT
Organism: Lacinutrix neustonica; assembly: GCF_026625145.1. Lineage (GTDB taxonomy): Bacteria > Bacteroidota > Bacteroidia > Flavobacteriales > Flavobacteriaceae > Lacinutrix > Lacinutrix neustonica. The sequence continues at coordinate 1,404,772 of NZ_CP113088.1, read as the reverse complement.
GAAGATTATACCGTAGTCACGGCTAAAGTACAAACGAAGGGCAAAGGGAGAATGGGTAATGCGTGGAACTCTAAATCCTCAAAAAACCTTACTTTTAGCGTGTTTAAGTATCTTAACGGAGTAACGTTTGACAACCAATTCTATCTAAGTATTGTAGTTGCCTTAGCAATAACCCGTACATTAAAGGCTTATAATATCCCTAAATTGTTTGTGAAATGGCCTAACGACATTTTGTCAGCAGACAAAAAAGTTGGCGGTATTTTGATTGAAAATGTCATTAAAAAAAACAGCCTCGCTTACAGTATTATTGGGATTGGGTTAAATGTTAATCAAATTGAATTTGAACAGCTACCTCGTGCCTCGTCTTTAAAAAAGATTAGCGGACAAACCTATGACTTGGATGAAATACTTCAACAAGTATTGATACATTTAAACCACTACTTTACGCTTTTAGACGCGGGGAATACCGAAGTACTTAGAGCAGCGTATGAATCACAGCTTTTTAGAAAAAACAAACCTTCAACATTTGAAAATGCTAAAGGTGAATTGTTTTCTCGGATTTATTCAAGGCATTTCTAATACAGGAAGCCTCATTGTTTTACTAGAGGATACCATTGTTAAAGAATTTACCTTAAATGAAATCAAGTTACGCTATTAAACCGCGGTTTTCATATTAGTCGCTAAGGTTTCAATAAATTTACTTATTGGGCCTTTAATCATCATAGCCATCATCGCGTTAAATTCGCCTTCAAATTTTAATTGAACTTCACTAGTATTTGCATCAATTTCGGTAATATTAGCAATCAATGAAAAATCAATTTTGCCTCCAGCTGCTCCTAAAACAATTTTACTTGTTGGAATAGCTTCTTTCTTTTTTAGAATGATTTCACGGCATGCCTTTTAGAGCAAATAGAAATTTTTCTTCATCTATAACTTCAAATTTACTAATGTTTTCTCGGCATTAACATTTCGAAATTTTTAATAGTATTTAAAAAATCAAAGGTCTCTTGAGCCGATTTTTGTAGTGTTACTTTTTGTGATTCTAAGTTCATTCTATGTGTTGTATTGGTTGTTATTGAGGTGTTTGAAGGCAAGATGAAAATAATCATTTAGACGCATAATTAATGAAGCGTCGCTATAAGCTATATTTTAGGGTTCCATTCTGCAGGATTGGCATTCCAATCTGCTAAAGTTTCTAATTGTTCTTGAGTAATATAATTTGCCTCTACTGCTTCAAGTAGTAAATTCTCATAGTTACTTAAAGTGTTTAATTCGATATTCTCAGCTTGAAAATTTTGTTTAGCAATATCAAAACTATAGGTAAAGATAGCAACCATTCCTTTAACATTGACATTAGCCTTCTTTAAGGCTCTAACAGCATTGAGACTACTTTTTCCTGTGCTAATGAGGTCTTCAATAACAACTACATTTTGTCCGCTTTCCGGAAAGCCTTCAATTTGATTTTGTCTTCCATGACTTTTAGCTTCGGGTCTAACATATACAAACGGCAGTCCCATATACTCTGCGACTAACATACCAATTCCTATAGCACCTGTTGCTACACCAGCAATAACATCCGGTTTCCCATAGTGTTGCTCAATAAACTTACTCATTTCCTCACGTATGTAATTTCGAATAGGAGGGAAAGACAGGACAATGCGATTGTCACAGTAAATTGGAGATTTCCAACCTGAAGCCCAGGTAAATGGGTCTTGAGGTTTTAACTTAATAGCGTTTACCTGAAGTAAAACTTTGGCGGCTTGTCTCGGCAATGTGTTTGTCAAAAATCATAGTTGCAAAAATAACACTAATTTCATTTTAAGTATTACTTGATAGCACAAAAAAATATCTTTTTAAGATATAAGAAACTAAAGCAAAAAATAATACTTTTACCACCACTAACTGTTCGACATACTATGATGTATCGTATTTTTGTAAACGACAAACCAATTATTTTAACTACAGAAGTTGAAAAAGAAACCGATTTTAAAAATTTCTTACTTAAAGGTGTTGATATGGAGCAGGTCCTCAATGCTTTGAAAAAAAAGAAAATAAGTCATGTGCGGTTAATTCACCATAACAAAGACACCATATTAAAAAAATTCTTAAAAAAACTACCTAATGTTATTGCTGGTGGTGGGAAAGTTTATAATAAAGATCAAGCCATTTTATTTATATACAGAAATGACAAGTGGGATTTGCCTAAAGGTAAAGCTGAAGGAAAGGAAACTATTGAAAATACAGCCATAAGAGAAGTTGAAGAAGAAACAGGCGTCGCGGGTTTAAAAATAAATAAGCCTTTAGAGACGACTTACCATTTGTTTAGACGTAATGGAAAGCTTAAAGTAAAAATCACGTATTGGTTTGAAATGACTACAGAGTATGAGGGCGTACTTTTGCCCCAAGAGAATGAAGGCATCACAAAGGTTGAATGGTTAAATAAGCAGGCTTCAGAAGCCGCTTTAGAGAACTCTTATGCGAATATTAAGTTGCTTATTTAGAACGTGATTTTACGTCTGTACCATTCAAATGAAGTGAATGAAAACAGGCGTTCATTAGCTGCTAGCTGCATGGTGTTGCTTTAATAAGACAAAGTTGGTTTTAGCTTCTAATCACATTATTTATAGTACTATAGAGGTCTTTTTTTAACTGAAGATCTAGTGTGTTTTTTCTAGAAAACTTCTGATTGATTTCAATCTCAAGGCCTATGTATTCTTCTGGTGTTTGTTTCCTTAAATAGGTCGTAAACCCGTCTGCCTTACCCAAGTATGGATAGTTAAACCGAATTCTCCAATGCGGGTTAATAACGGTTATGGCTTGCTTAAGTTTTAATGCCAATTGTTTTTCATTAGGTCTAGATGCATCATAAAGAAGACCAATATCACAAGGTCTTACCATGTTATTTAAAACAGGCGTGAATGAATGAATGGACAGATGTAAAACCTTTCTGTTATTCTTAAGAAGTTCTTTTATGTGAGTTTCTACGGTATTTCTATAAGGGTTATAGTGGTCTTTTATTATTGCTTTCTTTGCTTCAAGAGTTAGTGACTTAGTGAACTCTGAAAATAAGGACTGGTGATGTAAGGACCGGTTTAATTCTATTAATAGTCTGCTCGTTTCACTATAATTAGAATAGGTGGCTAAGGGTTGTAAGTAATAAAACAAGTCTAAAGCACCTAAATCATAACCTTTATGCGAGTGTAGCACGTCTTGATTATAGAAATGAGGAGAATATTCTTCTGGATAATATTACCGCCATGCTCACAAGTTAACACAAGATCCATTTTAATGTTTTGGAATAAAAAGGCTGTTGTTTTCTAAACAATCTGCTAATTGATTATATATACATCGAATGTTTTTTTCTGTGGTATCTTCTTGTAACGCATTAACAATCCTAGTCGATAGGGTACCATGTTCTAATATGATTTCAATGGCGTTTCTATAGTCTTCAGTGATGTTGTCTTTTGTTAACTCGTATAAGTGTTTCCAAATATTTTTTACTGAAGCATCCATGTTTATATTAAATAATCCCAAATAGTCAAGATTAGAAATGCTGTGATTTTCGGCATCTTTTATGGTCGCATTAAGAATGGCAAACAAGTCTTGTTTTACCCATTTTTTTTGATCTTTTAAGCTAGCTAAATCACCGTTAACTAGTTTTTTTAAGACTTCTATAATCAATACACATATAGCAATATCTGCTTTTGGGCACTCTTGAATATCTACTAATCTTATTTCGATGGCGTTTCTGTCAAAACGAGCTATGGCGCCACGAGAATTTAGAAAATGGTGGTCTAAAATATTGTTGTGGTCGTAGGTTTTAATCGCTTTATTAATCGGTTCAAAAATGGTGGCATAATAATCGACTTTACTAAAAACGCGTTCGGGGATAACCAAGCCAGTCATTTCAGGGATTTCTTTTTGATTATTCTTATAGTATTCCGAGACGCGTATCTTTAAAACCAGTAATTTTACCTTCTAAAATGGGAGAACTCGCACAAAGCCCTGGTAATAGTGGTAAAATAATTCGAATGGCAGCATGAAGTTTTTCAAATTCCTTATCATCATAAAATGGTAAGTTTATATGCGTGCTTTGCACATTACTCCAACCGTGGCCTTTACAATCAAAAATACGGTTATACAACTCGTACACCTCACTATAGCTGTGTTTCCAAAGCCGTGTGTCCTTTAAAGGATTCATTAATGGGTGACATGCCGTAGGTAGTAATTTTGTGTTTTGTGATTTTAAAAGACGGTTTATTTCTAATACGTTTTTATGAAAATCTTCTGAAAGCGTGTCTAAATCTCTTGTTGGGCCATTCGTTTTTATCTCAACCACATGTGCGACCAACTCATTACTCCAGGCGACCGTTCCATTATCAATATCTGAGGTTAATGCCCCATTTTTTGTTGTTAATAACCTGTCCACGATAGGCGCAATCTTAAAAGACGAGGCATCAATAAGCATGTATTCTAATTCGATACCAAAAACTTCGAAGAGATGATATTTTTTACCCATGTTATTCTAAGCGTTTTTTTAGTGCAGAAAGGACTTTAGTATATATCAACTCACCATAGTAGGCGTCTTCTACACCAAAATCAATATTCGGATTATCGTTAATCTCTATAACCATCGGTTTGTTGTCTACCACTTTTATATCAATGCCATATAAGCCTTTACCCATAAGTTTGGCCGATTTTACAGCCATATGTAACACGTCTTTGGGAACGTCTTCAATAGGTAAGCAGTCTGCGTCACCATCTTGGTCATTTTTTTTCTTGGCACTCCAGTTATAAATCTGCCAATGCCCTTTTGCCATATAATACTTGCAGGCAAAAAAGGGTTTGTCGTCAATAATGCCAATGCGCCAATCATAATCTGATGGACAAAACTCTTGTGCAATAATTAGGTCAGATTCCTTAAGCATTTCAGAGACCAATGTATGGTATTCTGTTTCTGTTTTTGCTTTTTTTACACCAAAAGAAAAGGTAGAGTCAGGAGCCTTTAAAACACAAGGCAGCCCCACTTGCTTTAATACCACTTCTCGGTTGTCTTTATGTACAATGACCGTTTTTGGCGTAGCAATATGGGCATTATTTAGTGCTTCTGCCATGAATACTTTATTACAGCATTTTAAAATAGCCTCCGGGTAGTCAATAATGGCAAGACCTTCTTGCTGTGCTTTGCGAGCAAAGGCATAGGCTTCATTATTAACTTCTGTGCTTTGGCGAATAAATAAGGCGTCAAAAGAAGATAAGCGACTTAAATCTTTAGGCTCAATAAATTCAGCATAAATATTCATCTTTTCGGCGACATCTATAAACTTTTTTAATGCTTTAGAATTACTTGGTGGTGCGGGATCATTTGGGTTCACTAAAATCGCCAGATCAAAATCTGAAGTCACCAATTTAGGCGTGTCATACCGTTTTTTAGAGAAATATTGGTTAGCAAAAACGTGAACACTTTCTAAATGTTCGTTTGGAATTTCAGACTCAGAAATGGCTTTAATACTTTGTATGTTCCATTTCGTACTGTGGTAAAATTTCACACGTAAAAAAGGGACTTGAAAATGCTTATAAAATAAGCTACTAAGTTCTTTGTATTTCTGTGCCACATTTTGACCAAAATAAATACTCAATGTGAATTCTCTCGGATTTAATGTTTTTTAAACTTTGTTGAATCACATCATCGAACTCGTCTGAAACGATTTTTACCAGTTTCAAGGTTTTTAAATCGACTATATTTCTAACTGTGGGTATCGCTAAATGGCCTCTAGCTTCTGCTAAAAGTGAAACATAATAGCCCTTGGATTGATAACTATAGTCTTTACAAAGGTTAAATATTCTAGCATTCTTCAAAAGTGAAAACTGCGGATTGGTAAGGTAGTCTTGTGAAGATATTACTGTAATATTTTCAGTCGAAAAATGCCATTTTTCAGGTTGATTGACAACGATATATTTATTCATTTAAGGCGTAAAACGCGATATGTATTTTAAACAAAATTATAGTATTTTATAATTGGTTTTACATCGTGTTGAAAATATTTTTAGAGTAGTATAAAATATTCGTTTTGCACTTTGTTTTTTAATTAAAATGTTGTTTTCTAGGTTTTTATATTTATTTTAGACGCGCGATAAAAAGATGTTACTCTATTCTATAAACAGGATATTGTAAATGCGCTTTCTCGTAGTTTTCACTGTTTTTATGTAGCCAATCCAATTGTGCATACCAATTGCTTGCAAAGTCAGGTTCATTCGCTTTCTTACTCTTAAAGGCTGCTTTTAAATTCGGGTTTTTTGCTAATAAGCTTTCTGCTTTATCTTCCCAAACATAGGGAGAGAACCCCTCTTTTTGCTGTAAAATGGTATCAAAAAAATTCCAATTAAAAAAAGAATCGGGAGCTTGTGGTTCTAAAGTTTCTAGTAAATAGCGTAAAGCATATTGATTCGTGTCAACAATGTAATCGCCTTTTTTAAAGTTGATTTTCTCTTGGGTCCTTTTTACTGTAGTATTATAATGCGAATAATGGCCTTCATAGGCTTCCTTACGTGTTTCGTAGTTGTCAATTTTATATGAGGTTACAGGAAGCAACGTGTCTTTTTCTAACACTTTAAATGTCACACGGTTTAATTCTAATAGGTCTAAGATTTGCCACCAACCTTGAGGAATCACATACGCCGTTGGTAGAGTTACTTCTAAAGAAGGTTTAAAATAGTTTTGATAAGTAATCTGTTTATTAAACGGTTTAGCCGTGTCGTATTTTAAACGTGTCGCTCCGGTAAGCGGGCTCTCTATTGTATTGCCTTCAAAACCTTTAAAGTTTAAAGTCGTTTCTTGTGTCGTGTCTATTGCCCACTGTAACGGATAACTGTTTTTTGCGATTAGCGTTTTATTAAAATCTTGACGCAGTGCTTTTATTTTTTTATAGTCTTCGTCAATGATCACTAACATACTTTTCATAAGTTCATAAGTGCCTTCCACACGTTGTTTATAAGGTTTTAGCATGTGTGTTTCTACCATCATCCCTAGGGTGTTAAACAAAGTTGTGTAACCTGTAGAGTATCTTGGTGAATCCATAAATTGAGAAAAACCTTTTTCAGGAACCGTATTAAAAACGTTGACATAAGGGGTAATGTCCCATTGTTTAGCGTCTAATTTTTGTTCTAGTTTTGGCATCATTTCAGAATGTAAATAGTGGCCTAAATCACCCCCTAATTTATTATGTTGTGTAAATAAATGTGTTAAGGTGTACTGATAATCTGCACCATTACTTACGTGGTTGTCAATAAACACATCCGGGTTTATCCTATGAAAAATTTTGGCAAATGTTCTTGCGTTTTTGGTGTCGTTTTTAATAAAATCTCGGTTTAAATCGTAATTGCGTGCATTGCCTCTAAAGCCATAGGCTTTAGGCCCATTTTGATTGGTTCGTGTCCCCGTGTTGCGGTTTAAACTACCGCCAACATTATAAATAGGAATCGTCACGATAACGGTATGTTTTGGTGCTTCAATTTTGCCTTGTGCAAGGTCTCTAAATAAGAGCATGGTGGCATCGATACCATCACTTTCTCCGGGATGTATACCATTATTAATCAAAAGGAGGCGTTTTTCTTTTCTAATTTCCGAAAAATCGAAATGGGATTCCGGATTAAAGGTAACGGTATGTAATGGTTTTCCTGAATCGGTTTCACCTATAGAATCTATTGAGATTTCGGGATAGTAGTCTGCTAAATTTTCATAATATTGAATCGTTTCGTAGTAAGTTGCAGTTTCTGTGCCTTCAGAGGTTTCAAAAACGGTAGTGAAATCATATTCTTTTTTTGAATCACAGTTAAAACAGAAAATAATTAATGCAGCGAGTACTCTTTTCTTCATTTCAAACGATTTAGTAAATTTATGTGAAACAAATATAGCAATTGCATCTTTGCTAATATCACAATTAAACGTACTTTTGCCGCTTGAAAAACAGTGGTTATGACAGCATATTTTAGAAAACAAACAGCAAATGCAAAAAGTGATATTTTAGCAGGGATTACAGTCTCTTTAGCTATGATACCGAAGTTGTTGCTTTTGCTTTTGTAGCACAAATTGATCCTTTAGTGGCGCTTTCAGGAGCCTTTATTATTGGTTTAATTACGGCTATTTTTGGTGGTCGTCCAGGGTTGATTTACGGAGCTGCAGGTGCCGTAGCCGTTATCTTTGTAACCATGATAGCCGAAGGTCATACTAAAGGTATGTTGTTTGACCAGCCTATAGATAACATGGGCTATTTTTATCTTTTGGCTTGTGTGATATTAATGGGATTCATTCAAATAGGAGCAGGTGTTTTTAAACTGGGCCGATTTGTGCGTTTAATTCCGCATTCGGTAATGATGGGTTTTGTTAATGGTTTAGCGATTGTCATTTTACAGGCGCAAGTAAAAATGTTTACACACAAAAAGGTCGCGATTTCTAAGGATGGTGTAAAAGAATATATAAGCACTTATATGCAAGGCGAAGAGTTGTATATGATGATTGGTTTGGTGGCGTTAACCATGTTCATTATTTGGGTACTACCTAGATGGACTAAGAAAATTCCAGCTTCTTTAACCGCTATTTTAATCACTACGTTTATAGTTGTTTTTGCCGGAATAGAAGTAAACACAGTAGGTTCCTACATTATTGAAGGTGGAGGAACCGGTTTAAAAGGAGCGTTTCCAACACCAAATATGGAGTTATGGCAAAATTTGCCTTTTAATATGGACACCCTAACATTTATATTACCATTTGCCTTTCTAGCGGCTTCGGTTGGACTAATAGAATCTTTAATGACTCTAAATTTAGTAGATGAACTGACTGAAACCAGGAGGAAATGGGAATAAAGAATGTATCGCTCAAGGGGCCGGAAATATAATGAGTGGCTTATTTGGAGGTACGGGAGGTTGTGGCATGATTGGCCAAACCGTAATTAATATCAATGCTGGAGGGCGTGGACGTTTATCCGGTATCATGACCGCTATAACATTGTTAACCTTTATTTTATTTACAGATAAATTAATAGAGCAGGTTCCTATCGCGGCATTGGTTGGTGTCATGTTTATGATGGTTATTGAAACCTTTGCTTGGTCTAGTTTCCGAATTATGCGTAAAATACCCAAAACAGATGCCTTTGTATTGGTCATTGTTAGTGCCGTAACGGTTATTTATGATTTAGCGATAGCTGTTTTTGTTGGGGTCATCATCTCTGCCTTAGTTTTTGCCTGGGAAAATGCAAAGAAAATTAGAGCGAGAAAACGGGTAAAGGATGATGGAACTAAGGTTTATGAAATTTGGGGCCCATTATTCTTCGGAAGTATTACAGCGTTTAACGATAAATTCGATGCAAAAAATGATCCGGATAGAGTAGAAATTGATTTTGTTGAGTCTCGTGTAAGCGATCACTCTGCATTAGAAGCCATTTTCAATTTGGTTGAAAAATATGAAGCCGAAGGCAAAAGCATTAAATTGAAACATTTAAGTGAAGATTGTAAAGAGTTACTGTATAAGGCGAGTCCGAAATTTAGAGCAGTCATTATAGAAGATATTGATGATCCGCGATACCATTTAGCAGCCGATCCGAACGTTTTACTAAATCTCTTTCAGAATATAAACTGTAGTCTATAAAGTCGTGTAAAAAGCATAAAAAACCGATTAAAGTAGTATTTTTTATGTTGAAATGCTGGTTTATGGGTTTTTTCATTACATTGCGAAACAGAAATTTTACCCCAATGAAGAAGACCTATTTTAGTCTTGTTCTTTTATTAATTTCCATGGTGTCATTGCAAGCACAACAGGACACAGAGCCTCCTATTGATGCGATGTATAATGAAATAGAAAGAGCATTTGAACTTTGTCAACGCAACAAATATGGGGAAGCCATAGAAATAAGCACCAAAGTACTTAACTATTCGATTAAGGTCAAGGACGACCATCTTAGAGCTAGAGCATTTAATGTTTTAGGAAATTCGCATTATTTTGTGAACAATGACTCTTTAAGTTTTGATTATTTATTTAAGGCCAAAGATTTATTTATTAAACTAAAAGATACCTCTAGGATTATTATTGCCTATAATAATATTGGAGTTAATTACAGAGCTTATGACAGCCTTGAGAAATCAAGCACTTTTTTTAAAAAATCATTAGAGGTCGCACAAAAAAGTAAATCCCCTATACAATCGGTGTACCCCCTTTACAACATTGGTGTTAACCTGATCAATCATCAAAACGAAGAAGATAATAATTATAAAGAAAGTCTTGAATACCTTTCTAAGGCAGAAACCCTTGCCGAACGGTATTATGAAGGGGAAGCTATAATAGGTGAAATCTTTTCAATTTTAATTTATGTGTATCATAAGTTGGGGGATTCAAAGAAATCTTTGGCGTACTATAATAAAACCATAGATTTTACCAAAAAGTATAACTATTTAGATGTTTTAGCCGACGCACATTCTAATGTTGCTTATATAAATGCTGAAAACAAAAACTTTGAAAAGGCCTATTCGGTATTAAGTGAGTATATTGAAGTAAAAGACTCAGTCTATTCTATTGAACAATTTGAAAGGGCAAAGCAAGTAGAAGCAGATAATTTTCTAAGAGAAAATGATGTAAAATTGAAGCTTAAAGAAAAAGAAAATGCCATCCAAGAATCTCTTATTTCAGAGAGCAGAGGGTATAATATAGTTTTGGTTGTATTCATTACCGCTTTATTATTGTTAGCTTTTTTGTTGTATCATAAGAACAAAGAATTAAAACGCGCGAAAGACAGGGCTGAGAATTTATCTAAAACCAAAAGTGAGTTTTACTCTGAAATTAGCCACGAATTGAGAACACCTTTGTATGCGGTAATAGAATTATCAGGACTCTTGTTAAAAGAAAATGTAAATGCCACACATAAAGAATACTTAGAGTCCCTAAAATTTTCAGGAAATCACCTCATGTCTTTGATTAATAATGTTTTAGAGTTAAACAAAGTAGAGTCTCGGAAAAATGAAGTTACAAATTTCAGATTTTGATTTAAAACAGCTTATTTCTAATATTATAGACAGCTTAGAATATGCGTTACGCGATAGTAATAATACTATCCATTTAAATTATGACAGCAGTATTCCGGATTTATTACAGGGAGATTCTTTAAAATTATCCCAAGTTTTAATTAATTTAATTTCAAATGCTATAAAATTCACTAACGATGGTCATATAGATGTTGTTATTACTAAAGTAGAAGATTTTGATGAAAGGGTGACTGTATATTTTAAAGTCTCAGATAATGGATTGGGAATTTCTCAAGAGAATCAAGGACAAGTATTTGAGGATTTCTACCAGGAACATTCTAAGAATTCCAAATCCTATAAAGGCACAGGTTTAGGCTTATCTATAGTAAAGCGTATTCTTATGGCAATGAATAGCGACATAAAGGTCATAAGTAAAGAATACGAAGGGGCTACTTTTTTCTTTGAACTTGATTTTGCAAAAAGCAAAAAAGAGGAGTTGCCAACAGTAATCTATGAAAATCATTTACAACAGATTAAGGATTTTAATATTTTGATTGTAGATGATAATAAAATTAATCAATTAGTCACTCGGAAAGTATTAGATCAATTAGATATAAAAGCTAAAGCTGTGGCTTCGGAGCAGAGGCTATTGAGATTATTAAGACAGAACATTTCGATTGTATTTTAATGGATTTACATATGCGGAATTAGATGGTTATGAAACAGCCAAGCAGATTAGATTATTTAATCAGGAGATAGCCATTGTTGCTTTAACGGCAGCATCTACTGAAGAAGTAGAAAGTAAGATTTATGATTATGATATGGATGGTTATATCATGAAACCATTTTTTACCGTAGATTTTGTTGAAACTATTAACAAGGCAACACAAAACAGAAATGAAATTACAACGTAACGCATTCAATTTTGGATGTTAATGTATTGTAATCACTATTATTTCTAATGACATCTCTTGCTGTAATTGAGCTAGAATCCCTTGCTAAGTTGTTGGAGTTTTTGTTTATGATCGTTATGAAATCTTTATATTCTAGTTTTAGAGTTATGCGTAAAATTCAAAAATAGATGTGATTGCATTTTTCGTAGAGCAATTAGTTCTGTATTAGAAGCTATTTTCAATCATGTTGAAAAATATGAAGCTGAAATCAAAAGCATAAAATTAAAACCTTTAAGTGAAGATTTTAAAGAGTTACTTCATAAAGTAAGCCCGGAATTTAGAGAAGTGATTTTCGAAGATATTTATAATTTTCGATATCATTTAGCAGCAGATCTAAACTACTTTCGAGTTACAAAAATGAGAACTAAAAAGTAAGGTTAAAACCGTAAAAACTCGACAAAAGTATCTTTTTTTTCGACGAAACGCATTTTATGTTGTTTTTTTTATTACATTGCTGTTTAGAAATTGGACCCCAAATGAAGAAGATTTACTATAACTTGGTCTTTTTATTGATCTCTATTGTAACAACACACGCGCAACAGGAGTCAGAAACTTCTATTGATCCAATGTACAAAGAAATAGATAGCGCATTTGAACTTTGCCAACGAAATAAATATGGAGAAGCTATAGAAATAGGAACCAAAGTACTTGAATATTCTATTGAAGTCAATGATGATAATCTAAGAGCACGAGCTTATAATGTTCTCGGTAATGCTCATTATTTTGTTAGTAATGATTCTTTAAGTTTTCATTATTTATTTAAGGCGAAGGATTTATATATAAAACTAAAAGATACCTCTAAAATTATTCTAGCCTATAGTAATCTAGGTGTTAATTACAGAGTATATGGAGACTTTACGAAATCAAGTTCATTTTTTAAAAAATCATTAAAATTAGCAGAAAAGAGCAAGTCTCCCAAACAATCTGTTTACCCGCTTTTTAATATTGGATTAAATTTTGTAGCACAGAATGACGACAACGATAATGATTATGAGCAGGGGCTAATTTATCTTTCTAAAGCAGAATCTGTAGCAGAACGTTATTATGAAGGAGATGCTATTATCGGTGAAATTTCTCAAATTCTTATTTTTGTTCACTATAAGTTAGGTAACTACAAAAAATCTACAGAATACTATAATAAGACCATAACTTTTTCTGAAAAATATAATTATTTAAATGTTTTAGCAGGTGCACATTCTACGGTCTCAATTATAAACGCTGAAGATAAAAATTTCGAAAAAGCATATACGGCTTTAAATGCTTATGTAACAGTAAAAGACTCTCTATCTACTATAGAACAATTTGAGAAGGCAAAGCAAGTAGAGGCAGATAATTTTTTAAAGGAAAATAGTTTAAAATTAAAACTTAAAGAAAAGGAAAATGCATTACAAGAAGTAATTATTACAGAAACTAAAGGATATAATATAATTTTGGGCTTATTTGTTTTAGTATTATTATTGTTGGCTTTTTTGTTATATGTAAAGGCTAAAGAATTAAAACAAGCAAAAGAAAGAGCAGAAAACTTATCTAAAGTCAAAAGTGATTTTTATTCAGAAATTAGTCATGAATTACGTACGCCTTTATATGCTGTTATTGAGTTGTCTAACTTACTACTTAGAGAAGATGTTAATGTAAGACATAGAGAATACTTAGAGTCGTTGCAATTTTCTCGAAATCACTTGCTATCACTAGTAAACAATGTATTGGAACTTAATAAAGTGGAGTCTGGAACCATGAAAATACAACTGTTGGATTTCGATTTAAAAAACATACTATCTAATATTATTGAAAGCTTAGAGTTTGCATTACGGGATAGTAATAATACAATTCATCTCGTTTATGATAACTCTATTCCGGATGTACTGGTTGGAGATTCTTTAAAAATTTCTCAAATTTTCATAAACTTAATTTCCAATGCTGTAAAATTCACTAATAATGGTCGTATAACAGTCACCATAAAAAAACTAGAGGAATTAGAAGACGATATAAAGCTTTATTTCGAAGTTGCAGATACTGGCGTTGGTATTCCTAAAGAGAAACAACATCAAGTGTTTGAGGATTTTTATCAAGAGCATGCAAAAGTAGAGAAGTCTTATAAAGGAACAGGTTTAGGGCTTTCTATAGTAAAACGTGTAGTTACGGCTATGGGTAGTAAAGTGCAATTAGAAAGTGAAGAAGGAAAAGGGAGTACTTTCTTTTTTGAATTGGCACTTAAAAAAAGTCAAAAAAACAATAATATAGTTGAACTGTATGATCTGCAACTAAAGGAAATTGAAGGCAGTAACATTTTAATTGTTGATGATAATAGAATTAATAGATTGGTTACAAAGCGTGTTTTAGGCCAGTTGAATATAAATTCGGAAGCAGTTGATTCTCGGTAGAAAGGCAATAGATTTAGTAAAAGTTAAGGCATTCGACTGTATCTTAATGGATTTACATATGCCCGGACTAAATGGCTATGAAACAACAGAGCATATACGGGAATTTAATAGGGACATCCCTATTGTAGCTTTAACAGCAGCTTCTTCGGAAGAAGTAGAGTTTAAAATTGAGAAATATGAACTCGATGGTTATGTTTTAAAACCGTTTATTACTTCAGAATTTGTAGAAGCTTTAAATAAAGCTATAAAAAAACATAAGCGCGCTACTGCTTAATTCTTACACTCTTAGGGACTAGTTTGGTATAATCTCCATTATTTCTAATAACGTCTCTAACTATAGAGGAGGCAATATAAGATGTTTTTGCCGCGGTTAATAAAAAAACAGTCTCAATGGGTGCCAGATCACGGTTGGTATGAGCAATGGCCTTTTCAAACTCAAAATCTGCTGGATTACGAAGCCCACGAAGAATGAACTTAATGTCTAATTCTTTACAAAAATCAACCGTTAAACCTTTATACGACATCACTTTAATTCTTGGTTCATCCTTAAAGGCCTCTCTAATAAAGTCCATACGTTGCTCTAATGGGAACATGTATTTTTTATCAGAATTCACACCAATGGCAACAATAACTTCGTCAAAAAGCGTAATGGCTCGTTCTATAATGTCGTAGTGGCCAAGGGTGATGGGGTCAAAGGACCCTGGAAAAAGTGCGCGCTTCATTCTCGGTTATTTTATGTTTCTCACTAAGAGGAGAACAGTATTAATTTTAGATAAAGTTAGTTATTATTTTTCAAAGCCGCTTCAATAGCACTATCAAAGAGTTCTTGCATGCCAATACCAGCTTCTGCAGCCTGTTGAGGTAAAATACTTTCGTTGGTTAATCCGGGTACGGTATTTACCTCTAGCAAGTGTGGTTCACCATCTTGAAATATAAATTCACTACGAGAATAGCCCTTCATCTTTAAGACTTCATATACTTTTTTAGCAAGGGTTGTTACTTTGTTTTCTTGCTCTTTTGTAATTCTCGCAGGGGTGATTTCTTGAGATTTCCCCATGTACTTAGCTTCGTAATCAAAAAAATCATTTTCACTCACAATTTCTGTAATAGGTAACACTTTTGTTTCTCCTTTATAGGTAATGACGCCTACAGAAACTTCCGTGCCGTCGAGAAAAGATTCAATAATAATTTCATCATCTTCTTTAAAGGCAACCTGGATAGCTTGTTTTAGATCTTCAATTTTATAAACTTTAGTAATTCCGAAACTACTGCCGGCTTTATTTGCTTTTACAAAGCATGGAAGACCTACTTTTTCTATAATTTCGGTGTCATTAATTCGGTCCCCAAGATTCAAGTAATAACTTTCGGCAGTTAAAATACCATACGGTTTTAAAACACTCAAGCAATCTCTTTTATTATAAGTAAGCGCAGCTTGATAAGCGTCGCAACTGGTTTGTGGTAGACCAATAAGATTAAAATAAGCTTGCATTAAACCATCCTCTCCAGGAGAACCATGAATAGCGTTAAACACGCAATCAAAAGAGATTTTAGTGTTCTCTATAATTACTGAAAAATCATTCCTGTCTATTGGAAACTCGACAGTATTAGAATCAATGCACACCCACTTTTCTTTAAAGATATGAACGCGATAGACGTTATATTTATCTTTATCCAAAGCGCGGTAAACGACATTTCCACTCTTTAACGAAATTTGGTATTCGCTAGAATAGCCACCCATTATTATAGCAATATTTTTTTTCATTTTTTTGTTGTCTTTCAATTGCGTTAAAGATGCACTTTAACGATGCTATTAATAAAATGAAACGTATGTGTTATAAAAACCCAAAAGGATACAATAATACGCACTTCTATTAGTTTAGCTAAAATATAATTTAAACGTCTTGCATTTTAAAAACATCAAGAAATATTTTGAATTATTTGAGAAGCAATAATGTTACATACGTATTATTTCATTTCAAACGAAAAACCTTTTAGTTTTTATATATTTGCCGAACCATCTTTAACCTAAATTTGAACATGAGTATTATTAATTTTATCACCAGTAAAGTGTTTTTAAAGCAACTCGCTTTAGCCGTTGCAGCTATAGTTGTTTTATGTTTTATAATTCTAAAATGGTTAAACGTTACGACTAATCATGGTAATTTTGAAACCGTGCCAAATTTAAAAGGAAAGTCTATAAGTGTTGCTAAAATAGAATTAGGCAATAATAACCTAGTGATGGCAATTCAAGACTCTGCTAATTATAATCCAGATTTTCCAAAATACGCTGTAATTGATCAAAATCCTGTGCCAGGAGAAAAGGTAAAAGAAAATCGAAAAATATATATTACTCTAAATCCATCGGGCTATAGAAAAATAGCCGTACCCAATTTAGTTGGTAAAACCTTTCGTCAGGCTAAACCAACGTTAGAATCTTTAGGGTTTCAAATAGGAAAAATATCCTACGTGGATGATTTAGGAAAAGATGAAGTGGTAAGCATGCGCTACCAAAACCGAAAAATAAAAAAAGACGAATTACTTCCAAAAATGTCAACGATAGATGTTGTTTTAGGAAATGGGAATCGTTAAAAAGAATGGAAGACTATACACCACAATTGCCGGAAGAGGATAATGAATTATACGAGCATCACGCGTTTACAGTAGATAAAGGGCAAGCGCCCTTACGTATTGATAAATACTTGATGAACCGTATTGAAAACGCCATTCGAAATAAAATTCAAGCAGCAGCGAAAAACGGAAATATTTATGTTAACGATATTCCTGTAAAATCAAATTACAAAGTGAAGCCTATGGACAGTATTCGTGTGTTGTTTGAGCATCCTCCATTTGAGAATTTGCTAGTTGGCGAAGATTTACCATTAGACATCGTTTATGAAGATGAGGCCCTTTTGGTCATCAATAAACCAGCAGGTATGGTTGTACATCCTGGACATGGTAATTACTCCGGAACCTTAATAAATGCGTTGATTTATCATTTCGATAATTTACCTAATAACTCCAGCGATCGACCAGGTTTAGTTCATAGAATAGATAAAGATACCACGGGGCTTTTGGTAGTCGCCAAGACAGAACATGCAATGGCGCATTTGTCAAAGCAGTTTAAAGACAAAACCAGTGAGCGCGAATATGTGGCTATTGTATGGGGGAATATGGAAGACGATGAAGGCAAGATAGAAGGTAATATAGGCCGTCATCCCAAGAATAGACTTCAAAACACAGTTTATAGTGATGATGAGGCTGAAAACGGAAGACCAGCGGTAACGCACTACAAAGTCTTAGAGCGTTTAACGTATGTCACTTTAGTGGCGTGCAAACTTGAAACGGGCAGAACGCATCAAATACGTGTGCATATGAAACACATTGGGCATACTCTTTTTAATGATGAACGCTACGGCGGTGAACGCATTTTAAAAGGCACTACTTTTACTAAATATAAACAATTTGTAGATAATTGTTTTAAAGTGCTACCACGTCAGGCTTTGCATGCTAAAACATTAGGGTTTAAACATCCTGAATCAGGAGAAATGATGCAGTTTAGTACACCCATTCCGGACGACATGCAACAATGTATAGAAAAATGGAGAAGCTACGCTTTACATATCGATAATTAAAATGTCTACCAAAAAAGCCAAGTTGTTTTTAAGACAGCTTGATTTATTATCACTTTCTTGAAATTTAGGAAGGTGAAAACTGTTGTGGATTAAAATGCTTAAACCAAAGGGAATTACCATAGCAAATGCATATTTAAACATTTAAAAATCCTATAGGTTCAATTTTTTTAAGCCAATACTATTTGTAATTTAGTGGCATACAAATGTGTAACTATAATAAAAAAGGATGTGCTAAAAGCAATCGCCAATAGCAACAATTAAAGTATGAAACTAGTAATATCCCCAGCAAAGTCTCTCGATTTCGAAAGCAAATTACCCACTACTAAATCCTCGGAAGCCGCTTTTTTGGAGCAGTCTGAAAAATTGAACAGCCTTTTGAGAAAAAAAACTGTAAAAAGCTTATCTAAACTCATGCACATTAGCGACGCTTTAGGTCAACTTAATTACGAACGTAACCAGAATTGGGAGCTGCCTTTTACAAAAGACAATGCTAGACCAGCTATTTATGCCTTTAATGGTGACGTTTATAGGGGTTTAGACGCTTATACTATTCCGAGAAAATAAAATAGAACCACTTCAACATACAGTGCGTATTTTGTCGGGGTTATATGGGGTATTGAAGCCTTTAGATTTAATACAACCGTATCGGCTAGAAATGGGTACTAAAATGGCTGTAGGTTCTAAAAAGAACCTTTACGAGTTCGGAAAAAGGATGTTGTAACACATTTAAATAAGGAGCTAGAAGCAGATGAGGTACTCGTTAACTTAGCTAGTAACGAGTATTTTAAAGCCATTGATGCCAAGGCATTAAAAGTTCCAGTAGTAAACATCGATTTTAAGGAATACAAAGACGGAAAATATAAAATTATTGCTATTTATGCTAAAGTGGCGCGCGGCCTAATGGCAAGATATATTGTAGACACCAATGCAAAAACCATAGACGACTTGAAAGGTTTTAGAAAAGAAGGCTACGGTTTTAGTGATGAATTGTCCAGTGAAAACCATTTGGTTTTTACTAGATAATTAGGGTTTTACTTTTTTATCAATTTGAATTTTTGTTTCGGGACGCACGCGTTTTTTAATGCGAGGCCTTTTTGTGCCAAAAGTACCTCTACTAATTTTTCCGCGTTTCGTTTTTTTATCACCTCTACCCATAGTTTTTTTTCTTTATATAAAAGTACGAAATAACTTCTACCTTCTTTTATTATCTTTAGACTTTAATCTTAATTTAACGAATGCTCTTATATCTAACACTTGCTTTTCAGGCCTTCTGTATCTATCATGCAATCAAAAATAGAAAGCCGTATTACTGGATTTTTATTATCTTATTTTTGTCTGTTATTGGTTGTGTTATCTATTTAGTAACACAAGTTTATAACAAGCGTGATGCGTCAATAATTCAAGAACGGGTTACGAATATTTTGGTGCCGACAAAAAAAGTAAAAGCTCTTGAAAAGCAGTTAGAGTTTTTAGACACCTATCAAAACAAGGTGAACCTGGCCGATGCTTATTTCGAGATGAAAGACTTTTACAAGGCCATAAAACTTTATGAAGATGCGGCAAAAGACGAAAATCAAAACAATTATTATATAAAAGCGCAATTAGTTATGGCGCATTATCAAACCGGGTATTATGAGGCGGCTATAGCTTATGCCAAAACATTACAGGAGCATTCAGAATTTGAAAAATCAAAAGCGCAATTCACCTACGGGTTGGCTTTAGAGAAAATAGGACGATTAGATGCCGCCGAAGCACAGCTAAAAAAAATAGATCAGCGGTATGATAATTATGAAGAGCGATTGGTTTTGGCTCAATTTTTTTTAGAACGAGAAAAAATTGAGGAAGGGAAAGACATTCTCATTGAAATCTCAGAAGAATCAAAGCACATGACAAAAATGAATAAACAGAAGTATCGTACAACGGTTAATGAAGTAGAGAAATTATTAAAAACGCTGTAAGTGTTTAAGCACAGTCATCCATACCCACCTTTTATTAAAAACAGTACTAGAAAGTTAATTGTTGGCACCTTGCCACCGCCCGGATTCACCACAGGAGATTTACTAGAAAAAGATGTGGATTTTTGTTATGGGAGTTACTACAATTCACTGTGGTTGTTTATCGATAGCATTCACCATCTTAATTTACGGTACGATAATTCTGAAGAAGCAGTCTCGCAACGCAAAGCTTTTTTAATAAAACAGAACATAGGGGTTTGTGATATTGTAGAAAGCTGTGAACGGGAGAAAATAGAGGCTTCCGATTTAGGGATGAAACATGTTGAATTGCGTAATATTATTGGGTATTTAAAAGAGTATCCAGCAATAGATACACTATTGTTTACAGGGGGAAATTCAAAAAATGGACCAGAATATTTTTTCAGAAAACAGATCAGAGACCATGGTTTAAAATTGGAATTGGTATCTAAAGAGACCCCTCGCAGGCATCAATTTGTTATGCCAGTCGACGCTGGGCACTCTCCCGAATTACAACGGGTTGTAAAAACGGTTTCACTAACGTCTGCTTCAGGTGCCGCAAATATCTCTATTGGTAGTAATCCTTTGTACAAACAACTCAAAGCTAGACATCCAAAATTCACCACTTTCGATTTTAGGGTGTTGCAGTATCGCGAGTTTTTGTAAGTTCATTTTTATTTCAAATGTATTAAATAAAGGTTTTCAAATGTGTAATTTTATAATATGAAAAAAATATTACAGGTATGTAATGGGATTGCTCTCGTTGCTACTATTATAATCAATTACCTATCTAATACGGGATTACTTAATAATACGACTATTGGTGAGGTGTCTCGGTGGTTTGCGAACGTTATTTACGCCTGCGGGTTACGCCTTTTCGATATGGGGGGGTATTTATGTCATGCTTTTAGGCTTTATTGTGTATCAAGGCCGTTCGTTGTTTGTAAAGGTTAGAGACGATGGCTTTATAATAAAAATAGGGTGGTGGTTTGTGGTCTCGTGTGTGGCTAATAGTTTGTGGGTATTTAGTTGGATTTATGGGTATACAGGAGGGTCTTGTTTTTTTATATTCCTATTGTTAGTGTCCTTGCTTAAAATAGTTTGGAACAACCGCATGGAATTGTGGGATGCGCCTATTTCAGTCATCTTTTTTTTATGGTGGCCTTTTGTCATCTACAGTGGTTGGGTTACGGTGGCGAGTATCGCTAATGTTTCGGCTTACTTAATTAAAATAGGCTGGGATGGCTATGGGATTGCTCCGGAGGTTTGGACGGTTATTATGATTGGCATAGCGACAGGGATTAACCTTATCATCACTTGGAAACGTAATATGCGTGAGTTTGCTCTAGTAGGTGCCTGGGCGCTTATTGCTATAGGTGTTGCAAATAAAAGTGTGGAAGATCTTATTGTATATACCGCATTTGGCTCCGCAGTAGTTTTACTAATAAGTACTAGTATTCATGGCTATATAAATCGAAACACCAATCCATTTATTAAATTTTCAAAATGGAGAAAAAAGTGAGTTATGCGGATTAATAGGCTGCTGAATTTTCTTGTGGTAGCGGGGTTGTTTTACAAAGTCTACGGTCTAAAAACACAAACATTTCCTAATTATAACAACAAACTATAAATTAACACTACCTTTGCACCTTAATTAAAAGAGATAGCCTACATCAATAGAGTTTATCTCAGAAACTTTATTTATGTCATTTAAATTATTAGGCCTCTCTGAGCCTTTACTAAAAGCAATTAGTAAAAAAGGATACGAAACACCATCTCCTATACAAGCAAAAGCCATTCCACCCATTTTAGATGGTTATGATGTTTTAGCTTCTGCACAAACAGGTACAGGAAAAACGGCAGGGTTTACTTTGCCGTTATTACACATACTGTCTGAAACTCCAAAAGAAAAATACAGACCCATTCGCGCATTGGTGTTAACACCAACACGAGAATTAGCGGCACAAGTGTACGCCAACGTTAAAGAATATGGTGAGTTTTTAGAATTGCGTAGTGCTGTAATATTCGGAGGGGTTAACCGGAAACCACAAGTTGCAAATATTAGGCAAGGCGTAGATGTTCTAGTGGCAACACCAGGGCGTTTATTAGATTTAATTAATCAGAATTTAATCTCTATTAAACGGGTTGAAATCTTTGTTTTAGATGAAGCAGACCGCATGCTAGATATGGGGTTCTTAAGAGATATAGAGCGTGTTATGAAGATGATGCCTGAAAAGCGTCAGAATTTAATGTTCTCGGCAACGTTTTCAGGTGATATTAGAAAACTAGCCAATGGTATTTTAAATAATCCGGTAAAAGTAGAGGCAACACCTGAGAATACAACGGTAGAAGCCATTGCACAAAAAGTATTTAGGGTTGCTAAAGGTAAAAAGACCGATTTAATTATTAAATTAATTTCTGATGGGAATTGGAAACAGGTTTTAGTCTTTACACGTACCAAACACGGTGCGAATAAGCTCTGTGAGAAAATGGGTAAAGCAGGTATTAAAGCAGCAGCCATTCATGGAAACAAAAGTCAAGGCGCAAGAACGAAAGCATTGGCTGGTTTTAAAAGTGGAAGCGTTAGTGTTTTAGTTGCTACAGATATTGCAGCACGTGGCTTAGACATTCCGTTATTACCTCATGTGATCAACTTTGAACTTCCAAATATTTCTGAAGATTATGTGCATAGAATTGGTAGAACGGGAAGAGCAGGAGCTAATGGCGAGGCTATTTCACTGGTAAGTGCAGACGAAACCACCTTTTTAAGAGACATAGAAAAACTTATTGGTAAAAAATTACCTGTTGACATTTTAGAAGGTTTTGAACCGGACCCAAATGCATCGACCGAACCAATAAAGCAAGGCCAAGGTAGACAAAATCGTGGTGGTCAATCGCGTAATTCGAAACCTAAAACAGCCAAGACCAATGCTGATGGTAATTCGAGTAGAAGCGGTAATAGAAACAAAAGTCGCTCACGCAATAAAAACAGACGCTAAAAACGAGTTAATTATATAAACAATGACGCCAAGTTTAAAAGCTAAAATCATTGCCGTTTGTGAGGCTAAAATAGCCCAAAAAGGGGCTACTGTAGGTTTGTCTTTTTATGCGTTTTTTAAAAATAAAAATATAAACCCCGAGCTGTTGATGGAAGCGGCAACGTGGTGGATTAAAACCCACGAATTAGATCACTTTGAGAAAGCAATAAAAATTAAAAAATTAGTGGCATTATAGTCCTGTCATAATTTACGCAGTCAAAGTGCTTAGTGATTCAAGAACTTTAAAAAGTCTTAGACTGCGGTTAGACTGATAATGGTTATATCTTCAGAATGGAAACTCAAAAAAACAACCCCCTTCACGGTATAAAATTAGAGCAGATGATTACCGATTTGCAGACCCACTATGGTTGGGAGTATTTAGGGTATAACATAAAAATTAAATGTTTTACAGATAAGCCTTCTATAAAATCCAGTTTAAAATTTTTACGCCGCACCCCTTGGGCACGCAAAAAGGTGGAAGATTTCTATTTGGAGTATTTAAAAAAGAATCAATAAATTAGTTGACTCGTTTTAATAAAATTGATTTTTTTTCATAAAAACCTGTAGCCCTAACTTCTAATAAGTCAAGTGCCATTTGTAGGGGTTGGAGTCAATGAATTGAGCAATACCCAATAACTATCTCGATCCTCCATCTTAAACGTGGCATGGCCGTCTTCTTCAAAAATAATAAAGCCTATTTCGCCTTTATCATCTCCTTTCTAACTACCAAAAAAATCTTCTACCGATTGTGCATTTAGTAATGAAAAGAACGGAATAATCAATAATAGTGCAATTAATTTTTTCATGTGTTTATTATAAGAATGTACTAATTTAATAACACATCATGATTTGCAATAGAGAAAGAATGCGTTAATCTTCATCTTCTTCTTCAAACTCAGTAACAGTAGCATCAAATTCGGCATCCTTAAATTCATCACGACTCATCCAATACTCAGACGTTTTTAGGACATACGACGTTTCTCCAGTAGGCTTTAATTCCCAAAGGATGGCCTCCGCTTCTTCAAACGCTTCTTTACCAGCTAATTGATTTGAAAACAAGCGCTTAATAACATTGCTGGGGGCTAGAGTTTTGTCTAATATTTTAAGAATAATTTCTTTCGAAACCTCCTTATTCGGACTAATCTCAAACTCAATCACTGTCGCTTTAGCATTTGGAAAAGTGCCGTTGTACGCGTTGTGAAGGAGTTGATTGATGTTGAATAACTCATGATGTAATGTGATATCAGGATACTCTTCTGATATTTTATCTAAAAGCATTTCATGAGACAATTGCTCTATTTGATTTTCATTAAGCTGTTCAGCCAACTTATAATCTAAAACAATAACGGCGGCTTCATTAGGCTCGAAATCTGAAATAGCCATGAAAAGAAGATCTTTTAGTTCATTTGGATTAGCGTTTGCGCCGTCTTGAAAACCAAAACGACTTAATAATTCTATGTAATCCTCAATACTCCAAGCATCATCAAATGCTTCAACAGTTTTTACTTTGTTTATTATAATATGATATTTCATAATCTTAATGTTATTTCTTTTTTAATTCAAAAAGGTCAGTTCTTCTGTCCTTTAAATTTCTCACACTTCCAAATTGATTGAGTTCTCTTAATAAATCAATATCAACATCGGCAATTAGAATCATTTCTGTGTTTTGCGTCGCTTCTGCTTTTACACCATTAGTAGGAAAAGCAAAGTCACAAGGTGTAAACACCATGGATTGTGCAAACTGAATGTCCATGTTTTGAACCTTTGGAAGGTTTCCCACACTTCCTGCTATGGCTACATAACATTCGTTTTCAATCGCTCTGGCTTGTGCACAATGTCTAACTCTTGAAAATCCATTTTGAGTGTCTGTTAAAAAAGGAACAAATAGAATATCCATGCCTTCATCGGCAAGGAGACGACTCAATTCAGGGAATTCAGAATCATAACAAATTAAGATGCCTATTTTACCACAATCGGTATCAAACGCTTGGAGTTTGTTTCCGCCAACCATACCCCAAACTTTCGCTTCATCAGGAGTCACATGCAATTTTTCATAACGCTCCATAGTACCGTCCCGTCTGCATAAATACCCCACATTATAAAGTTTGTCATCTACCATTTCCGGCATGCTGCCCGTAATAATATTAATATTATAAGAGATGGCTAACTTGGAAAAGCGTTGTACAATCTCTGCGGTATGTTTTGCTAACTCACGTATGGCCTCCGGTGTAGACATGTGGTTGTTAGGTGCCATTAATGGTGCATTAAAGAACTCAGGGAATAATGCAAAATCACTTCGGTATCCGGAGACGGCATCCACGAAAAATTCAGCTTGGTGCATGAGTTCGTCTAAATCCTTATACGGGCGCATTTGCCATTGTACAAGGCCTAAACGGACTATTTTTTTTATGGTCGTAGCTTTTTTATTCTTCTTCTCATAATAAATATTATCCCACTCTAGTAAAACAGCATAATCGTGTGAAGAGGCGTCTCCCTCTAAGTAATTTTTTAAAATTCTAGTGGGGTGAAAATCGTTCGAGATTTGAAAATTTAAAACGGGATCGTGAATCTCTTTTGTTTTTACTTTGTCAATATATTCCTTGGCTGTAAGCTTGTCTGAATATTTATGGAAGTTTGGAATACGTCCCCCAAAGGCTAAGCCTTTTAAGTTTAAACGCTCACAAAGTTCTTTCCTGTAATCATATAAACGGCGCCCTAAACGTAAGCCTCTAAATTCTCGGTTTAATAAAAACATCAACCCCGTAAATAACATCTCCATCTTTGGTGTGTGTGTTAAAAGTATAATTTCCAGTTATTTGCTCGTAAGTATGAAAATCTTCATACTTATCGTAATCGACTATAATACACAACGCACAACCAGCTATTTGATTATTAATTTTTATAACCACTTGTCCTTCTCGAAATTCGTCTATCAATTTTTTAATTTGATGTTCCTTCCATATGGAGTCCGGCATTGTTGAGTAAGATGCGATCATGGCCTCTTTAAGTTCTTGATAATCGTCAAGCGTTAAGTAAGCCAGTTCAATATTTTCTATATTTTTCATTAATTAATGGTTATGGTAAAAAGTAAAATAATACTATCAATTTTGTCGCGAATGTAATATTAAATGTCATACAAAAATAATAGTTTAAAATTTATTTGTTATTAATTCTAGCGTCTGTAAATGAGATGTTTATAGGGATCTAATCGTTGTTTTTTTTAGTTTTGTATTTGCCTTAAACCTTCATACACAGTTATGCTCACGGCATTGGCTAGATTTAAACTCCGGATGTGATTACTTAATAACGGAATTTTGTAAATGGACGCGTTATGTGCTTCAATTATCGTGTTCGACAAGCCAGTAGATTCTTTCCCGAAAACAAGGAATAGGTTGTCTTCAAACGGAATGTCCCAGTGGTGTTTAGAAGCCTTACTAGAAAGGAAAGCCATTTTCGCATTTTTATGTTTTTTAAAAAAAGCTTCTGAGGATTCGTAGTATATAACTTCCAAATATTGCCAATAATCTAAACCGGCACGCTTTAATCGCGTATCGGTGATTTCAAAACCAAAAGGCTTTACTAAATGTAATCTAGATCCGGAGGCTAGGGCTAATCGACCAATGTTGCCTGTGTTATTTGGGATTTCAGGCTCTATTAAAACAATGTTTAAGGGCATAATGTGATGTTTATTCGAATTCTAATTTTATTTCTAACGTGTGTTTCTTAAAGCCACTTTTTTCATACGCTCTAATCGCACCTAAATTATCGTGGTACACTAATAAGCGTGCTTCTACCACATGTTTAGTCTTCGCCCAATTTTTAAGGGTTTCAATGATGTTTTGAATAACCCCTTGTCCTCTGTATTCGGGATCAATAAACATAAAACCCATATAGGCATACCTTTGATTGATGTGATACGGTTTGGCATTAACAATTTTAGCCTAACCGGAGCCTATTAATTTAGAATGGTGTTGCGCCACTATTATTTTGGTGTCCGGAGAACTAAAAAGGCCTTCAAAGTCATAATAGACACAGGGGGCTTTTAAGTTTTTGTCAAACTCGCGTTCAAAGGATATAATGGCTTGCTCAAATTGTAACAAAATAGGTAAGTCCTCACGCGTGCCGCTTCGATATATAATGTCTGACATTATTTAATGTTTTAACTTGTATATGATGACTATCTCTTTTAGCAAATCGACACTGGAATGTTTTAATACATGACTATAGTGATGCGTTATATTTATACAATACAAAGCCTAAACAATAAATTATTTAGGCTTTGTTAAGAAATAAATACTGAGCAATTATTTCTTTTTCTGTTGCTCTTTTATTGTGGACTCATCAATATCAAATTTATTGGTTTCAATATTGGTATTTCCTGTTGGATTGGTAGGGTTTGTTTGCTCTTTTGTTGTTTTAAATTTTTTTCTATCTTCTGTAACTCCCATGATGTATCGTTTTTTTTGGTTCATCACTAAGTTACGAACCATTACCAACAATTTCTCATAAGGCTTAGTTAAAACTCGTTTCACATCTGTTAAACTATCTTAAAATGCTGGAAACAAATTGAGAAATTTTAGTTATCCCATCATTTTTCAAATGCTTTATAAATGCACTACCAATAATGGCGCCCTTTGCATATTTGGTCGCTTGGGTGAAGGTTTTATTATCTGAAATTCCAAACCCTACTATTTGTGGGTTATTCAACTTCATGGCTTCAATGCGTTTGAAATAGGCGGTTTGTTCATCACCAAATCCGGAGCTGCTCCCAGTAACACTTGCGCTACTTACCATATATATAAACCCCTTAGAAATAGAGTCTATAAAATGGATACGTTCTATAGAGGTTTGTGGTGTAATCAAAAAGACATTAATCAATCCATATTTTTCAAAAGTAGCTTTGTATTGATCGTTGTAGACATCCACGGGTAAATCGGGGATGATTAAACCATCAATACCAATGTCTTGGCATGTGTTACAAAAGGCTTCTACGCCATATTGTAATATGGGATTGAAATAGCCCATGATAATTAGCGGGATGGAAACCGTTTTTCTTATATCTTTCAATTGCTTGAAGAGGACTTCAGTCGTCATTCCGTTTTTTAAAGCAGTTGTTGAACTCGCTTGAATGGTTGGTCCGTCTGCCAAAGGATCACTGAACGGTAATCCAATTTCAATCATATCAACACCACTTTTTTCTAGGTTTTCAATAATGTCTACCGTAGCATTCAAACTGGGATAGCCTGCCGAAAAATAGAGGGATAGTAGCTTTTTGTTTTCTTGTAGTTTTTGATTAATTCTGTTCATGTTTACTTCCTCCAAAAAGAGAACCTTATTTAATTAAACTTTTTTATTTTCTTCATTGAGTTTTCGCCTTCACCTCAATGGTGAGACTTGATTCTCAACATTTCTTTATCCTTGGTAACCATTCCAATTTTGTTTGCTTGCTGCGATAAGGATTGAAAGGTTTGTTTGAGGGCATCTTTGATAGCGCCCCTTGAAAGCCTGACTATATATGGTAACGCCCTATTTATAATTTAAAATAATCAATATAATTCTGTAAGTCTTTATCGCCACGGCCGGAGAGATTTATTACTATAATATCTTCCTCTTTAAATTTTTTGTCTTTGAAGATCGCTAATGAATGCGACGTTTCTATAGCAGGGATGATACCTTCTAACTGACTCAATTCTAAACCGGCATGCATCGCTTCATCATCTGTAATAGATATAAATTCTGCGCGGCCCGTTTTATACAAATGCGCATGCATGGGGCCAACACCAGGATAATCTAAACCAGCAGAAATAGAGTAGGGCTCGGTAATTTGTCCGTCTTTAGTTTGCATTAAAAGCGTTTTACTACCATGAATAATCCCTTCTTTTCCTAAGACAGAAGTCGCCGCACTCTCTCCGAATGAATACCTTTTCCGGCAGCTTCTACCGCTATTAGTTTTACACGGGTGTCTTCTAAATAATGGTAAAATGCACCCGCAGCATTACTGCCACCACCAACACAAGCTACCACATAATCTGGTGATTCTCGGCCTTCTTTAGTTTTTAATTGCCATTTGATTTCTTCGGATACCACGGCTTGGAAACGCGCGACCATATCCGGATAGGGGTGTGGGCCCACCACACTTCCTATAATATAATGCGTGTCTACAGGATTGTTAATCCAATCGCGAATCGCTTCGTTTGTGGCATCTTTTAGAGTGCGACTTCCGTGACAGTGCAGGGACAACTTTAGCGCCTAGCATTTTCATTACGGCCACATTAGGTGCTTGTCTTGCAATATCAATTTCTCCCATGTAAACAATACATTCCATGCCCATTAAAGCACAAACCGTAGCGGTCGCCACACCGTGTTGTCCTGCGCCCGTTTCTGCAATGATTCGCGTTTTGCCTAAACGTTGTGCCATTAAAATTTGACCAATTGTATTGTTGATTTTATGGGCGCCGGTATGGTTTAAATCTTCTCGTTTAAGGTAGATTTTTGTGTTATATTTCTCTGAAAGCCGTTTGGCAAAATAGAGGGGAGAAGGACGGCCCACATAATCTTTTAATAAGTGGTCGAAGGCCTCTTTAAAAGAAGGTTCAGCCATTATTTTTAAATAATTCTGACGTAACTCTTCTACATTTGGATAGAGCATTTCGGGATGTATGCCCCTCCAAATTCTCCGTAATAGCCTTTGTCGTTTATATTATACGCCATAACCATTAATTTTTAATTGGTATTGAAAATCTTTTATCTTTTTGAGGTCTTTAAACCCTGAAACCGTTTCAAACTTGCTGTTTATATCGAGAGTACAACACAAATCAGACTCTGGTCGTTTTAAGAACAGTAATAAGGCCTCTAATGTTTCAGGACCAATACCACCACTTAAAAAGTACGATTTATTGGAGGGGTATTTTTTAAAAATGTTCCAGTTAAAGGTATACCCATTGCCACCGGGCTCTTTTCCTTTGGTATCAAATAAATAATAGTCACAAACCGATTCATAAGGTTCTAAAACACTAAAGTCGAATTGGTTTTTTACAGAAAACACTTTGATGATTTTAATGTCATAGGCTCTTAACTGCTCGCAAAATTCGGAGATTCGTCACCATGTAGTTGCACCCCTTGTAATTGGTGTGTTTCAATTTTATCGACTAAAAAGTCTAATGATGCGTTTACAAAAACACCAATTTTCTCAATAGTTTCGGGTAATTTAGGAATTGTTTCTTTGAAATATCGTGGCGATTTCTCATAAAATATAAAGCCCATATAATCGGGGTGTAAATCGGCAACATCTAAAATGTTGCTTTCCACTTTCATTCCACATACTTTTAGTTTCATTGCAATTTGTTTTTTTATTTCCGCCTTTCGACTGTGCTTTAGACAGGCAACGGCAGAACTATGTTAATATCATCTTTAATTTATGACTTCCAAATCCCGTGCGGAAGACATCATTTATTGTTGTAATTGTTCTATAAACACCCTAGCGCTTTCTCCGGCATGAGTGGTTTTCATAAAGTTTTCTCCTATAAGAAAGCCTTTATAACCAAAGGGTTGTAATGTTTTAATGGCTTCCACACTGCTAATGCCACTTTCTGATACTTTAACAAAATCGTTTGGAATCAATTCACTCAATTGTTTACTGGTTTCTAAACTAACAGCAAAGGTTTTTAAATTGCGGTTATTAACCCCTAGCATGTCTAAGCTGGGCATTATAGATTTGTTTAATTCTTCTTCGTTATGTACTTCTAAAAGCACCTCTAGGTTTAAACTTTTGGCCAGTTTAGAAAGTTGTTTGATTTCTTCTCTTGTTAATAGTGCAGCAATTAATAAAATAACATCGGCGCCATAGGCTTTGGCCTCAATAATTTGGTAGGCATCAATAATGAATTCTTTCCTTAGTAAAGGTAGATTACAGCTGGCTCTTGCTGTTAGTAAATCGTCTAAACTCCCACCAAAATATTTTGCATCCGTTAACACAGACATGCCACAAGCCCCCGCTGTTTCATAGCCTTCAGCCACATCAAAAACATTAAAACTTTGATTAATCACTGCTTTCGATGGAGACCGCCGCTTGTGTTCTGCAATAATCCCCGTACTACTGTCCTTAATTTTTTGTGCTAGTGACAGCGTTTTGCGTTCAAATAAAACAGAGCGCTCCAATTGGCTTACTGGAATGAGCTGTTTTCGAAAGTTGACCTCAATACGTTTATCGTTTATTATTTTAGTTAATATATCCATGTTACTGTCTTCAGTGTTAGGTGGGCGTATTTTATAAATGCTTATTATTTACTCAACGCGATCAGTTTTTCTAAACTCGCTTTTGCTCTGCCACTCATCAGCGATTCTTTGGCCATATCAAAACCTTGTTTATGATCTATTTGTTTCACAGTAGCAATGGCTAATCCTGCATTAGCATACACCACATTATTTTGTGCCTCGGTACCTTTTCCACTAATCACTTTTAAAAATATTCTTGCTGAAGCATTTACCGTGTCACCCCCAAAAATAGCACTTTGATCGATCTGTTCTACGTCTAAATCTTTAGGTGCCAGCATGGTTTCTGAGGTATTGGAAATGATTTTAGTGTTTCCAGTTAGGGAAATTTCGTCATATCCGTCTAAAGCATGAACAATACTGTACTGCTTATCTGTATTTTGGTATAAATAGCTGTATAGTCGTTGTAATTCTAAATTAAACACACCAACCATTTGGTTCTTAGGAAACGATGGATTGACCATTGGGCCCAACATGTTAAAGAAGGTTTTTACACCCAAAGCTTTACGTATAGGTGCCACATGTTTCATGGCTGGGTGAAATAATGGCGCATGTAACACACAAATGCCAGCGGCATCAATACTTTTTTGTAAAAAGCTTTTATCAGAGGTGAATTTTATGCCTAATTTTTCCATAACATTCGAAGATCCACAAGCCGAAGAAACGCCATAGTTTCCATGCTTGGCCACTTTTACGCCTGCACCTGCCGTTACAAAAGAGGACAGAGTAGAAATATTAAAAGTGTCTTTGCCATCCCCGCCAGTACCACATAAATCAATGGCGTTAAATTCTGAAAGATCCACAGGAATACATAATTCTAATAGGGCATCACGGAACCCTTGGAGCTCCTCAAGTGTAATACTGCGCATCATAAAAACGGTAAGAAAAGAAGCGATTTGACTTTGATTATAATCGCCCTTTGAAATATTGACCAACACCTCTTTAGCTTCTGCACTCGTAATGTTTTCTTGATTTATAAGTCTGTTTAATATGTGTTTCATTTCTATTTCCCAACCCTTTCCATAGGAAAGCGTGCTATTAAATTAATAATTATCTTATGTCTTGTAGGGCGCAGGGCGCACTATTTACTGCGATTGCATTACTTTTTATTGGTGTATCCAATTTTCTAAAAGGCGTTTTCCGTTGGGTGTTAATACAGACTCCGGGTGGTATTGCACGCCTTTAACGTCATAAACTGTATGTCTTAAGGACATGATTTGCCCATTGTCGTCAACAGACGTCGCCTCTAAAGCCTCCGGTAAATTGGGGTCCACCACCCAAGAATGATAGCGGCCAACATTAAATGTTTTGTCGAGTCCTTTAAAAAGGGGTTCATCGTCTACAATGACCTCAACTGGAGTGGCCACGCCGTGAAATACATGATCCGGATTAATAAGAGTACCACCAAAAACTTCAGCTATCGCCTGTTGGCCTAAGCACACGCCTAAGATGCTCTTGGTTGCTGAATATTGTTTTATTATGGCTTTCAATAGGCCTGCTTCATCCGGGATTCCAGGACCTGGAGAGAGTACAATTTTCTCGAAAGCTTCTACTTCATCTAGGGTTAATTTATCGTTGCGTTTCACAGTAACTTCACAATTTAAGTCTTCTAAATAGTGGACTAAATTATAGGTGAAACTGTCGTAGTTATCTATTACTAGTACTTTCATAATTATTTTTGTCATTCCCACCAATGTGGTAATTTTTTAAATTATAGCGTTAGGTCTTGTGGTGTATTACCCATGATTTAAATGTCTTTGGCTAATTCAATGGCTTTTGTTAATGCTCCCAGTTTATTATAAACTTCTTGTAACTCATTATCCGGGTTCGATTTAGAAACGATACCTGCACCGGCCTGCCAATGGAGTTCATGATTTTTACTTAAAAACGTTCGAATCATAATCGCATGATTGTAATTGCCATTAAAATCCATAAAACCAATGGCACCGCCGTAAAACGCACGGCTCGTTTTTTCATATTTTTCAATGAGCTGCATCGCATTATGTTTTGGCGCACCACTTAGGGTTCCTGCAGGAAAGGTGTCTGCCACGACTTGCATGGTTGGTGTGCCTTTATGGACTTTTCCTGTGACTTTACTAACGAGGTGTATTACGTGAGAGAAAAATTGTGCTTCTCTGTAGGTTTCTACTTCTACTTGGCTGCCGTGGCGACTTAAATCGTTTCTAGCAAGGTCGACCAGCATCACGTGTTCTGCATTTTCTTTTTCATCAGTCGCTAGTTCTTTTGCGAGCTCTGCATCTTTTTCGTCATGACCAGTACGTTTAAACGTGCCTGCAATAGGGTGTATTTCAGCTAAACCATTAGAAACAACCAGTTGCGCTTCGGAGAGCTTCCGAAGATTTTAAAATCACCATAATCGAAATAAAATAAATAAGGCGAAGGATTGATACTACGTAAGGCTCTATAGACATTGAATTCATCTCCTTTAAACCCCTGT
This sequence comes from Lacinutrix neustonica, assembly GCF_026625145.1. Taxonomy (GTDB): domain Bacteria; phylum Bacteroidota; class Bacteroidia; order Flavobacteriales; family Flavobacteriaceae; genus Lacinutrix; species Lacinutrix neustonica. The sequence goes on along the minus strand of NZ_CP113088.1, from coordinate 1,371,056 downwards.
GAGAATTTTTTGGATAACACGAGTTGAAATACATCGCCACGGGCGCAATGTTGTTTTGCTAAAGTCACGTGCTCTTTATACTCTTCATCCGTTAAGTTGGACTGGATGTCTGATTGGGTTGAAAATTCGTAAGAGGCAAAATTTTTCGATTTGATGAGATGTAGAATGTCGTCTATATTATTTTCTGTATTGTGACAGTGCGCAAAAATATAGGCTTCGTTTTTAAAATGGTTTATGGCAATGATGTTTTGATAAACCGCATAATAAATGTCCGGAATATCTAAAGAATCTGGTTTTTTTGAAATCTCTATATCTTCAAAGTATTTCACAGCATCGTAAGCCGTGTAGCCAAAAATACCATTGTTAATGAATTTAAAGGTCTCATCTGAATTCACCTTAAAGCGTTTGGTGAATTTATGAATGGTTTTTGCCACATCAGTAGTTCTGTTTCTTAAAACACTGCCATCCGGAAAGGTTTGATCAATATGCTTTCCTTTTACTTTTATAGAGGCAATAGGATTGAAACAGATGTACGAAAAACTGTTGTCGCTGGCATGGTAATCACTACTTTCTAATAAAATGCTATTCGGGAATTTATCGCGTATTTTAAGATAAATACTTACAGGTGTAATCGTGTCTGCAAGAATTTTTTTGTAATGGGTGTAAAGACTAAATGTTTTCATTCACTAGGTTTAAATAAAAAAGGCTTGTCGTGAATGACAAGCCTTTTTCTATATTTTAATTTTAAATATATGTAGGGGTTTATTCACGAATTGTTTTTCGAGAATTCCACCACCAAGTATGATTTAAAATATTGTTCATTTTTGATATAAAGTTCAAAGATATAAAATGATACTTTAGTTATCAAACCTTTTAATAAAAAAATCCTATTTATGTTAATAGGATTTTTTCTCGTAATTCATTGTTATTTAAAATACTAAATTAACATTGATATCAAATTCGTTAGAAATGGCTTTGTCTTTCAGTCCGTCAAAGAAACTAGCAGAACCATATTTAATGTCGAATTTTGTACGGTCTATTTTTACTGTTGCAGTGGCTGTATTGTCTTTTACATCCATAGTAAAAGTTACCGGATTGGTTATGTTTTTAATGGTTAAATCTCCTGTTACGGTGTAAGTGTTTCCATTGCTAACTACGTTTGTTATTTTTAAGTCGGCCGTTGGGTGCGCATCTGTACCAAAGAAATCGGCAGATTTTAAATGCCCATCAAGTTTCCCTTTAGACTCTCCTTCAAGATCTGTCGTGTTTATAGAAGTCATATCCATAATAAAATGACCGCCAGTTAATGCATCATTATTAAACGTTAACGCCCCTTCTTTAAGATCGATGGTACCTTCGTGTGCTCCTGTTATTTTGTAACCTTTCCAGGTGATTGTACTTTCTTTTACATTTACTTTTTTATCAGAAATGGTGGTAAAAGAGGCTAATGTGAGTGCAAAGGCAATAACTAAGGTGTTTTTAATTGTTTTCATTTTAAAAAGATTTTAATTTATTTATTATTTAAATGGTTGTGAATAATTCGTTCAGTGGTTTTCTTACTTTGGCATAATGTTGTGTGTCATCCTCAGTAGATCTATAGCCAATAGTAGCAATAACTGCTGCATTGAGATTAAGAGCATTAAGGCCTAGGATCTCATTGTATTGTTCCGATTGAAAACCTTCCATAGGACAGGCATCAATGCGTAATGTAGCTGCTGCAGATAAAAGGTTCCCTAATGCAATGTATGCTTGTTTAGCCGTCCAATTACTTTTTTCAGTTGGAGACAAAGACGACAGCGTCGATTTCATGGTGTCCGCATAGTCTTGTAAACTGCTTTTTGCAATACCTCTAGTTTCACTCGCATTGGTAATATAATCGTCTACTAACGTATCGTCAAAAGTCGTCATGTTTGCAAATACAACAATTTGAGACGCCTCTGTTATTTGAGGTTGCCCATAAGAGGCTTCTAATAATTTTTTTCTCGTCTCAGGATCTTCAATAATCAAAATCTTATATGGTTGTAAACCATAAGAGGAGGCTGTTAATTGTATCGCTTTTTTTAAAGTGCCCAAATCTTGGGTTGAGATTTTTTTTGAGACATCAAATCTTTTTGTAGCATATCTCCAGTTTAAAGCTTCTATGTAATGTTCCATATTTTATTTCTTTTTTATTGTTAATAAATACGTCGTGGTTTTAAAAAATTAGTGTCTCATTTTTTCGAGTAAAACATTTAATTGTTGCAATTCTTGTTCCGTTAGGTTTGCTGTTATTTCCTTTTCAGTACTGTCAATGATAGGATCTATTTCTTTTAAGAGTTGTAATCCTTTGTCTGTGATGTAAATGTCTACTTTTCTTCTGTTTACTTTACAAGTGAAGCGTTCAACTAAATTCTTTAGAATTAATTTATCCACTAACCGCGTCGTGTTACTCATTTTACTCACCATTCTATCTTGAATGTCTTGTAGATTTGCTGGTTCTCCTTTTTTTCCCCGTAGAATTCGAAGGACATTAAATTGCTCCATTGATAAATCAAAAGGTTTCATGATCGTTAACATCTTTTCTTTAACCATGATATTGGTCAGGGTAATATTAATGACCGTCTTCCTAGGGAGCGGTATAACTGCATTGGTTTTTATAATATCTTTTAACTCTTTCATGTACAACAATTGTATATACAAATGTAAAATTATCTTTTATAAATCGAGTAAAAGGACCCTTAATCTTTTGTTAAAATTTAAAAACCCATACAAGGTATTGATAACTTTATACGATGAAGAAGATGGTTGTATTATTAGTAGTGCTTTTTATATCTTGTAAGGGGGAAACAAAACAGGGGTCTCCAGCTTTAGAAAGGGACTCAAACGTGGTTACAAAAGAACTGGAGGTCTATGATTTTGAAGGGCTTGAGAAATTCTTGACAAAAGAAGACCATAAAACGTATGTTGTCAATTTTTGGGCCACGTGGTGTGCGCCTTGCGTTAAAGAATTACCCTATTTTGAAAAGTTGCATCAAGCCTATGGTGCTAAACAAGTGGAAGTAGTGTTAGTGAGTTTAGATTTTCCCAATCAATATGAAAAAAGGCTGAAGCCCTTTATTGTTGAACATAAGCTACAATCGAAAGTGGTTGTTTTAAACGATGTAGATTCAAATGCTTGGATTCCGAAGGTAAGTGCCGAGTGGTCCGGCGCTATTCCTGCAACCTTGATTTATAATAAAAGTAAACGTCAATTTTACGAGCAATCCTTTAATTATGACGAATTAAAAAACGAAGTCGATAAATTTTTAAAATAAAAACAATGAAAAAGTTAATGAAATTAGTACTAGTGGCCATTGTAATTGCTGGCGTTAGTGCATTTACAATTAGTAAAAAGCAAGTAAGAGAAGGCTATAAGGTTGGTGATGTGGCTACCGATTTTAAATTACCTAATATTGATGGTAAAATGGTGTCACTATCCAATTTTAAAGACGCCAAAGGTTTTATTATCACCTTTACGTGTAATACTTGCCCCTACGCGGTGGCTTATGAAGATCGAATAGAAGCCTTGAATAAAAAGTATGCTTCTCAAGGGTACCCTGTAATAGCGATCATGCCAAATAATGTAGAGGTAAAACCAGGAGATAGTATGGATGCTATGAAAGCGCGTGCTCAAGAAAAAGGATTTACTTTCCCTTACTTAATGGATACCAATCAAAAAATATATCCGCAATATGGCGCGACTAAAACACCCCATATTTACATTTTAGAAAAAACAAAGGGCGGAAACATTGTGAAGTATATTGGTGCTATTGATGATAATTATCAAGATGCGACAAAGGTGAAAACCAAATATGTTGAAAATGCAGTGGATGCACTTTTGAAAGGAAAAGACATTGAAATAAAAGAAACCAAAGCCATTGGCTGTTCTATTAAAGTATAATCCTTGTTTAAAGCAGTAAGTAGAGGCCTGAAGTCATTAACCTTCAGGTTTTTTTTGTCTTCCATTTTAAACGAACATTAAATTGATTAACTTTGTAGGTATAAACAAAACACAATGGCAGATTTATCACAAGAGCAGTGGGCTCAACAACTAAAAGAGGACGACAATGCGTTTATTCTTGATGTGAGAACAGAAGAAGAAGTAGAAGAGGGGTACATTCCCAATGCAAAAAACCTAAATATTTTTAAAGGTCAGGCTTTTATTTACGAACTAGAGGCTCTAGATAAGGATAAAAATTATTATGTGTATTGTAAATCCGGAGGTAGAAGTGGTCAGGCCTGTGGTATTATGAGTCAAATGGGATTTAAAAACGCCTATAATTTGCTTGGCGGTTTTCAAGAATGGACTGGTGAAATTGCCCAATAGAACATAGACCTTAATCGAAACTTATCTATTATGAAAAAATCAATAATTGTCTTTTTGTTTGTTTTGTTCTTTAGCCTCTTAGGATGCGCATCACAATCGAATCAACAGGAGGTTCAAGTCGTTTCTACAGAAGAAGCGCAACTACTTTTAGAGTTAGAAAACGTACAGCTTATAGATGTCAGAACTCCGGGAGAATATGATTCGGGGCATTTGGAAAAAGCACAAAATATTGATTATAATTCTTCAAGCTTTGATGACGCTATTTCACGGTTTAGATAAAGAAAAACCGGTGGTTTTATATTGTAAAAGTGGTGGTAGAAGCGCCAAGAGTGCGCAAAAAATGTATGATGCTGGTTTTAAAAAGATTTATGATTTAGAAGGTGGGTTTTCAACATGGCAGTCTAAAAAGTTAGCCTTGGATTTAAACGAGTAGTCTTTAGGACCTTATTTTTTGTTCCCATTTCCAAGCTGAGGATAGCGCGTCTGTTAAACTTCGCGTGGTTTGCCATCCCAAACTTTTTTTAGCCTTGGTTGTATCTGCATAGGCGGCAATAACATCTCCTTGACGTCTTTCGACGATTTGGTAATTTAGTTTTTCGCCAGTAATTTTTTCAAAGGCCGTAATGACTTGTAAAACCGACGATCCTTTTCCCGTTCCAATATTATAAACTTCAAAATTACTGTTATTCTCCTTTTTTATAAGGCGTTTCAGCGCAGTAACATGCGCTTGAGCTAAGTCTACCACATGGATGTAATCTCTAATGCAAGTGCCATCTTTTGTGGGATAATCGTTACCAAAAACAGAGAGTTTTTCTCTTAATCCGATGGCTGTTTGCGTAATAAATGGGACTAGATTTTGAGGTGTTCCCGTAGGTAATTCCCCAATATTTGCGGTGTCATGAGCACCAATGGGATTAAAATAGCGCAAGGCAATCGAGTTTAAATGGGCGGTGACCTTGCTGGTGTCTTTTATAATGGCTTCGCCTATTTGTTTGGTGTTCCCATAAGGGGATTCGGCAGGTTTTATGGGAGCGTTTTCAGTTATAGGTAGCTCATCGGCTTGCCCATAAACCGTACACGACGAACTAAAAATGAAATGTGCTGCTGCTTTTTTTTGTAGTTCTTGTAAGAGGTATATTAAAGGATTTAAGTTATTTTCATAGTATAGTAGTGGTAATTCTACACTTTCTCCAACCGCTTTTGAAGCGGCAAAATGAATAACACTAGAGACGTCTCGGATGTCTATTAAAAAAATCAGTCACCAGCGCTTTGTCTCTCAAATCGATATTTTCAAATACGGGTTCTTTATTCGTGATTGCCGTGATGCCTTTTAGTACTTCTATAGAGGTATTTGATAAGTTGTCAATAACGACCACATCAAACCCTTCATTTTGAAGTTCTACAACCACGTGCGAGCCTATATACCCTAAGCCACCTGTTACCAATATTTTCATTGTAATCGTTTTGGGGAATTTAAAAATATAAAATAAATGATGTTAAAATTACAGTTTTTTGCTGATAAAATCACATGTCAGTTATACATTAAAATACACAGATTCGAATGGCACTCTAAATCGTGGTCCATAAATACCTTCAGGCGTTCTAATACCACAACCAATCACCATATTAATTTCTGCACCTCTTGGCAAGCCTATTATTTGCTTCACTCTTAATGTGTCACTCCCTTCCATCGGGCAAGTGTCGTATCCTATTTCAGCCATACTGAGCATGAAATTCTCGGCTGCTAGAGCGGCACTTTTATGGACCACAATACGCATATCACTGGCTCTTGCTTGTCTGTAAATAGGTCTAAAAAGCCCAATGATTTGAAAAATAAAATATTTGAGATACCCTAACATACCTAGAAAATCAATATAAATGGTGGGGATTATTTTACTGTAATAGTCGGTAGCCTGTTTTTTGCGTTTCAGCTCTTGGTCTGTTAACTTTGGTTTGCTATACACCTGATCTAAAAAGGACAAATTCGCTTGAGCACGCTTTTGCCATAAATCTTTTCCGGTCACTACAATCACTAATTGTTTAGCTGTTTTAGCTGCGTTCTGCTTAAAACAGGCTCTAGCTAATTGTGCTAGCGTGTCTTTATCTGTCACATGATAAAATTCCCAAAGTTGTAAATTACTGCTAGTAGGTGCTAGCGTGGCATTATAAATACAGTGTTTCACTTTTTCGCTGTCTATGTCTGTGTCGAGATACACGCGTGTTGAACGCCTATAGGCTATAGCCTCGGTAACCGTTTTAGTCATGCTTTAAATTTTTATAAATATAGTTTAAAACCGGAAGGGTCTTAGGGAACAGTAAAATCTTTTTTTTCAGCTAAGAGTGTCTCTTATAGTTTCAAAGGATAAAGGTTTTTAGTTTATGTTATAAACAGATGTATGATTTTTCCATTTTGATACCGTTAAAAATTTAAGCAAATCCATTAACCGCTTTTGAGTGAAGATATTACATTACATGATCACTAATTTAAAAACGGAACACATGACTAAAGAGAAAAAACACGCAGACTTTCAAAGTCCTTATAGAAAATCCATGAATTTTGATAAGGTGACTAAAAATGAAAATTTGGAGCCCGATGGAAAGGGCAATATCAAATTGGAGAACGAGTCGACTGGGCTTAGTGCATCTGAAAAAAAGAAAATAGCAAATGCCATGGATAATATGCATCATAATATTGAAATGATTCCAGGAGCTGCTCGAGAGGAGGAAGAATAGGAAATCTAGATTTTTTACGTCTTCATTATAACTAAAAAAAAATCTCATGCTTTACTTTAGCCATGAGATTTTTTTTAGTGCCTTATTCTTGGTGTCTTGCAAAAGGTAACAGAGCCGTTTAATAATATCTAATATTACTTTTTTATTTAAAATGAGTACATTGTAACCGTTTTGTTATTAATGATAAGAACTCCATTACCCTATGAAAAACCTGCTATCTGTATGCTTCCTCCTGTTAATTAGTGTTTTGTACTTGCATGACCTTAAAAACTAACGGCCTACCAATCCCGATTGTTTTGAACAAGGTTCCAATACACCACGGTATTATAACAAGTACATTAAAAAAGCTAAAATACATAAAGACGGAAGTTTACCGAGATAAACGGGAGTACGTCTACCAGTTCGATGACCAAAACAATCCTGTAGAAATAAAATCGTATGTAGTAACTGCTGCTGGTAAGTGGTTGCATAAAAAACAGTATTTAAAATCTCGTAGAAGTAATTGTTTAACACAATGAAGCACACCAAAAATAAAGGACATAAACGCATCTCGGAAAGCCATAGATCATTGGGTAAAGGATAGCCAACACTTAGATCTAGACTATTTACTTCGTACACACAGGTCTCATGTAAAAGTTTGGGTAAGTCCCTATAGCGATTTAAGTAGCGGCATTCACAAAGGTCCCGTATTAAAAGGAGCAACCCGAAAAAAAGTATTAGCAGGATTGCTTCACATCTTTAACCAATGGGAAGAACAACTAAAAAAATTAGAGACCCCTTATTATCTAGCGTTATGGCTTTATGAGCCCAACCTACAAAAATCGCAGGTGGTGTGCAGTATTGGCAGTTGCTTAGACTTTTATGATAGAACCTTCTATAAACCTGACATACAAAAGCAAATCCCATTAATTAATTATGGGAACTTTTCTGAAGCATTGAGCCAATTCAGCTGGGCACACGCCTTAGACGAAACCTTCTATACCCCGTGAAGATTTTGAGGCCACGCCGGACGAGTTTTATACCCTTAAAGAGTATAGAAAGCATAAGAAGTGGGCAAAACGCAAACTCAAAGAAAACCCCCGAACGGTTGTTGATCCCATTAGTCACACAACTTATTATTTTGTGCCGCATGGTCGGGTTTGGATTGGGCAGAAGAATATTAAATAGGAATTTCAATTAAATTTTGTAGTTGTTTATGCTATCTAGCACTAGAAGTCTTTGGTAGCCCTGTAGGAGTCACATAGATACTTTTTAATCATATACTCGGTAATAGGCTTGAGCGTCTTCCCTGTCTCTCGGATGTAAGCCTAGAGCGGTGAAAAATTCAAGCTCTTTATTGTGGTTCTTACCATACCATAAATTCTCATGTCCATTGGTTTTGAAGTACACCGTTTTGCAATCAGGAATAGTCTTCCTAAAACTTAGAATCCTGTTTTTATTGTAAACTTTTATTTCACGTATATTATATTTTTCAATATCAAATGGAACTTCTTCATAATGGTCATTCTTCCAAACCATCCATTTTTGGGTTTCAATTGTAAAGGAGGCAATTATAAGTGCAGTGCTAACTAACGCAAAAGTGAGTATAATTTTTATTTTATTTTTTATAAAGAAATTTTCACTTGTGTTGAACGAAGAGACAGGTTCTTTCTTCTCGTAATCACTAAACGAAGCATAGCCCAGGTACTTGCATAAACTATTAACCACAAAAATCTTTAACTCAACTTTCTCACCAGTATTGTCGATGGCATTGTTATAATGAATTCTCAATATCTTTTCACCATAGGGAATTCCGAATCTTCAATAATAAAATCAGAGAGAAATTCACTAATGTGTGTTTTTTTTACCAACCTTTCTTCCTTTTCTGCTTTTTTAAAAGCATCGATAAGTAATTTTCTATGCATTTAATCGTCTTCTTTTTTTGTTGATTATGGACTTGGAAATTCTTTTCCACAAACTTTCCATAGCCTTTCCATACTGTTTTTATTAATCTTCATTTATTTGACTCAGAATTAAATAATGCCTTGTCGTAATAAGGCTTACGAGATTATTTTTATTCTATAGTAGCGTGTTGTCCTAAGCAGTAATGGTGATTTGGAAAGTAACCATTCTTCTTAAGTAATATGCTCTACACTTTCCAAAAATCGAAGAGCATGCTCTTCACGTTTTAGCGTGTTGCTGTACAAACTTAAATCTCTGATAAAACTATCGGAAAGCAACACTATTGTCCAATTTTAAATTTCAATAAAATGAAGAAATTATTTATAATTATGTTTACGGTTTTCCTCAATGGCGCTTTTTTTTCTTGCACACCGGAACATATAGTCGCTGAAGACCAAACACAAGCAACAGACTGTTGTGGAGAAGATGGTGATATAGATCCACCACCGCCACCGCCACCACCATCAGGAGGGAAAAACAGTCAAGGCGGTAAATAACTAAAAATTAGTTTCTATTTTAGAGGAATGAAATCATTAAAAAATTCATTCCTCTTTTTTTTATCTGTATTTATTTTGTTTTTTTTTAAAGTTGGATTTACCCAAGAGTCTATAGATAGTTTAAATTACTATACAAAAAGTATTGATTTCGTGCAATCGCAAAGCAATCTTTCAAAGGCCTACCTGTTTTTTAAAAAAGATTTAGTCTTGAATAAAAAAAATGGTAATAAGCAAGCTCAAGCTTATAATTTATACTTTCTTTCAAAAATTGATTTTAAGATGGGTTTTTATGATGAAAGTGAAGTTGCTTCTGTAAAAGCATTATTGCTTTTAGATAAACTTGATCGTACTGAGTATACTAATTATTTAAGAATAAGCTTATTAAATCTTTTAGGTAAAGTCTATAAAGAGAAGCAATTATATTCTGAAGCCATTAAAAAGTATAATGAGGCATTGGTGTTAATTGAAAAGTCTGAAGACAGTTTGGTTATTTATAATAATATATCCAATATCTTAAAAGATGAAAATAAATTAAATGAAGCGGAGCAAACACTTTTAAAGGCCTCTAAGATGTTTTTCAGAGTAAGGGATACAATGGAAATAGCGAGGGTAATTGATAACTTAGGCCATATTAAATTAAGATTAAATAAGGAAAACGCTTTGCCTTATCTGCATAAAGCTTTAGAGTTAAGAAAACAATCTAAAAACAGTTCTGAGCTCTATCCTAGTTATCGAAATTTGTCAAAGTACTATTTAAGTACGAAGGATTCTTTACAAGCCACGGCCTATGCTATAAAGGCTTATAATGTTGCGCGTCTAATAAATAGTTTATCCTACAAATTAGATGCTTCCGGATTAAGAATGGATTCAGGAGATTATGCTGTAGCTAACGAATATTTTAGTTTAAGCGACAGTTTGCAGAAAGCTAAAAACCAAAGCCAAAATAAGTTTGCATTATTAAAATATAATGTGGTTAAAAGCGAAATAAAAACGCAAGAAGAAAAAGCAAATAGACAGTTCTATCAGTTTATAGCAGTACTTATTTTTAGTATTGGACTCTCTATATTCTTTATACTAAACGTTAGACATAAAAAACAAAAATTACAAGAAGTCTATAAAACTGAAACACGTATTTCTAAAAGAGTTCACGATGAAGTTGCTAATGATATGTATCACGTCATGACTAAACTGCAAAGTAATACCGATTATAAAGAGGAAGTACTTGATGATTTGGAAAGTATCTACAATAGAACAAGAGACATTTCTAACGAAAATAGCGCGATTGAACTTAACGATACTTTTGATAACATACTATCAGATTTATTGTTAAACTATAAAAATGATACGGTAAGTATTATTACTAAAGATTTATCTAAGATTGCATGGCAAGAGGTTTCTACTATTAAGAAAACAATAATTTACAGAGTGCTTCAGGAATTAATGATAAATATGAAGAAGCATAGCGAAGCTACCATAGTTGTTATAAAGTTTGGTAAACAAAACCGAAAAATCACAATAGATTATAACGATAATGGTAAAGGTCAGGTTCTTAAAAGAGGCAATGGTCTTGCTAATGTGGAAAACCGTATTCAATCTATTAATGGAATATTTACTTTTGAATCAGAAAAAAATGAAGGGTTTACAGCAAAAATAAGAGTGTAACGTATGTTTAAAAAAGTTTTAATTGCAGACGATTTAGGAAGTATTAATCAAGGGGTAACATCAGTGTTAGCTGCATTAGGTATAAATGCTGTAGAGCAAGTGCAATATTGTGATGATGCCGTTCTTAAAATTAAACGGGCTATTTTAGATAAAGCGCCTTTCGATTTGGTGATTACAGACTTGTCATTTAAAACAGATTATCGTGAACAAAAACTAGAATCTGGAGATGCACTAATTACATTTATTAAGGAAAATTATCCGGAGCTTAAAGTCATTGTATATTCTGTAGAAGACCGGTTGCAAAGAGTACGGTTTCTAATTCAAACAGCCAAAACGAATGCTTACGTTTGCAAGGGCAGGCGTGGTTTAATTGAAATTAACCAAGCCATTATTAAGGTCTTCCAAAACGAATGTTTTGTTTCGCCTCAAGTTTCTCAAGCTTTAAGTCAGAAGTCTAATCTAGAGATAGACGATTATGATATAGCATTGGTTAACCAGCTTTCTCATGGTTTAGACCAAAAAGGGGTAAGCAGGTATTTTATAACCAATAATATCTCACCCAGTAGTGTAAGCTCTATAGAGAAACGCTTAAATAAACTCCGCATTCAATTTAAGGCTGATAATGTAACGCACTTAGTTGCTAAGATGAAGGATTTAGGTTTGATATAATTTAGTTTACTTCTTTTAAAGGCCATTTATTTTAGCCCTTTACGGGTTACCGTAACGATAGGGAATAAAATGCACCTAAGTTTACAACTTAAAGCTGTGCTTAGCTAATAATCAATGCAAAGAAGCTATTAATCAATTGTTTTAACCAAGAAAAGGCCTTACGGTTTTCCGTAAGGTTTTTTTGTTTTCAAGGGTTAAGTTTGAAGTATTAAACAATACAAGCTAAACATTATGGCAGTAAAACACACACCAACAGCAATAGTACACAAAGGGCAAAAGGGAAACAATACAGGATGTGGTAAGGACACAAAAGAGCATGCCAGCCTATGGATAAATACCAGTGAAAAAGTGAATTGCAAAAAAAATGGCTGTAAAAACTCATGAGAATTCAAGGTGTTTTTAAGCACTAAGAAAGCACTATGGTGTATTTGAGTACATAAATTTATGAGTAAGACATCTGTATCTAAACATTAAACACAAAAAACAAACTTTATGATTTTACCAATTTTACTTTTTCTTATGATAGGTGTATTATTTGTAGTTTTTATAATCGGAATGGTTAAACCTGAAATGATTATGAAATGGAGCAAATATCCCAATAGAATTAAAATTTTTGGCATTTGGTTTGTTCTAAATTTCGCGCTTTGGGTTTTATTTGGAATGGCAATACCTGAACAAACTTTTGAAGAAAAAATAGCAGCTTCAAAAGAACATTTGAACACCGGAAATTATAAACTTGCGAAATCAGGATTATCTAAAATCAAACCAACAGACACAGGCTATAAAGAAGCACAATACCTCATTATTAAAGCAGATAGTTTAATAACTATGGAAAAAGAACAAAAGCTATTGGCTAAAGAAGCAGCCAAAAAAAAGGCGCGTGAAACCAATGAGATAGAACAAAAAAAACAGTTGGAAAGAGAAATAGCAGCCATTACAGAAGGTGTTGACTTTTCTTCTTATAAAGGAAGTGTAGATGCTTTGCAAATGGAACTCATTCTATTCGGAGCTTGGGCTAAAATAATCGAAGATGGCGAAAAATATGAAGCTCCTGAAATCCGGAAATTGGCTAAAACCCTTAAAAATAAAGTGGTAAATCTTCAAGTTCGGGAGTTTCCAAAAATGAGAAAAGAATATGCTAAAATTATGGCTGATAAGCTTTGGAGTAATGATATTAACGTGTATTCGAGTGGCTTTGGTAGTACATATATTAATCTTACAGGAGGGATTTTCGCGGCGAATAAAAACAAGAAAGACTTTCAAAACCAAATTCGAGAATCATTAAAGATGTACCGATTTAAACAAGCACGCTATCGGTGGTACAAAGGCGACGATGAGTATACTTATTGGAGTTTAGAACCAGAAAAAGATACGCAGTTAGTGACCTTTAAATAAAAAACACTTTGGAAGCACTTGTATGAGTAATTGTTAAGGAGGAATCTAATACAGCATACTTTCCACCCTTACGGAAAACCGTAAGGGTTCTTTGTTTTTAAGGTATACTTTTAGAGTTTGAGAACAGAATTTTAAAATATGGGCAATATAAAAGCACTAGCATTAAAAGTGATAAGGAACGAAGGAATTATCTAGAAAATGACATCAGTCTATAAGAGCAGTGCGTGAATGGTTGTAATACCAGCGAAAATGTGAGTTGTACAAAAAAAAACAAAATTATTTTAATAGAATCCATCTAAAACCACAAATCAAACTAATTATGATATCAACCGAATTAAAAAGTCACTTTTTAAGGCTCTATCAAATTGCTTTTTCAGATGATAATTTCGATATCCTTGAAATGCAAATGCTCTATAAGTTTGCAGAAGAACGGGGACTGACAAAAGAACAACTAAATGACATTTTACTAAATCCTTCCCACGATTCATCCATTCCGAAGCTTTAGAGTTACGAGTAGAATATTTATATGATTTGGCTGTGATGATTTGGGCTGATGGAAAAGTGACGGACGATGAATATAATACACTAAAAAAGTATTGTAAAAAATTCGAGTTTTTAGATGAGAATATTATCGAATTGGCAGATTATTTATTGGACTCTGCTAAAAAGGGTATTAATAAAGAAGATATTATAAGAGATATAAATTCGTAATTATGGGTGCAATTAAAAAAATTATTTAAATTAAAAAATAGCGAACCAAGTAAGTTTGAAACTGAGAACACAGAAGAGGCTAGGGAGCAGGTTAGGATAACTTATTATCAAAGTGGATATGGAGCATCTAAGAAAGCTGATGGTAATCCATTAACATTTGGAATGGGATTACATAACTTATTTAACACTTTTGAAAACCTTTGCAGAAAACAGCTTAATGAGCAGAAGGTCTTGAAACAACCTTATGTAGAGTCTCAAGAACGAGAACGTACAGAACTTAAAAAAAGAGAAACAGCTAAATCTATTTACGAAGATCAAATAAAAGTTATTCAGAGCTCCATTGATAAGTCTAAATTCGAGATTATTGATGTTAAGCAACATCCTGATAAATATGGTATAGATTCGGATAAACGACCAAAAGCTCAATTTTATATTGGGTTATTTCTGTTGTTACCAATAACAATTTACCTTTTTGTCTTTTATATATCTGCAACATACTCTGCTTTCTTTAAAGATTTTGAAACTGATAGTTTGTCTGCTGCTATTTTTGATGCAAATGCATTAGGTAAAGCTATAAGTGATGGATGGTTAGAAGCTATTTTTGTAGGGACTTTACCGTTTGTTTTTATGGGGCTTGGTTATTTAGTGCATATGTTTCATAAAATAAAAGGATGGCAAGCATTCGTGAAAATTGGATCGCTATATGTTTTAACATTCATGTTTGATGTGATTTTAGCGTACTTAATTGAAAAGAAAATTTTTTTATATGATGCAGTGCTTGGACAACAGTTTTCCCCTACAGATGCATTAAGTAGTGTTAATTTTTGGGGGATTATTTTTGCTGGATTTGTAGTCTATATTATTTGGGGTTTAGTGTTTGATTTTGTGATGAAAGAGCATGAGAATGTAGATAAAATAAAGGTATTTATTGTGAATCAGAAAGAGACAATAAAGAATGCAATAAAAAAGAGAGAAGAATTAGCTATTCTTATTGATAATGTGCAACAAGAGGTTACAGCTATAAAAGGGAAAATAACAGAATTACAATCAAAAATAGATGGGTTTATTTTTCCAGTAAAGGAATATCTACATTATCATTATCAATATGTTGAAGGCTGGTTTCAGGCTATTAATTCAGAATTGCAATTTCCAATAAAGCAGCTGGATGCAATTAGAGAAAATTGTGAAACTGTTGCTTCAAACCATCTTAACGAATTAAATCTTAAGGATATTGAAGTTCAGAATATAATATTTGAAAAAATATAAAATGATGAAAAAAAAAATAAACAAATTGTTTTTGTTAGTACTTGTTGTTTTAGCGTCTTGTAAAGAAGATGCTAAAGAATATGGAATTGATATTGAAGAACACTTAGAAGAAGTAGTATCACATAAGTCTAACGATAACCTAAATATTAGTTTTTTATTAGACTTATCAGATAGGATAAGTCCTGAGAAACATCCCAATAGTGCAATGGAATATTATCAAAGAGATGTTGCTTATATTAAATCTGTATCCGAAGCTTTTGACATGCATGTAAGAGGGAAAAAGGTTAGAGCTATTAAAGATAAAATACAATTGTATTTTGATCCGAACCTAGTAATCAAAATATCAATTCTATTTCTAATAGCTTAAAGTATAGTCTTAATAGAAAGAATGTAACTTTACCTATTCTTGACAATATTAAAGAAAGTTATGCTTCAAAACCTCAAAAAATATATGATCTGGCAATTGCGGACAATAAGTACGTGGGATCTGATACTTGGCGGTTTTTTAAAACAAAAGTTAATGATTACTGTGTTGATGAAAATTTCAGAAATATTTTAATTGTTTTAACAGATGGTTATATATACCATAAAGACACAAAAATGAAAGAAGCTAAGCTAACCTCTTATCTAACACCTCAAGTGATAAGAAGTTTTAAGTTAAATACTAAAGATTGGGAAAATGATATAGCTGAAAAGCAATTTGGGTTTATACCAGCAAATAACGATTTATCAAATCTTGAGATATTAGTTTTAGGTATTAATCCGGATACAAAAAACCCATACGAAGAAGAAGTAATTAAAAAATATTGGAGTGACTGGTTTGATGCTATGAAAGTAAATAGATATGTAATTAAATCGGCGGCCTTGCCTTCAAATATGGATAAAATCATCAAAGATTTTATTTTAAATTAGTAGTTAAATTATATATCCTATGTCTAAGCTTTGGTTATCCTCATTATCACTTTTAGTTCTGTTATTAGCATTTAGCATTTCAGAAAAGGCTAAACCAACAATCCTTACTGGCAAAGTCGTTGGTATCATGGATGGCGACACCTTTAAATTGTTAACAAAAGATTCAACAACTGTTAAAGTAAGGTTAGCAAATATAGACTGCCCGAGAAAAAAAGCAAGCGTATTCCATGAAGGCAAAGGAATTTGTTTCAGCAGCTATTTTTAGTAAAAAAGTAACAGTTCAAGTCTTAAAAAAAGATAGATACCGGCGTTTAATTGCCAATGTGTTCTATGGCGATTCTATAAACCTTAATCAAGAGTTAGTTAAAAACGGATTGGCCTGGCATTATTTAAAATACTCAAAAGATACTATCTTACAAGGCCTAGAGGACAAAGCGAGAAAAGATAAAGTGGGGTTATGGCAAGAGCCACAGGCTATTGCGCCTTGGCAATGGCGCGCGAATAAAAAAGAAGCCTATCGATTGAAAAAACAAAATCAAAAAAAGGATTAAAAATCGGCATAAGTTTAAATGAAACCCTTAAAACTTTTATTAGTAATACTATCCTTTGCATTTGTAAACACCGCAATAAGTCAAACCGTTTACACGACCAAAACAGGAGAAAAATACCATACCTCCAGTTGTCGCTATTTAAAGTATTCTAAAAAGGCATACACGCTTGAAAAAGCAAAAGCGCTTGGGTTTTCTGCCTGTTCTGTTTGTAAGCCTAATACGCAAACGTCAGCAACCAATGGATTGTTAGAAAACAAACAAAGTACTACACCGGTAAGAACAGTAACAGCAAAACAATGTACTGGTAAAACCAAAGCTAAGAAACGCTGTAAGCGCAAAACAAAAAATGCTAATCAAAGATGCTATCAACATTAATTATAAATTAAAAACAAAACGCATGGGATTATTAAATAAAATATTAGGAAACGCGAGCGAAGTATCTGCAGAACAACTCAACGAGAAATACGGGCGGTTATTAACAGATAACGAGCAAATAGAACTCGGTTTTAAGCTGTTTAGAGACGTATTTATGTTTACCAACAAACGATTAATACTAATAGACGTACAAGGCGTAACAGGAAGTAAAGTTGAATACAAGTCTATGCCTTATAAAAGTATTTCTAGATTTTCATTAGAAACCTCGGGAACCTTCGATTTGGATGCCGAATTAAAGATCTGGATATCAAGTGAAAACATGCCCTCGGTAAGTAAAAAGTTTAATAAAAGCATTGATGTGTACGAGGTACAAAAGTATTTGGCTGAAAAAGTAATGTAAGCGATTGTATAGGGTTTAAAAAGCAGATGAACTTGGCATTAAAACAGTATTCTGCGGTTGATGGGCAGAACTTTGAAGATATAGAAACCTCTATAGTTGTTGTTAAAGACCAATTAGATTTGTTAGCAAAACTGTTCCATGAGTTTGATGCTTCAGGTTATTTTTCCGGAGTTGGTATCAAGCAATTAGAATGTTTAAATAATGGTGCAGAATATGTGCAGCTTACCAAAAACATAGAAACCCGATTTATGAATATTGTAAAGCGTTTAAAAGCTGCTTATAATATTTGTTGTGGCAGTGAAACGTTTACAGACATTCAGAAAGATTGCATTCATTTTTACTTAGCGATTCGTTCTATTGTTTTTAAATTAACCAAAGGCAATGCGCCAGATACATCACAAATGAATGCTAAGGTTAGAGAACTTATAAAAGAGGCTTTAAAAAGTGATGGTGTAGAAGAGATTTTTAAACTAGGTGAAGACACACAAAAGGAAATAGATATTTTTGATGAAGCTTATTTAGCTAAAATCGAAAAAATAAAACTACCCAATACTAAAATTAAACTTTTAAAACAGCTCTTATTGAAAGCAATAGATGAGTTAAAGAAAACTAATAAAATACAAGGCATAGATTTTTCTGAAAAGTTCAAAAGTATTGTTGATAAATATAATGAAAGAAAAGAATCTGATATTCTACAGAGTAACGTTCTAGAAGATTTTACAAATGAAATAATCGATTTATATCATGAACTTAGAAAAGAAAAAAACACTTTTCAAGACTTGGGTATCGATTTAGAGGAAAAAGCCTTTTATGATATTTTAAAAGCCATAGCGCATAAATATGATTTTAATTATCCGAGAGAATAAATTGATACCTCTTGCTAAAGAGGTTAAGAAAGTTGTAGATGATAAAGCTAAATATACAGACTTGAACCAGCGAGATGATATTAAAGCAGAGTTAAAAGTAGATTTAATTATTCTGTTAGCTGAAAAACGCAATCAAATGAGACCATCTTGTTAAATTCTAAGAGTATTAATATCAGATAAAATAAGGTAAAGATTAGCTACGCTGTTCACTCCATTCCGAAATTGACCATCCATGTAAAATGGTTTTTGTTTCAGTTTTAAAGGGTAATGGAGACCTAGATTGAGGTATTGGTAAAACGAGTCTTGAGGTATTAGAATTCAAAAAATAGCGAATGGTTCAATATTATTTTGAATAAACGTAATGTACCAATTATTAATTTAGGACTTTTGCGCATCAATATTATAATCTATGACAGCTCATTTACCTTCAAAGCACCTATTAAAAATTCAATACTTACTCTTAATACTACTATTCGCTGGGGTTACGACGCATGTATTTGCTCAAGAAACGGACAAAGAGATTTCAAAAAGTATCTATTTGACCTCTAATATCGGGTTGGATAAAAATTTTAATGCCAATACGGTATTAAAAGCGATCGTAGATGCTTCACAAAAAGATTCTAACGCGGCATTTGTTGCTTTGGGGAATAGCACGCGATCCAATGGGTATCCGAGAAAATACTGAAGATCGAAAAAAGGAGGAAGCCTTTCTTAAGGCGCACGTACTAGAACCACTTTCTGAGTTTAATGGTCAGGTGATTTTTATTCCAGGACAAAATGAATGGAACAAAGGCGGGCATAAAAATATAGACGATTTAGAATCTTATTTGCAAGACAATAGTGACGCCAAATTTTGGCCTAACGATGGTTGTCCCATAGAACGTGAAAGTTTAAGTGATAACGTCGAGTTGGTCATGGTCGATACTCAATGGTATCTTGAAGATTGGGATACCCATCCCTATATTAACAATGACTGTGAAATAAAAACGAGAGAACAGTTTTTTTTGGCATTCAAAGATGAACTTAAAGATGAGCAGAATAAAACCATTGTAGTCGCATTGCACCATCCTGTGTTAACGGCGACAAGACAAGGACTAGTTGATAGAATGGGAGGGCTCTCTAAACAAGCCTATTACCACAAAGACATGCAATATTTGGTGGGCCGATTAGAAACCTTGGCAAGCCAGTTTAACGATATCATATTTGTGTCTCGGTGGTGATAAGAATTTACAATTTTTAATGCACGATGGGATCCCTCAGATAATCAGTGGCGCCCTAGGAAACAATACAAAAACAAAAAATAAAAAAAGAAAGGCTATTTTGTCTCTAGCCAAAACGGTTATGCCAAGCTAAATGTGTTTAAAGATGGCAGTTCTGAGGTTGAAATATACACCGTCACCGGAGAAGCGGTTAAAAAGGTGTTTACCTCTAATATCAAGTTAAAAAAAGGCGTCTTAGAAGATTTTGAATACCATACGAGCGACGCCTTCGGCTCCACTTATAAAGCGTCTATTTATACTGCAGAAGAAGTTAATAAATCGGATTTTACAAATGGTTTTGGGGCGATCACTACAGACCTGTTTATGGTAAGGAGATTGAAGCACCTGTATTATTCTTAGAAAACTTACCAAATAACGTAAGAGCAATCACCGAAGGTGGTGGGAACCAATCTAGGAGTTTGCGATTAATTGATGATAATGAAAACGAATTTACGGTAAGGGAACTACGTAAAAGTGGGGTGCGGTTTATTCAATCTAAAATTAAGGACCATTATGTTCTAGACTATATGGATAATACGGTGGCAGAATCTATTGTACAGGATTATTACACCACAGCCCAGCCTTATGCGCAATTCGCTATCAACGAGCTCTTAGACGCGATAGACATTTCTCATGCGAACCCAAGAATCGTGTATTTACCCAAGCAGGAACGTTTGGGGCGTTTTAATGAAAATTATGGGGATAAACTGTATATGATTGAAGAGCATGTGGGGGATGAAAATAAGACATTTGATATTTTTGGTAATGCCGATGATATCATTAGTACGACAGACATGCTACTGGAACTTCAAAACGATAAAGATGCTCAAATTGATGAAGACAGTTATTTGAGAGCACGATTATTCGATATGCTTGTTAACGATTGGGACAGACATGAAGATCAATGGCGCTGGGCTTTGCATGAAGATAAGGATGGTACAAAACTGTATAAACCTATTCCAAGAGATCGTGATCAAGCCTTTTCTAAATACGATGGTGTCTTTCCTTTTATATTAAAAGCGGTATCACCACTGGCGAGAAACATGCAGAGTTATAATGCTGAAATTAAAAACGTTAAAACCTTTAATAACGCGGTGTATTATTTAGATAAGAACTTTATAAACCGTGCCAGTTGGGCAGACTGGAAAAAACAGGCAGAGACTATTCAGAATCAACTCACTGATGCTGTTATAGATAAGGCTTTCGCCAATCTTTTAGAAGATACTAAAGATGAAAGTATTAATTCTATTAAATCCACTCTAAAGCAAAGACGCGAAAATATGGTGTCGATTGCTCAAGCGTATTACGATTATTTTAAGGAACACGAAATACTTGTGGCGACTAATAAAGATAATACGATTGATATTTTAAGGCAGCCTAATGGTAAAACAACTATTAGTATTACGCATAAAGAGAAGATTATTTTTGAAAATAGCTACGAGAAAGACAAAACTAAAGAGATTTGGATCTATGCTTTAGATGGTGACGATACGATTTCAATATCCGGCGAAGGCAATGATTATATCAAGCTTAAAATTTTTGGAGGTGAAGAAAATGACATCTATAATGTAACCAACAACAGCGCCGTTACCGTTTACGATTATAAATCGAAGAAGAATACCTTTAACGGTGCAGTTGGTAAGAAGCTAACTGATTCATACGACATTAATAATTTTGATCCCCAAAAACGTAAATACTCAAACAATGTGTTGTTGCCTGCTATTGGTTTCGATCCGAGATGCGGGTTTAAATGCAGGATTAACAAACACCTATACAACATACGCACTATTGCGCAACCCGTTCACCACACAACATACTGTTAATGCGTCTTACTATTCTGCAACTCAAGGTTTCGAAGTCTCCTATAATGGTGAATTTGCACATGTTTTCCAAAATTGGAATTTGGGTTTAGATGCACGTATTACCAGTGCTAATTTTGCTGTTAACTTTTTTGGTGTAGGAAATGAAACGGTTTACAATCCGGATGCTGTGGATATGGATTTTAACCGCACAAAAATTAGTCAATGGCATTTCCAGCCATCGTTAATTTATAAGACCAGTGGTAATGTGAGTGCACATATCGCAGCAGGCGTTGAATCTTACGAGGTAGAAGATTTTGAAAATGGGTTCGCTGAAGGATTTTTTAATGCGGCTAATGATGTTTTTGAAAATCAAATGTATGTAGGTGGAGAAGTTGGGATTCATTTCAATAATAAATCAGGATTACTAAGTTTACCACGTCGCGGCTTGGAATTAGGAGTCGTGGCCGGTTATAAGCAGTCTGTGGATTCTGAATTTGATAACCAGTTGTCTTACATAAAACCAACAGCGTCGTTTATTTATCCCATTCATGAAAGCGGGTTGGTCACTCTAGCGACTAAAGCACAGGCTAATTTTATTCTTGGAGATTCTTATGAATTTTATCACGCGGCGACTGTAGGTGGCAATACCAGTCTTCGTGGCTTTCGAAACGATCGTTTTTTAGGAGAGACCTCCTTTTTTCAAACCACAGACTTGAGGGTTTGTTTTTTAGAAGTCCGTACCGGATTTGTACCCCTAAGAATAGGCGTGACAGGAGGCTATGATCTTGGGCGTGTTTGGAATGAGAATGAAGATTCCAACCAATGGCATGACAGCTACGGGGGCTCCATATTTATTAATGGGTTTCAGGCGTTTACCGCAAACATTGGGTATTACCAAAGCGTCGAGGACAGTCGTATCATTTTTACTGCCGGCTTCCGTTTTTAAAGCATAAAAAATAGAACTAATAAACTAAAAAAGCGCAATCACCTATAAGGTGTTTGCGCTTTTTTAATCGTGGAGTCGGAGCGATTAGCTGTGCTGTTTACTACCACTCCCATATGGTAATTGCAACGTGCTGTGCTTACCGCCCGGATGCTTTTAAACAAAAAAGGGCAATCAAGTAAAACTTGTAGCCCTTTTTATGCTAAAAACCGCAAACACGTTGCGTTTAATTGTGGAGTCGGAGCGATTAGCTACGCCATTCACTCCATTCCGAAATTGTAAATGCATTGTATTGTCTTTCCAAGACAAACGTATTAAATAAAAAAATCTGATCAAGCGAGCTTGTCAGATTTTTTTTATTTTAATCCGCAATAAAATTGCGCTTATTGTGGAGTCGGAGAGAATCGAACTCTCGTCCAAACAAGTAATCAAATAGCTTTCTACACGTTTATTCTTTTCTTGGGTTTTCGATTAAAAGCTGGTTAAAGACAACCTACTTTTAACTTATCTTCTTTAGTTTCAATTAGGCATCAAAGCGCTACCTAGTCTATATTGACATTTACGATATCTCAAATGGAACGCCGTCAATCAAGGCTTTCCGGAGACATAAAGCTTGCTCACCTAGTGAGCCGAGGCTTAATCCTACTATAATTCGGATTAGGCAGCTAAAGCGTAGTTATTCTCGCCGTTTAAAAAGTTGAAATAAGGATTTACGAGTGTAATCTCATTACTCGACGTGCTTACTACTTCATTAATCTCGCTGTCAAAACCAGTCGACCCCATTAAATGAAATAGCAAATGTTTAATTTACTTTATTGAAGGAATTTAAAAACAAGTTACCTAAACACCGTTTAAGTGTGCTTCAAAAAGACTTCAATACCAAAAAACGATAAATAGTATTCCTTGGTCTGCAAAATTACTAAAAATAGTGAAGCAAAGGCTGTGCGCGAACAGTTTTAAATAAAATTTAAGATAAACTAACCGTATAAAAGAGTATTTTAATGGCAAAAAAGCATGATTAGAACAGGAACAAAAGTAAAATGGACATGGGGAAAGGGCACAGCTACTGGTCGCGTAGAGCAAGCTTACAGAAACAGCGTTACTAAAACGATTAAAGGCACTCAAGTCACTCGGCATGGTGAAAGCGGAAACAAAGCGTTATATATTAAACAAGACGACGGTGGTTTTGTTTTAAAGCTAGAAAGTGAAGTTTCAAGGGCTTAGTAACTTTATTTGCGAAACGCCTTTAATAAAAGTAATTTAGCCAAAAAAATAAGGCTGCCTACTTAGCACTAACAAAAAATACTCTTCAATGAAATTCGCCATTATAAAAGAACGCAAAAACCCACCGAGACCGCCGTGTCGTTTTTTCACCACAAGAATTAAAGATAGTGAAAGCGCGTTATCCTCAAGTCGAAATTGTGGTGGAGGCTTCAGACATTCGTGTTTTTAAAGATTCAGATTATAGGGATTTAGGATTTACCGTTTCTCAAGACGTATCTGACGCCGATGTTTTATTTGGCGTAAAAGAAGTGCCCATCGACGCCTTGATTCCACATAAAAAATATTTTTTCTTCAGCCATACTATAAAAAAACAACCCTATAACCGCGAATTACTTAGGGCTATTTTAGATAAAAAAATCGAACTTTTTGATCATGAAACCATTACAAAAAAGAACGGTGCACGCCTCATTGGTTTTGGGCGTTATGCTGGATTAGTAGGTGCTTATAATGGGTTTAGAGCCTTAGGTTTGCGTGACGGACTCTATAATTTGCCTAAAGTAGAGGCCTTGACAGATTTAGAAGATGTGAAACGCGAGTTGGACAAAATCAAACTCCCTAATATTAAAATTTTACTTACAGGAACTGGTAAAGTGGCGCATGGGGCAAAAGAAATACTGGAGTACTTAAAAATTAAACAAGTGAATGATGCGTTATTTTTAACGACTGCTTTTAATGAACCTGTGTATTGCATGGCTGATGTTATGGAATATGCGAAGCGCAAAGATGGTAAAGTAGGCGATAAGCATGCTTTTTACAAAGACCCTAGTGATTACGAAAGTAATTTTATGCCTTACGCTAAGCAAACCGATTTTTTTATAGCAGGACACTTTTATGGTAATAATGCCCCATATTTGTTTACAAGGGAGGAGGCAAAACATCCGGATTTTAAAATAAATTTAGTCGCAGATATTTCATGTGACGTCGATGGTCCTGTCGCTTCCACATTAAGAGCCTCTACTATAGCAGACCCTTTTTATGGTTATGACCCACAAGCGGAGAAAGAGGTGCCTTTCAATGCGAAAAATGCCATAACCGTAATGGCCGTCGATAATTTACCTTGCGAGTTACCAAAAGATGCGAGCGAAGGGTTCGGTACGATGTTTTTAGAACATGTTATTCCTGCTTTTTTTAATGCCGATGCCAATGGTATTTTAGAACGGGCAAGGATGACCACACATGAGGGTAAGCTTACAGACCGTTTTGCGTATTTGCAAGATTATGTAGACGGGAAAGCGTAATTTAAATTAAATATATGTCTCAGCTAGCAGTAGTCACTGGAGCAGCATCCGGATTAGGATATGAATTAATGCTTTTACTTGTAGCAGACCACTACGACTTAGTGTTAATAGATGTTGACGAAAAAAAATTAAAAGAAGTAAAATCTGAAATTGAAACAAAATACGGGGGTAACGTACATATTATAGTTACCGATTTAAGTCACGTAAATAGTGCAAAAGTCGTTTACGATCAAATTAAACATAGAAAAATAGAGATCCTTATTAACAATGCAGGGTTTGGTGTTTTTGGTTCGTTTATAAATACATCTTGGGAACAAGAATCCAACATGTTGCATTTACATATTTTAACGGTGACACACCTAACCAAGTTGGTACTTCAGGATATGGTCTCTCGTAACTCCGGTAAAATTCTAAATGTGTCTTCTTTAGCGGCATTTATGCCAGGACCTATGATGGCTTTGTATTATGCATCAAAATCGTATTTGCTTTCATTCTCTGAGGCAATAGCCAATGAACTTAAAGGTACTGGGGTTTCAGTAACCGTTTTGTGTCCAGGACAAACCAATACGGGATTCCAAAAAGTGGTGTCTAACACCACCTCCGAAAATAAAATCAGCTTTAACTTTGCGTGCCCGAAACAAGTAGCAGCTTACGGTTATAACGCCTTATTAAAAGGAAAAGTTATTGCGGTGCCTGGTTTTTTTAATAAGTTTTTGTCTAATTTGCCCGAATATTAACCAGAAACAGGGTGAGGTCTATAGTAAGGAAAGTTCAAGATAAAAATAGAGATACAGACTATCCTGCTGAATTCATAAAAAATGCCTCTTGATGTAATGGCTGTATTTAAATTGTAAGTGGGCTGATTGTCATTTTTCGGTGTCACTGGTTTATAATATAGCTCAAACCAAAACCTATCGAAGGGCTTAATAATATACCCCACTAGGCAAACATAGCTATTGTTGATGCTATCACGGTTATAAGCGTGGTCGTAGACGACGATAATAACCCTATGGCTGCAGGTACTACAACGGGGAGTTTTGAACCTCAAACAATCGATGATACCACTATTGAAGTTGCCAATAAAATAACCATAGATTTTACTATAAGTCAAGGCCTAGACCATCAATAACTTGTTACTGTGTTAGCTAACAATTGTTACTACATTAACTATAAATAAAAGAGGCTCTAATCTAGAGCCTCTTTTATTTTTTTGTAGTTAAAGGTTTATGATTTTACTAAATCTATCATCAAATCCATTTCTTGTTTTAGCTTATCGTTACTACCACTAAACCCAACAGATTTAAATTTAATACGTCCGTTTGGTCCAATAACAATTTTTGTAGGTATTCCGGAAATACCATATTTATTGGCTACTTCGTATTTGTCGCTGTCCTTTATTTTGCCATCAATTAATACATGGAAATCGTATTTGTTATCTGTAATAAATTGAGCCACGTCTTGTTCTCTGTTTGCACCATCTTCAAAAGTATCTACAAAAAGTATGACAACGTTTTCATCTCCTTCATATTTTTCAACCACTTGTTGCATACCAGGGAAAGACGCTTTGCATGGTCCGCACCAGGTCGCCCGTAAATCTAGAATCACCGTCTTGCCTTTTAAAGACTCTAAGGATACCGTTTTACCATCTAAATTTTTAAGCTCAAATGCTGGTGCAGCATCATCCAACATCTCTTTTTTAAGGTTGTCTAAAGCCTTGTTGCGAGACTTTTGTTCTATATTGGCAATAATAGCATCAAAATCAGTAGCATTTGGATGGGCTTGAGCATACGACTTTCTATAGAGTGCTGTCATTTTTTCTGTACCGTGACCTGCATTTAAAAAGACATTTGCTTTCTCATTGGCACGTTCATATTGCTTATCGGCAACTAAAAACTCTATATAACGCTCGTTGATTTCGGTATTCAGACCATCACCAATCGCTTGAGCTTGATAGGTAATTGCTTCTTTAGTGTTTCCTAATTTGTATTGAATTAAGGCATATGTATCGGCGTACATGTTATACGAACGCTGTAGATTTTTTTTGTGCTGTTTTTCAGAGTAATATTCAGGTTTGCCCTCTGTACTATTTTGTTGCGCTTTCATTAATTCTAATGATGCTTTTGAAATCTCAGCTGCCGTTTCTAAATGTTCTCCTTTCTCAGCTAAAGGCCAAGCGACACTGTTATACATTCCTGCCTTATCACTAGGGCTTTCAATTTTGTCGGCATATTGTTTAAACGCTTCCATGTCTCCTGCTTTAAAATGCTCAGAGGCCATATTGCTAGCCGCATAAGATAAAGAAGGTTCCATATCGAAGTTTGTATGCAGCTCATTAAAAACAACTTCTTTTTCTTCTAAAGTCTTAGCATCATAAAATTGATTCATTAATATCTGTTTCTTGATCTTTCCTTTTGGGAATTTTTCAGTGGCTATTGCTGCTAAAGAATCGGCAAGATTACTTTTCCGAGTCATGGAATAGATACTGTGTAGTTGGTTGTAGTCTGCTTCAGTTAAAACTTTTTTACTTGAAATTTCTTGGGCTAACTTGTTAGCAATGGTCTCACCCTTTTCGCGATCGTTTCTCAATATGAGGTTTAAATATTGGTCTTCCCAAACTTCTTTTACTTTGGCATTTTCATTGACCTCTTTTATAAGGGTAGACACAAAAATAGCGTTATCACCTTCTAATCCGTATTGTTCTCCGTAGCTCGTTTTATAATATTCTAAACTGGACTGACTTCCAGCTACAGGTATCCCTTCTTGGTCCTGTACGGCAAATAAATAGCCTTTTTTATCATTGTTTAAATACGTACCATCCACTTTAAAGTTGAAAGCTACCGCAGTTATAGAATCCGGAATAACGATGGTCGCGGTACTGTTTTCAAAATTCAAGTCTACAGGATATGCTTTATACCCTTTTAGCTGATAGTAAAAGGCCTCCATATTTTTGTCATTACCATTGTAAGTAATGCTAATAGGTTGGTTATGAACTATGGTTTCTTGAGACATTTCAAAATCACCTAAAACCAATGGTTGTTCTTTTTCTTCTGTTTTGCATGAGAAAATACTGGCTATAAGAATTAAGCCAATTAACGTGTGTTTCATTTTTTATTGTTTTGATTGATACCTTTTAAATTTAATAAAACCATTTTAAATGAAACTAAATTCTTGTTTTTTTTAATGCAAAGCGCTTGAAAATAAAATGCCCAAAGCTTAATAATAGGCCGAATAATATAGTAAATAACCAAGCTTTAATATGTGCTTTAGGCTGTAAAAGAACATTATTAATCAATGGTTTAGGGTTGCTTAATATTTCCCATGAATTAAAACGCAAATACCGTCCAATATAAATTCCGAAAGCCGATAAAAAACAGATGAGAATAACTACTATTTTTTCCTGTTTTATTTTGTAATGTTTCTTAATGATTTTCATCATTTTGTTTAGAGAACAATAAAATAAGACGGCTCCTGTTGTTGCGAAGGTTATAATAACTAAAGTGTCTAGCCGGATGAGCTGCGCTGTACTTCTTTGTAAATGGTATAAATCTGTAATAATATACAACGCATTTGATAAAAATAGTAACCAAACTATAAAAGCAAACACTCGTCCTGTTTTGGGTAGGTCTTTCTTTTCTGAAAGAAACATCGTGATGACATACGGAATACTGGCTAAGAAGACATTCCGAGACTCAAAAAAGGAAATAGCCGGTTTTAGTGATTATTATTACGGTAGACAATAAAAAGAAACTAAATAATAGAATGCGGAGTAGGGCTAGGTTTTGTTGTTTGTTTTTTTTAAGTATAAATTTTATAGTTTTCATTTTTGGCGTGATTTTGATATTTTTAAATCGATAAAAGCAATGCACATAACTCCTAAAGCATAAGCAACTAAATCTTGGATACTAAAAGAAGTGCCAAGTATTAAGCCTGCCATTGTATTCCCACGTAGATTTAAATACGTTAAAATATTATATAGCTGAAGAAACTCTATCCCATAGGCAATAAATAGTACCGAGAGCGCTGTGCAAACTATTTTGAGGTCTAAAAAACTTTTTATAAAACAATAAAGAAGTATAACCACTAAAAAGTCACCAACAGTGTGCCTTATAAAACCCGTTTTTAGGAATAAAGCAATACCGATTTCTAGTAATAATAACGTGCAGAATGCTGCGAAAAAATAAGATTGAAATTTGAGTGTCATAAGATTTGTTTTTAATGAAGAGGCACTCATACAAACTTGTAGAGGAGTGCTTTCTCAAAGGAATTAATACATTAATCGTTTTTCCAATCTATTTTTCTAGAGATGAACATGACTGAAGCCAATATTAAAAATAAACCAATGCTTCCTACAATTAAGGCATAGCTTTCTAACTGAATGATAACATAGATGAAAGTGTATAAGGCTATAAGTGACAAAAAAATAAAGGTTGGAAATTTCCAGGTTTTTAAAATGGATTTAGAATAAAGTGTAATTAATGACACGACTGAGGTTCCAGCAATTAAATAGGCTTTCAAGAAGTTGCTATGTTCACTAATGGATACGAGTAAAGTGTAGAACATGGTTAATGACAAACCAATCATTAAATATTGAAACGCATGAATGTGTATTTTACTAAGTGTTTGAATTAAAAAGAATAATAAAAACGTTAAGCCAATAACTAAAAAGCCATATTTGGCAGAACGCTCACTTTTGGTATACTCATCTACGGGTATCATGAAATTAATACCAAAAGCAAATTCTTCTAACCCTGGTAAATACTCGAAATATTGTTGCGAAAAGGGCCTGTTGAGGTCTAGAATATGCCATTTAGCGTTAAACCCGTTGGCGGTGAACTTATTGTCATTATAAGGTAAAAATTCACCGAAGAAATTGGCGTCTTTCCAATTCGAACTCATACTGGCTTTTGTTTCTTTCCCAATAGGAATAAAACGAATTTGCTCACTTCCTTTTACATTAAAGTCAAGTTGAAAGGCCATGTTATTGGTAAACGATTCTTCAGTTAAGTTATTTATTACTTTACTTTCTAAAGTGTGCATGATGACTTCATCGTAACGAGTTATTGCTTTGCCATTGTACGTGGAGGAGAATTCAAAAGCATGCCCATTAAAATCAAGTTTTGCAGTAGTGACCCCTTTTAGGTTAGAGGTTTTTACGACTACTTTTGCTTTATCCCATAGGATGTGATCTGTGTTTATTTCTCCAAGATTAAAATCCGGAACACTAAACGAGCCGTCAAGTGTCATCTCACTATCATAAACAGCTGTTTTAAAAATGCCTCGCGCTTTGGTTTCAGGGTTAACCGCGGCCGAAATATTTAAAGTTGAAGGGAAGAAATAGGCATAGTTTATACTTTCTATAGTTTCTGTAAAGGTTTTTTTTGTTTCTTGATTGGTTACCGTTTTTTCAGTAAATGTTTTATAGGGTATTTTTAATATGGGGCCATAGAGTAGGACTTCATTTCCCCATTTATCATTAATCTCTTGAACAACATCATCTTGGCGCCTGGTACGTTCATCTATTAAATTTTGAATAAAAAATAAAGGAATAAGTAGAATCAAAGTTAAGAAGCCAACCATTGCTAATCTTGCAGTAATAGAGGTTTTTAACCAGCTACCAAACTTGTTTTTGTTAGTGTCGTTTGCGTGTTCCATTGTAGTATATATTTAGGTTATTAAAATTATAAGCATTTGATAAGTAAAGTCAAGGGATATCTAAAAAGCGAAATAGTATACGCTTTGTGAGATTTTGAATGAGCAACTGATGTCTTGTTTTGTGTTTGTGTTTTTTAAAAGTACTTTGAAATTCAAAGCATATAGTTAAAAAATATATGTTATGATCTATGTATTAATTTTTCTAGGGCATTAATGTGTTTTTTAAATTCAGCTTTACCAAGTGGGGTAGTGCTATATTTTGTGTTTGGTTTTTTACCAATAAACTGTTTTTCAATTTTGATGTATTCAGCTTTTTCAAGTGCTTTGGTATGGCTTGCTAAATTGCCATCTGTAGCTCCTAGAAGTTCTTTAAGCCTATTAAAATCGGCATGCTCATTCACCATTAAAACAGACATGATGCCTAATCTAATGCGGTGGTCAAAGAGTTTGTTTATGTTTGTTATGATGCTCATACTTTTCCTGCGAAAGCAGGAATATTTGGCTATTTATTAGTATTCTTATAAAAAATAGCAGTCTCATTAGTCAATTTGATTTTTCTAAAAAGAAACGCAATACCATAGACAAACAAACCAATAACTAAGGACACAGGAATTAACACTAAGGCCCCTTGTTTAGTCGTTTTTCGTTTCACTTGTTGCCTGGCAAGACTACTAGATTGTTTGTTTATTTCTGTTTTATCAATTACTCCGTTTTTATCTAAGTCGAAAACAGCAACTTTTTCTTGAAACTGTTTATTAGAATAGTAGGTGTAGGCTACACCACCAGCATACACTAAGAGTGTTGCTATTAAAGCTATTTTTAAAATTGTACTCATTTTAATCATATTTAAAATGCATGATTGCACCGTATAGTATATGCATGACACCAAAACCTAATACCCAAAGCCAAAAACCATAGCCCGGGAACACTGCGGCAATGAGGCCTAATGCAATTTCTGTAAAACCTAAATAACGAATATCACCAATACTGTACTTCGAGGCATTCACTAAAGCCAAACCATAGAAGATAAGCATTAACGCACCAGTTTGTCCATATTTTTGGTGTCCGAGGGTGGTAAGGATATAAAGGCCACCTACAACTAAAGGTATCAAAAAATTAAGAATTAACCGTTTGGAAGAACGGTCCCATATTTTCTCGCCGTTTTTTTTTGCTTTTTTCGTGGTAAGGTAAATGCCAGTGAGTACACTTAAAACAGCAACACCTAACAAAATAGCGATACAGAGTTTAAAAATGCTGCCGTCTAAAATTAAATAGCCTCGAGCTGAAGTTTTTACAATATAGTACGCTACTCCTGCACCAAATAGGGCATAAACACCAGCTAAAACACCCGATAAACCACTCAATGAAATAAAGCGAGACGATTTATTCATTAAATTTTTAATCTCAGTAATGTCTTTTAGATAATCTTGTGTGCTCATAATAAAAGTACTTTGAATTACAAAGTAAGTTAAAATATTTGAACTGTACAAGTTAAAAGTATCACAATTTAGAGCACGCTTTCTATTAAAAGACGAATGCCTTTAAAAAAGGGACGCTATTCAGAGTGCTGTCAATATTATAGAGAAAACTCTACGATCCTGACAAGGTTGCATTTTAATATCAATTTAGCACTAATAACGCAGTGATAGAACAGGGGTTCCGGGCACGCCAACAGAGAAGGCTTTTGTGATTCAGGATAACTTCGATTCAAATTTTTTGTAAAGACGCCGATCTCGAACCGCGTTTTTTAAGTAACTTTAGAGTTAAAACAAAATACATTATGATCGTTACACTTTTAACTCTAGCAAATATTGCTGGGGGTATATTACTAGGTTTAGCAACGCTAGATAAATGGGATGGTAAACGTCATTTTTTTAATATGATTGCTAGTGCTCCGGTGCCGTTTCAAACCGTTATTGGAGGAATCTTGGTCATATTGGGATTAATAAGACTGTTTGGTCACGGCGGTTGGCTTGCTAATATTGTAAGTGTTCTCGGGGGTATTTTGCTGCTAACTCACGTTCTTGGTAAAGCAGCTGCTTTTGGTAACACGCTACTTAAATTCTCTGATAAATTAATGCCCTTTAAGGCGGCCATTGGTATAGCATTAATTGTGATTGGATTGATAACCTTATTTTAACGAGTCTTATTTTTATGAATCCTGCAGCCGTATATATTCTTAATCAACCCGAACCTTACCGTTCGATGTTAATGCATGTGCAAACCGTGATTGAGCAGGCCATTCTAGGAATAGAATTAAAATACAAATGGCACATGCCTTGTTATTATGTTGGAAAGCGTCCCATATGCTATATTAGGCAAAGCAAGGATTATGTAGATGTTGCCTTTTGGCATTCTAGTTACATTACAAAATACACAGAACACCTAATAGGAGAAAAGCGAAAAATCGTTAAGTCGTTACGCTATAAAACCTTAGAACAGATTAATGATACGGTTCTAAGGTCTATTCTTGAAGAAGTGCATTTATATAAAGATAAAAGCTTTTATAAGAAGGAGCGCTAAAAAGAGTTTACCAACTTTCTAATGGCAACTAAATGCGTCAATAACCCTTCTAAATTATCTAAATGTAACATATTAGCCCCATCGCTTTTCGCATTTGCGGGATCAAAATGCGTTTCTATAAATAAACCATCCACATGATTTACAATCCCAGCACGGGCAATGGTTTCAATCATGTCCGGTCTGCCGCCCGTAACCCCAGCGCTTTGGTTAGGCTGCTGTAAAGAATGGGTGACATCTAAAACCGTTGGAGCATATTGACGCATGGTTGGAATGCCACGGAAATCGACAATCATATCCTGATAGCCAAACATGGTGCCACGATCTGTAATCCAAGCTTTTTCACTGCCGGCATCTTTTACTTTCTGAACCGCATGTTTCATCGCTTCCGGACTCATAAATTGGCCTTTTTTTAAATTAACCACTTTCCCTGTTTTAGCTGCAGCAACCACTAAGTCAGTTTGGCGCACTAAAAACGCTGGAATTTGTAATACGTCTACATATTGCGCAGCTAAAGCAGCATCGCTGGTTTCATGGATGTCTGTCACCGTAGGAACGTCAAACTTTTCAGAAACTTTTGCTAATATTTCTAATGCTTTTTCGTTACCAATACCTGTAAAGCTATCAATACGACTGCGGTTTGCTTTTTTAAAGCTCCCTTTAAATATGAACGGAATCTCTAATTTATTAGTAATTTCTAGCACGCGGTCTGCAATACTAAAGGCCATTTCCTCACCCTCAATAGCACAGGGTCCACATAAAAGGAAGAAATTATTACTGTTGGTATGTTTTATTTTAGGGATGTCTTGCAATTTCATAAGTTGTAGTCTTAATTTATGC
This sequence comes from Lacinutrix neustonica, assembly GCF_026625145.1. Classification (GTDB taxonomy): domain Bacteria; phylum Bacteroidota; class Bacteroidia; order Flavobacteriales; family Flavobacteriaceae; genus Lacinutrix; species Lacinutrix neustonica. The sequence continues at coordinate 1,337,195 of NZ_CP113088.1, read as the reverse complement.
TGTAAAGATAATTGATGCTGATTTTATTTTAGACTTTTTTGTGCTGAATTTAGGATGTTGGTTATTTTTAAATGAAATAGGTGATGCTAGGTTGAGCGTTTGAAGAGTAGGCATGAGACCCTACGTTTGAAAAAAGAATGATCACGAAACTAATGAAATCCTTGTTTTATTTCTTCCTTCAAATGAAGAAAGGTTCGATTTTGCTTCTGCAAAACTTGAAAGCTTTAACGAAAAAGGCAAAACTCTTTTTTAAAGCTATGAACCGTTTCTTTAAACCAAAACACAAATGATATTCCTCAACAGGCGCTAGTCATGCATTATCGATAGTAGCGGCATCCTTTTTTGTTTGCGGGTATGCACAAAAAAGATATAGCGGATAGCGCGACCTTTTGTAGCCCAGTTACTTAGGTGTTTTGTGGCATTAAATTTGAGTAGCTATAAAAGGAAATGTCCAAATAAAATTTAAAACATTAAAAATCAATAAAAATTAAGTACCTTTGCACGCTTAAAATAAGGCACACATTATGGCTAATATTAAAAATATCGCAATTATTGCGCACGTAGATCACGGGAAAACAACGTTGGTAGATAAGATCATGTACCATTGCCAATTGTTTCGTGAAAATGAAAACACAGGAGATTTAATTCTTGATAATAACGATTTAGAGCGTGAGCGTGGTATTACCATTACCTCTAAAAACGTTTCAGTGGTATATAAAGATACAAAAATCAATATCATTGACACCCCTGGTCACGCCGATTTTGGTGGTGAAGTAGAGCGTGTTTTGAATATGGCGGATGGTGTTGTATTATTAGTTGATGCTTTTGAAGGCCCAATGCCACAAACGCGTTTTGTATTACAAAAAGCGATTGACTTAGGTTTAAAGCCTTGTGTGGTTATTAATAAAGTAGACAAAGAAAATTGCACCCCTGATGAGGTTCATGAGAAAGTATTTGATTTAATGTTTGAATTAGGTGCTGAAGAATGGCAATTAGATTTCCCAACCGTTTATGGTTCGGCTAAGAATAATTGGATGAGTGATGATTGGAGAAATGAAACGAATAATATTGAACCATTATTAGATATGGTCGTTGAGCATGTTCCAACACCTGTTTTTAAGGAAGGTACTACGCAAATGTTAATTACCTCTTTAGATTTTTCTTCTTTTACTGGTCGTATAGCGATTGGTCGTGTGCAAAGAGGAAACATTGTTGAAGGACAACAAATTTCTTTAGTAAAAAGAGATGGTACGGTTACAAAAAGTAGAATAAAAGAGGTCTTTATATTTGAAGGTTTAGGACGTAAAAAAGTACAAAGCGTTCAAACTGGCGATATTTGTGCCGTAGTAGGTGTAGAAGGTTTTGAGATTGGAGATACCATTTGTGATTTAGAAAACCCTGAAGGGTTGAAGGCGATTGCAATAGATGAACCTACAATGAGTATGTTATTTACTATTAACGATTCGCCTTTCTTTGGAAAAGACGGAAAGTTTGTAACGTCTCGCCATATTAAAGACCGTTTAGAGAGAGAATTAGAAAAAAACTTAGCCTTACGTTTAGGAGAAACGGGGAGTGCAGATAAATTTATGGTTTTTGGTCGTGGTGTATTACACTTATCGGTTTTAATTGAAACGATGCGTCGTGAAGGCTACGAATTACAAATTGGACAACCACAAGTAATCATTAAAGAAATTGATGGTGTAAAATGTGAACCAATTGAAGAATTGACGATTGATCTTCCGTGAAAGTGTGTCCGGTAGAGCGGTAGAATTTGTTACCATGCGTAAAGGTGAAATGCTAAGTATGGAAGCCAAAGGGGAACGTATGATTTGCGAATTCATGATTCCTTCTCGTGGTATTATTGGTCTACGTAATCAATTATTAACAGCAACGGCAGGTGAAGCTATTATGGCACACCGTTTTAAAGAATATCAACCATTAAAAGGCGCTATTCCAGGACGTATATCTGGTTCTTTAGTGTCTATGGAAAACGGAACAGCGATTCCTTACTCTATCGACAAATTACAAGATAGAGGGAAGTTCTTTGTTGAGCCTGGAGAAAGTATTTACGAAGGACAAGTTATTGGTGAGAACTCTCGTCAAGACGATATGGCTGTAAATATTACCAAAGCGAAAAAGCAAAGTAATGTACGTTCTTCTGGTGCAGATGATAAAGCGAAAATTGTTCCAGCAATTAAATTCTCTTTAGAAGAAGCATTAGAATACATTCAAAAAGATGAGTACGTTGAAGTAACGCCAAATCACTTACGTTTACGTAAAATCAGGTTAACCGAAACAGATCGCAAAAGAAACAAAATTGCTTAGAAGCAATTAGGAATTATAATTTTCTAAAAAGAGAAATACTGAAAAGTATTTCTCTTTTTTATGGCGTAGAGATACAAATAGCTATCGCATTTAAGTAAAAATTTCGGGTCTTGTTTTTATGGCAGGTGAACCTTAAACAGTGCTGTTACCGAAAACAAGTTTTAAGTTTAATTAATGAAAGGCCCCTTTTTTGGGTGGGTAAAAACTATGGAATTATTTGGAATTACAATAACAGAATATGTGGGGTATTTAGCCTCAATAATGGTTTTGCTTTCTTTCACTATGAAAGATGTGAACAAATTGAGAACAGTCAATATGATTGGATGTTTGCTTTTTGTGGCTTACGGTTTTCTAATGCCAACCATTAGAGTTGGGTTACCAATTATCATTACCAACATTGCTATTTTTTGTGTGAATTTTTACTTTTCATTTATCAAGAAACAAGCTTAGCTCCCTAGTACTTTTAAATATTTGTTTTGGACTGAAATCGAGGGCAAAATAGTGTTATTCGTGGCTGAATAATTGCAGGAAGTATGACTATAAGATTTGAGTTTTAGAAATATAGTTGTTAATAGAACTTAGACCTATGGAGATAGATACTGTTTTTTGTATCTATAAAACGCATGATAAAAAGTTTAGAAATCATGTTTAACTAAAATGACATCTTTTTATTATAGGTCATTTGAATCCCTTAGACGAAGGCTTTTCAAGTTTTAATTATACTATATTTATACTTAAAGCCTTGTGAAAATTAACAAATATTGTATTTTGCTCTTTATTACCCTAACCAATAAAGACTGCTATTTTTTCAATACAAAAATATACCCATATTCATAAGAAGCTTTGGAACGATTTTGTTTCAAAAGCCAAAAATGCCACGTTTCTATTTCAGCGTGACTTTATGGAGTATCATAGTGATCGTTTTCAGGATCATTCGCTATTAGTTTTTAAAGCAGACGAACTCGTCGCTGTATTACCTGCAAATAAAGTCGGTACCCTCTTATATTCGCATCAAGGGCTTACCTATGGAGGTTTACTTTTAGGAGAAGCACTGAAATTGCAGGATACAGCACAGGTGTTAAAGACCATATTGGTTTTTCTCTCAACTATAAATATCACACATATCAATATTAAATTATCGCCCGCATGTTATCACATAAAGGCTAGTGATGAAATGTCTTTTTTATTGCATCATTTAAAGGCGGAAAAATACCGTTGCGACGCCCTAAGCGTTATAGATTTACATGAAAAGCTTTTATTTTCTAAGGATCGAATTTCGGGAGTGAAAAGAGGACAAAGAAATGGTTTAGTGGTGAGGGAGGTTCAAGAGTTTTCTGCTTTTTGGGACCATATATTACTTCCTAACCTAAAATTAAAACATCAGTCAAAGCCTGCACACACGCTAAAAGAAATTGCTTTACTTAAAGAGCGATTCCCACAACAAATAAGGCAATTTAATGTTTATAAAGACAATGTAGTGGTGGCAGGAACAACCATTTTTGAAACCAAAAAAGTGGCGCATTCCCAATATATTTCGGGAAATCTTGATAAAAACACCTTAGGAAGTTTAGATTTTTTACATGTGCACTTAATAACTCACATCTTTAAAGATAAACGGTATTTCGATTTTGGTACCTCTCATGAAAATCAAGGAGAAAATATAAATGAAGGACTCTTGTATTGGAAAGAAGGGTTTGGAGCCCGCACGGTAACCATGGATTTTTATTCCTTGCCCGTAGCAAAATATAATAACATAGACCGTATTTTTATATGATAAAGTTTCCGGATTTACAAAAAGTAAATAAACGCTTTGAGGATGAATTTCAAAAGCAGTTTGCTTTGTTTCTAAGTTCCGGATCTTATATTTTAGGAGGACAAGTAACAAGTTTTGAAAAACGTTTTGCCGAATATTGCGGAACGACATATTGTATAGGTGTTAGCAATGGCTTAGATGCCTTAACTTTGATTTTTGAAGCCTACAAAATTCTTGGAGATTTAAAAACAGGAGACGAAATTATTGTACCTGCTAACACCTACATTGCATCCATACTCTCTGTAGTGAACTCCGGGTTTACGCCCATTTTTGTTGAGCCAAATTCAAGTACCCTTAATATTGATCCGAGACGAAATTGTTAAAAACATATCTAGTAATACAAAGGCCATTTTAGGGGTGCATTTATATGGGCAACTTTATAATGTAACCAAACTTGAGGCCATTGCGAAGTCTTATAATTTATTACTCATAGAAGATGCTGCTCAAGCACATGGCGCGGTGTACAAAGATGGTCGAAAATCCGGAAATGTTTCTAACGCCGGGGCTTTTAGTTTTTATCCAACCAAGAATTTGGGGGCTTTAGGGGATGCTGGGGCAGTAACAACAAATAATCGTTATTTATTTGAGCTTATAAATACCCTCAAAAACTATGGACGGATTTCTGCCTATGAGAATGAATATAAAGGATATAATTGCCGATTAGATGAAATACAGGCCGCATTTTTAAATGTAAAATTAAAGAGGCTTGATGCCGACAATCTCAAGAGGCAAGAGATCGCTGCTTTTTATTTGAAAGCAATCAAGAACTCAAAGATAAAATTACCTTTCTTTTCGAAAGAAAAGGATCATGTGTTCCATCAATTTGTTATCCAGGTCGCGCATAGAGAAACATTTGTGGCGTACATGAACGATCATGAGATTGAAGTTTCAGTACATTATCCCATACCTCCTCACAAGCAGAAAGCACTGCGTGAATACAACAAACTAGTATTGCCAGTCACTGAAAGAATTCATGAGGGAGTAGTGAGCTTGCCAATAAATCCTATTTTAACACAGCAAGAGATCTATACCATAGTAGAAGTCATAAATAGATATTAATGAATTACAGTATAAGTATTTTAAGCATGAAGCTTTCAATGTTTATTTTCTTGAATGAACAATAGTCAGAAATCATACAGACAAATATTAAAAGCAACATCGTTATTTGGTGGTGTACAAGTGATAAGCATCTTAGCAGGGGTGTTACGATCAAAATTTGCAGCCATATTTATTGGTGTTTCAGGCATTGGCCTCTTAGGAATATTGAACGCTACTTTAAATTTAATCGTAGGGGTTTCAAAGCTAGGTCTAGATGCCAGTTCAATAAAAGAAATTGCCTTTATTAATAAATCAGAAGACCTCAAAGTCGTCTCTAAAACGATATATGTTTTAAAACGTTTGCTTTGGCTTACAGGGCTTATAGGAGCGTTGTTAACCATCGCATTATCTTCCGTTTTAAGTGAAATGGCCTTTCACTCTAAAGACCATACCTTTTCATTCATTTGGATTGCAGTTGCTGTGTTTTTCAAACAATTAACTTATGGTGAATTAGCTATTTTACAAGGGTTAAGACTGTTAAAAAAGCTGGCACTAGTGAATTTGTATGGAAGCGTGATTTCTGTGTTGATAGCCGTGCCCCTATATTATATTTTTGGTATTGACGGCATCGTTCCCACCATCGTATTAAGTGCTTTTTTAGGGTATCTTATTGCCAACCGTTTTTCTATAAGCTTTAAAAATGAAAATGAGAGCCTGTCATTAAAACAAATCATTTCTGAGGGAAAACCCATGCTTAAACTGGGTGTCACCTTAAGTATATCAGGTTTAATAACGTTACTAGTTGCTTATGTCATTCAATTGTATATTACCAATACAGGTGGATTAACCGAGGTGGGCTATTATAATGCTGGTATAATAATTATTAATTCTTATGTAGGAATCATTTTTCAATCCATGAGTAAAGATTATTTTCCTAGACTGGCAGAGGTTGTTAATGATCTTAATAAAGTAGGCGAAATTGTCACACAGCAAGCAACCATTGCGCTTCTATTGGTGACACCAATAATTATTATTTTTACGGGGTTTTCACAATATTTAATAAGCATACTGTATTCCTCAGCTTTTTTACCAACAGCCGTTTTTTTGAATGTTGCCATCACGGGCATAGTATTTAAAGCTGTGTCATGGTCCATGGGGTATGTTATTATAGCTCATGGTCATGCTAAAATATTTATTAAAACAGCGATAGCCTTTAATTGTTTTCTGCTAGTAATTAATATGTTAAGTTATTCGGCTTACGGCTTAGAGGGCCTAGGTGTAAGTTTTGTTGTTTATTATTGTATTCATTTTATTGTGATAGGGATAATCATGAAAAAATATTACGCCTTTGTTTTTTCTAAGGCATTCTTTAAGACATTTTTTTTATGTTTAGTTATGGTTTTTATAACTTTTAGTATCACTTCTATTGAGGGGGGAGGGGCTAAAATAGTGTTATTAACTTTAGTTATTATATCCTCTATTTTATTTACATTATATAAATTAAATAAAGTAACAGATTTAAAAACCATATTAAAAAACAAATATAGAAAGTGAAAAAGTGGTACCGATTATTAGTGAAATTATGGAATAGTATAAGATTTTTTTTATCAATAAATTGGTACAAAACATTACTCTTAAATTTTAAGAAGTTGCCTTTTAATCAAGCGATTAAACTTCCTTTTTTTATTTATGGAAGGGCACGATTTACCTCAATTTTAGGTGATTTTATTATAGATGCACCTATAGAAAGGGGAATGATTGGATTTGGACAAGCTTATGAAATTAATAAAGCAAGCCTTGGAATTTCAGAATTTAATGTCAATGGTACTTTAATTTTTAAAGGACATGTTCAGCTTGGAAAAGATTTTTTTATTTTCGCCTCTAAACATGCGGTTTGCGAATTTGGTCACATGTCTTCCATGGGTTGGCGCTCTAAAATTATATGCACGTCTTCTATTCGATTTGGTGAGTTTGCTAGGTTTGGACCAGAATGTCAGGTGATTGACACCAATTTTCATAACATGAAAAACACGATGACCCATGAGGTGTTTGAAAAATCTAAACCCATAGAGGTGGGAAGCTACAATTTTATTTCTAATAGAGTGTCTGTCTTAAAAGGGTGCACCACACCAAAGTACTGTACCATTGCCTCTAATTCGGTTTGTTCTAGAGATTACACTGCATTTGGAAATAATATATTAATTGGAGGTGTTCCTGCTCAATTAATAAAAGAAAATATTACAAGAGATTGGAGTGGAGAGAAAGCGGGGCTTGAGTCATTGCTTATGATCTTTAAAAAGTAGTGGTTTTAAAACGTTGTCGTATTAGTAATATATTTAAAAGTAATACAGTGTATTTAAGGAGTAACTGGAGGTTTAGGATTTTTATATTTACCTTGATTTCTAATAGTATTTTACGCATAGTGGCTTGGTCTTCCTCTTTGTTTTTATTCATGGCTAACGTCTTTTTTACCGCCATATAGGTCGCTTGTTTAAACTTGTAATTTTTTTTATCAATGCCCTTATAATTAAGGCTTCCTAAGGAATTCTCTAATTTTATACGGTTAACAAGCACCTCATCTACGTAAAGGATGTAATAGGTTCTCGCCAAACGAAGCCAAAAGTCATAATCTTCATATATTAATCGTTCATCATAGCCACCAAGGGCCATAAATACGTTACGCTTAATCATGGCGCTTACAGAGCATATCGTATTAGAATGATCTATTAATTCTTTATAAATAAACCCATCCTTAGGAGATGATGCCATTTTTTCTTGTGAAAATCTATTAAAAAAAACATACTTCTCATCCGTACTTTTATTAATAACAGAAGCATTTCCATAAACAATGCCTATTTTTTCTGTTTTATAAGCATTGAAAACAGATATTTGTAATGCAATGCAATGGGGTAATAACTCGTCATCGGCAGCTAAATCAATGAGATAATCACCTTTAGATTTTAAGACGGCGTTGTTGAAAGATTTTGTTAACCCTAAATTGTTTTTGTTTTTAATTAATGTACCAAAATTATTGTCGTCAATCCAATGTTTAATAATCTGTACAGAGTCATCTTTACTGCAGTCATCAATGATAAGTAGTTCTATGTTTTTGTAGCTTTGATTCAATACAGAATCTAGAGCAATTTTTATAAAATCACGATGATTAAAGCATGTGCATATTACGGTTACTATCGGATTTGTTTTTTGCATTTAAAAGATTAAATTTAACACCATCAAATATACTATGAGTTTTCGCTATATAATTGTATTTTCAAGTAAATTTGCTCCATTAGGATATGACTAGACACTCTAAAAAGCATATTTGTATTCTTGTGGATTGCTTAACAGGTGGAGGTGCAGAAAAAGCCGCGGCCCTTTTGTCTGAGTCTCTTTATGACGCTCACTATGAGGTCTCTATTATTGTCATGAAGGATTTGATTGATTATAGTTTTAAAGGGACTCTTTATAATATTAGGATGGTGAAGCATAGCTTTTTAAATTTTTCAAATTTAAAAAAGTTGTTTTGTTTAAGGCGAATTTATAAAAAAATAAATGCAGATGTGTACCTAGATTTTAGGGTGAGGTATCACACAATAAACGAAGTCTTATTGCATTTGTTTGTGTTCAAAATAAGAAAAACAGTGTTCACTATTCACTCGTACAAAGTTCATAACTATTTACCTAAAAAACACTTTTTCTACCATTTATATAATAAAGCAAAGGCAATTGTAGTGGTTTCTGAAGGTATTTTAGAAAAAACGAAAACCCTATTCGATTTTGATAATTTAATTTGTATTCCTAATTTTTACAACAAATCTATTGTTAATCAAGGTGATAACGAGGTTGATTTTCATTTAGGCTCCTATATTATAGCGGTGGGAAGATTAAAAAACGAAGTGAAACAATTTGATAAACTCATTCTAGCATATGCCAACACCATCCCAGCAAAAAGGGGTATTCTTCTTGTGATTTTAGGAGAGGGAAAAGATCATCATATTCTCAAACGTTTGATTGAAGACCATCATTTAGAAAGTACCATAAAACTTTTAGGGTTTAAAAACAATCCATACCCCTATATTAAAAAGAGTCAATTTTTAATATTATCTAGTAAAGTGGAGGGGTGCCCAATGGTACTTGTAGAAGCTTTAGCACTTGAAACGGTTGTCGTATCTTTTAACTGTAAGTCCGGGCCTGCTGAGATTATTACACACGAAAAAAATGGATTATTAGTGAGAAATCAAGATTTTAATGCGCTTAAAATGGCTATTGATAGAATGTATACAGATTCAGAGCTTTACTTAAAATGTAAAAAAAACACTAAAAGCTCGGTGTACAAGTTTTCAGATGAAGTTGTTTTTAACAGTTGGTTAAAGTTAATTAATACTTAGAATGGTAAGTGTCTTAAGTGGGACTCAGGTTGTGCTAGTATATTAATCGGGAGCGTCACATAAGAAAGTAGTGAGAAGAGTGCGCGAATTTATTTAAAAGAATGTATGAGTAAAACAACAATTGAAACGATTAAAATTATTGATATACCTAAAATTGAAGATACGAGAGGCAATCTTTCTGTGATTGAAAAAAACACAATTCCTTTTAAGATTAAAAGAGTCTATTATTTATATGATGTGCCTTCTACGGCTTATAGAGGTGGACATGCACATAAAGAACAGTTAGAATTACTGGTGGCTTTAAGTGGAAGCTTTGAGGTGAAATTAAGTGATGGTGTCAAACAAATAAGTATCATGCTCAACAAACCAAATAAAGGCTTATTAATACCCACTGGTATTTGGAGAGAGTTAGAAAATTTTTCATCCGGTTCTGTATGTTTGGTCTTGTCTTCAGATGTTTTTGATAAAAATGATTACATCTATGACTTTAAGGAGTTTATGAGGTTTAAATCTTTGAAATAATGCAGGTTAACACTTCTATTTCACTATGAAAAAAATTTGTGTTATTACAACTTCTCTAAGTAAAGGAGGGGCAGAAAAATCAAGTGCCATTCTCACGCAACTGCTTTTTCAGCTCAATTATGAGGTTCATATTTTAATGACAAAAAATGATTTGGATTATGACTTTTCGGGAACATTATTCAATTTAGAAAAAGAGTTTGGAAATGATTTATCTCAGTTTCAAAAGAGTAAAATTTTAAGAACTTACTTTCAAAACCAAAAGTTTGATTTGATCATCGATAATAGAACGAGAGCTGTTTTTTTTAAAGAATTCATTTTATATCACTTTATCTTTAAAGCAAAAGAAAGGATCGCGGTAGTACGTAGTTTTTATCTAAGAAACTATCTTCCTAAGAATAGATTCTTAGCAAAATTAATTTATGGTAATTCTACTACAATTGTTGCCGTTAGTAAAGGTATTGAAAAGGCAATACATAAAAATTATGGGTTTAAACATGTGAAGCAAATATATAATCCGGTGGATGTTAGCATCATTACTGAAAAGGCAGAAGAGCCCATAGAGCTAGATTCCGATTTTATTTTGTGGTATGGGAGAATAGCGGAGCAAGTTAAAAATTTGACCTTACTTTTAGAGGCGTTTAAAATCTCTGATTTACCTAAAAATGCTATTAAATTATGTATCATAGGCCAAGGGGAAGATGTTGATTATTTAAAGAAAAAAATAAGAGAATTAGACCTTAAAGCGCATGTTCATTATATTCCATTCTTAAAAAATCCATTCTCATATGTGAGAAGCGCTAAATTCACGGTACTCACTAGTTATTATGAAGGCTTTCCTAGAGTTTTAATAGAATCTTTGGCCTGTGGTACTCCAGTTATTTCAGTGGATTGTAATTCGGGCCTAGCGAAATTATTACACATAAATATAACGGTCTGTTAGTCGAAAATCATAATATTAAAGCATTGGCGGATGCTTTTAATGCGTTTACTCAGGATACCTCACTGTACAACACGTGTAAAAGTAACGCCACAAAAAGCATTGATACATTTACATATAAAAATATTAGGTCTCAGTGGCAAAAAGTAATAGATGCATTAAATCCCTAGCGATACGCTGTTAGGTAGACGTCTTTTTTTAATAAAAAGCCATGACATTTTTTAATCCAAGAGAGGATGAATTTTGGACAACTTAGAAGAAATTGTTGTTTAACATTCAAATGACTGTATTCGATCTCAGATTTTAATTTTTTATAAATGTCTTGGTCGTTATGCATTTTGCATCGCAATGCAACGGCATAACGATTCACATCTAAATATTTTTTTAATGATGGGTTTGTTTGTTCTTCTTGCGAATAACTATTAATAATGTCATAACGCATAGCGTTGTATTCATTTTTGAAAAGACTGTTTTCTACATACGATAAATAGGAAGCGGTAATTACAGGGTTAAAGGCGATCTCATGTTTTAATGCAAATCTAATCCATAAATCGGTGTCTTGTCCTGTGGCTAAACTAGGATTAAAGCCGCCCAGTGTGTTAAACTTATTTTTTTTGAAACCCACCGCAGAAGTCCATGCTACCCCATTAATAATACTCGCCATAAAAAAGTCGTCAAGCAGTAAGCACGCTTTGCCAAAATCAAAATTAAAACGCGCTGGACGCACTATGGATTGGGTATGATGAATTTCGTAATTATTACAATATAACCCAGCATCAGGAAAAATATCCATTAGCTTTTTTAACTCAAATAAGTGGTTGGAATACCAGTAGTCATCGGCATCAAGTAGCGCTATATTGTTCGATTTCGCGAGGCTTATGCCGTGATTTCGAGCGCTTGATACGCCCTTGTTTTTTGTGGTGACTAGTTTGATTCTTGAATCTTTTATAGCCTTTACAAGAGATTCACTATTATCAGTACTTCCATCGTTTATAATGATAACTTCAAAATCTGAAAACGTTTGTTTTAAAACACTATTAAGAGTCGCAACGATGTAATTTTCCTTGTTGTACAAGGAGATTACTATTGAAAAAAAGGAGGATGTCGCGCTGTCTTTCATTTATTTATAAAGTGAAATAGTATAAAATAATTTAAACAACTGAAAGCTATTGGTGAGACTTGTTTTTTTTGAAATGTATTCAAATACCTTGGATAAATTATTTGCGGCTAATCTCGTGATTTTAGATTTCAAAAATGAAGAATTGTTAATTAGACTTAATAATTTACTGTATTCCATAAACTCAGGGTGATTTGATTTTAGTAAGATTAGGTTTTTTATTCCCGCTTTAGTCTTTTCTATAAAATCGCCATTAGTATCAAGGTCTAAATGGAGTACTGAATTATCCATGTGAATAATAGGGAGGCAATGCTTTCTTAATTCATAAGCAAAAAAGGTGTCCTCGTGTCCATACGCTACGAGTTCCTCTTTGAAGGGGATTTTTTCTAAAGTAGCTTTGGGAACAATAAAATTGTTAGTCATAAAACTATGGTATGGTTTTTCCTTTCTAAGAAATGCTTTTTTATCTTCAAATCGAACGCCATAATTGTATCTCAATTTTTTAGATTTATCTTGAGTTTCAATATGAATTCTTCCACCATATATGATTTTATCAGGCCATTTTGTTATGCTATCAATATACTTTTGAATAAAAAAGTTTGGAATACCAGTAATCGCCGTCTAAAAACAGCACATGATAGTAAGTTGCTTTTTTAGCTAGTAAATTTCTAATTTTCGCGCGTCCTACATTTTTGTTAAGTTTTTCATAGCTGTACAAAGCATGCTTAAAGTGAGCTATTGCATTTAATTCTACAGGTGATGCATCGTCAATAACTAAAACTTCAGCTGGAATGGAAAGGCTTTCTATTTGTTTACACAAATCGATAACGGTTGCTATGCAATTAAAATTGTATACGGGAATGCATACACTGAGTCCTTCCATGCGCTCACTTAAAGTTGTATTATTTTAATTCTTTTAAAAGTTAATTTAGTTAGTGTCAATACCCACGGCAAGGCAAAAGATTTTGATACCTTTACTAGGTAATGATATCATCTTTATCCTCTTCGCTGTACCACCTCAAAAACCTGATTATCATCGCACTTTAGTGTCTTGCTAGGGTATTTAAGTAATAAGGCATAATCGTGTGTTGCCATTAAAATGGTGTTTCCATTTCTATTGATTTCTTGTAATACTTCCATGACTTCAATACTGGTTTGCGGATCTAAATTCCCTGTAGGCTCGTCGGCTAAAATCAATTCAGGATTATTTAATAAGGCGCGGGCGATGGCAATACGCTGCTGTTCTCCACCGAGAAAGTTCGTGAGGAAATTTAAAGCCTTTAGAAGCCATGCCAACCTTAGTTAAAACCTCGTCCATTCTACTAATCATGGCCGCTTTATCTTTCCAACCAGTCGCTTTTAAAACAAATTCTAAATTGGCATTTACGGTGCGGTCTGTTAATAATTTAAAATCTTGAAAAACGACCCCTAACTTGCGTCTTAAAAAAGGAATGTCATCCTCTTTTAATGTTTTTAAATCGAAATTCACAATGTGCCCTTCACCTACTTTTAAAGGTAAGTCGGCATATAAGGTTTTCATAAAACTACTTTTCCCGAACCTGTTTTGCCAATTAAATATACAAAATCACCTTTGTTTATTTTTACATTGACATCTGAAAGGATAAGACTTAAACCTTGAAAAATGGAAGCCTCTTTAAACTCTAAAACGGTATCTGACATATTTATTTTTTTTCTCGGAGTATTCTGCTTTTAAACGCAAAGAAAAACACAATGTTGTAAATGTATCATTTTAGTTCAAACTATAAAAATAGGGACTTCAATTTTCTTTCAAAATTCGGTATTCTTTATAATTTTATTTTTTAATACCCCGGTTCATAATTATAACAAAATTCTAACGTTATGGTTTTAGTAATAATTTATCTTTGATTTCAAATTTTAAATCCATGGTCAATGACTAAAAAACATATCACTTCCTTTTTTTGGCTCTCTTGATAACAGGGGTTTCTTTTGCGCAACAATCTGCAGCGTACACCAATGATTTTGTGGCCTACCAGAAAGCCCTTCAGCTGTATAATAACCAACAGTATTTAGCCTCTCAGGCAGCGTTTAGAGAGATTTCTAAAACCGCTGAAGAAACAAACATTAAATCTGATTGTGCGTATTATATTGCTAATTGTGCGGTGCGCTTAAATCAACAGAACGCCGATGATTTAATCGAACGTTTTGTAGAAGATTACCCCACAAGCACAAAAAAAAATACGGCGTTTATAGATGTGGCCGATTACTATTTTGAAAACGAAAAGTTTGCTTACGCACAAAAATGGTATCAAAAAGTAGATGAGAATGCTCTAAGTAGAACAGAGCGTGAGCGGTTCTATTTTAATAATGGCTATGTCGCTTTTTATTCCAAGAATTATAAAGACGCTAAAACGTATTTAGCCAAAGTTGAAAATTCAATAAAATATGGCTCGCAATCGAAATATTATATTGGATTCATGGCTTATGAAGGAGATGATTATGAAAAAGCCAATACCTACTTTGAACAAGTGAGTGATCAGGAAAAGTATCAAGAAAAGTTGTCTTACTACCAGGCCGATTTAAATTTCAAACTCGGAAAATTTGAGACCGCTATTGCATTGGCTGAAACAAAATTACCAACAAGCGATGAGAATGAAATTTCTGAACTCTCTAAAATAATTGGAGAAAGTTATTTTAATTTAGAACAATACGCTAAGGCCATACCCTACTTGAAAAAATATAAAGGAAAAAAAGGCAAATGGAATAATACCGATTACTACCAATTGGGTTATGCGTATTACAAACAAAAGGACTATGAAAAGGCGATTTCAGAATTCAATAAAATAGTGGATGGAAACAATAGTGTCGCTCAAAATGCATATTATCATTTAGGGGAAAGTTATGTGAAACTGGATAAAAAACAAGAAGGCTTAAATGCCTTTAGAAATGCATCTCAGATGGATTTTGATCTCAAAATTCAGGAGGATGCCTGGTTAAATTACGCTAAAATTAGTTACGAAATTGGTAATCCATACCAATCGGTTCCCCAAGTTTTAACGGGCTATTTAGAGGCCTATCCAGCGACGACGTATAGAGAGGAGGTAGAAGGCTTATTAATTGATTCTTACATTACGTCAAAAAATTATAAAGAAGCTTTGGTATTGCTTAAAGGAAGAAAAACAAAGGCTAATAAAGGCGTGTACCAAAAAGTTACTTTTTATAGAGGAGTGGAACTGTTTAACGAAAGTAACTTTAAAGAGGCAGAAACATTATTTGAGGCCGCTTTAAGTGAACCTATTGAGGCAAAATATGTGGCGCGTGCGACTTTTTGGAAAGCAGAAAGCAACTATAATCTAACCCATTATGATATCGCACTCAACGGCTTTAAAAAATTCAAGCAACTAGCAGAAGCGCCTAATACGGAAGAATACCAAAACATAGACTATAATTTAGCGTACACTTACTTTAAACAAAGAGACTATGAGCAGGCTACTAAACATTTTGGGCAATTTATTAGTACCCAAAAGGGTGATAAAGTAAGATTAAATGATGCTTACCTGCGTTTAGCCGACGTTTATTTTGTGTCTAGTCAATACAGTCAAGCCATTGATGCCTATAATAACGCCATTGCCGTTGGGGAGATTGAAGCAGATTATGCGTTCTTTCAAAAAGCCATGAGTGCTGGTTATTTAGGACAGATGCCTCAAAAAATAGCAGAGTTAGAGCAATTCATTTTAAAGTATCCTCAATCTAAATTACGTGATGATGCCCTATATACGTTAGCAAATGCTTACGTTAAATCAGGAAGTACAACACAGGCGTTAACAGCCTACAATAAGTTAATTACAGAATATAAAGGGAGTACATTTATCTCTAAGGCTCTATTACGTCAAGGGTTAGTGTATTATAATATGAGTGAGAATCAAGAGGCGCTGGCTAAGTTTAAAAAGGTAGCAGGGGATTATCCCAGTTCCCAGAAGCGAATCAAGCGGTTGCCACCGCACGTTTAATTTATATAGACATCGGTCAAGTGGATCAATATGCAGCCTGGGTAAAAACCTTAGATTACGTGGAAGTAACAGATGCCGATTTAGACAATGCAACTTATGAGTCTGCAGAAAAACAATATCTAGACGGGAATACAAATGAAGCGCTCACTTTATTTACTAAATACCTAAATAATTTTAAAAATGGTTTACATAAAAATCAAGCCCATTTTTATTTAGCGCAATTGCATTTCAAAAATGGTGAAAAGTTAAAAGCACAACCACATTACAAAGCGGTAGTCGCCGCTTCTAAAAGCGAATTTACAGAAGAAGCGCTTTTACGCCTCTCTCAAATCACTTTAGAACAAAAAGATTGGAATGAAGCCATTCCCATATTAAAACGTTTAGAAACCGAAGCTAATTTTCCACAAAACAGTTTATTTGCGCAATCTAATTTAATGCAGGCTTATTATCAAACGAAAGCTTATAATACCGCGGTTACATACGCAGAAAAAGTATTGGACTATTCAAAATTAGATAATAAAGTAAAAAGTGATGCCTACCTTATTATTGGGCGTTCTGCAATGAAAACTGGGGATGACACAAAAGCAAAACGAGCCTTTGCAAAAGTAGAGCTAACAGCAACTGGAGAAACAGCCGCGGAAGCGTTATATTATAATGCTTACTTTAAATATAATGAAGGTAATTATGCAGCATCGAACACCACAGTACAGCGTTTAGCAAAAGACTATTCGGGCTATAAGTTTTATGGTGCTAAGGGGTTGATTATCATGGCAAAAAACCATCATGCTTTAGGCGATGCTTTTCAAGCCACCTACATTTTAGAAAGTGTCACCAAAAACTTTAAAGATTTTCCAGAGGTAGTTGCAGAAGCTCAAACAGAATTGAATTCAATAAAAACAGAACAGGCAAAAACGAATGCTTCAGTGAACACAGGAAAGTAGTTTTCTGTTTGCGCTAGCAGAGATTAGAGATACTATTAATCGGTAAGGTTGTCTAAACCTGACTGGTTTTAAAAATAAATAAAAGGTCTCCTTTAAGGTCTGAAAGACGTTCTAGGATTCAATATAAACAAACGAGAATATATGTTTAATAGAAAGCAATTCTTAGTATTATTATCAGTAGTAGTGACCACAGCGACTATGGCGCAAGACCGTAGACAAGATACTTTAAATCCGAGATGTTATTAATGTCATTAAACCCTATACACCAACAATTTCCGATGCTTTCAAAGTAAAAGAGGCCCCTGTATTAGATGATAAGGAAACCACTACTAAAAAAGAGGTTACATATGATATTGTATCCTTTCCTGTAGCGTCAACCTTTACACCGGCAAAAGGAAAAGCAGCTGTGGTGGACAAGGCTAAAAAGATTAAATTATTTGATAATTATGCAACACTAGGTGTGGGAACATACACGACTATTGTTGGAGAAGTGTATTTAAACCATGAGTTAAACAGCGGTGAGTATATTAGTGCCCATGTTGGTCACCATTCTTCGGGTGGCGGAATAGAAGGTGTGCTTTTAGATGACGATTTTAGAGATTCTAAATTGGATTTAAACTATAGTAAACGGGAAAGTGATTACAACTGGACCATTGGTGGTGGGTTCCAGCTTCAAGCTTTTAACTGGTATGGTTTGCCACAGCCTCTCTTTAATCCGTTTGTAGCCGATACCATTGGAGATGTGGGACATCAATTTACAAATGCCCACCTTTCAGGGGATTTAAATGTCTTTGAAGGATTTTTTAAATCTGTAAATGTGTTATTTAGACGCTTTGGAGACAACCAAGGATCAGGGGAAAATAGGTTTACTACAAAAGGCACTTTTGATATTCCAGTACAAGATGAATTGGTTTCTATGGCTTTAAATTTAGATTTTTTAAGTGGTGGTTTTGATAGATCCTATTTAAATGAGGCCGCTTTAAATTATGGAAACTTTCAATTGGGTATTACACCAACGTACGAATTAAAACAAGAGGATCTTACCGTAGATTTGGGCGTGTCTCTTTCCTATTTGAACGATTCGGAAACCGGAAAAAACAAGTTTTTTATCTATCCAAATATTAGTGCCAGTTATCGCTTATTAGAGGATGTAGCTATTGCATTTGGTGGGATAAAAGGGGGCTGATTCAAAATTCATATTACGACTATGCAAAAGAGAATTCGTTTGTATCACCAACATTAAATATTTCCCCAACCGATCAGCAGTTTGATGCCTATGTGGGTTTAAAAGGCCAACTTTCAAATACCATCAGCTATGCAATTAAAGGAAACTATACTTCAGAAAAAAACAAGCCGCTATTCGTGAATAATCCAATAACAGGGACAGATCAAGCATACACTTATGGCAATTCTTTTGGTGTTGTTTATGATGATGTAACCACTTTAGGGGTTTACGGAGAAATAGGAGTAGATGTGAATAGAAGTTTCACGATGACCTTAAAAGGGGGCTATTATCACTACGATACCAAATTTGAAACTGAAGATTGGAATTTGCCGGATGTTACGGCATCTCTGTTTTTAGATTACCAGATTTCTCAACAATGGTACACCGGTGCCAATGTGTTTTTTGCGGGAGAACGCAAAGATCAATTTACTATAATAAATCCATTATTTCCAACGGTATTTACTACGTATGCCACCACTTTAGAAAGTTATTTCGACGCGAATGCACATGTAGGGTATCATATAAATGATTACTTGTCAGTCTTTGTAAAAGGTAACAATCTTGTAGGTGAATCCTATGCCAAATGGCAAAACACGCCAGTGCAAGGCATTCAATTTTTGGCTGGAGGTACTTATAAGTTTGATTTTTAAGTATAAGCAACGGTAGGTTTACCTATTTTAAAAATTTTATAACGATACAAAAAAGGGCCTTATTTTCAAGGCCATTTTTTTATGCCTATATTTATCTGAAATTTTTCTAAAGACTATGAAGCACCTTTTTAAATTATTATTAATGACACTCGTTTTTAGCTGCGAATCTAAAAAAACAGAAGTAGATACCATTGTAACCCATGCGAATATTTATACTGTAAATTCGGCTTTTAATAAAGCTGAAGCCTTCGCGATAAAAGACGGGAGATTTGTTGCAGTAGGTAGTACTCAAGATATTGAAAACGCCTTTATAGCAAAAGAAACAATTGATGCGAAAGGTCAAACCATTACTCCGGGATTCATAGATGCGCATTGTCATTTTTATAATTTAGGCATGAACAAACAAACTGTTGATTTAGGAGGAACAAATAGTTTTGAGGAAGTCATTCAAAAGGTCATAGACTTTCAGAAAAAAAGAACAGCAGTTTTATTATCGGTCGTGGTTGGGATCAAAATGATTGGGAAGATAAAAACTATCCTAATAAAAATGTATTAGACAGTTTGTATCCCTATGTTCCAGTGGCTTTAACAAGAATAGATGGTCATGCCATGCTATGTAATCAAGCCGCTTTAGATTTGGCGCAGATCTCTAATAGCACAGCAGCTTCGGGTGGTGAAATTATACAGGAGAATGGGAAATTAACCGGCATTCTTATTGATAATCCCATGGAATTCGTGGAGGCTGTATTTCCAAAACCAACCAAAGCACAACAGATTGAAGCTCTTTTAGATGCACAAACATTTTGTGCGAACTTGGGGTTAACCACCGTGTCTGATGCGGGCTTAGACAAGCAAGTCATCGAGTTAATCGACAGTCTGCAGCAGGCGGGAAGGCTAGACATGCGCGTGTATGCTATGGTTAGTAATAAAAAAGAGAACTTAGATTACTATCTAGAACAGGGTAAAATAAAAACAGAACGACTCAATGTGCAGTCTGTTAAGGTCTATGCGGATGGCGCTTTAGGATCTCGAGGTGCAGCATTGAAAACGCCTTATAGTGATCAGCATGACCATTTTGGAGCCATGGTTATTGGGACTCAAACGTATAGAGATTTAGCCAATAGAATCGCGAAGGCGGGCTATCAAATGAATACCCATGCTATAGGGGATTCAGCAAATCGCTTTGTGTTACAGACCTATGAGAAAACCTTAAAAGGCGAAAGTAATAGACGCTGGCGTGTAGAACATGCACAAGTCATTACAGATAATGATTTTGAGTATTTCACAAACGAAAACATCATACCCTCTATTCAACCTACGCATGCGACAAGTGATATGTATTGGGCTGAGGATCGCGTAGGATCAGAACGAGTAAAGGGCGCCTACGCCTATAAAACATTGTTAGAAAAAAGTGGTAGAGTGGCTCTAGGTACTGATTTTCCAGTAGAACAAGTGAATCCCTTTTTAACCTTTTATGCAGCCGTGGCACGTAAAGATGTAAAAGGCTTTCCTGAAGAAGGCTTTCAAAAAGAAAACGGATTAACCGTGAGCAGAAACTTTAAAAGGTATGACCCTTTGGGCGGCCTATGCCAATTTTGAGGAGGAGGAGAAAGGGAGTATTGAAGTGGGTAAGTTTGCCGATTTCATCATAATCAGCCGCGACATTATGGAAATTCCTGAGAACGAAATACCGTTAACTACTGTTAATAAAACCTTTATAAATGGTGTGGCACAATAATTGTCACATTCAAAATGAAAGAAAATAAATATCAGATGAAGAATAAAATAGCACTATTTCTTTTTTTAGTCTTCTCACTGGCTGCTTTTGCGCAGGGAGACGCCTATGGTGAAGCTGTGAAAAAATGTATTAAAAGCAATGGTACCATGGCGTATTATGAAGATGTGATGGAGCAGATGTATGATATGTTAGAGGTGCAATTTAGAGACGTAAATGTGCCAGATACGGTTTGGAGAGAAGTAAAAAAAGGAAAGAAGGAAGCCATGGATGAGTTAGCAGAAATGATAGTGTCTGCTTACAGAGCCCATTTTACACATGAAGATGTGAAAAACATGAATGTATTATATGCATCAAAAGCGGGTAAGAATATGTTTGAAAAGGATGCGCTAACCGCAGGAGATAAAAAGGTTTTAAGTGCGTTTTATAAGAGTGAAACTGGAAATAAAATTGTGAGTTCTCAGGATTCCATGAATGAGGCCATGGGTAAAATCTCAGAAATGTGGAGTAGTGAGGTCTATCGAGGTGCGATTGCGCTTCTTTCTCAAAAAGGATATGATTTGTAGCCTATAGCGTTAGTTTTGCTAAATAATCAAAGTGTTCACCTTCAAACATTTTTTCACAGGTTAATCCTACGGTTGCACAAGCGATATTAAGCGTCGGAAAATCTAAATACAACCATTTCATAGGAGATGCAGCTTCTCCTTTATAGCTCAAGAAATAATCGAGTTCACCATAATAGCCGGAGTTGAGATCTTGCGGAAGCCTCCATCTTCATCTTCAAACATGTATTTTATATCACTAGAATCTATTAGAATTTGCCCATTTGGTGTTAATAAACGTTTTAATTTTTTCAAGTATTCAGGTAGTGCTTTTATAGTTTGAAAAATACCCGTACCATTCATTAATAAAAGAATGGTGTCAAAAGTGTCTTCCGAAACTTCAGTATACTCCAAAATTGAAATTTTTTCAGCATTAATGACGCCTCTTAATTTACAGACGGCAATGGCACCCTCAGAATGATCAATAGCTTTCACTTCGAATCCTTGTTCTTGTAAATACAAACTGTGGCTGCCTGCACCAGCACCAATATCTAATACATGCCCATTAGAGAGTTGTAGAGCCTTTTGTTCTAATTTAGGCATGTCCGTATAATTTCTAAAGAGATACTTTAATGGCAAGGTGTCTTCACCAGAGATATTAGTTGCTGTAATAATATCTTCCGTATAGTTGCCGTTTTGATAGTCTAATAGGGCTTTTCCAAATATATCTTTCATTAATCATTTTATTTTCATTCGCTAGAAGTCAAAAATCACATTATTTAAAATGGTATTTTTGCAACATGCAAGACTACATTAATCAGCTTCCAAAGCTCGCCAAAGATAAGCATAAGGAGAATAAAACCTTTTTTTCGAAGCTTAAAAAAAAGCCGCCCAAACAATTAGATTATATCATGCAGGAATTGCATGAGGAAACATTTAAACAAACAGATTGTCTTAAATGTGCGAATTGCTGTAAAACCACGGGGCCTTTGTTTACAGATAAGGATGTGGCTCGTATTGCGAAGCATTTTAAAATGAAACCCCAAGGTTTTATTGATCAATATTTAAAAGTAGATGAAGAAAATGATTATGTGTTACAACAGGTGCCTTGTACTTTCTTAGGGACGGATAATTATTGTTCAATCTATGAGGTAAGACCTAAAGCTTGTCGAGAATTTCCGCATACCGACCGGAAAAAATTTCAACAAATTTCGAATTTGACCTTAAAAAATGTAGCCATATGTCCAGCAGCATTTGATATTGTTGAGAAGATGAAATCGCGTTTTAAAAATTAATATAAAAGTCTTACATTTAAACTATAATTTTATTTTATGAAATCGATACTGTATACCACCATTATAGCACTGTTATTTACGAGTACTTTAAGTGCTACTAATTGGCTAGATTCCCTTGAAGATGCCAAGAAAATCGCATTGGGAACTAACAAATTGATATTAGTAGATTTTTGGGCAAGCTGGTGTGGACCATGTAAAAAAATGGATTCTGAATCATGGAGCAAAGCGGAAGTCAAATTGTTAATGGAGAGTTATGTGCCTGTAAAAATTGACTTGGATATAAATAGAGGATTGGCTCTCAAATATGGCGTAAGAGGTATTCCTTATGTTTTTATAATGGATGGAAATGGCAAAGTAATCTATGAGCAAATGAGTTATAAGCCAAAACGAGATGTTATGGCTTTGCTTGATAAGTACGCTATTAATACTCAGTTTTTAAGCCAAGACCTTATTAATTATTATAAGAAACATAATTTTTCAAACACATACCGTTTAGCAGCAAAATATCAAGATTTCAGTGTGATGTTGAATGAAGATTTAAAATATGAGTTTATTGCAGTTTCTGAGAAGTACTTTATAGAAGCAAAAACAGCTCTAAGGCAGAGCAATATAAAAAATAAAGAAAGATTTAATCAAAAAATAGAACTATTTGATGTACAGAAAAGAGTTATTTTGAATAGCCCCAAAAAAGCACTGAAACTATTGGGGAAGTTTGATACGATTAAAATGGATGAAAGGAATATTTCTTTTTACAACTACCTCTATTATATTGCCTATAGAAGCATGAATAATGCTGAAAAGGCAAAGGAAGCGAGAACTAAATTAAGTAAAACGGACTTAAAAAAAGCAGATGCTTTTTTTAATTTTCAAGTATAGATGGAATCTTTAATACACTATTTTGAAAACATACCAACCCTTCATAGAAGTCTTTTACTTGTAGGAGGGATTACCTTATTTTGGTTGCTTGAAGGTGTTTTACCGCTATTCCATTTTAATTATAATAAATGGAAACACTCGTGGCCAAATTTCTTTTTTACACTTACAACAATTATCATCAACTTTGCACTTGCTTTTTTACTACTAAAAACCGCCGATTGGGTTACGGTAAATAATTTTGGGATTATTAATTGGTTACCACAGATGCCTTTATGGCTATATGTCATTACGGGTGTCTTACTTTTAGATTTTATAGGGGCGTATTTGGCCCACTATATAGAACATAAAATACCTGTATTATGGATGGTGCATTTAGTACATCACACCGATCACAATGTGGATACAACAACAGCTAACCGTCATCATCCATTAGAGAGTATTATTCGTTTTGTATTCACCTTGGCAGGCGTATTTATTATAGGTGTACCCATTGGCATTGTTATGCTTTATCAATCCATGTCTCTGGTGTTTACACAATTAACGCATGCAAATATTAGATTGCCAAAAAAGATTGATAAATGGTTGAGTTACCTATTGGTTTCACCGAGACATGCATAAAATTCACCACCATTATGTTTTACCCTACACAGACTCCAATTATGGTAATATTTTTTCCGTTTGGGACCGTTTATTTGGAACATTTACCACTTTGGATAGAACCGAAATTATTTACGGTGTCGATACGTTTCCAAATGAATTGGAGAACAGTAGTTTAACACATTTATTACAACAGCCCTTTCATAAATGTCGTAAACCCACAACCACCATTGTAAAAAAACAAGACATTTAAATAGGAAGATAGTTTTCCAAATCAAAGTGTACGCATGGAAACGTGATTTATATGACTTTTCTTGATAAGAATAAGAAATCAAGCTTATTAAGAAGGAACAGATGCATACGCATAGGCTGTTGTATTTTAACGATTATT
The DNA here is from genome assembly GCF_026625145.1 of Lacinutrix neustonica. GTDB lineage: Bacteria > Bacteroidota > Bacteroidia > Flavobacteriales > Flavobacteriaceae > Lacinutrix > Lacinutrix neustonica. Next base: position 1,312,814 of record NZ_CP113088.1, on the reverse strand, counting down.
TTAGTGATTTACATTATTTTTTATTAAATTATAGTTTAAATGTGTTGAAAAATAGTTGTATACCATAATAGACTTGTGGTTTATTAATAATTGATTTTTAGCATCCTAAAATTGATAAGCATCATTTTTTCATATGAAGAATATAAAAAGCATGTGCTTCATACTATTCGCTTTAACAATAAGTTTGACTGGAAATGGTCAACAAGATTCCATAACTACAATTGAAAAGAATGTCAATGACGAGGCGCTTAGTTTAGAACAGACGCTAAATGCTACCTTAGATACTTTATTCCTTAAAAGCGAGACAGACATTTATAGAGTCACCTTTTTAAATCATGATGAAGACGGATCTGAGACTATAGAAATAGGGAGTCAGGAGGTTAAAATTCCATTATATCATTTTAAAACGGGGAGATATACGATTGCCGTATATACCGATGATAAAATTATTGCCATTGGGGCCAATAGGCTTGGCGATATTCCACTGCCGGAAGCGGGGATTACCGATTTAGAGGAAAGTATTTTGAGATCTAGTTTATCTGAAAAAGAACAATTAGCTAGAAATATTAGGCCTTTAGAAAAGAAAAAGCCAATAGCAACGGGAATGCCTTTAATCAATCAAAAATCACGAAATGCTATCGAGTTGGAGCAGCAGGAACAGGCACGAGTACAAAGAAATACTGCTAAAAGTAATAGTATTCCCCGTAAATAGAAGACCAAACTACAGCTACAAACAAAGAAAAGGAAGCTCCGGAAAGTAATCCTTCAGTGTCAATAAAAAAAGAAGTTTATAATCTTTCAAAAATCCCTAATAAAAACAGACCAAGGCGGCAGTCTAGAAAAGAATACAGAGCAAGTCATCTTCGTCCAAACGGGACAAAATACGATGACTAATGGTATATTAAATAACGCGCTCTCGTTTTTACAAAATGAGCCAACCCCTCTTTCCATGTGGCTTTTATTTGTTGCTGAGTCCATCCTGCTTCTATTTGCTCCTGTAATTTTTTTGTACCAGCTAACTTGGTAAAAAATCCATTTGAAATAAAAAAATCAGAGGGCTTTTCAGTAGCATGATAGGCCGTGATAAGAAAACTTAAATCTAAGGCTTTAAGAGGTGTATGATCCCCTAAATTATAACCATTACACTCCTGATTTTCATGTTTTGGATAATGGGCACCCTCGTTAGGTTTTGGTACAAAACTAAAGTTTGTTTTAGGCAGAAAAGGCGAGCCGTAAATTTGAAATTGCAAATTAGTTCCTCGGCCAACACTTACATTTGTGCCTTCAAAAAAACACAAACTAGGGTATAAGTTTATAGCCATATCATTAGGTAGATTAGGCGATGGCTTTATAGGGAGCGTATAAGGGAGGTCTCGGGAATAATTTTTAATAGCGATAACCGTTAATTCACAGGTTAACCCATTTTCTAACCAGCCTTCACCATTAATCATTTGAGCATATTCGCCAATAGTCATCCCGTGCACCACAGGAACAGGATGCATGCCTACAAAACTTTGGTGTGCTTTCTCTAAAATAGGTCCATCGACATAATGTCCGTTTGGGTTTGGTCTGTCCGAGAACAATTAGTGGAATGTTATTTTCAGCACATGCTTCCATAACATAATGTAAAGACGAAATATAGGTGTAAAAACGAGCGCCAACATCTTGAATATCAAAAACCACGACCTCTACATCGGCCAGTTGCGCTTTAGACGGTTTTTTATTCTGTCCGTAAAGCGATACAATAGGAAGGCCCGTTTTAGTATCTAGTCCATCTTTAACTATTTCACCAGCATCAGCAGTACCGCGAAACCCGTGCTCAGGGGCAAACACTTTTTTAATATCAAGACCTAATGATTTTAAGGAATCCACCACATGAATATAATTACTAGACGAAGAGGCCGGACCCGTTATAATAGAATCCGGATAGGTTTTAAAGATAATACTCGTTTGATTCGCAACTAGGCCTACCCGTTTTCCTTTTAGCAAAGGTAGATAGACTTCGGTTTGGTTTGCCCCAAGAACGATAGGGCTGTCTTTATACATGATCTTTAAAGGGAGCTCGCCAGAAGCCTCAGGTGAAGTAGCCACCTTAAGCATCTTACTTCTATCTTTTAGCTTATTTGCTTTTCCGCAAGAAATTCCTAAAAAAAGAAAGAATAAAACTGTATTTTTGACCAAAGTTAACCTCATAATATAATTTGAATTTCGAATACTTTATAGCTAAACGCATTATTGATAGTAAAGCGTATAAAAGTAGTATATCGGCACCAATAATAAAAATTGGAATCGTGGCTATTGCATTAGGCATAATTGTTATGATAATTGCTATAGGGACAGGTGTTGGATTGCAACAAAAAATAAGAGACAAAGTGGTTGCTTTTAATGGCCATATTATTATAAATAACTATGACACCAATAATTCTCAGGAAAGTGAAAACCCAATTTCCACTAACCAAGAGTTCTATCCGAGTTTAAAACGGTTGAAGGCATTAATCACATTCAGGCGGTAGCAACCAAAGGCGCAGTAGTAAGATTAGAACAAACGGTAGAATATGTTGTTATTAAAGGTGTTGGCGCCGATTATAACTGGCAGTATTTTGAAGCGTTTTTAATAGAAGGAAAACTGCCGAGACTACACTAAAAAAAGAAATCAGGATATTTTGGTTTCTCAATATTTTGCCGAACGCTTACAGTTAAAAGTAGGAGATAACGTCAATACTTATTTTATTCAAGACGATTTAAATAAAGCGCCGCGAAGTATTAATTATACGATAGTAGGTATTTATAATTCAGGATTTAAGGAGTTTGATGAGCTCTATGCTCTCGGGGATATTAGGCACATTCAGCGACTCAACAAGTGGGAAGACAACCAAATTGGTCATTTTGAGGTTTTTATAGAGGATTATAATGCCTTAGAAACTAAAACCAAAGAAGTTTTTAAAGCCACACCATCAACATTAAACACCACTTCGGTAAAACAAAAATTCTACTCGGTATTCGAGTGGATTGGTATTTTCGATAAAAACATTGCGGGTATCATTGGTATCATGATAATCGTTGCAGGTATAAATATGATTACTGCTTTGCTTGTGCTCATTTTAGAGCGCACACAAATGATCGGTATTCTAAAAGCCTTAGGAAATAGTAATGTGAGTATTCGCAAAATTTTTGTTTACAACGCCACGTATCTTATTTTAGTTGGCTTATTTTGGGGAAACCTTATTGGGCTAGGTTTACTCTTTGCACAGAAACATTTTGGATTCTTAAGTTTTCCTAATCCTGAGCAGTATTATATGAAAATTATCCCGGTGTACATCAGTCTAGAGTATATTATTGCCCTTAACGTAGGGACGTTCATTCTTTGTTTGCTAATGCTACTGATACCTTCATGCATCATCACAAAAATATCTCCAGTAAAGGCCATACGCTTCGAGTAGGGTTTGTTATTTGGGCGTTATTTAAAGGTCAGGTTGTCACTACGCGCTCATTTTAGAAAAATAAAAAGAGAGTAAGCCTACCGTTCAATCCTTAACGAAAATCAAGAATTGATTTTTACTTTAAAACTAGGGACAAAAGGGTTTACAATTTTGTAGCCAAAACTATATAAAAAAAACACTTTCATTTCCATACCTTTGCACAATCAAAAATGAAAAAATGCAATACGCAAATAATATTCTAGAAACGATAGGTAATACACCCTTAGTAAAACTCAACAAACTAACGGCGGAACTCCCTTGTTTAGTACTCGCAAAATACGAAACCTTCAACCCAGGGAACTCCGTAAAAGACCGTATGGCGTTACAAATGATCGCAGATGCCGAAGCCGATGGTCGATTAAAACCAGGTGGAACCATTATAGAAGGAACCTCAGGAAATACGGGAATGGGCTTAGCGTTAGCCGCTATCGTTAAAGGGTACAAGTGTATTTTTGTAATGGCAGATAAGCAGTCTAAAGAAAAAATAGATATTTTAAGAGCTGTAGGTGCAGAGGTTGTGGTTTGTCCAACAGCGGTAGAGCCGGATGACCCAAGATCTTACTATTCGGTATCCAAACGATTGGGAGAAGAAATACCAAACTCATGGTACGTAAACCAGTATGATAACCCAAGTAATACAAAAGCACATTACGAGAGTACCGGACCGAGAAATTTGGAAGCAGACTGATGGTAAAATCACGCACTTCGTCGTTGGTGTAGGAACAGGGGGAACTATTTCGGGAGTTGGAAAATACTTAAAAGAGCAAAATCCAAATGTGAAAATTTGGGGAATAGATACCTATGGTTCAGTCTTTAAAAAATACCACGAAACAGGAGAGTTCGATGAAAACGAAATTTACCCTTACGTAACAGAAGGTATTGGTGAAGACATCTTACCAAAAAACGTAAACTTTGATATCATCGATGGCTTTACTAAAGTAACCGATAAGGATGCTGCGGTGTACACACAGCGTTTAAGTAAAGAAGAAGGCATGTTTTTAGGTAATAGTGCTGGTGCCGCTATAAAAGGGGTGCTACAGTTAAAAGAGCATTTTACAAAAGACGATGTGGTAGTGGTCTTATTTCATGATCACGGAAGTCGTTATGTTGGTAAAATGTTTAACGATGATTGGATGCGTAAGATGGGGTATATTGAGTAGAATTGTCATTGCGAGGACGAAGGATGTGGCAATCTCATCCTTGTTTGAGTGAAAAAAAATCACACGAAAAAAAAGCACAGTTTTAAAACTGTGCTTTTTTTATGAGTAGATTATTTGTTAATGGAGATGCTTTACACAAGTTATAGATTAGACTTTACGCTAAATTGGTTTCTAATCTAATTGGTTCTTCCTTTTAACACATAATTTCAACTTAAATTATAATTCAATACCTATTCCTAAATTAATAGAAGTAGGCTCTTTTTCATTCTTAAATGAAATTGAACCTATAGTTGATTCAGAATCATTATTTTTTAATGCGTTAAGGTATTGGTTGACTTTTAAAAGTAAGAATCCTTTTGTTTTGTCTGAAAACGAAACACTTTTTTTTAATTGTAAAAATACTCCAAAGCTTATCGAATTATAACGATTTTTAATGTCGTAATCATAATTTTGAGAGATACTGTTGTTAACTAAGGGGTCATTCGTTGGAGTCTCTGAATCAGTTATAAAACCAGAGGAATCAATACGCGATTCACCTTTTTCTTGAGCAGACAATAAAAAACTAGCACAACCACCGATACCTAGTAGATAAGCATTCTTTTTTCCTAGATGAAAATTGAGATTAATTGGAGTTTGAATTTGACTTACGTTTCTATTTCCTTCACGTGTTACATTAGCATTTTTTTCTTCAATAGAAAATCGATCAAGATAAAAACCTAATCCAAAGTCAAGAGAGGTATTTCCATTCATCGAATAATGCAGGCTTGGCAAAACAAATGCTCCAATATTTAATGAAGATTTTATTTGAGGATTCCCATACGTATTGGAATCAGTCAGTTTACTTATTTTAGGGACTGAAAACGTCGGTCCAAAAGATAATTGAAAATTAATGTTTTCCTGTTGTGAATAGGTGTTAGTAAAAACAAAGATTGTTAATGTGAGTAAGATTGTTTGTTTCATATTTTGGGTTAATATATGTTAGGATACTTCCGAGATAAAATCGTATTAAAGTTTTTAGTATAATTTTTTAACGAAGAACGTTTAATTTTTACATAAAGTTAAGTTTAGAGTTTGAATCACTGGTTGGCTAAAAATAGAGGACAGAGATAATAGTTTAATATATCTTATTGGAAGTTGTTATTGGATAATCGGATTTATTACTGTGGTTTCGCAATAGTCCTTCCAAGCTTGTATTCTACCAACATACATTTTGAGATAGTTTTCAGAAAGAAAAATGTTAGACCAATCAAACCTTTGTGCTTGTACGCCAAGGTAAAACACATAAACAGAAGCACCTGCTTGTGGTGTTAATTTTAGTTCTTTATCAGATAACGGACGCTTACTTTGATACCCTTCCAAAAAGCTATCCTTTTTTAGTTCATACTGTTGTTTATTTGTTTCAATGTGAAACAGTTGTTTACAAAAATAACCAACATCTAAAATTTGTGAACCATTACCACAAAAATCAAAGTCAAATAGCGTAATGTCTTTTTCGTTGGCAATACTCATATTATCATACCAAATGTCTAAGTGTACAACGCCATATTGCGTAGGTTCGAAATCTGAGTCTTTAAAAGTGCTTCCAAAGTCTTTAATGAATTCCATTTCCGGTAGTGTTTCCGAAAAGAAGCGTTTTAAGTGTTCATAAGGTAATTTTAAAAGTGATTTTTGGTCATAGGATATTCTGTCAATCGTTTTGTTTAACGTGATATTATGAATTTTAGCCATAAGTGCCCCAATTGCGTAACAGGCCTCTAGGTTTATAAACCGAATCTTTCCGCCTTTTGCAAACGAAAAAAGGACCACATACCGAATCCCTTCAGGAGCTTTTATTTCTTGAATAAATGCGCCACTTTTATCAGCAATAGGAAAAGAAACGCTTAAATGATTCGCTTTTAGTAAATTTAAAAGGTTTAGCTCTTCTAGAATTTCAGATTTAGACCTCCAATTATGGCTGTAAACTCTTAGCGCATATTTTGTTTCATTATCAGACAGAAAATAAGTGTGATTCATTCCTGTTCTAAACAATGTGCAGGTGTAATTTTTATTCAGCCCGTATTTTTCTTGTGCAAATTCCTCTAAGGCTTTTGCTGAAACAATGGAGGAGGTAACTGGAAATGGATTCATTTTTTTTCTAATTGTGGCTAATCAATTGACAATAAAAAAGCATTTTGGGGCTTTTTTTTAACTTTAATCGAAGGTAGTGGAAAAAATGATAAAGACTAGTTTAACTGTAGAAGCAAATGCGTACATTTAAACATGCAAGAAGACTTCCTTTACTACATATGGAAACATAAAAAGTTTGAGTTATCAAAACTCAAAACAGCAGATGGCGAGATCATCACCATCGATAGTGTTGGCAAACACAATCACAATTCAGGACCGATTTCTTTAATGGAAACATAAAAATTGGAGAACAGCTTTGGGCGGGGAATGTTGAGATTCATATAAAATCCAGTGATTGGTACCTGCACCATCATGAAACAGATACAAACTACGACAACGTCATATTACATGTGGTTTGGGAATACGATACGCCAGTGTTTAGAAAAGACAATACGGAAATCCCAACCTTAGAATTAAAGCACTACGTTTCTACGGAAGCTTTAAAGAATTACAAAAAATTATTTGGAACTTCTCAAAAATGGATCAATTGCGAAAATGACTTTGAAACGGTTGATGCTTTCGTTGTTAATAATTGGTTGGAGCGCTTATATCCGGAACGATTAGAACGTAAAGCTCAGGAAATTTCAACAATTTTAGAGCATAGTAAAAACGATTGGGAAGCCGTGCTATTTAAACTCTTAGCTAAGAATTTCGGACTTAAAGTCAACAAAGAAGCATTTGGCAGTTTAGCCCATTCGATTGATTTTTCTACAATTAGAAAGCAACAAGACAAATTAGAAAGTTTGGAAGCCTTATTTTTTGGGCAAGCGCAAATGTTGGATGATGATATTCAAGATGCCTATTATGTCATGCTTCAAAAAGAATATCAATTTTTAAAACAGAAGTTTAATCTGTCTTCCCAAAGTGTTTTGCCTTTACAGTTCTTTAGATTACGTCCGCTAAATTTTCCAACCATCCGACTGTCGCAACTAGCAAATTTGTATTATACGCATCACAACTTGTTTTCAAAAGTGATTGATGCTAAAAATCCGGACACTTTTTACGAGTTGTTTTCTGTAAGAACTTCAACGTTTTGGGACACGCATTTCACTTTCAATAAAACATCAAAAAGGTCAAAAAAGAAACTGACGAAAGCTTTTGTTGATTTGTTGTTAATCAATACGATTATTCCTATACAATTTAGCTATGCAAAACAACAGGGCAAAGTTATAGATGAAGACGTCTTACGTGTAATAGGGGAGATCACTTCAGAAAAAAACAGCATTGTAGAAAAATTCAACGATTTAAAACCAATCTCCATTTCAGCATTACAATCTCAAGCATTAATTCAACTTAAGACGGAATACTGTGATAAAAATAAATGTCTACACTGTGCCGTTGGGAATGTAATTTTAAACCGTGCAAACGCTTAGAAATAAATCGTTGTAAAAGAAAACTCTTTCCTAAGTAAAGAAAGGGTGCTATTTTTTTTAGAATAGAGCAGGAAAGGTTTCTCAATAAAATGTGATATAAGAATACCAACTACAAACAACTTTTTATTAACTTGCAGCATGCAAACTTTTTATAAACCCTTATTGTACTTCCAAAAACATGGCTATCATGTTTGTCAGCGTATTGCAGACCGTTTAGGGATTCGCGCAAAAATAGTACGCACCTCATTTATGTACTTAACATTTGTGACGCTTGGTTTTGGTTTTGCATTGTACTTATTCTTAGCATTTTGGATGCGCATCAAAGATATTTTATATACCAAACGCTCATCGGTTTTCGATTTATAATAAACTAATGATAAACCCAATAATACGTTTGTTCAAATCTAAAATTTACACGGCCTTTATTCTACTTTTTATAGTTTTGGTAATTGGGGTGTTGGGATTTAGAACGATTTCTAATTACAGTTGGGTTGACGCTGTTTATATGACGGTGATCACAATTACAACGGTAGGCTTTGGGGAAGTTCAGCCCTTGGATGACGCCTCTAAAATTTTCACTATATTTTTAATATTATCCAGTATTGTTATCGTGGGTTATGCGTTATCTATTATTACTGAATATATTTTAAGTAAAAACAATTACGAAGATCTAATACAAAAGAGAATGCAAAAGAAAATCGATAGTTTAAAAGACCACACCATTATTTGTGGTTACGGTCGCAATGGTAAGCAAGCAGCCAATAAGCTGATGTCTTACAAAAAGCCTTTTGTTATTGTGGAAAAAAACAAAGAGATTGTAGAAAAGTTTCAAAATGAACTCATTCCTTTTGTATTGGGTAATGCTAATGAAGATGAGATATTATTTCAAGCCGGAATTGAACGTGCAAATACTTTAATATCTGCCTTACCTAATGACGCCGACAATTTATTTGTAGTCCTTTCAGCCGGACAAATTAATAACGAGTTGTTAATTATTAGTCGCGCTTCTCAGGAAACATCATATAAAAAATTGAAATTAGCAGGAGCCAATAACGTCATCCTACCAGATCGCATTGGTGGTGATCATATGGCATCCTTAGTGGTCGTTCCGGATTTAATAGAGTTTATAGATAATCTTTCTATTGGCGGTGAAGAGAACGTTAATATTGAAGAAATTGATGTCGATAAACTATATAACACTAAAACTACCGTACGTACGATTAGAGATTTAGATTTAAGAAATAAAACGGGGTGTACCGTCATTGGCTTTAAAGGTAGCGATGGTGAATACATAATAAACCCGGAGGCAGAAATAAAATTAGTACCACATTCTAAAATTATCGTTTTAGGCAGAATAGAGCAAGTAAGAAAACTAAACTCAATTTACGATTTAGACTAATACACCCCATTTTAACAACAGGTTCTTTAAAAAGTCGGCATTTTTTTGCATATTGCGCACTTGAAAATTAACAATTAACTAACATATAACTTAATTATGAAGAAATATCTTCTTTCCTTTTTAACATTAACTTTGCCATTTTTAAATTTCGCACAAGACACGGCAGAAATTGGACTTGATCAAAAAATAGATCAAGCCTTTTCTCCAGTTGCAGATTTCTTCGAAAGTGTTATTTTCTTTCCTGTTTATCAGAGTGATAGCATAACAATCCCTTTTGTACTTGTATTATTGGTAGGTAGTGCTTTATTTTTTACTATTTATTTTGGGTTCCCAAACATACGTTACTTTTGGACTGCTATTAATACTGTAAGAGGAAAGTATGAAGATATAGAAAAGCATGGGGCAAAAGAACTATATGGAGAAGACGGTATTGCTCAAGGTGTAGATTTAACCAATGTAGATATTGAAGAACATCTAGAGAAGGTTGAAAAAGATATGAGCCTCAACGATGACTTGTCGATAGATGGAGATATTGTGGACACCATTAGAGATGAGAGTTCAGATGGAGAGGTAAGTCACTTTCAGGCACTTGCCACAGCAGTTTCGGGAACTGTTGGTAACGGTAATATTGCAGGTGTAGCTTTAGCGATTGCTTTAGGTGGTCCAGGAGCAACATTCGGATGATTATCTGTGGTTTATTAGGAATGTCAACAAAATTTGTAGAATGTACATTAGGTGTGCAATATAGAGATGTTGGACCGAGACGGAACCGTATATGGAGGTCCTATGTATTACATAAGTAAAGGTTTAAAGGCTAAAGGTTTTAAAACGTTTGGTAAAATAGCTGCTGCTGTTTTTGCGGTATTTTGTATTGGAGGCTCTTTTGGAGGAGGTAATGCAGCACAATCTAACCAAGCAACTATTGTTATAAAAGAATTGTTTGACTGGCAAAGTACTGCGGCAGGAGCCATTGTTGGTATTGTTTTGGCTGTATTGGTTGGGATAATTATTATTGGAGGTATTAAACGTATCGCTCAAGTAACAGAAAAGGTTGTTCCATTCATGGCTGTTATGTATATAGTTGCTTGTTTATATATCATTTTAAGTAATTTCTCATTGATTGATGACGCTATAGCATTAATCGTTCGTGAAGCTTTTAATCCTACAGCAATAGGTGTAGGATCATTAATAGGTGTCTTATTAGTTGGATTTAAACGTGCAGCATTTTCTAATGAAGCAGGAGCAGGGTCTGCATCTATTGCACACTCAGCAGTAAGAACAAAATATTCAGCATCTGAAGGATTAGTCGCTTTACTGGAGCCATTCATTGATACCGTTGTGATTTGTACGATGACAGCGCTAGTAATTGTTATTTTTAACTTTGGTGGTTTCTTTGAATATGGAGGTGATGGTGGTGTTGTGTATATTGATGGTTTGCCATTTGAGGGTGCCGGAATTACATCTAAAGCATTTGCAGAATATATTCCTTATTCTAATGTATTCTTAACAATAGCAGTGGTATTATTTGCAGTATCTACAATGATTTCATGGTCTTACTACGGATTGCAATCATGGAAATTTTTATTTGGAAGAGGTAAAACAGCAGATATGGTGTATAAAATATTATTTCTAATGTTCGTTGTTATTGGCGCAGCAGCAAGCATGGGCTCAATTTGGAAGTTCTCAGATGCCATGATTTTTGCTATGATTTTTCCTAACATGGTTGGGTTATTCTTATTATTCCCTGTCGTGAAGAAACAATTAAAGCGTTATCTTGATGCTATTAGGCTAAAGACAAATGCCATAGAAGACTAAATTATAAACAATATGAAATTAGAATCCCATTTCAAGTTCACTAAGCAACAACGAAATGGGATTTTTTTGTTGCTAATACTCATTGTTGCCTTTCAAGGTATTTATGCTTTTATTAGTTTCTCTCCGGAAGAAATAAGCGTGAATTCAAAAGAAATACAACGATTTCAAGCAGAAATAGATTCTCTTAAAACGGTTGAGATTGAAAAACGGAAGCCCAAACACTTTCCCTTCAACCCAAATTTTATTACAGATTATAAAGGATATACATTAGGGATGTCTACTGAAGAAATAGACCGACTGCTTCAGTTTAGAAAACAAGACCAATGGATTAATTCGGTAAAGCAGTTTCAGCAGGTGACCCAAGTATCAGATTCTCTTTTGGCTAGCATGTCCCCTTATTTTAAATTTCCGAGACTGGGTAACGCATGCTAAACCAAGGCAAAAGTATGCCTCAAACCCTTTCTATGGCTCTCCCGGATCTGATGCAGATAAAATCGATTTAAATAAAGCGACCGCTCAGCAACTTCAAAAAGTGTATGGTATAGGAGAGAAGCTTTCAGAGCGAATTTTAAACTACAGAACACTACACCATGGGTTCATCTCACTTGTCGAGTTAGGGGAAGTGTACGGCCTGTCTCCGAGAAACGATTGAAGAAATTAAAAAATCCTTTCATTTAAAAACTCCCAAGGAGGTTAAAACAATCCCTCTCAATACGGCATCAAAAGACCAATTGGTAACGATTCAATATATCGATTATGAAATTGCTCATAATATAATTGAGCAGCGCACCTTAAGAGCGGGATATAAATCTATTGATGATTTAGTAAAAGTAAAGGGCTTTCCGGTAAATAAATTTGAGATAATTAGATTATATTTGACATTAAATTAGAATATAATAAATTATAGTATAAATGAATAGCAGATACTTCACAGAAGAGCATCAATTGTTTAGAAAGAGTTTACAAGATTTCTTGCAAAAGGAAGTGGTACCACATATCAATAAATGGGAGAAAACAGGGGACATCGAACGTTTCATTTGGGAAAAGTTTGGCGAAATGGGATTTTTTGGTATTAATTATCCAGAAGCCTATGGCGGCATGGATTTAGATTTGTTTTACACCGTAATCTTCTTAGAAGAATTACAAAAAATAAACTACGGTGGTTTTGCAGCTGCTATGTGGGCACACGCTTATTTAGCAATGACCCATGTAAATGCGGAAGGCAGTGAAGAAATTAAGCAAAAATACTTAACTAAAAGTATTACAGGAGAAATGATCGGTGCAATGGCAGTTACAGAACCTTTTGGGGGTAGTGATGTTGCTGGTATGAGAACAACTGCTGTAAAAAAGGGAGATACCTATGTGTTAAACGGGTCAAAGACCTTTATAACCAATGGCGTGTACAGTGATTATATAGTGGTTGCCGCTAAAACTAGTCCAGAACTAGGGAATAAGGGGATTAGTATTTTTATAGTCGATAGAGAAACACCAGGTGTTTCAGCGACCAAATTAGATAAGCTAGGCTGGAAAGCCTCAGACACCGGTGAAATAGCATTCGATAACGTTACGATTCCAGCAAGCCATTTAATGGGAGAAGAAGGTAAGGGGTTCCCTTACATCATGCAACACTTTGCGTTTGAGCGTCTTATTATGGGGGTCAATGCCCATGCGAGAGCAGAATTCGCCTTAGAATATGCCGTGCAATATATGAGTGAACGCCAAGCATTTGGTAAAACTATTGATAAGTTTCAGGCTTTACGTCATACCATGGCAGACTGTTTTGCAGATATGGAAGTTTGCAAGGAATTCAATTATTCTGTTACAGAGCGCATGAATCGTGATGAATATGTCGTTAAAGAAGCCACCATTTCAAAGTTACGCTCTACTAAAATGGCAGATGAGGTTATTTATCAGTGCCTTCAAATGTTAGGAGGTTACGGTTATATGGAAGAATACCCAATGGCACGTCTGTTACGTGATTCCCGATTGGGACCTATTGGTGGAGGAACCTCTGAAATTTTAAGAGAAATTATCGCTAAAATGGTGATTGATAAGAAGGAATATAAACCTGCTGTAAAGCATTAAAGAGATTGCTGTTTTAGCGAAAATGCCAAAGCATTTGCTAAAATGGTGATTGATAAGAAGGAATATAAACCTGCTGTAAAGCATTAAAGAGATTGCTGTTTTAGCGAAAATGCCAAAGCATTTGCTAAAATGGTGATTGATAAGAAGGAATATAAACCTGCTGTAAAGCATTAAAGAGATTGCTGTTTTAGCGAAAATGCCAAAGCATTTGCTAAAATGGTGATTGACAAGAAGTAATATAAGCCGGCTGTAAAGGATTAAAGCGATTACTGTTTTAGCGAAAATGACAAAGTATTTCCTAAAATGGTGATTGATAAGAAGGTCTTTAAGCCTCTCTTAGAATAGGTATATCTTTGTAGTAATAATTAAAGCTCCAAATACATGTTTAAAATCAAAAACGCCAAAGGCATACTATTTTTATTGTTTAGTTTCTGCGGAGTTGTCGCTTTTGCACAAATAAAACTCAATAATAAAGTTGCAGAATTCGGGTTTGAAACTCCAATAGAGAATGCCAGTGTTTATATTCAAAGTACAGCTATTGGTACCGTGACAAATACCGATGGTAATTTTTCGTTGCGCGTGCCACAGGAAAATTTAAGGGATACTTTAGTCGTTTCTTCTATAGGATATGCTACGTTTAAAATTGCAATTCCAGAATATGATGCCAAGGAAGTTATTTTTTTAGAACAGCAAGTGGCCTCATTAGAAGAGGTAATGATTGAATCTGAGCCCGGACCCAAAACAGGAAATGATATTGTGCTCAAGGCCTTGAAAGAACTGCCGAAACAATGCCGATTCTTCCTATTTGCAAAAAGGTTTTCTACGACATAAAGAACGAAACAACAAAGAATTTAAATGGCTCATTGAAAGTGCTATTACTGTTTACGATTCGGATATACGGTATCTTCACAAGACCATTTAAAAATTAATGTAGATCAAGTTAGAAAAAGTTATGACCTTAGAGAGTTAGATAGTTTATTTTCATATTATTCATATTTAAAAAACAACACAAAGGTCAATCTAAAAACTAAAAACTTAAGAAGAGATACCATTAAAACGGCTTCCTTAATTAAGGCCATTAAATGGAACGACACGCGAGTGAATGGACTACAAAACATTTTTCAAGGGAAGCTCAATGTGTTTCGTAATGTAAACGATGCTAAAGCACTTTTTGGAGAGGACATTTTAAGCAACCACCATTTCGAGCTCGACACGATTTTAGTAGATAGTGATCGTAAATTGTATAAAATTGAGATTTCAAAAGGGAGAGAATATGTTGGTTTAGATACCAAAGGGATTTATAATGAAGGCTATGAACCTAAAGGCTGGTTGTATATTTATTATGATAACTATGCCATTAAGAAATTAGAATATGAACTTATTCCTGCTTCTCCAGCACAAAAAGCGAGAAGTAAACGTTTGCTTAACTCCACCGTGAATCATAAATTGATAATTACCTATAAGGAATTTCAAGATAAAATGTACCCGAGTTACATTTATTATGAAACACCAAAACTGGTAAATGTGGGTTTAAAAGCCGATAAAAAAGTAACAGATGCAGAACTGGCGAAATACAACGAAGAACGGTTTTATTATACCATTCAAGAGATACTGTTTTCTGAGATCATAGTGGAACATGAAAGTATAAAAGCAGCATTAAGTAATAACTGGGACATGGATATTTTTTCTCCTAAGCCATACAATAAAACATTTTGGAGTACATACAACGTCTTGTTAGAAAGTGAAGCAGATGAAAAGTTAATTCAGGATTTATCCAAACGCGCGTCATTATTTAAAGAGTAATATAGTAACTATTCCGTAGTACAACCTAAAAGTCAGAAATTAATTTTTACTGGCTTTTTTTTGTCTATAAACCATTTGATTTTTAAATAATTAGGCGTAAAAAGCAGAAAATTTGAAGAGTTGTTAACACGAAAACGTTTGCGTATCTAAAAGTGATTGTCATATTCCTAAATATAGTGTAATTTAAATTCGAAATATATCATTTAACACTTAATAAAATATGAAAAACCTAAAAATTACTAGTTTGTTACTATTGTTTGTAATAGCATTTAATTGTAGTAATCAAGAACCGATTTTTGATGACAATGACAACCCTATTCAAGAGCAAAATATTGAAACAACAGCACAAAGAGCCGGTTTAAAACCTATAGGTTCAGGAGTATTGATGCAAGCCTTCTATTGGGATGTGCCTGCAGGCGGCACCTGGTGGAATGTTGTCAATGGAAAAGTGCAAGACTGGAGTAATGCTGGAATAGATGCCATTTGGCTGCCACCAGTATCGAAAGCACAAAATGGTCCTTTTTCTATGGGCTATGATCCTTTTGATTATTATGATTTTGGTGAGTACAATCAAATGGGAAGTGTAGAAACACGTTTTGGATCTAAAACAGAGTTAATGAATTTAATAAATAAAGCGCATGCCAATCAGCTAAGCGTCATCGCAGATATTGTTATTAATCATAATAGCGGAGGAGACACTGAAAGTAACCCATATACTGGAGGAAATACTTACACAGACTTTAATCCATTATCTCGGTAATTTTTTAAGAACCTCTAGCGATTTTCATGCAAATAATATTCATAACAATGATTCCGGTGCCTTTGGAGGGTTTCCGATTTGTGTCACCATCAAACGTATGTGCAGGACTGGTTGTGGAACAAAACCAATAGTGTAGGCAAATATTATAGAGACGTCATTGGCTTTGATGGTTGGAGATTTGATTACGTAAAGGGGTTTGAACCTTGGGTAGTAAAGAACTGGAAAAACGCAGTAGGAGGCTTTTCTGTTGGAGAATATTGGGATGGTAATGAAAATACATTAAACTGGTGGGCTAATCAAGCAGAAGTAAGTGCTTTCGATTTTGCATGTTATTACAGAATGCGGGATGCCTTTGTAGGCAATAACTTAAACAAATTAAATGATGGCATGTTGTGGAAAATTAATCCAACTAAAGCAGTGACTTTTGTTGCTAATCATGATACAGATGAGATTTATAATGGTAAAATACTGGCGTATGCTTATATTTTAACACATGAAGGATACCCTGCTATTTTTTATAAAGATTATGAAGCGTGGTTAGATAAAGAAAGGCTAAACAATTTAATATGGATACATAATAGTTTGGCTAAAGGAAGCACTTCGATATTATATACAGATAATGACGAGTATATTGCAAAACGTAATGGCGAGAATAGTGCAGGCTTAATAGTATACATTAATAATTCAAACGCCTGGCAAGAACGTTGGGTAGAAACCAATTGGTCTAACACAAGAATTAAAGATTATACAGGGCACTCTAACTGGGAACCAGTGACACAATCTGGAAAATGGGTAAAAATTCAATCCCCTCCAAAAAGTTATACCGTATGGTCTGTTAAATAAGAAGCTTTATATTGATCTAAAAAAAAAATCCTACTTTAAAGTGGGATTTTTTATTTTTAAAGAGCTCAACTTAAAAAAGATTGTATATTTAAATAGAAACAACACATAGTTATGCTCAAATCGTTTACAGATTATCTTAATTTAGAACGGAATTATTCTGTATTAACAATAAATGCTTATGAAAAGGATATCGCTTCATTTCAAACGTTTTTACTCTCACAATATGATGATGCGGATATTGTGGGGGCCAACTATTCACAAATAAGAAGTTGGATTGTAAGCCTGGTAGAATCAAAACTCTCAAACCGAAGCGTTAATCGTAAAGTTTCGGCATTAAATTCCTTCTATAAATTTTTATTAAAAATAGGCGCATTAGAGGTCAATCCATTAGCAAAACACAAAGCACTTAAAACAAGTAAAAAAATCCAAGTTCCGTTTTCGGAGGCTGAAGTAGCTATAGCAATAGATGAGCTACATCATGAGGCGGATTTCGAGGGTCTTCGCAATAAATTAATTATAGAATTATTCTATACTACGGGTATAAGACGCATAGAATTAGTGAATTTAAAATGCGCTGATGTTGATCGTGCTAATAATCTGTTAAAGGTTCCGGGCAAGCGAAATAAAGAACGTTATGTGCCGTTATTAAATACAGTGACTGAAACTATTGCCATTTATTTAAAGAAAAGGCAAGAGCTTGAAATAATTACAGATAAAGACGCTTTTTTTCTAACCCGTAAAGGCGTTAAAATTTATGAAACTCTTGTTTACAGAATAATAAATGAGTATTTTAGTCAGGCATCGAACAAAGTTAAAAAGAGTCCGCATATATTACGACATTCCTTTGCGACGCATCTATTAAATCAAGGTGCAGATTTAAATGCTGTTAAAGAACTGTTAGGACATTCCAGTTTAGCTGCGACGCAAGTATATACCCATAACAGTATAGCAGAACTAAAAAAAGTGTATTCAAAAGCGCATCCAAGAAGTAAAAGATAACTAGTATCCAATGTTTAACCCATTAAAATCAAAGTGCATGAAGGTAAACACACAATCAGTTAATTTTAACGCAGATCCAAAATTAATTACATTCATTCAAAAACGAATGGATAAATTAGAACAATATTATGATAAAGTCATTAAATCAGATGTGTATTTAAAGGTTGAAAACACTAGTGGTAAAGAAAATAAAATATTTGAAGCAAGAGTTAGTGTGCCAGGAGATAGTTTTGTGGTCAAGAAACAATGCAAAACCTTTGAAGAAGGAACAGATGTGGCTGTTGCATCCTTAGAAAGGCAGCTAAAAAAGCGAAAAGATAAATTAAGAGCATAATTTATAAAAATAATTGTATAAAATATTTTTGAATAACTAAATAAATATTTACATTTGCAGTCCGTTAGAAATAGCGGGCTTTTTTTATACATAAAAAAGGCATTAAAAGCCGATGTAGCTCAGCTGGCTAGAGCAGCTGATTTGTAATCAGCAGGTCGTGGGTTCGAGTCCCTCCATCGGCTCTAAAATGAGAACATGTGCGAATATGTTTTTATTGTAAGTTCTTTAAAAAATTGAAAAGTTTAAAATTGGGGAGATACTCAAGCGGCCAACGAGGGCAGACTGTAAATCTGCTGACTACGTCTTCGCAGGTTCGAATCCTGCTCTCCCCACTTATTTTTAAAAGCAACTGTAGAAAGCTCACTTTCTTAAAGACGGATTTAAAAAATAAGGTTTGGGGTACTCAAGCGGATTACAGAGCAAAGCGAAGTAATTCTTCTAAATCATTTACCAGAGTGATTTCAAAAGTGCTTTGAGCAAACAAGTTTTAAACATTAAGGATTAAAAATAATTGCGAGAGTAGCTCAGTTGGTAGAGCGTCAGCCTTCCAAGCTGAATGTCGCCGGTTCGAACCCGGTCTCTCGCTCTAATATTTTAGCCGGTGTAGCTCAGGGGTAGAGCGTTTCCTTGGTAAGGAAGAGGTCACGGGTTCAATTCCCGTCATTGGCTCAATTTATTAAAAAGTACAAAAATTTAGAACACTAATATTATTATATAACTAAGATTAAATTATTAAAACATGGCAAAGGCAACTTTCGATCGTTCAAAACCCCACTTAAATATTGGTACAATTGGACACGTAGATCACGGTAAAACAACTTTAACTGCTGCTATTACTAAAGTATTAGCTGATGCAGGTTTCTCAGAAGCAAGATCATTCGATCAGATTGATAATGCACCAGAAGAAAAAGAAAGAGGTATTACAATTAATACTTCACACGTAGAATATGCAACAGCAAATCGTCATTACGCTCACGTTGACTGTCCAGGTCACGCCGATTACGTAAAGAACATGGTTACTGGTGCTGCTCAAATGGATGGTGCAATTCTTGTAGTTGCTGCGACTGATGGTCCTATGCCACAAACACGTGAACACATCTTATTAGGTCGTCAAGTAGGTATCCCAAGAATCGTTGTATTCTTAAACAAAGTGGATATGGTTGATGATGAAGAGCTTTTAGAATTAGTTGATATGGAAGTTAGAGAATTATTATCATTCTATGAGTATGATGGTGATAATGGACCTGTAATTTCCGGTTCTGCTTTAGGTGCTTTAAATGGAGAACAAAAGTGGGTAGATACTGTATTAGAATTAATGGAGTCTGTTGATGCATGGATCGAAGAGCCTTTAAGAGAAGTTGATAAGCCTTTCTTAATGCCTATTGAAGATGTATTCTCAATTACTGGTCGTGGAACTGTTGCTACAGGTCGTATCGAAACTGGTGTTGCAAATACAGGAGACCCTGTAGAAATTATTGGTATGGGTGCTCAAAAATTAACGTCTACGGTTACTGGAATTGAAATGTTCCGTCAAATATTAGACAGAGGTGAAGCAGGAGATAACGCTGGTATCTTATTAAGAGGTATTGAGAAATCTCAAATCTCTAGAGGTATGGTAATCTGTAAGCCAGGTTCTGTAACTCCACATGCTAAATTTAAAGCAGAGGTTTATATCCTTAAAAAAGAAGAAGGTGGACGTCACACGCCATTCCATACTAACTACCGCCCACAGTTTTACGTACGTACAACTGATGTAACTGGTAACATCGCATTACCATCAGGAGTAGAGATGGTAATGCCTGGAGATAACTTAACAATACACGTTGAGTTAATCCAACCAATTGCAATGAACGTAGGTTTACGTTTTGCTATCCGTGAAGGAGGTAGAACAGTAGGTGCTGGTCAAGTAACTGAAATTTTAGACTAATTATAGTCTTTAAAATATAGAGTTAAGGTGTCTTGTTTTCAAGACACCTTGACTTATATTTACGGGTTTAGCTCAGTTGGTAGAGCACTGGTCTCCAAAACCAGGTGTCGGGAGTTCGAGTCTCTCAACCCGTGCAAAATAAAAGAACGAGACGAGAAGTTTATGCTGAGCTTAGTCGAAGCAAGTCTCTCAACCCGTGCAAAAAATAGAAATTGTAAAATTCTGTTTTAGAATGAATTTGATAGACTGCTAACTTGAGTGTTCAGTTTAACTAAATAATAAGAATATAAATGGCTGGAATAGTAAATTACATTAAAGAATCATTCGGTGAGTTGAAAAACAATGTGACATGGACACCTTGGGCAGAAGTGCAAAAGTTAACCATTTTAGTTGCTGTGTTTTCAATTATTTTCTCTTTAGCAATTTGGGGAGTAGACACGGTTTTTAGTAAAGTTATAAGCTCATATTTCGAATTAATTAAAGGTTAAGACTTATTATGGCTGAAGTTGGAGAAAAAAAATGGTACGTAGTTAGAGCGGTAAGTGGTCAAGAAAATAAGATTAAAACTTATATCGAGAATGAAATTGCTCGTTTAGGATTGCAAGATTATGTTGAGCAAGTATTAGTTCCTACGGAAAATGTGGTTCAAATACGTAATGGTAAAAAAGTAAATAAAGAAAAAGTTTACTTCAGCGGTTACATCATGATCAAAGCCAATTTAACAGGAGAAGTGCCTCATATTATTAGATCCATTACAAATGTTATAGGATTCTTAGGAGCAACCAAAGGTGGAGATCCATTACCATTAAGACCTTCTGAAGTTAATAGAATGTTAGGTAAGGTAGATGAGTTAACGGTAGATGGCGACTCGAATGTTGCGATACCGTTTACTAAAGGAGAAACAGTTAAAGTTATTGATGGTCCTTTTAATGGATTTGATGGTACTATCGAAAATATAAATGAAGAAAAGCGCAAACTTGAAGTAATGGTTAAGATTTTTGGAAGAAAGACCCCATTAGAATTAAGTTACATGCAAGTTGAAAAAATATAATAATTGTTACAATAAAGATGCTCTTAATTATCGCTTCCAAAAGATAATTAATAGCGAACTAAATTATTAAAAATGGCAAAAGAATTAGGTAAAGTAGTTAAGTTACAAGTAAGGGGAGGTGCAGCGAATCCGTCGCCACCGGTTGGACCCGCTTTAGGTGCTGCTGGAGTTAACATCATGGAGTTCTGTAAGCAGTTTAATGCGAGAACTCAGGATAAAGCTGGAAAAGTTTTACCAGTGGTTATTTCAGTATACAAAGACAAATCATTTGACTTTGTAATTAAAACGCCTCCAGCTGCAGTGCAATTATTAGAAGCGGCCAAGGCGAAAAAAGGATCAGGTGAACCTCACGTACGTAAGATCGCAAAAGTGTCTTGGGATCAAATCAAGACAATTGCAGAAGACAAAATGGTAGATTTAAATGCATTTACAATTGATGCTGCAATGAAAATGATTGCTGGTACTGCAAGATCTATGGGTATAACTGTTAAAGGTGGTCAAGAACCTAATTAACCTAAAAAGATTTTAAAGATGGCAAAAATAACAAAGAAACGTAAAGAAGTAGTCGCTAAATTGGAAAAGGATAAAGTTTATTCTTTACAAGAAGCTTCAACTTTAATAAAAGAAATATCAAATGCTAAGTTTGATGCTTCAGTAGATTTAGCTGTACGCTTAGGAGTAGATCCTAGAAAAGCAAACCAAATGGTAAGAGGTGTTGTGTCTCTTCCACATGGTACAGGTAAAGATGTAAAAGTATTGGCATTAGTTACTCCGGACAAAGAAGCAGAAGCTAAAGAAGCAGGTGCAGATTTCGTTGGTTTAGACGAATACCTTGATAAAATTAAAGGTGGTTGGACAGACGTAGACGTCATCATTACAATGCCAAGTGTTATGGGGAAATTAGGTCCTTTAGGACGTGTATTAGGCCCTCGTGGTTTAATGCCTAACCCAAAGACAGGAACGGTAACTATGGACGTAGCTAAAGCGGTAACTGAAGTGAAAGCTGGTAAAATTGACTTTAAAGTTGATAAAACTGGTATTGTTCACGCTTCAATAGGAAAAGCATCTTTTAGTGCAGACAAAATTGAAGATAACGCAAACGAATTATTAACAACATTAATGAAACTGAAACCAACGGCTTCTAAGGGAATTTATGTAAAAAGCATTTATATGTCTTCTACAATGAGCCCAAGTATAGCAATTGATACGAAAATCGGTTAGTAGTTAAATAACTTTTATTATGACAAGAGAAGAAAAATCACAAGTTATTAAAGAATTAACTGCACAGTTGGCCGATAATGCTAATATTTATTTAGCGGATATATCAGGTTTAAATGCAGGAAATACTTCAGATTTACGTCGTGCTTGTTTTAGAGCAAACGTAAAGCTAGCAGTAGTAAAAAACACATTACTTGAAAAGGCGATGGAAGCTTCAGATAGAGATTTTGGAGCGTTACCATCAACACTTAAGGGTAATACTTCAGTAATGTATTCTGAAACTGGAAATGCTCCAGCTAAAGTAATCAAAGCCTTCCGTAAAAAATCTGAAAAACCTTTATTAAAAGGGGCTTTCATAGAGGAAACGGTTTATATTGGAGACGATCAACTAGATATGTTGGTTGAAATTAAATCAAGAGAAGAATTAATTGGAGACATCGTTGGATTATTACAATCTCCTGCGAAGAACGTTATATCTGCACTTAAATCAAGTGGAGGAAAACTTTCAGGAATTCTTAAAACATTATCTCAAAAAGAGGGATAATTCAAAAAGTACGCACTTAAATACACTTATATTACAATTAAAAATTTATTAAAACGATAGAAAAATGGCAGATTTAAAAGATTTCGCAGAGCAGTTAGTTAACTTAACAGTAAAAGAAGTAAACGAGTTAGCAACTATATTAAAAGATGAATACGGTATTGAGCCTGCAGCAGCAGCTGTAGTAGCTGGACCAGCCGCTGGCGGTGGGGAAGCTGAAGAAGCTCAAACTGAATTCGATGTTATCTTAAAAGCCGCAGGTAGCGCTAAGTTAGCTGTTGTAAAATTAGTTAAAGAATTAACTGGTTTAGGTTTAAAAGAAGCAAAAGGTTTAGTTGATGAGGCACCTAGCCCAATCAAAGAAGGTGTTTCTAAAGATGAAGCAGAAGCTCTTAAAGCTCAGTTAGAAGAGGCAGGAGCAGAGGTAGAGCTTAAGTAAGCTTAGTACCAAAAATTACCAAAGGTTTAGGTCGCGGAGATTACTCTCCAAGACCTAGACCATTTGTCGTATATAGATAATACCTGTATACAAACCTATTTTTTTTAATCAAAATTTCGTCCATTGATGTTAGTAACACAAGCTGAAAGATTAAATTTCTCGTCTATTGTAAATAGAACAGAATATCCGGATTTTATGGATATTCAAATAAAATCCTTCCAGGATTTTTTCCAACTTGAAACAAAATCAGAAGAAAGAGGTAATGAAGGATTGTATAACACCTTCATGGAGAACTTTCCAATTACAGATACTCGTAATCAATTCGTTTTAGAATTCTTAGATTACTTTATAGATCCGCCACGATATACCATTGAAGAGTGTATTGAAAGAGGTCTTACTTATAGCGTTCCATTAAAAGCAAGGTTAAAACTTTATTGTACAGATCCTGAACATGAAGATTTTGAAACCATAGTACAAGATGTGTATTTAGGAACAATACCTTACATGACGCCGTCTCGGTACTTTCTGTATCAATGGTGCAGAACGTGTTGTTGTATCTCAATTGCATAGATCTCCAGGTGTATTTTTCGGACAATCATTTCACGCCAACGGAACAAAATTATATTCAGCAAGAGTTATTCCTTTCAAAGGGTCTTGGATTGAATTCGCGACAGATATCAACCAAGTGATGTATGCTTACATCGATAGAAAGAAAAAATTACCTGTTACCACTCTATTCAGAGCTATTGGCTTTGAAAGAGATAAAGATATTCTTGAAATTTTTGACTTAGCAGAAGAAGTTAAAGTTTCAAAATCTGGATTAAAGAAGTATCAAGGGCGTAAATTAGCCGCACGTGTTTTAAATACGTGGCATGAAGATTTCGTAGATGAAGATACCGGTGAAGTGGTATCTATTGAGCGTAACGAAATTGTACTTGATCGTGATACAGAATTAGATAAAGACAATATTGAAGAAATTCTTGAAGTTGGTGTGAAAACCATTCTTTTACATAAAGAAAGTGCACAACAAGGAGACTACGCAATTATACATAATACGCTTCAAAAAGATCCAACAAACTCTGAAAAAGAAGCCGTAGAACACATCTACAGACAACTACGTAATGCTGAGCCGCCAGATGAGGAAACAGCGCGTGGTATTATAGATAAATTATTCTTTAGTGACCAACGTTACTCTCTTGGAGAAGTAGGGCGTTATAGAATGAATAAAAAATTACAATTAGATATCGGCATGGATAAGCAAGTGCTTACCAAAGAAGATATCATTACAATAATCAAGTACTTAATCGAACTTATTAACTCTAAAGCAGAGATCGATGATATTGATCACTTATCTAACCGTCGTGTACGTACAGTAGGAGAGCAATTATCTCAACAATTTGGAGTTGGTTTAGCACGTATGGCGCGTACTATTCGTGAACGTATGAACGTTCGTGATAACGAAGTCTTTACACCAATCGATTTAATTAATGCCAAGACGTTATCGTCTGTCATTAATTCTTTCTTTGGTACGAACCAGTTGTCTCAATTTATGGATCAAACGAATCCTTTAGCTGAAATTACGCACAAGCGTCGTTTATCAGCATTAGGACCAGGAGGTTTATCTAGAGAAAGAGCAGGGTTTGAGGTACGTGATGTTCACTATACACACTACGGACGTTTATGTCCTATTGAAACACCTGAAGGTCCAAACATTGGATTAATTTCTTCACTTTCGGTTTACGCCAAAGTAAATTCTATGGGATTCATTGAAACACCATATAGAAAAGTTGAAAACGGTGTTGTTGATATTTACGGAACACCTATTTATTTAAGTGCTGAAGAAGAAGAAGGGAAGCTAATTGCGCAAGCAACGGTAAAAGTAGATGATAAAGGAGAAATTCTACACGACAAGGTAATTGCTCGTATGGAAGGTGATTTCCCAGTAATGGACCCTAAAGATATCCATTATACAGATGTAGCACCAAACCAGATTTCATCAATTTCAGCCTCTTTAATTCCGTTCTTAGAACATGATGATGCCAACCGTGCCCTAATGGGATCTAACATGATGCGTCAGGCGGTACCACTATTAAGACCACAAGCGCCTATTGTAGGAACTGGTCTTGAACGTCAAGTAGCATCAGATTCTCGTGTGTTAATTAATGCAGAGGGTGATGGTGTTGTTGAATATGTGGATGCAAAAGAAATTATAATCAAGTACGAGCGTTCGGAAGATGAGGCAAAAGTGAGTTTTGAAAGTGATACAAAATCGTATCCTTTAGTAAAATTCAGAAAAACAAACCAAGGGACTTCTATTAACTTAAAACCTATCGTTAAGAAAGGGGATAAAGTGAAAAAAGGACAGGTTTTATCTGAAGGATATGCCACTCAAAATGGAGAACTTGCTTTAGGAAGAAATATGAAAGTAGCCTTTATGCCATGGAAAGGGTATAACTTTGAGGATGCCATCGTAATTTCAGAAAAAGTAGTACGTGAAGATATATTTACCTCTATACATATTGATGAATACTCATTAGATGTAAGAGATACAAAATTAGGTAACGAAGAGTTGACTAACGATATTCCTAACGTTTCTGAAGAGGCTACAAAAGACCTTGATGAAAATGGAATGATTCGTATTGGTGCAGAAGTAAAACCTGGAGACATCCTTATTGGAAAAATTACTCCAAAAGGGGAATCTGATCCAACACCAGAAGAAAAGTTATTACGTGCCATCTTTGGTGACAAAGCAGGAGATGTTAAAGATGCGTCTTTAAAAGCCTCTCCGTCATTACACGGTGTCGTTATTAACAAGAAGTTATTCTCTCGTGCAATTAAAGATAAACGTAAAAGAGCTCAGGATAAAGAAGATATCGCGCAGTTAGAAGGTATTTATAATGCTAAGTTTGATGAGTTACAAGCCGTTGTAGTTGAAAAATTATTTACGATTGTTAACGGAAAAACATCACAAGGAATCTTTAATGATTTGGGTGAAGAAGTATTACCAAAAGGTAAGAAATTCACACTAAAAATGTTAAATGCTGTTGACGATTATACACACTTAACAGGTGGAACTTGGACCACAGATGATCATACCAATAAATTGGTTGCCGATTTAATTCACAACTATAAGATTAAGGAGAATGATTTACAAGGATCATTACGTCGTGAGAAATTTACGATTTCTGTAGGAGATGAATTACCAGCAGGAATTATCAAATTAGCTAAAGTTTACATCGCTAAGAAACGTAAACTTAAAGTAGGTGATAAAATGGCAGGACGTCACGGAAACAAAGGTATTGTTGCACGTATCGTTCGTCAAGAAGACATGCCGTTTTTAGAAGATGGAACGCCAGTAGATATCGTATTAAATCCATTAGGTGTACCATCGCGTATGAACATTGGACAGATTTACGAAACCGTACTTGGGTGGGCCGGACAAGATTTAGGGCGCACGTATGCTACACCAATTTTTGATGGGGCATCAATTGATCAAATTAATGAATTGACAGACGAGGCTGGAATTCCAAGATATGGGCATACTTACCTATACGATGGAGGAACAGGGATGCGTTTTGATCAACCAGCAACGGTGGGTGTAATCTACATGCTTAAATTAGGGCATATGGTAGACGATAAGATGCACGCACGTTCTATTGGACCGTACTCATTAATTACACAACAACCATTAGGTGGTAAAGCACAATTTGGTGGACAACGTTTTGGTGAGATGGAAGTTTGGGCACTTGAAGCCTATGGCGCATCAAGTACACTTAGAGAAATCTTAACCGTAAAATCTGATGATGTCGTTGGTAGAGCCAAAACTTACGAGGCAATCGTAAAAGGAGAGCCAATGCCAGATCCAGGATTACGAGAATCATTCAACGTACTTATGCACGAATTGAAAGGATTGGCGTTAGACATTAGATTAGAGGAGTAAAAAAATAGTTTACAGTGTTCAGTCAGCAGTAAGTACTGCGACTGAATACTGAATACTGAAAACTATAAAGAAATGGCAAGAAAGCAAGATAAGAATACAGTACAGAGATTTAACAAAATCTCAATTGGCTTAGCCTCACCGAGTCTATTTTAGCAGAGTCTAGAGGTGAAGTTTTAAAGCCAGAAACTATTAATTATCGTACACATAAACCAGAACGAGACGGTTTATTTTGTGAGCGTATTTTTGGTCCTGTAAAAGACTACGAATGTGCTTGTGGTAAATATAAAAGAATTCGCTACAAAGGTATTGTTTGTGACCGTTGTGGTGTAGAAGTAACAGAAAAGAAAGTACGTCGTGATCGCGTAGGACACATCAATTTAGTGGTGCCTGTTGCTCATATTTGGTACTTCCGTTCGTTACCAAACAAAATAGGTTATTTATTAGGGTTACCATCTAAGAAATTAGATATGATTATTTACTACGAACGTTATGTAGTGATTCAACCAGGTAATGCTAAAAATGGCGAAGGAGAGCCATTGCAAAAAATGGACTTCTTAACAGAAGAAGAGTATTTAAATATTTTAGAAACGCTTCCTCAGGATAATAACTATTTAGAAGACGCAGACCCTAACAAGTTTATTGCTAAAATGGGTGCTGAATGTCTTATCGACTTATTGGCTCGTATCGATTTAGATGCTTTATCTTTTGAATTACGCCATAAAGCGAATACAGAAACATCTAAACAACGTAAAACGGAAGCTTTAAAGCGTCTTCAAGTTGTAGAAGCGTTACGTGAGTCTAATAACAATCGTGAAAATCGTCCAGAATGGATGATCTTAAAGGTTGTGCCAATAATTCCACCGAATTAAGACCTTTAGTACCTTTAGATGGTGGCCGTTTTGCAACTTCAGATTTAAATGATTTATACCGTCGTGTTATTATCCGTAACAACCGTCTTAAGAGATTGGTTGAGATAAAAGCACCGAAGTGATTTTACGTAATGAAAAACGTATGTTACAAGAATCTGTAGATTCATTATTAGATAACACACGTAAATCATCAGCAGTAAAAACCGATTCTAACAGACCGTTAAAATCGTTATCAGATTCGCTTAAAGGTAAGCAAGGACGTTTCCGTCAAAACTTACTAGGTAAGCGTGTTGATTATTCTGCACGTTCGGTAATTGTTGTAGGACCGAATTGAAATTATTTGAATGTGGTCTTCCAAAAAATATGGCTGCCGAACTTTACAAGCCATTCATCATTCGTAAATTAATCGAAAGAGGAATTGTAAAAACTGTAAAGTCAGCTAAGAAAATTATAGACAAAAAAGAGCCAGTGGTTTGGGATATCTTGGAAAATGTTCTTAAAGGACATCCAGTATTACTAAACCGTGCGCCTACGCTTCACCGATTAGGTATCCAGGCTTTCCAGCCAAAACTTATTGAAGGTAAAGCAATACAATTACACCCATTAGTGTGTACAGCCTTTAACGCCGATTTCGATGGTGACCGAGATGGCAGTACACTTACCGTTAGGACCGGAAGCTATTTTAGAGTGTCAACTATTAATGTTGGCCTCACACAATATCTTAAATCCAGCAAACGGTTCACCAGTAACAGTACCTTCTCAGGATATGGTACTTGGTCTATATTACATGACCAAGCTACGTTTATCAACACCGAAGTGCCTGTAAAAGGTGAAGGATTAACTTTTTATTCGGCTGAGGAAGTAAATATCGCTTACAACGAGCAAAAAGTGGATTTAAATGCACAAATTAAAGTGCGTACCATGGACTTTAATGCAGAGGGTGACTTGGTGCCACAAATTATTGAAACAACTACCGGACGTGTATTGTTTAATGAAAAAGTACCAGCTGCCGCAGGTTATGTTAATGAAGTATTAACTAAGAAATCTCTTAGAGATATTATTGGTGAAATATTAAAACTAACCAGTGTACCAGAAACAGCTGCTTTCTTAGATGAAATTAAGACTTTAGGATATAATTTTGCCTTTAGAGGTGGATTGTCGTTTAGTTTAGGTGATATTATTATCCCACCGGAAAAGCAATCAATGATTGATGCGGCCAATAAAAAGGTGGACGCGATTACTGGTAACTATAACATGGGTCTTATTACAAATAACGAACGTTATAACCAAGTTATTGATATCCGGACCTCTACAAATGCAGAGTTAACCGAGTTGTCTATGAAGCGTATTCGTGAAGACCAACAAGGATTTAACTCGGTATATATGATGCTTGATTACGGAGCCCGTGGTTCTAAAGAACAGATTCGTCAGTTAACTGGTATGCGTGGATTAATGGCAAAGCCTAAAAAGTCTAATGCCGGTGGTGGAGAAATTATTGAAAATCCAATTCTTTCTAACTTTAAAGAAGGACTTTCAATTTTAGAATACTTTATTTCTACTCACGGTGCGCGTAAAGGTCTTGCCGATACCGCATTAAAAACAGCCGATGCAGGGTACTTAACGCGTCGTTTAGTTGATGTGTCTCAAGATGTTATTGTAAACAGTGAAGACTGTGGTACATTAAGAGGTGTTGAAGTAACAGCATTAAAGAAAAATGATGAAGTTGTAGAGAAGTTACAAGAACGTATTGTAGGTCGTGTAGCACTTAACGATGTTTATAACCCTATTACTGAAGAGCTCTTAGTTGAAGCAGGTGATTTAATCAATGATGCTATTGCAGCTAAAATTCAGAATTCTCCAGTAGATACTGTAGAAGTGCGTTCACCTTTAAGTTGTGAAGCTAAACAAGGTATCTGTGCACAGTGTTACGGAAGAAACTTAGCGACCAATAAAATGGTACAACGTGGCGAAGCTGTTGGTGTTGTGGCAGCACAGTCTATTGGTGAACCAGGAACACAGTTAACCTTACGTACTTTCCACGTGGGTGGTATTGCAGGTAACATTTCTGAAGTCAATAATCTTGCGGTTAAGTTTGATGGTATCGCTGAGATTGAAGAATTAAAGACGGTAAAAGGAACGGATAAAGAAGGTAAAGAAGTAAATATTGTAATCTCTCGTACTTCAGAATTGAAGTTGGTAGATAAGAAAACAGGAATTACTTTAAGTACTAACAATATTCCTTATGGTTCTACAGTATTTGTTGAAGATGGTGATAAGCTAAAAGCGGGAGATGTTGTTTGTTCATGGGATCCATATAACGGTGTTATTATTTCAGAATTTGCTGGTAAAGTAAGATATGAAAATATTGAGCAAGGGGTTACTTATCAAGTTGAAATTGATGAGCAAACAGGCTTCCAAGAAAAAGTAATTTCAGAATCTAGAAATAAGAAGTTGATTCCAACGCTTATTGTAGAAGATGCTAAGGGTGAAGCGATTCGATCTTACAACTTACCAGTAGGAGCACACATTATGATTGACGATGGAGAGAAAATTAAGATTGGTAAAATCTTAGTTAAAATTCCTCGTAAATCTGCTAAATCCGGTGATATTACTGGAGGTTTACCAAGAGTAACCGAGTTATTTGAAGCACGTAACCCGTCTAATCCAGCTGTAGTAAGTGAGATTGATGGTGTGGTTTCTTTCGGAAAAATAAAGAGAGGTAATCGTGAGATTATCGTAGAATCTAAACTAGGAGATATTAAGAAATACTTGGTTAAATTATCGAATCAAATTCTTGTACAAGAAAATGATTTCGTTAAAGCCGGTATGCCACTATCAGATGGTTCTATTACCCCTAATGATATTTTAAACATTAAAGGCCCAGCAGCGGTGCAACAATACTTAGTGAACGAAGTGCAAGAAGTATACCGTTTACAAGGGGTGAAAATTAACGATAAGCACTTCGAAGTTGTTGTAAGACAAATGATGCGTAAAGTGAGAATTATTGACTCGGAGATACTATTTTCTTAGAAGATCAATTAGCACATAAAGCAGATTTTATTGAAGAAAACGATGCTATTTTTGGTAAGAAAGTCGTGGAGAACGCAGGAGATTCTTCTAACTTAAAAGAAGGTCAGATTATAACGGCTTTCGAATTAAGGGATGAAAATTCTTTATTACGACGTGAAGATAAAAACCTAGTTGAGGCTCGTGATGCGAGATCAGCAACGGCAACGCCAATACTTCAGGGTATTACACGTGCTTCTTTACAGACGAAATCGTTTATTTCTGCAGCGTCTTTCCAAGAAACAACTAAAGTTCTTAACGAAGCAGCAGTTGCCGGTAAAATAGATACTTTAGAAGGTCTTAAAGAAAATGTAATTGTAGGTCACAGAATTCCAGCAGGAACAGGAATGCGTGCCTATGATAACATTATCGTAGGTTCTAAGGAAGAGTTTGACCAAATGATGCAAGCTAAAAAAGAAGTAAATTATAATTAATTGATTTCTTAAATATTAATAACAAAAGAATCCTGCTCAATAAGCGGGATTCTTTATTTAAAATTTAAAATATTATGGCAGATAACAATGATAATAAACCGAAACAAAATCAGATTAATATTGAATTAGATGAAAAAGTAGCAGAAGGTACGTATTCTAATTTAGCCATTATAAACCATTCTGTTTCAGAGTTTGTTGTAGATTTTGTAAGTATAATGCCTGGAACACCTAAGAGTAAAGTAAAATCCGAGAATCATCTTAACACCACAGCATGCAAAACGATTATTAAAGGCATTGAATGATAATGTTAAGCGTTTTGAACAAGCTCATGGGGAAATTAAAGATTACGAGCAGCCGCCAATTCCACTTAACTTTGGGCCAACAGGTCAAGCCTAATGTATAAATTGCAATAGTATTTTAAACCGATCTATTAAAGGTGCTCGACATGTTTTTTTAGAGCAGCCGCCAATCCCACTTAACTTTGGGCCAACAGGTCAGGCTTAATTTGGTCTTAGTAGTACGTGGTTTTATAATCAATAGTTAACGAGATTAGTATAAAAAAATCCTCTAATTTTAAATTAGAGGATTTTTTATTTAAGGTATTTTATTTTTAAATAGATAGCTCCTATAAAATAGACGGATGTTTAAAATTCACCACTTTATTATCATGATAGAAAACACTGGACGTATTAAAAAATGGCTAGAATAGAGGTTTAGTCAAACTCCGAAACATAGTGAAATTTAATGCTAGGGTATTTTTGCTGCGTCATTTGTAGTGAAAAAGCAGAATCGGCTAAAAATACCAATTGATTTCTTTTGTCTTTTGCAAGAAAACGTTGCTTTACCCTTAAAAACTCTTTGTATTCCGCATTTTTTGGATCTTTAGGGTCAACCCAACACGCTTTATGTACATTTAAATTTTCATAGGTACATTTTGCTCCATATTCATGTTCTAATCGGTATTGAATCACCTCATATTGTAAAGCGCCTACAGTACCAATCACTTTTCTACCGTTTAATTCAAGTGTAAACAATTGCGCGACACCTTCATCCATCAATTGGTCAATTCCTTTGAATAATTGTTTAGATTTTAATGGATCTGCATTGTTAATATATCTAAAATGTTCCGGTGAAAAACTAGGCACTCCTTTATAATTAAGGACTTCTCCTTCGGTTAAAGTATCTCCAATTTTAAACGTTCCAGTATCCTGTAATCCCACGATATCTCCAGGATAAGAGATGTCTACTATTTCTTTCTTTTCAGCAAAAAAAGCATTAGGACTAGAGAATTTTACTTTTTTATTATGTCTTACATGTAAATAGGGCGTGTTGCGTTTAAACTCGCCGAGAGACAATTTTTACAAATGCCAAACGATTTCTGTGATTGGGATCCATGTTGGCATGTATTTTAAATACGAAACCAGTAAATTTATCTTCATCGGGTTTTACTAAACGCTCTTCGCTCTTTTTTGCTCTTGGTTTTGGAGCGATTTCAACGAAGCAATCTAAGAGTTCTCGCACTCCAAAACTATTTAAGGCTGAACCAAAAAAGACAGGCTGTAATGTCCCCTCCAAGTACGCTTCATTATTAAATTTAGGATAAATACCTTCTACCAGTTCTAGTTCCTCGCGAAGCGTTTCAGCCGCCTTATCACCAATTAATGTATTTAATTCTTTAGAATTGAGATCAGAAATCTCAATGGTTTCCTCGATGTTTTTCCTGCTATCTCCACTAAATAAATTGATGTTTTTCTCCCGGATATTATAAATCCCTTTAAAATCATAACCCATACCAATCGGGAAGCTTAGAGGCGTTACTTTGAGTCCTAATTTCTGTTCAATTTCATCTAATAATTCGAAGGCATCTTTACCTTCTCGATCCATTTTGTTAATGAATACAATCATTGGAATGTTGCGCATGCGACAGACTTCTACTAATTTTTCAGTTTGCTCTTCCACACCTTTCGCCACATCAATTACAACAATAACACTGTCTACAGCCGTTAATGTTCTAAAGGTATCTTCAGCAAAATCTTTGTGTCCTGGCGTATCCGAATATTAATTTTTATTCCGTCATACTCAAAGGCAAGTACCGAGGTTGCAACAGAAATACCACGCTGACGCTCAATCTCCATAAAATCACTGGTAGCACCTTTCTTAATTTTATTGCTTTTTACGGCACCCGCTTCTTGAATGGCACCTCCAAATAGTAATAATTTTTCAGTTAAAGTCGTCTTTCCTGCATCAGGATGCGATATAATACCAAAGGTTCTTCTTCTTTTGATTTCGTCTAAAAACTTCATAAACATAATTTGTGCAAATATACTTTTAATGTTTCTAAATGAATAAAATTCCGCAGGGTTAAGTTGTATTTAATTATGTATTCATGCGGCAATAGTGGATAACAAATTTTATTTTCAAAATCAAAATGGTAGGCCATGCTCATTTTGTTTTTATTGTCACTGTACGTTTTTAAGCGTAGGAGGTTTTTTTAGAATGCAACGAAGCCAATGGGACACAAAAGTTTTGGGTGATACAAAGCGTACTCATAGCTTGTAGCAGCAAATAAAGATGGATGGGTTAATCGATAAATGAGGTGTTCTAATGGACGTACTCTTGGAGAAGGCTGTTATGACTTATACATCTATACAAGTGGGTTTTAACAGCTTGATGTGCTAACAAAGGGATCCCAGGAGAGTATAAGGGGTGTCTTTTTATGCACTCAATCATTAAATAATATCAAGCGCACTCATTCTATAAGGATTGCTATTGCTATTGGTAATACTTTTACGAGTATTAAAATAAACATAAAACGAAGAGATTCTTTCCTCTATTTTGTAAATTTGTGTTCCTCAATTAAGAAAATGACAGAAGAAAAAGTAATTCTAGTAAACGAAAAAGACGAGCAAATAGGCTTAATGCCAAAAATGGAAGCCCATGAGAAAGCACTGTTGC
This sequence comes from Lacinutrix neustonica, assembly GCF_026625145.1. Lineage (GTDB taxonomy): Bacteria > Bacteroidota > Bacteroidia > Flavobacteriales > Flavobacteriaceae > Lacinutrix > Lacinutrix neustonica. Next base: position 1,278,158 of record NZ_CP113088.1, on the reverse strand, counting down.
ATCGTGCGTTTTCTGTATTTGTTTTTAATGAAAAGAATGAACTCATGCTTCAACAACGCGCTTTGAGTAAGTACCATTCCCCTGGTTTATGGACCAATACCTGCTGCAGTCATCAAAGAGAAGGAGAAAGTAATTTAGAAGCTGGTAAAAGACGTTTAATGGAAGAGATGGGTTTTGTAACCCCTCTAACCGAAAAGATGTCGTTTATTTACAAAGCACCTTTTGACAATGGGTTAACCGAACATGAATTAGATCATATCATGGTGGGGTATTTTAATGCAGAACCCAATATAAACAAAACAGAGGTCGAAGCATGGAAATGGATGTCCTTAGAGGCTGTAAAAACAGATATTAAAAAGCAACCGGATTTATACACCGCCTGGTTTAAAATTATCTTTGATAAGTTTTATCAGTTTATAAATATTACCGATGTCTCTTTTGAAACAAAAAAATGAGGATTTCAAACGAGAAGGTAAAGCGGTTTTAGGTAATTATTAAAACAATAAGTAGAGAGGTATGAAGGTTACTGTAAGTAGAAGGGCACATTTTAATGCCGCCCATAGATTATATAGGAAGGATTGGAGTTCGGAGAAAAATGATGCCATTTTTGGAAAGTGTAATAATCCTAACTTTCATGGTCACAATTACGAGTTGATAGCCAGTGTAACTGGAGAAATAGATCAAGAAACGGGTTATGTAGTTGATGTAAAGGTTTTAAAAGAGATTATTAAAACCGAAATTGAAGACGCTTTCGATCATAAAAATTTAAATTTAGATGTTCCGGAGTTTAGAGACCTGAATCCAACAGCAGAAAACATTGTAGTCATTATATATCAAAAAATTAAATCCAAATTAGATTCAAAACTTGATTTAGAAGTGACGCTTTATGAAACACCTCGCAATTTTGTAAGCTATTCAGGAAAATAGTATGACTCATAACCTCTATCCATTAAAGTTTAAGCCCATCCTAAAAGATAAAATGCGGGAGGTAGGAAACTACAGTCATTATTGAATAAAGAGAGTGATTCTTTTGCAGTTGGAGAAAGTTGGGAAATTAGTGATGTTGAAGGAGATATCTCACTGGTTGCAAATGGAGCCCATAAAAACAAATCACTTAAATTTTTATTAGAATCCTTCGAATCAGAGTTAATTGGTAAAAGGAACCATGAAATTTTTGGTAATACATTCCCGCTGCTCATTAAATTTATTGATGCTAAAGAAAATTTATCTATTCAGTTACACCCTAATGATACCTTGGCTGCCGAACGCCATGATTCTTACGGAAAAACAGAAATGTGGTACGTTATGCAAGCAGACCACGATGCCAAACTTATCGTCGGGTTTAATCAAAAAATGACGCCTGAAATTTATTTAAAACATTTAAAAGAGAAAACACTCCCTGAGATATTAAATTTTGAAAAAGTAAAGCCAGGTGATGCCTATTTTATTGAAGTGGGACGTATACATGCTATAGGAGCAGGAGTACTGTTAGCTGAAATACAACAAACCAGTGATATAACCTACCGTATTTATGATTGGGATAGAAAAGATAGCGACGGTAATGCACGTGATTTACATAATGATTTAGCTTTAGATGCCATCAATTTTAATATGGATGATGATTTTAGAGTGCGCTATTCACAGACAGAAAATGAGGCTAATAACATGGTAAGTTGTGCTTACTTTACAACGAATCATTTAGCAGTAAGTAATAAAACACTATACAAGGAAAATAGATTCGATTCTTTTATGGTTTATCTATGTGTTGATGGAGAAGCTACTATAAAAGTAGATAACCATAGAGAAACACTCTTGAAGGGAGAAACGGTACTAATCCCAGCGTGTTTCAAGGCCTATGAAATTAGTGCGAAAAAAGCAACGTTATTAGAAGTTTATGTTTAATTTTGCGCAAAATTAAATTTTATTATTATGGCAAATAAAAGAGACCTAAAAAAAGACATTAATTATGTTTTAGGTGACATTATTGAAGCAGTTTACGTTTGGGAATACTCAAATTCCTCTAAAGACACAAAAGAAAGTGAGAAAATCATTGATGATGCAATTGCAACGTTTGATGACTTAATAGCAAGAGTTAATGCTAATCCTAAAGAAAATAAAAAAGCACACTTTAAGTCAATTAGCTCAGAACTAGAGACTAAAGGACGTGAACTTATCGAAAGAATAAATAAGCTTTAAAATTTTTAAAAAAATGTTTGTAGATATGAAATTGAAATTTATATTTGCACTCGTTTCGCCGATGTAGCTCAGCTGGCTAGAGCAGCTGATTTGTAATCAGCAGGTCGTGGGTTCGAGTCCCTCCATCGGCTCTAACAAACTCCAATCATGTTTTGATTGGAGTTTTTTTATGTCATTATTTGAAATAAAAAAAACCTTTCTAAAAAGAAAGGCTTGATGTTTTACAAAATAAAGAGCTGCACTAATATTATTGTTCTTCTTGCTTTATTCTATCAACGAAGCGTTGCAGTGCTTTGCCGTAAAGAGATTCTTTAATGTTAGGTGTCAACGAATTGTTTACCGTGTCTAAGAGCTTAATATTTGCATTATATAATTCGGTTAAAGCGATATATGGAGCCACTTCATTATCTTTATTATTAATCGCAAAATTAACACTATATAGATATTTTCGCCTTTCTAAGCTTTTATAGGCTTTTTCAGTTTTTAGTATTAAAGCAGTATCCTGAGCTTTTGACGCGTTAAAATTTTCTTGAATTAAATCTAAATTCTGATTATTGAATTTAGATAATACTTCTCTGTACTCATTTAGAACTGCTTGCTGTTTAGAACCAGTCACTTTTGCATCAAAAACAAAGTTCTTTAGTGTTGTGCTAATTTCTGTGATGCCTTTGTTACCAAAAAATGAAATCCGACCCTTATCGTTATCGTTTTTATCAAGATATAGATAGAAAAGTTCACGCTCTGTAATATCACTTTCTAATTCAAAATGTGACTGTCCATCTATTTTTAAAGAATCGACGGTTATTAATAAGCTATCTTTCGCTTTCTTTAAATAGACGGTTCCTTTTTTTAAGCCTTTAATGTTGCCTTTTACAATAAGTTTGTCTGATGACGTCTCATTTCCACAAGAAAACAGAAGACATAAACAGGTTAATACTAATAATTTTTGCATGAGTGTTGTTTGATTTTAAGAGCGCAAATATGCTATAAAAATTCATTAAATACTAGCCGGCAGCCGCTAATTCCATTAAAATTGTGCACCCTATGGCGGCTATGGTACCAACAGCATAGCCAAATACCGCTAATAATACACCAACTGTAGCTAAAGAAGGATGAAAAGCCGATGCCACTATAGGGGCCGACGCCGCACCACCAACATTAGCCTGACTGCCTACGGCTAAGAAAAAATAGGGTGCCTTGATGAGCTTAGCAACAAAAATTAGAAGTAAAGCATGTATGGACATCCAAATGACCCCTACAGCGATGAGACCCACATTATCGAAAATAAGGGCTAAATCCATTTTCATACCAATGGATGCGACTAGGATATAAATAAACACACTTCCATATTTGCTAGCCCCAGCACCTTCGTAATTTTTTGCTTTGGTAAACGATAGTAGTATAGCAATAATCGTCGCAATACTAATCATCCAAAAGAATTTAGAACCAAGAAAGGTGAATATGTTTTTAGTCGTTGGGGATTCTATATTAGAAACTACCCGATCGAAAAAAGGCGCTAAGAAATCGGCCCCTAAATGCGCAAGGCCAACTGATCCAAAGGCAATAGCAGCAATAATCATTAAGTCTGTTAGCGAGGGATTCCGTTCTATTTTAGCCGAAAATTTTGAAACCTTCTCTTTCAACGCTACTATTGAGGAGTTATCGGCTTTCAGCCATTTATTAATGCGATCAGATTTTCCAATCCCAATAAGTAAAATCGCCATCCACACATTGGCTACCACAATGTCTACAAATACCATTGTGCCATATTTTGCTTGATTATAGCCGAATATTTCTAACATAGCCGTTTGGTTGGCACCGCCACCTATCCAGCTTCCAGCTAAGGTTGATAGGCCTCTCCATACGGCATCCGGTCCTGCACCTCCTACAGTTTGTGGAGATACCATAGAAATTAATAATATGGCAATGGGACCCCCAATAATAATTCCAATGGTTCCTGTAAAAAACATCACCAAAGCTCTCCAACCTAAATTAAATACGGCTTTCAAGTTAATACTTAATGTCATTAGAACTAATGCAGCAGGTAATAGATAACGACTGGCCACAAAATAGAGGTTTGATTTTCCCTTAACGGTTTCTCCTGCATCATTTAGAAATTCCCATTCCGGAGCAATCAAACCAATGGTTGTAAACAAAGCTGGGAGCATATATGCCATAAAGAGACCAGGTACAATTTTGTAAAATTTTTCCCAAAAACCACCTTTTAGTGATTCGGTATAAAATATAAACCCTAAGCTTATCATCAAAACACCAAAAATGATAGTATCATTGGTAAATAAAGGAGCTGTATTCATTTTTTTTAATTTAGTTCGTGCAAAATAAGGATTTAAAACAGGATAAAAAAAAACAGAAAATAAAGTTTGGCACACTAATTGAATATTTATAATAGTAATTACTTACAGTGACTTTTTTAAAGTGTGGTTACTTTAGAAAACGAGTAGTAATTACAATATTTTTGGTTGGTTAGTAAGAAAAAGCATTCCTCTAGGAATGCTTTTTCTATTCATGACGGTTTGGTAATAGAAGTTGTAAACGTTAAATATTTCTCAAAAACATACTAGTATAATACGATAGCTAAGTTTGGCACGTTAATTGAAATATACTTTATATAATTATTGACGTTGATCATTTTAAGGTGTGGTTACCTTAAACTAGGAGTAATAATTATCATATTTTTGGTTGGTTAGTATGAAAAAGCATCTCTTTTAGAGGTGCTTTTTCTGTTATAGGAGACTTTTTGAAACCATTTGGGGAGTTAAAAGGCATTCATAGTTCATTTTGAGTACAGGGTATAAAAAGCATCACGAATTTTAGTGCATTTCAAACAGAAAAAATGTCAAATTAATGACTTTTTATTTTATGAAGTCGATAATACTATCAAACAAATCGAAAGAAAGGGCTCTTGAAGATTCATTATAAGATTTCGAGTTCTCTAAATCATCACCTTCTATTGGCACTAAAACATGGTTCATGTTTTCAATGATTTTTAACGTAGCTTTTGGTGCCGCCTCTTTTAGAAGTTGTGCTTCAGCCTCAGAAACTTGTAAATCTTTAGTGCCATTAATAATGAGAATGGGCATGTCGAGTTTTTTTATTTCCTCTTGAGGTTTATAAAACATCCAATTGGAAATAAAAGGTTGAATCTCTATATTAAAAATAGAAGCTAGAGCAGGTGGGAAGTCATTCGTTGTTTTTCCTTCTGCTAGTATTTTAAAAACACGTTTTGTATCTTCAGTAAGCATAGGAGCTGTTTTTTCAACCTGTTCTATAATTACTTGATCGATAGATTGACCAGCTCCTGCTAATGAAATAAAACCATTGGCTTTGTTTTTCGCGGCTAGCATGCCTACTAAGCTCCCTTGACTATGTCCCATAACATAAATTTTATTAAATGTTTCGAGTGCTTTAAAATAGTCAATCACTGAAACTGCATCGGTTACAAAATCATCAAACTGAATGTTTTTATCTACGTTGCCTTTTCGTATTTGTTTAACAATGCGCTTGTCGTATCTAAAGGTAGCAATGTTTCTATTGGAGAGTCCTTCTGCCAATTTCTTAAGCGCATTTCCTTTTAAAAAATTTTGATTCCCATCTCTATCTGTTGGGCCTGAACCAGCAATTATTATAACCAAATGAGGTTTTCTTATAGCATTAGGGGAGAGTAGGGTTCCATCGATGAATTTATTTACAGAAACATCTTGTGAAGAAAAGTTTTTTTCTTGAGAAAAAACCAAATGGATACTACCAATTAAAATAAATAAAAACAGTTTCATTTTCATAATTTGAATGTTGTATAAAACAATATAGTTACAAATGGGATGCCAAAGAGAACAATTATACACAAATTTACTTTAATTGTTTTGGGATAAAACAGAGTTTACTTAATTTTTTATAAATGTCGTATTTCATCGGTTAATCTGTGTTTTTAATCTGAACTTGTTAAAATTTCATGTATTTCATCGAAATAACATACTCTTAAACGTCCAAATTCGAATTTCTACCCTACATTTGAAGTGTACTAGAATTCATACTTTTAGTTCAATGGATTAATTAATTAATATTTGCAGCGCTTTTAGTTGATATAGAGACCCTAAATCTACGAAAAACATATAATTGCAAATAGCGGAAAACCGAAGTTGAGGGACTTCGGTTTTTTTGTGTTTAATTGTTATTTAATCACTCTGAAAGTAAGGTTAATTCTAGGTTGTACGTTTTTTTTTGTTTTTGCTATTTGATGTAACCAATGGTGTTGTGTCTCCCCTTTCATAAGCAATAGACTACCAGCTTCTAATAACATTTTATGCTTGAGTGATTTGTTTGTTTTGTGTTTTAAATGAAAAGTTCTGCACCCGCCAAAACTCACAGAAGCAATAATAGGATTTTTTCCTAACGCTTTCTCGTTATCGGCATGCCAACCGTTACTATCTTGGCCAGTGCGATACAAATTTGCCAAACAGGTGGTAAAACGCGTTTCAGTAACGGTTTCTATTTTTTGTTTTATCGCCAACAAATCTTCAGAGAATACATTGGGATACATAGTGATGTTTGAATAACTATAAGGTTTTTTGTTATTTGCAAAGAGGGCTGTTAGTCTTGGCTGTTGATGTGTTTTTCCAAAAATAGTTATGTCGTCCTGTTGCCAGTTGGTATGCTTTAAGATATTTTCAAAATATTCAAGGGCCTGTTCTATAGAAAAGAAATTAGGGAAATAACTAATCTCAGCATCTGGTAAGTTTAATTTTATTTCTTCAGAAGGAAATAACATGATGGGTTACAATTTAAGATACCAATACGCCCAGTACATTAAACCAAATTGCAAAGGTATACGCAAAAGCAGGATCCACTTTGGTATACCAGCGGAAGCTTTCTCTCCGGTTAACATATAAACATGTACCATTAAAAAAAACAGGAGCATCAAGATAATACCGTAAACGGAAAAGTCTTTTAATAAGGGAATACATAAGCCTATACCCAACATAATTTCGGCGATACCACTCAGTTTTACTAGTAGTTTATGATTTGGCAGATACCGTGGCATAATGCGCAAATAGGCTTTTGGTTTTATAAAGTGCATAATGCCTGCAAAAATATAGATTACAGCCATTAAGTAAAGATGCCAAGGAAATATCATAGGTCATTAAATTTTTTTCTAAATTAGCATATAAAATGGTTTTATGCGATACTTCTATAGCTTTTTACTAACACTTTCTTCCTTTTTTTGTTTTGCACAATTACCGAGAGGGTTTTGTGTATGTCAAGGACGTTATTCCTACCATCCAAACCGAACTGCGCTATTGTGGTACCAATAATTTTGTGGGAACACCTATAGATGGTTACGTTAATTCTGTGGCAATTTTAACTTTAGAAGCGGCTGCTGCTTTAAAAAAAGCACAAACAAAATTGGCCAAACAAAATTTGTCAATTTTGATTTATGATGCTTACCGGCCACAAGCTGCTGTTAATCATTTTGTACGCTGGGCAAAAGTGGAGCGTGATACGCTAATGAAGGGTGTTTTTTATCCAGATGTACAAAAGAAAAACCTATTTAAGGAGGGCTATATAGCTTCAAAATCAAGGCACAGCAGTGGAAGTACTTTAGATATCACAATCGCTAATTTAGAAACCGGAATCCCTTTAGATATGGGGTCTCCTTATGATTTTTTTGGTAGTGCCTCTTGGATAAAAAACAGTAACTTAAACACCACACAGCGTGTAAATCGACAACTGCTTCAAAAAGTAATGGCAGATCATGGGTTTAGAAATTACGCCCAAGAATGGTGGCATTTTACTTTAAGAGGCGAACCCTATCGCAATCAATATTTTGATTTTTTTGTAGAGTAATTCATCCCTTAAATTAGAGCACTAATAGCTACCCCCTCGAAAACGTCACTTCTTACGTAACCAAATAACAATCATGAGTGCCCAAGGCTTTAATAATTGTTTAAAGTGCAGCCCACTTATTCTTTTAAATTGTTAATGCGTTCCAGTAATGTAGGATGCGAATAGTGCATAAATACATAAGCAGGATGTGGGGTTAAATTAGTCAAGCTGTTTTTAGACAGTTTTTTAAGTGCGCGCATCATAGGTTCTGCTTCATAGGTCGTTTTAGCATAGTCGTCTGCTTGGTATTCGAATTTCCGTGAAAACCAATTCATGATTAGGCCAGTAATTTCAGAAAGCGGAGAATATAGAATTCCAAAAGCAATTAAACCGATATGAAAGCTTGGAGTGGCAACACCTAAGGCTTGAGAAAGTACTGGATTTGAAATTAAGAGCGACAGTACAAATAAAGTAAAACCGGTGAGTGCTACTGAAGCGGCCAAATTAAAAATAATGTGTTTGCGTTTATAATGCCCCACCTCATGTGCTAAAACAGCAACAATTTCATCTACCTTTAAATCATTAATCAAAGTATCATAAAGTGTCACGCGTTTCTCGCGTCCAAATCCTGAGAAATAGGCATTGGCTTTGGTACTGCGTTTTGAGCCGTCAATTACAAAAATTTTATCGAGATTAAAACCTACAGATTGTGCATATTTAGAAAGGGCATCCTGAAGTGCGTTAGCTTCTAAAGGGGTTTGTTTATTAAATAACGGTACAATTAATCGTGAATAGAAGAGGTTCATAAAAAGGGTAAAGAAGGTCATGAGTATCCAAGCATAAATCCAAAACATGTTACCTGTAGACTCATAAAACCAAGTCAATACTGCTAATAATCCACCACCGACAACAATGAGCATCAGCCAACCTTTTAGTTTGTCTAAAAGAAAGGTCTTTTTTGTCGTTTTATTAAATCCAAAGCGTGCTTCAATAACAAAGGTTTTGTAATAGGAGAAAGGTGTGGTTAAAATATCACTGCCCAGCATGATGATTCCGAAGAAAATAAGTGTAATCATAATACTATTAGAAGCATATTCCCGTGCCAAAGCATCAACCCAGGCAAAACCATCAAAAAAGAAAAAAGCCAGTGTGATTACTAAAGAAAAGCTAGAAGTCATTAACCCGAAATTATAATTGGCCTTTTTATACGCTTGAGATTTTTGGTATTCGGCAGTATCATAAACATCCTTTAAAGCTTCGGAATCGTATCCCTAAAGTGCTTAGCATTTAGCGCCTCCAGGATCTTGTCGATGATAAAGTTGGTGGTGATAATCGCAATTATAATATAAAATAACGTTGTTGGAGTCATAGCCTTTTTTTAGTTTGTGACATGGTGTTTATTAGAAATTCCTTTATATAAAGTTTCGTTGTCGTTTTGCTTCAAAAATAAGAATTCCAGCAGCAACAGAAACATTCATGGAATCAATAGCGCCTTGCATGGGGATACTAATATTTTGAGTAGAGGCGTCTCGCCATTCTTGGCTCAATCCAGTGGCTTCTGTACCAACAACTATTGCCGTTGGTGTTGTGAAATCTTGAGCGTGATACGCTTCAGATTCTTGTAAGATAGCGCTATAAATATTAATATTTTTTGATTTAAGAAAGATAATAATTTCGGTTGTACTTCCAGTAGCAATTTGATTCGTAAATAAACAACCCACACTAGAGCGCACAATATTCGGGTTGTATAAATCCGTTTTAGGATTAGCAATAATAACAGCATCCACCTTTGCAGCATCAGCAGTACGTAAAATGGCACCAATATTACCTGGTTTTTCACGGAGCTTCAGCGACTAAAACTAAAGGATTTTTGCTGTTGAATTTTAAATCAGAAATAGTGTTTTTCTTGCTTTTAATTATGGCAATAATACCTTCAGTAGTATCACGATAGGCAATTTTTTGATAGACCTCTTTATTTATTTCTATAATATCTGCTGAAGTATTTAAGCTTTTCAGCGTGCTTTCAGAGTATAATTCAGAATAAAACAATAGCGTTTCGAGGGTGTAGCCTCCTTTTAAAGCCAATTGTATTTCTCGTGCACCTTCTACAATAAACAGGCCTGTTTTTTTTCGCTCACGGGATTTTTCTTTTAATAAAACAATCTGTTTTATTAGCGCGTTTTGTGTGCTAGAGATTTGTTTAAACACCATTATTTAAATATCGTTTAGCGCAAATTTACAGTAATAAATTGTAAAACGTGTTTCTAGTTAACGACTGAACTAAAAATTTCGGAGCCATTATATATGAAAAGCATCTTTTAATGATAGTTGTAATTTAAATAGTAGCGTCATGCAAACCATAAAGCCTATACATCTTATAAGAAAAGGCGAGCAGTCCTGATAATGATTGCTCGCCTTTTTATGAATAAAAAAAGAGATTCTATTGCTTATATTTATTAGAATAACGTTTGTATAATTCGGTTTGGTGCGATTCTAAACTAATATCGCGCCCTTGGATAAAAGCTTTGGTCAATTTGTTGGTACGCATATCTAATGCATCCCCTTCACTTATAAAAAGGGTAGCATCTTTACCAACTTCAAGAGAGCCAACCTGATTTTCAATACCTAATATCTTAGCCGTATTTAAGGTAATCAGGCTTAAAGCTTGTTCTTTATCTAGTCCATATGCAGCACATGTACCTGCAAGAAAAGGTAAGTTTCTAGCATTCATACGCTCCATACCTCCTGCATTTTCTAAACCTACTAAAATACCAAGATCGACTAACTGTTTGGCTTGTTTAAAAGGTAGATCGTAATCATCGTCATCACTATTGGGTTCGCTGTGTACCCGTTGTAATAGCAAAGGAACGTTATGGTGCTTTAGCAGATTGGCCACCTTATATGCCTCATAGCCACCAACAATAACCATATGTTGAACGCCGTTTTCTTTAACAAAAGTAATAGCGTCGGTAATGCCTTTTTCAGAATTCACATGCACATATAATTTTTTAGAACCATCAAATAAACCCTGTAATGCTTCAAATGGGAGGTGTTTGGGTGATTTATCACCAGCCTGATAGGCTTTACTTTCGTTAAAATAAGCCGTCACATTGTCCACTTGTTTACTGTATTCTTTGTTAACTTTTAAGTTAGAGGGTTCCCCTAACCACCAGCGGCCACGAGTAAAGGCACGGGGCCAGTTCATATGAATACCATCATCTTCTTTAATGACGGCATCTTCCCAATTCCATGCATCAAATTGTACAATAGAGGATGTACCCGAAAGACGGCCGCCACGAGGTGTAATCTGTCCCATCAATACACCGTTTGGCCGCATTGATTCTACAATTTTAGATTCTGTGTTATAAGCAATTAAACTGCGAATATGTGGGTTCATTGCACCCACTTCATCGGCATCATTGGACGCTCGAACGGCATCGACTTCTACCAAACCTAATGTCGAATTTGGAGCAATGAAACCTGGATAAATATGTTGGCCAGTTGCCGTAATAATGTCCATACCCTTTACATTAAATTTCACTTGTTCCGCACTGGCAATAGTTGCGATTTTTCCGTCTTTAATAATCAAACAGCTGTTTTCTATCACCGTGCCATCACCAATATGAGCGGTCGCTCCAAAAATAGCAATGTCCTTTTTTTGCTTTGGTGCGGGTGTTTGTTGTGCGAAAACTACCATGGAAAGTAGTAAAGCAAAACCAAGTATTTTATGTTTTAAATTTTTCATTTTGAAAATTATATTTATTTATATGCGTGTAGACAAATACTACGTACTAAAAGTTTGTGTCGCAGTGAAAGTGTTGTTTTTCTTTCTTTTCTATAGGCTTTGTTTTTAACCCCTTGTTTTTAGCCTGCAGCATTAAATTCGTTAATTCATTTTTTTCTTTCTCAATAGACACACGCAATTGTTTATCACGATCAATATCAAAATAAGTAACCCCTTCGATAATCGTTTTTTCTGCTTTAGCATAAATAGATAGGGGGTGGTCGCTCCATAATACGACATCGGCATCTTTCCCAACTTTAATACTTCCCACACGATCATCAATGTGTAATAACTTCGCAGGGTTTAAAGTGACAAACTTCCAAGCCTCTTCTTCACTAATATTTCCGTATTTCACAGACTTGGCAGCTTCTTGATTTAGTCGTCTTGACATCTCACTGTCGTCACTATTTATGGCGACGGTGACTCCTGCATTATGCATGATGGCAGCGTTATATGGAATCGCATCGTTTACTTCATATTTATAGGCCCACCAATCACTAAAGGTTGACCCTCCAACACCATGTGCTTTCATTTTATCGGCCACTTTATAGCCTTCTAAAATGTGTGTAAACGTATTAATGTTAAAATTAAACTGCTCTGCTACCTTCATTAACATATTAATCTCACTTTGAATATATGAGTGACAACTAATAAAACGCTCTTTATTTAAAATTTCAGCAAGGGTTTCCATCTCTACATCTTTACGATAGGGCTTCCCACTTTTCTTCAAGGCATCATATTCTTTTGCACGTTGAAAATAATCGATGTACACTTGCTCAACTCCCATTCTTGTTTGTGGGAATCGTATGGTGTTGTTGGCTCCCCAGTTACTCTGCTTCACGTTTTCACCGAGTGCAAATTTGATGAACTTCGGCATGTCTTTATACAGTAAATGATCGGCAGATTCTCCCCATTTTAATTTAATAATGGCAGAGCGACCACCAATGGGATTCGCAGAACCATGTAAAATTTGAATAGAAGTAACACCTCCAGCCGGATTGCGATAAATATTAATGTCCTCCGGGTCAATAACATCTTCTTGTGTGACCTCAGCTGTAGAATTATGACCAGATTCGTTTACCGAAGCCGTTGCAATGTGTGCATGCTCGTCAATAATACCGGATGTTAAATGTTTGCCTTTACCATCAATAATTTTAGCATCAGAAGCATTGAGGTTTTCGCCAATTTTTGAAATTTTCCCGCCCTTAATCAATACATCGGTATTTTTAATAATGCCTTCCTTTTCATTAGTCCATACCGTGACGTTTTTAAAAAGCAAAGTTTCTTGCTGTGGTAAGGTTTTAAAGCCGTAAGCCATGTTGGGAAACGTTACGGGATAGAAACTTTTGGCTTCCAAAAATGCTTCCTGCTCATCTTCATCGTTCTCTTCTTTTTTGTCTTCCTTTTTATCTTCCGAAGCGTTGACTTTTTCGGTTTTTTTTGCGATAAAAGAGGTTTGATTTCCGTTAGGGAGATACGCTTTTCCGCTAAAACTAGTCGTATTATCTACATTAGAAACCAATCTAATAAATTGGTGTTTGGTGGTGTCTATTGTAGAGAAGGTGAGATTTAACCAATCGCCTTCAAGGCTAATTTTTGAACCTAATTTTTTGTTGTCTGCTTTAACTTCAGATTTTAATTTTTCTAGTTCACCTTTAATGGTTAATTCATACGCTGTGGTTCCTAAGTTAAACGAATAATCCCCTCGAATATCTTTAGTGTCTATTGCAACTAACTCGTTTTTAATACCAGTCACCCAGTTTTGATAAATAATTGTTTTTTTATCGAACAAATCGCCTGAAGTCACTAGAAAATTAGCATAAGCACCAGTATTTAATGTACCTAAAAGCGTACTTTTACCAATGATTTGCGCGGGCACGGTGGTTAATGCCGCTAGTGCTTTTTCTTTCGATAGCCCTGCTTCTATGGCTTTACGAAGGTTAGCCATGAAATCTTTAGAGTCTTTCAGCTTGTAGGTTGACAAGGCAAAAGGAACATTATTATCGGCTAAGATTTTAGGGTTCGAAGGTTTTTGATTCCACTCTCTTAATTCATCTAATTGAATAGAACTGGCTAAAAAAGGATTTTCCATATCATAAGCATCAGGAAAATTCAAGGGTATAATAAAGCTCCCTTTAGTTGCCTTAATGTCTTTTATGTATTCATACTCATCACCACCACCAACAAATACATATTGTGTATTAACCTGATCTCCAATTTTATCCAATCGAAGTGCATTCATTTTACTGCCCGCTTCAATAATTTGAACCATGTTCCTATTCGCAATAAAGGCTTCTAAGGCACGGTCTTTTTCTTTTATATTTCCCGAAGCATACCAATCGGCATCCATATTTACTTGACGTAGTAAAGCAAAAGCACCCATGATAGAATTGGGATAAGATTGTCTTGATGTTTTACTTTTACTGGTTCCTAAATATTGCGCTGAGCTTGCAGAAAGGATTCTTTTGGCATCGCTATCTTCAGAATTTAAAGCTATTAAAGTACCCGTACCACGAACAATACCATCTTCAATATGTGTGTTCACCACGCCAAAACCTGCTTTGCGAAGTGTCTCGGCTTCCTTGTCATCATACTCAAAGTGGTCTAAGGCATTTTGATCTGCTCTCATGTGGTCATTCCAATAAAAGCCTTCACGAGAGGCATCATATTGAGGGCTTTTTGAATCGCCACTTGGGGGCTCTATTTTTTTAATACCAAATGTAGAGTAGATATCTATAAACGACGGATAAATACTTTTTCCGGACAAATCGTTTACTAAACAATTTTTTGGAATGGATACAGCTGTGCCAACAGAGACCACTTTACCATCTTTTATAAGTAAAGTCCCATTTTCTATCACCTGGTTAGGTGAGATATGAATTTTGGCGTTTTTAAAGGCTGTGAAATTGGAGTGAATGGTTTTTACACCGTCATTTTTAGGAATGTGTTCTTGTGCAAGACTTAATAAACTGCACAAAAAACAACTGAATACTATAAGTTTTTTGGTCATGGGTTGATTTAAAAGGATTTAGTTGTTAAATATAATAATTAGATGCGCTTCAAAACAAACGATTGTTAGTTTTTAACTTTTTAAGCTCATTTTAGGCATTGAAATTTAGTTATGAAACTTGGAGATAAAAAAAATACTAGTGTTTTAATATTTTTGTGAGTACTGCGTTAGAGTGATTTGTTTTTAAAATAGTTAACCAATAAGGCCACAACATAGCTGTAACTCTTCATCCCATCTGTTTGATTGTTTGCTATTAAAAAGCCATTATAAGTAGATTGAAACAGGGGCTCAATAGGATTACTCCTTGATTCCCAAAAATCACGAACTTCCTGATAATTTTTTAATATACCAGGATTTATGGTGGTCACTAACCGCTCATATTCTTCTGGATCTCTTCGGTATATTTCATGTAAACAATGGCGTAAACCAAACGTGTAACCGTGAATAATTGAAATAAATATCTTCATGACTAGTGGCTGCTAAACAGGCTATAAAATTGGCTTCGTTCTCTGCAGCATAGCCTAATTCGTGTGCGACTTCATGCGAGGCAGTGGTGGCAATTTTAAATATAGGAATGAAACTATTGACATGCGCTTCGTTGGTTAACGGATTTAAATAGCCACTAAATCCCATATATGTTAGAGGCCAACTCAGTAATGATTTTTTAATGCTTTTACCTTTGTATTCTAAATGGGGAAAGTCTTCTTCCAAAGCTTTATATCCTAAGGGCGTTTTGTTAATAACCTCATTTTTAGTGTATGGAAATTCAACTTTCATACTGTCGTGACCAACAATTTGAAGATGCAGAGTATTCGATTTTGCGATGAGCTTCTCTGAGACAGCAATCAATGCCTCCGTAGTGTATTCCGGGTCTAAATTTAGATTTTGGTGCAGTGGTAAGCGGTAATAATTCATGGCCCAAAACAAATGAAACGCAACATATACAATAGACACGGCTGCAAGAATATCAATGCTCCAGTTTTTGAAATCCTTAGCGGCTCGTTTTCGATTAATAATAAGCCATCTTATGCTGTAGATAATTGCAAAGGAGTATACAAAATCACCAAAAGAAAAAGGAAGCCACCCCAAACAATAGCGCAGCATTTTTGACAGTATAGGATATAGACCATTACTATAATAGGTTTCAATAAATGCGGGGAATTGTGCTAAAATCTTTACCACTATAAATGCTGGAATAATAGCAAGAGCAATGATTTGTTTTTTGTTTTTAAACATATTTCAAATTTAAGTAAATGTTTACAAAAATGACTACTGAATAATTACCTTTGTAAAACTAAAAACACAGAAAATGAATTCAGAAATAAGAAGTTTAGAGCCTAAACCATTGTGGAATAAGTTTGCAGATTTAAATGCGGTACCAAGAGCATCCAAAAAAGAAGCGCGTGTTATTTCTTTTATGAAAGACTTTGGTAGTAAACTAGGTTTAGAAGTGTTTGAAGATGAGGTAGGGAATGTGATTATAAAAAAACCGGCGACAGCGGGGATGGAAGATAGAGTAACCATTGTGATGCAATCCCATTTAGATATGGTTCATCAAAAAAATGCAGAAACTACTTTTGATTTTGATACCCAAGGCATAGAGATGTATGTTGATGGAGATTGGGTTCGTGCAAAAGGCACAACCTTAGGTGCCGATAATGGACTAGGAGTGGCAACCATTATGGCTCTTTTAGAAAGTAAAGACATTGAACACCCAGCCATAGAAGCTTTATTTACTATTGATGAAGAAACGGGGATGACTGGTGCTATGGGTTTAAAAGGCGGTTTGTTATCCGGCGGTATTCTATTAAATTTAGATACAGAAGAAGATGATGAAATAGGAGTAGGTTGCGCAGGCGGTATTGATGTAACAGCAACAAGAGCATACAATGAGGAAGAAACGCCTGAGTTTAAATTGGGGTATGAAATTAAGATTAAAGGTTTGCAAGGCGGGCATTCGGGGATGGATATTCATAAAGGATTGGGTAATGCTAATAAAATTATGAACCGACTGTTGTTTGATGGTTTTGAGAATTTTGGATTACGTATTTCAGAAATTGATGGGGGAAGTTTGCGTAACGCGATACCTAGAGAAAGTAAAGCGATTGTTGCTATAGATACTGTAAATGACGCTGTGTTTAATGCTGCAATGAGTCAATTGGCTGAAATCATAAAGAGTGAATTAAAAACTCTAGAACCGATTTAGAAATAGTGGTTTCAAAAACGGAAACACCTGATAAAATAATGGATTTGGGTGTTCAAGAAGGCCTAACACGTGCTTTATATGCTGCTGTAAATGGGGTATATAGAATGAGTGCCGATATTCCTGATTTAGTGGAAACCTCTAATAATGTAGCTAGAGTTATTGTAAAAGAAGGTGACATAAAAATAGGCTGTTTAACACGATCATCGGTAGACAGTTCTAAAATGGATTTAGCAAACACTTTGCGTGCGACTTTTGAATTGACAGGTTGTGAAGTTGAGTTTTCTGGGGATTATCCGGGCTGGACACCAAACATGGACGCTTCTATTTTAAAAGTATTAAGTAGTTTATATGAAAAGATTAATGGGGAGCCAGCACATGTAGCCGCTTGTCATGCAGGTCTCGGAATGTGGCATTTTAGGAAGTAATTATCCGGACATGGAAATGATAAGTTTTGGGCCTACCATTAGAGGGGCGCATTCACCGGATGAACGAGCGAGTATCTCTTCAGCAAAAAAATACTGGGCATTTGTTCTAGAAATTCTCAAAAACATTCCAAAAAAATAAGGAATGTCATACAAGTAAAAAAGCCTTCAAAATTTATTTTGAAGGCTTTTTTTATTAATAATAAGTTGCTTATCTATTTAACAAGATCTACAATTTCAATATCAAAGATCAAGTTTGAATTCCCAGGAATTGGCCCATAATCTCTACTGCCATACCCTAAAAATGAAGGAATAAATATTCTAGCTTTTTCACCAACTTTCATATTCAACATCGCTTCTCTAAATCCAGGTGCTAGACGCGCCCTAGTGCTGTATATTGTAGGAAATGGTTTATAGCCACCACTCTTATCTCTGTTTTCATCATATTTTCCAGCGTCTTTAGCAGCAGATGCCCAACTGGTATCAAATAAAGTACCATCTTCTAAGTAGCCCGCGTAGTCAATTAATACTTGTTGTTGAGGTGTTGGCACAACACCAGTGCCTTCTTTCGTTTTAATCATTACAACCCCTGAAGGTAAACGAATGACTTCTCCTTCTAAATTTTCATTATCTTTTATAAATTTTTCACGTGAAGCCTCAAGTAATGCCTCTTGCTTTTTAGTCTCTTCTTCCAATTCTACAAAATAATCATCGAAAACTTTAGGGGCATTAAATGCTTTGGCTTCTGCACCTTTTCTAATAATGTTTACTTCTTCCATAACGACATCCGCCTCCGGCTTATCTTTAACTCTAGGCTGTAATACCTTAACGTTAGAAATAGAATCTTGAACATTTAACCCAATAACTAATTCTCCAAAAACGGTGTGTTTAGGATCTAAATTTGGTGTAGCCACTTCTGTTATGAAAAACTGAGATCCGTTGGTAGCAGGTCCGAATTAGCCATAGATAGCACCCCAGGTTTATCGTGTTTCGCACTGTTTATTTCATCTTTAAAACGGTACCCTGGATTACCACCACCTGTAGCAGTTGGATCACCACCTTGAATCATAAATCCATCAATGACACGATGAAATGTAACACCGTTATAGAATTTTTTTCCTTTATAGATAGAATCTACCTTTGTATTTGTCCCTTCAGCAAGCGACACAAAGTTTGCAACAGTTACCGGTGCTAAAGCATAGTTTAATTTGGCGACCATGGTTCCTTTATTCGTTACAATTTCAGCATATAATCCATCTTCTAAATCTGGATACGTCTCTTGACAAGAGGCTGCAGTTGCACTAACGAGAAGCGCAATAATTAAAATTTTCATAGTTTGCATTAAATTATTCATTGAATTTGTATTAATTTGTTGTGATTGAATTTACTGTAACTTGGGTGACTATAGGGAGGTTAGCTCCAATTTTATTTTCATCGCCATAATAACCATAGGCTTTTTGAGATGGAAAAATAAAGGTATAAGTTTCACCTGCTTTCATAAGTTTGAGCCCTTCTCGTAAGCCTGTAAACAATTCCTGTTTATCCATGGCATAGTCACGTGCTTTTAATTCTTCTCGCGTATAAATGATTTGTCCATTTAAGTCTGCGATATAATGTTCGTATGAGATGAGGTCACCAAAGTTTGGCGTTTTTAATGTGCTATCTTGTTGTATGGTATCTTTTGAAAACCAAAAACCGAGTTCTGAAGGTATAAAAAGTTTCTCCTCTTGATTTGTAATGTAGGCTTCTATTTGATCCTGTTCTAAACTGAATAATTTCTTATTTCGATCGGCAGACTCATTAATAAAAGATCCTGTGCTTACAGATTCAGGTTTACGGGCTTCCGGCGTTTTACAAGAACTAATACATAAGATTAGTAAAAGAAATACCGGTATTTTATTCATTGTTTAAGGCTGTTTTATAGTGCGGTAATATACTAATAAATTTTTCAACGGTTTGAGATAAAGTGGTGTCGCTTTTTCCTCCAGCAGCGTTTGTATGTCCGCCTCCCTCAAAATGTGCCCGTGATAATTCGTTTACAGAAAAATCGCCTTTTGATCGTAAGGAGATTTTAATAATACCTTGATTTTTGTCTTCAATAAAAATCGCTGCTAATATAGCATCATTTAATGATAAGGCATAGTTAACAAAACCTTCTGTGTCCCCTTTTTTATAGTCTAGTTTTTGTAATTCTTCTTGCGATAGTGTGATGTAGGCCGTTCGGAATTCCGGTAAGACTTTTAAATTACTCAACGCACAGCCTAGAAGTTGTAATCGATTATAACTATTAGTATCGTAAACGTTATTATGTATTTGCGTATTGTCTGCGCCTTTATCAATTAAATCGGCAATAATACGGTGAGTTGTACTCGTTGTTGAGCGAAATCTAAAGGACCCAGTATCGGTCATTATACCTACATAAAGACAGGTTGCAATAGCTCCATCGATGTCCTCTAAGGCCTCAAGTTTTTCTAAAAAATGATAGACCATTTCACAGGTTGAACTCATAGAGACATCACTAAACATATAATTAGCGTAGTCATCTGGTTGTTGATGGTGATCGATCATTATTTTAACAGCAGGACTCTGTTCTAAAACAGTTTCCATATGCCCCGTTCTATGCAGTGCATTAAAGTCTAAAGTAAAAAGAATATCAGCCTCCATAATAAAGACTTCGGTAGCTTCTTTATCTGTTTCATGTTTTAAGATAGTATTTTCTTTGGGCAGCCATTTTAGAAAATCAGGATAATCATTAGGAGCAATAATTACGGCTTCATGATTTAACTTTAAAAGATAATGTAAAAGGCCCAATGTTGAGCCAATCGCATCACCATCAGGATTTTTGTGTGGAATAATGGCTATCTTTTTTGGTGTAGATAAAAGGGATTTTATCTCTGTTATGTCTTGTGTACTCATAGCGTGCGAAGATACAATTTTTTAATATGGATTTATATTGTTTTATTGAAGAAATACAGTACTTTTGCAGCCATAAAAAAATAACAAATGGCAACAAATAGAACATTTACGATGCTTAAGCCGAGACAGTGTTGAAAAAGGACACATTGGCGCAATATTAGAAAAGATCAACGCTTCAGGATTTAGAATTGTAGCGATGAAATTAACACAAATGACTAAGGCTGATGCTGAAGCATTTTATGCAGTACACAACGAAAGACCTTTCTTTGGAGAATTAGTAGAATATATGACACGTGGACCTGTTGTAGCTGCTATCTTGGAAAAAGATAACGCCGTTGAAGATTTTAGAACTTTAATTGGAGCTACAAATCCTGCAGATGCTGCAGAAGGTACCATTAGAAAATTATATGCAGCTTCTATTGGAGAAAATGCTGTACATGGTAGTGATAGTGATGAAAACGCAGCTATTGAAGGTGCTTTTCACTTTTCTCGAAGAGAAATGTTCTAGATATATACAGCTTTAAAATACATTGGGCCTGAATTTTAACAAATCCAGGCTTTTTTTATGCTTGATAATCAGCTATTTTAGCGGCACTAAAAAAAACCAATTAATGAAAATTTTAAAACTACTCGCTATTTGCTTGTTATTTACAAGCACAGTATTTGCTCAAAATCTTAGAAAATCGATTTCAGATTTTCAAACAAAAACGAAGGCTTCGGTAACCATTAATTCTATTTCCGGAGTTCCCGAATTTATTATGTTTAAAAATAATAATACTTTAAAAGTTGAAGGAGCAACCTTAAACGTAAAAGCATTTAATTTTTTAGAAACTAATAAAAGGGTCTATGGCATTAATGATGTAAATGTCTCATTTGGCTCATTAAAAATACAACAGGACACCTATAGTTCTAGGCGAGTTGTATTGCAACAGCTTCATGATGGTGTTCCAGTATATGATGGAAAATTATTGTTTCATTTTAACAAACAAAAAGACCTGACCGCTATTAATGGAAACTATATTCCTAATATAAAAATAAATGCAGTTCCTAATTTAAGTAAAGAGGAAGCTCAAGTTATTGCATTACAGGATGTTTATAATCAAGAAATTAATTATTCAGGGGCATCACTGTTAGTTCACGATACTAAATTATACGTGTTTAATAAGGGATTGGCGGGAGGAATCCAAAGTGCGAACTACTTGGTTTATGAGGTAGAAGTAAGAAATAATAGCGATGTTAGAGAGTTTTTATTTGTCGATGCTCATTCAGGTGTCGTAATAGAACAATATACGGGTATCGCACATGCTTTAGATCGTACTATTTACGAAAACAATACAGGGAATACGGTTTGGCAAGAAGGTGATGCATTTCCAGCGAGTCTAACGATTTGGCAACAAAATGAAGTCGTAGCCTCCGGACATGCTTATCATTTCTTTAATAACGCATTTGGTTATGCTTCTTATGATGGCGCTGATGCGCCAATGAGAACCGTTAATAACGATCCAAATATTAGTTGTCCCAATGCGAACTGGAATGGTTCAACTGCTAATTATTGTGATGGTACGGCTGCCGATGATGTCATCGCTCACGAATGGGGACATGCTTATACAGGGGGAACAAGTGGTCTAATTTATCAATGGCAGTCCGGAGCGATTAACGAATCGTATTCAGATATTTGGGGAGAAACAATAGATTTATTAAATAGTTATGAGGATGGCGGAGAGAATAATGCCGTGCGGACACTTCAAACTTGTGGGGAATCGAATAGATGGAAAATAGGAGAAGATGCCACCGCTTTTGGGGGTAATATTAGAGACATGTGGAATCCAACGTGTAAAGGAGACCCAGGAAAAGTAACAGACGGACAGTACTTATGCGGTACTACCGATAGTGGCGGCGTGCATATCAATTGCGAGTTCCAAACCATGCTTATGCTTTGTTAGTGGATGGAGGGAGTTATAACGGTCAAGTGATTAATGGCATAGGCTTTACTAAAGCCGCTCATATTTTTTGGAGAGCACAAAGTCAATACTTAACAGCAACCAGCGATTTTAAAAACTTGGCAGATGCGCTTGAAGCGTCAGCAAATGACTTATTAGGTATTAATTTAGAAGGATTAACTACAGAGGAGACACCAGTGGGGTCGTCCGGAGAGGTAATTACTACAGCAGATGTTGATCAGGTAAATAAGGCAATCTTAGCCGTAGAATTAAGAGTTAATCCGGATGCTTGTGGTTATGAACCTATATTAGCCCCTGCACCGGATTTATGTGCCTCATCAGAAGATAGTCCAATCTTTTTTGAGGATTGGGAAAATGGTTTGGGAAATTGGACCTTAGATCAAGTGATAGCAACTAGTGCGACATGGACTCCAAGGGATTGGGAACTAAAAACAGATTTACCTAATAATAGAACTGGCAGCGGTATTTATGCTGTTAATGCGCCCATTGGTGATTTATATGGTGGTGATTGTTCAACAGATTTCCAAAATGGTATTTTACGTATAGAAAGTCCGATAATTACCACACCAGATTTTACTGATGGTATTTATGAATTAGCTTTTAATCATTACGTGGCAACCGAACCAAATTGGGATGGTGGTAATCTTAAAATTAGCATAAACGGAGGACCATTTAATGTGCTTCCTCCAGTAGCATTTACAACCAATCCTTATAATGGTGTTTTAAATGATCAAGCGGCAGGAAATGATAACCCTATGGGTGGACAAAATGCTTTTACAGCATCAGATGAAGGAGCAAACAAAGGCAGTTGGGGAACAAGTATTATTGAT
Source organism: Lacinutrix neustonica (assembly GCF_026625145.1). Classification (GTDB taxonomy): domain Bacteria; phylum Bacteroidota; class Bacteroidia; order Flavobacteriales; family Flavobacteriaceae; genus Lacinutrix; species Lacinutrix neustonica. Next base: position 1,254,992 of record NZ_CP113088.1, on the reverse strand, counting down.
TTGTCGTCATTAGGGATTACAGCTAATAGTTCATTCCAAATAAGATTTGACTTTGGGTCAGATGGATGTAATGGTGTTGAAGGCTGGTATATTGATGAGTTTGTGGTTTACAATTGTGCATACACACTATCAACGAAACAGTTTAATGCCATTGATAGCTTAGTAACGGTGTATCCAAATCCGTCAAATGGTATTTTTAATTTGAAAAAAGTGGGGCAAGTAAATTTGTTAATAGCTGAAATACATGATATTAATGGACGCTTTATAACATCAGTAGATTTATCTACCATGACTTCAGATAGAGCCATAGACTTATCTCAAGTAGCTTCGGCTTATACTTTATGACAGTCACTTCAGAAGAGGCTCAAGGTGTAATAAAATTATTAAAACAGTAAAAGCACACTGCTTAAAATAAGAAAAGCCCACTCAATTGAGTGGGCTTTTGCTTTAAAAAAGTGCTGTAGTATATGTTAAATTACTTTTACGTTTACTGCGTTTAATCCTTTTTTACCTTCTTGTAAGTCAAATTCAACTTCATCACCTTCGCGAATCTCGTCGATTAAACCTGAAATGTGTACAAAATGGTCTTTGTTTACACCTTCTTCTGTAATGAAACCAAAACCTTTAGAATCATTGAAGAATTTTACTGTGCCTTTACTCATTGTAATAAAAATTTAAATTAATTATTAGCAAAGATAATATCATTATTATAAGAAATTAATTATTTCTTACGATAATTTTAGAAATAAAAAAAACCCATCAAATAATTGATAGGTTTTCTTTGTAAAAAAGCAAGTTGAATATATAATTATATAACTTTTACATTTACTGCGTTCATCCCTTTTCTTCCTTCTTGTAAATCGAATTCTACAGCATCTCCTTCACGAACTTCGTCGATTAAACCGAGAGATGTGTACGAAATGGTCTTTGTCTGATCCGTCTTCAGTTATAAAACCGAACCCTTTAGAATCATTGAAAAATTTTACTGTGCCTTGAGCCATTTTAAAAAAAATTAAATTTATAATAACTCAAAGATAATATTTTAATTTAAAAAAAGAATTTTTACTTCTTGATTTTATTTTAGTAATGCTTTGGTACTCTTTAGCGTAGCACTAATTTTTTGACCAATGTTTTGCCTAAAGCTTCGTTAAGCATAGTTATTATTTTTTCTTTACCATAGCTTAATTCTTCTCTTAAAACACTAGAACTTAGCTGTACAAAAAGCGTATCGTTCTTTAGCTCAATGGCTGTTGTATAATTATTCACGCCGTTGCCCATTAAATCCGTCCAAGCCTCACGAACATTGACTTTATCTAGGCCTTTTTCTAACTTGTTTGTTTCTACAAAGTCTTGTAAAGCCTCATGAATATTTAATATGTTATTATTGCGTTTTGCCATACTTGTTTTTTCGAAAAGTGGAAACCCTTATTTATTTTAAATTATTCTGTGGTAATAGGTGTAAAACGTTTGTATAAATATACGATGTTATTTTGGTTTACAATTTGTAATTGATGCGTATTCGCCATTAAAACCGTTTCTTTCCAGTGGTCATATTGCGTTGTATAGTATATATTTAAACTGTCATTTTCTAGTCTTAGCTCTAAGGCTTCTATAGCGTGAGAGGTGTCATATTTGCCATCAAATCTAGGCTGCATTTTTTTTCTAAAGCCCTTTAAACTGTCTGTAATGGTGATAAAATCGATGGTTTCATTTACAGTATATTCTTTTTTTGTTCCATCTGCTAAAGTAACGCTTTCTATTTCCCAGTACCCGTTGAGGTGCTCTATAAACTGTTCCGGGTTTTTAGAACAGCTAGTCAAGAGAAGTGTTAAAACTAAAAGAGTTAATAAGTGTTTCATAACGTGTTTTTTGTATTCATTTAACCAAACTTAAGGTATTATCGTCTCGAGCTCGGAAATAAAGGATTACTAATTAATTAGAGCTTAAAAATCTCATACGATTGATGGACTTGTTTGATTGCTTTTTCTGTACGTTCGGCATGCGTGTCACTAATAAATAATTGTCCAAAGTTTTCGGCATCCACCAACTTGATTATTTGTGTCACGCGTGCTTCATCTAGCTTATCAAAAATATCATCTAATAACAAAATGGGATTAACACCACTCGGGCTTTAATAAAGTCGAATTGTGCTAATTTCAATGCGATTAAAAACGATTTTTGTTGGCCTTGACTCCCAAATTTCTTTATGGGATGTGCATCTATATTGAATATCAAATCGTCTTTATGAACGCCAACACTGGTATAGTGTATCGCTTTATCTTTGTTAATGACTTGTTTTAAAAGGGTGTTTAACTCCCACTCAAATAAATCACTTTTATATACCAAATCCACGGCTTCATTTCCATTGCTAATGGCTTTATAACGCTTTTTAAAAATGGAGATAAATGTTTTTAAAAAAGCTTCTCTTTTTTGAAAAATAGCCGTTCCATATTGATGTAATTGCGCATTATAAATATCTAAGGTATCCGCATTAAACGTATGGTTCAATGCGAAATATTTAAGTAGTGCATTACGTTGTCCTAACGCTTTGTTATATTTTATTAAATCGTTTAAATAAGACGCGTCGCTTTGAGAAATCACGCTATCTATAAATTTACGACGGGTATCGCTACCTTCAATGATTAAGTCGCGATCTGCAGGTGAAATAATGACAAGAGGCAGGAATCCAATGTGTTCGCTGAATTTTTCGTAGGCTTTTGCATTGCGCTTGATACTTTTCTTTTGGCCGCGTTTTAAACTAATAACAATCTTTTCTTCCTTATTTTGTTTATTATATTCTCCATTGATTACAAAAAAATCGGTGTCGTGTTTTATATTCTGTGAGGCAATAGGGTTAAAGTAGCTTTTGCCAAACGAAAGATGATAAATAGCATCTAAAACATTCGTTTTTCCTACGCCATTGTTGCCAACCAAACAATTGATGGTTTCATTGAATGTAAAGGATTTACTCTCAAAATTCTTATAATTAAGTAAGGAAAGTGATTTTAAAATCATAGGTATTTTGAAAAAACGGAAGTATGCTAATGTTGTTAATATATAAGAAGTGCAAAATAACAAATAAATAACCTTTTATATATGAAGAAAAATTTTATTTTTGCGACGATTAAATAAAACATAAATGGCAACGTACAATAAAAGAGGTTACAAAGCAAAGAAGGAAAAAATAAAGGATACAGCAGATGATCCAAACCTAGAAGAAAACTCAACAACAGCTGAGGTATTTAATACTTTAGACGAGACAGCTTCCAGGACAGAAGATTTTGTTGCTTCAAATCAAAAGTATATTTTTATCGTTATTGGAATAGTAGCAGCTTTAGTTTTAGGTTATCCGGGTTACCGGAAGTTTATAAAGGAGCCAGCACAGGCCGAAGCAATGAATGAAATGTATCACGCTCAGAAACAATATAATGAAGCGGTGAATGGCGTGGCTAATGACTCGTTATACAATTTAGTACTCAAGGGTAGTGAAGGTAAATACGGCATGTTGGACATTATTGAGAACTACAGTGGAACGGAAGCGGCTAACTTAGCAAATTACTATGCTGGTGTTGCTTACTTAAACTTGAAAGATTACAAAAACGCCATCACACACTTAGATCAATATTCTAGCGAGGATGAAGCGACTGGGCCAATGGCTAAAGGTGCTATTGGAGATGCTTTTGTTCAATTAGATCAAAAGGAAGAGGCTTTAAAGTACTATGTGAAAGCGGCTAAAATGCGTGATAATGAATTAACAGCGCCTACCTATTACTACAAAGCAGGAGTGATTGCTTTAGAACTTGGTAATGCCAGTGAGGCATTAGGCTACTTTAATACCATTAAAGAAAACTATCCTGATGTTATAGAAGCCTCTCAAGTAGATGTGTTTATTGCAAAAGCAGAAGCGATGTCAAATAAATAACAAAATTTCCGTTTTCACGGAAAATAAATATGGCAACAGCAAATAATAATTTATCTGAATACGATAAAGCATCCATCCCAAACGCGAGTAATTATCGGTTTGGGATTGTTGTTTCAGAATGGAATGATACGATCACAGAAGGCTTGTTTAAAGGTGCATATGACACATTACTAGAAAACAATGTAGCGCCTGGAAATATCACCCGTTGGAATGTACCGGGAAGCTTCGAGCTTATTTACGGTTGTAAAAAAATGCAACGCCAAAGAGTAGATGTGGTCATCGCTATTGGTTCTGTCATTCAAGGAGAAACCAAGCATTTTGATTTTGTTTGTGAAGGGGTTGCCCAAGGCATTAAGGACTTGAATGTATTACATGATGTTCCTGTTATTTTTTGTGTGTTAACAGATAATAATATACAACAATCCATAGACCGTTCCGGTGGAATTCATGGGAATAAAGGTACAGAAGCAGCGGTAGCCGCGATCAAAATGGCCTTTTTAAATGAGCAATAATCCTTATTAAGACAGCGTTTTAATTTTTAGGATAAGCATCACACAAATAAGGTACTCCTGTTAACCCTTTACTAATTATTGGTTGTTAACAAATTTAAGCTAAAACTCTCCTAAAGTCTCCGGTATTTTCAGTATTTTTGAGTGTAATAATAAGGCTAAAATTAGAGTGTGTTAAATCAACGAAAGCATAAAAAGTTTAACTATCAGTCACGGTTTTCTGAAGAGAACCTTACAGAGAAAAAAAACAAGCATGAGGCTTTACGAGAGGTTTCCAGTGAATGGGGTAAAACCGGACGCACAAGTCCCGATAGGAGCAAGCGAATCACTTTACCGCTTTTATTACTCCTATTAGGCATTATTATTGCTATACTTTACTACTTAGAAACATAAATAGGATAGTATTATGGGCATTATTCCACATAAAAAAAACAAACGTTATAATTATACGCCGCGCTATTATAAAGGAAGTGGGGACGGGAGTCCGTTTGAAATGAAACATAAGTTTGATGATTACAGGTCAACCGTTGGTAGCAGTGGTGGCATTAAATCGAAATTTAGTTCTGCTTTACATGAGTTAAGAAACGCTCCTGACAAATCTGCAAATAGGCGCATTATCATAATTATTTCTGTTTTAATACTTCTTTTTTTATTTATTATAGATTTCGATTTGTCAATCTTTTTCTCAAAATTATAAATGGCAGATATTATTCAGCTCTTACCAGATCATGTTGCTAATCAAATCGCAGCAGGAGAAGTCGTGCAACGGCCTGCTTCTGTAGTGAAAGAATTACTTGAAAATGCCATTGACGCTGGTGCAAACCATATAAAACTGATTATTAAAGACGCAGGAAAAACCTTGGTTCAAGTGATTGACGATGGGAATGGGATGAGCGTAACAGATGCTCGCTTGAGTTTTGAGCGTCATGCAACGTCTAAAATTAGAACGGCGGATGATCTGTTTCAATTAAATACAAAAGGGTTTCGCGGGGAAGCATTAGCCAGTATTGCTGCTATTGCACATGTCGAGTTGAAGACGAGGCAAGAACAAGATGATGTTGGAACTTGTATTGTAATAGAAGGTAGTGCGGTGCAATCGCAAGAGGTGGTTGTTGCTCCAAAAGGCACGTCTCTTTCTGTTAAAAATCTTTTTTTTAATATTCCAGCAAGACGTAATTTTTTAAAGTCTAATGTTGTTGAAACACGCCATATTATAGATGAATTTCATCGTGTAGCACTAGCGCATCCTAGCTTAGGATTTGTGATGTTTCATAATGGGAGTGAAGTGTTTAATTTGCCGGAAAGTAATTACAGACAACGTATTGTTAATATTTTCGGAGCCAAAACAAACGAAAAATTGGTCCCTGTTAACGAAGATACTGAGGTGCTTAAAATCTCCGGGTTTGTTGGCAAACCGGAGTTTGCGAAAAAAATCGAGAGGAGAGCAATTCTTTTTTGTTAATGATCGGTTTATTAAAAGTGCTTATTTAAATCATGCGATAGGATCTGCCTTTGATGGCCTTTTAAAAGATGGCGCACATGCCAGTTATTTCTTGAATTTAAAGGTAAACCCACAAACTATAGATATTAATATTCATCCTACAAAAACAGAGATTAAGTTTGACGATGAGCATACTCTATATGCTATATTGCGCTCAGCAGTAAAGCATAGCTTGGGGCAATTTAATATAGCGCCAGTTTTAGATTTTGACCGCGATGCTAATTTGGATACGCCTTATAGCTATCAACAAAAAGGAACACCTTCTGTAAGTGTGGATCGTAGTTTTAATCCCTTTGCTGATGAAAATAAGCAGACTGTAAAGCAAGCTCCAAACTATAGAAAGGAGCCGGTGGCGCATTGGGAAAGTCTTTACGTAGGTTTAGAGAGTAAGGGTACCCAAACCCCGCAAGATTACAGTGAAGTGCAGTATGAAAGTGAGCAAAAAAATGCTTCTATTTTTGATAATGGCACACCAGTAGAACAGAAGCAAAGTACCTATCAATTTCATAATAAATATGTGGTGAGTACCATTAAATCGGGCGTGCTATTTATTGATCAACACCGGGCGCATCAACGGGTATTATATGAAGATTTTTTAAAGAATATTACGGTTAAAGAAGCGATGAGTCAGCAATTATTGTTTCCGCTACAATTGCATTTTTCACCTCAGGAAATTGAAATTATCAGTCAGCTAAAAGCCGATTTAGAACATACAGGGTTTGTGTTTCAAACCTTAAAAGAAGAATTAGTAGAGATTACGGGTGTGCCTGTGAGTGTTCCTGAAAGTGAAGTGTCTATTATTCTAGAACAACTCATTAGCGATGTAGAAAATGAAGTGCCGAGACAGTAACTTTAGTGCGACCGATTTATTAGCCAAATCGTTGGCTAAAACCTTGGCTATAAAAACAGGTCAGTCACTTACAATACCTGAACAAGAACATTTGGTAAACGCCTTATTTGCGTGTAAAGCACCTAGCGTTTCACCAAGCAACCGGGCAACCTTTATGACAATGACCGTTGATGAACTCGATAAAAAATTTGTGTAAACTATGATTAAGATAACTGAAACTGTTAAGCATTTATTGATACTGAACGTCATTTTATTTGTTGGCACTCTTATAGGTAGTAATGATTTCTTATATAAGTGGCTAGCATTGTACTTTCCAGCTAATGACTTATTTAAACCGTGGCAGATCGTATCACATATGTTTATGCATGGCGGGTTTATGCATTTATTATTTAATATGTTTGCCTTGTGGATGTTTGGTTCAGCCGTTGAACAAAGTTTGGGAGCTAAACGCTTTCTTATTTTGTATTTCGCAGCAGGTTTAGGCGCTGTATTATTCCAATTAGGATATCATTACTTTAACTATTCTCATTTACTTTCAGAGTTGCAAGCTTCCGGAATTTCCTTTGATCGCATAATGGATATTATGAATACCGGCCAATGGAATTTTCAAACAAATCCATTGCAAGAAGAACAAATAAATAGTGTATATCAAACCTATAATGCTTCCATGGTTGGGGCTTCGGGTTGTATTATGGGTATATTGGTTGCTTTTGGGATGCTCAATCCTAATGCAGAACTCATGCTTATTTTTTTACCGATACCCATTAAAGCAAAATATTTTATTCCGGGAATTATACTACTGGATGTCATATCGGCGTTAACAGGTCAATCCTTTTTTAGTCCAAGTAATACTGCATATATGGCACACGTTGGCGGTGCATTTGTAGGTTTTGTAATTATGTATTTTTGGAAAAAGAATTTAAGAAGTAAATATAGAATCGATTAATGAGTGACCTAATAGAAGATATCAAATACAAGCTAGCAAGATTAAACATTCTTGAAAAACTAATCGTTGTTAACGTTGGTGTTTTTCTTTTTGGTTTGGTGTTTAGACGTATTATTCCAGGCGTGTTCAGGTACTTTGAATTGCCTCGCATTTTTTTGATGCCTTAATGCAACCTTGGTCCATTGTCAGCTATGCCTTTTTACATTATGGTTTTCTGCATCTATTATTTAATATGATTTGGTTGTATTACTGTTCCGAATGCTATTAAATCTGTTCAAGGCAAAAACGGCAGTGAGTATTTATTTTTTAGGGGCTATTGCCGGGGGATTAGTCTTTTTAATTGGTTACAATGTGTTTCCTTCTTTTTTTTCAAAAAACTACTTTCCCTTAGTTGGAGCAAGTGCGGCTGTTCGGGCCCTATTTATATTCTTATGTGCGTATAACCCTAACAGTGACATTCGAATCTTAAATTTTAATATTAAAATTTGGCATATTGGTGCCGTTTTAGTCGTTTTTGATATAATAGGTGTTTTTGGAACCAATGGCGGTGGTAATTTGGCGCATTTAGGAGGGGCTTTATTGGGCTATGTTTATGCTAAACAGTTAGCGCAAGGGAATGATATTGGTAAAGGTTTTGAACGTAGTACAGATGCAGTAGCAGGATGGTTTAAACCTAGAAAAAAAGGCAACCTTAAAACAGTACATAAAAAAAAATCTAAAGTAGGGGGGTATACTACTGGTGAGTTTAGTGCGTTGGAAAAACAGAAGCAAATCGATGCTATATTAGATAAGATAAGCAAAAGTGGCTATGACAGCTTAACCGCGTCTGAAAAGGAATTTTTATTTAAAGTTGGAAAATAATATGAAGAAACTCAAGTTTTTTGATAAAGTATTATTTTTCATTAACTCACTCGTCGCCTTTGCATTGTTATTATCATACCTATTGCCTTTTCTGCCTCCAAAAACATTTTCAGCGCTATCTGTTATTGGTTTAGGCGCACCCTTTCTTATTGTTGTCAATGCCTTGTTTTTTGTGTATTGGTTGGTGAAAATTAAAAAACAGTTGCTTTTATCATTATTGGTTTTAGCCATTGGCTATTTTTCTTTTGGCTCTTTATATAAGTTTTCTCAATCTAAAATGAGTGAAGATGAAAATAATATATCCATAATGAATTATAACGTGAGATTGTTTAATTTGTATGAATGGATTTCAGAGAAGGACACCTGAAAAAAACTTATTGATTTTATAAAATCGGAATCTCCGGATGTGTTGTCGCTTCAAGAATATCACAAGCGAGAAGTTATAGATTTATCGCAATACCCGTATAAATATGAAAACCTGCTAGGAGAACAGAAAACCTACGGACAAGCTATTTTTTCAAAATTGCCTATAGTACGCTACGCGCTCAATAGAATTCCCAAACACGTCTAATAATGCTATTTATGCAGATATCGTAAAGGGCAATGATACCATACGTATTTATAATATACATTTACAATCGCTACATATTGACGCAGATGTTCAGAATTTAGCAAAAGAAGATGGTGAAAAGCTATTTGAAGGGGTAGGACAAACCTTTAAAACACAGCAGTTTCAGTCTGAGTTGTTTTCGCGTCATAAAAAGCAGTGTTCCTATAAAATGATTGTTTGTGGTGATTTTAATAATACAGCATTCTCTTACGTATATAAAAAAATAAAAGGGGATTTAAAAGACACCTTTAAAGTGGCTGGGAACGGATTTGGTAGAACGTATAACTTTAAGTTCTTTCCCATGCGTATTGATTTTATACTCGTTGATAAAGCATTTTCTATAAATGGTTTTAAAACCTACAATGTTCAGTATAGCGATCACTATCCGGTTATGGCTACATTGAGTCTTCCGTAAAAAGTATCTCCTTTTTTGGGTCAGTTTTTAGAATATCCTATTTAGTAAACAGTGTAAATTTAAATCTTATTTTCTGACATCCTTTGAAACGGTATTGAAGGACATAGAAAAAAGAGGTTTTGAGCTTCGTGTATTAGCGCGGCATTTGTTAATAGATTACATCATATTACAATCTACACTATCAGCAACAATATGGATAACCAACCCCAATCCTATCCATCTGGTTTTCTTCGGCAAGACTAGCAAAAGATAAACAACCATAGCATAGTAGGAGTGAAGCGGATGGTAATTAATACTACAACGTTGACTATCAAAGACCGGAGTTGCTAATAGATGATCTAAGTCTATCAGGATTCCTAATGCCATAATAATATAAGCTTTCAACCAATGCGATTTAAAAAATAAAAGTGCGACCACAAGGGGTCCTAAAAAATGAATGCCATAATGAATACTTGACTGTACCATTAGTTTGTTTTTTGCGATTCTAAATAGGACAATGCATTTGGGCCTTCATTAAAAAGCAAGTCTAAAATACTTAAGTTATTGAGGTAACCATGCGTATTACTAAACACTTGCGTGTAATTTTCAAAAGATGGAAATTTTTCTTTTTTGGCGTCTACTAAAGCCCTCAAATCTTCAATGTCTTTGGGTGATTTGTCAAAACTGACTGTTTTAGAAATAGATAAATCTAATTGAAGACAATCACAAATTACGACAAAGCATTTCAAATTGAAAGCTAAAAGGGAGTCAAACGTTTCTGTAAATAGAGGCTGTAATTCATCAGCATAAAACTCAAAGAAAGGAGACGTCCTGTAAGCCGATTCTAAAGATTTCCAATGGATATCTTGCCAGTTATAGGTGTTTGCAATGGTAACATCAGCATATTTTTGTCTGTTTTTTTGTGTATAAATAACCGGGATACTCAACTGTAATCTACCGTTGGCTCCATAAATATAGCAACGGTTTCTATAGGTTTGTTTTTGGTAATTATCCTGAACTTCTAATACCACATGTTTCGCCTTAGCAATAGCTACAAAAGTCGCGATGTTTGGGAAATATCCCGGATGGATTAGAATATTCATTTAATGCAAAGATGTCATTCCGTGAAAAGGCAGGAATCTGTTTTTTATTAATTATTGGTCCTTTCTGCCTTCGCAGGAAGGACCAATAAACTATTTAGTCTCTTTCTTTCGTTTCCTAAAACGATTAAAGGCTACCAATCCTCCAATTAACAACAATACAGGTATGAGGTACGATACTGGTTTACCATCGCCGTGAACCGTTGTAAATAGTCTTTCCCAACGTATTCTTTTGGTATTCCAATCGTAACTAAACCAGATTAAAACAGGCTTCCCAACAACGTGATCAAACGGTACAAACCCCCAAAAACGCGAATCTATCGAATTTTGTCTGTTATCACCCATCATCCAATAATAGTTTTGTTTAAAGGTATAACTTGTAGCGACTTCTCCGTTAATTAAAATTTGATTCCCTCTAGAGGTCACTGTATTGCCTTCGTACTCACTAATAACACGTTTGTAAAGTGGTAGATTTTGTATTGTTAAATCAATGCTTTTACCAGATTCGGGTATGTAAATGGGGCCAAAATTGTCAACACTAAAAGTATATTCAGAATCTTGTGGAAATAAATTAGGGTTTGATGTTTTAGAATTTGTCTTTTCAACAGAAATAACTGAGGGGTCTTGTGCTATTTTTGCGGCGAGTGCTTCAGTCATATTGGCGTTATAGAACTTATCGACAATTTTTACGTTCAATTTATCGAAAATTCGTTGTGTCATCCCACCTGTAACCCGTGTGGTTAAAGAATCTGCAGCGACTACATCTAGAGCGATGTTATCCGTTTTTAGATACTCTTGAAATTTTTCGTCATTCCAAAACTCAGATTTCACTTCGAAAACTGGAATTTCTTGACTTTCACTTATGCCGTAGGTATTAAAAAGGGCTTGAATATTAGCTTTAGTCTTTATGGTATGAAAAAACTGAAGCTTAGCGCGTTCTGGTAAGTCATTCTTCTTTCCGTTTATATAAGCGTAACCATTTTTAATTTCAAGCGTGTCTCCAGGGATGCCAATGCAACGTTTAACCAAATTGGTTTTCTTGTCGATAGGTTTGTAATAGTTTCGGTCCGGTGTAAAATCATTCATATCTAGCAAGGTGTCTGCTGGCTGATTAAACACGACGATTTCATTACGGTCTATGTTTTCAAAACTGGGAAAACGTAAATAGGGTAATTGTAATTTGTTTTTCCATGAGGTCTTACGCGCTTCGAAATTATCGTTAAATAAATACGATTTGCTCTTAGTCATAGGAATAGAATCGTGCACCATGGGTAATGCTACCGTGGTCATTGGTATTCTAGCACCATAGTTTACTTTACTAACAAAAAGGAAGTCACCAATTAAAAGCGATTTTTCTAAAGAAGAAGACGGAATGACAAAGGGTTGAATAAAATACGTATGCACAATAGTGGCGGCCACAATAGCGAATAAAATAGAGCTCACCCAATCACCTGCACCAGATCGGGGTTGTAAACTACGGTCTTCTATATAAATAACGTCGTTAGCAGCGTAGCTTAAATAGAAATTGTAAAAGCCTAAAGTGATGATGGATAACAAGGTGTCTAAATTAGAGTTTTTACCAAAACTACGAGCGGTTTCAACCCAAACCACAGGGAACATAATCAAATTTACAATGGGTAAAAAAAGTAAGATGGTCCACCACCATGGGCGTCTAATAATTTTCATTAAAATCACAGCATTGTAAACCGGAATAAAAGCTTCCCATGCTTGTCGGCCGGCCTTTACATATAATTTCCAAGTGCCTAAGCCATGAAAGACTTGTATTATCATGAAAAAAATCAACCATTGTGTACCATTCATAATCTCAATATTTTTTATTTACTATAAGTCATTTTCTAATAGCAAATGTTACAATTTTATTTCGGTTTAACCAATATTTAATACGTCTTTCATAGTAAAAACGCCTACTTTGCCATGCAACCATTCTGCAGCAACGACAGCACCTAAAGCAAATCCTTGCCTGCTATGAGCAGTATGTTTAATTTCTAGAGTATCTACTTCACTGGTGTATGTTACCGTATGCGTGCCAGCAACGTTTTCTATACGTTTTGCTGTAATAGGGATTGTTTTTTCTTGGTTTTGATCGAGTGCCCAGTGGTTGTAACTATCATGATTCTTAATAATGTCATTAGCTAATGATATGGCAGTACCACTTGGAGCGTCTAGTTTTTGTGTGTGATGAATTTCTTCTAAACTCACGGCATAGTCTTTTAAAGTAGCCATCATTTTTGCTAAACTTTTATTGAGTTGGAAAAAGATATTCACGCCTAAACTAAAATTTGAAGCATAAATAAAGGCACCTTGCTTTTCGTGACACAATTGCACCATGCGATCATACTGGTCTAACCAACCAGTAGTACCGTAAATTACAGGAATGTTATGATTAATACAATGAGTAATATTATTAACAGCTGCGCCAGGGATACTAAAATCTATAGCAACATCTGCGTTTTTAATGGCTTGATTTACAGTTTTAGAAGTTTTTAAAACAATAGTATGACCGCGTTCTAGCGCAATTGCTTCTATTGTTTTACCCATTTTACCATAGCCTAGTAAAGCGATTTTCATATAAAATTTTATTTGCATTCCGTTGAGGAAAGGAATCTGATTTTAGTTTTAATTATTTCATACTATCGGGAAAAAACCTCATTAATAGTTAGAAAATTAATGAATCTTAAAATTTAATGTAAGACCCAAACTACCTGTGTTATCAAAGGCATCAATTTTATAATGTGGTTTTAAAGTAAGATCATCATCAATATTATATTGTAGCAAATGGGCATCCACATTAGCATCTATAATATTTAAAGCATATAATCCTACAGTGACTAAAAGTGATAATTCTTTATTTCTACGCAGTGATTTTTGAGCTTCTCTTAACCCATCATCAGTAAAACGTCCTTGAAACTCATCATCTTCAAAACCTGCGAGTCTACGTTTGTAAGCCTCTCTAACTCGTTTGTAATCTTTGTTATTGGTAGTATAAAAATAAATGCCTGTACCCAAAGCGGCATAAACGATAGGGATTTTCCAATATTTTTTATTGTAAGCTTGGCCCAAACCAGGTAAAACCGCTGAGTAGAAAGCTGCTCGAGAGGGCGCCAAGGGATCTATTGGTTTCTTTACTAGAGTTGAATCTAGAACGACTTTAAGCTCTTTATTGGCTCCTATAGCGGTGTCTCTTTTTTTTCGTTTTGAGCTTCTGTAGAAAAACAAAGACATAGAAAATAAAGGAGGACAATAAGCGGTTTATTCAGCACCTTGAACTAACTTTTTAATACGATTAAAATCTTCTTCAGAATGAAAAGGAATGGTTATTTTTCCTTTGCCATTGGTAGATACTTTAACGTCTATTTTATGTCCAAAGTATTCAGAAAATGCGGTGATGCCCTTTTTAACATATTTTGGCAATTCTTCTGTTTCGGTCGCTCTTTTGGGAACTTTAACTTCTTTTGTCGTATTGTAGTTTTTTACCAAGGCTTCTGTTTCACGAACCGATAATTTATTAGCTAAAATTTTCTCGTAAATAGCCAATTGTGTCGGTTGATCTTCAATATTAATAATAGCACGACCATGACCCATAGATAAAAAACCGTCACGCATGCCTGTTTGAACAATAGGGTCTAATTTCAATAAACGTAAATAGTTTGCAATCGTCGACCGTTTTTTTCCAACGCGGTCGCTCATTTGCTCCTGTGTTAGATTGATTTCGTCTATTAAACGTTGATAAGAGAGTGCAATTTCAATAGGGTCTAAATCTTGACGTTGAATGTTTTCAACCAAAGCCATCTCTAAACTTTCCTGATCATTAGCTATTCTAATGTAGGCTGGAATGGTTTCTAAACCAATTAAAGACGACGCCCGATAACGGCGCTCTCCAGAAACCAATTGGTATTTGTCAAAACCTAATTTTCTAACGGTTATGGGTTGGATGACACCAAGCTCTTTTATAGAAGAGGCTAGTTCACGTAGCGATTCTTCATTGAAATTAGTACGTGGTTGAAACGGATTCATGTCTATAGACTCTAATTCCAATTCCACAATATTACCTATGACTTTGTCTGCGTTTTTATCTTGTACAGATTGAATGTCGTTGCTTGGGTCTTTCAGCAAAGCCGAAAGACCTCTACCTAAAGCCTGTTTCTTTGTTGCCTTCGCCATGTTTAGGAGTTTTTATTAATGATTTCTTTTGCTAAACTTAAATAATTTGCAGCTCCTTTACTTGCTGCATCATAGTTAATAATGTTTTCACCATAACTTGGCGCTTCACTTAACTTGACATTTCTTTGTATAATGGTATCAAACACCATATCATTAAAGTGCTTTTGCACTTCTTCTACGACCTGATTTGACAGACGTAAACGTGAGTCGTACATGGTGAGTAAAAGCCCTTCAATATCTAATGCCGTGTTATGAATTTTTTGAACGCTTTTAATGGTATTCAACAATTTACCTAAACCCTCTAAAGCAAAATATTCACATTGAATTGGAATGATAACAGAATCTGCGGCTGTTAACGCATTAAGTGTTAATAAGCCTAAAGAAGGCGCACAATCTATTAAAATATAATCGTAGTCATCCTTTATAGATTCTAGTGCTTTTTTTAGCATGTACTCCCGTGCTTCTTTATCAACCAACTCTATTTCAATAGCTACTAGGTCGATATGTGCTGGGATAATATCAAGATTTGGTGTGTCTGTTTTTACAATAGCTTCTCTGGCTGTGTTTGCGTGCTCAAAAAGTTGATAGGTTCCAATCTCGACAGCTTCTACGTCAAGCCCAATACCGTAAGTGGAATTGGCTTGCGGATCGGCATCGATAAGTAGTACTTTTTTTTCAAGTACACCTAATGATGCTGCTAAATTGATTGAGGTTGTTGTTTTACCTACACCTCCTTTTTGATTGGCAATGGCTATAATTTTACCCATTAATTGATTTGGTTTTATTAGTAAAACTTCACATAAGAAGTTCTGCGTAAAAATACAATTATTTATGGGTTTTGAAAATGGAAGTTGTTAACAGTTGCTTAAAGAAAACAAGGAATGTTATTATTGGAGTGTAAGTTCATCAGGTTAAGGTATTTATTTGCTATTTTTACCTGAAAGAAAAATATAGAATAAAACAATGAGACAATTACTACCAATACTACTTGCGTTCTACATGGTGTCTTGTGGCGTAAATCTTTCTGCCCAAGAGATTATTGCAGAAACAGGCAGCTATGGCATCGATAAAAAGAACAAAATTATCGTTTGGCATGTGAATAATTTAGATTCAATACTTTCTCTAGATAAAAAAGTAACCAGTGTAAGGTTTAATAAAACCTTTAAATTGAAAGAGGCTTCTAAGCAACTTTCATATAGTGAGGGTTATACGGTAACTAGTGACGAGGATTATGTTTTATATATTACAAAAACACCATTAGTTCATATCACTATTAACACCTCTGCAATAAACAGAAATGCAAAAATCCCTGGTTATTTCACGTTTTTCAATGGTAGTGAATATGTTGAAAGTGTCATGGGTGTACGGCATCGGGGTAATTTATCTTTAACGTTCCCTAAAAAATCATTCGATTTAGAGTTTTGGACAGATAGTATTTCTAAGCAAAAAAAGAATGTGAAGTTTAGTGGCATGCGAAACGATGATGATTGGATTCTTGATGGTATGTACAATGAGCCATTACGTTTGCGTTCTCACATTGCAACGCATATTTGGAATGACATTCACACCCCGTATTATGCACAAAAAGAGCCGAAAGCAAAAAGCGGTTTTCACGTAAAATATGTGGAAGTCTTTAAAAACAATCAATACTATGGTCTTTATCAGTTTTCTGAATCGGTGGATAGAAAGCAATTGCAGCTCAAAAAAAATGAAAAAGAAACGATTCATGGCGAATTGTATAAAGCCAATTCCTATGAAGGCGGCCCCGCTTTTACTAAAGCACCTGCTAGTTATAATAATCTTTTTCCACATTGGAATGGTTGGTTAACCCGATATCCATTTATAGATTATACCTCAGATTTTGAAAACTTATTTAAATTTGAAAATCTAGTCGTCCATAGTTCAAATGACACGTTTTCTAAAAATATAGAACAGACGGTGCATATTTCGAATGCTATAGATTACTACCTTTTTGTGAATATGCTAAGAGCATCTGATAATTTAGGTAAAAATTACTATCTAGGAAAGTATGATAAGGGCGAGCCCTATTTTTTTATCCCTTGGGATTTAGATGGTGTTTGGGGAGTAATTCAAGATGGAAAGCGGGAAGGGGTAACCAATGATGTTTTGTGGAATGGACTTTTTAAAAGGCTTATTGAAGTGAACCCAAATGGGTATAAAGATAAAATGAAAGTCCGATGGGCTACCCTAAGAACTCAAGAATTTAGTAATGAGGCGCTGCGAGCTAGAATAAATAAAATATATACTAGATTCACCGAAGAAAAAGTATATGAACGAGAACAATTGGTATGGAAGAATGCCTTAAATGAGTTGTCTAATCAAGTACATTACGAGTATCTCATGAAATGGTTAGACGATAGGTTACGCTTCCTCGATAGTCATTTTAAAACTCTTTAATTAATACTGAAGCCGTCTTTTCGTTCCATAAGCATCAATAACGAACTCCTCGCAGTTTTCTATAAGTAACCCTTTAGTGCGGCCTGGAAATGATTTAGTGCCATGTCGCACGTCAATTTTTATCACTTTTCCATTAAAATCAGTAGATATCGTTTCAACTGGTGTGTGACCAATGACTATTTTTTGAACATCATAATAGCTCAAAATTTCTTCAAGTTCTAAAAGGCTTATTTTAGAATAGGTGTATCTGTTCATCACAAGGCCTCTGTACCAAAAGGGACCTTTTGAACTATACAGAAAATTAACTAGGGTATCATTAGGGTCTTTTAACCCACTAAACCGAAAGCGGACCATATTATTGATTGTACTTAAGTCTAATTCGTAATCTAATAGTTCCGGGCTTAATCCCCCATGAACAAATAAGTAGTCTCCAATTTTTTCAATAACGTTTTTTGTGGCCAACCATTTGCCTAATTCCGTTTGATTAGAATACAAATATTTAATCGCCTCTTTTTTATCGTTTATTTGACTTATTTCTTGTGCCGCTTTAATATATTTACCACGATTGTATCTGTGATCTCCATGAAAATTGAGTATTTCATGATTCCCTAATATAAAATGTACCAAGCCATGCTGCTTTTTTGCTTGATGCTCAAGCTTGTAAATAAGCCGAGTACTTGTGTGACATTTTTACCCCGATCTACAAAATCACCTACTAGAACTAAATGACCAGTACCAAAAATCCAATTGTGATTTTCGTCCATAATTTTATTGGCAAATAAGAAGCTAGCAAAGGCTTCATAGTTACCTTCTATATCTGAAATAACAACCATTTTCTCTCGGCAATTGATAGGTCGTTTTTGGAATGTCGTAATGTGATGCTATAGACACATAGAAGACATCTGAATTTTTATGGTCTGAACGAACAACTAGGGAATCGTCTTTAACTATAGGGCTCACTACAAGTTTGTTTTCAGCATTTACTCTATACAACAAGGAGTCATTGATTATGTAGGGGCCATCTCTGCCATCAAAGTCGATTTTTTTTTGCTTTTTGGCAGCATCGTGTTGCTTACGAGTGCTATCTAATGTTGGGGCCTTGTTTAATGGTGGTTGTTGCGCAAAACTGCTAATTCCTGAAGTAAAGACAAAGCAAATCGCTAAACTTATTAAATTAAGGGTTATATGTTTTGCGAAAGTACGTGTCATTGTTTAAAAGATGTATCGTCTTTGGTGTTTTTGTTAATTTAGAAAAAAAAATCTAATAATTGAGCGATTACCTACATAGAAGCAAAAATTAGACCAACAATAGGTTCACTATTGGTAGGGCTGCACTTGAAATAAGGTATTCTGGTTTTGTAACTAAATACGAATACAATGTTTATAAGAATTTGAGAAGTAGATTAAACTCTAGTTCATTGCTATTGGGTTGTATAACGTCATAATAGTCTACATATTTATTGCAACTACTTTTCTTATTCCTAAAAAGAAATCTTTGATGACTGCTTCATTTTTCATGGACTAAAGCCATAAATTTTAAAAATTAAAGACGGTGAAGAACCACCTTTAAATTCAAATGAATGCCGCCTACTTAAAGGTTTAATAAGCTCTTAATAATTATCAGATAAACTGTATAACAAGCACCAAATATTTAATCGATTTTAATAGTATTGTTAAATAGAATTAAGCATTTAAATAAGACTCATTTTTCAATTTATTCTGTCTGTTGTTATCTGAAGTAATAAGGAAAAAATCAAACTATTGGAATGCCAATTAATCAATTAATATCTCCAATATCGTAATGGCAGCTTCACTAATTTTACTTCCTGGACCAAAAATAGCCACAGCGCCAGCATCAAATAAATATTGGTAATCTTGTTTTGGTATCACCCCGCCAACAACCACCATGATGTCTTCGCGACCATAATTTTTAAGTTCTTCAATCACTTGTGGCACTAGCGTTTTGTGTCCGGCAGCTAAAGACGAGACACCTAAAATATGTACATCGTTTTCTACGGCTTGTTTCGCCGCTTCTTTAGGCGTTTGAAATAAAGGGCCTATATCGACATCAAAGCCAACATCGGCATAACCTGTTGCCACTACTTTTGCACCACGGTCATGGCCATCTTGACCCATTTTTGCAATCATAATACGTGGGCGTCTCCCTTCTTGTTCTGCAAATTGATCGGCCAACTGTTTCGCTTTTTCAAAGCTTTTGTCGTCTTTTATTTCTTTACTATACACTCCAGAAAATGATTTTATTTGCGCTTTATATCTCCCATAAACGGCTTCTAGAGCATCGCTAATTTCACCTAGGGTAGCGCGTTCTCGGGCAGCTTCTACAGCTAAAGTTAAGAGATTTTCTTTGCCTGACCTGGCAGCTTGAGTTAAATTCGTCAAACTTTGGTCGACTTTCTTGGTGTTTCTTTCTGCCTTAATTTTTTCTAAGCCTGCAATTTGTTGTAGACGCACCGATTGATTATCAACTTCTAAAGTAGAAATGGCATCCTCTTGATCTAGAACATAATTATTCACGCCCACGATAATATCTTGTCCGGAGTCAATACGCGCTTGCTTTCTAGCCGCTGCTTCTTCAATTCTTAATTTAGGAATACCAGCTTCAATAGCTTTTGTCATCCCACCTAATGCTTCCACTTCTTCAATTAAAGCCCAGGCTTTTTCAGCAATATCACTGGTTAGTTTTTCAACATAATAACTCCCTGCCCAAGGATCTACTGTTTTTGTAATATGGGTTTCTTCTTGTAAAAATATTTGAGTGTTTCGCGCAATTCTAGCCGAGAAATCTGTTGGTAATGCGATGGCTTCATCTAACGCATTGGTATGTAAACTTTGCGTACCACCAAAAGCCGCAGCAGCAGCTTCAATAGTGGTTCGGGCCACATTATTAAAAGGGTCTTGCTCTGTTAAACTCCAGCCGCTGGTTTGGCAATGGGTTCTTAGGGCTAATGATTTTTCGTTTTTAGGATGGAATTGCTTTACCAGTTTCGCCCACAACATTACGGCAGCTCTCATTTTAGCAATCTCCATAAAATGATTCATACCAATGGCCCAAAAGAAAGAGAGGCGGGGTGCAAAGGTATCTATATCCATACCGGCTGCTAATCCTTTTCTTATGTATTCTAATCCGTCAGCTAGGGTGTAAGCGAGTTCAATATCGCAAGTGGCGCCTGCTTCTTGCATGTGATAACCTGAAATACTAATACTATTAAACTTAGGCATATGCACACTGGTATATTCAAAAATATCAGATATAATCTGCATGGAAGGCGTAGGGGGGTAGATATATGTGTTACGTACCATAAACTCCTTTAAGATGTCATTTTGAATGGTTCCAGTCAAGGCTGCAGGTTTTACACCTTGTTCTTCTGCTGCAACAATATAAAATGCCATGATTGGTAATACGGCCCCATTCATCGTCATGGAAACCGACATTTTATCTAGGGGAATTTGGTCGAATAATACTTTCATATCTTCCACGCTGTCAATGGCCACTCCTGCTTTTCCAACATCTCCAACCACACGCTCGTGATCACTATCATAACCGCGATGTGTTGCTAAATCAAAGGCAACAGATAGGCCTTTTTGTCCTGCAGCCAAATTTCTGCGGTAAAAGGCATTACTTTCTTCTGCCGTCGAGAATCCAGCGTATTGACGAATGGTCCAAGGTCTTCTTACATACATTGTCGAGTAAGGGCCACGAAGATTTGGCGCTATTCCTGCCACAAAATCCAGGTGCTCCAAGCCTTCAATATCTTTTTTGGGATACTTCGACTTTACGGCGATGGTTTCTGCAGTTAGAAATACACTACTTTTGCCTTCTAAGGCTGCGCTGCTGTTTTCTGATTTTATTTTAATATGTTTGAGGTCTTTTCTATCCATAATTAATGATTATGTCCTGCATGTGGGTCTTTTTCCATCACTTTATCTGTTGGGATAGTTGTTTTTTTCGCCGGATTTAAACCTGTTTTTACATCTGTTTTAGCCGCTTCAATTGGTTCTGGATTTGGGTTTTTTAAATCTTCAAGTTTAGAATCTAATAATTTTGAGTAAAAGAAATCGAAAGCGACATACCCTTTTAAACTACCATCTCCCTGAATCCCTTTGGTACTATTACTTAAAGGCGCCAAAACTAAATTTGGTCTCATACTATTTGTAGTTAGTAGTGCATTAATAGTTTGTTTTAAGCTATTCGTTTTTATGTTTTTTGTCAAACAATCAATTAAAGGATGTGAGTAGTTTAATGATGTTTTACCATTGATGGTAGTCCATAAGGTGTTGTCCTCTTTTAAAAGATGAGCAATTTTTAAACTATGGGCACTAGCAATATCCTCCACTTTTAAACCGCCACGCATGGTGAAATTGATGAATGAAAAATATGCTTTTTGACCAGATTTTGATTTGTTATCATAGGTGTTTAATAGGTCATTTTCAAAAGAATGAATGGCTTCATTGTATAAGGCGTTATTAGGCAAATCACAAGCAATTATTTCAGGGCTTTCAGCAAATTTATAATCTATTTTTCCTGTAGTATCACAGCTTGATACTGTCACCAAAAATAAAAAAGTAAAGAGTTTAAAAGGGTTTTTCATGGCTTACTAGGGTTTTGTTTTTGAGATTTTATTGAATATTTATATTTAAACGATTTATTCATTTTTTAATCGGTTCTGCTCGATTGTCTCTGCTAACCTTCGCTCTAAAATGGGTTGAATTAACGTTTTTCTGCTATTGGTTTTTAAAAATGGATACAGTTCTAGATCGTCTTTCATTCTATCATCCATATTTGGATGTTTATTGGTGCCTAATAAAGTGATGTCACCAGCATCAAAAGCATCCTGTTCTTTTTTAGCGCTTTCTGCAATTTTTTTCTGAATGGTTCCAGCCTTTAATTGATGTAAGAAACCACCATTAGTCTCAATAGATTTAAATAATTCAAGCGCTTTTTCTGCCAACTGAAGAGTTAGGCTTTCAATATAATATGACCCGTCTGAAGCATTTTCTACCGCATCAAAATAGCTTTCATGTTTTAAAATGAGTAATTGGTTTCTTGAAATGCGCTCTCCAAAGGCATTGTCTTTATGATAAATGGAATCGTATGATAAATTACAAACCGTATTTGCACCGCCCAAAATAGCACTCATGCATTCTGTAGTGGTACGTAACATATTGGTGTTGAAATCGTATATTGTTTTGTTGCGTTTTGTAGGCATAGCAAAAATGTGACACTCTGGTGATATGCCATATTCTTGAGCCAACGTTTTCCATAACACCCGTAGTGCACGAAGTTTTGCTATTTCGAAAAAATAATTCGTTCCAACCGAAACATTAAAGGTCAATGGAGACTTTATGTCCTTTCCAAAAAGATTTAAATACTCATTGGCATGTGCTAAACTATAAGCTAATTGTTGGACAATAGTGGCGCCTGCATTTTGATAAAGACCTAAATCAATACTAATGGTGTTATTTGGTATTTTTATTATTTGGGCTAATTGTTCGTGATCGTTTTTTAAAGTATCAAACCAATTACCGAGACTTGGCAAGGTGTCCTATGCTATCATTTAGAATATATATTCCTGCTTTAGACGGTATAAGTGCTATTTTTTTTATGAAGTCCGTATCTAAAATGTGCAATTCAAAATAGAGCAGTGTAGTAGCAGTATCAATGTTTTCTAATAAAACAGGAATAGTAATATCTTTATTAGGAATGATAAACTTAATACTTTCCGCACCACGTTTAATAGCCTTTATTGCTTTATTATTAGACTGTTTTTCATTGGCTACAAAAATGGTTTGACATATATTCCAAGGGTTTGATGGTACTTTTAAAAACGGTTGATTCTCAAAATCATCGCGATGATAAAAAGGCTTTACATTGATGTCTTCGCGAGTGTTCCAAATTAAGGTGTTGTTATAATCTGCGCCTTTTAAATCTGCTTGTATTTTTTGCTTCCAGGCTTTAGCCGAAACAGTATTAAAATCTGAAAATAGTGTTTTACTCATCGTCGTCTACTTTTAAGCTGTCTTGATATTCTATAATATAAATGTCTTCGTTTTCACGTTTCATATAATATTCTTCACGCGCAAATTTTTCTAGACCTTCTTCTTTTTTTAATTCATTTATCGTTTTATTGTCTTTTTTAATTTCTTTTCTATAGTATTCTTTCTCATTTTCTAAAGCTTCAATATCACGATTTAACTCATTGTGAATCATCAATGAATTACTATCAAAGAACACCATCCAAATTGCAAAAACAAGGAGTATGATGACGAATATGTTTTTATATTTGGAAAACATTAACTCAATCTATCATTAATAATAGTTCTAACAATATCAACAGCAACAGTGTTGTATTTATTGTTTGGGATAATTAAATCAGCATATTCTTTCATGGGCTCTATAAATTGCTGATGCATGGGTTTTAATGTGGTTTGGTAACGGGTTAAAACTTCATTGATATCTCTGCCACGCTCGGCAATATCACGCCTTACGCGACGTATTAATCGCTCATCACTATCGGCATGCACAAATATCTTTATATCGAACATATCTCTAATTTTTGGCTTACTCAAAATTAATATCCCTTCAACAATCATAACTCTTTTAGGCGTTGTCAAAACGGTTTCCTTAGTTCTGTTATGTTCTACAAAAGAATAAACAGGTTGTTCAATACTCTCCCCATTTTTTAAAGCGGTTAAATGGGTTCGTAACAACTTAAAATCTATGGAACGGGGATGATCAAAATTAATTTGAACACGCTCGTCATAACTTAAATTGGAAGTGTCTTTATAATAAGAGTCTTGAGAAATAATACCAACTTCGCCATCCGGTAATTCATTCATTATTTGTTCTACAACAGTTGTTTTTCCACATCCGGTACCACCGGCAATCCCAATTATTAACATGTATTATTTATTAAATTTAATCAGACAAATTTAGGAATTTGAAACAAAATATTACCGTTCCACCTTTGAAACTTCTTCCTCAGTTATTAACGCTGTATTTTTGTTCCCCCAACTGTTTGTGATGTAGTTCATTACGCTGGAAATTTCTCGATCTGTTAAGCCTTGTGAAGCCATGTTGCCATGGTATGATTTACCATTTACTACAATTTCATCATTTAAGCCAAATTTTAATGCGCGAATACTGGCCTTCCTTTTATTCATTAAATAGTCTGATTTTGCTAAAGGCGGAAACGTATTAGCAACACCTTCACCATTAGCCGAGATGACATTGTATGCAGAAATCGTCATAAACTTGTTTGCCTTCAGAAAAATTTTGAACGATAGCATCCTTTTTTTGAGCCATTGGCTCATTAGACGATGGACAAGAAAATAGACTTACGCTCGCCAGTAAGATTATGATGCTGTTTTTCATATTTATGTGCGAATTAATTTAACAATGCCTAGATTTTCTACGCCAACATAAATAAACCCATCGGGGCCCTGCTCTATGGATCGAACCCGGCCAATACCGTCTAACAACCGTTCCTCTTTAATCACCTTACCATCCTCAAGCGTACAGCGATCTAAATAATTAAATTTTAAGGAGCCTACAAGTAAACTTCCTTTCCAGTCACCATATTTATTAGAAGAAATAAAAGCCATGCCACTTGGTGCTATAGAAGGATCCCAATAATGCAAAGGTTGTTCCATGCCTTCTTTTTTAGTGGTATCGGTAATGGTTGTTCCGCTATAATTTTTACCATAGGTGATCACTGGCCAACCGTAATTGGCACCCTTTTTAACGATATTAATTTCATCACCACCTTTTGGTCCATGTTCATGTGTCCGAGATGTCTTTAGTGTCGGGATGTAGTTTCATACCTTGTGGATTACGATGCCCGTAAGAATAAATCGCGGTCTTAGCATTTTCTACAGTAACAAACGGATTGTCTTTTGGTACACGACCATCATCGTGCAGTCTGTAAATTTTACCTCCATCTTTAGTTAAGTCTTGCGGATTCACGTCACGTTCACCACGTTCGCCAATAGTAAAAAACAGATAACCATGAGTATCAAAAACGATGCGTGAGCCAAAGTGTTGTCCTTTGGTTGTATTGGGTTCTGCCTTATAAAGCAGTTGTTTGTCTATTAATCTATCGCCTTTTATCTTTGCTCGCATAACGGCGGTATTTCCACCGTTACCTGTTCCTTTTGGTGAGGCATAAGATATGTATATCCATCCATTAGTTGCATAGTCCGGATGTAGCGAAAGGTCTAAGAGACCACCTTGACCACGCACATAAATTTACTGGAAGGCCTTTTATTTCGGTTTTGACTTGGTTTTTAAAGTGAATTAATTGACCTTCTTTTTCATTAATAAGCATGCTCTTATCTCGGAAGAAAAGTAAAGGCCCATGGATTTGTTAGTTCCGGAACAACCACTTCATAACTGTTTTTACTATTTACTGGATTTTTATCTTGAGCACAGGCGTGAATACTAATAAAAAAGACAGCAATAGAGAGGGTTTTTAGTGCTTTTATCATGATTTAAAAAATGTTTTTACAATTTACGATAAAATTGGTTTGATTTTTAAATAATAGTGTATATTTGCCACTCTAAAATTTCAAGGTTTTTTGTTGTTTTAGTCTAAGATAACCACTTCGGGGTGTAGCGTAGCCCGGTTATCGCGCCGCGTTTGGGACGCGGAGGTCGCAGGTTCGAATCCTGCCACCCCGACGAACCTAGAAATAGGTCATAACAAAACACTGTTAATCGTATGATTTTCAGTGTTTTTTGTTTTTTATGCATTCAATTGATTTCATTTAAAACCATATAAAAGGTGTGCAATTAGGTGTGCAGATGTCCACCGAATTGTACTATCTTTAAAGGACTTTAGGGTACGATTTGACTTTCGTCTTTACAATTTATTGTTTAACTAAAGTCATTGAAAATGAAGACAAAACACACTTTTACGGTAATTTTCTTTACCGGAAAATCAAGGAGCAATCCAAAACACCTTTCCCTCTACGTCCGTATTACCGTAAATGGAAAACGGGCGGAAATCAGTTTAAAGAGAACCATTACCGACAAAGATTGGGACAACAATAAAAGCCGTGGCAGGGGCAGTTCCCAAAATGTTAGAACCTTAAACGCCTATCTCGGACGAGGTGTATAACAAGCTGTTGGAATGCCATAAAGAACTCTTGGAAGAGGATAGAATCATATCCTCCGAAGCAGTCAAGACCCGCTATTTGGGCGAGGACGATAACAGTAAGACCTTACGGGAACTTATTGCATACCATCACGGGAATATGGCATATGTTCTGAAAAGGGGGACAATGAAGAATTATTATACCACAGAAAAATACCTGTACCGATTTTTGCTAAAGAAAAGAAGGGTAAAGGACATCTACCTGAAACAATTGAACTACGAATTTGTAACTGATTTTGAGAATTTCCTGCGCAATTACAGGAACTCTAAGAAACAGCTCATGTTGGGCAACAATGGCGTTATGAAGCACTTGGAACGGTTCAAAAAAATGGTAAACCTTGCCGTTAAACTGGAATGGACACACAAGAACCCGTTCAACCAATTCCAATTGAAGTATCATAAATATGACAGGGCTTACCTAACGGAAAGGGAACTGGAAATATTAGAAGGGACAGAATTTACAAGTGAACGGTTACAGCGGGTAAAAGATTGCTTTGTATTTTCCTGCTATACGGGACTGTCCTATGTGGATGTAAAGGAACTTACCGAGGACAATATCGTAAAGGGTATCGACAACAACTATTGGATATACACTAAACGGGAAAAAACGGACGAGCGTGTTAAAGTGCCACTACTGCCCAAAGCTTTGGAAATCATTGAAAAATATAGGAGGTTGCAGGAAAAGGTCTTTGTGGACTTCCTATTGCCTATAAGTTCCAATCAAAAGACCAATAAATATTTGAAAGAGATAGTAGCATCCTGTGGTATTCATAAAAACATAACCTTTCATGTGGCTCGGCATACTTTTGCCACCACGGTCATGCTTTCCAATGGCGTACCTATTGAAACGGTATCGAAATTATTGGGGCATTCCAAGCTTACCACCACACAGTTATATGCAAGGGTTGTGGAGACCAAGATAGGTGAGGACATTGGCAACCTGTTGGAACGGTTCAGGGAGAAGGAGAGCCGAAAGAGTTTGGGGACTTGACATAAAAAGGGTAACAACAAAGGGAGCAACAATACCACTCCCTTTACTTTATTATGGAATATCCAAAATTTGGATTTACGCACGTTAGAGTTGTTGGGCGTGCCCTAAAGGTCGGGCTATCCGCTATATCTTTCTGTGAAAAACAGAAAGGGTGCCGCTTCTATCCCTCACGCAGCGAAAAATAAGTAAAGCAGAAAAAACTTTACCCATTTTTCGCTAAAAGAAAGCGGTATGTAAGCGTTAAAAATTTGCTTTAACTGAACCGCAAATTTTCAACCCTTACATGAATTTGTTTTGATAAAATTAGTGTTCTACATCATACGGGGTTTTACAATCAATTGAAGAATGCACTGGATTTGAAACAAAAAGAGCAACTGATTTTCAAATCAGGTTGTCCGGAAAACTTGGTCACGAATGGGCGAAGTTTGGAAGAGCAAGAGGGTAACACGCTAAAGCGATGTTACGGGACTTCATTTCCCTAATTTTACAGTAAAACCTCCGGGAAGTCCCATAAACAGGCAATTTTTTACAGTAAATCTTTTAGGCAGTGTGGAGACTAAATATTTCATTTGCGACAAAACCCCTCGGAAACCCTGAAAATAGGCGTTTTTTTGTCGCAAAATGATGAAAAACCATTCTTGCGCGACATTCAATCGCCATTTGGGCTATCATTTTAAAAAGCCGAAGATTGCCATTGCGCCAAAAACCACCACCTAAATCTTCACCTTTTTAAAACGTTTGCTATAATTTGAATTTCTATTCATCTGAATCCTTATCCTTTATGGATTTCCGTAATTGATTTCTTCATTTTTTAATTTACTTTGAAATAGGGAAAAATTCTCTTTAGACATTTGTGAATGGTAATGTCAAAAAGAATAGAAAATAAGTGATGACATGTCAAAAATCTTTTCCTACTTTAGACAAAATATGTCAACAAATATTATGTCAACAGAAACAGTAGGTGAAAAGTTAAGATGTATTCGAGAAGAAAAAGAACTTCCATTACGGAAAATTGCTGCGTTGCTCGACATTGATGTGTCTATTTTGAGCAAAATGGAGCGTGGAGAAAGGAAAATCACAAAAGAGGTAGTTATGAAACTTGCCGAGATTTACGACTACAACTCAGACGAACTTTTGGTTTCGTTCCTAAGTGACAAGATCTTATTTGAAATTCAGGACGAAGATTTAGGTATAGAAGCACTAAAAGTAGCAGAGAAAAGAGCAAAATATATTAAAGCGAATAAGAAGAAATGAATGTCCCTGAATTAGAAATATTTTAATACAATTTAATAAATAATGGCATTACCCATAAATATAGATGAATTAATACATGGCAATACGGTTGAATGGGATCGGATTGAGTTAAAAAAAGGATGGAATCCGAGAGGATGTCATTCATTCTTTATGTGCCTATGCTAATGACATTAATAATTGGGATGGAGGTTATGTCATTATTGGAGTAGAAGAAGAAAATGGTAAAGCTAAATTACCACCAATAGGTTTAGAAGTTCAAGAATTGGATGCCATCCGGAAAAAACTGATTGAACTGTCTCATAAATTAACCCCTGTATATATTCCTGTTTTTCACCCTTATTTAATGAACGAGAGGCATATTCTGGTTGTTTTTGCCCCCGCTGGAGATAACAGACCCTACAAAGCTCCCATTAGTTTAAGTGAAAAAAGAACTGAAAGAGCAATGTACATCAAACGAGGTTCAAAAACGTTAAAAGTAAAAGATGGCTCTGATGATGAGAGAAGACTTGTTGAACTCACGGCACGCATCCCATTTGATGACCGAATAAACCAAACCGCTACCTTAGATGATTTGAATTTGCGTTTGATTCAAAACTATTTAAAAGAAGTGATGAGCTCTTTATATGAAGAGAGTACAAAAATGCCATTCTCTGAATTATGCAGACTTCTAATGATAGCCAAAGGTTCAGACGAGCTACTACGTCCTACCAATGCTGGTTTGCTCTTGTTTAATGAACATCCTGAAAAGTATTTTTCCGGAGCAACAGTTGATGTAGTGATTCATAAAAATGAAGTTGGGAAAGATTATACAGAAAAAATATTTTCCGGTTCTATTATTCAGCAGATTAGGGATGTTTTACAGTATTTTAAATCAAATATTGTCGAAGAATTGGTGGTTAAGTCAGCTAAGCAAGCGGAATCCATACGTTTCTTCAACTATCCTTTTCAAGCCATAGAGGAAGCGGTGGTCAATGCCGTTTATCATAAAAGCTATGAGCGACAAAACCCTGTTGAGATTCAAATTCATAAAGATAAAATTGAAATATTGAGTTTTCCTGGCCCTATGCCGCCTATCAACCAAGCGATGCTAAATAAACAAAGAGTGGTCGCACGGGATTATAGAAATCGTAAACTAGGTGGATTTTTAAAAGAGCTGAAACTCACGGAAGGCAGAGGAACAGGGTTGCCTATTATTCACAAAAGCTTAGCCGAAAATGGTTCGCCTCCACCTGTTTTTGAGACGGACGAAAACAATGCTTACTTTTTGTGTATTCTGCATGTACATCCGCTTACGAATTCCATCTTAGGTCAGGAAAAGGAACTAAGAAGAGAATATGATAAAGTGCTTGAATTCAAAAACTTAATTGACATTAATCCTTATCTTAGGCTCTCTGTCTCTGAAATTGGAGACAGAGACAAAGAAGCCATTAAAAACAGCATTACATCAAAAGCCAAACAGTTACTCCAATATTGCATAGAACCAAAATCAAGGGAGGCAATTTTCGATAAAATTGGGTTATATAATAACACCAAAAATTTCAGAAACCATCTCAAACCATTAATAGATGCAGGGTGGCTTCAACTCACGCTCCCTGATACACCCACGAGTAGAGACCAACAATATCTTAGCACTGCCCTTGGCAAACAATTGCTATCATTTTTAGAGGAAGGGAATACAGGGAAAACACAACGCATTCCCGTAGTGTCTTCCAATATTGCCTCAGTAGGTTATGATGCGGAAAAAAAGGTATTAGAAATAGAATTTCACCACGGAGCGGTTTATCAGTATTTTGATGTGCCGAAAAAGGTGTTTGAAGAATTAATGGAGTCACCTTCTCTTGGTGCTTATTTTATGAATGAACTAAAGGATAAATTTAATTATCAAAAGAAATAAAACTGACGATAGCATTAGGAAAAAGCTTTCGGCAAGGAGAATAAATAGGAATAAATAATTTTGTATGACAACACATGACCCATCAGAATATATCAGAGGTATTCAGCAAATATTAATTTCTGATAAAAAGAAAATAGGTTTTCTTTTTGGTGCAGGGAGTTCATTAGCAATGAAAAATGAAACTTCGCTTACTGTTCCTGCTATTGGTAAAATGACATCTGAAATCGTTGAAGAGGTAGGAAAAGTTGATACGAAATACAAAACAGCATTAGAGGATATAAAGGAAGAACTTGGGGAGAAAAACTTCAACATAGAAACAATACTGTCTAATCTTGAACAAAAAGTTTCATTCATTGGTAAAAGTGTACTAAATTCTCTTAACAAAGGTGAGTTTGCAGATTTGATCAAAAGAATCAAAAAAGAAGTTAGGGAAAAAGTAAGTGTTCACAATAGGACTCTATGTGATATAGCTTTAAAAAAAGAGTTTAAACAAATTGTTACAAAAGATATTGTAAGTGAATTAGTCCGAGACAGATTTTGCAAATTGGATAGGACAAGCTGAAAGAAAGTATCCAATCGAAGTCTTTACAACCAATTATGATTTCTTATTAGAACTTGGATTAGAACATAAAGAAATCCCATATTACGATGGATTTTGTGGTAGCCTTAGAGCCTTTTTTAATCCGAGAATCAGTTGAAGATTTTTCATTTTTATCGAAGCAAACAAAACTTTGGAAAATACACGGTTCTTTAGGTTGGCATTTTGATAAGGATACAGAAAAGATATTGAGAGTTAGTCCAGACGACGATGATATTTTGATTTATCCTTCTACTCTAAAATATAAAGATTCAAAAAAGCAACCTTATGAAAGTTTGATGGACAGACTCTCTAATTTCTTAAAGCAAGATGATGCAATACTAATTACTTGTGGTTATTCTTGGGGAGACGAGCATATAAATTCACGTATTATTTCTGCATTGAAAACAAATACGACATCACACATTATAGGGCTGATATTTGACAAATATGATAAAATAGATGAGAAATCCAATGTTTCAAGGGTAGGTTTAGATAATCCTAAAGTTTCTATTTATGCTTCAAGCAATGCCGTTATTGGTTGTAGTTATGGCAAATGGGCACTTAAAACCCTTCCGAGATGCTGATGATGAAACAGATTTGTATTTCACTCTCGACAAAAAAGAAGATGATAAATGGACAGGTAAAGGAGAATTTATATTACCGAGACTTTGGCAAACTCGTTACATTTCTAAATTCTATGGTTAGCGATAACGAAATCAAAAAGCTCGGAGAAAATGTCAAAAAATAGAATAACAGAAATTGGTGAAATAGATAGCATTAGCGGGAATAGTATTTCTGTTAAACTGTTTGATAATATTAAATCCAATATGCCTATTATAGATGGAGTTGTTTATCGTGTAGGGCAAATAGGTTCGTTCGTGAGAATCCCTTTAGGCTATGCCAATCTTTACGGAATTGTGACTCAAATAGGTTCAGCTGCAATCCCTGAAAGTTTAAGAGAAGCCGTAGCTAAAGATTATGATATTTTGAAAAACACAAGATGGATAAACATAGTTTTAGCTGGAGAACAGGTTGGGAAAAAGTTCGAAAGAGGTGTAACACAATATCCAACTACTGGAGATAAAGTACACTTGGTAACAATCAATGACCTTGATGTTATCTATGGTGGTTAGGAAGAATCCAATTCAATTACTGTTGGAAATATTAGTGTATCGGAAAGTTTAGATGCTAAGATTGACTTAGATAAACTCATTTCAAGGCATTGTGCCATTGTAGGTTCAACAGGTAGTGGTAAATCAAATTCTGTTTCAGTATTGCTTCAATCCATAGCTAATAGGGAGTTTCCAAGTTCAAGAATTTTGGTAATTGACCCTCACGGTGAGTATAACGATGCCCTTTCAAAATATTCAAAAGTAATAGATGTAAATTCATTAGATGATGAAAGCAAATTGCAAATCCCTTTTTGGGCACTACCCTTTAATGAATTGATGAAAATATTCTCAGGAAATCTGACAGACCAAAATAGAGAATACATTCGAGAAAAAGTTGTTGAAGCAAAAATTAAAAGTGCGGAAGAAAACAAAATAGAAGTAACTAAGGAGTCTATTACCGCAGATTCACCCATACCATTTAGTCTAAAACGATTATGGTTTGAGTTAGATGATTTTGAAAGAAAAACATTTCAACAAGATAGAATAACAGTCACATCCAAAATCACTGAAGGAGATATTGAATCACTTAAATCAAGTGAATATCCGATTGCAGGATTAGGAAATAGTGCTCCATTTCTAAATCAAAAAGCTAAAGGATTATTAAGTTTTTTAGACAGTATGAGAAATAGGCTAAACGACAGCAGTTACAGTTTTCTATTCTCTCCTGGGAAGTTAACTCCGAGATAAAGATGGTAAAACAAAAGAAGATTTAGATGCTATGTTTTTGAAATGGCTTGGAAATGAATTGCCTATAACCATTTTAGATTTGTCAGGTATTCCAAGTGAAATTACATCTTCAATATCTGGCACACTTCTGAAAATTATTTATGATGGCTTATTTTGGGGTGTTAATACCAAAGTTGGTGGTAAAAACCAACCATTGTTAATTGTTTTAGAAGAAGCCCACAGTTATTTAAAAGCAGGTGAGCATTCAATATCTTCTCGAACAGTTCAAATGATTGCAAAAGAAGGGCGCAAATATGGGGTAGGACTATTGCTGGTAACTCAAAGACCATCAGAATTAGACGAAACTGTCTTAAGTCAATGTGGCACTATGATTGCGTTGCGCATGAACAACTCTAAAGATAGAGGTCATATACGTTCCGCTGTTCAAGATGAGTTGCAAAGTATGGTAGATTTATTACCAAGTTTGAGAACTGGTGAAGCCCTAATTTCAGGAGAAGCAGTTAAGATACCATCACGAGTGAAATTCTTTAAGATTGCAAATGCTCCTAAAAGTTCTGACCCTAAAGCATCTGAAAAATGGTTAGAAAAAATTGATGATCCACAAAAAGAATACAAACAATTATTAAAATCTTGGCGTAATAAAAATTATAAAATATGAGTTTACCACAAATGACACCAGTAAGTTCATCTAACATTGATAGTATCGGTTATGATGAACAAAATCAAGAAGTTTATGTAAGATTTCTTAATAACAGTCTTTATGTCTATAAAGGCGTTCCCGCACACGAATATCAAAATTTATTGGAAGCTCCTTCTCACGGTTCTTACCTAAACAGGAATTTCAAGAATGTTTATCCATACGAAAGAATTGAATAACAATGCTTAAAATAAACCAACAGCTCAAACGCATTGAAATCAAAGAATTTGAAATCGAAAATCAAATCGTTTTCAATTACTTCGACAATCTTCCTGCAAGCGAAAGAGATGAAAAATTGCTAAGAGCCATTTACATTGGTGTATTGGCTTTAATGGAAGACCGTATTTCATCTTTTCTTTCAAAAACATCTAATGAGTTGGGAACAGAACTCGAGAGTTTAAAGATGATTTTTGAGATGAAAAAAGAACTTTTCTATAAATCAACAATCAAAGGAACATTAGCAGAGGATGAAGTCGCAGAATTCTTAAATCAATATTTTCTAGATAAGCGATTAAAAGACCGTGCATTTTTAACTGGCAATACAGCGGGTAATTTACCTAGAAATAAAACGGGCGATATTATCTGTGAAGTCAACGGAACACCCGATTTAAAAATAGCTATTGAATGTAAATTTGATAAAAGCGTTCGTTTAGGAGACATTGAAAGCAAAGACATTTTTACTCGTAAATCCGATACGGCTTGGAGTCAATTAATAGAAACACAAGCCAACAGAGACAGCAAAGTGAGTTTGATCGTCTTTGATATTTCTTTAGTTGAAAACTCCGTTTTAAAGAACTTTGAAAATGTAGGTTACATTGCAGGAGTTGGTTTTGTTGCCATTATCAATTCACAAAAGGGAGATTACAGCAATTTAGCCATTGCCTATATGTTGGCTCGTGATATAGCTTTAAATGCGAAGGAAGTCGAACTTGATAAAGATATTTTGGCAATGATGGTAAACCGCATTATCAAAGACATCAATGAAGTCTTGACCATCAAATCTTTGGTTCAAAACAATATTGACAATAACAAAGCGATTTTAAAGCAATTGGAAAAATCCATCCTTTTAATGGAGTTCAACCAAGAATATTTGAAACGCTTTTTAAGTCAAGGAACATTAACTAAAAAAGACTTGCTCGACTTTTATTCAGGAGAAGATGTAAAGGATAAATACCGATTAATTGAAAAGGAAATTAATGAACTATAAACTTCCTTTCAATGAATGTTTCCACTTCTTCTCAAATTGCAACCTTCCGCTCCCTTTTCAAAGGTCGTGAAGATGTGTTTGCGGTTCGGTGGGAGAAAGGAAAGAAGTCGGGCTATATGCCAGCCTATTTTTATGACCCATATCGTTTAAGGGCACATAAAATGAATGGAGGTACATTTCAGAATTTCACAGAAAAGTCTTATTCAAAACTTACAGATGGACAAATTCAAAAGCATTTGGAGGGTTTTCATCATATAGGAGTTTATCCCTTATTACAAGACAATACCACTTGGTTTTTAGTAGCAGATTTTGATAAAGCCAATTGGCAAGAGGAAACCGTTACATTTCTGAATGCTTGCAAAGCAAAAGAAATCCCGGCCTACTTGGAGCGTTCACGTTCAGGAAATGGTGGACACGTTTGGATATTTTTTGATAAACCATATTCCGCCATAAGAAGTCGCAAAATATTCATTTCAATTTTAGAACAATCGGGAGCGTTTTCAATATTTGATAAAAGCTCCAGTTTTGATAGATTGTTTCCCAATCAGGATTTTCTTTCAGGCAAAGGCTTTGGAAACTTGATTGCATTGCCACTTTTTAAGCCAACTTTTGAAAAGGGAAATAACTCCTTTATTGACCCGTAAACATTTGAACCATTCACAGACCAATGGGATTTCCTGAAAAATATTCAAAAAGTTTCCATAGATTTTTTAGACGAGCTATGCAAAATAGTATCGCCTAATGTTCCGATAATAACTCCGCAACCAACAAATGGAAAACTTAGCATTTCTTTAAACAATACGATACGAATCAGCAGAAATGGATTAACGTCAACGCTTACTCATTTTCTGAAAGAAGAATTAAATTTTGCAAACTCTGAATTTTTCATCAAAAAGAAATCAGGAAGAAATACATTTGAAACAGCTCGTTATTTTAAACTGATTGAGGAATCAGAAAGTGAAATTTTCATTCCTCGTGGATTTATCGGAAGACTACTGCGGTTTTGCAAGGAATCACAAATCGAATTTGAGTTTGTTGATGAAAGAAAGCTAAGACCAACTATTCCTTTTGCGTTTAATGCTGCTTTGCGAAATCATCAACTAGGTGTAATTGAAACGGTTTCTAAAAAGGATTATGGAGTAATAGTTGCACCACCAGGTTCAGGAAAAACAGTTATTGGATTAAAAGTAATTGCGGATAAGGCACAACCTACACTTATTATTGTTCACCGAAAACAGTTATTGGAGCAATGGATAGAACGGATTGAAGCATTTTTGGGTATTCCCAAAAAAGATATTGGCGTTATCGGTAAAGGGAAGTCTAAAATCGGTAAACAAATTACCGTGGCAACGATTCAAAGTTTGCCAAAACAAATAGAGTCTGTTCAAAATCAATTTGGAACTATCATAGTGGATGAATGTCACCACGTTCCTGCCGAAACTTTTAGAAATACGATTGAAAAAATACAAGTATATTATCTGTATGGATTAACTGCTACCCCTTTCCGAAAATACAGTGATGGCAAAATGATTTTCACCCATTTGGGAAAAATCATTGCCAATATTCAACCCACTGAAATTGAAAATTATAAACAGGCAAAAATCATCCTTCGCAGCACGAAATTAGATGTTCCCTACAACTCTAAAACTGATAATTTTGAAGCTTTGTCAAAAATATTAATTCACGATACTGCCCGAGGCAAACTGATATTAGAAGATGTAAAAACAGAACTGAATCAAGGTAAAAAGGCTGTTATCATCACCGAACGAAAAGAGCATATTGATACGCTGTATTTGTTTTTAAAACATTCGTATGAATCCGTTACACTTAGTGGAGAAGACTCAGAAACTTC
Organism: Lacinutrix neustonica; assembly: GCF_026625145.1. GTDB lineage: Bacteria > Bacteroidota > Bacteroidia > Flavobacteriales > Flavobacteriaceae > Lacinutrix > Lacinutrix neustonica. The sequence goes on along the minus strand of NZ_CP113088.1, from coordinate 1,218,192 downwards.
TAAAAAAGCCAAATGGAAAACACTACAAGAAGGGAACTTTCAGGTTTTAATTACAACAGGACAATATTTTGGCGAAGGAACAGATTTGCAAAATATTAGCTGTTTGTTTTTGGTCTATCCTTTTTCTTTTGAAGGCAAACTAATCCAATATATCGGCAGGGTGCAACGCTCGGAAATAAACCCGACCATTTATGATTATCGAGATTACAAGATTGATTATCTCAACAAACTTTTCTTAAAGCGAAATACTTATTATCGAAAAATTGACAAGCAAGCAACTTTGTTTGATGAACCAAAGGACGAAATCACAACTTCAAATCACGTTATAACCATAGAAAAGAAAATCAAGGTTCCAATTGAGGAATTGGAGTTTCATTACGGAAGTGTAGCGTTCAAATATTCAGTTGTAGAGATGAATACCGAACTTCAATTTCAGGTTGAAAACAACGAAATTAGACCAGAATTTGAGGTGCTTAAACCCTATTTCATCAAAACTCTAAAGTCAAAAAGTGTTGCTGTAGAATTGTTTGCTGAATTTGAAAACGGGAAATTGGTTTCTCAATTGGCACTATCAACTGATATTGACCGCATCAATAAAGAAGTGGTTGAGGGCGTGAAATTTCAGTTTCTAAATAAAGGATTGCTCAAACAATTGAGTCTCAAAAATCAAAACATTCTGACTTCTGATGAATTACAAGAGCAGGATAAAATGTATTCAAACGCAGAAGAGTTGTTGAAAGAAATTCTGAAAAATAAGCAATACAAACATTCAGAACACATTCAATATTTAGCAGAAAGACATGAAAGGTCAATAATGAAAATTCGTTTTGTCCTCAATCCATTTTCATTCGTATTTCTGCTTGCAGGAGAGCAAAGTTATTTTGTTGTTTTGGAAACCTTGGATACAGAAGAAGCGACTTACATTTGGCATACCCTTAAAAATAAATCGTCATTAATTGAGGAAGTAAAACAAATTGACAGCCAACTAAGTATTATTAGAGAAAAAGGAAGACAGACATTTTTAGAAAATAGCCCTGAAAACTTTGTTAGAATTATACACGACTATTCAGATAACAAAAAAGGATTTATAATTTGGAAATCTGCATTAGAAGAGATAATTTAGTATAGTATACGGTGGTTTATATATCACACAATGAGTGCTATTTTTGCACACCAGTCTCGTTCTTAAAAGTTAACATTCAATATTTTTCATACCTTTATGATATCAAAAGAGAGCAAATTATATCTCAAAAGTTCTTTTCTTGGTTTTAGTGTGCAATTAGGTGTGCATAATTTAAAATAGTGAAATAAAATACTGAATAACAGTTGTTTAAAAATAAATGGGTGAGCCTGCCACCCCGACTAAAGAGCTTCAGTTTTTAACTGGAGCTTTTTTTATGAGGTTGTGAGACTTTTTTTTTCTCATTGTTTTAGCAAGATGTTACTATCAGCTTTTAAAATTTTGTATAAAATAAAAGCCTCTGCTACAGAGACTTTTATTTTATGGGTTTATGGCGTTCTTAAAACCATTTAAATACAAACCCTGAAATCACTACTGCAGCAACCAAAAGGATGAGTGCTACAATAACAAAGGTAGAAACGCTTTTTGTAGTTTTATCTTTCTGTAAAATATAGTCTCTAGTTTTTTCATCTTCTTCTTTTATCATAATATATTGGTTTTATTTATTAATGTATACTGTTTTTATATTTACAAATTCATGAATACCTTCTTGAGACAACTCTCTACCGTATCCTGAAGCTTTGGTACCGCCAAAAGGTAGCCTAGGATCAGACTTCACTAGTTCGTTAATAAAGAATGCGCCATCTCGGAATATCTATAATCCGTTTTTTAGCAGCTCTAATATTTTTAGTAAAAACCATGGTTCCTAATCCAAATCTACTGTTTGTGGCTAATGCGAACGCGTGGTCTGCATTCTTTGCTTTTATTACCGGGGCAACAGGTCCAAAAGTTTCTTCTTTAAAAACGGCCATGTGCTCCGTGACTTCAGTCAAGATGGTGGGTTCAAAAAACGCCTCTTTTCTTTGGTTGCCTATTAGTACTTTAGCGCCTTTTTTTATAGAAGCATCAACTTGTTTTTGTAAGTCTTCAGCTAAGTCCGGTCTAGCGAGTGTAGAGGTGGTAGTAGTCTCATTTAAAGGATTGTCAAAATGCAAGGCTTCAACTTTGGATTTAAATTGTTTTAAAAAGGTATCGTAAATACCTTCCGTCACAATAAAGCGTTTTGCAGCAATACAACTTTGGCCTGTATTTTGAAAGCGTGCATTTACTATGGTATCCATATGTTTCTCTAAATCGGCATCATCCAAAATAATGCAAGCATTGTTGCCACCCAGTTCTAAAACAGATTTCTTTAAAACTTTGCTGGCAGATGAGGCGATACTAATGCCTGCTTTCTCACTGCCTGTTAAGGATACGGCTTGTACAGTATCATTAGCTATAATAGCTTCTATGCTATTGTGATTGGCTAGTAGTGTTTGGAAACAACCAATAGGATAGCCAGCCTGTTCAAAGGCTTCTTGTATGGCTAATGCGCATCCAGTAACATTGGATGCGTGTTTTAATAATCCGGTGTTGCCAGCTGTTAATGTGGGCACAGCAAAACGAAATACTTGCGGAAGGGATAATTCCAAGGCATGATGGCCAGTACGGGACCTAAGGGGTCATAGCTTATAAAAGTTTCATACGCCCCTGTTTCAATAAGTCTATCTGATAGAAAACGTTCGGCGTTTGCCTCGTAAAAATCACAAAGTTTGATACACTTTTTAATTTCAGCTCGACTTTGAGTAATGGGCTTTCCCATTTCTTCTGTCATGAGTTTACTGTACCTTTCTATATTGTTGTTTAAAACATCTCCTAGGTTTCTTAATAATTTGGTTCGTTTTTTAAGACTTACATGTTTCCAATCATTGAAAACTGTTTCTGAAACTTCTAATATGGAATCTATCTTATCTTCAGAATGCATTAAATATTTTTCTAATAGAGCACCGTTGTATGGGTTTTTTGTTGTTATGGAATTATTCATGATTTTTATGTTATGCTGATAAATTTCCATAATTTTTCTTAAAATCAATGTATATATTATTGAATTAACAAAGATTTAATAATTCATTTTAGAGATTTTTGAAGACAAATCTTATCTTTGTAAGACAAATGTAAGTTAGCAAACTTATATAAAAGTAATGTTTAATATTAAAAAATAAATTTATGAGCAATAACAGCACAACCGCATTAGGATTATTATTAGGAACAGCCATTGGGGCAACTCTCGGAATCTTGTTTGCACCTGATAAAGGAGTCAATACGAGAAAGAAATTAACAGAAGAGGCTAATTATGTAAAAGACAGAGTAGCCACAGGAGCTATTGATTTAAAGGATCAAGTCATGAGTTCAGTAGCTTCCGGAAAAGTAACACTGGAAAGTCAGTTAGAAAATTTAGCGAACAACGCAAGTTATAAAGCCGACGATGTTATTTCTTCTTTAGAAGATAAATTGGCAGATTTAAAAGCTAAAAACAAAAAATATCAAAAATCAGACTTAAGTAAATCAGATTTAAGTAATACAACAGTATAATATATGTCTATATTCAATTCTTTGAATGAAACATCAAGTCATGCTGTAGATACTGGTGAGAAGCTATTTAAAAAATCTTACGAGTATTATAGGCTTAAAATCTTTCAACAAGTCTCTGTTTCCATTAGTATGGTTCTGAAAGCGATATTAATTGGAGGATTGGCTTTAATTGGTCTATTTTTCATGGCAATAGCATTGGCTTTTTTAATAGGCGCATTAATAGCCAACTACGCTGCAGGCTTTGTTATTGTAGGAGGATTGTTTGTTTTGTTGTCTGTGATACTTTATTTAACACGGAATATGATTAATAAGAGCGTCGTTCAGAAATTATCTAAAACTTTTTTTAAATAAATGAAGCAATATTCGAATTTTAATGAAATAGATATGGATTTGAAACGTCTTAATCTGGAACGTCAAATAGCTCCGGAAGAAATGAAAGGCATTAAGGGAGAGTTTCAAGAAAGTTTACGTCCAGCACAATGGATTCAATCAGGTCTTAAATTTGCCAGTAAATTTGGATTGATGTTATTGGTGAAGAAACTTATTCGATAACTTTTAAAATACTTTCTAAAAGTCAAAAAAAGAAAAATCAGCATATTGCTGATTTTTTTTTTTGTTTGTTGTCTTTTATTTAAGCTAATATCTATATTAATTGAGCACCAACCTCCTGTTTTTCCTATGTATTTTTACATGAATAAATTTAATTAAATAAACCAATTTAAATTATGAAAAATTTAGTGATGAGTGCCATATTATTATTGGCATTGGCAACAACAAGTTGTAAAATAGATCAAAATAGAGAAGCAGAACTTCCGGAAGTCGATGTAGATGTCGATACCAAGGCGGGACAATTACCATCTTATGACGTGGATTGGGCAGATGTAAATGTGGGAACAAGAACAACAATGGTAAAAGTGCCTAAGGTGGTTATTGTTATGGAAGAGGAAGAGGTAGAAGTACCTTATGTTGATGTTGACATGCCAGATGATATGGGGGATAAAATGGAACAAACCCTTATGGTCGAAGCAGAAGTGACTGAAATGGAGCATAAAATGGATATCAAAGAGATTAGAGCCACTGGTTCAACCTTATACGTTATTTCTGAGCTCAAAGCTACCGATACTAAGATTGGGGATAAAAACATGAGAGTTTCAGACCAGGTGACACTTAACGCACCGGAGTTGGATGTGAGATATTACATCGTTGGAGATAAACCGAGATAGAGTGTACAATAAGAGAAATAGATATTTTACTAATATGAATGATGCCTTAGCAAATATACAAGATGCTAAAGTAATTTATAAAGATTAATTCTATTTTTATAACCTAATAAAAAGCCTTAACCATTAAGTTGTTAAGGCTTTTTTTAATCCTAAATATTATATAGCAATGAATATATTTGAAGCATTACGAGTAGATCACGACATCCAACGCGCCTTATTAGATCAATTAGTTGAAACCTCCGGAGATACAAAACACAGAGACCATGTTTTTCAGGCTATTAAACACGAATTAAACATTCATGCAGATGCTGAAGAGCGTTTTTTTTACGTACCACTTATCAATGACGACTTAACTCAAGAAAAATCAAGACATAGCATAGCAGAGCATCATGAAATTGATGAAATTATTGAGAAATTAGAAGAAACAGAATATGACTCCTCTGCATGGTTAAAATTTGCCAAACAGCTAAAAGAAAAAGTAGAACATCATCTAGACGAAGAGGAACATGAAGTGTTTCAGTTGGCTGGCAAAGCATTAAAAGAAAAAGAAAAGACTGCTCTAGCTAAAGATTATAAAAATTATATTGAGGAGCAGCGTAATCTGTAAGTGTTATGAAGGTAAAATTGACTAAGGAAGAACAATTTTTAAGACAGCTCCGGTATGAACCAGAAATAGCTATAGAAAAATTGAACTTAGTTTATGCAAATGATACGCTTCTCAAAATAAAAAGAAAAAAACAGAAAGAAGACTTTTTATACACTTACGATGGCGATATTATTAAAGATGAAGCGCTCATTAATCGCATTCTCAGTTTAGTAATTCCTCCCGCTTGGGAAAATGTAAATATTTCTTATTTAGAGAACACACACTTACAAGCCACGGGCCGTGATAATAAATCCGAGAAAGCAATACCGCTACCATCCTGTTTGGAATAAAATTAGAAATCAAACCAAATTTTACAGAATGCGTTTTTTTGGTAAGTTTTTGCCTTTAATACGAGAACAGCTAGATAGGGATCTGCAACAAAAGGGTTGGTCCAAGAATAAAACATTAGCACTGGTGATTAAATTAATGGAAGAGACTCATATTCGAATTGGTAACGAACAATATGCGAAACGCAATAAAACCTATGGTTTATCGACATTAAGAACCAGGCATGTTCATATTGAAAAAGATAAAATAAAATTTGAGTTTACTGGCAAAAAAGGTAAAAAGCACACTATTGGCGTTCGTAACAAAGCGTTACGTCACCTCGTGAATAAATGTCTTGAAATACCTGGTTGGGAATTGTTTCAGTATTTTGATGAAAAGGGTGATAAACAAGGTATCGATAGCGCTATGGTAAACGATTATTTGTATGCTGTTTGCAATGAGCATTTTACAGCAAAGGATTTTAGAACATGGGCAGCTTCAGTGGTCTTTCCGGATACATTATATGATTTAAAACCAACAGAAGACGAGAAACAGAAAGATAAAAACATACTACAATGTTATGATGCTGCGGCAAAAGCATTGGGTAATACAAGAAATGTATGTAGAAAATATTATGTGCATCCAGTACTTTCTAAAAGTTATAAAAATGGCTCCATTGACAAGGCTTTTCAAATCATTAATCGCTCTGAAAATCCAGAGCAGAATTTTTCAAATACAGAGCACGCTTTGTTGTTCCTGTTAGAACAATTTAAACCAGATTTTGTAAAGAAATCCGGCGCTAAGGTCTCCCTTTAAATCTTAAAATCATTAACACTTTTTTGAGATATAAATTCGTTTTTTTGAGCAAAGTAAGTTTTGGTTTTAAATGTAAATTAGTGTTATAGATGTTAATGAGTATACATCTTAAAAAAAAGTTATATAATTATAAATCAAAAAAAATTATGAGCACTTACACAGAAGAAGTTGGAAAAAAGCTTAACGAATTATTGGAAAGAACATACGATGCCGAAAAAGGATATAAGAAAGCGGCAGAGAATGTGGACCACGCCGGTTTAAAAAGATATTTTACCAAACAAGCACAATTACGCTATGACTTTGGGCACGAGTTAAAAGACGAAATAAAATCCTTTGGACAAGAGGTAGATAAAGGTGGAAGTTTCACAGGCTCAGCTCACAGAGCATGGATGGATGTGAAAGCATTTTTCTCTACTGAAAATGAAGAAAGCATGTTGGAAGAGTCTATAAGAGGCGAAAAAGCCGCTATCGATGATTATAAAGAAGTCTTAGAAGATGCGAGTCTGCCGATGTCAACTAAAAATGTATTAGTAAAACAAAAAGATAAAATCGAAACCAGTTTGTCTAGAATAAAAAGGTTAGAAGATTTAGTAGATTAATTATCATTTTCATTGGTTGATTGATAATTAATGCTAATTAAAAAGGATGCTGTTTAGGCATCCTTTTTTCATTATTAATGTAGCTACGTTTTAAGCTATTTCTTTGTTTCGTATGAGTTTTCTATAACGTTTAGGACTGCAGTTGTATTTTTTCTTGAATATTTTACAAAAATAACTCCTACTGGTTAATCCTATGGTATACACAATTTCAGAGATATTTAAATCGGTTTCATTAAGTAGTTTTTCTGCCTTGTCAATGCGAACATTACGTATAAAATCGGCTACCGTAGTATCATGCATTTCTTTAAAACCCTCTTGTAATTTAGCAGGTGACATATAAATTTTGGCACACAAACTGCTTATGGAGTGCTGAATTTCCGGACTCTCTATAATATAGTCTGTAAGCTGTATAATTTTGTTTAATTCCGTCTTGTTTAAAGTGGCAGTTGGTCTTTCTTGGTGTATTTCTTTATAGAACTGTTCAATATGCAAAGCGAGCATTAATAAGTGCTGACTTTCAAAACGTATTAAATCTGTAATGGTATTAGTCAGAATAGCGTCCTTAGAAATCCGTAATTGCTCGGCTACTTTCAGGTTGTAAGTGCATTGGTAAATGTACGATTTAAAGCTGTCAAAGGATTTAAACAGTTCTTGAAGTTTGATGGTGTTCTTGTTATCCTGGGTGGTTATTAAATGTTTTAAAGTACAAAGCTGTGTCGACGCTAATAATATTAATGGCAAAAGAGACGTCTTTTTTTATGTTTATTTTGTTTTCTGAATTATGATCACATGATAATACGCCGATTTAAGTTCTTCAATTTTTTGATATTTGTCGTCGTGATTGGATTTAAAATGTGCCGTACCTTCTAAACAATATATAAAATGAAACAGATGGGCGTCAGGTGTTCCCAATCTAAAACGAAGATCCTTAGTAAGAAGGACCTCAATATCTAGAACAGAAATTCCTCTGCTCAATTGGGCACACGTAATCTTTCCGCAGCCAAAATCAGAATTGAAGACCAATTTAAAGAGGCCGTAATCTTCTGATATTTCACCGCCGACGACATTGTGAAAATTTATAAGTTGTTGGGGTGGGGCAATGCACTGGGTTTTAGAGGGATTTTCCATGGTTTTTTTCTTTTAAGTAAAAATACATTGATTGCTTGTATAAAGTTAGCTTTTTTGCGCTTAACTATACCACTTATGAGATCCTTTTTGAGAACTTTGTATTTTGTCGTAATAAATTAACAGTTTAACAGTGAATGGGTTATTAATAAACGTTATTTTAATATTATTATTGGTTGATTTTCACGTAATTGCAATGTGTAAATTATGTACTATAAACTTTCAAATACGGCCGAATTAGATAGGGTAGAAAATGAATTGAACCTTCATTTTAAACATCCAAAAATCTACGAAACTGAGAAAATTATTAATGGTTTTAAAGAAAATACCGTTAGTATAATTACCTCAGAGAACCCTCATATTATTGATTATGGCATTTGGGGCATTCTACCCATGCCTTTTAATGATGACTGGGAAGCTTTCCAGCAAGTAAGTAATACGCTTAATATTAATAGAGCAGATTTGCAGACAAACAAATGGTACAAGGATGCCTTTTTAAATAGGCGGTGTCTTATCATTATTACTGGCTTTTTCACCTCTTTCATTAAAGATGGTTCAGTCTATCCTTATTTGGTTTATTCCCCCTTAAAATCTACTATTACTTTAGGAGGTATTTATAATATATTAGAAGATGGTTTTATAACCTGTTCTCCCATACTTTCAAGAGCAAACAGTTTTATTCGTAGCATTCATAATATCAATTCAAAAATGCCATTAATCATTAATGAAGCGCAACGAGAGGAATGGCTAGACACTAATAAAAAACAAGACTTAGATTATTTTGCTTATTGTTCGCAACAAACAGAATTAAAAGGGCACCCGATAGCTAAAGAGTTCTATAAAAATGATATCATTTATAATTCCATTCCGGAACCAGTAAATTATGAAGATTTGCCTCTATTTAATTAGCCTTGTTTTTAACCTTATCTTTATACTCTTTAGGCAATATACCATAGCCTTCGTAAAATACCTTTGAAAAATAGCTTCTACTTTTATAGCCTATCTTATATACAATTTCTGAAACGGACAAATCAGTATTTTTAATGTAGTCTCCGGCTAATTCTAAACGAATTTGCCTCATGTATTCATTAATAGACTTATTATATAGTAATCTGAAACCAATTTGTAACTTTTTAGGGCTCATGCCTGCCTGTTTAGAAAGGTGCTCAATATTGGTGGTCTCAGAGATGTTGTCTAGAATATAGTCACACAATTTATGTATTTTTTTGATGTCTTCTTTTGAAAGGGAATCTGGTAATAGCGGCTTATTTTCATGTTTTGTGTGTTCTAAGAGTTGTAGCGCCAATATAAGATTTAACTGTCCTTCGATGGTAAGCGATTTTACTAATCCTTTTTCATCTGTTGCATTTAGCTCCTTTACATGATCTGCAATTTTAATGTTGTAATTACCAATGTGTTGGAAGACTTCATCATTATGACCTCCTCTAAATATTGATAGTATGGAGTTCTGAAGGCTGTCAAGTCGTTTCGAGTTATTCTTACCTTTTTGAAACTCCTTTTTTATAAGCTCAATAATATTAACTTTGATGTCAATATTACGCGGAAAATAAAAAGTGTTTTTTGCATTTGATTTATTAGAAATAATAACATTTTGATAACGTTCCAATAGCACAGGATTTTCTTCGCTATCAGGGGTGAATTTTAAATTCCCTTCTGAAACAAATATAAATTCAATAGGGCTTTCTTTCGCCACTCTTAAAACAATTTTTATATCCTCATTAAAATTCACATTGTAATCTAACAACGATACGCCTAAGTCAAAACTAATACTGCGAATCGTTCCTTTCCCAAGACTATTATTGAAAGTTAAGATGCTTTCTCCAAAACTCTCTGTAATTTCTCCTTGAATGTAAGCGTTTAGTTCCTTTAAAATGAGAGTGTTTTTAGTACTCTCAATGTTTATTATTTTCATAGATAAAACTTCCTTTTCATTAAAAATGACATTGGTTGGTTGGTAAGTTTTGGAATGCAAATAAATAAATAAAGGGCTATATAGATTAACATTTCTGAAACGAAGAATAACACTTTTGGGCGCTTTTTTTTGAAACTAAACTTGGTTTTTAGTAATTAAAAAACTTCTAAAGCGTTATTCTCGAAGGAATTATTATTGTTAACTATGTAAATTATGCCGACTTTTCTTTTTTGACTCTTGATTGACCGATATACTGCTTAGGGGTTAATCCGTAGCGTTCTTTAAATAGTTTTGAGAAATAGCTTCGGAGTTAATACCAATTTTATAAGTGATTTCCGTAATGTTTAAATCAGAATTTTCCAATAATACTTTTGCACGCTCTATTTTATGGTCTCTCATGTATTCGTTTACAGAAGTAGAAAAGAGTTGCTTGAAACCAGCTTGAAGTGTATTCCGGTTCAAACCAACACGTTTTGCAAGTGCGTTAACACTTATTCTGATGTCAAGTTCTTTTTTTATAATATCTACTGCCGCTTCAATTTTAGTGATTGTGGATTTTCTTAGCAGTTTAAGATCATCCGGTTCATTACGCTTTTCAGTAAACTGTTGCAAAAATAAAGTCAAAATTTCATACGTTTTACCTTCTAAAAATACGGATTGCATGAAGTCCGAGAGATCACATGATTTTATTTCCTCGATTAATTCTGAAATTTCTAAAGTATAAAAGCTTTTATAATAAAATTTATTAATACCGTTAAGATCCCTAAAGAGTGTTTCCAAGTCCACACTCATATCACCTATAAACTGCTCTAATTTTTCTTCAAACACTTTTCTGTTAATGTGTATACAGAGAAAAGTTGTGGGTTTATCTTTTGTAAATTTTAATGTCTGAGACTCGCTCGTCGCAGGTGAGAACATTAAGCTTTCTAATCTAGTTAACCTGTGTTCTATATCACTACCAAGGAGTGTTATAGGGGCGTTTAGATTGAACAATAATTTCAAGGGGTTTATTTTTTCTTTTGTGAATTCAATGCAGAGATCTTTCTTGAGTAAGCAATCAGCGATTATAATACCAACACCAAAGTCAAACGTAATAGATTTAAAATACCCATCACCATAGTCATCTCGGAAAATCAAAGCACGTTTGGTTGTTGTCAATATCGTGATCGGCTTTTAGTTCTGCCGCTAACGATAAAACAATGTTTTTAACTTCATCATGTATAACACTAATCTTTTTGGTCATGTCGGGTTTTTTGAAAAAAAATATATTAAAGATACATTATAATTTATAATTTTCTTCTGTTCTTATTACTATATTAAATCAATAATGAGTGTTATATAAAAAAATGTTATATGTATATATGCTACTGAGCGTTTATCATATAATTTTGTATGCTAATTTCTTTTAAAAGCATACCGTACTTTATTAAAAATGGTATAGTAATTAAATTTTAGTAGATTGAATAAATTAAAAAGCAGATAGGTAACTATCTGCTTTTTAATTTTGTGTTATAAAAAACACAGGTCTCAATCAGAATTTCGGCATCAAATCCTTCGGCTTTCACTTTTATTATGCGCTCTACTTCAGAAGGGGTGTCCACTAGAAAGTAATTTTTTTGAAAAATTAAAACGGGAGCTTTTAAGCATTTTGGATGCGCATGTAACACTTTTATCCAATCATTATCATCGAAACTCGTGGTGTCATCGTATTCCGACTTAAAATCGGGATGTTCCGTGTTTATTAAATTCGAAATAGATAGGTCTAGATTTTCGGCAATGGTAGCCCACTGTGTTCCCGTAACTTTCGTTTTAGAAATGTCTATGGCTTGAAGGTTCTTGTCTAATCCGTAAACATAAGCATGCGTTTGTTTTCCTAATGAGGTTTCCGAGTTGTAAAACAAGGTGGTTTGTCGTTCATCTGTCGCTATAGTTCCCATAATACATTGTGTTTTTTTGTTATGGGGAATATAGGTATAAAGATGATTTTCAGATAGCACAATCGGTCTTATTAATAGCTCATTTCAGATTTAAAATAGCGATCCTCACATTTATTGCAGTTAATGGAACCGTTGTGTTTTATATTCCAAATACTGTTATCTACTATGCAATAGGTAAAGCCATGTTGGGAAAAACAAGTTAATAACGCCATATAAGTTGAGTGTAACCATTTAGCATAACTAGGACGTATGCTTTTGTCTTGGTTTCATAAAAAATCATTATTGTTTAATAACATCTGTTGATAACTTAACTGTAAGTTTTCTACCAAAAATACTACTTTTACTGTATTAAATAATGAAACATGTCTGATACAATAGAAAGAGTAAAATGCTTAATAATAGGATCTGGTCCTGCAGGTTATACTGCTGCGATTTATGCAGCCGGAGCGAATATGAAACCCGTGTTATACCAAGGAACACAGCCTGGTGGACAATTAACAACAACAAACGATGTTGAGAATTTTCCAGGGTACCCAACAGGTATTACTGGTCCGAGAAATGATGATGGAACTGCAAAGTCAAGCCGAGCGTTTTGAAACAGACGTTAGAAACGGCTGGATTACCAAAGTTGATTTTTCACGGCGATATACATAAAGTGTGGGTTAATGATGAAAAAGAAATTCACTGTGACACCATTATAATATCTACTGGTGCGAGTGCTAAATATTTGGGTTTAGATTCTGAGCAAAAATATTTGAAATTAGGCGGTGGTGTTTCAGCATGTGCTGTATGTGATGGGTTCTTTTACAGAAACCAAGAAGTGGTTATTGTTGGAGCAGGAGATAGCGCTTGTGAAGAAGCACATTACCTTTCAAAATTATGTAAAAAGGTAACAATGTTAGTAAGGCGTGATGAATTTAGGGCGTCTAAAATTATGGCTTCACGCGTAAAAAACACCCCTAATATTGAAATTTTGTTCAATACGGAAACGGAAGAGGTTTTAGGTGACGGACAAGTGGTTACTGGGGTAAGAGTAGTAAATAATCAAACCAATGAAAAGCACGATATTCCTGCTACAGGTTTCTTTGTAGCTATTGGTCATAAACCCAACACAGATATCTTTAAAGATTATTTGGAGTTGGACGAAACAGGATATATTGTAAATGCGAAACCAGGGACGTCTAAAACTAATGTAGAAGGCGTATTTGTAAGTGGTGACGCAGCAGACCATGTGTATCGTCAGGCGATTACTGCGGCAGGAACCGGTTGCATGGCGGCCTTAGACGCAGAGCGCTACTTAGCGGCAAAAGATTCTACTTTTGAGGTGAGTACTTCTACCTATAACTAAAGATTAACAACAGATCACGACGAACTAAAAGCCAAAACTATGTTTTGGCTTTTTAAGCTTCTGATTTAAAAACAATTATCGGGTTATGAAATAATTTATCTATTTTTGAAAAATTAAAAGTTTGTCCCTAATCGAAGCGAATACTGAGAAATTAATGGCTTTTACTAATCTACCTCAAATGGAACGTGTTAATTCGCTTTTGGAGAAAGCGTATGTAGGTCGCACAAGTGATTTGTCTAAGAGTATCGCCTTGTCTAAAGAAGCTTTACAAATGAGTAGAGATTTAGAGGACCAATTATTAATAGGCAATAGTTTAAACAAGCTGGGGCTTTTTTACATGATCATTAGTGATTTTGAAAAGTCGAATGCGGCATCAAGTGAAGCCATTACCTGTTTTAAGGCTATTAAAAATGAAAGGGGCATAGCAGATGCCAAGTACACTTTAGGCAGCGTGCTTTATAAGTCTGATAATCATCATAAAGGGTTGTATTATTTGCTTGAAGCCATGACTATTTATAAAACATATGATGATTTTTCAAACCTCTCTAAAGTTGAAAAAGCGATAGGAACCATTTATGAATATCTTGGGGATACAATAAATGCCTTTAAAGCCTATAAAAGTGCCATTAAAAATGCTAGGAAAATTAACGATACCAATTTAGAATCCAACGTATTTAATAATCTTTACTGGTTTAGTACTAAAAAAAGGCAAGTCAAAAATTGCGATGAGAATGATCACCTATTCTCTAAAATTAAAACAGGAAAGTGGCGATATAAGAGGTTATGGTTTTGCCCTTTACGGTCGGGCAAAAGTATATTTATTCACTAAAGAATATAAAAAAGCGGAACAGGATTTTATTAAAGCAATTGAAATTCATCAAGAAACAGTCGAAAATATGGGAGCCTCTATGTCCCTCAGTAAATTGGGTAAGTTATATTGTGAATTAGGCGATTACACTAAAGCAGAAAAAACCGTTAAACAAAGTTTGAAACTTACGGTAACATACAATATATCGCTTATAAAAATTAAAAATTACCATTTACTGTACCTTATATTCAAAGGGGCTAATAATATTAAAGAGTCCTTGTTTTATTTAGAGTGTTACCTTAAGGAAAAGGAAAGTGTCATGACGACTCAAGCCTTAAGAATTATTGAGAATTACGACTTGATAAACCGGATGAATATACTAGAGAATGAGGCTAAAATTCAAAGAGAAAAGCAAAAAGCGATAGATAAGAAAAATAGAGATCAAAAGCATATTTTAAAGCAGAAACAGGATTTTTTATCTATAATGAGTCATGAGATTAGAACCCCTTTAAATGCCATAACGACCATTGTGTCTTTATTGAAAAATAAGATTAGGGGTGAGGATAAAAAATTATTTGATAGTTTGCAGTTTGCCTCGAATAACTTAATTATTATAGTTAATGACATCTTGGACTTTACAAAGTTAGATTCCAATAAATCGGTAATAGAAGAGAATAATATAAACTTTAGTGCGCTGTGTGCAAACATA
This sequence comes from Lacinutrix neustonica, assembly GCF_026625145.1. Classification (GTDB taxonomy): domain Bacteria; phylum Bacteroidota; class Bacteroidia; order Flavobacteriales; family Flavobacteriaceae; genus Lacinutrix; species Lacinutrix neustonica. Next base: position 1,203,189 of record NZ_CP113088.1, on the reverse strand, counting down.
TTAAACTTATACGGGAATGCGGCGAATAATAAAGGTATAAATCTTATTTTAAAAAACGGTATTCCGGAGGAACAACATTACCTAATAGATCAGCCAAAAATGGCTCAAATATTAGGGAACTTAATTAGTAATGCCATAAAATTTACAAGAGATGGGGATGTGATATTTCATACGCAACTCATAGCGCAGGATGATATACACGATAAGATTAAATTTATTATAAAAGATACCGGTGAAGGCATTTCTAAACAAGATCTGGAGGTTATTTTTGATAGTTTTTCTCAAATAAAGCCTATAACAACCAGGAGAACAGGGGGGCACGGGTTTAGGCCTGGCCATAGTAAAGAAATTGGTATCCTTATATGGAGGGAGAATTGAAGTCAAGAGTGCTCTTAATAAAGGTTCAGAATTCTATTTTACGATTAAATTAAAGCGCGTCGCTAAAAAGGAAGTTATCGAAATTACTGATTTTGAATTGCTAAAAGGAAAAAAAGCTTTAATTGCTGAAGACACCCCTTTAAACGCCATGTTAATGCGAAAAGTGCTAACCAATTGGGGTATTGATACCGATCATGCCAAAGACGGAAAAGCCGCTTTAGAGGCTTCTAAAAAGAATGCCTACGATTTCATTCTTATGGATGTACACATGCCAGTAATGAATGGATTTGAAGCGACACGATTGATAAAAACCACAGCTAATAAAAACCAAAAAACACCGGTGTTTGCCGTAACCGCAGATGTTTTAACTAGTGACAATAAAGAGAGTACTCATCTTTTTGATGCCATACTATGGAAACCGTTAGAGATTGATAAGCTTTTTAAGGCGTTATCAAACTGTAAATTACAAAAAAGGGCGCTTTAAGTGCGCGCTATTTCTTTCTTATTATGGCTTCATCATCAAATTTTTTCAAATCTATTTTCGGGTTCCCATATATGTACGTTTCTGTATCACCGAAGCTTCAATAGTTAAATTTTTAGTGGCTTGAAGGTAAATTTCAGATCGGCCTTCAGTAAGTAAATTACAGTTTTTTGCCTCAAGTTTATCGGCTTTTAGAGTTATGTTATTATCCGCTTTAATAATTAAATCATCCACATCGCCTTCAATTTTCGCATCACTGCGTTGTAAAAGGTTCATGTTAATAGTTGACGCATTAAACAGTGCTTCCAAATCACTGTTATCACTCATTTCTAATGTAATGGTGTTTGCGGTAACATTTAATTCAGACTCACTCTTGCCTGCGGTTATATAGGTGAAATGATCGGCTTCCAAGGTCATATAAGCTTTTGCTGATTCTTTTGTTTTCAAGATGAAATCTTTTAATTTTAAATCTACAGTAGCAGTAATTTCTGCATCCTCTTTTAATTCAATAATTTTAAGCGAGTCTTTATAGATTACAGTAATATCCATCGTTTTACTTGATGTGATTCTTTTGTTGGTCTTAAAAGACAAAGTGCCAGTATCATCCACAGCGAAATTGATGACCTCGTGTAAATTGTCATCTGTATCTATGTGTACCGCAGCTTGATCTCCATATTTTATTTTTAGCTTAAAATCATCACCAATGAGTAGCCTGTTAAAATTTAGTATTTCAGTAATTTGGGTGGTGACATTTCTGTTGCCTTTTATTTTTTCACTACTCTGAGAAAAACCAGTGAGTGTTATAAAGGTAGTAAGTAGAAGTAGGTGTAATTTTGTTTTCATTAGTATCGTTTATGGTTATGGCAAAGATATAACAAAAACCATCCCAAACTTTTAAAAAGCCTGAAATGGTTATGTACTTGTTGATTCTAAGTGGTTTTAGAAAGTGATTACAAGAAAATATCGATGAGTATATTGGTGATGAATTTAACGATGGTTATCATGTTGATTGGTTTTTTGATTAATGAATTATTGTTTAATAGCTTCTTCTACAATGCTATTGTTTTCTCGGACTATAAACTTTTCGATATGTCCTTGTGAGTCTGATATAAACTCAAAAGTTAAAGGGGCCTGCTGATGCGTAAACAAGGTCTCTGTTTTAGGAAAAATATCGGCATCCATTTTTCCTGCTTTTATGTGCAGACCTTTTTCTGTTTTCGAAATCACTACAAGTCCTGAAGTTTTAGCATTGTAGTGCCCAGTATAAGATTCTAGAAGATCTTGAGACACTTTTGCGTTCTCGGTTTTCGGTTCCTTTTTTATGGTATGATCATAACTTAGAACTCTTTTTAGTTGCCAATTATTTTCTGTTTTTATCCATAAATGAGTGAATTTAGCAAGGCTGGCTTTTTGTTCAGGCTGCCCTTCTTGTGATTCATAAAATTGGTGCTCTCCTTTTTGAATGGCGCCATATAAAACGCCTTTGCTATATAGCGGATAAACAGAAAGACTGCCATTTACTAATTCACGTCTTGACTTTATAGTGTTCTTGGCATTGCATAATCCGTCTTTTATCCCAATGATAAAGACTTCTTTAGATGATGTAACACCCGATTGGTCATGATAAAACTCAAAATCGTCTGCAATTAAGGTTTCAAACGGTTTGATATCACAGGTATTAAAACCATTATTAAAAAGTAAGCTATCGCTTTGTTTTAATGTAATAAATAGTTCTGATTTTATAGACGCTTGAGCGACTACGTTATAACAGAGGCCTAAGAAAAGCGTGGTGGTAATGATTGTTTTGATTGATTTCATGTTGTCTTGGTTTATTCTTTCTTTTCAGAAGTTATTTTCACGCCTTCCTCATCAATGTTCACTTTTACATTTTTAGTGCTGCCTTTCACGCCATTTTCATCAATAATTAAAGTGTTTTCATCGGTTTCAGCTTGAAAACCTTGGGTGTTGATTTTAATTTTCGCATTGTCGTTATTGATATTGACATCGATTTCAAAATCTTCATTTTCCTCAAAGTCTTCTCGGACAATCGTTACAAATAAGTTTTCCATTTTCAACTGTTAGATAATGATTTTCCATGCCTTGATCTAAAAGGTCATTAAACCTGTTTGAATCATTACTATGGTAATTGTAAACATTTTCATTAGCATATAATGTACTGCCAACGGGTAAGTATAAAGTGACTTCTACGCCTTGATCCCGCTGAGATTCATTATTAGGTATCGTGAAATGGTTGTTTAATAAAAGCGTGTTATCTTTTAATTCATAACTATAAGAAATACGGCTGGCCCTTTTTTTGGCACCATCAAAAGAACTTCCTCGAGCCGTTTTTATGACTTTTACTTTTGCAACGCTATCTTGAGTAGATTTTACAAGTAGCCTAATGCCTTGTGAATAGACTACTCGGTCTCCATTTTCATTAAATCCAGTATTAAAATTGCGGAAACGTCTGTTGAAATTTTCTGCAAATTGATCATTACTTCTCATAGATAATACTAAAGTATCTTGTGAGTTTATAGTCTCTAATGTCTTACTCTGAATCACTGGTGCTTTCTCGCTGTAAGAGATACTTTGTTTTGCTCCTACGATGGCAATACCTATTAGTGACAATACCCGGACTCCCAAAAGGGTGAATTTAGCCACATTACCCATCGATTTTAAGTTGGTTATTAAGATTTTTAATCCTAAATAGAACAAGAGTAATAAGGGGATGCAAATAATAAAGTATAACAGTAGAGATACTAACCATAAAGGTGTTTCAGAGGCTTGAGATAACCACAGAAAGTCTGAATTACCCATGTGCACGTGATCTATAAAGTTTGAAGATATAACGGCAACTGTTGTAGCAATTACACCAGCAGCACCAGTGATCATTAGTATGATACCAATAAATTTGGCGAAAATCTTTAATAGGAAAGTGAAGACTTCCGCAAGCGTATCAAAAAAAGTTTGTGAGCTGCTTTTTATGCGATTAGAATCTATCCTTTTCATACCTTCACTTGCTTGTTCAAAACCCTCTTTAAGTTTATCCCCTGCTTTTTGAAGATTGGGTCCTATGCTTTCTGAAACGCTACCAAAACCATCACGAATTTTTTTTTCAATGTTAGAAATGGTAACACTTTCACCAGTCATCTGTATTTTTTCTGAAGTGGTTTTTGCTTCAGGAATAAAAATCCACAGTAGTATGTAAATTAAAACACCTGTACCAAATCCTAGAACCGGAATTAACTAGATGAGTCTAATCCGGATGGCATCGACACCAAAATAGTGTGCTAATCCAGCTGAAACACCTCCAACATAGGAGTTGTCTGTATCTCTAAAAAGTTTTCTGCTAGCACTTTTACTTCTATAGTGATTTTGAGGTTCATCTTCAAAAATTTCATCATCTACAATATAGTCTTCGGGCTGTCCCATAATGGAGATCACTTCATCAACCTCTTTGGTGCCAATAACTTGTTTGTCATGTTTTACACGTTCTGTGAATAATTCTGAGATACGAGCTTCTATATCTGATATTATTTCAGAACGGCCTTGAGAATCTGTAAATGAACGTTTTATAGCCTCAAGATAGCGCTGTAATTTTAAGTATGCATCTTCATCTATGTGAAAAAATATACCTGCTAAATTTATGTTGACTGTTTTATTCATTTTGCTTTAGTTTTTGATGGTGTTACAATGTTAACTGCGGTTTGTAATTCGTCCCAAGTGGTGGTCAATTCTTTTAAAAACAGTTGTCCCGTTTCTGTGAGTCCGTAATACTTTCTTGGAGGTCCTGAGGTAGATTCTTCCCAACGGTAATTAAGAAGGCCTGCGTTCTTTAATCTTGTTAGCAAAGGATAAATAGTCCCTTCTACCACAAGTAATTTGGCGTCTTTTAATGTGCCTAAAATTTCGGCGACGTAGGCATCTTCGTCTTTTAAGACCGATAAGATGCAATACTCTAAAACACCTTTACGCATTTGTGCTTTTGTGTTTTCTATTTTCATGTGCTCATTTTTTTTAAAGGGGTTATACCGTTCGCATGGTAAACGCTTGGATTGATTCGTTTTACTAATTGCTGCATGGCTTCCTTTTAATTTTTGTTAAACTGTTCATTTTTTGATTGATTGAATTGATGATTATTTTTTTCTGAAATACGTCAGTATCGATTTATTTTAAAAAGTTAATGGTTAGCGGGTAGTGATAATAAGCCCCTTCTTTGGCACTTAAACTGGCCTTAATAACAAACACAATTTCCAATATAAACCCGACAACGGCTAAGAATCCAATGGAACCTCCTATATAAAATAGAGGTGTGGGATGACTAATATTTAGGTTCATGCCATCAAAAAAATTGAAATCGATGACATCGAATGTTCCGAAAAGATTAAATAAGAAAAAGGGTACAGTAATTAAACCTATAATGATGCTGTAGAGTAAAATACTAATCTGAAAATTAATGGCTTGCTTGCCGTGTTCGTCTATAAATTCCGATTTATCTTTGTTAATGATCCATAAAACCAATGGCGCAATAAAATTACCAAATGGAATGAGAAACCTTGAAAAGGTAGATAAGTGAATAAAGGTAGCAATGTTATTGTGGTTATTTGTAGTCATTTTAAAAGTATATAATAGTTTCTTATACAAATATATGTCTAAAAAAAGGTATTATGTTACGCATAGTACTAATATTTAACAAAATATTAACATATTGCTATGTGGATTATTTTCAATAATTTTGATAAAAACAAAACAACAATATGACCCTTACACCTAGAAAAATCAACATGTTTAATGCACTGAAGTTGCCTTCGGTTTACTTAATGGGCGTACGCGTCACAGACATAACAAAAGATTCATGTGCCGTTAAAGTAAAACACCGATGGCTTAATCAAAACCCATTTAAATCCATGTTTTGGGCCGTGCAAGGTATGGCGGCAGAGTTAACCACTGGTGCTCCGGTACTCATGAAAATTAAAGAAAGCGGAGAAAAAGTTTCCATGTTAGTCTCTAATAATAATGCCAATTTTTCAAAAAAAGCAACAGGTAAAATCACTTTTGAGTGTAAAGATGGTCATAAAATAGACGAAGCCTTAAAAAAGACTATTGAAAGTGGTGAAGGAGAAACCATATGGATGCAATCCATTGGAACCAATGAAGCTGGGGTAGTGGTATCCACGTTTAATTTTGAATGGTCTGTAAAAGTTAGACGTTAAAATTTTGTAACAAAAACAAAATAATGCGAACTAATAGCCGTATTAATCTAAATAAAATAAAGAAATGAACGCACACGAAATAGATTACAGGATTTACGGAGAAGAAATGCAGTACGTAGAAATCGAACTCGATCCACAAGAAGCTGTTGTTGCAGAGTCCGGAAGTTTTATGATGATGGACGACGGCATTAAAATGGAAACCATTTTTGGTGATGGCTCTCAAAATGACTCCGGATTTTTTGGTAAAATTTTAGGTGCTGGAAGGCGTATTTTAACTGGAGAAAGTTTATTCATTACCGCATTCTATAATACGTTAAGTGGTAAACGTAATGTGTCCTTCGCTTCACCCTATCCAGGAAAAATTATTCCCATAGACTTAGCCGAGTGTGGTGGTAAATTTATCTGTCAAAAGGATGCCTTTCTCTGCGCAGCTAAAGGGGTGAGTATAGGTATAGAGTTTAGTAAAAAATTGGGACGTGGTTTATTTGGTGGAGAAGGCTTTATAATGGAAAAACTTGAAGGTGATGGCATGGCGTTTGTACATGCAGGTGGAACAACCGCTAAAAAAGAACTAAAGGCTGGCGAAATACTTCGAGTAGATACAGGGTGTATTATAGGTTTTACCCAACATGTAAACTATGATATTGAATTTATAGGCGGTATTAAAAATTCGATTTTTGGCGGTGAAGGTCTGTTTTTCGCCAAATTAGAGGGGCCAGGAACCGTTTACATTCAATCACTACCATTTAGTAGATTGGCCAATCGTGTCATCGCAAGTTTGCCTAGAGGCGGAAAAAGCAAAGGAGAGGGCAGTATATTAGGAGGATTAGGAGATTTTTTAGATGGTGATAATCGATTCTAAACGGTATTGATTATTGTTTTTTTAATTGTTAAAATAAGAATGAATTGCGTTTCGTACTCTTTTTTTTATTACATTTAATCGAATTAATAAACCGTTTGCCTATTTATACATCTACTTTTTATTTTAACCTAACCCTATTACTAAATTATGGCAAGAGCAATGTTCGAGTATACCAAGACGATACTCAGTAAAGTTAGTTTTGACGTTAATTTGTTTTGTAAAGAGGTTCAGAAAGCACTTCAACGATTATTACCCTATGAGATTGAAGAACTTAAGATTTATATTGAATCTTTGGTTAGCCGTAATCCCAATTTAAATCAATGTTTAATCTATTTAAAGCAATAATAAAAAAAGCGACTTTCGAGTCGCTTTTTTATTATTCTATAATTAGTAAAACTAAAGTTTCGGGTTTATCTTTGCATAAAGATATGTTACACTGAAATCATTTTTTACAATATTACTTTTTATGTCATTTGCCGCTCGTCCATTATTTTTCGCTGGATATGTAGCTTATTTTGAATTAAACATCGATTACATTATTGAAAACTATTGTGTTAACAAAGAAAAACCACAGTTGCAATGTAATGGTAAATGTCATTTGGCGAAACAACTGGCCTCTGTGCCCTCTTCAATAGATCTTGAAAATGAATTAGCATTAAATAAATTAGTAGAATCTTTCTTTCCTGTATTTTACTTAAATTATAATTACAAGAAACTTATTAAAATTGATTATAAAATTAATCTAGACAAGATTTTATCAGATAATAAGTTGTATTCTTTTTGTTTTGAAAACACACACTTTAGACCTCCAATAGTTTAGATTTTATTTTTTGTCAGTCGTTATCTAAGACTGAAATTCAAACATTTCAATTAATAAAATTTAAACAAATGAAAACTTTAAAATTTACATTTGCGCTTTTACTATGCGCAATACTATTCTCATGCTCATCAAATGACGATGACAACATTGCGGAAGATCTTTCAGGTCAAAAAGGACAATTAATTCTTAAGTTCGATAATGGTATTGGCGATCAGGATTTTATCTTTGGTACTAACTACAGTAAATCAAACAATGAATCCTATAAAGTTGATAACTTAAAGTATATCATTAGTAATATTAGAATTAAAGATAGTCAGGGAAATTTGGTTATGTATCCCGAACAAGACAATGCTTTTATTATTGATGAAGCAGAGGCCAACAATGCAGGCGAAATTTTACTAACTTTAAATAACATTGATGCAGCAGACTATACTGAAATTACTTTCGGAATTGGAATAGACCAAGAGCGTTTTGCTTTAGGGGCAAATGGTCAGGGAAATTTTTTAGAATTGGCAGAATCTAAAGGTATGCTTTGGAGCTGGGCTGCAGGTTATAAATTTATTAGAATAGACGGGACATTTTCTAACGATTCAGTGACAGATGAGCCATTAAATATACACATGGGAAGTGTTGGCTCTTCTTTAGATAATTATCGTGAAGTCACTTTAAGTTTTACCAATACGGCAAGAATAAGACAACATACTTCACCTGAAGTTCATATAAAATCTGATATCTCAAAAGTATTTGATGGTATAACGACTATCAATTTTGCGGATGGATATGATCAAGTACATGTTGATGCGGTTGAAACACCAATAGTGGCTAATAACATTAGCGGAATGTTTATAGTACATCATGTGCATAACGATTAATTAATAATTAAACCATTGGAGAACGAAACATCTTCAATGGTTTTTATTTAATCCATACAATTATGAAAAAAATAATTCTTTTTTTTCTAAGTATTCTTGTATCTGTATCATGTTCTAACAAGGCTGATGTTTTGGTATATGAACCATTTCCAATAGCTCTAGAATTACCTTCAAATTTTCCGAGAGACCACTTATAATTTAGAAAATAACCCGCTTACAGAAGCTGGTTTCGAACTTGGTAAAAAACTATTTTACGAAGGGAAATTATCTTCCAATAATGCTATTGCTTGTGCCTTTTGCCATGAACAGGCGTTTGCTTTTACTCATCACGGACATAATTTAAGTCATGGTGTTAATGGAGGTATTGGTTTTAGAAATGCGCAACCAATTCAAAACTTAGCTTATCAAAGCACTTTCATGTGGGATGGTGCAGCGACACACTTGGACCTTCAGCCAATTATTCCCATAACTAGTGCTTTAGAAATGGGAGAAAGCTTAAGTCACGTAATAGAAAAATTAAGTTCAGACCTTTATTACCAAGAACAATTTGAGCGAGCCTTTGATGACGGTGAGATTAATACAGAAAACATGCTTAAGGCTTTGTCTCAGTTTATGTTGATGATGGTGTCTTCAAATTCTAAATATGATAAATTTATTAGAAATGAAGATGACACAACATTGAGTTCACTTGAATTAGATGGCTTAAGTACATTCGAAACAAAATGTGCTGGTTGTCATGCAACAGATTTATTTACAGATCAAGAGTTTAGAAATAACGGGTTATCTATTAACCCACAATTAAATGATAAAGGACGTTTTAATGTTGGAAATAATCCTAATGATCTGTATAAATTTAGAGTCCCAAGTTTAAGGAATATAGAGGTTTCCTACCCCTATATGCACGATGGTAGATTTGCAACTATAGAAGCCGTTTTAGAGTTTTATAATTCAGGAATTACAGATAATGGTAATGTTGATTCCATATTACAAAAGCGAGATGGGACTTATGGTATTACACTTTCTAATTACGAGAAAGAAAGTTTAACAGCCTTTTTAAAAACACTAACAGATTACGAATTTTTAAATGATGAACGTTTTGCAGAATTTTAGAAAAATAACAGTATTACTTCTTATTAGTATAACACAGGCACAATTTTTAAGTGCTCATGAGAAAAATAGAGCATGTAACAATCATTATAAACACACTTTTTTTTGTGATTTATGTGGTTGTTCTACAAGTAGTGGTAGTTTTGGTTTTGGAACTTTGAGTAATGCTAATTTTGTTGGTGTTCGATATCTTTATCAAAATTTCGAATCTAAAAATGGAATTTTTGAAAATTCACCAATAAGTAAAGAGGTATTTCGTACCTATCAATTATGGGCTCAAATTCCTGTTATAAAAACATTTTACTTAAGTGCGAATGTACCTTATCACGATTTAAGCAGAACATTTAATGGAATAACTGAAAACATATCCGGATTAGGCGATAGTAGTTTAATAGGCTGGTATAAATTGATTTTTTACAAGAAACAGAATGAAGAAACCTTAAACTTTGATGTAAAAAAAGAGGCTTCAGGTCATTCTATTCAATTTGGTTTAGGTTTAAAATTACCTACAGGTGAATTTGAAGAACGATTGGCAGATAATATTAACCCAGGTTTTCAAGTAGGAACAGGAAGTACAGATGGTATTCTATCTTTTGGTTATAATTATGGTGGTAACACGTTAGGTGTTAATACGCTTTTTAGTTATTATTTAAAAGGAGAGAATAAAAATGAATACCAGTTTGGTAACCAATTCAGTTATACAACTAATCTATATACTGCATTGTCAACTAAAAAAATGAATATTATGCCTTTTTTAGGAGTTTCAGGTGATATTTATAGTTCAATTAAACAATATGGAGAAACTTTAAATGACACAGATGGTAGTATAATCAATGCGTCATTAGGTTCAGAATTTGCAGTTGAAGATTTTATTTTTGGAGCAAGTTATACCTTACCTGTGAATCAAAATCTTTTTGGTCACGATGTGAAATCTAAGCAGCGTATTTCTGTCTACATCAATTATGCATTATAACATAAACCTCATAAAATGGGTTACTCTCGGACGCCGTTGAAATAATCTAAAATAGTATAGACTATAGTTTTCAATTGCGCTCAGAGTAAAACATTTTAGTTATTTATAAATCATCTGTTATTTTGCTAAAGGACTAACAATTTGTACATTACGGAAGGCTATAGCACCACGAACAACACTAGCGATAACCTCCTGCATGGCTTCAATAATTTGCATCTTTAGTTCACTTTTGTGATAGATAATACTCACTTCTCTTGCTGGAGAAGGGGCTGTGAAATGATGTAAGTTTTGTTTGGCGCTTTCACTCATATCTATGGTGTGTAAATAGGGAAGTAAGGTCATGCCCATCCCTTCGTTAGAAAGCTTAATAAGTGTTTCTATGCTACCGCTCTCCAGTTGGAAATGCTCATCGGTTTGATCTTTAAACCCTTTACAAAGATTAATGACCCCATCTCTAAAACAATGGCCATCTTCCAGTAAAAGCATGTCGTCAATATCTAAATCTGAAACTTCCAGTATTTTTTTATCTTTTAATCTGTGATTATTGGGGACATAGGCAACAAAGGGCTCAAAATAAAGCACCCGTTCCTTGATGTTTGCATTTTCTAAAGGAGTCGCTGCAATGGCGGCGTCTAAATGACCATCATTAATTCTCGTGATGATCTCTTCAGTGGTAAGTTCTTCTATTTTGAGTTTTACTTTTGGATGTTTTTTTATAAAGGTTTTAAGAAACATAGGCAATAGGGTAGGCATTACGGTTGGAATAATACCGATTCTAAATTCTCCACCTATAAAGCCTTTTTGCTGGTCTACAATATCTTGAATGCGGTACGATTCATTAACAATATTACGTGCCTGACTAACTATTTTCCTGCCAACATCAGTGAGTTCAATGGGTTTTTTACTGCGATCGAAAATTTGAATGCTTAGCTGATCTTCCAATTTTTGTATTTGCATGCTTAAAGTCGGCTGCGTTACAAAGCATTTTTCAGCCGCTTTCGTAAAATTTTGATACTCTGCTACTGCAAGAACATAGGTGAGTTGCGTGATTGTCATATTTGCATAATAATTAATTATGCAAATATACAAAACAATCAATAATATTGATTGCTTAAATGAAAAAAGGAAATAATTAATTATTATTTCCTTTCTATCTTCAATGGAGTTGAGTTAAAATCTAATAGTTAAGTTTAAATCTTCATCTTTAACTTCAATTTCGGCGTCACTATATCTTGGTGGTCCATAACTTAATGGATTATTAGACATGCCGTAAGATTCTGCCGGCATTCCATTGGACTCAAAATCCATTCTCCCATTTTCATTTTCATCGTGTAATGCCATGATACCGTAAGTTCCAGGAGCAACATTTTTAAATGTAATGGTTATTTTTCCGTTCTCTATTTTGCTTTCAGCAGTCTGTACCGCTTCTGTTTTCATAAAAGTAGCTTCGGTATGTAATCCTAATACAACTTTGCCTACATCATTTTTCACATTGTCAATGGTTACTGTGATGTCATGGTTTTGGTTTTGTTGAGCAAAGCCAAATAGTATAGGTAAAATAAATGCAAATGTAATTGTTAATGTCTTCATGAATAAAGGTTTGTTTGTTAATACTGATTCAAATATCCTCAGAAATTAAAAAAGTACCGAAACAGAATGACTCAACTGTTGTTTTTTAAGGCTGAACGGTTAATTTACAATAAAAATCTCCACACGTCTATTTGCTAAACGGCCTTCTTTTGTATTATTATCTGCAATAGGATTGTCTTCACCATAGCCTTGAGACGTTAAACGCTCTTCATTTATACCACTCAAAACCAAGTAGTCTTTAACACTTTTAGCACGCTGCTCTGATAGCGCTAAATTGGTTTGAGTACCTCCAGTGCTATCGGTATGTCCAGCAATGTGAAATTTCATTTTTGGCTGTGATTCCATGATCTTCTTTATTTCATCTATAGCACGTTTGTCTCTTTGATTTAATACGGCAGTACCATTATTAAACACAATGGTACGGGATAAGGCATTTAGTTGACTAGTAACTTCAGCTTTTATGGCTTTATTTCGCTCCTTTTGTTGTAATGCTAGTATGTTGGCTTGTTCCTGCTGCTGTTGTACAGAAGGACATCCTGCGTTTTCAGGTGGGCCAGGTTGTTCCGGGCACTTATCTTGGCTATCCACAATTCCATCTTTGTCGGTGTCTATACGTGGACAACCCCCATCATTGATGGCACCTTGCACTACCTGGGCAATCATCATATTTATCTCGGTGTCCCATCGCCATCATTATCGGGACAGCCACGCATAGAGCCTGGTCCAAAATCGTTAGGACATAAATCTTCTGAATCAATAACACCATCTTTGTCTGTATCTCGGACACCCCTTAGTTTCATAGCTACCAAATAATTCAGGACAGGCGTCTTCAGTATCATTAATGCCATCATTATCGGTGTCTTTTCCGCCAAATCGGAATACAATTCCGGCGGAATGTTGGTAATGTTTTAAGCCATAATCTTCAAAAGCATGTTTGTATACCGATTGTACATTAAAACCAAACGAATGACCTATCCATATATTCAAGCCAACGCCGCCATTTATGGTTCCAGCGCCAATGGTATCTAACCAAGTATAACCGCCTCCAATAGTTATGTAGGGGTCTAAAATGTTTAGCCCATTACTAAATTGATATTTAAACATACCATCTAATGAAATATAAGGATACTCTGGTTCTGAGATCTCCGCATCAAGAATGGGATAGTTCTCTTGAATACTATTTAGGGAGGCAACACCCTCAAAAGACAGCTTGTTTTTAATTAGGCGGCCAGCAGATAATCTAAAACCAGCAGGGTTTTGATTCCATGTTTTAAACCTGCCTACTCCGGCTTCTTGTTCCCGTACAGGATTATTAATGGCACTGGTTCCAAAACTAGTGGTCCAAGGCTTATTTACAGTTTGAGAATGAGACGTTTGAAAACTTAAAGCACAAACGAAAATAAAAAAGAGATAACCAAATGGTTTCATCAAAGTATAGTATTTAATTAATAGCAATGACAAGATATATTAAAAATAGAATACTGAAAAAGATAAGTTTGTTTTGTGGATTAAGTGCTAGAAAACACAGTCAAAAATCAAGATTTAATCAAAAATCACAGTAAACCTCTTGCTTTAATTTCTAAGTACTTGTTTATGGTATTGACAGATAATTTTTCCGGAGCAGTTAAAACACTTTGAATACCATGCTTTTGAAGCTCCTTAACCATTAAACGTTTCTCATAAGAAAATTTTTCAGCGATGGTTTTATGATAAATGGCTTGAAGATTCTCAGCATCCTCAGCAATAAGCGCATCAAGTTCTGTATTTTCAAAAATAACCACCACTAGCAAATGTTTTTTGGCAATGGCTTGTAGATAGGGCAATTGTCGTTTCAAGGCACTAATATGTTCAAAATTAGTGTAGAGCATCAATAAACTTCTATGGGTGACTTTTCGTTTTAATTGTGCATATAATAAACTAAAATCACTATCGGTAAAATGCGTGTCGATGTTATATAAGCGTTCTAAAATAGTATTTAAATAGGTTAATTTTTGTACGGCTGGTAGATAGGAATCTACCGTTTTAGAAAACGTTAACATGCCTACTTTATCATGTTTCTTTAAGGCCACATTACTAAAGGCTAAGGTAGAATTTATGGCATAGTCTAATAATTTCAAGCCGTTAAAAGGCATTTTCATAACCCGTCCCGTATCTATAATAGAATAGATAGGTTGAGATTTCTCATCTTGGTATTGATTAACCATTAGAGCGCCACGTTTAGCAGTGGCTTTCCAATTTACCGTTCTAAAATCATCCCCTTGTACGTAATCTTTAATTTGCTCGAATTCTGAAGTATGTCCAATACGTCTTATCTTCTTAAGTCCAAACTGGGTTAAGCGATTACTCATGGCGCGTAAAATCATATTTCTGCATTTGAATAAATGAGGGATAAACGGCCACCATTTGCTCATTTTGAAATTTGAACTTCCGTTTAACGATCCGTAAACCTGAAGACACATAGATATTAAGAAAACCAAAGGTGTACTCGCCGCGTTCTACTGGACGCACTGTATAGCTAAAATCATGAATTTCACCAGATTTTAAAGGAACTTCATAATTGAAATCTCTTTTTTGAAACTGAACCGGTAGCTCGTCTATTACTGATATATGGGTTTTAAAGGGGTAGTGGTTGGTGATCGTGATAGGTACCGGGTTTTCATCACTATTAGAAAATTTATCGGGTAACAAGCGTCTAACCTTAAAGGGGTGTTTAAAACGATAGAGTAAAAGTAAATCGGTTAGAAATAATACTGAAACTCCAACAGTAACCATCCAAGCCACAGCATACAGAACAGGAATCCAATACGACAATAAAAAGCACACCGATGCGCTCGACATATAAATGTAGAAGCCTTTATGTAAATATAGTGAGCGTAGGAATGTCATGTTTTTCAAAGTTATGAATATGTTATAGTCTTCCGGCTGCAAATAATGCGTGTCTTCAGCCTCTGAATCTCATTATTCCAGTTTGGTTTTAACTGTTACCTCGGTACTTCTACAGATTGTACTATCATTTCCACAACATTCTCTGTCGTCATCCCTTCCATTTCACGCTCTCGGTGTTAAAATAATTCTGTGATTTAACACAGGGATGAGAGCTCTTTTCACATCTTCAGGAATTACAAAATCTCTTCCATTAATAGCCGCAAAGGATTTTGAAGTATTTAAAATAGCAATGGATGCTCTTGGTGATCCCCCTAAATATAAATGCGGATGGTTTCCGGTTTTTGAAACCAGTTCTGCAATGTATTTAATTATTTTTTCTTCTACTAAAACCGATTGAATCTTCGTTTTATAATCTGCTAAATCTTGAGCATTTAAAATAGGTTCTATGAGCGTTTGTGGTTTTTCGCCTTTGCGCTCATGGTGGGTTTGAATGATTTTTACTTCATCTTCTAGGGTGGGATAATCTACTTTTATTTTAAAGATAAAGCGATCTAACTGCGCTTCGGGTAGGGCATAGGTGCCTTCATGTTCAATGGGGTTTTGAGTGGCTAAAACCATAAAAGGATTTTCAAAGAGATAAGTAGTCCCATCTACAGTAGCTTGCCGTTCTTCCATGGTTTCAAACAAAGCTGCTTGTGTTTTTGCTGGTGCCCGATTGATTTCATCTATCAACACAATATTAGAGAAAATAGGGCCTTTTTTAAATTCAAAGGCCGCATTTTTCATATTTAATATAGACGTTCCTAAAACATCACTAGGCATTAAGTCTGGTGTAAATTGAATCCGGTTAAAATCGGTTTTTAAAACCTTAGCAAATAGTTTTGCTGTGATTGTTTTCGCAATCCCAGGAACACCTTCTATTAGTACATGACCATCTGAGAGTAAAGCGACTATTAATAATTCAATAAAATCTTCTTGTCCTACAATGACTTTGCCAAGTTCATTTTTTATCTGCGCTACGGCATTTTTTAAATCCTCTAAAGGGATTCTGTTATTGAAATCTAAATGTTGTTCTTCCATGTGTTATTGGATTTGAATTTTTCTATAGAGGTGTTGAGTTTTTCTAAGGCCTCTGTTTTAATAGTGTCACTATTTAAAATCGTTTCTATCATGTTAAACAGGACTTGAGTGTCTTCTACAGTATTATTGCTTCTTGCTGCCAAGTGCTTTGTAAAAGTCATATCAATGGTATTGGTGCTTAAATGTAAATGACTACGAATATACTCCGAGAAAATGCTCAATTTTATGTTGCGCAAGGTCTATGTGCTTTCCGTTTTCGTAATACATGTTTGCAATAGTACGTGTAAACGCTAGCGTTTGATTCTGTAACGGCTCTACCACAGGTACTGCACGTTGCTTACGTTTGCCTTCAAAAAGCACATAAAAAAGGACTGCTATAAGGGACATATAATACGCCCATTTTAGCTGTTTCGCTTTAAAAAACACATATAACGGTGAAGTGCTTATTTTTTTGCCACGCTTATAGTGGTTGTCTAGATAGATCTGTTTTGACGGATTTAAATACGAGAGGACTCCTGCGGTATACTCATTATTTGGTTCTTCTAAAATAAAATAATTGGTAAAGGCCTGCGGAAAAGTAGATAAAATAATTTCGCCATCTCCAAAGGGGTGTTTAATGATATTGGTATAACTGTCGTTTATATCAACACGCTCTTCTGATGCACTATTGAACACACCTATAACTTCTGTAGAATCCGCATGGGGTGCTTTAAAATAATACATAAAGTTCACTTTGTTAAATGCGTAAGGCGCTTTGCCTTTTAAGTCTTTATCTTTAAGTTGAAGCGCGAACTGGTTATTAAAATTATCAAAATTACTCTTCAAAACCTGTTCTAGATTCAAGGTGTCCAGTAATTTTTGGGTCATGGTTTGTGAGGCTATGAATAACGTGTTGCCTTTGGTGGTCCAATCCGAAGTTTATTCAATTCGGCTTCATCAATAGTTACCCGGTCATTTATAAAAACATAAGAACCAGATATGGTGTTGGTATTTAGGTATTCAAAAGGCGGGCGGTCTACATCAACAACCGCTTCTTTAGAAAACATACGTTCCATTTGTGCATGGAAGATAAAGGTTCCAAACGGAATTTTGTGGTGTTTCGCGTATGAGGGAAACCAATTTAATTCCTCGGGCTTATTAGCTTCTAAGACCACAATAAGTAGTATCGCCAACGCCGTAAGGACCACATATATTTTACCTTTATTACTCAATAGCTATTAGTTAATTTGGTTATTTAGGGTAATGAATTCTAATTTTAAATGTTCAAATTTTGGAGCATCAATCTCAAATTCACCGTACCAGATGTAATCATAAATTCTAGTTATTTTTTCGAATTGGCTTAGCATTGTGTTACTCACGATTTCTTTTTTGTAATCCTCGTTCGTTTTTTGAGGTTGCCAATCAATAATATGGGCTTCGGTAAGCGTTTTTAGAGACCATAAATAATAATATCGAATGGCTAAGCGATAATTGTTTTGTTTGACGGCTTCTGAAATTAAAATAGTAATATCCTCATTTTTAATAATCTGCTCTTCATCAGTAAAGGCCATAGTGCCTTTTTTAGTTTTACCGGAAATAAAATGCTTAGCATTGACTTTTAGAAAAAAACGAATTAAGAGAAATACTAAGCCCGCGAGTAAAATATAAGGGAGTATTCTGAGTATAAACCATAAAACACCACCAGCGGATTCCATACCAAAAATAGCTTCTAAAACTTTTTTTAAGCCATTGTACAGCCAACGTTTAAATTTGGCCCACCAAGAATCTTCATTTTCTCGGCTTTATTTCATAATTAAAAGCGTGGTCCTTTTTATATTCTTGTAAATCTGTTTTAGAGAGTTCCTGCTTTTTATAATACGAAGTTTCTTTTGTAACTGTAGCGTCTTGTTGTGAAAAACTAAAGTTAAAAAGGATGAAAAACAAAAAGAAAACTCTTAAAAGTGGCATGTGCTATTCTATTTTACCTAGAGTGTCTATACGTTCAAATGTTCCTGTAAAATGCTTTTTTTCGTTTAAATTAAAGTAGATAAACACAGAAGCGATTACAATCACAATATTAGATAGAAATTGAAAGAAAGAGCTCAATACATTAAGCATGATATAAACTGGATCAACAATAGTATTTAAAGCGGTGGGGTCGATGTCACCGAAAAAAGACCCATTTTTAGATAAGTATACATGGTGGCCGGTAGGGCAAATACAAAGCTCAATACCATGACTAAGATAAATAATAATAAAACGGTTAAAAAAGTCATTAATAATTCATCTCTAATCAAGCTATAACTTTCACTATAGGCTCCAGTAGCATCTTGCTTTGTAAAGACATAAATAGGCATAACAATGGCCATAGGAATCATAAAGTAGAGTACTGGGAAACAGCATATCATGACAGCGACAATAATGGTTAAAAATTTTAAAACACTCAATCCAAAAAAGCCCCAAAACGAATGGTTGACTTGCGCTCGTATGTCTTGTAACTGAACCAGACCTCTATTTTCTTCATACGATTTCATGTAATGCAATGTCGTAGATACCGTAAACACATAAGCTAAGATGGCAGAAATAATATAGACTAGGTAGGCTAAAATTAATATAATTACGTTGGCACCAGTAAAATAAATTAGCGTTAGCTTGAGGGTTGGTGAAATCAAGATTGAATTGACCCCCCATAGTATATATATAAAAGACTAGTGCAAATAAAAACAATAATAAATAAGGGCCTGCAATAGCTATAATAGATTTGAACAACGGTTTGTATTCGTTACGAATAAAAGCAAAAGTGTCTGTAAAAATCTCGCCCAATTCGCGTTGTTTTTTAAAATCGATGTAGGTTTTCATGATGTTCGTTTAGTTGGTTTGGAAGTAAATGTAATTCTTGTTCTTGTAACGCTAATTTTTGTTTTTCTTTTTTATTTAAAGCCATGGGGTAAAACACATAATAGAAACATATTAGCGTCAATGAACTTGTAATAATTAAAATAGCCAGCCAATCCGGCATTTCAGTATGTCTCGTCACAAAGCCTTCTAAAAAGCCTGCGATAATAAAAAAGGGAATGGTACTCATTAAAATTTTAAGCCCGTTCATTACACCTCGTTTAAAAGATGCTAACCTCGTATAAGTACCAGGAAAGAGCATGCTGTTTCCTAAAACTAGACCGGAAGCACCGGCTATTATAATTACTGAAATTTCAATGGTACCATGAATCCAAATGGTTCTTACAGATTCCCACAGTAACCCTTGTTCGTAAAACATATATTGAAAACTGCCAAGCATGATGCCGTTCTGCATCATAATGAAAAGCGAACCTATAGCGAACATAATCCCATACCCAAAGGCCATAAGAGCGACTTTGATATTGTTTAAGGTGATACCTAAAAACATGTGGAATTCCCCTTGTTCTTTATATACGCCCATGGGGTCTCCCTTTTCAATATTTTCCATGGTCATGTTTACATAATTGTCACCTAGAAAACCTCGAACAAAGTCGCCTTCATTAGCAGCAGAATAAACGCCAACAATGACGAATAATGTAAAGACGAGAAAGGCTACTAGTAATTCGCGATGGTGATGAAAAAACATAAGTGGGAACTCATGTGTAAAAAACGTGATAATCCTGTTTTTTGATTCTTTTTTAGTCTCATAAATTTGTTGATGCGCCACAGATGCTAAACCGTTTAGGTAGCCTTCAGTATTGCTATCGGGGTAGAAGGTTTTAGCATAGCTAAGATGATCAGTGATTTCTATATATAGGTTTGATAAAGCATCTGGTGAAATTACTGTTTTATTTAACAGAACATTTTCAAATGTTAACCATTTATCCTTATTTTGCTTCACGAAAGCAGCCTCACGCATATAGTACCCTCTTTTGCTTTCAAAGAAAAGAAAATATGAAGGAATTTCAAATAGAAACCGCTCAAAATGTAAGCATACAACAAAATGCAGCCACTATTGTCGATAGAATGTGGGCATACCTTATAGATACTGCTATAATTTATGCCTATCTCATCTTGAGTATTTTATTATTGGTGGCATTAGATCTTGATTTAGGGGATACTTGGGCCATTTACTTACTAGTGTCACTGCCTGCTTTTTTATATTATGTGTTGTTAGAAACGTTTTGGAACGGTCAAACCATAGGCAAACATTTAATAAAAACAAGAGTGGTTAAGTTAGACGGTTCAAAACCAGGCTTCGGTAACTATTTTGTACGTTGGATTATGCGTATTGTAGATGTGGTAATCACTTCGGTGGTTTAGCGGCCTTAGTGATTTTATTGAAAGGAAATGGCCAGCGTTTAGGCGATATGGCGGCAGGAACAACGGTGATCTCGTTAAAAAGAAAAGTGACCTTAAGCGATACTATTCTTAGGGATATAGATCCAGGATATTTGCCAATGTACAGTCAGGTAACATTGTTTA
This sequence comes from Lacinutrix neustonica, assembly GCF_026625145.1. Lineage (GTDB taxonomy): Bacteria > Bacteroidota > Bacteroidia > Flavobacteriales > Flavobacteriaceae > Lacinutrix > Lacinutrix neustonica. Next base: position 1,182,508 of record NZ_CP113088.1, on the reverse strand, counting down.
ACGATACTGAAATGCAAACCATTAAAACAGTATATGAAGACGCGAATCGAAAAGGAAATCATAATGTTATTTTATCTTTAAATAAACGTGTGAGTGACGTGATGCAAGTAGACCCAAAACAAACACCTATTGAATTTTTAAACACCGTAATTAAAGATTACAATTACTATACCCAACAAATGTAAGCAGAGAACCACTTTGTTCATGTGCAAAAAGTGTGTGAATCGCTTATCCCAAATTTATTTTGGGATCTATAAAATTAAAACGAACGAGAGTTACTTTTCATTTTGCTAAAAGTGTGTGAAACACTTTTGAGATTTAAAAAGGGGAATGCTCTCCTTAAGAAAAAAGTGTATAAATCTTGAATATAACCAGCCGCCTGATCGCAGTCGAAGACCTATTTTAAACGAAAACACACTTGGACTTTACTCAGTGTGACATTAAAGCTATAACTCATGTTTTACATTATTGACATTTTAGGTACCATTGCTTTTTCAATTTCACGGCGTTTTAGTAGCCTTAAACAAAAAGATGGATCCTTTTGGAATCCTCATCATCGCCTTTGTGACTGCTGTAGGAGGAGGGACACTGCGTGACGTACTTATCGGTGATACGCCTGTAAGTTGGATGACCAACATCACATTCGTTTATGTCATTACGGCCTCAACAATTTTTGCAGTGATTTTAAAATCGAAAATCGATTATCTAAGAAAATCATTGTTTTTATTCGATACTATAGGGATTGGATTATATACTGTTGTTGGTGTAGAGAAAGGAATTTCAGCAGGATTACATCCCATATTATGTATTGCTTTAGGTACGATGTCTGCGTGTTTTGGTGGCGTTATTCGTGACATTTTATGTAATGAAATCCCTGTGATTTTTAGAAAAGAGGTGTATGCAACAGCCTGTATTTTTGGAGGAATCGCCTATTTCTTAATAAAACGACTTCCTATTGAAGGAGATTTCGTCTTTATCATCGCTGGATTAGTTGTCATTGTCATTAGAATCATTGCCGTAAAGTATAAAATTAGCTTACCGAGTTTGTATAAGCAATGACCTGGACAAAAGCCAAAAGCCAAAACTATTTTAATACCTCCACTTTAGTAATGTAAACATTACGGATGGGCCAGTCGCCACTATCGGTTTCTACTTCTGCAATTTTATTCATAACCTCTAGACCCTTAATAACTTTTCCGAAAATCGTATACTGTCCATCAAGGTGGTATTGATTGGTTTGGGTAATGAAAAACTCAAAAGGTGAGGCCAACTTATAGGCGTTTTCAATCTCACTACTGGGTATAGATATCACTCCCCGATGATGTTGATAGCCGTGTCTAACATCTCGGTGGTAAAAGGTACCTTCCTATTTTGCCTCTCTTTTTCACTACGTCTCGGTCATCTGAGTTACCGCCTTGAATAACAAAATCTTTTACGACACGATGAAATTGAGTGCCATCGAAAATTTTATTTTTTGTTAGAAAAATAAAATTGGCTCTGTGGAATTCAGTTTTGTCAAATAACTGGATATCTATGTTTCCAAATTCAGTATAAATCCTTACTTTATTTTCGGGATGTCTTTCACCATATTCGCGGAAGAATGCCATGGCATTGTCGTCATTTAGCGGCAGATATCTTTCTTCTAAAGATAATTTAGAACTGTCCACTGGAGTTTCGACGCCTGTTGTGTCTTTAACCTTTTTAATTTCTTTTCTAATTGTAGTAGAAGACGTTTTCTTTTGCTTAGAGTGATCTTCTCCACAATTAAATAGTAAAAAGAAAGTACAAAAAATAAGTGTTATACGCATAAATAAAAAGTAATGAATGATCAAAAATAAAAAAGCTGACTTCATAAACCAGCTTTTTGCTTAAATAATGTCTAATTGTTATTCTAAAACAGGCTTTTTAGTATGAACAGAGGCCTCCTCTAATTCTACTTTTATTAGATACAATTCTCTAAGATACTTTTGAATTTTAATATGATTTGTGTGTTTCTTTAGATGAGATTCAGAAAGTAGCATGTTGCGACGAATACCCATTGTCGGTTTGTAGGTTATTACTCCAGCTGTATAACTTTGAAGTTTGATGGCTAACGTTTGTATTACAAGTACCAGTAAAAGGAATAGTAAATAAAAGGAGTGCGCGAAAAAGTTGAATTGTGTATTCTGTTTTTTTTGATTTATGAATTAATTGGTAGTGAATGTATCAATTTATTAATGGTATTTTTAGCGAAAATACAGTGACACCGTTTTCGAGGTAATACCTTTTTGTTTTTAATTAAAAAAGTTGATATTTACGCAATGTGCATAGGTTCACATTGGTATTTATTATTATCTTCACTTCTTAGTTTATTTTACCAAATAACCCTCATAATCCATAATTCATGAAATTTGATGTATTTTCTAAAGCGATAAAAGGCATAGAAAATTTACCCTTACCGGGGCTGTCTTCTCAATTGAAAATGTCTCCACCCTACAGAGAACATTTGGTGAAATTGCAAGCCGGTAAGATAAAGGATGCGCGACAGGCTGCCGTTATGGCTTTATTTTATCCTAACTTAGATCATGAAACACATATTATACTCATTCTAAGAAAAACGTATAAAGGTGTACATTCTGCACAAATTGGTTTTCCGGGTGGAAAATTAGAAGCAGGGGAAACAAAAGAAGAAGCGGCCATGCGTGAAACCGAAGAAGAAGTGGGTGTTAACCAAGAGGATATAACAGTACTCAAGCAATTGACACAAATTTATATTCCACCAAGTAATTTTTATGTGCAGCCCTTTATAGGGATTTGTGATTCGACTCCAATTTTTACAAAACAAGATGATGAAGTAGAGGCATTACTAGAAGTCCATATTAATGATTTCTTGAATGATGCACATTTGATTACTAAAACAGTATCAACGGCTTATGATGTTTCTGTAGATGTTCCGGCCTATAAACTGAACGGTCATTCTGTTTGGGGAGCAACAGCAATGATGTTAAGTGAAGTGAAAGACTTGTTAAACACTGCGCTTAAATAAGATGCTTTCTTTACATTTGTAAGACTTAATAGCTAAAATTACTATGGGATTATTCAAAAAAAATCCTTTCGGACACAATTTATTCATAAAAAAGTGGCTCATCCGTATTTTGGGTGCATTGTCTCATAGACGCTTTCGTGGCTTTAATGAACTACAGATTGAGGGTTCTGAAATTATAAAGGATTTGCCGGACACTAATGTGTTATTCATTTCAAATCACCAAACCTATTTTGCCGATGTGGTTGCCATGTTTCATGTGTTTAATGCGAGCTTAAGTGGAAGAGAAGACTCCATTAAAAATGTGGGATACCTGTGGCACCCCAAACTAAATTTATACTACGTCGCTGCAAAGGAAACGATGAAATCGGGACTTTTACCCAAGATATTGGCTTATGTAGGTTCTATTAGTATTGAGCGTACCTGGAGAAGTGAAGGTAAAGAGGTGAACCGTCAGGTGAAAATGAGTGATATTTCGGCTATTAGTAAGGCTTTAGACGATGGCTGGGTGATCACGTTTCCCCAAGGCACAACAACGCCTTTCAAACCCATTCGTAAAGGAACAGCTCACATTATAAAACGCTATAAGCCTATAGTGGTTCCTATTGTTATTGATGGTTTTAGACGCTCTTTTGATAAGAAAGGATTGCGTGTAAAAAAGAAAAACGTGTACCAAACCTTTGAAATCAAAGCACCTTTGGAAATAGATTATGATAATGAATCTATTGACGATATTGTAAAGAAAATAGAATATGCTATTGAGCAACACCCCTCTTTTTTAAAGGTAATTCCACAAGAAGAACTGGAAGCACAGGAAGAATTGAACAAACAACGGGAGTGGTTAGAAAGTTAATTTTTTTAGCTATTCAGGCTGCTTGCTATCGGTAGTCAGTTTACACTAAACCCAGCACTTTAAGATGCGTTGCGGTTTATACTTCTAACTTCTTTAATTCGGTATAATTTCTATTTAGGCGTTTCATTAAAATACCATAAATTAATTTATAGAATAACCGGATTACGGTAACAAATAACACAGTAATAAGCAACACCACGACACACACTATAATTTTACCGCTAGTGTCTAATTTTGTTACCACATTTGCAACTTCGGGTTGGTCGTGGACGAATAATAAGACATGCCAACCATGGTGACAAAAGCCATAATTAGATTATAACCCACATAGTATTTAACGACTTTACGTGTTTTGATAATACTTTCCATTAGTTTCTTAGTACTGTCAGTAACCGATATTCGTTTGTGTGATTTATATAATAAATACACAAACACAAGAATGACCAGTAAAACTAAAGCCCGTGAGCGTGTTTAACAAGGTCTCATCCATGTTGGACGCTTCTATCCTGTCTCTGTAAGATTTAGAGAGTAGGGGTAAAAAGGAAATTAATACCCGTAATACAAATTCGGCAATACTAATATAGAATAGAGTCTTCACAATCGAAGACGACTTTCTTAATAACATTGGGTATAATTGTGAAGAAGACAGTTGCTCCTCCTCAACGGCATCTTTTTGCCAGTGTTTTTTTAATACATCTAATTTATCCATAGGATCACGGATTTAAAATGGTTCTTAACTTTGTCTTCACGCGGTTCATTTTCACTCTAGCATTGACTTCAGTTATACCCATGGTTTCACTAATTTCTCTATAATTTTTGTCCTCCAAATACAAGAAAACAAGGGCCTTTTCAATATCATTTAGTTCATGCACAGCACTGTACAATAACTTCAACTGTTGTTCTTCTGTATCGTCATAATCTTCAGCTTTAATTTTAAACTGTACGGCGTCAAATTCTGAAGTGTTTATCGTCCGTTTAGACTTTCTATAAAGCGTAATAGCAGTATTTAAACCAACGCGGTACATCCAGGTACTGAACTTAGAATCGCCTCGAAATTTTGGATACGCCTTCCGTAGCTGTATTGTAATCTCTTGAAACAAATCATTATGTGCATCATAGTTGTTTGTATATAAACGGCAAACTTTGTGAACAATGTTCGGTTTTTTCAAGCAATTCTACAAAACTATGTTCTAGCTCTTTATTCAATGTCATTGGTTAGGTTTTGAAACAGCATTTAATTAAAAATTCTTCTTCGCTATATAAGTAGCGTAAAAGTAACATATGTTACAAGATTATTAATAATATTTATTTGGCCCCTGTTCTGTCCTCAGGTGACTAATCTGTTAAGCCCATATATCAGTCCATTAGAAGGATCTAGGATTAGACAATTTCGGGTATATTAACGGCTAAATAAGGTAATCGAATTCTTGTTGTAGCATATATTCGATTTTAAAATCAAAAGAGTAATGTTATAGAAAGATTAATGCTGCTCTTGTAGTGGTCGTAGTTGAACTGTGAGAATCTGTTTATTAAAGAAGACCCTCATTGCTGGAAACAGTAAAATAATGGAAGCGTCATGTCATGATGAAAACAACTTTGTAGAACAAATAGATTTCAACTTTTAAAATAGACTTTAAAACACTTAATTTGTATCTTTAGATACTAATATACGTCAATACCTTTTTATGAATATTCCTAAATCTGACTTTCCCGAATCGTGATCGTTGGTGGTGGTTTTGCAGGAGTGAGCCTTGTTAAAATGCTCGCTAATAAAAAAGCTCAGGTGATTTTATTGGATAAGCACAACTACCACACCTTTCAACCTTTGTTATATCAGGTCTCTTCCTCTCGGATTAGAGCCCGATTCGATAGCTTACCCTTTGCGTAAAATTATTAAAAAGCACAACAGGTCTTTTTTTCGTCCGGCAGAGGTGGAAAAGATTGATGCCGATAAAAAAGAAATTCAAACCACCATTGGAAACCTCTCATACGATTATTTGGTATTGGCCACAGGCACCAAAACCAATTATTTTGGAAACAAAACCATTGAGAAACACAGCATGCCAATGAAAGAGGTCTCACAGGCGCTAGATATTAGAAGTTTGATATTGCAAAATTTTGAAAAGGCGGCTATTGCTGAAACTGAAGAAGAGCGTTTGGCTTTTCTCAATTTCGTCATTGTTGGAGGTGGCCCTACTGGAGTTGAGCTTGCAGGTGCGATAGCAGAACTCAAAAATAATATTTTACCAAAAGATTATAAAGATCTCGATCCCAATATGATGAAAATTCATTTGTTAGAAGGTCACTCCACAGTGTTACCACCCATGAGTGAACATGCATCTCGCAAAGCTGAATTATTCTTAAAAGACCTTGGTGTTATCGTGCATTGTAACACACAAGTTAAAGATTACGATGGTAAGACGGTGCAGACCAATGCAGAGTTGACTTTGAAGTCCGAAACCCTTATTTGGGCAGCAGGTGTTACCGGGAATCCTGTGCATGGCTTAAATGCAAACGCCCTTCAAGACCGTTCAAATCGCTACAAAGTGAATGCATATAATCAAGTAGAGGGTTTTGATTCTGTTTTTGCATTAGGTGATATTGCATTAATGCGAACCGAAGCCTTCCCTGAAGGGCATCCACAAGTAGCACAGCCCGCCATTCAACAAGGGCAATTGTTAGGTAAAAACTTATTGCATTTAATTAATGGTAACCCCATGAAGGCTTTTGTTTATAAAGACAAAGGTTCTATGGCTACTATAGGAAGAAATAAAGCCGTTGTCGATTTAAAACATTACAAGTTTGCTGGCTTTTTTGCATGGTTTATTTGGATGTTTATTCACTTGATGTCATTGGTTGGTTTCCGTAATCGCGTTATTGTCTTATTTAATTGGACCTACAATTATATTAACTTTGATAAAGCGGCACGGTTGATCATTAGGCCTTATAATAAGTCTTAGTTTTTTAAACCTTTTAATATGCCAGTAGTAATTAGCAATTGTGCTAACGCATAAGTAAACATAATACTAAAACTTGATAGAGGAACGGGTGTGTAGAATTTGTTAATAGCTAAAAGACTATCGGAAATTATAAAAATTAATGCCCCTATAAGCACCAAGTTATAACTTACAGTGTTTGCGCGACCTTGTCTTAAAAAAGCAAGGGTGGCCATGGTTAGTAGCACAAGCATATACAGGATGACGGGGATCAATAAATCATTCAATCCAGATTTTAAAAACCAAAAAAGTATTAAAGCATAGACTACGAGTAATACAATACAAATCTGTGGTTTTTTACTTTTATTTCTTTGCTTAAAAAAAAGTAAAGAATACATGACATGCGCTATTAAAAAAGCTAGTAAGCCAGTAATAAAAAAAGCTTTAGATTTAAAAACAAAAAGTAAAAGGATATCACCTATTAGGGAGAATCCTAGGGCAAGTACGGTAAGTTTTCTAATATTAAAACTCAAGTGCTTGCTTTTACTAATAAAGTAAAATAGTAGCGCGCCAACAATTAAAGGTTTAGAAATATAGTGCACATTTTGTAAGCCTTCTAAATTCGCGATTATTGTTTCTATACCTATCAAAAGGGCAAATAATATATAGAAGGTGTGCCTTTTTAACAATTTCATCCTGGTTGATTCTTTTTTAGTAAAAATAGTCAATTCATCTCCAAAATGTCACAGTTCAGTAAGTATAAGTTTTAAAATAGAGACTACAAATACACCTTTGTGGTATCAAATAAAACTAATGAACATGACGAAGTCTTTACTAACCATTCTCATTCTATTAATCAGCTTGCAACTCTCAGCACAAACTACTATTACCGGCTTTGTAACAGATACTAAAAATAATCCTATTGAAGGTGCAAATGTATATTTGGAAGGCACTTATGATGGAAATACCACTGATGTTAAAGGCCAATTTACGTTTGCAACCAGCGAATCAGGCACGCAAAGGCTTATTGTTTCATTTGTTTCTTACGAAAGGTATCAAATGACAAACGATGTGAGTACTTTACAAAATTTAAAGATAACATTACGGGATGATGTCAATACTCTAGATACCGTCGTTCTCTCTGCAGGCACATTTTCTGCAGGCGACAATAGTAAGGTGTCGGTATTAAAACCGCTGGACGTAGTCACTACGGCAAGTGCTTTAGGTGATTTTGTAGGTGCCTTACAAACCTTACCAGGTACCACAACGGTGGCCGAAGATGGGAGGCTCTTTGTGCGCGGAGGAGAAGCAGAAGAAACTCAAATATTTATAGATGGTATTCGTGTATTTACACCTTACACCCCAACGACAAATAATAGCCCGACACGTGGGCGTTATTCTCCGTTTCTTTTTGACGGGATTACTTTTTCAACAGGGGGGTACTCTGCAGAATATGGGCAAGCGTTGTCAAGTGTGCTGTTGTTAAATACTATCGATGAACCAGATCAAGAGAAGACAGATATTGGCATTATGACCGTTGGTGCCACCTTGGGGAATACTCAAAAATGGGATAGCAATTCATTGAGTGTGAATGCCTCTTATATAAATTTAGATCCCTATTTAGCACTTTTTAAGGATAGAAATCAATGGATTAAACCTTTCCAATCGGGATCTGGTGAAGCGGTTTATAGACATCAAACGAATAACGGATTGCTAAAAGCATATACCGCTTTCGATGCTTCTAAATTTGAGTTAATTCAAGAGGATATAAATGATCCGGAGGGCATCCGTTTCAAGCTCAATAATAACAATGTATACTTCAACAGTTCCTATCAAGCCCAACTAAAAAAGAGTTGGACACTGTCTTCAGGTTTTAGTTATACCCAAGCCCAAACGAATAGCAACATTAATACAAGAGTTATAGAGGCAACCGAAAACTCGCTTCATGCGAAATTTAAATTAAGAAAAAAGTTTAGTAACCGGTACAAACTTAATTTTGGAGTAGAGTATTTTGCGACCCGTTTTAATGAAGCATATCAAGATACAATGGTTTCACCTTTTGACTATGGTTATGATAATGGTATTTCGGCGGTTTTTGGAGAAGCAGATCTTATTTTTTCAAGACAATTAGCGCTAAAAATAGGATTGAGGGGAGAATACAGCGAACTTCTTGATGAAACAACAATCTCCCCAAGACTGTCTGTTGCTTATAAAACAGGAAAGAGAAGTCAATTGTCATTGGCTTATGGCGATTTTTATCAAAATCCAAACAGCGCTATTTTAAAGTTTGAACAACAGTTAAAAGCGGAACACGCCCAACACTATATTTTAAATTATCAGTATAATAACGACGGACGCATTTTTAGAGCAGAAACCTATATTAAAAACTATAGCAATTTAGTGAAATACGAGACAGCGTTTACTAGACTGGATAGCGATTACAACAATCAAGGGATGGGATATGCCAAAGGCTTAGATTTATTTTACAGAGACAATAAGAGTTTTAAAAATTTGGATTATTGGGTAAGTTATTCGTTTCTAGATACGGAACGCGACTATAGAAACTATCCCATGGCGGCGCAACCAAATTTCGCCAATAGCCATAACCTCTCTTTGGTAGGAAAATACTGGATTGATGATTGGAAAAGCCGAGATAGGCTTTAGTTATGCTTTAGCTTCCGGGAGATCGTATACCAACCCAAACGTGGAAGGATTTTTAAATCAGAAAACTAAAAGCTATAGCAGTTTGAGTCTCAATTGGGCGTATTTATTGAGTCAGCAGAAGATTTTATATTTTTCGGTTAATAATGTATTGGGAACCAAAAACGTTAATGGTTATCAATATGCTAACACAGCAGATGTAAATAATACTTTTGCCCGTCGCGCATTACGACCAGCAGCAGATCAGTTCTTTTTTGTAGGGTTCTTCCGGACCATAAGTGAAAAAGGAACGGATAATCAATTGGATAATTTATAGTTGAAAAGTGTAGCCGTGAGAGGCGCGATTTAGAAGTGTTATCCCTAGAATTAATAGCAGTACTTAATAATAACTTTCCAAAAACCTTTACTTCAAAAAAAAATGAGACTACTGTAGAAATACCCATTTGTTATCCCTAGGTTAAGCGAATCGCAATACCTCCATAAAACTTAATAAAAAAGTCTTTCGTTTGGTGTGTAAATCTATCGGTGCTTGATTTTTCTGTCGCAACTTTTTTATTCTTTATGACTTTAAAATCGCAATTTAAATGATACCACTTTAAAGTTAATAGACTGGTAATCGTTTGGTTTTGAATATCAGGTCTAACATTTGATGCCGTTTTGGCTTGCAAAACAGATGTTTCATTTTGACTATGCATAGTGAGGCCTATTGTTAGAAATAGGGTCGTGAGTATTAAATTGTTCATACTATTGGACTTTGATTAATTTGCGCATAATAATATACGTAAATTCAAAGCATTAATAGTCTTAAACGCTTAATTTTCAATACTTTTATTTCGTAAGAAAAGATGAGGCCGTTAGAATTTTAGTAGTATATGAAGTATTTTGATGGTTTTAAAAACGTTGCGGTTTAGTACACTTCAATACCAATAGCTGAATATAATATGGTAATAATACTATTCCAAAGTTTCTCTAATGTAACTAATAAAAGGCCTTTTAGGGTATGGATGAAATTTTGTACCATGGCTTCTAAGCCTTCCAAAAAGAAGTCAAGTAAATCCTCGTCTATATCTCCGTGAAATAAGACCAATCTTTATTAATTCGGTTTGTTTAGCAATCGCTTCTACTTGACGTTCACTAAATCCACATACTGCTGTGATGTCTTTTTGAATAATGGTGGTCGCTATATTTTTTTATCTCTTCTATAAGGTTTATAGTATTATCTGTCATGACTTATCGTTTTAAAAAGCTTTCGTCAGTAATTGCTTGGTCTAAGAAAATTAAAATTTCACCTTTAAAAAGAGTAACAACTAAGGGTTTCAATCCTGAAGAGCTGTCCGTGTCTTTCATTTTTTTATATTTTCGGCAATACGTTTAAAGGCGAAGGCACTTAGATAATCTCTGCTTAAACTGGGTTTACCCCGTGTGTTTAAAATGGCATTTATTTTTTCGGAGGCTTTGTTTTTTGGTAGTGGTCTTGCTCCGGCTTGAAGTTCTAAGGTTTCAAAAGCGCCAATGATTGCGTTGTAGGTGTCTGCTCTTTCCATGAACGTATTGCTATCTGTACCATTAGAAACACTTGCTATAAAAGCGAATGTCTCAGTCGTGCTTGTGTCTAAATTTTCTATTATGATCGCGTCATACTTTGCTGCCAATACTGCTTTGCAGCCTATAAGCAATAACATGGTTAACCCTAGAAATGTATATTTAAAACGAGGAGAGTTTGTTATTTTCATAATTCGTATTTTTCACTATGCACTATGCACTATGCACTATGCACTATGCACTATGCACTATGCACTATGCACTATGCACTATGCACTATGCACTATGCACCCACATGTTGTTGACGCCAAAAAAAATACCCTATCAACATGCCAAAAGCCATAGAAATGGCGTGCGCAATACGTATTTCGTTTTGTGTCGGCTGAGACGGTATTTCAGAAACAACAGCCATTAATAATGGACCGATTTTTAAAAAGAAAATCAGTGCAGCCACTCCAAAGAGAATAATAGTGCCCAGGACATCGCTGACTAATTTGTTGCTTTTTCTTGTAATAAATAAATTCATGGCTAAAGCGCCCCGTGAAATAGGTTAATACAAAAAAGGCTTTTTCGGTTTCCCCTTTTATGACTTCGCTAATGGTAATATTATCTGTCGCGGCTAAGATGATATCAAACAGTATTAAAAATACAAATAACCCCATGAGTACGTATTGTACCATACGAACTAATTTAGGATGTTTTTTTATATAGAGGTCTAAATTTTGCATGGGTGTTAATTGAAAAATTCAAAATAGTCTAAATGCCGTTGTGACCAAAAAAAATGGCCGTACAAAACACCAATAATAAGGAGCAGAAACTGAATGCGTCGCTTCATAACAAAATCCTTTGGTTGCTTAAGTCCAACAAATAAAATAGCAAGTAGTAATACCACTACTAGTATAACAGGCAACCACGAATTAGGCCCCAGTATGGGCACTTGACTCCCTAAAAAGAAGTGTCCGCCTAAAACACCCCACGCCAAGGGTAAAAAAAAGTATTTATTATAGGCCCATTGTTTTATAATGAAGTTTATGGTATCGTCTTTCTCATCATTAAAATAGAGATACATGTTAAAGAGCATAAGAAATATAATAGTAATGCCAATGACTGTTTGTACGATGAGGGTGAAATCCATTGCTTATTTTTTGGTTCGATTCATTAAGCGATTTAAAGTTAGTTAATTTTCTTTAGTCTACCTCTTTCCATTTTTAAGATTATTAAATGTTTTTGGGATGTAACATTGCAACACTTAAACAACGTAATTCACATTTCAGAATGAATAAATGACATTTCAGACAATACCTTTTTTAAAACAAAGTGTTTCAAAGGATATTTGCTTAAACCTTAAAACCACATATTATGTACAGACTCGTATTTTTAATCATCATGTCTTTAACTACTCAATTTGAAACACAAGCACAGGAATCCTCTGTCCTACCTACTCATTATGAAATAGGTATGGAAAAAGCCTTTGCACTTTGGCAGGAAAATAAAATCAGTGATGCCGCCAATGTATTTGAGCGTATTGCAAGTGCAGAAACCGAGAATTGGTTACCTTCTTATTATGCCGCTCAAGTGTTAATTCTTGATGCATTTACCAAAATGAAGGATGTTGATGCTTTAAACGCACAATTAAAACGGGCACAGGACTTTGTTAATGACGCTACTGCGATTTCAAAACAAAATCCTGAAATTTTGGTTATGCAAGCCTTACTACATACCGTATATGTGGCTAGCGATGGCGCAAAGTACGGCATGATCTTAGCCTCAAAGGTGTCTCAGATTTATGCTGAGGCTTTAAAATTAGCGCCGAGATAATCCAAGAGTAGTCTATATGAAAGCGGATTGGGGTATGGGTAGTGCTAAATACTTTGGTCAAGAGGTAACACCTTTTTGTAAAGATTTAAAAGCAGCTCTTAATCTTTTTGCTAACTTTAAACCAAAATCTAAATTCCATCCTAATTGGGGAAAGGAAAGAGTCCTGCAAATTATTGCCGAATCGTGTAAAGAGTAATCTATGTTAGCGTTTTTTAAAGATTTAGGAAGAGCCTTTTCAATTGGTGTTTTAATATTCTTAATCATTGGAATAATAATTTATTTCACAGGGAGTGAAATAGAATTCAATGAAAAACTATTGGAAACCTTTATATATAACCAAATATACTCTGTAGTACTGTATATGTCTAATGCGTATGTTTTTAGACTTTTAGTTGCGCGATATAAAAGCGATTTCTATAAACTAAAAAACATAATATTTGCTTCATTTTTCTCTGTACTCATTTCCGTTTTTGCTATTTTTTTATTGCGTTTAGTAGCGAAAGTCTTTATTTATAATCAACCGTTTAGGCTTTTTATTAGTTCTGAATCGGTATTAAATTACTGGTTTTCCTTAACCATATCCATCACGGTAACCGCCATATTTTATATTGCCTATTACCAAAAACACAAACAGGAGAATAAAGTAAAAGAGCAAAAAGTTATTGCGGGTACTGCCAGTGCCAAGTTTGATGCGTTAAAGAATCAATTAGATCCTCATTTTTTATTTAACAGTTTAAACGTATTAACAAGTTTAATTGAAGAAAATCCAGATAGCGCACAAAAATTTACCACGAGCCTATCAAAAGTCTATCGCTATGTTTTAGAACAAAAGAATAAAGATTTGGTTACAGCAGATGAAGAACTACAATTTGCTAAAACCTATATGTCGCTTTTAAAAATGCGTTTTGAAGATAGCATCGTGTTTGATATTCCTGAAAAGGCCCAAAACCCTGAAGCTAAAGTTGTGCCCCTAGCACTTCAGTTATTACTAGAAAATGCTGTAAAGCACAACATAGTGACCTCTGGTAAACCATTGCATATTAAAATTTATGAAAATGAAGGACATCTCGTTGTTGAAAACAATTTACAAACCAAACAAGTCGTGAAAAAGAGTAGTGGTGTAGGTTTAAATAACATTAGACAGCGCTACCAATTATTAACAAACAAACAAGTAAGTATTACCGAGGATAAAACGCATTTTAGAGTGGCTATTCCCATGCTTACCAAACAAATAACAGTTATGAAACAATTACCAAAAAAACAAATGGACGACACCTACGTAAGAGCACGTAAGCACGTAGAAGAATTAAAAGGCTTTTATTATAACTTAATCTCGTATTGTTTAGTGATTCCGTTTTTAATATTTATTAATTACAGAACGTATTGGGAATATAAATGGTTCACGGTTCTCTGCCATTGGCTGGGGAGTTGGCTTATCCTTTCACGCCTACAAAGTATTTATAAATAATGGAGTCCTTGGTCGGGATTGGGAACAACGTAAGATTGAAAAATTCATGGAAGAGGAGCGTAACAAGAGTAATTCACTTTAAAAAATAATACAATGAGAAAATATGAGATAGAGCCCTTTGAAGAAGCTGATTCAAAGCAAAATTTTGAAAGAGAAGAAGCTTACCTAAGGGCAAAAAAGAAAGTCGATAATATAAGAGGTTTTTATGTACATTTGGTAGTGTATTTACTTATAAATATTTTTTTGATTGTCACTATTACAAGTAATTCAGACCAGCCACTATTTAGCTTCGGGACTTTTTCTACTCCTATTTTTTGGGGTATTGGCTTGTTTTTTCATTTTTTAAGTGTTTTTGGAAAAAATTTAATATTTGGAAAAGCGTGGGAACAGCGCCAGATTGATAAGTATATGGATGATGATAAAAGGCGTTGGGAATAATATGTTTAGGCAATAGCTAAAAGTTGAAAAATGATTAGAAAACGGTAGCATCAATTTGTCACGCACTAATCCAACAGTCTAGCAATCCAACAAAGCAATAACCGAATAATTCACTATGCAAGTAATTATAATTGAAGACGAGAAACCATCAGCACGACGTTTACAGCGTATGTTACAAACTATAGGTGTTACAGCAGACACGCTATTGCATTCTGTAGAAGAAGCAATCACTTGGTTCAATCAAAACCAACACCCGGATCTCATATTTTTAGACATTCAATTAAGTGATGGCCTGTCTTTTGAAATCTTTGATGCCATAGACATAAAATCTGCTATTATTTTCACCACAGCTTATGATGAATATGCGCTTCAAGCCTTTAAGTTAAATAGTATTGATTATTTATTAAAACCAATAGATGACGAAGAATTGGAACAGGCCGTTTTAAAATTTAAAGTACGATTACCGAGAGAAACAACGGGTGACTTTAGATTTTAATGACATTAAAAAACTACTGGTTAACCCTATAGAACAGGAGTACAAAAAACGATTTTCTGTTAAAGTGGGTCAGCATTTAAAATTGATTAATATTGATGATATAGAATGTGTTTTTAGTGAAAACAAAGGCACATATCTTCATACTAAGGAAGGGCGGAATTATTTAATAGACCTCTCGCTCGATACCTTAGAGAAAGAACTCTTGCCATCACAGTTTTTTCGTATTAACAGGAAATTCTTTGTGAATATTCATGCTATTAAAGATATGGTGAGTTATACCAATTCCGGACTTCAGATTAAACTAAACAATTATAGAGAACAGGAGATTATTGTGGCTCGGGAACGAGTAAAAGATTTTAAAAGCTGGTTGGAATAAAAATATGTGGTTTATTAATAATTTCAAAAACAGGACATGAAACTGATGATGATTGTCGTATGTTGAGTGTCATTTATGTGCTTACTGTGATCTTATATTGACTGCCGGTTCCTATTCTGCTTAGACTAAAAAAAACACTAGTTTTAATAGACCTGAGTGCTATTTATATTTTCCAAGCGTTACTCTTTATCAATTTTGTTGTCATCAAAAGCAGAAGGCAACAAATTAGGAATTAATTTTATAACAATAGGTAATAAAATAGCACCTCCGGGTAAAATAAAAATAGCTAAACTGGGAATGGTTTTAAAAATATCTAATAAATGTAGTTGTACCTTAGTTTGTTCTTTTTTTGTTAATTCTCGCGTTGTCGCTTGGGTTAATAGAATCATTAACTCTTTACTTTGGGTTAATTCTTTAATAATACGTTTACTATTTCTTTTAATGAGTTTTGAGGCTAATTGGGAAGAGTTAAAGTAGAAATTGCTCAAAGGGTCTGAGGGCTTGAGGAGATGAAAAAGCTTTTTGTTTTCTGCATAAAAATGAGCCATATGCTTTAAAGAGTCGCTAATATTATCTTCAGAGAGGTTCATATCTGTCCCTATAGATCTAATGAAATTGTATTCATAATCTGAGGTAAAGAGGTCTTCCCAAACAGTTAAACAAGCCACATCAAGAAAATACTTTTTTTCTTCAAAGCTAAAATCTGTTTCTATCGCTCTACGATAAAATAGGTTAAAATCTTTCCTGTTAGTCTTTATAAAGGCTACAGACTCTTTAATTTTCTTTAAAATGCCTTTATCTGAAATTAGCTTTTTATTCTTAAAACTTAAAGCATCGTAATTAATATTTACCACCATTGTTTCTATACTTGCAGCATAGGTGTTCACATGATTGGGTGTGTTTAAATACCTTTTAAAAGCAAGAACATCTACAAAAAGCAAAGTGCTTGTAGTTGCTTTATTAAAATTTTTAGTAAGGATATTTTTGTCTACAAAGACTCGGAGTGAATAACACGTTCTAAAATGGAAAAATTATTTTTCCCCATCAATAACTTATCCCAAATCGATAGATCTGCGACCTCCATCTCTTTATAAAAGGCAAGCAATGTATTTACAAAATGGTCAAAGTCTACCGATTTTGTATGGAACCAATGAATATGGTAAAGGGCATCCAACAGGTTCACCTTTATAATTTCATCTTGAGAATACTGGTGCTCATGAATGATATAATGTGGTATAGATTTTAGTACACCATAAATAAAACCATTGGCCCTGAGTTTAAAGTATAAATCATTATAATCATTAAAAACAGGAGCAGTGTTTTTAATAAAGGAGAACATTTTTTTTATCCAGCCATTCGCAGATGGGTTCACAATTATTTTATTTGAGTTATCAAACCAATTGATTTAGTAATAAATTTCAAATGGTTTTTAGTGTTAACAAAATTTTAACAAAACCGCTATTTACTTATTTGCGTAAATATAGGCGAGAACCAAAAAATAATTAACAACAAATCTCAATTTATTATGAAAAAAATCAAAATTTTATTAGGAGCTTCAGCAATTGCGGTTGCCGGTTTCTTTATGGTAGCAGCAGATCACATTGATGCTCCTGCAGTAGCAGGTGGAACAAGTGATATCACAGATTTCTATGCCTTTCAAGGTGAAAACACAAACAATATTGCTTTTGTAGCAAATGTTCAAGGATTATTAAGTCCTACAGCAACGGCCGGTGCAGCATTTGATGAAAATGTTTTAGTAGAAATTAATATTGATACCGATGGAGATTATGTCGAGGATCTAGTATTACAAGCGATTCCTAGAAATGGGAAGATGTATGTTTTCGGACCCGTATCCCCGTCAACTACAGGATTGAATAGTGTTATTCAAACCAGTGCAGTTCAAACTTCAGTAGATATTACGGCCTACGGCTCTCCAGCAGTAACCGCGACAGGAAGCAATGGTGTAATGGTATTTGCGGGTCCAAGAGATGATCCGTTTTTCTTTGACTTTGCACAATACAGTGAAATTATCGCGGGTAATGCACCAGGAGGTTTCAATAATCCTGGATCAGATACTTTTGCCGGGACAAACGTAATGTCTATTGTAATTGAAGTGCCAAAAACGTTAATTGGAGGAACAGGAAACATTAATGCTTGGGTAGAAACGAAGTCTAAATAATAATCAACTTATAAAAATATAGAATCATGAAAAATATAAAAACAATAGTATATGCCTTATTGATCTCTGCGGTAGCATTTAATTGCTCTAATGATGATGATAACTCAACACCAATAGAACCTACTGGAATTAATTTCTCCGGAACTTATACACAAGACGATCAAATGGGAAGGCCTGCTGTTAATACAGTCTTTGTTTCGGCAGCGAGTAAAAATACATTTAACACCACCATTCCATCAGCTCAAGATGCTGCATTTCAAGGTATGTTTGAAACAAATCTTACCGCTTTAAGCCCAGCATTTGCTAATCCTGGAGATCAAAATGCTTTAGGACAAGATGCTGCCGCTTTTACAGGTTTGTTGGCTACCGATGTGTTAAACATATCTTTAGATGGAACCACTACATTTTATGATGGTACCAACGTGTTAACAGGTCGTGCACTTGCAGACGATGTGATTACTGTAGAGTTATTACTCATTTTTGGAGGTGAAGATTTTACTGAGAATCCAGCATTAAGTGATGATCATGTAGATGGTAACGATAAAACATTCTTAACCTCATTTCCATATTTAGCTTCTCCTTTCTAGAAGATTAAATGTAAAGCTAGAGTGTTTTTTTCGAGATGCTCTAGCTTTTTTATTTCCAACAACAAACAAAACAAAACAATGAAAACAACGATATACTCACTTTTGGTGTTACTTCTTTTTGGCTGCACCACTAAAATCGAAAAATTAACTAAAGCTGAAGATTACGAGGTTTTCTTAATCGCTGAAAACACAGCACTAACTCATGCAAAAACAGATCATAGTTTTTGGACAAATAAGTTAGAAAAAACACCTAATCAATTTCCTTACTTAGCGAAATTAGCAGGGACACAAACACAATTATTCAGTACTACAGGTGAGATTAACTATTTAATTCAAGCCGAAAATAGTTTAAAACAACTCAACGAAAAAACAGACTATAACAAATCGTCTTATTTACGGGCCTTAGCTAGAAACTATATTTCTCAGCACCGTTTTAAAGAAGCACTAATTTTATTAGAGAAAGCAGAAATACTTTCTGAAGATTTAGAAAGTACACAAAAGATGTTATTTGATGTACACATGGAATTGGGTAATAATGAGAAGGCAAAATACTATTTAGAACGAATAGTAGATTTAAAGAGTTTTGATTTTTTAATTAGAACAGCAAAATGGAACGACCACAAAGGCAATCTTACAGCTGCCATTAAATATATGGAACAAGCGATGGCAAAAGCGGAAGCTTCGAAAATTAAAAGCACTATGCAATGGGCTTACACAAACATTGCAGATTTTTATGGTCATGATGGCCAAATCCAAAAATCATACGATTATTTTTTAAAAGCATTAGCATTAAACCCTAATGATGCCTACGCTAAAAGGGGTATTGCTTGGATTGTCTATTCATATGAGAACAATCCGGAGGAAGCACTTCGTATTTTAAACAATATTACGACCTCTTATAATGCTCCAGATTATTATTTGTTAAAAGCAGAAATAGCGGAGTATTTGAAAGATGATGAGATGAAAGAATCTTATTTGGAGCTTTACGCAGAGGCCGTTAAAAATAAACAGTATGGTGACATGTATAATGCCTATAATGTTGAGGTATTTGCTGAAAAAAATCCGATTCAGCCATTGCTATTGCAAAGCATGAAATTGAAAACAGAGCTACCGCACAGTCTTACGATTTGTTAGCTTGGTCACAACTGCATAAAGGGAATACTATGGAAGCCTTAGAAATCATGGAGAACCATGTCGTTGATAAAACTTACGAACCAGTAGCGCTTTATCATTTAGCCGAAGTTTATAAAGCCAATAATATTCCGAGAGAAAGTAAAACCACTTAAGGAAGAACTTTTGGGAGCATCTTATGAATTAGGACCTATTATGGCTTTAAAAATAAAACAACTTTAAACAATATTATAACCCAATCTACCAATGAAAACATATAAAAGTTTACGCTATGTAACTTTTATCTTTATCGTTTTCCTAAGTTCGAAAATCAGTACGGCACAACAGTTAAAAGGATTTGTTTACGATACGTATTCACAACCTTTAAATGGTGCATACGTTTATAACTTAAATAGTAAAAATCATGCTCACACCAGTGATAATGGGTATTTTTTGCTAGAAAACAATAAGATAGGAGATACTTTATCCATAGGATTATTAGGATTTAAAAAAACTAAAATAGTACTTTCTCAACAAGACATCACTACGACATTATACGTCGCTCTAGAACGACATATTTTTAAACTTGATGAGCTGGTTTTAAAGCAAGAGAAAAGTGTGTTAAATGCGCTGGTAAAAGTGGATCTTGAAACAAATCCAATTAATTCTTCTCAGGAAATTTTACGAAAAGTTCCTGGATTAATTATAGGTCAGCATGCTGGAGGAGGTAAAGCAGAACAACTATTTCTTCGAGGTTTTGATATCGATCATGGTACCGATATTTCAATAAATGTAGATGGCATACCTGTAAACAATGTGTCGCATGCACATGGGCAAGGTTATAGTGATTTACACTTTTTAATTCCTGAGACCATTAAAAATATAAATTTTGGAAAAGGGCCCTATTATGCTGAAGCCGGAGATTTCACAACAGCTGGCTATGTGGATTTCAAAACGAAGAACAGACTCAATGAGAATACCATAAAATTATCATATGGTCAGTTTAATAGTCTACGCACTTTGGGATTATTCAATTTAATAGATAATGCTAAAAGTGATAATGCCTATATTGGTATTGAGTATATAGAAACCGATGGCCCTTTCAAATCACCACAAAATTTTAATCGCTTAAACCTTTTTGGAAAATATTCAGCTTTTATCAATGAAAACGATAGGGTAGCCGTAACCTTATCTCATTTTAATAGTCGTTGGGATGCTTCCGGTCAAATACCGGAACGATTAGTAAAAAACGGGACGATTGATAGGTTTGGTGCCGTTGACGATACAGAAGGTGGAAATACAAGTAGATCTAACCTAAATGTAGAATATTTTTCAAATCTTAATGAAACGACTTCAATAAAGTCAAATGTGTTTTATTCACATTATGATTTCGAACTGTATTCAAATTTCACATTCTTTTTAGAAGATGCGATTAATGGCGATCAAATTAAGCAAAAAGAGGAGCGCAACATTTTTGGTTTTAATACACAGATTAATACCAAAAAAGCACTAAGTTTTTCAAAATTAGCGACAACTGCAGGGATTGGTTTGCGCTATGATAGCGTAGATGATGTCGAGTTATCACATACCCTAAACAGGAATACCACTTTAGAGTTTATTCAACTTGGCGATATAAACCAAACTAATTTCTTTGGATTTTACAAAGCGGCATTCGATTTTGGAAAATTTAAAATAACACCAGGGTTGCGTTTTGAATATTTTAAATTCTTGTATACAAATACGTTAGCAGAAACCTACGAAACACAATCACAAACCAAGACCGCACTACTTCCAAAACTAGATGTTTTATTTAAACAGAATGACCAGTTGCAATGGTTTTTAAAATCAGGAATTGGTTTTCATTCTAACGATACACGAGTGGTTGTAAACAGGAATGGTGAAGATGTATTACCTAAGGCTTATGGTGTTGATTTGGGTGCCGTTTATAAGCCAATATCAGATTTGGTATTTAATGCAACGGCTTGGTTTTTGCATTTAGATCAGGAATTTGTTTATGTGGGAGATGCAGGAATTGTTGAGCCTAGCGGAAAAACAAGACGTATTGGTTTAGATCTTGGCTTACGCTATCAATTTAGTGATTACCTCTATTTTGATACAGATGCGACACTTACAAAAGCAAGAAGTACTGAGGAAGTTGAGGGGGAAGATTATATTCCGTTAGCACCCATCTTTACGTTTGTTGGTGGCTTAGCGCTAAATGATTATAAAGGGTTTTCAGGCGGAATAAGATATCGTTATTTAGGTGATCGTGCTGCAAACGAAAACTACTCTGTCACTGCTCAAGGTTATTTTATTACTGATTTTAATTTGAATTATGAAATAAACAAGAATATGACTCTTGGGTTTTCCATTGAGAATATTTTTGATACCGAATGGAATGAAACACAGTTTTTAACGGAGTCCAGATTAGCAAATGAAGTGGAATCGGTAGAAGAGATTCATTTTACACCCGGAACACCGTTTAATGCCAAAGCAACGATAACATATAATTTTTAGAAATATGAAACCGATGTTATACTATTTACGTAGGTATATGGAAAGACATAAAACACAAGGATTCATAACCTACAATACTATAATTCTAACGCTATGAATAAGATGGATTTTTGTTTGTTTTTTGTTGGTTGATGAGAAAGTGTCCTGTGTATTTATTTAACTAAATAGGCAGGAGCTTTCCTTGTTTTATAGGAGTTCAAATATGTAAAGTCCATCTTAATGGATGATTAATATTATAAGTGGCGTCTATAAATTTAAGGGGTATAGTATACTATTAAAAAGCTCAGGCCATAAGTCTGAGCTTTTGCTTTTCTAAAAGGCTATAGGTTTTAATTATAGACAGTTGAGCGTATAAATGTGGACTAGAATCCATATTGAATGGGTGACTTTTAACTGGATGTAGGTATTAGAAATAGTTGTTTTTAAGTGTTTTAAGCTTTTTATCAGATGGTTATTTGTTTCGTTTTAACGAGGTCATAAAAAAACTCAGACCATAGTCTGAGTTTTTACATCGTTTTTAAATTTGTTTCTTACTGTTCTATGCGTCAATAACACCTAAAGTGTATAATTGCTCCATAGTAGGCGATGCACTTCCTCCTGCAGGTTCTAAAGTAATACCAAAAGCTTGAGATGCGTTAGCATTTTCTAAACGAAATATTTTATTAGTATCTGTTACAAAATTATCAATGGTACCTAAACTTGTAGGTGTTAATGGATTTAAAGTTAATGACCGAGACCTGGTAGACTTTGCCTTCTGGTGGCTCGGCAAGCCTTGTAGGTCTAAAAAGACCGTGTTATCGCTTTTATCCCAATAAACCTTTGCGTACCCTTCCGGATAAACGGCTTGGCCTGCTAGAGGTACCGTAATAATGTTTTTATCTCTAAAAACATTTAGAATTTGCTTGGTATCTGCTAAATCAGAATTTATATTTTCAATCTGTATTTCTAAGAACTCTTTATCCGTCTCGACCGTTTCAATTTGTGAATTTAATGTTTGATTTTGATTAACCATCCACAATAATCCACCTGCCAAAACAATGGAAGCAGCCCAACCAGTATACGCAAACCAGTTTGATTTTTTAGTATCCATAGAAACCACTTTCGTTTCGTTTGATTTATTATCAAAACCTAAGGCTTCTCTTATACTGTTAAAAATAAATTGAGAGTTTCTAGGTGAAGTCTGTGCGGTTAATTTAACAATTGCCGATTCAATATTTAAAACTTCCTGAAGGACTTCATTATGTTTTAACATCATTTGGTATACTTCCGGATTTTCTTCGTCTGAAAGCGCTCCAGCGACGTAGAGCTCTAAAATTCCGCTATTAATATATTCTTGTGTCTCCATTATTCTAAAACCATTTGTCTTAATTCGCTAATACAATTCCTATTTCTAGTTTTTATTGTACCTATAGGCATGTCTAATTCTTCAGACGCTTCTTTTTGTGTGTACCCTTTAAAGTAAAGAAGTTCAATAACTTTTTTACAATTTTCGGCTAGCTTTGTCACAAACTTCGCAATACCAATGGCATTGGTAGAATCGTCGAGGCTTTCATGCGTAGGCAGTATATCTACGAAATATTCTGCATTAAGGTTTTTAGAACTGTTTTTAAAGCTTTTAGAACGGGTCTTATCTATCGCTGTGTTTCTAGCAATATTAAGAATCCAGGTAAAGAAGCGACCTTTTTGTGCACTGTAAGTATCAGCTTTATTCCAGGCTTTAATAAAAACATCTTGCATTAATTCTTCGGCTATATCATGATCTCTTACGATATTATAAATCACGCCATGCATGCTTTCGCGATACATATTATAAAGTTCTTCAAATGCTTTTTCATCTTTATTCTGAAATTTGACCACTAATGTATCTAACTGCATCTATTATTTTTTAGTAATCGATTATTCAATAATTCCACCACAACTTACACGACTTCCTGCATCTCCACTAGGTTGAGAGGTGAAATCATCAACACCTTGGTGCACAATAACGGCTTTTCCAAGAATGTCTTTGTTTGCATCACCGCAACCAATACACCACTCGTTTGTAGAAAAATTAACTACAGCATAGCCTTTGTCGTCTGCTATGAAGTTTCCAATATCTCCTTTGTGATAACCTGCAGCACTTCCCCATTTTCCATGTGGTTGGTTTGTTGGGTTCCAATGCCCACCTGAAGACTTTCCGTCATCTGAAGAACAGTCTGCTTTTTCGTGTAGGTGTATGGCATGTTCGCCAGGTGTTAATCCTTCTAACATGGCCACCATAGCAACTTCCTCACCTTCTTGCGTGAATACAATATTACCTTTTACAGCACTCTCACTTTTAGCGTTCATGGTTAATTTTACCTTGGCCGTTTTTTCTGTTTCCACCATGGAATCAGTCGTTTCTATTTCGGTACCAGGTTCAACATTATCTTTAGTATTTTTTTTACAGCCCGTCGCAAATAATAAAGCGGAAACACAGGCCAGTAGAACTAATTTTTTCATGTTATCTAATATTTTTGGTTAATGGTGAAAGTTAACGAGATAATTATTCAATTGCAAATACTAAAGGACTTTTAAAAGCCATTATAGATCTGTAATTCCATCTTAATATTTCTATAGGTGCCAATCTTTCAAGTATTGCATTATGATCTTTTCATATTACTCTATTTTAAAAACTTCAATCGCTTTAAAAACAGAAAGGTCTAAGGCTTCCATTTTAGATTGGTAGTTTTTCCAATCCGCTTCATAGAAGGTGTTTATTTTCTTAAATAAATCATCCAACGCTGTTTTTGCAAGATCTATTAAGGTGGTTTCAGTACGCGTGATACCATTTTTTCTTGAACTAACATAGCTAGAAGCCATTCCTATTCTAGAATTTACTGTTGGAATATGGCTGCGTGTAATGCCTTGTCTGTCATCTTCTTTTCCAAAGAAAATATCCTGAATTTCCCCAAGTTTTTTGATAATCTCTTTTGAATCCGTTATCTCTTCCTTGTATTTTTTAGCATCTAACCCTTTTAAATCCTTTTGAAATTTAGACGCTGTTTCTTTGCTTTTAGCCAGTTGTTGCATCGCATCGGCAGCAGTTTGTCTTAGATCTTCAATGCCTTTTAGAGTCGTATAGACCTCTTCCTCATTTTGTTCTGAGACCTCAAGTCGTGGGTCATTTTTAACGACGACCTGTGTTTCTGTTGTTAGATCCCCATAGGTCAACAGGGCACGATAAATGCCTGCTTTTACTTCAACACCGCCTGGTTCTTCTTCCTTCTTCTTGATTTCTTTGGAAGGATAGTCGGCTCCTTTTTCACGTAAACGCCACGTCCATGTATGAATGCCTGTTGAATCTGGTGCTTTCCGTTTTAGGGTACGAATGTGCTTGTCTCCGTTATAGATGTTCATCGTTATTGAATCCCACTTTATTTTGTTTTCGTCTTCCAAAGATCCTTCGTTGTCTTCTATATCTTCCTCTTTTTTATCATCATTGTCTTTCAAGTCTTCCGCTGGTTTTTCAACTTGAATATAATATTGAAGACGCGCCCCATAACCACGATTGTCCCCACTAAAAAGAGCGTCACCGCCAAAACGACTCCCCGTGGCTTGTTGATAGGCCGCTTTGTATGCTGTGGGTGTTGTAAATAGAACTAATTTTTTATTTAAAATAGCAGAGTTAGTCGCAATGTCCCGTAACGGACGAATATCGTCTAGTACCCAAGCTGCACGGCCAAAAGTTCCAATAACTAAGTCGTGTTCACGTGGGTGTATTACTAAATCTTTCACCGGAACGGTAGGAAAGCCTTCGGTCCATTTCGTCCATTTCGCGCCAGCATTAGTAGAGATGTAAAGGCCATCATCGGTACCTAGAAAAAGTAGGTTAGGTGTTTCGAGATCTTCTACAATACAAAGCGCATAACTTTTTACGTCGTTACCATCAACAATACGGTCCCATGTTTTTCCATAATTCTTTGTTCTATAAGCATAAGGCGTGTAGTTGAATCGTCTGTAATCGTTAGCGACCAAAAGCGCTTCTCCTTTATTTTTATTAGAGGCTTTAATTTGTGCAATCCAACTTCCGTGAGGCAGTCCCTCAATATTCTTACCAACATCTGTCCAACTATTTCCTCCATTTTGAGTAATATGCACACGCCCATCATCAGTACCCACCCAAAGCATTTCTTTTTCAATAGGAGAGGGTTCAACCACTAAAATTGTGCAATGGTTTTCTGCTCCTGTGGCATCAATGGTTAATCCACCACTATCTTTTTGTTTTAATTTTTCAGAATCATTGGTGGTTAAATCCGGAGAAATAATGGACCAAGTATCCCCTTTGTCTGTCGATTTATGTACAAATTGACTGCCGAAGTAAATGGTGCTACTATTAAAAGGATCACTATTTATAGCAGCATTCCAATTGAAACGTAATAAAATATCAGCATCAGGAGGGGTGGGCCTTACGCCATAATTATCGCCTGTTTGCCAATCGTAGCGACTCACGTAACCTTGCTGACTCATCGTCCACCCATAACGGGAGTCATCGCGATCTGGAATGACGTCAAAACCATCACCAAAGCTAATCTCTTGCCAATAACTATTTCTAATCCCTTGAGCACGCCAAACATAGGCTGGCCCACGCCAAGAACCATTGTCTTGCATGCCACCATACACATTATATGGGTAGTCATTATCTACATTAATATGATAAAATTGTGCGACAGGTAAATTACCTACAAAGCGCCAAGATTGTCCGCCGTCTTTTGTAATATTCATACCGCCATCATTGCCATCAATCATGAAATTTCCATTTTCAGGATGAATCCACCAGGCATGATGATCTGGGTGTACGCCATTACTTACGCCGTAAGCTGGCATCAACTGCGTAAAATTTTTTCCACCATCTTCACTGACATTGATATAGGTAAAAACCGAATACACGCGATTTTCATTTTGTGGATCTACATAGATTTCAGAATAATAAAAAGGCCGATTTCCAATATCGCTTTTATCATTAATTTTTTTCCAATTAAAACCACCATCGACACTTTTGTATAAGGCATTTTTTTTGGCTTCTACTAAGGCATAGATAATATTGGGTTTATTTCGGCAATAGCCACGCCAATACGTCCTAAATCCCCTTTTGGAAACCCCTCTTTCTCGGTCATTTTTTTCCAAGTATTTCCACCATCATGAGTGATGTGCAAACCGAACCCTTTTCCACCGAATTAAAAAACCAAGGCTCACGTTTATGCTCCCAAAGTGTTGCAATTAATTTGTTTGGGTTCGTGGGATCCATAACCAAATCTGCAGCCCCCGTTTTGTTATTCGCAAATAAGATATTACTCCAGGTAAGACCGCCATCAATGGTTTTATATACCCCACGCTCACTATGTTCCCCCCATGGGCTTCCAATAGCAGCAACATAAATGGTATTTGGATTGGTAGGATCTATAACAATACGGTGGATGTGACGGGTTTTTTCTAAACCCATGGATAACCAGTTTCTCCCACCGTCTAAAGATTTATAAACCCCAAAACCACCATTTAGACTGTTTCAGGATTTCCTTCTCCTGTACCTACCCAAATCACGCTAGGGTTAGATTGTTGGATGGCCACAGCACCAATGGAAGCGGTGACTTCGTTTTCAAAAATAGGATGCCATTTGATACCTCCCGATGTTGATTTCCAAAGACCACCGAGAGGCAGTGCCTACAAACATGATGTCCGGGTTGCTATGCACAGCATCAATGGCTGTTACACGACCGAGACATACCCCCAGGACCTATGTTTCTAGGAGGGTTGTTTTTTAATAAGTTTATGGAAAATTCTTGAGCAGATAGGGTTGCGATACAAAAAAGCAGTAGCAACGAGAAGAGGTATTTCATTCGGTTTCTTTGGATTCAAATTTGATTCAAATCTAAAGGTAGTAAAATCTACCGTTTTTTTCATAAAGACTTGTTAAGATTGGTGTAGAAGACTCTAAAATTATCGTATTTTTATAATCCTATGAAAAATGAAAAACACATACGAAAGGGCTTCGTGTTTAAGCAATATGAAGCGCCCTTTCAATCTCCTTTCGAGAAACTCTTCGATATTTTTAAAGAATTAATTACTCATACTTACGGTGATTTTGATGAAGCCATCGATTGGTTACGAGAGTTGGATAAAGAATACGAATTGACAACACCGGACTACACTATTGATGATTTTATTGAAGACTTGAAAGCCAAGGGCTATATTCGAGAAGAAATTAAGACAGATGGCTCAAAAGGTACTGGTATTACAGCAAAAACAGAACGTGCCATCCGGCAGTCTGCGCTAGATCAAATCTTCGGACAAATTAAAAGAAGTGGTTCGGAAATCATAAAAGTAAGGGTGTTGGCATAGGTGATGAACACACTGGTGATTTCAGAAATTATCAATTTGGGGATAGTTTAGATAAAGTTTCTATGACCGAAAGTCTCCGAAATGCACAGGTAAATCATGGTATTGGAGCGTTTAACTTAACGGAAGAGGATTTGGTGGTTGAGGAAACGACTCATAAATCTCAAATGAGTACGGTGCTCATGATTGATATTAGCCATAGCATGATTTTATATGGGGAAGATCGTATAACACCAGCAAAAAAAGTGGCCATGGCCTTAGCGGAGCTGATTACGACCCGTTATCCAAAAGACACTTTAGATATTTTGGTTTTTGGAAATGATGCTTGGACCATTCAGATTAAAGATTTACCTTATCTAAACGTGGGACCGTATCATACCAATACAGTTGCAGGTTTACAACTAGCTATGGATTTATTACGCCGAAAACGTAATACTAATAAGCAAATTTTTATGATCACCGATGGGAAACCCAGTTGTTTGAGGTTACCCGATGGAACCTATTATAAAGATAGTAACGGCCTTAATCCATACATTACTAATAAATGCTATGCACAAGCACAACAGGCTCGAAGATTGCACATTCCCATAACCACCTTTATGATTGCTCAAGACAACTACCTCATGCAATTTGTAGAAACTTTTACTAAAGCCAATCAAGGCAAGGCATTTTATACAGGCTTAAAAGGGTTGGGAGAGATGATTTTTGAAGATTATGAAACCAATAGGAAGAAACGAATTAAAGGATAAGCATGAGTTAAGAGCAAAGGAGACGTGTTTTTTTCCTTGCTCACATACTAGAAAGAATAAAGACAATAAAGAATAAAGAGAATAGAGAAAAGAAATAAATAAGACACGTGCTGTTTTTTTCTTTATCTAAAATCTCTTCTGAATAAAAGCATATGAAAATAGAAACAATAAAAACCTTAGGTGATTTAAAAAAAGCGGGATACGAAAGCAAATCCATTAAAGATGAGTTAAGAGATAATTTAATAGATAAAATAAAGAACAAGCAAACGACTTTTGAAGGGGTTCACGGTTATGAAAATACGGTGATTCCGGAACTGGAACGCGCGATTTTATCGCGTCATAATATTAATTTTTTAGGCTTACGCGGTCAAGCTAAAACCCGATTAGCACGCTTGATGCTTAATTTATTAGATGAATACATTCCCGTGGTGGAAGGTTCTGAAATTAATGATGATCCTATGCAACCCATTTCACGCTATGCCATTGAATTGATTGAAGAAAAAGGAGAACATACTCCCATTTCATGGCTGCATAGAAGCGAGCGTTTCGCTGAGAAATTAGCAACACCGGATGTTACGGTGGCCGATATTATTGGAGATGTCGATCCTATAAAAGCGGCAAATTTGAAACTCAGTTATGCCGATGATCGTGTGATTCATTATGGTATGATTCCTCGTGCTAACCGCTGTATATTTGTTATTAATGAGTTACCCGATTTACAAGCTAGAATTCAAGTGGCCTTATTTAATATTTTACAGGAAGGAGATATTCAAATTAGAGGCTTTAAATTACGATTGCCTTTAGATATGCAATTTATTTTTACAGCAAATCCTGAAGATTACACCAATAGAGGGAGTATAGTAACCCCATTAAAAGATAGAATAGGCTCGCAGATTTTGACGCATTATCCTATGGATATTGAAACCGCAAAAATGATCACGGCCCAAGAAGCGAAGTTAGATGTAAGACAAAAAGAAATCATTCATGTCCCTGAGCTTGCAAAAGATTTATTAGAGCAAATAGTCTTTGAAGCACGAGAAAGTGATTTTATAGACGAGAAAAGTGGGGTCAGTGCGCGTTTAAGTATTACGGCTTATGAAAATTTATTAAGTACTGCAGAGTTGCGGGCTTTAAAAGGAGGTGATGAAAAAACCACAGTGAGACTGTCAGATTTCTTAGGGATCATCCCTGCGATTACGGGAAAAGTAGAATTGGTTTACGAAGGCGAGCAAGAAGGAGCAGCGCAAGTGGCTTATAATTTAATAGGTGATGCCGTTAAGCATTTGTTTTCCGAGTTTTTCCCAAAGATTGAAAAGTTGAAGAAACAAGAAGATGAAAGCCCATATGATGATGTGGTGTCTTGGTTTTTTAATCATTCTGAAGGGTTTGAATTGTTAGACGACTTTAGAGATAAAGAGTATAAAAGCATGTTGGATGCGGTCTCTCCTTTAGATGATTTACTAGCCGAGCATCAACCAAAATTGTCAAAAGAAGAAAGCTATTTCGTTAAAGAATTTGTGCTATGGGCACTTGTGGAATATAAGCAATTGAGTAAATATAGGTTTACAGAAGGCATTCAGTTTAAAGATCCATATGGCAGTTTTATTAGTGGTATTTAAATAATTTTGGTGATGACTTGAACTGTAGCATGCAGTGTTTTATGTACAGGACATTTATCGGCAATCTGAAGGATTCTTTCTATTTGTTTACCGTCTAAAGGTCCTGTTAACTTAATCTCACGATGGAACGTATCAATTTTTGCCGTATTCGTTTCGCAGTGTTCACAATCTATTGCATGTACTTTACTATAACTGGTATGGACTTCAACATTTTCTAGATTCCATGCTTTACGTTTAGCATACATCCGGATCGTCATAGCGGTGCATGCTGAAAGACCAGCAGATACGAAATCATAGGGAGAAGGGCCAAAGTCGTTGCCTCCATAACTTACAGGTTCATCTGCGGTCATAGAATGCTGACCAACTTTCATGAGTGTTGTAAACCCATCAGCGGCATCCAAACTCGCAATGACTTGGTGTGTGGTGGATATTTCTTCGCTTTTTTGGAAATTAACATAACGTTTAGCCCAATTAGAAATAATGGTTCCCACATAGTGAGAGTCTTCTTTTCGAAGGAGTAAATGATCAGCGCCGTCTAAAGACACGAAACTTTTTGGATGATGCGCAGCACTATAAAGTTCTTCCGCATTTTTTATTGCTACTATCCTATCTTGAGGGGAATGCATTATTAATAATGCTTGGCCCAAGTTTTTTGTCACTTCAGTTAACGATTGATTTTCTATATCCTCTAAAAATTGTTTTTTTATAGTAAACGGTCGACCTCCTAAGTTCACGGTTGCTTTACCAATAACATTAATATCATCAATGCTGCTCTGAAGTAAATGCTTAACATGTTCGGATTCGAAGGTGCGCCAATAGTGGCAACAGTTCTAATAGATTCTATTTGAGACGCGGCAAATAGAGACGCGGTACCCCCTAAAGAATGACCAACAAGCAGTGTAGGAGCAGTGTAATTTTTCTTTAAAAATTGTGCAGCACTTATTAAATCTTCAATGTTTCCGAGAAAAATTGGTGTTTTCAAAATCACCATCACTCTCACCTAATCCCGTAAAATCGAAGCGCAGTACTCCAAAGCCATTTGCGGTTAATGCCCGACTTATATTTTTAACGGCAGAAAGGTTTTTAGTGCAGGTGAAGCAATGCGCAAAAATAGCATAGTTATGAGGGTGCTGGTTTATTGGTAGTTCTAGTCGCCCAACCAATGTTTGATTTTCCGAGTTTAGAAAAGATATTTTTTGAATATTCATAAATTTTAAATAAGCGCTATTTATATGTATAACATTGCAATCTTGTGGTCTTCAATTCTAATTAGGGTATCGTTGCCTTTATTGGTTACGAAATAAGTCTACCTAATGAAGCTTTACTCTATGCTTTTGCTGTGAATCCGCAATCTGTATATCACCATAGCTTTATTGATGATAGTCCTACTATTATTTTAGATATGGGATTTATATATTTAGATTCTCTTTCATCATTCGTTTTTTGTATGTTTTGAACCTCTTAAATAAGTATAGGTTTAATAGCAATGATAAGAGACATAAAATAGATAGAATAGTGACCATTTTGCTAAAAAAAGCAGCTTTTTCTTCATAAGGTGTCACGACATCATAGAGCCACATGTTTAGAATTTTATTTTTTTCTTCAATGGATATAGAGCGATTACCTTTCTTAATGATGTCGGCAAGAATAGGCTTGCCTTTACGTATCGCAAGGCTTAATTTATTGTCATAATCAACAGTTCCATGAACCTTAAGATCTTTATAGCCCTCTTTGAAAATCAAGTATTTTGTTATGGTTTCTAGACCTATAAAAGCATCGGCTTCATCATTATAAAGGGCTAATAAACAAGCTTCTTCGTTGGGTTTTGGTACAAGAATAATATCTGGATAATTTTTAATTAAGTATTCTTCAATAGAAAAGTGAGCACCAACGGAAACTCGTTTGCCCTTCAAGTCTTTTATAGTGATCTCCTTATCATTATGTTTGGTTACAATAACATGACTACCAGTAAATATAGGCTCTGTAAAGGTTAAGAATTGTCTTCTCTCCTCAGTACTTTGTATTTCTAAGATAATATCAATTTTATTGTTCTTAGCGTCTTCGATAAGCGGTTGCCAATTGGTATAATACTTCTTTTTAAAGGTGTGATTAATATTAGCTTCTAGTTTCGAAAAATATTCTAAGAGGATCCCATCTATTTCACCATTATTATTTATAAACTGGTAAGGGGGGTAATTGATATAAATACCTACCGGAATATTCGGGTTCTCAAAAAGGTATTTTTCTTCTTCTTGAGATAATTGTGTTTTAGAAGCACAACTAACCAATGAGATACTGAGACCTAAAAGAAGGAGGGTAAATAATAAATAAAAATGGTTTTTCATTTTAATAGCGTTGGTTACTTCAATTTACCATATTTTATTTAAAACTAATACTTAAATTTCACCAATTGCTTCTCGATTTTATGTTTTCATTGCACAGTTTAATAATTTCTATAATTCTTTTTTGTCTCGGTTTCCTCGCGCTTGGCTTGGTTTAACCAGTATAGATAGCTTTTTCTATATGATGGTGAAAACTTGTTGTAATTTTCGAAAGCGATTTTATTACGATCAAAATGATGTTGTAAATCTTCAGGAATGATGCCTTTTTCGACCGCATCTAAAGCTGTCCACGAACCATTTTGCTTTCCCATTTCAATAATTCTCAAACCGCTTTCATGCATTAAATCTTTTGAATGTAAGTCTTCAATGTGTTTTTTATTTAATGCACTCCAAACACTTTTTGGATTGCGCTTGCAAAAATATTGTCTACGCTTTCCATTTCCCAAACTTTTTACAGTACTATCAATCCACCCATAACATAATGCCACTTTAACAGCCTCTTCCCAACGCATACTCTCATGTTGATGTGCTATTTTATAAAATATAAGGTAAACTCCAGTGTCACTTTCATGATTTTCATGCAGCCATTCGCGCCATTCTTGGTCTTTTTTAAAGTAGTATTCTTTTATAGTCATTAGTTTTTTATCTACCAAAAGCGGGCTATTTCTCTCCACCATATCACGGATTCGATATTACGGCATAATCAAAAAAAGTGTATGGGGTGGCACTTGTATTGTTTTAAATTTTATCTAAAATACTAAAAAAAATAGCTGCTTCATTTCTGAAACAGCTATTTAAAGGTAATTAAAACTAAAAAATTATTTTTAGAAACAGTATTTGTTTTCTGCTTTAACTTTTTCAGCAACTTCTTTACGTAAATCTACAATGTCCGGATAGTTTGCGTATTTTGTAAAACGCTTTAATCCCATCAACATCATACGTTGTTCGTCACCTTCAGCAAAAGAAATAATAGATTCTTTTCCTTTTTCTTCTATAATATCGACGGCGTGATATAAGTATAGTTTTGACATGGCAATTTGAACCGATTGTGAGTCCTCACCAAAACGTTTGGCATTTTTCTCTGTTCTTAAAATAGCAGACTCTGCCATATAAATTTCTATCAATATATCGGCCGCAGCAATCAATAATTGTTGGTGCTTTTCTAGATTCTGACCATATTTTTGAACCGCGCCTCCAGCGACCATTAAGAAGGTTTTTTTCAACTTTCTAATCATTTCTTTTTCTTCTGCGAACAATTCAGAATAATCAGGCGTCTCAAATGAAGGGATGCCCATCAATTCTTCTTGTACGGCTTGAGCAGGTCCTAGCAAATCAACGTGACCTTTCATGGCTTTCTTTACGAGCATACCCACGCAAAGCATTCTGTTAATTTCGTTTGTACCTTCATAGATACGAGCAATACGTGCATCTCTCCATGCCGATTCCATTGGTGTCTCTTCAGAGAAGCCCATACCTCCAAAAATTTGAATCCCTTCATCTGCACAATTTTGTACATCTTCAGAAACCGCCACTTTTAAAATAGAACATTCTATAGCATATTCTTCAACGCCTTTAAGCTCCGCCTCTTGATGCGTGTTTCCAGCAGCTTGACGCATTGCAATACGGTCTTCAATATTTTTCGAAGCTCTATACGTAGCAGATTCCCCAGCATAAGCACTAGCGGCCATTTCTGCTAATTTCACTTTTATAGCACCAAAATCAGAAATAGGAGTGTTAAATTGCTTACGTTCATTGGCATATTGTACCGCCGTTGTTAAAATACGACGCTGAGAATCTAAACAGGCACCAGCCAATTTAATACGTCCAACGTTTAGCGCATTCATAGCGATTTTAAACCCTTCACCACGACCAGCCAACATGTTTTCTAAAGGCACAACCGTGTCATTAAAAAATACCTGACGTGTCGATGACGCTCGAATACCTAATTTGTGTTCTTCTTCACCTAGAGTAATTCCGTTAGGATTTTTTCCATCGTATTCTACTATAAAACCAGTGATGTTTTTATCGTCTTCTATACGTGCAAAAACAATCATCAAACTACAGAACCCTGCGTTTGAAATCCACATTTTTTGTCCGTTAATTTTATAAGACTTTCCATCTTCAGATAGAGTAGCTGTTGTTTTTCCTGAATTGGCATCAGATCCTGCGCCTGGTTCAGTTAAGCAATACGCTCCAAACCATTCGCCAGTTGCTAATTTAGGCACATACTTTTGTTTTTGAGCTTCTGTACCGTATAAGGTAATTGGCATAGTACCAATACCTGTATGTGCACCAAAAGCAGTACTAAACGAACCTGTTCCACTTGAAATGTAATCACAGGTTAAAAGGGTAGAAACAAATCCCATGCCTAATCCACCATATTCTTCCGGAACGGCAACCCCTAAAAATCCTAGGTCACCTGCTTTACGCATCACTTCTTCTGTTAAAGCAAAATCTTTGGCTTCGAATCGGGCTTTGTGAGGGATAATTTCACGCTCATTAAACTCCATTACTGCTTCCTTCATCATTGTTTGTTCTTCTGAAAAATCTTCAGGAGTAAAAACATCTTCACATTTGGTTTCTTTAACAAGGAATTGACCGCCTCTTAATAATTCTTTTTCTGTTGTTGTTTCCATAATTTTTAGATTAAAGAAGATAGAAAATAGAAGATAGACTCTATTACAGACTATTTTGAAATCCCATGGTCATTCGTTGGAATTCTTCTATTTTTTCTTCTAGTATTGTTAAGGTTTCTTTTTTTATATATTTTCTATGTTGTGCGACTAACAACTGGGTGCCTAATTCGAATGAAGCGCCTAAAGAGATGTCAAGAAAATGACTAAAAGATTTATTGGTTCTAGCAGATCCTTCTGCAAGGTTGCTTGGCATAGACACAGAACATTTACTTATCCGGGAACTTAAATCGAATCTTTCGTGTTTAGGAAAGTCTAGGAGCACATCAGAAATGTAATCTCTAAGCTTAGTTTCCAAATCTTTAAATTCTTATAGTTATGTCTTTGCTTCGCACACACCGTGTTTGTATCTCTTTTTCTGTTCTCTCTTAATCTATTATTTATTCTCTTTATTTTAACAATCTTTTTTCTTTTAGTTTAAAAATTCAAATATGCCACAAGCGCCTTGTCCTGTACCTACACACATGGTGACTGCACCGTATTTCCCTTTCATATCTCGTTGACGCATTTCATCAAAGAGCTGTACAGACAATTTTGCTCCGGTACACCCCAGTGGATGACCTAATGCAATAGCACCACCATTGACGTTAATAATCTCCGGATTCAAATCCAATTCACGAATGACGGCTAAGGATTGAGAGGCAAAAGCTTCATTTAATTCAATAAGCGATAAATCGTCCTGTTTTAAACCTGCTAATTTTAAGGCTTTTGGAATGGCTTTTACTGGCCCAATACCCATGATGCGAGGCTCAACACCAGCCGCAGCATAGTTTACCATTCTAGCCACTGGTTCTAAATTTAACTCCTTAACCATGTCTTCACTCATCACCATAACAAACGCGGCACCATCACTCATTTGTGAAGAATTACCAGCAGTAACACTGCCACCAGCAGCAAACACGGCTCTAAGTTTAGCTAGAGCTTCTTTGCTCGTACCAGCACGCGGTCCTTCATCTTTGGTTACCGTATACGTTCTGGTCGCTTTTTTACCATTGTTATCGATATAAGTTTCCTCAACTTCGATAGGAACAATTTGATTTTGAAAACGATCTTCGGCTAATGCTTTTAAGGCCTTCATATGAGAATTATAAGCGAAGACATCTTGATCTTCACGAGATACCTTGAATTGCTTCGCTACGGCTTCTGCTGTATTTCCCATGCCCCAATAATAATCTTCGTGACCCGCTTTTACAATGGCATCGTAATTTAATTCCGGTTTAAAACCGGTCATGGGTACGCTACTCATACTTTCTGCGCCCCCAGCAATGATACAATCGGCCATTCCTGCTTGAATTTTTGCAGTAGCCATTGCAATGGTTTCTACTCCGGAAGAGCAAAAACGGTTAACGGTAACTCCAGGGACATCAACAACTTCTAATCCCATTAAAGAGATTAAACGCGCCATATTTAGACCTTGAGAACCTTCTCGGCATGGCATTACCAACGATAACATCGTCAATACGTTTTGGGTCCAAGTTTGGCAATTCCTTCATCATGTATTTGATGGTTTCTGCTGCCAACTCATCTGTTCTTTTAAATCGGAATACGCCTTTTGGTGCTTTACCAACTGCGGTTCTATATGCTTTTACTATATATGCTGTTTTCATTTTTCTTAGTTTCTTAAAGGTTTTCCTTTGGTTAACATGTGCTGAATTCTTTCCAACGTTTTACGTTCTGTACAAAGCGAAAGGAAAGCTTCACGCTCTAAATCTAATAAGTACTGTTCGCTTACTAACGTTGGCTCCGATAAATCGCCACCAGCCATAACGTAAGCTAATTTATTAGCAATTTTGAGATCGTGTTCACTAATGTAGTTAGAGTCCTTCATTGAGTCAGTACCTACTAAGAACATGCCTAGTGCCTGTTTTCCAAGTACCAAGACATCTTTTCTGTGTACCGGTTGTGTGTAACCAGCATCAGCCATTAATTTAGCGTGTGCTTTAGCCACAGCAATCTGTCTGTCTTTGTTAACAACAACAATATCTTTACCTTTTTGAAGAAGGCCTAAATCGAAAGCTTCGTAGGCAGAAGTTGAAACTTTTGCCATACCAATGGTTAAGAAGTAATCTTGCAAAGTATTTAACTGGACATCTCCTTTTCTAAACGTGTCTGATGCTCTTAAGGTCATTTCTTTAGAACCCCCACCACCAGGAATCACGCCGACACCAAACTCTACAAGTCCCATGTACGTTTCTGCAGCTGCAACAACTTTATCTGCATGTAATGAAATTTCACAACCACCACCAAGTGCCATGCCGTGAGGTGCAGAAATGGTTGGGATAGAAGAATAACGCATGCGCATCATGGTGTCTTGGAAGTATTTGATGGCCATATTTAGCTCATCATATTCTTGCTCTGCTGCCATCATGAAAATCATCCCAATGTTTGCACCAACCGAGAAGTTTGGTCCTTGGTTTCCTACTACTAGTCCCGCAAAATCTTTTTCAGCCATATCAATGGCTTTGTTTAGTCCTGCTAAAACATCACCTCCAATAGTATTCATTTTAGACTGGAATTCTACATTTAGAATACCATCACCTAAATCTTGAACGGAAACGCCGGAGTTTTTAAAGACTTCTGTTGTTTTTCTAATATTGTCTAATATGATAAATGCATCTTGTCCAGGGATTTTTTCTTGCGATTTCTTAGGGATATCGTAAAAATAGGTGGCACCATCTTTAATAGAGTAGAAGTTATCACTTCCGGATTGTACCATATCCATCACCCAATCTGCAGGTTTTAAACCTTCAGCTTGCATCATTTCTATTCCTTTTTCAACACCAATAGCATCCCGCATTTGAAACGGGCCATGTTCCCATCCAAACCCTGCTTTCATAGCATCATCAATTTTGTAAAGCTCATCTGTGATTTCAGGAATACGGTTTGAAACGTAAGCGAATAATGCCGAGAAACTCTTACGGTAGAATTCTCCCGCCTTGTCTTTTCCTTTGATTAATACTTTAAAACGATCTGCAACTTTATCAATTGTTTTTGTTAATTCTAAAGTGGCAAATTTAGCTCGTTTATTAGCTCTGTATTCTAATGTATTTAAGTCTAAAGTTAAAATGTCTTTAGAACCATCAGCTTTTCTTTCTAGTTTATAAAATCCTTGGCCCGTTTTACTTCCTAGCCATTTGTTTTCCATCATGGTATCGATGAAATCTGGTAAAACGAATAATTCTTTGCGTTCGTCGTCAGGGCAGTTTTCTCTAATCCCGTTAGCCACGTGAACTAAAGTATCAAGACCAACAACGTCAACAGTTCTAAAAGTGGCCGACTTAGGTCTACCAATTACGGGGCCTGATAATTTATCTACTTCCTCAACGGTTAAATCTAATTCTTTAACGGTGTGAAACAAACTCATGATACTGAAAATCCCAATTCGGTTTCCAATAAAAGCAGGGGTGTCCTTAGCAATAACAGATGTTTTGCCTAAGAATTTTTCACCATATTCATTTAAAAAGTCTAAAACAGAAGGGGCTGTTTTAGGACCAGGAATGATTTCAAATAATTTTAAATAACGTGCCGGATTAAAAAAGTGTGTTCCACAGAAATGCTTTTGAAAATCTTCAGAACGCCCTTCACTCATAAACTTAATAGGAATACCAGAGGTGTTCGAGGTTATTAATGTCCCAGGTGTTCTGTACTTTTCAAGCTTTTCAAAAACTTGTTGTTTAATATCCAATCGTTCAACAACGACTTCCATGATCCAATCTACCTCTGACACTTTTGCAATATCATCTTCCAAATTACCAGTGGAAATTCGGCTAGCAAAAGAGGGGTGATAAATAGGAGACGGCTTAGATTTTAACGAGGCGGTTAACGCGTCGTTAACTAGTCGATTTCTAACAACGTCATCCTCCAAGGTTAAGCCTTTGGCTTTCTCTTTGTCGTTTAGTTCTCCGGGAACAATGTCTAATAGTAATACATCTACACCAATATTGGCGAAATGACAAGCGATACCGCTTCCCATAATTCCTGAACCAATAATAGCTACTTTTTTAATTCTACGTGTGCTCATATTATTTTAAAACAGTTTGTTTTTGGTTGTATATTTTTTTGTTTGAAATTAATTCGTTTATGGTTTCTGTGACTTCTTGAAAGTGCTTTAATTTTTCTTCAGATATGTGTTCTTTAATCACGGTATTAAAAGTTAAAACACGCTCTCTAGAGTATTCTCTTTTTTCTTTTCCGAAATCGGTTAAATAGATTAATACACCACGACCATCTTCCGGGTTTGGTTTACGTTCTATTAGTCCAAGTTCTTCCATTTTTTTTAGTATTCGTGACAGGCTTGTGGCTTCCATTCCCATAATAGGACCCAAAGACGTTGAAGGCGTACCATGCTCGGATCGATACTTAGAAGGGTGAAACCAGTTGCCATAGTCGTATCGAATTTGGCAGCTTCTTCATTATACATTTTATTAACTGCCAACCAAGTGGTGCGCAGTAAATAATCTATAGTCTTATCTTTCATAGTTAAATTCCTAATGTTGAGGTTTTCAAAGATAAGAAAAAATACTATGCGTGCATAATAAATATGATAAATATTATCAAATTGTTAAAAAGATGTGTTATGCATTGCTAATTAGTTGTTTGTGTGCTACTATTTATTGAAGTATTGATAAAAAAATGGATGTAATAAATCTATTCTTAATGCATATGAAGTGTTTTTATTCAGGTGGTTTAAATCCATACGATTCTTTAATATGTGGCTTTAAACGTAATTATCAGGACAGTTAATATGTCGATTCAAAGGGCATTAGGGGCGTTAATTTTAATTGGAGAGCGCTTCGTTTAACTACTTAAGCTATTTTAATTTTAATAAATAGCAAATAATGCTTGCATTAGATTGTGTGTAGGGCTATTAGAAATCTCCTCTTCTATAAAAAAAAAGGGGCATTTTTATTATATCAACCTTATTAATTTGTTTGAGTATCACAGTCAAATAAATGTTTTACCATGAAACCAGTAATTTTTAGTGCGTCAACGAAAGTGTATGTTATGCCTTGTAATTCAAAACACATACTAGACAAAGTGATGGGTCATGACATTTTTGACAATGTTATTAGCAGAAAAAGCGATAATGATTAGAACCCATTCAGGAGAAGGATACTCTATCTGTGAATGTTTATTGTGAACCAATCACAGGGCTTTTTTAATAGCCATATCAACTAAATTTAAGCTCTATATATCTTGTCATAAAGGTCTTGATAAATGCCTTTAATGATTTCACGTTTCATTTTCATGGTTGGTGTTAAGTGGCCGCCTTCAATAGACCAAACATCTGGTGTTAATTCGAAACGTTTAATTTGTTCCCATTTACCAAATTTTTTATTACAGGTATCTACTTCTTGTTGGATGCGATCGATAACGTCTTGAGAGCAAACAATCTCTGTTTCCGTTTTGCCTATTTTTTTACCTTTTTTATCTATCCAATCTTGTATGAATTCAAAATTAGGTTGTATTATGGCTGCAGGCATTTTCTCGCCTTCGCCAACGACCATGATTTGTTCTATAAATCGAGATTGTTTTAAATCGTTTTCTAACAACGTTGGAATCACATATTTTCCGCCGTAAGTTTTAAACATTTCTTTTTTACGTCCTGTAATTTTAAGAAAACCATCGGCGTCTATTTCGCCTTTATCTCCTGTGTGAAAATAATCGCCAGTCATAACACTTGCTGTTTTTTCCGGATCTTTATAATAGCCTAACATGACGTTCGGTCCTTTTATAAGTAATTCACCATCTTCGGCAATTTTAACTTCAACACCATCTATAGGTTTACCAACAGTACCTACTTTAAAATGATGATCACGATACATCCCTACGGAAACTACAGGAGAGGTTTCTGTAAGTCCATAACCTTCCATAACCTGCATGCCAGCAGCACAAAAAATACGTGTTAATCTGGGTTGCAGAGCGGCGCTACCGTAAACCATAGTGGTGAGTTCGCCTCCTAAGGCTTCACGCCATTTGCTGAATATTAATTTGTTTGCGATACTTAATTTGAATTCGTACCAAGCGCCATTTTCTCCGTAAGGTTTCCATTGTTCTCCCAAAGCAATCGCCCAGTGAAAGAGCTTGCTTTTAATTCCGGACAAATCGGAACCTTTGGCGTAAATCTTATCGTATACTTTTTCTAATAAACGCGGTACGACGCTCATTAAATTAGGTTGTATTTCTTTAGCGTTGTCCCCAATTTTGTCAATACCTTCTGCAAAATAAATGCCGACCCCAGCATATTGATAAACGTAAATTAAAACACGTTCAAAAATATGACAAATGGGTAAAAAACTTAATATTTTTGGATTCCCTTGAGACAGCGGTAATCGTTTTACGGCACTTAAAACATTGCTCGTAATATTATCATGAGATAACATAACCCCCTTTGGTCTTCCAGTCGTTCCGAAGTATAAATAATAGTTGCTAAATCATTTGGTTTAACTGCTACTTTTCTAGCTTCAACGTCATTTTGATTACTGTGGTCTTTTCCAAGTTCAAATAATTCAGAATAATGTTTGCATCCTTCAATATGATCGAAAGAATAGACTTCTTTTATTTGGGTGTTTGCTTTTACTTTATTTACTTTTTCAAGTACTTCAGCATCACTAACAAAACAATAAATAGAGCCACTGTGATTTAATACATACTCATAATCTTCTGCAGATATGGTTGGATAAATAGGGACGTTTTGCGCACCTACTTGCAATACACCAATGTCCATGATATTCCATTCCGTTCTATTTGAAGATGAAATTATGGCTATTTTATCATCTTTTTGAACGCCCATCTTTAATAAAGCCCTACTAACAGCATTGGCCTTGTCAAGATAGTCTTTAGTAGAAATGGGCGTCCATTTTCCATCATATTTCGTGACTAGGGAAGCATCCGGATTATATTTTTCAAGTTGATAATATGGGAAATCGAAAAGGCGTGTAACGTTTATCATTGAACAGTTATGCATTAAAAAGTCTTGCAAAATAGGAATAAAATAAAGGATTGTCAAATATGTGAGACAAAAAAGGAGCTGTTAAAAAACAGCTCCTCTGCTAATTGATTGATAGCAAGAATTTATGTTTTACCAAAGTTTATTTAATAACTAACTATTTTTAAATGAATCCCTTAACTTTCATTTAATTAAATAAATATTTCACATAAATTCGATGTAAAGTTAAGTAGTTTACTCTAAAGTAAGGTGCTTTTTAGAAATTAATTATATAAAAAAGACTGTTTTTTTAATTTTTTAGGCGTGGTATATGCTCGTTTTTAGTCTGTTTATTCCTTAAAAATCTTGAATATACTGTAAAAAATGTTTCACTCGCGAGTCTCTTATTCAATAATTTAATAGGAAAACTTCTTTATTTTTTATTTTCAATCCATAATCGCGCATTCACAAAAGCTTCTAGCCAAGGTGACACTTCATCTTTTCGATCTTGAGGATAATTTGCCCAGTTCCATTGAAATGTTGAACGCTCAATATGTGGCATGGTTACTAAATGACGCCCTGTTTTGTCGCATAACATAGCGGTATTAAAATCTGAACCATTAGGATTATTTGGATACCCTTCATAGCCGTATTTAGCAACAATACTATAGTCTACTTCGTTTTTTGGTAAATTGAATTTTCCTTCACCATGAGAAATCCAAACACCTAAAGTTGTTCCTTCTAAGCTAGATAACATCACAGAATTGTTTTTCTGAATCGCCACTGAAGTAAATGAACTCTCATGTTTTTTAGAATCATTATGATTCATTTTTCCATGCACCTCATGCTCAGGATTAATAAGCTCTAATTCCATAAACAGTTGACACCCATTGCAAATACCGATGGAAAGCGTGTCTTCTCTTTTAAAGAAATCATTAATTACCTTATTGGCTTTATCATTATACTTAATAGCGCCTGCCCAACCTTTAGCAGATCCTAAAACATCGGAATTAGAAAAACCACCAACAGCTCCTAAAAACTGAATG
The DNA here is from genome assembly GCF_026625145.1 of Lacinutrix neustonica. Lineage (GTDB taxonomy): Bacteria > Bacteroidota > Bacteroidia > Flavobacteriales > Flavobacteriaceae > Lacinutrix > Lacinutrix neustonica. The sequence continues at coordinate 1,138,774 of NZ_CP113088.1, read as the reverse complement.
TCACTTAAATCTTCACGACCCGAAATTAAATCGGTCATGTGTACGTCTTTCACATCAAAACCTGCTAAGTACATGGCATTGGCCATCTCGCGTTCAGAATTAGACCCTTTTTCACGTAGAATTGCCGCTTTTGGTCTAGGGGTATTATTGTCAACAGTGGGTAGTTTACCTGTGAAATGTTTAGGAAAGGTATAGGTTAATGGCTGAATCGCATAATTCTTGTAACGTACGTGTGCTAAATTGTTAGCCGTTTGTTCTTGGTCTAATAGAAACGAGGTATTGTACCAAACATCACGCAAACGCGAGACGGTCATAGTAAAAACTTCCTCGTGATTAATGATGCTTAGCACGTCTGTTTCAGTCACTTTTCCGATGTTAAAGAACTCAATATTGGCAGCTTCTAAAATGGTTTCAACAGTCTTGTCTTTGGCTTGAAACACAAGACCTGCATTTTCCCCAAAGAGGACTTTATAAGACTCTTTTTGATTTAATGCTGTAATATCTAATTCAGCACCAAGATTGGTATCTGCAAAGCATAGTTCTAATAAGGTCGTGATTAAACCACCGTAAGCGACATCATGTCCGGCAACAATTTGTTCGTCTTTTATTAGTTGTTGAATAGTATTGAACACCTTTTTTACAAATGCAGAATCAGTAACGGTTGGTGTTTCATTACCAATTTTATTTAGTATTTGAGCGAATGAGCTTCCTCCTAATTTAAACTCATCTTGAGAGATATTAATATAGTAAATAGCGCCCCCATTCTTTTGAAGTACAGGCTCTACAACTTTTGAAATTGCATTACAATTTCCTGCGGCTGAAATAATAACAGTTCCAGGAGAAATCACATCCTCTTTAGGATACTTTTGTTTCATCGATAGCGAATCTTTTCCCGTGGGAACATTGATTCCTAAATCTATAGCGTATTCTGAAATCGCTTGCACGGCTTCATATAAACGGGCATCTTCACCTTCGTTTTTACAAGGCCACATCCAGTTTGCAGATAATGAAACAGATTTTAATCCCTCTTTTAAAGGCGCCCAAATAATATTGGTTAGTGCTTCAGTAATGCTATTGCGACTGCCGGCTACAGGATTAATTAAGCCGTAAATTGGAGCGTGTCCTATGGACGTGGCAACACCTTCTTTGCCTTTATAATCTAAAGCCATTACTCCAACATTATTTAATGGGATTTGTAATGGACCAACACATTGTTGCTTGGCTACTTTGCCACCAACACAACGGTCTACTTTATTCGTTAACCAATCTTTACAGGCTACTGCTTCTAATTGTAAAACCTGATCCAGATAGTTGTAAAACGCATCCGGATTGTATGAAACGCTATCATAATTTCTATCGATAGTCACATCAGTCATAATGGTTTTAGGCGAGCTACCAAACATGTCTTCAAGTGCTAAATCCATAGGTTTGTCCCCTTTGGTCTTAGACTCGAAAGAAAACCGGTAATCACCAGTAACTTCACCTACTGTGTACATTGGTGAGCGTTCTCTATCTGCTATTTTATTTAAAGTCTCTAAATGTTTTTCGGCAATCACTAACCCCATACGTTCTTGAGATTCGTTACCAATGATTTCTTTAGCCGAAAGTGTTGGATCTCCAACGGGTAGTGCATCTAAATCTATTTTTCCGCCGGTGTCTTCGACCAATTCAGACAAACAATTTAAGTGTCCACCAGCACCATGATCGTGTATAGACACGATAAAATTCTCATCGCTTTCCACCATACCTCTTACAGCATTTGCTGCTCTTTTTTGCATTTCCGGATTAGAACGTTGTACCGCATTAAGTTCAATACCGGAAGCAAATGCTCCAGTATCTGCACTAGAAACGGCAGCGCCACCCATTCCAATACGATAATTTTCACCACCAAGAATAACGATTTTGTCTCCTGTTTTTGGGGTGTCTTTTATGGCTTGATCTGCTTTACCATATCCAATACCACCAGCTTGCATAATGACTTTGTCGTAACCCAGTTTTCTTGAGCTTGTGCTGAGCGTAGTTGAAGTATCTTGCTCATGCTCAAAAGTTAAAACAGAACCACAGATTAAAGGCTGCCCAAATTTGTTTCCAAAGTCTGAAGCACCATTACTGGCTTTTATTAAAATGTCCATAGGAGTTTGGTATAACCACGGACGTGCTTCCATTTTTTGTTCCCAAGGACGATTGGCTTCTAATCTTGAATAAGCCGTCATGTAAACCGCTGTTCCTGCCAATGGTAACGAGCCTTTTCCGCCAGCTAAACGGTCTCTAATTTCTCCACCAGCACCCGTTGCAGCACCATTAAAAGGTTCTACCGTTGTTGGAAAGTTATGGGTTTCGGCTTTTAAAGAAATAACCGACTCGTAGTCTTTTGTTTGGTAAAAATCAGGCTTGTCGGCAGTTTTAGGTGCAAACTGTTCTACTCTAGGACCTTCGATAAAGGCGACATTGTCTTTATACGCTGAAACAATTGTATTAGGATGTTGTTTCGATGTTTCTTTAATTAATTTAAAGAGAGAGCTTGATTTTTCTTCACCATCGATAATAAATGTTCCATTAAATATTTTATGACGACAGTGTTCTGAATTGACTTGTGAAAATCCAAAGACTTCAGAATCTGTTAATGGACGGCCAATTTTTTTAGAAACACGGTCTAAGTAGTCTACTTCTTCTTCACTTAGCGATAAGCCTTCTTTTTGATTATAAGCTGATATATCCTCGATATTTAGAATGGCTTCAGGGTGAATGTCTATGCTAAAAGACTTTTGGTTCAGACTTTTATACTTTTCAGAAATCATAGGATCGAAATCTTCATAGTGTTCTGTACAAGCATCAAATTCTTCAATTCTAATAATATCTTCGATACCCATGTTTTGAGCAATCTCAACAGCATTAGTACTCCAAGGTGTTATCATGGCAGCACGTGGACCAATAAAAAAAGCGTCCAAAGACGCTGCATTTATTTTAGGCTGGTTGCCAAATAACCAAGTCAATTTTGAAATGGTTTCGGTTGATAATTCTTTTGTTGCTTGAACAGCAAAGATTTTACTGTTTTGGTTTCCGAAGAAATGAATCATGCTGATTTAGTTTGTGAGTTGATTTTAAAAACACAAATTTAAGTTTTTTAGTCTGATATTTTTACCAAAATAAAGACTAAATTTTAGAGTTATTCACTAGGTTTTAAACAATAAAAAAAGCGACTCTGCTATGAGTCGCTTTGAGTAATCCTATAGCTTTTATATTAATTATTCTTTAATTATTTTCTTAGTGAAGCTTCCATTGTCTGTTTTAAGTCTCAAAATGTAAACCCCTCTATTTAATTTTTCAACATCTATTTCACTATTATTAGAATCTACGATTCCGCTTAGTAAACGTTTTCCTATGATGTCAAAAATCACGTAATACGTACTCTTGTCTGTCTTAATATTTAACATAGAACCTTTAATAGGGTTTGGATAAATATTAAATTTGCTTGAAGAGAAATCAGGAGCGCTTAAAGTGCCAAAGCATGTCCAGGATAAATCATCAATAGCGACTCGAGAACCTTCGGAAGTATTATCGTCTTGAATAACCACACGTACAGTACCTTCTATATTAATGCCGAGATATTGTGGTTGTTTGAACAGAAGAACTGTAAGGAATATCCCCTGCTAAAACATCATTTACATAAACATTAAGAATACCGGGAGCTCCAGTAAAAACCTGAAGTGTTGAAACCGTTAGATCTTCAATGCCACCAGTTACGGTTGGTGTTGTTATAGAACCAGCAGAGTCGGTTCTTACATCAATTACTATAGCTCTTGAATTTAAAGTTTGATCTGTTCTAGCTCGAGTTGCATTCCAAGTACCATCACTTGTAGTCCATGTTCTGTTTGAATAAGAAGAATTCATAGCAGGAATCGTTTCGAAATCTTCGCTTATACATCCAGGACCAGTAGTCGTAGCAGGAAGCGTTGTTTCGGATTTGATTCAGCGCTCATTGGTGAATTGTTTGTAGCAGCATCCCTAGCTAAAACTGTAAAAGTATAAGTGGTTTCCGGAGTTAAATCTGTAACGGTAAAAGTAGTTGCTGTAGCATTTGAAGCAGTATAAAAAACGCCATCAATAAAAATTTGATAAGCAACGACACCCACATTATCTGTAGAGGCCGTCCAAGCTAAATCTATTGTCGTTTCAGTAGGATTGCTCGCAACTAAATTGGTTGGTGTTGTTGGCGCTTGAGTATCAGGTGGTGGTTGGCTTCCCCATCTATTTTGAGCAGGAGTACCTCCCCATATTGCTGTTGCCAAATAAGGATTGTCAATAAATGGGTTGCGATTACCTTGTCCGTAAGTATTTGTATCATCTGCGTGGTAAGCGTTTCTATTATCTTCTATTCCGAGATACAGGATCTTCTGCATTCCACTGTAATAATATATCTATCATATTAGGGTCGATACTATTTAATGTACCTTCTGCGGCATAAGAAGGATAGCATTGTGTTCCATATCTTACGTACATATACATTATTATCCTTGCGGCATCACCTTTAAATTCATCTCCAGGGTACCAATCTCCCGATATGTTCGTTGCATTACCGGAGCCTGCTGCAAATTGTCTATTTCCTCTGTCACTATTCATAGTAACATCTGAAGGTCTTAAATTGTGAGCATCTGCATAAGGTGGACCACTAGTTCCGAATTATCTAGCCGTGGATTGGCTAAAGAATTTGGAAACACGTGCTCTCTATTCCAGTCTGTCCCAGGATTACCACCATTCAAATCTTTATCTCTCGGTAGTGTCTGTAACGTAATTGCCATCTATATCACTATATCCATAAAACAATTGAACATTATTAGGGTTATTAGGGTCTTCATCAGTAATTTTACTTGACTCCCAAATACCTGGAGTGTAGCTCAGCGGGTTGGTGTGCTTTGAGGCCGTTTTAACTGCCAAATCGTCGAATAAATCCAATTCAGTTTTTGTAAAATCGACACCTGAGTAATAAGCCTGAAGATTTGCAGGAGGCGTTAATTGCGCATAGCCTAACGACGTAATTACAAGTAAAATTAGAGCGTAGTGTTGTTTCATGAAAATATTATTTTGTGTTACTTCTTTCTAGTAAAGCCATATAAAATCCATCAAAACCGGACTCATGACTTAAAATTTTCTTGTCTTTAATAAAGGTGAAATTTTTTCCGTTTTCAGATTCTAAAAATAAGTTCACCTGTTCTTGGTTTTCGGAAGGCAATATAGAACATGTAGCATATACTAACTTTCCGCCGGGTTTAACCATTTTAGAATAGTTATCTAAAATTTCCTGTTGTGTTTTTTTGATGCGCTCAATAAATTCAGGTTGTAATTTCCATTTAGCATCCGGGTTTCTACGTAAAACACCTAGTCCCGAACAAGGTGCATCAATCAACACGCGATCTGCCTTATCATATAATTTCTTAATTGGCTTAGTTGAATCAATCACCCGCATTTCAATATTGTGAGCGCCGTCACGTTTTGCACGACGTTTTAATTCTTTAAGCTTGTTATCATAAATATCCATGGCAATCACCTGCCCCTTGTTTTCCATAAGAGCAGCAATATGTAACGTTTTTCCACCAGCACCTGCACAAGCATCTACAACTTTCATGCCTGGTTTTACATCTAAAAATTCGGCAACCAGTTGAGAAGAAGCATCTTGTACTTCAAAATACCCGTTTTTAAAGGCTTCTGTTATAAAAACATTCCCACGTTCGGCCAATTTTAAAGCGTCTCGGATATCCTTTTAAAGCTTCGGTTTCTATGTCTAAATCAAAAAGCTCGGCTTGTAATTTTTCTTTAGTCGTTTTAAGAGTATTCACTCTTAAAATAACGTCGGCCTGCTCATTTAATGCAACCGCTTCCTTATTCCATACTTTTTCACCCAATTCCTTAGCTGCCAAGGCATCCATCCAATCGGGAAATGATTCTTTTATTTTTCTAATTTTAGACAATTCATCAAAACGGCCCTTAATTTTTCGAGAGGGGGTATTTTCAAAATATTTCCAGTCTGGTAATTTGATACCTTTTAAGGTGGCCCAAACTGCAAATAAACGCCAAATATCGTCGCGTGAAAAAGGTTCTTTGACTTCGGCTATTTCGGCATAGAGACGTTTCCATCGAACAATGTCATAAGTGGTTTCGGCAACAAAGCCTCTATCTCTGCTTCCCCAACGTTTATCACGTTTTAGAAGCATTTGTACTACTTTATCTGCGTACATGCCTTCATTAAAGATTTGTAATAAACCATCAACAGTGGCAAAGCATAAATTTCTATGTAATCTCATCATTAAGTATTCTGTTTTCAGTGAGTAGTCATTAGTAAAAAATGTTGAATACTTCTGAAATTTAATTAAATGAATTAAAACCAAGGTATTATGATTTTTAATTCAGCGTGCAAAGGTAGCTTTTTTAAAGGAAAAAAAACAGTATTTATACCGAATTAAACTTTTGTAGTGGTCTAAAATGTACGGATTATTGTATTAATTGAAAACACTAACAGGTGTATGGTTTATTAATGAGTGAAATAAACGGGAATCCAAGGGTGAATTTGAGTAAAAAACGTTGATAATAGCGAAACAGTTGTTTTATGGTTATCCAACACCATTATTTTTTATATGAACAAAAACAACAGTTGTTATCACCTATTATAAGTTAGCTTTTTGAGCTATTCAAAGGGGGGATATTTCTGAGATTAATTAAAAGAGACAAAAACCAAAGCGTAATTAACTTCGTAGGTAGTGAAACCTACACAAATATTATGAAAATACAATTGTTACTTTTATTTATTACTTCTGCATTTATAGCTAACAGCCAAGTGGCTATTGGAACTACTAATATTCAAAATGGAGCTGCTTTACAGATTGAAAGTGATTCTAAGGGCGTACTAATCCCTAGAGTCTCTTTAATGGCAAAAAATTTAGAGGCCCCTATAACACCTTCTCCTATTGCAACGGGTCTCATGGTCTATAATATAGCTACTTCAGGAAGTGATAGCAATGCTGTTGTTCCCGGATTTTACTACTGGAGCGGAAGCTTATGGGTATCATTAGAAGAAACAACTGGTAGTGGTGATTCCTGGTCGCTATCAGGAAATACTGGAACCACTCCTGGTACTAATTATCTTGGGACTTCCAATAATGTTGATTTACAATTTAAAACAAATGCTGTTAGACGCGCCACGATTAAAAATGATGGGGCGTTAATTCTTGGTAATAACAATACACCATTAAGTAATACGTTAACAAGCGTTTATCCCTCAGGCTCTCAAATTGGTATTTATGCGTCTAGTCAAAATTCACCAAGAACCATACGGGCTCTTAATTTTTCAGGAACAGAATTTGTAATCGATGGCGGGAATTTTGATGCCAATGGCGGTAGAGGTGTGATAGGCATTAGTGCAAATATGGCAGCCAATAGTACTGTTACTGTAACGGGGGTTTTAGGGCTTGCAGGCAGAACTTCGTTTACAGAATTGCAGGGAGAATCTGTTGGCGTCTCAGCACAAGGAACCACTGCCTTACACGCTAGAGGTGTGGGCAAAAGTACTGAAGATTATTATGCAGGTTATTTTGAATATGATCAAGATGATAATATAGGTACTTCAACAGGTCCATTTGCTAGAATCGCAGGTAAGGATTATGATTATTTTACTGGAGGCGCCAGTAGAAGAGATGTGACTTATGGGGGGTATTTTGATGCGAATACCAACAGTAATGATTACGTGTTTGTTGGCGCAAGAAATAACAATACCTCATACAAGGTATTAGGAGGAGGTTCTGTGTCTACTATGGTTAAAGATAAGGAGGGTAATAATAGAATTTTGCATACCACAGAGACCCCTGAGATTTTATTTGAAGATTTTGGAATTGGTGAACTTGTAAATGGTGAAGTGTATATTGAAATAGATGAAGTATTGTCAAAAAATATTTACGTCAATAAAAACCATCCCATGAAAGTTTTTATTCAATTGGAAGGGGATTGTAACGGAGTATATGTCACTAATAAAACAAAAAAAGGCTTTTTGGTAAAAGAATTGGGTAAAGGGAAGTCTAATGTTAGTTTTTCATGGAATTTGGTTGCAAACAGAGCAGATGCACTCAATGCAGATGGCAGTTTGTCTTCAAAACATGTTGGGGTTCGCCTGCCTATAGGACCCGCTAAATTAGAGCCAAATAAGCAAACGATTAAATCGTATGATAATACAGAATATTATAAAGACTAAGCTTCATCTGTTATTAGGACTTTTTGAGTTGGCCTAATTATAATCCAAGGTTTTAGAATAGTAAATTATTTAACTTACGTTTAATGTTTTTAGTATTTTGTTAAACAAAATACGAAATCTTTTGTACGTTTGTAAAAAAATAATTATGAAAAGAATATTTTCGTTATTGATTTTAGGGTTTAACGTTTTGGCATATGGTCAAGTGGCTATTGGAACATCTAATATTCAAAATGGAGTCGCTTTACAGATTGAAAGTGATTCCAAGGGGTTATTAATACCTAGGGTTTCATTACAAGCAAAAAACTCAGAATCACCAATAACACCGTCCCCTATTGCTACGGGTCTCATGGTCTATAATATAGCTACTTCAGGAAATGATAGCAATGCCGTTATTCCCGGATTTTATTATTGGAACGGAAGCTTATGGGTGTCATTAGAAGACACAACTGGTACTAGTGACTCTTGGTCGCTATCAGGAAATGCTGGTACCACTCCTGGGACTAATTATCTTGGGACTTCCAATAATGTTGATTTACAATTTAAAACAAATGCTGTTAGACGCGCCACGATTAAAAATGATGGGGCGTTAATTCTTGGTAATAACAATACACCATTAAGTAATACGTTAACAAGCGTTTATCCCTCAGGCTCTCAAATTGGTATTTATGCGTCTAGTCAAAATTCACCAAGAACCGTAAGGGCTCTTAATTTTTCAGGAACGGAATTTGTAATAGATGGCGGGAATTTTGATGCCAATGGTGGTAGAGGGGTTATAGGGATTAGTACAAATATGGCAGCCAATAGTACAAGTACTGTAACTGGTGTCTTAGGGGTGTCAGGCACAACTTCCTTTTCAGAATTACAAGGGGAGTCTGTAGGCGTTTCGGCACAAGGGACAACCGGAATACATGTAAGAGGTGTTGGAAAAAGTACAGTAGATTATTATGCTGGTTTTTTTGAGTACGATCAAGACAATAATACAGGTACTTCAACAGGTCCATTTGCTAGAATCGCAGGCAAGGATTATGATTATTTTACTGGAGGCGCCAGTAGAAGAGATGTGACTTATGGGGGGTATTTCGATGCGAATACCAACAGTAATGATTACGTGTTTGTTGGCGCAAGAAATAACAATACCTCATACAAGGTATTAGGAGGAGGTTCTGTGTCTACTATGGTTAAAGATAAGGAGGGTAATAATAGAATTTTGCATACCACAGAGACCCCTGAGATTTTATTTGAAGATTTCGGAATTGGTGAACTTGTAAATGGTGAAGCGTATATTGAAATAGATGAAGTATTGTCAAAAAACATTTACGTCAATAAAAACCATCCTATGAAAGTTTTTATACAATTGGAAGGGGATTGCAACGGGGTATATGTTACTAATAAATCAAGAAAAGGATTTAAGGTAAAAGAATTGGGTGATGGAAAGTCTAATGTTAGTTTTTCTTGGAATTTGGTTGCAAACAGAGCAGATGCACTCAATGCAGATGGAAGTTTGTCTTCAAAACATGTAGGTGTTCGTCTGCCTATTGGGCCTAATAAATTAGAACTCAATAAGCAAACTCAAAAAAAGTACGACATAAAAAAATAAAAAAAAGACATTTTAAGATGAAAGCTTCGCTATAATGCGAAGCTTTTTTACTTTTATAGAAATTTAAAATTTATGAAATACATTATAAGTACTCTTTGTATCATGCTCTCAATGTTTTCATGTAAAAATGAAGAAGAAAAAAAAGCAAATAGTTTTATTCCTAAAGAAATTAAGGAAGTCATTATAGAGGAGTCTTTAACCGATTCGACATTAAATGTTCGCGCCTTTCAAATATTTGAGGACGGCACATTAACGTTTGCCGGAGCAAACAATACGTATGGTATGCTCGAGCCAAATGGAGAAAGATGGTTGTTTTCCAAACAAGATTATGATAGTTTGAAACTTGAATTTCGAGCGGTTGGTAAAACGACATTAGATTTTTTTATGATGAGCGTTGGTAGTCCAGCTTTAGTTTTTAAAACAGGTGATTCAGGAAAGATGGAATTAGTTTATAAAGAAGACCACGAAAAGGCCTTTTATGATTCTATGGCATTCGGAATGATCAAGAAGGCATTGCTATTGGTGATCCAACAGACAATTGTATAAGCGTAATCATCACTCGTGATGGAGGTGGAACTTGGACAAAACTGTCTTGTGAAACGTTGCCAAAAGCCAAGGAAGGTGAAGCGGCTTTCGCTGCTAGTGATACCAATATAGCTATTGTTGGAGATAACACGTGGGTGGCAACAGGAGGAAAGGCGAGCAGAATATTGTTTTCTCCGAGATAAGGGTAAAACATGGGAGGTCTTCAAGACGCCAATGGTTCAAGGTTTAGAAACGACAGGCATGTATTCACTAGCTTTTTACGATGAAATAAATGGTTTTGCCATTGGAGGTGATTATACCAAGCCGGATGATAATGCAGCGAATAAAATAAGAACGGCAGATGGTGGGAAAACATGGGAGTTAGTTGCGAAAAATAAAAATCCTGGGTACCGCAGTTGCGTGCAATATGTACCAAACAGTCAGGCAAAAGCATTGGTGGCCGTTGGTTTTAAAGGTATTGATTACTCCAATGATTCAGGAAGTACTTGGAAGCATTTAAGCGATGAAGGGTACTATACTTTGAGGTTTTTAAACGATAGCATCGCTTATGCCGCAGGAAATGGAAGAATAAGTAAGTTGACTTTTAGGAAGTAAGATTAAAAATAGTAATGGATTCTATCTAATGATAAGAGCATGCAACTAAAACAATACCATCGCTATTGTCAAGCCTGAGTGCAATTGAAGACTATATTAAGTTATCGGTTTTAACACTTATCGGCTGCGATAATATAATATGAAATACGTGTTTCATAAAAAATAAGAAGAATTATTTTTTAGTCAATTCAAAAGAAAAAGAAACGGCCACTTCTTTAGATAATTTATTACTTACGACACTCGGTATTTTAATGTCAAAGTCAGAAACATTAACTAAAATTTCACCGAGATAGGGAAATCTGTCCACTTGAATTTTGAAAGATGTTTAAAGTCTTATTTTCTAGTTTTTTGGTTTTACCATGAAAGACTAAGCTTCCATTATAAATCATTGTTTTTTGTGTAGAAATATTTTCTAAAGTGAATTCTGTGATCGTTCCTTTAAAGGTAGCTTTTGGATAATCATCAGACTCCGCATAATTTTCATTAAAATGCTCTTCCATTAAAGCATTTTTAAAACGAAAGCCCTTCACCAAGACCAAGGCTGCAAACTCACCATTTTCAGTATTTAAAATGGCAGTAGTATTTTTATTTTCGGCTTTAACCTCTTCAAAAGAGGGGACAGAGGCTTCAAAAACTACGGTTCCTGTTTTCGTTAAGTATTTGTCTTGACTAAACGTGAAACTCGAAAAGAATACGATAATTATGATGACTAAATTTTTCATTGTAAGTTATTTATTAATTTAAATTCTACTAGTGTGCCAAGTTTAATTTTCAAGAAGGCCATCCATTTCCCATTGAATGACTAAATTGATTAAGTTTTGAGGTAGCCTTGGGCCGCCAAAAGGCATGGCGCCAGCTTCTCCAGATTGTCCGGAAATCCTATTGATTAAATCACTATTGTTTATGGCGCTAACCACTTGGTTATAAGTGATTAGTGCGATTGGGGCGCCATTTACAGGAGGGTCACTATGACAAAAGGTGCAATTATTAGATATGATACTTTGAATATCATCTGTATAATTTACGGTCCCCTCCTGGCTCACTTGTGGCCGGCGTTAATAAATCTTCAATACTATCTGTGGTGCAGCTAAAAAGCAATATACCAATAAGACACGTTGTATAAAGTAACTTTTTCATAGTTTCATTTTCTTAAAATACCCGACTTAAATTAAACCCGAAATATATATCACCATCATTCCAATCGCCAGTAGCTTGCCCTAAAAAGCCATTGGTATTCATGGCTTGGGAGTTCGTGAAATGCATTTGAAAAACGTGACCTCCAGTCTCCAAGTCAATACCAATAGATAATGGATTTTTAAAAGGCGAAGTGGTACTTCTATTTAAATGCCAACCGTAGTCTGCGTTTAGCGACCAACGTTTTCCTAATTTATAACGACTCCCAATACCTAAGGCGTATTGTGCATTGTCTTGGTTGGCATCTAGAACCGGATTATCTTGAAAAAATGTTGGTGCCAATTCTAAAGATAATTGCTTACTTATTTTTCTCGGCGATAAGCACTTGTGCCGTATAGCCTAGACGATTTTTAAACTTTAATTTTGGTAGATTAGCTTTTTGGTAAGCCGTATTAACTAAAATAGAATTGTAGCCTACAATGGTAAAAAGAGCCCCCCCTTCTTTTTGTTTAACTAATCTATACTTTATAGCTGCCTCATAGATTTTTTGAAAGGAACTACGAGATACACTAATATTGATTCCCTCTGAAAGGCCATAGATGAAATTCAATCGCGTCACAGCATCATCTAAGCCAAAAAAAGTATCTAGTCCATTCTCTAAACTTCCAAAACGGTGAGCAACAACGAATGTAAATTCCTTTTTAGCGGTAAGTTTAGTCGATTCAAAGTTTACAATTTTCAACCCTTTAAAAGTAGCCGTTGCATAATTATCCTCAGGAGACGCTTGGTCGATTTCATCCAGTAGATCGTCTTGTGAAAATAGCGATAGCGGAAAGGATAAAAGGAGAATGATAAGGTATTTCATGGTTAGTTTATTGGGAGATGGAGCATTGGTCGAATTTTACTTGCTCAAGTAAATCATCATATCCAATACACCGTCCTTTGATTGAAATTTTAGTATTAAGTTCTGTTTTTTGTAAATTATTATCTGCATTAAAGCTACAAAAAATCACATCGTTTAAGGTTAAATTGGAGGTGTTAATTTCAGAAACGTCGCCATTTATTTGAATAGTTTGATTTAGAAACTTTGATTCTGCTAATGTTGAATTATTTTGGAAAGCATTAATTAAATCATCAGCATTTAAAGAAAAAGCCACTGTTTCTTCTTCAATAATTCGATGTTTCTGATATACCACATTGTAAGCGATAATCGCAAGTATAATAATTAGCGATAAAATAACCCAATAGCTTCTTTTCATAGAAATCTGATTTTAGTAGCCGATGTTTTCCTAGGAAACTAATATAGGAATAAAAAACCGAAACGCCCTATGTTATTGGATACTATTTAGTTATGGTTTTCCGGTAATTCAATTTTAACTTTATAGCCTTCTAGCTGCTCTAAGTAGTGTTGATGAGAAAAATCTTCATGGTTAAACTCCGCTTGTCCGGATTTTTTCGTTTCAATCCGTTTTAAAGCTTTAAGATACCGCTTGACCTCAGTATTATCATTTAAAATCAATCCTGGTACTTCAACCGAAATCCCCTCTTTAGTCTTAGCCACCATTGTGAAATAGGAAGAGTTACAATGTTTCATCACCCCCGATTGAATGTTTTCGGCTTCAACACGTATACCGACAACCATGGATGTTCTACCTGCGAAATTTACGGAGGCTTTCATGGTTACCAATTCCCCAACCTCAATAGGATTTAGGAAATCAACCGTATCGACAGAAGCAGTAACACAGTACATTTTTGAATGTTTACTGGCGCAGGCAAAAGCAATTTGATCCATTAAACTTAAAATATACCCCCCGTGAATTTTGCCGCTAAAATTAGAGTGGGAGGGCAGCATTAATTCTGAGATGGTAATGCGTGATTTATCGACTGATTTGTAGTTTGTCATGAATTAATTTCTAAAATGTGGAGAGGATTCTTTTTCTACAGCGGTAATAAAATATTTTGTGTCTCCCATCCAAAAAAATGTTACAAAGCGTTCTACATAGGTTAGTTTTACATATTCTCCCTGAAACTCTTTTAATTTACTAATAACGTCTTTGTCTTGATCTAACACTGAAAATGAAAAAATTTGAGCACCGAGAGATGCCTTGGCTTATTTCTCCTTCATACGTTTTGAAAATGACACCCTTATTACTGAATTTTATGAGTTCACCAGAGCGATTGCCTTCGCTATAGGGAACAAAATAGACAAATGCGTAAAATATAGCGAGAGCTATAACAAGAATGGCTAAAAATTTTAATAGAAATTTCATGTGTTATTTTATATTTTATAAGTTATCGTCTTCTTGTGCTCTTTTTAATATTTTTTCAGGTAAGGCTTTCTTTGCTTTAGCCCCCATTTTTTTGAGTTTTTCAACGCTGGTGATCAAATTACCACGGCCTTCTACCAATTTATTCATAGCCGATGAGTAATCTTTTTTAGCGTCGTCAATTTTTTTACCAACACCTGTTAGATCCTGAACTAAACCTTCAAATTTGTCATATAAGGCACCGGCCTGACGCGCAATTTCAATAGCATTTTGCTGCTGTTTTTCATTATTCCACATACTATCTATGGTACGCAAGGTCGCTAATAAGGTAGAAGGAGTAACAATGACAATATTACGTTCAAACGCTTTGTTGTATAGGGAGTTGTCTTCATTAATAGCAATGGCGAAAGCGGGTTCAATAGGTATAAATAATAAGACAAAGTCTCGGTGATTCAATGTCATACAAATCCTGATAATTTTTAGCCGAAAGCTGCTCAACATGTTTTTTAATAGAATTAATATGGGCTTTTAAATAGACAGCTCTATCTTCCTCTTCTGCATTAACAAAGCGTTCGTAATCGACAAGTGATACTTTACTATCAATAATCATACGTTTGTTATCCGGCAGGTGTAAGACAATATCGGGCAATACACGAGAACCATCGGGTAAGGTAAAACTTTGTTGTACGTAGTATTCCCTGTCTTTTTCTAAGCCGATTTCTCAAGGACGCGTTCCAAAACCAATTCGCCCCAATTGCCTTGCATTTTACTATCCCCTTTTAAAGCCCGTGTTAGGTTAGTGGCCTCTTTTGTCATTTGTTGATTAAGGTCTTTTAAGCCTAACAGTTGTTCTTTTAAAGCAGAATGCATACTGATGCTTTCTTTTTGAGTATCGTCTACTTTCTTTTCAAAGACCTGAATTTTTTCTTGTAGCGGACTCAGTATGTTCTTAATATTTTCTTTATTCTGAAGGGTGAATTTCTCTGATTTCTCATCAAGAATTTTTGTAGCTAACAACTCAAAATCTTTTCGAAGTTGTTCCTGCCGTTCTTCTACTTCTGCCTCACGCTTATGGTGTAACTGCTGAAGATTCTCGTATTCTGAAGTCTTTCTTGTTAACTCTGTATTTAAAAATTCTTTTTCTCTTCTTATTTCTTCGCGCTCATGTTCAACTTTATCTACATTTTTTTTCAGCGCATCAATGGTTAATCCCATTTGACTTTGGCGTTCTTCTAGCGTGCTTTTTTCACTTTTACTTTTCAGTTTTGAAAATAACATGCCTAAGTAAGCACCAACAACTGCAGAAATGAATATGGAAAGAATGAGGATGAGGTTGTCGTTCATTTATGGATTGAATTTATTTAAGCAATTGGTAGTTTCTATTAAATATCAAATATTAATGTCTGAAATTTTTTCCTTACCATAATACAAACTGCCAGTTTTAATACCTTTTGGATATACGAAAAAAATTGTAATAGTTGTAGATCTTAGTTTTTTTGATTCAAAATGCATAATTAGTAAATCTGAATTTTTTCTTGTGCCAAACTCAAAAGGAATCTTTACATTTTCTATATCATCAAAATTATAATCTAAAAAAGTGTCTTTAATTTCTCGGATTATATAATTTTCTATATCTCTTTAATTTAGGTTTTACTTTAGAGACTCTATTAAAAGGAATAAGGTTAGTAAACCTTTTTGCAAGGATATCAGTCGGTCTAAATCTCAAATTATTAGTATGGTCTATTAAAGAAATTTTATTTGGATCAAAAAAACCTTTTTTATCAACGGCCTGTACTTTGACTTTTACAATTACTTTATTTACTTGTTTTGATTTATAGTTGGCACTAAATGTTGTAATTGCTTTAATAGTTTTATTTGCCTTAATAAATTCAATAGTAAAGTCGTTACTCTGAGAATAAGTAAGACTAAAAATTGAAAAGAATATTAAAAAGAAAAAATTTATTTTTAATTTCATTGTTATAGCATTAGGGGAAATATAGTTTTTTTATCAAAGATAATTTTTTTAGGTGGAAGTTAGAAGACTGTAGCTTCAAGTTTTTTAGTTATTTCTTAACACGAAAGGCTCCGAATTCTCATCAAAAACGATGAGGTCCTTTGGGAATAAGTTGTCAAAAGCACCTTGTTTAATGAGGTTGTTAGGTGTGTCTGATACCACAAAATCGTTAGTCATTACAATTAAACGGTCACATAGTTGTATCGCTAAATCTATTTCATGGGATGAAAACAGGATGGTTTTATTGGTTTCTTTTGCTAACTTTTGTAGCAGTTTCAAAATATAGGCTTTATGATACATATCTAAATGTGTTGTGGGTTCATCTAGAATAATTAGTGAGGTATCTTGTGCTAAGGCACGCGCAATCATTGTTTTTTGCAACTGCCCATCACTCAACTGAAAACACTTTTTATCGACAATCAATTCTAAATGGGTTTGCGAGATAGCACTATTAACAATCTCTAAATCTTCCTGGGAAAGTTTGCCTACCCAATTGGTGTAAGGCTGTCTTCCTAATGCAATAAGCTCAAAGACAGATAAATTTTTAGAGGCCACACTTTCTGTGAGCACGAGACTCAATACTTTGGCGAGATCAATAGCTGGATACTCTGAAATGGCCTTGTTGTTCACTAAAATAGTGCCATCAATAGGCTTTTGAATTTGAGATAAGGTGCGTAGTAATGTTGATTTACCAATACCATTGGCACCCACTAAGCCAACGAGTTCCCCTTCATATAATTCCATATTTATATTAGAACTCACAACAGTTGTTGCTTTCTTAGCGTGGTAACCAATAGAAAGGTTTTCGGTTTTAAGTATGGTATGTCTTGTGTTTTTTATCACTAATTCACGAATTGTTTTTTATTTCTTAATCCTCTGTTTGTCAAAGTATAAAATCCCTTGGCTCTTTTTTTGGTTAAACCATCCTGTTTTTTCTTTAATAAACCATTTTTTCGCATCTGAAGGAGGGAACTTATTGGTATTTTTCTTCTAACTTCTAACTTTAAAAAATCATCCTTCTTTTTTTAACGAGCAACCAAACCACTACTGGCGCTCCAATAAGTGAGGTAATGGCATTAATAGGCAATGTATAATCACTGGTTGGTAATTGTGCAATGCTATCACAAATTAACATGACGATAGCGCCGAACAAAAATACGGCTGGTAATAGTATTTTATTATTTGAGGTGTTAAACAGTTGGCGTGTCATGTGTGGGATAGCTAAACCAATAAAAGCGATAGGTCCCGCAAAAGCCGTAATGCTTCCGGCTAATAAACAGGTAGCTAAAATGATTATCATACGACTTTGTTTAATATTTAAGCCCATACTTTTAGCATAGCTTTCACCTAGAAGTAAACTATTTAATGATTTAATAGAAATAATGGTGAATACGATTCCTACACTGTAAACCAATAAGAAAACTCTTACTTCCGGCCATTGCAAATCACCAAGACTACCAAACCCCCAAAAAATGTATTGTTGTAAGGTTTCGGCAGAGCTGAAATACGACAAAACACTTACTATGGCAGATGTGATACTTCCAAACATGAGCCCGATAATTAATATCGCCATGGTGTCTCTTACTCTGGAGGAGACAATTAATACAGCAGTAAGCACAATAAAGCTACCCAAACTTGCCGCAATAACCAAACTCCATTGCGACGCCAATACGCCCGCGAAAACACCTCCTAGTAATGAAGCACCCATGATTACCAAAGCCACTCCTAGACTTGCACCGAAGTGATGCCTAAAACAAAAGGACCCGCTAAGGGATTGCGAAACATGGTTTGCATTAATAATCCGGAAATACCTAGACCAGATCCCACTAAAATGGCGGTGATCGCTTTAGGCAATCTGTAATTCTGAATGATGTATTCTTGATTGGTATATTCGTAGGTTTCTGTAAAGAAGCTGTTAAAAATAGTTTCTGAAGGGATGCTAATAGATCCCAAACTAATATTCACCAAAAACAAAGCAAGTAATACTATTATGAGAATTAAAAAGGTAAGTTGGTATGATTTTTTTGTTGCCAAGATTAGTCTAAAGCTTTAAAGAAAAACGGTTGATATTCGGGTAGCAATTCGGGATGACTTATTTTAATAATGTCTTTTAAAACCAAATCCGGACGTGCGATACCTAATTCATAATAGAGAACACCACCAGTTTTCCCCGTCGTATTTGTAAAAGAATAAATGGTTTTGTTTTTATAAGCGTTGAACTCTGTATAATGTGCATTAGCCGTTTTTAAATCTTCTAAGCTTGTGTAATACGAAGGACTCAGCCATAAATTGGCGGATTTGGCTTTTTCATAAACGACTTCAAAATTTAGTGCCAAACTACCACTTCCAGTAGTGTCATGCCATAAATAATTGGTGTTGGCATCCTCTAAAAATTGCGCTTCTGTACTGCTGCCATTTGGTAAATACCAAACATCTTTATGCATGGCGCCACTTAAAACGGTGGGTTTGGTAGCAGCTTTTGAAGCTATTTGTTTCGCTTCGGAATAATTATTTACAATCCGATTAAAAATAGAATCGGCTTTTTTTTCTTTGTTGTATAAGGCGCCAAAAAATTTAATCCATTCGGCTTTTGCTAAGGGTGATTTTTCTGTCCAATCGCCATTATAAATAACAGGTATATTGGCTTTTTTAATGGTTTCCAAAGTCTTACTCTTGCCATCTACACCAAAGGCAACCACCAGATTCGGATTGATTTCTAATAACACTTCGGTGTTTAGTCCTTCATTTTTACCTAATTCCCTAACTAATCCGCGGTCTATTCGTGCTCTTGTTTTTTCGGAAGAAATATAATCTGTTCCTGGAAAACCTTTCAGCGTCTCTTCAACGCCTAATAATTCTAAAGAAGGCACATGAGTTGTCGAGGTCACTACAATGCTTTCAATAGGTGTAATGATAATGCCGTTGTATGCGTCACGCATAAATGTGGTTTTGGCTGCTTCTTCTGCAGAAATCAAAACATATTTAAAGGTTTCATCGGCTTTAGGCCAAGGGTTTTTAATTTCGAGAACACTAAAATTACCGTTATCTTCAATACGAAACCCTTCAGCATAAGCGATGTTGTTGTTGCCTGTCTCATATATAGGAGGTAAGCTGTTATTTATCCCTTTATCTTCTTTACACGCTAAAATAGCGAGCATAAAGAATAGAATGACACCGTTTTTCATCATTAATGATTTTTAATCAAAAATAAGATTAATTACCGTTTCGCATATAAGATATTCCAAAATAAAGATTATTTTTGCAGCGAATTTTGGTTTGACTTTGCAATTAAGCGAAGTTAATTAAAAGGGAATCAAGTTTAAAACTTGAGCTGTTCCCGCAACTGTAATCTTAGTTCACATTTGTGAATGCTTGTTATTAAACTTCAAGTCACTGGAAAAATTTTCCGGGAAGACCAATAGCAAGACGAAAGCCAGGAGACCTGCCATTTTCAACATCAAAAGAATCTTCGGGAGAAAGATTTTAAGATTTATGAAAAAAAGTATTCTTATTTTTTGGTTACTAATTAATGGTTTTTGCTGTATGGCACAAACCAGGCTGGATTCTGTTCACAATTTGGAAGAGGTTGTATTGAGTGATACTAAACTTAAAAACTATGCTGCTGGTTTTAAAATAACAAAACTTAATGATTCAGTAATTTCTAAAAACACAAACACGCTTACAGGTTTGTTAGCCTTTAATTCTAATATTTATTTCAAAGAAAACGGCTTTGGGATGGTGGCTTCTCCTTCGTTTCGTGGTACAAATGCCTCACAAACTGCTGTGATATGGAACGGTATAAATATTAATTCGCAATTAAATGGGCAAACTGATTTTAACACCATAAATGCCTCTCAGTTTAATTCTATAGCTATAAGAAGCGGTGGAGGCAGTGTGCAATATGGGAGTGGAAGTATTGGCGGGACAGTACATTTAAATAATAAACTTACGTATAGTAATCATTTTGACAATAGTTTACGTGTTACTTATGGCAGTTTTGATACACAGCAGTATACAGTTTCAACTGATTTTGGAATTTCGAAGTTTTCAGGAAATATAGGGGTAACTTATGTTGATTCTGAAAATGATTACAAATTTCTGAGAACGGATGAAGTTAATGAAAACGGACAATTTAACAATCAAAACATCAATGCGAATTTTGGCTATTTTATTAGTGACAGAGATGTTTTAAAGTTTTATCATCAAACGTTTATAGGAGCCCGGAATTTGTCAGGGACGCTAGTGGCGCCTTCGCGTAGTCGCTATGAGGATACTAATATTAGAAATTTATTAGAATGGTCCCGGGTTGGTGAGCGCATAAAATCGGGATTCAAAGTCGCACATTTACAAGAAGCGTTTCAATATTTTGAAAATAAGGATAAGGATAATTTTTCCTTCGGAAAAGTAAATACATTAATTCTAAAACATGATTTAAATTTTCAATTATCTGAACAAATAAAAGTGCAATCTGTTGTTGAGTATAATACCATTACTGGTGAAGGTGGTAGTTTTGGAGATCCTAAAAGAGAGGTCTTTTCTCTATCGGGACTATTAAGTCATAAACTGACTAAAAAACTAAGCTATGGCTTAAATATTAGAAAAGATTTTACCAGTCAATTCGATAGTCCGATGGTGTTTTCCATAGACTCAAAATTCGAATTAGCTAAAACCTATATATTAAAACTAAATGCTTCAAAGAACTACAGAGTGCCCACGTTTAATGATTTGTTTTGGCAACCTGGCGGGAATCCGAATTTGGTTCCGGAATCTTCCTATCAGATAGATTTTGGGCAAGAATTACAATTTAGTTTTTTAAATTTTAAGATGAATGCCTACTATATTTCAACGGAAGACTTAATCCAGTGGCGACCAAATGCTGTTTCGGTCTATGGAGCCCAGTAAATATTGCTGAAACCGAAAATTATGGCGTAGAAGCAGAGTTAAGCTTACAAAAGCAGTTTAATAAGCAGCATTTAGAACTTAAGGGAAACTATTCTTATACAGTTTCAGAAAATAAGATGACTGGTAAACAACTTATTTATGTGCCTTTTCATAAAGGTAATTTATCTTTTGCTTATAGCCATAAGGCTTTTTCTATGTATTATCAGCATGTATTCGTTGGAGAGGTTTTTACAATTTCTAGAGATGAATTAGAGGTCTACGATATTGGGAATATAGGATTAAGTTATGTTTTAAATATGAAAGGAAAAGTGAACTACCATTTAGATTTTAAAGTAAATAATATTTATAATAAATATTACGAAAACGTAGCATTGCGACCAATGCCCAATAGAAATTTTCAAATACAAACAACCATTAAATTTTAAAAAAAAATGAAACTAAACAACTTAGCTTTAATAGCATTAGTAATTGCTGTAACGTTTACCTCTTGTAGTAATGATGATGATTCAACAGCAGTTGTGCCATTAGGTGCTTATGAAAATGGTATTTTAATTTCTCATGAAGGAAGTTTTTCCGGAGGAGTAGGAACAGTCTCATACGTATCAAATGATTTTACAACAATAGAACATGATATTTTTTCTAATGTAAATAGCAGAAGTTTAGGTACTGTGGCACAAAGCATGGCTTTCAATGGAGATTTTGCTTATATAATAATAAATGTATCAAATCAGATAGAAGTAGTGAATAGATATACTTTTGAATCTATTGCGACTATAAATACAGGAGTTATTAATCCAAGATATATGACCATTTCCAATGGGAAAGGTTATGTTACTGCTTGGGGAGATTATTCAGATACAACAGATGATGCTCTATTGGTAGTAGATTTAGGTACAAACACAATACTTGATACAATAGCTACAAGTTACTTACCAGAGGAAATTATTGCTGTAAATAATAAGGTCTATGTAGCAACAGGAATATATGGTAATGGAAATAAGGTAGATGTATTTAATTCAGCAACTGATGAATTAGTAGATAGTATAACTGTTGGGAATTCGCCAAATTCTTTACAACTGGATTCAAACAATGATTTGTGGGTTTTGTCTTCGGAAAATTTAATAGAGATCAATACTAATTCCAATATTATCAATAAAACAGTAACATTTGATAGTTCAATTTCATCTCCTTCTAAGTTGAATTTTGATAGTGGGAATCTGTATTTATATGCAGGAGGTTCAGTATATAAAATGGATGAAACAGCAACAGATTTTCCGACAATACCTGAGTTCACAGATGTTAGTTTTTATGATATGTCTGTCAGAAATGGTTTGTTATATGGACTTGATGCTGGAGATTTTTCAACTAATGGGACCTTAAAAGTATTCGATTTAACTACTAATACAGAAATGGAAGTTATTACTGTAGGTGTCATTCCAGGGGAAGTGTATTTCAATTAAAAAAACATTTTCTTTAACATAAATAAAAGCCTCTTTTAAAGAGGCTTTTATTTTAATACCAAATCACAAAACCAAAAGCCCGTTTTGCTGAATTACAAACGGAGTCTTCCGTTTTAGGGGCATTGTATTCTCGATATACTTTTTCTCCGATAGAAAAGGGAATGGGGGTTTTGAAAATGGGACCATCATAACAAAACGTGTGAAACTCGCCATTTTCGCCACAGACATCGACTTCCTTTGGTAAATTTTCAATGAGCTCTTTGGTGATGGTTTGCCCAACAAAATCTTCAGAAAAATATTTGGCATTGGCACAAACAATCACCGCTTTAAAGCCTAAGTCTATAAATTCATTGATTAAGTGGTTCGTGTCTTTTTTCCAAAGCGGAAACAAGGTCTTTATTTTGAATTTAGATAGATTGTCTTCACGATAACGTTTTAAATCTTCCAAAAATATATCACCAAAAACAGCGTGTGAAAAACCCTCCGTTTTTAAACTATTCACCACTTTGGTCATTATCCTCTCGTAGTCCTCCATAGTGGGTTGCTCCGGCAAATCAATGGTTTGTAATGGAATACCAATGGCATTGGTTTGCGCTTTTAATAAATCTAAGGGCAATCCATGCATGGATACACGATTGTAATGGGTATTAACAGAAGTGACTAACTTGCCTATAGTATAATTAGGATCTTGTAGTAAATAATAAAGTGCTAAAGCAGAATCTTTGCCGTAGCTCCAGTTAAAATAGGTCTTATTGTTCAATGTACATTTCTTTTTTATGTGGTAACAAATCGTTACTGTCAAAAATGGCTTCAATAGTTTTTCCGCTTTTTTGAGGCACAGATTTATTTGTAGCTGCAATATCTGCCAAAGCTTCGGCTAATAGCGGCTCGTTTTCATCGCCTAAAACACCTAGGTTGTTTATGCGTTCTTCTAAGGTGATATCTGGTGTTATTCCATCAATAGGAACCTGACCATTATCTTTATTTACGGAGATGGCCACTAAAGGTTGTAAGGCGTAGGTGTGTCTTGGGTTTGCTTCATTTCTAGTAAAATTAGGAGCATCATACAGGGTTATTGAAGCTTGTGATTTTCCAACGGTAGTCGTTCCTACGTGTATCACTGGTATATAGGCCTTTAAGCTATTAATCACCATTTCACTGGCAGAGGCAGAGGACCCTGTTGCCAAAACATAGACCTTATTAAGGCCTAAACTATTCAATGCGGCACCATTGGCTTCATTAACAAATAGATAGTTAAAATTATTGTCTTGTTGTATACTGTTATAATTTAATTTAGCATACACTTGATTATTAAACTGTCCTGTGACTAAACTTCCCATAATAGCTGAAGAATTTACAGAGCCACCAGGGTTGTATCGTAAATCTAACACTAAATGTTGCACGTTGTTCGCTCGAAATTCACCAAATGCTGCGTTTAAAGCCGTATCAAAATTAGAGGTGAAACCATTATACATTAAATAGCCCACGTTTTCACCTTCCACCTGAAGAATTTTAGTTTTAAAAACAGGGTTTTCTGTGTAGGGTATGCTGGTTAACATGACCTTGTTTATTGTCGGGTCTATACTATCGTCAGTCGTGTCAATCGTACCGTTATCATTATAGCTCGCTAAATTGAGTGTAAAACTGTCTTGTCTTAATAACGTTCTCCAGTTACTTACGGTTAAGGGGGTATCATTAACGGCATAAAACAAATCACCCCGCTTCAAATTCACATTTTCAGCGCTTGTATTGGGCAGGATGTAGCGTACATAACCAAATAGGTCATTCCCATTTTCTGTATATCGTACCAGTCCGAATTCCATACCATTATTTTTAGATACACCATTAAACTGCTGTTCTAGAGCAATATAATCACTGGTGATCCAACTAAAGCGATCTGCGGTACTTCTGTTGTAAATTAGGCTTTCAAAACAAGTTTCGGGAGAATCGAAACTGGCCAGGTAATTAGAGTAGTTACTGCTGTTTTGTTTGTCTTCAGCCAAATCCGGAACACTGTCGCGGTATAAGTAATAGGCATCCATACCACGGTAAACAAAATCATTGATATCTGTAACGGTTATAGGCGTGTCGTCTCGGTCTTCAAAACAACTTAAAGAAATCAACGCGAGTAGTAATACTAGTAGTGCTTTGGGGGATTTTTTCATTTTAATCTTTTCTTTTTCACTCTAAATGTAGTTACTTTTTAATAAATTAAAAATTATTTGTAACAAAATAGAAAGTAGGTCGTCGTAATAACATAAAGCGATAAAAACCACTTTAACGTTTTATACTAACCATGACACAAATAGAATTTTTAAATATAGTATTGCCTTTTAAGGATAAGGTATTTCGGCTAGCAAAAAGATTGTTAGTGTCTACTGAAGAAGCAGAAGATGCCACACAAGAAATATTAATTAAGCTTTGGAATAATAAAAAGAAAATTAAAGACTATAAAAACGTTGAAGCATTTTCTATGACCATGACAAAGAATTTTTGTTATGATAAGTTGAAATCGAAGCAGGCACAAAATTTAAAAATTGTACACAGTAATTACGAAGATCACAGCGTTGCGCTTCAAAAACAGTTAGAAGTAAACGATAGTCTTCACTGGGTTGGCAGAATAATGAAAGGTTTGCCGAACAGCAAAAGTTAGTAATACAATTAAGAGATATTGAACAGTACGACTTTAGCGAGATCGCGAAAATGCTAGACATGACAGAAACAGCAGTAAGAGTGACGCTATCAAGAGCTAGAAAAACAATAAGAGAACAATTAACTAAAACACACAATTATGGTGTTAAATAATATAGAACAATTACTCGAAAAGTACGAGAACGGAGAGACCACATTAAAGGAAGAGCAGCAGTTAAAAGACTATTTTTCGCAAGAAACTGTAGCGCCACATCTAGAAGTGTATAAATCCATGTTTGATTACTTTTTGGTAAACCAACAAGAACAATTTACTAAACAACTACCACTAAACACTAAAAAAAGTTTTAACTATAAGTGGTTATCTGTTGCAGCAGTTGCGGTTCTAATGGTGAGTATTTTCTTTTCTAATCCGTTTGCTAACGACAGCGTCACAATAACAGATGCAGATCGAGCAGATTATGAAAACGCAAAAGCGGCTTTAGCTTTAGTTTCAAAACAATTAAACAAGGGCGTTTCGCAAGTGAGTTACCTAGACGTTATAGGGAAAGCTGGCACACAAGTTGACTATTTAAAAGAATTGAATGACCCCATGGGTAGAATATTTAAATAGAAACTAAACACAATAATTATAACAAGAAAAAATGAACCGAGCGTAAAGTGATAAGTGTATACTTATTTAAGAACATAAAAACGCGAATTCATTTTTACAAATTAATAACAAATAAATACTAAAAAAATGAACACAATAAATAAATTAAACGGAATGAAAAAATCTCTAATTGTATTTGCATTCGCAATACTTTTAATGCCATTAACAGCAATGGCCCAAAGCGATATTTTTGCTAAGTATAGCGGCAATGACGATGTAACTTACGTCTCTATTAAACCAAAGATGTTTCAAATGTTGGCTAAAATGGATATAGAAACAGATGATGCAGATGCTCAAGAATTTTTGAAAATGGTAAATAGTATTACCAGTTTTAAAACGATGGCTACAGACAATAAAATGATAGCCAGCGATATTAAAAAATGGGTTAGTGGGCGTTACGGTGCTTTAGAAGAATTAATGGAAGTTAAAGATAATGGTATGGTGGTTAAGTTTTACGTTAAGGAAGGTAAAGATCAAGATCACGTTGCAGAACTTTTAATGTTTGTTAACGGCTTAGACGCCGTAATGAAAGACAATGATATTTCTATTAATGGTAAAAAGAGAAGTTTAGAAACCGTTGTTATTTCTTTTACAGGAGATATCGATTTAAACCAAATTTCTAAATTGACTAAGAAATTCGATTTACCAGGTGGTGAAGAGTTAGATAAGAAGAAAAATAAGTAAATTTTAATTAAATGAAATGGCCATATTAAACCAAAGGTTTCGTGTGGCTTTTTTACTTAATCACACCAGCAAAAAAAAACAGAACCCATGAAATCAGTAATTAAAACCATAGTCTTTAGTCTTTTATTGTCACTAGCATTAGTAAGTTGTAAAGATGAAGGCTCAGTACAAACGTATTTTGTAGAACACCAAGATTTACCCGATTATAAGCAAATGGATTTATCGGCTAATTTGATGGATTTTTCAAGTGCTGAGTTGTCTGCTGAAGAAAAAGAAACCATTCAAAGTCTTAAGAAAATTAGTTTTACGGGATACCGTGCTACTGGAGATGAAACGGAATATAAGCAAGAATTAGAGAAAGCCAAACGTGTTTTTAAAAATGAAAAGTATAATGAGCTCATGGATTTTAGTATGGGTGGCATGAAAATCAAGGTGAATTCTATTGGTACAGATGATGCTGTAGATGAGATTTTGGTGTTGATGAGTTCTCAAAAAACAGGCTTTGGTGTTGCGCGTATAATTGGTGATGACATTAATCCTGAAAAAGTTATGATGATGATTAATAACATGCAAAAAGTAGATGTAGACAATAGCCAACTAAAAAGTATTATGAACTTTTTTAACTAAAGGTTTATATGTTAATGTAAAAAGGACTGTTGGCGCAGTCCTTTTTTTATTTTAAAACCTTGTTATTCTTCTCAAATTCAGAGGCCTTTATTTTTACACTTGAATTGAGAAATACATAATAAACAGAAGTAGAAAGACACGACCTTAACTAACTAAAACAATAGGTTGTTTTAAATTTAGAAATCAATGCCATTGCCGCTATAAAAGCGCTGTGCTATTACTGTTAGAGCAAAGGATTCCTTCTTATTTGTAAATCTATTTATATACCGGTATAGTTACTTGGCGAAATGGCTTTCAATTCCGTTTTGATAGCCTCACTGACTTCTAAAGTATCAATAAAATTTGAAATGGATGTTTTGGTAATCGCTTCGTTCGTTCGGGTTAATCCTTTTAATGCTTCATAAGGATTGGGATAGGCTTCCCGACGTAAAATCGTCCGGATGGCTTCGGCCACAACCGCCCAATTATTTTCTAAATCCTGAGCAAACTTTGGTTCGTTTAGTAATAATTTACTTAAGCCTTTTAAAGTGGATTG
Organism: Lacinutrix neustonica; assembly: GCF_026625145.1. Taxonomy (GTDB): domain Bacteria; phylum Bacteroidota; class Bacteroidia; order Flavobacteriales; family Flavobacteriaceae; genus Lacinutrix; species Lacinutrix neustonica. The sequence continues at coordinate 1,110,877 of NZ_CP113088.1, read as the reverse complement.
AAATCCGATTAAGGTGTGACCAAACGGGACACCTACATTTCGCAACACCGTACTGTCTGTTAAATCGCGCTGTAAACGCGAGATGGGAAGCTTTGCCGATAAATGTTCAAAAATAGCATTAGCCATCCCTAAATTACCTTCGGAATTTTCAAAATCTATAGGGTTTACTTTATGAGGCATGGCAGAGCTACCTACTTCACCCGCTTTTATTTTTTGTTTAAAATAATCCATAGACACATACGTCCGAGATGTCGCGATCTAAATCGATGAGTATGGTATTGATACGTTTCATGCAATCAAATAAGGCCGCCAAATGGTCGTAATGCTCAATTTGTGTCGTGGGGAAGGAGTGTTGCAAACCTAATTTTTCCTGAACAAATGTGCTTCCAAAAGCCCTCCAGTCTATCTTAGGGTAAGCGACTTTATGGGCATTAAAATTTCCTGTTGCACCACCAAATTTTGCAGCACTCGGTATGTCGTTTAACAAGTTAAACTGCTCTTCTAAACGGACTACAAATACTTGGATTTCTTTACCTAAACGTGTTGGTGATGCTGGTTGCCCATGCGTTCTTGCTAGCATTGGGATGTCTTTCCATTCTTCAGCTAATGCTTTCAATTTTTGTAGAACTTCAAAATAGCCAGGAACATAAACATCGTTCATGGCTTCTTTAATGCTTAAAGGAATGGCTGTATTGTTAATATCTTGAGAGGTTAATCCAAAGTGAATAAACTCTTTATAATCATTAAGGTCTAGTTTATCAAACTGTTCTTTTATAAAATATTCCACCGCCTTTACATCGTGGTTGGTCACTTTTTCGATGTCTTTAATGGCTTGTGCATCTGCCGTACTAAAGTCTTTATAAATCTTACGAAGCGCTTCAAAGACAGAAGGGTTTACCCCTTGTAATTGTGGTAAAGGCTGCTCGCAGAGTGCAATAAAATATTCGATTTCTACTAAAACACGGTACTTAATAAGTGCTTCTTCAGAAAAATAATGGGTTAATTTTTCTACTTTATTTCTATAACGACCATCAATAGGTGAGATGGCATTTAAGTGTGTTAATGACATAGTTTGTGTTGGTTTTTTAAAAGCTGTAAAGATAGCTAAGAAAGTGAGAAGATGGAAGTGAGAAGTGAGAAGTTTTATTCAGTTATTAACGGTGAGGGATGAGTGAGGAGTTAGTAGTGAGAAGTTAGTAGTAAGTAGTGAGAAGTGAGAAGTGAGAAGTGAGTGGTGAAGAGTTGTGCGTTAACTATAATGGACTAGAATTGTCAAGGTTTAAGCGTTATTATTTGTTTTTCAACTGCTTCAAAATAGGTCTCGGCACGTGCTTTGTACCCGCAGCTTTGCATATGGAAATCCCGTTCTAAAACCCCGATCAATTCAGGATGAATCCAATGGTATTCGCTTCCTAATAAAAATAACGTGTTCATGCTATAGGCTTTTGGGGCCACCTTCGCATCGTTTAACATCCAATCGAAACAGGCTTCAATTATTTTTTCTTTATGTTTTGGGAGTAGCGCTTGTTTTAGTTTTGAAGTTCCTTTGCCATAGTACGCTTTTGCTAAGTTTTCGCAAACCTTGGCTACTGGACGTTGTGCGGAATCCAAATGTACTTTATGTAGGTGTTCTGTAAAAACATCTAAGTATGGAATAATCGCTTCTAAATTGATGTCACAGAGGTATTCCAAGACCCAAGCCGCTTTTGATGATCTTTTGTCATCTACCATAAACAGAATATCTAATAGTTTTGGAATTAACCCTGGGTTTTCAAGGACGACGTTTGCATAATAGAGTCGCTTATCACGAGAGTGATTCACATCATCTAATTCTTGATATAAGGCTTCGGTAGTCACGAGATATTTATTACTTTTAAACTCTAAATTTAATGAAATGAAAATTGCAAAAAAAATTCTTTTGGTGCTGCTGGTGGTTGTTCTCATCGCTCAATTTTTTGGCCCGAAAAAAATGACGGTTCGATGGAATCGGTTAATGCTTTTTTAGCAGAAACAAAACCATCGGATGACGTAAAGGCAATTTTAACAGAAACATGTTTTGATTGCCACAGTAATCACACGACATATCCTTGGTATAATAAGATTACTCCAATAAATTACTGGTTGGCTGAACATGTTAATGATGGTAAAAAACATTTTAATGTATCGTTATGGGATAATTATTCTATTAAGAAAAAGGATCATAAGTTTGAAGAACTTATAGAGGAAGTTGAAGAAAAAGAGATGCCTTTGCCAAGTTATACCTACACACACAGTGATGCCAATTTAACAGATGTTCAAATCCAGCAAGTTGTAGATTGGGGCAATAAAGTAAGATTAGGTTATGCTTTAACGCCAAGGCCGGAATAATTTTTTATTATATAGACGATATACAATACTCTAAAAACTCATCAACCTGCTCCCTTTGAATAAAAAACTTTTAATTATCGGTTTTGTCTCGCCCGAGCCTAAAAGCTCGGCTGCAGGAAGCCGAATGATGCACCTAATAGCACTGTTTCAATCTAAAAATTACGACATTATTTTTGCAACCGCTTGTGCAAAAAGTGACAACGCCTTCGATTTAAAAAGTATAGGGGTTACGATTGAAACCATACAATTAAATGCCCCTAGTTTTGACGTGTTTTTAAAAAGCATCTGTCCCGATGTGGTGCTTTTCGATCGCTTTATGATTGAAGAGCAATTTGGGTGGCGTGTGGCGCAACACTGTCCTGATGCCCTGCGTTTATTGGATACAGAAGACCTACATTGTTTAAGAAAAGGTCGAAAACAAGCGTTAGATGATCAATCGGTTTTTGATACGAATTACCTCTACAATGATGTGGCTAAACGTGAAATTGCGAGTATCTATAGATGCGACTTGAGTCTTATCATTTCGGAAGTAGAAATTGATATTTTAAAACATCAGTTTCATGTTAATGAACATTTATTATGCTATCTGCCTTTTTTACTTAATGCCATATCTTTAAAAGAGCACAAAGCATTACCAGGATTTAAACAACGGGAACATTTTATTACCGTGGGTAATTTTTTACATGCCCCCAATGTTGATGGCGTTAAATATCTAAAGACCTCTATTTGGCCAGCCATTAGAAAGAAACTCCCCAAAGCCGAAATGCATGTGTACGGCGCTTATGAATCTTCTAAATTGAGCCAATTGAATGATAAAAGTCAAGGTTTTTTTATTAAGGGCTTTGTTGAAGACATCAATGCGGTTATGCAAGAACATAAAGTTTGCTTGGTGCCTTTACGGTATGGTGCAGGGTTAAAGGGGAAATTGGTGGATGCGATGTTAAACGGTATCCCTTGTGTAACCACAAGCATTGGTGCAGAAGGGATGTATGGTGCTTTAGAGCCTAACGGATTTATTGAAGATGATCCTATGGTATTTGCCAATATGGCTATAGAATTGTACACCAATAAAATTTTCTCGGACAGGAAAACAAAAGCATGGCATCCAAGTGATTAATCTCCGTTTCGATAAGCAGCTCTTTGTTGCCGATTTCTTACAACGATTAGAATTGCTTCAAAAAGGGATAGCTGCCCATAGGAAAAGTAATTTTACAGGGAGCATGTTAATGCATCATACCATGCAAAGCACGAAGTTTATGAGTAAGTGGATAGAGGAGAAGAATAAGAAACAAGACTAGAAGCGCTAAAAAGCATAAAAAAGAAAGAGCCAAAACAACTAGCGTTTTGGCTCTTTTTTAAATAGACTAACATTGAGTTAAGCAGTAACTTCTTGCTTCTTAATTTTTCTATATGGAAATGAATTGAAAATACTACGTTTTCCAAAACGGGTTTGTTTGTCACTTTGTGAAAACTTAATGTATAAGGCTTTGTTCACTCCAAAATATTCATAAGTATTACCATCTAAAAAGGTAACCTCTAATAATAAGCCTTTATGTTTCCAATCTAATATGGCACTGTTAATAGTGGTATCATATTCTTCTTTATTGGCAGCAATCGTTTACGGTGCCATACTTACTAAAAAGTGGTAACCATCAATCACTTTACGACTCATTAACTCGGCTTCATGCGCTTTCTCGTCACCTTCCTGAAACTTATCTCGGATGCCATTCTTTAACTAAATTACGGTAAGACGTCTTTAAGCTTTTTAAAGTCATGTCTTGCTCTACATTAAATAGTTTTTTGTACTCGTTAATACGCTTCATAAATAAAGGTGTTTTTTTAAATCGAGTGCAAAGGTACTATTTCTTTTTACATTGAGGATTAGATTGTTGGGAAAAGTATGTTTTAAAAACAGAATTTTTTTAAATAGGTTTTACTGTTTGTTTACTATTAGTTGTCTTTAAATGAATACCTTTAATTAGTCCACTGGACTTTACGTATCCTCCAAAACTATGTTTGCGCTTTCTTTCGCTATACCGATCTCTTCAATTGAATCGCTATTGAAATTTAAAAAGTCATTTTTTATAGGTAAAACTGGATAATACTTTGTCAAACGTTTTCAAAAAGGTTTCTATACCCCATGATATTACAATTTGTGTTTCGCTTTCATATGCATTACCGATGCTGTGATTAGGGCACTCAATGCTTCTATATTAATAGTATCTAGACTTTTAATATAAAGACAAGAAGACCCTGTTTCATGGGTTCCTAATTGACTTAAAAGGGGCTTGTAGTTTTTAAATCCAGCGATGATGTAGACCACCAAGTTTTGTTTTCTAGGGCAGAAACCAGTGAGAAACCACTCACCTTCGCTACCACTATCGTTGGTGTATTGGTACTTGCCAAAACCTATCATATTTCCTCTCCATAGCGTGGGCGGCTCTCCTGTTAGGTCCTGCATTAATTCTAATAAACGAAAACAATCTTGTTTTTTTTGTTCATCTTTTATGTTACTAAACTGCTTCTTTATTTCTTCGATATCATTAGCCATATATAAGGGGGTTTATATTTAACATCTGTTGCGGTATTAGGTTAAGTTATTTAAGTCGGTATGTATTTTATCTGCTGTAGGTCTTATTAAAAACAAATAAATAATGAGTAGGACGCCGATAAGTAGTAGCTCCGGCTTTAAGAAAATAATTAAAAATGCGGCCACTTCTATAAAAACGTAACTTATAATGCATGCACTTTGATATTGTGTTAATTTTTCATCCATAGATAATGCTGGATCTATTTTGTTAAGTGCTGTTTTAAACATAAAGCGGCTAACTACAATAGCGAGAGCGGGAATTAAGAGATACATTAAAACTAAAGCATCAATCTGTGGAAGTTTAAAAGATTCTATAGACAAGAGATTGCCTAAAAAAATATAGACTAAAACCAATCCAGCGCATAATGCTAAATGTATTATTTGTAGAGGTCTTAATTTTTCTTTCATTCGTGTTGCTTTTTATTCGCGTTCTAAGTTCGTATAATTTTCAACAAAATAAATACTATTAATAATAATGTTTCTCTTTTTAGTACTTTCGCGCTTTCAAAAAGCATAATATGATTACAGTAGATAATATAGCGGTAGAATTTAGCGGCACCACCTTATTTAAAGACGTTAATTTCGTGATTAATGAAAATGATAAGATTGCGTTAATGGGTAAGAATGGTGCTGGAAAATCGACCATGATGAAAATTATTGCTGGCGAGCAAAAAGCGACACGAGGCAAAGTGAATGGGCCTAAAGATACGGTGATTGCTTATTTACCACAGCATTTATTAACTCAAGATAATAGTACCGTTGTTGAAGAAGCGTCTAAAGCCTTTGCCTCTGTTTTCGAGATGAGAGACGAGATGGCGCAGCTTAATAAACAATTAGAAACGCGAACAGATTATGAGAGTGACGCCTACATGTCTATTATTGAAAAGGTCTCAGAGTTAGGGGATCGCTATTATGCTCTAGACGATATTAACTATGAAGCAGAAGTGGAGAAGGCTCTTAAGGGGTTAGGATTTAAACCCGAGGATTTCACACGACTGACTAGTGAATTTAGTGGCGGTTGGCGCATGCGGATAGAATTAGCAAAAATTCTATTACAAAAACCGATTTAATTTTACTCGATGAGCCTACAAACCATATTGATATTGAATCGGTGATTTGGTTAGAAGACTTTTTAGTAAATAAAGCCAATGCCGTGATGGTAATTTCTCATGATCGTGCTTTTATTGATAACATTACTAATCGCACCATTGAGGTAACTATGGGGCGCATTTATGATTATAAAGCCAACTACTCCCATTACCTACAATTACGTGAGGACCGAAGAATCCATCAAATTAAAGCCTATCAAGAACAGCAAAAGTTTATTGCCGATAATATGACATTCATTGAACGTTTTAAAGGGACGTATTCTAAAACCAACCAAGTAACCTCACGTGAACGTATGCTTGAAAAGTTAGAAATTATTGAAGTCGATGAAGTTGATACTTCCGCTTTAAAACTGCGTTTCCCGTCTGCACAGCGTTCGGAGATTTTCCTGTGACTGTGGAGAATTTAACCAAGACATACGATGAACATGTCGTGTTTAAGGATGCTAACCTATCTATAAAAAGAGGGGAGAAGGTGAGTTTTGTAGGACGAAATGGAGAAGGGAAGTCTACTATGATCAAATCTATTTTAGGAGACATTGATTTTGAAGGAAAATGTAGTTTAGGTCATAATGTGCAAGTGGGCTATTTTGCACAAAACCAAGCGGCTTTATTAGATAATGAGTTAACGGTATTTCAAACCGTTGATGAGGTGGCAAAAGGTGATGTGAGAACAGGTATCAAAAATATTCTTGGCCGTTTTATGTTTAAAGGCGATGATATTGATAAAAAAGTAGGGGTGTTGTCTCGGTGGAGAAAAAAACCAGATTGGCGATGGTGAAATTATTGTTAGAGCCCGTAAATTTGTTGATTCTCGATGAGCCCACCAATCACTTGGATTTAAAATCTAAAGATGTGCTTAAGGAAGCCCTACTAGATTTTGATGGTACCTTAATTTTAGTCTCTCACGATCGTGATTTTTTACAAGGGCTTTCAGAAAAAGTCTTTGAGTTTAAAGACCAACGCGTTATTGAACATTTTGAAACCATTGATGCCTTTTTAGAACGAAACCGTATCGATAGTTTAAAAGCTATAGATTTAATGAAATAATTACAAATCAATCTGTTCTTTTACCCATTTCGAGCTTTGTTTTAAAAAGGGAGGTGGATCAAACCGGTAGCCAAAATATAGGCTAGCGTAACTCTTATCGTTTACAAAATTTCGAGCGCTAGCTTTTTTAGCTTCGCTGGAATCGAAATTAAATACGGCACCTGTACTAATGCTGTTAGTGGTATACCCAAATTGTAATTTAAAGTTTAAAGCTTTGGTTACAAAGGAATAGGACGCATTGGAGTGTTCTGATTTTTCATTTGAAAACCGAATCCCTAAGGCAGGCGCTATACCGCCGGTGACAAAATAATTTGTTTTAATCGTTCTCGTGTAATAATACATGGGTGAAATAGAAATGTCAAAATTATTTTGAAAGTATTTCCCAGTTTCGTTAACATCAGACAATCGATTAAAACCGTAATTAAGTGTCGGTACTAAACTGCCCGCACTACTTTTTTGCCATTCATTTAAGGCCACTAAATGTTTTAAAGAAAAATTATCGTTTAATGTATAAGAGGTACTACCAGTAAAGCTGGTGGTTTTTAAATTTGGAAATGCCGCTAGGGTCGTATTGATATTGGTGCGTTCTTGATAAAACCCTTGTACTTTTCTGTATTCAAAGGTCTGTAACCATTGTTTTAAAAAGACACGTAATTGGATGTTTCTAAACTTAGACTGGTTGTTTCCATGCGTACTGCTTGGTGAAAAATTAATACTCAAACCAAGAAATTTATAATTAGCAGAACACTTTAATTTATACACATTATTGGCTTCTACGATAAAGGAACGTTCACCATCGTCTGTAATTAAAAACGATTCACTTTGTTTATTAAAGTCTACTTTAACCAGCATTTTATTTGAAAAATCCACAATGTCTTGTGCGTAGGACGAAGTAAAAATGAATGTAATTACAACTAAAAGTGCCTGTTTCATTAAAAAATGGAGATAAATTCATTAATACCTTCTGTTGCTGTTTTAGCAATGACGGTTAGATTTTTTGTGCTTGAAATAGAAGGATTGGGATCTATAAAATACATGGGTGTATGGTCCGGGACATAATGCATTAAACTCGCTGCAGGATATACTTGCAGCGACGTACCAATGATAAGTAATCGGTCTGCCGTTTGGCAAATCTCTACCGCCTTATCTATTAAAGGTACGGCTTCACCAAACCAAACGATGTGTGGGCGTAATTGATGGCCATTGGTATCTAAATCTCCTAAGTTAAGGTCTTTTTTCCAATCTAACAGTACCTTGTCGTTTTGGATGCTGCGTACTTTTAATAATTCACCATGTAAATGAATGACATTAGAACTACCAGCGCGCTCATGTAAATCGTCTACATTTTGGGTAATGATGGTCACTTTAAAATGGTTTTCAAGATCTGCTAACGCCATATGAGCTTTGTTAGGTTCTACTTCTAATAGCTGTTGGCGTCTTTGATTATAAAAATCGAAAACCAATTCAGGATTGGCCGCAAAACCTTCGGTGACGCCACGGCCATCACCTCATGGCCTTCCCATAAACCATTAGCGTCTCGAAACGTTTTTAAACCACTTTCGGCACTCATTCCAGCGCCAGTTAATACAACAAGATGTTTCATGCTTTAAAAATAATCTTTAATTTTGGATTCTATGATAGATATTAAACTCTTAGAACATTTAGAAACCTTTTTAACGCCAAATCGCTTACAGCGTTTCCATCACGTATTAGAACAGCGCACCAAGTTTTTTACAGTTGCGACCGAAGATGTGTATCAGCTTCATAATACAAGTGCTGTTATTCGTAGTTGTGACGTCTTTGGCATCCAAGAAGTTAATATTGTAGAAGAGCGCAATAGCAAACGCATCGATCGGGAAATAGCAATGGGGGCACAAAAATGGGTAGACTTAAATCGCTATCACTCGGTAAAAGATAGCTTAAACCAATTGAAAGCAGAAGGTTACTGCATTGTGGCGACCACGCCACACACTAATGATTGCGAATTACATGATTTTGATGTGACAAAAAAATCATGTTTTTTCTTTGGGAGAGAAACGGAGGGCCTTTCGGAAGAGGTCATAAAAGCAGCAGATGTGTTTTTGAAGATTCCTATGGCTGGTTTTACAGAGAGTTTAAACATCTCGGTCTCTGCCGCAATCATCTTACAACATGTCACAACTAAATTAAAGAAAACAGACATTCATTGGCAATTAACAGCCGCCGAAAAACTTGAAAAGCGTCTGGATTGGTGCAAGAAAACCATTAAAAGTTATGATGATATTATTGCACGTTATCACGAAACCAAAATATAATTCAAGTAAAATACTTATTTAAAAGGGAAATGTTTTTAAATAGAAAACAGGTTGTTGAAACTGTGCTTTAGAGTTATTTTCTATCGCGACTTAACACTTTGTATTCTTCGTAACACTCACTAATAGCATCCAACATTTGAAGATCATTGGCCTTTTGAATAAATTCTTTAGAGTAGTTACATTGTGATACAATTTCATCTAGATCTACCTTATTAACTTGTAGTAAAACCATGAGTGTTTCACGATCAAAACGAGACGCTAAAAGGTTTCTAATCTCATCGTCTTGTTTCATTTTTTTAAGCTTTTTAAGCTCATTGCCTTTACGGCTAAACGTATTGTATAAAAAGTCTAAGGGATTGAATATGGAGCCTAACACTTTACTAATACTACCTGCAGACTTGTTGTTTCCAGCTTCATAGCCGGTGGTTAAACCAGTAGATGCTATATCTATAATTGGTGTTTACTTGTACCTGTTGAATGTCTATTTCAAGGTAGCCAGTGAGTTTTAAATCGTTTACAACAACTTCTTCTAAGGCTAAAGCCAATTCGGTTAGTGTAATTTTTGAGCTTCCAAATTTTATCCAGTCATTCGTTACACGTACTTTAATAGACTTGTAACCAATATAGGTTAAATGCAAGGTGTCGTTAACTTTTGCCTTAATATTAAATGCACCATTGGCATTTGTAGATGTTCCAATTACCTGATTAAGATTTACAATATTCACGCTCTCTAGAGGCCCCTCTGTTTGCGAGTCTATGATAATACCTTCTACATAATTTCTTTGCTCCATTTGGTCGTCCTGTGAAAAGGTGACAGTAATAGAGAATAGTAATACGAGTGTAAGTAGGTATTTCATTATAGGATATTAAACCATAAAAGTACTAAACAAATTGTATTTAGCACTTTTATAGTTCTCATTTTGACTTAATATTAACAAAATGATTTAAAATCAAGTGGTTTTATCTTCTAGAACGTCTAGGTGTTGCGTGTGTGGTTTTAAATTCAGATTTGTCTCTGTCACCACCATCACTTCTTCTTGATCTTGGTTTAGGACTGTCATCACCACCACGGCGTTTGTCGCTAGAGCCTTCACTGCGTCTTCCGCTTGGTCGTCTATCGCCACCAGCTGATCTTCTGTCACCACGGTTTCTATCTCCACCACCATCTCTACGTCTTCCGCCACCGCTTGCACCACGACCTCGACCACCACGACTTGGTTTGTCTTCTGTGATTTCTACATTAACAAAACGTCCGTTGTGTTTATAGTCTGTAAAGAAAGCCAGTATTTTCTCTTGGTGTTCCTTTTCAGTATTAAAGAAAGAGAAGGTGTCCTTACAATCTACTTTAAAGACATCATCACGACCCAATTGCAATTCTTCTTTTAAGAAATCTTTTAATTTCATCCAGTCGAAACCATCTTTCTCACCAACGTTGATAAAGTAACGTGCAGCGCTTCCGCTAGATTCTCTACCGGAATCTCTTCCGCTATCTCTACCGAATCTCCGGCAGCAACGTTTAAGTTTTTAGATTTTTGGTAATAGTTAAAGAAACGTGTGAATTCTACAGAGAAGAATTTCTTGATTAATTCATCTTTTGAAGTGTCTTCAAACAAAGTATTAATATCTTCTAAATACTTATCAATTTCGTGATTGATTTCTGTATTATGTATCTTATTGGCTAATGAGAGTAACTGTACTTCGCAAATCTCCATACCGTTTGGTATTTCTTTTAGCTCAAATTTCTTGTTAATAATACGTTCAATGCTCTTTAAACGACGCACTTCACTTTTAGAAACAATAACCATAGAGACCCCGGTTTTACCCGCACGACCTGTTCTGCGTAACGGTGTGTATACGTTTCTATTTCATCACTTAATTGATAGTTTATCACGTGTGTTATATCGTCTACATCAATACCACGAGCAGCAACATCTGTAGCAACCAACATTTGTATTTGGCGGCTTCTAAATTGCTTCATCACGATATCACGTTGATTTTGTGACAAATCCCCGTGTAGTGCTCCAGCACTGTAACCATCTTCAATTAAGTTTTCTGCAACCTTTTGTGTATCGCGTTTGGTACGACAAAAAATCACCGAAAAGATATCTCGGATTCGCATCTGCTAAACGCTTTAACGCTTGGTAGCGATCACGAGCATTCACTAAATAGTATTCGTGAGAAACATTATCTGTACTCTCGTTTTTATGACCAACCGTAATTTCTTGCGGACTTTTCATGAATTTTCTTGCAATGGTTGCCACTTCTTTAGGCATCGTTGCAGAAAATAACCATGTATTTTTATCTTCGGGAGTACCGGAAAGAATTTCTGTAATATCTTCCTTGAAGCCCATGTTCAACATCTCATCGGCTTCATCTAAAACCGAATATTGAATTTTTGTAATATCAACCAATCTGCGGCTAATCATATCTTTCATACGACCAGGAGTTGCCACAATAATTTGTGCCCCACGTTTTACCTCACGTGCTTGATCGGTAATGCTAGAACCACCATATATTGCTACTACATTTAAGCCTTTACAGTATTTACCGTAAGCTTTCATTTCATTAGCAATTTGTAAACATAGTTCACGAGTAGGTGATAAAATAAGACCTTGAGTCGTACGACTGTCAATGTCAATTTTTTGTAACATTGGGAAACCAAAAGCGGCTGTTTTACCGGTTCCAGTTTGCGCTAAAGCCACTAAATCTGTGTCTTCGTTTAATAAAATTGGGATTGCTTTTTCTTGTACTTCAGATGGTGTTTCGAAACCTAAATCTGTAATACCTTTTAATAGATCTTCATTAAGACCTAAATCTTGGAATGTGCTCATTCTTTGTTATGTATTTCAATGTCGTAAAATGTTTGGTGTTACATTTAGAAGCGCATTGAACATACTTAACCTAAAACTTCTAATAACACATCCTCTCTCTGAGGAGTAAAATAACGCATATGCGTTTTTCAAGATGCAAAGGTACAACTAATTTTGATATTCTCATGAAAGTGACACTCTTTTTAATTTTGAAGTGGTTTTAATCTGTTGATTTTTAATAATTTGAACGATATAGCACGCTATCTTCTATGACTTTTTAGACTTTTAGGGTAGAAAAAAGGAGGCTTCTCCATATTGATATCAGAGGATGAATCCTTAAAGAGCCAATAAATAGTAACACAATCTCCTTGTTGCCTTTCCTTTTACCTATTTATGGTTATAGATTGTTTAAATATTGGACTAATTGTGTCACTGCTTTTCCACGATGTCCAATTTTGTTTTTTAATTTTAAATCCATTTCAGCAAAGGTTTCCTTATAAGGAGTAGGTTTAAAAATAGGATCGTAACCAAACCCATGGTCTCCTATTTTTTCTTTGGTGATCTCGCCTTTACAAATGCCTGTAAAGGTTTCCGTTTTTCCATTGAGGTGTAAAGCAATGACTGTTTTAAACTGTGCGTTTCGATCATGGGTATCGTTTAGTTTTTTAAGTAGCAAATCCATATTGTCATTCGCATCGCGTTGCTCACCGGCATACCGCGCACTAAAAACACCTGGCTCTCCATGTAATGTTTCGACTTCTAAACCCGTATCGTCTGCAAAGCAATCATAGCCGTAATGAGCTTTAATAAATGCTGCTTTTTGAACGGCATTACCTTCAATAGTATCTTGTGTTTCAGGAACGTCTTCAAAACAACCAATGTCTTTTAAACTCAGCAACTTTATACTCTTTGGAATTAAGCTTTGCACTTCTTTTAATTTGTTTTGATTATTTGTGGCGAAAACGAGTTGCATAAGATTTAATTTTAATTGTAATTCAAAAGTAAAGGTTACTACTGTTTTTAATACCTTATTTGTGATAAAAAATTAAAAGGGGAAAAACACGTATTTAATAGGGAGAGAAGTCCTTATTTATCTCATTAAATTAAGATTAATTTTGTTATCATAAAAAAAATAGATCATGAACACGATTACAGCTTTACAAAGGTTTAAAATAAAACGATTCTCGATATTAAAAACGATTCTTTTATGTGCATTTATAGGTGGCGTCTTTTCTTGTAATAGTTTAAAAGGAATTATAAAGGACATTCAAGAAACCACTGCGCCACCAGGACTTCAATGGGGTTCACGACGTGATTTGACGAGTGAGCAGTTTTCTGCTTATTTTCAAGAATATAAAGACAAAGGATGGATTATTAAGGATGTGGATGCCTATACCAGCGGTTTAGAAACAAAGTATGCCATGATTTGGGAAGAAAATACTGATGCTCGTGGTTGGGCAGAGTGGCGAGACTTAACCTCAGAGGGGTATCATGAAAAATGGGTAGAATATAAAAACATGGGATGGCGGCCTACAGATATAGAATGTTACCAAAAGGGTTCCAATACCGAGATATGCTGGTATTTGGGAAGAAAATAAAGAAGGTATCGGTTGGTCATCGCATCGTGATTTATCATCAACAGCATTTGGTGATTTATTTGAAGAAAAATCAGCAGCGGGATTTCGTTTGGTAGATATAGAAGCTTATTACATTTCGGAAATCTTAAGTTTTCAGCGATATGGTATGAGAACCCTACAAATTTAGAATGGGCCGAATATAGAGGCATGACGCGCACAGAATATCAAGAAAAAATTGATGATTTTGGTAATCGTGGCTACAAAGTCATAGATTTTGAATCATATACTGTTGGTAATACACAAAAATATGCGGCTATCTCGGGAAAAAAACACCTATAATCATAAAACAGCGGTTCGCACAGATAGAACAGAAACCGAATATGCCAATTATTGGCGGTTATATAATGATATGGGCTACCGTTTAATTGACTTCGAGAGCTATAGTACGCCAAGTGGCAAGCGCTATGCTGGGGTGTGGACCGAGAATAACACCATTAGATCACGCTACAGTAAGCAAGAGGCTATTAATGCAATAGTCAACCAATATCAAGTCGATAATGCTATAGCAGGTGTTTCAGTTGCCGTGCTTCAAGGCGGGAATGTTGTGTATCAAAGAGGTTTTGGTGAAGCAGATAAGTTGGCCAACAAAAAGGCTCATGGCAAATCGGTATACCTTATCGCTTCTATTTCAAAAGTGATTGGAGGTACTTTAGCGGCCAAACTAGAAGCCGAAGGACAATTGAAAGATGGGACGGCGGTGTCCTTAGACTTAACGCAACCCACCACTAATTTTTTAGCGATTCCGAGAGAATAGCCACACCCATACCGTTGAACAATTATTTTCACATACGGGTTGTATGTGGCATTACTCCACAGGGCCCGAGCCTATAGGCGTTCATTTTAATACTGCTTTAGCAGCAACACAGCAACTATGGAATGCGCCTACGCTCGCTAATTGCACCATGGGAAGCTCAAGGAATTATTCAACCCATGCCTTTACCTTTATTGGAGCGGTGTTAGAATCGGTTACCAATCGACCAATCTCACAATTGGTAGAAGAAGAAATTGCAGACCAGTACGGTTTGAGTAGTATGAAGGTTATGTTTAAGAATGCTTTTTTAGAGGCTGATTATGAACGGGCAACACCTTATTTTGACACTGGACTTTTAGCGGTTCACGCTAATAATAGCTGGAAGGTGTTAGGGGGAGGTATAGAGTGTAATGCCGTAGATCTGGTGCGTTTTGGATATAAGCACTTAACGGGCGAAATTATTAATGCAGCAACACGAGATAATCGGTTATGGAACCCTGTGAATGTGAATACCACCAATGGCATCGCCTGGGATATAAGAACGCGAAATGGTCGCAGGGTGGCAGAGCATGGCGGCAGTAACATAGGGGCGCTTTCTCATTTAAGGGTGTATAGAGATGATGATTTAGTCATTGCTGTGCTATCCAATCAGCGGGGTCATGCACCTCGAGATTTGGTGGACGCCATTGAGAATGAAATATTAAATCCATAGTGCTATGATCATATTGTGTTGACTTTATCCGTTGGATGGCCTGTTTTACGAATGACATTGATGAAGCCATTTATTACTAAAACCGGACTTCTATTTTAGTAATGTTGCACATTTAAGAAAAAACACGCTCGTGTTAAAGATTCTAATCAATATAAAACCCATTGGGTTTGTGGTTGCTATTCATTAATATAGAATGTTAGCAAAACCTGCAGCATTTATCGGTTTTAAATCAAAAATAGGATTATTTTCGCCATTCAAATTTAAAAAGAATATCATGACGCGTTTAATCAGTGGAGTACTTATTTTAGGATTCATTTCTGTTACTTCTGCCCAAAAAAAACAGGAATATCCTATAGCTCCAAAAGATTCTATCGAGGACACTTATTTTGGAGAAACGATAAAAGACCCTTATCAATGGATGGAAAACCCTGAAGACCCAAGGCTGCTTGACTGGTTAGATAAACAAGAAAAACTGACAAGGAGACAGAAAAAAAAATATGTAAAAAGTTGGAAACTTAGAAGCCGATTGCAACCATGTACAGTGGAGTTAGAACGGAAAAATCTGAGTTGTACAATGAAAGAGCAGATAGTTTAAAAACCAAATACGAATTTAAATATAAATCTTCAAATTCAAATCGTGCTTCTGATTTAGTATATAGGGTAAGAGGTATGAAAAACTATAAAAGGTTGGTCTATATTAAGGATTACAGGTTGGACATAGAAGATAATGTAATTATTAGTAATACTTATTTGAATGAAGATCATGATTTAATTGCTGTCGAGCTGTCTCATAATGGTAGTGATTGGAGAGAAGTTTATTTCTATGATCTTATCACAGGAAAGCAATTTGAAAACAATTTAAGAAATATTAGAGTTACAAGTAATTTAATATGGGATGGTAAGGATGTTTTCTATGATGCATACGATGCACCAAAAAATGGGAGAGAACTATTAGATAAAGCTACAGGGCAAAAATTTTATCATCATAAATTGGAGGATATCCAGGGTGATGATAAATTATTGTACAGTAATCCAGATGAGACAGGAACTAATCGCTTTAGCTATTTTAAATTAAATGATAAATTGTTTTTTAAGCATTTTTATACGGTGAAAGGGAAAATATATAAAGCATTATCTGTGGCCAATGTAAATTCAGAATCTTTTTATTTATCCAACTTTTTGCTGTATCCAAACTCTGAAAATATTCATGTGGATATTGAAGAAACATTTGGTGATCGGGTTATATTGATTACCAATTGGGAAGCTCCAAATAGACGTGTATTAAGAGCCGATATTACTAAATTAAATGATGTTTCTGAGTTAATACCCGAATATGACATTCTTTTGCAAGATGTAAACAAGTTAGGAAAAGAAAAAATAGCTTGTATATATAGTGATAAAGGAAAGAATGTTGCTTTGATATTTGATTTAGATGGTGAGCTATTGCGGAAAATAGATTTTCCGGAAGGTAAAAAACTAAACTATTTTTCTGAGAGTGAAGATAATGCGATAAATACTGATTTTTGTGTGTCTTCATTTTATCATCCAGATATTTGGTATCAAATGTCTCTGTTAGATTTAACTTTCAAACCTATTCAAACACTGTCTGTACCTTATAAAGTTGAAACTTTAGAAACGAGATATGTAAATTATAAGTCTAAGGACGGCACTGAAATTCCAATGTACATCACCTGTTTAAAAGATACGAAGTTGGATGGTAATAATCCGACATTATTGTATGGGTATGGAGGTTATGGAATAACAGTAACCCCTAGGTTTAATGAGTCTCAGACCTTGTGGTTGTTGCATGGTGGAATTATGGCCGTTCCCAACATTAGAGGAGGAGGGGCAAAAGGGAATGCCTGGAGTCAGGCTGGTAGAAGATTAAATAAACAAACGGCGATTGACGATTTTATAGCTGCCGCAGAATATCTTACTAATCAAAAATATACTAATAAAGAAAAGTTAGCCATAAATGGAGCTTCACATGGTGGAATGTTAGTCGGAGCTGCTTTTACCCGTGAGGCCGAATTGTTTAAAGCTGCAATTATTGAAGCAGGGGCTTTAGATATGCTTCGGTTTTCAAAGTATACAGTAGGCTCAGTAAAGACCAATGTAAACGAGTTCGGTGTGCCACAAAATGAAGAAGACTTTTATAATTTAAAATCATATTCACCTTTACATCATATTAATGAGGATGTGAAATATCCTAATCTTTTGCTAATTACTGGTACAGATGACGATAGAGTCCCTCCTTTTCATTCCTATAAATTCTTAGCTACCCTTCAGGAAAAAGGAAGTGATGCGTCTATGTATCATTTGTTTTTTTTAAACGGAAATGGACATGGAGGTGCACTTAATAATGAGGACTATACAAATGAATTAATGACTAAATATATTTTTCTCTTTAGTCAATTAGAGGTAACTATCGATTAGTTTTTCACTGTGATGATAAGGTTCATTCCTCAAAATGGTAAAGCCGCGATAGAGTTGTTCAATGAAAAATAAACGGACCATTTGGTGGGAGAACGTCATTTTTGAAAGGGAAATTTTGCCTTTAGCTTGGTCGTAGACTTCTTGTGAGAAGCCATAAGGGCCACCTATAAAAAAAACCAATTGTTTTACTCCGAATTCATATGCTTTTGCAAGTGCATCAGTCTAGCTATAATAGCTTTCCAAAAAAAGGAAGTTTCGGAATACGTAAAATAAAGTAACTAATAATTCCATATACCCTGAGTAGTTCCAATGTAAGCCAGTCCAAAATAAAACTACTATTATAGAAGAAGGCTTTTGATATGTTTTGTTTTTCAAAGAATACCGTAGCTCAGTTGGCAATATTATAAACGAGATTAGTGTGTTAAAAAGTGTAGAAGATTATTACGACTTGAAATCCTATTCGCCTCTACATGATATTAATGAGTATATAAGACATCTTGATTTTTTGGTAATAATTAAAGTAGATAATGATAGAGTGATACCTTTTTACTCATACAAGTTCTTGGCAACGCTTCAAGGAATAGTAAGTGTTGAGTTTATGTATGATTTATTTGTGGTAACTAGACCTTGTGATGGAGGCATACTTAACAATATGTATTTCACTAATAATCTAATGAATAAAGATGTTTTTCCATTTAGACAGATAGAAGTAAGCGTTGATTAAATTTGTAAGAATGTAGGCTCATTGCTTAAAGGAGTAAAATCACGGTAAAGAGGTTGAAGGATGCATGCGGAAGTCCTTGGAAAAATTATTTATTGAGAGTAATGGATTATTTTAGTTGTACTCCGGTAATTTTGAAATAGAAATTATATTGAGAATGAACGCTTAAGTTTTGTAATTACTATATTTTTGTTCAGCATAAAAATAATTTTAATGAAAAAAATACTTGGGGTTTTAGTTTTTCTTTTTTCTTTTTTCTTTTTCAGGTTTTAGTCAAGAGCCTATAAACGAAAAATTATATAAGTTTGATTATTTTTTAGAGTACTCAAGTACGGAAGGTGAATGTGCTGAAGATTCATGTAAATATTTTAAGCTTATTAATTCTAAGAACAATACTTATAGTCTTACATTATATGAGTATAGACAGGATTCATTACAGGTCTATTTTGATGATTTTTATAAGCTCAAAGCTAATGGGGCAATGCTTAAGAGTGATTTGCTTAAGACTGATACTTTAGATTTTAATTGCGGTTATGAAAAGGTGATAAGAGATCTTTATGCATCTAAAACTAGAAGGAATCAATACAATTTTCATTTCGACTACCATAAAATAAAAGACACCTTAATTAATAATAACCCTTCTGTTAAGTATGCTGTGGTTAATAAGAGAAAGTTTAGAAAGAATAGGAATCTTAAACTTAATGATTTCATAGTTATTGAAAAAAACAGCAATTTAATAGCGCCTAACTTCACTAGTTTTTTTGAATTGGAGCAGTGGAATAAAAGTGGAATACATTCAAATGGAATTATTAGTTATCAATTTCATAAATTCAAACATCATGATGAAATACAGCTTTGGGAACAAAAATTGGTAAGGTATTCTAAATTTGATAAGGTTCTAAAAATCAACCTTTCATGTCAATAACTCACCTATGATGATAAGGTTCATTCCTCAAAATGGTAAAGCCACGATAGAGTTGTTCAATAATAAATAAACGCACCATTTGGTGGGAGAACGTCATTTTAGACAAAGAAATTTTACCATGGGCTTTTTCGTAGACTTCTTGTGAGAAGCCATAGGGGCCACCAATAACAAAAACCAATTGTTTTACTCCGTAATTCATATGCTTTTGCAAGTAGTTGGAAAAGCCAACAGAATCGTGTTGTTTTCCGTTTTCATCCAATAGTATTAAAACGTCGGTATTGGAGCGTTTGGCTAAAATGAGCTCACCTTCCTTTTGCTTTTGTTGCGTTTCGCTTAAGTTTTTAGCATTTTTAATGTCTCGGAATAATTTCCAATTGAAACTTGATATAAAACCCTAAACGTTTTGTATACTCGTCTATTAGCGCTTGTAACTGTTTGTTATCGGTTTTGCCAATGGCAATAAGTTTGATTGTCATGGTACCAAAGGTAAAACTTTTTGGAATTTGGAATTTGAAAATTTGAATATTTTGATTTTCAATCATTATTTTAGCAGTAAAGTAATTTTCAATGATAAGCAAAGCCCAATTCGATAAAGAAATAGAATTAATAATAGCCAATGCTATAAGAGAAGATGTTGGTGATGGAGATCACAGCTCCCTGTCTTGTATCCCTGCTTCTGCTCAAGGGAAAGCCAAACTTTTGGTAAAAGATGAGGGCATCATTGCCGGCGTTGCCTTTGCTAAACAAGTGTTTGCCTATGTCGATCCGAGAAATGAAAATGGAGGTGTTAATTGAAGATGGAAGCAAAGTAAATTATGGAGACATTGTTTTTTATGTTACAGGGGCGTCTCAATCTATTTTAAAAGCCGAACGCCTCGTGCTTAATGCCATGCAGCGTATGAGTGCTATTGCAACAAAAACTAAACAATTTGTCGATTTATTAGAGGGTACGGGTGCGAAAATTTTAGATACCCGAAAAACAACGCCTGGTATTCGTGCTCTAGAAAAATGGGCAGTGAAAATTGGAGGCGGAGAGAACCACCGTTTTGCCTTGTATGATATGATAATGCTTAAGGACAATCACATTGATTTTGCTGGCGGCATTACCAAAGCCATAGAGAAAACCAAACAGTACTTAAAGGAGACCAATCGCGATTTAAAAATAATTGTAGAAGCTCGAGATTTAAATGAAATCAAGGAAATCCTAAAGAGTGAGGGTGTGTATCGTATTTTAATAGATAATTTTAATTACGAAGACACACGAAAAGCAGTGGCGCTTATTGGAAACCAATGCTTAACCGAAAGCTCGGAGGTATCAACGAACAAACCATAAGAGACTATGCCTTGTGTGGTGTTGACTATATTTCTTCGGGTGCTTTAACACATTCTGTTCACAATTTAGATTTAAGCTTAAAAGCAGTCGATTAGTAATTGGTATGTCAGAAATTTTAGAAGAAAATATTGTTTTAGAAGAGAAAATCGTTGAAATTCAACTTAGAGATAAGCTCCTTAAAATTCCTGTGCTTAATATTTTTATTAAGCTATTTAGTAAAGTAAAATTACCAGGTTTAGAAGGACTGTCACTCTACGATTTGATGGAGCTGTATGTTATAGGATTAGCTAAAGGGGCGCTAACAACCAGAGGGAGTGCCATTGCCTATAGTTTTTTTACCGCTTTGTTCCCGTTTTTATTGTTTATTATTATTGTCATACCAAACATTCCAATCGATGGCTTTGAACAAGATTTTCTAACATTTTTAAAATCAGTATTACCCCCAACAACTTCCGATTTCTTTTCAGATAATATCTTTAGAGCCTTACAGGGTAAAAATACCAATAGTGGCCTTTTGTCTACCGTATTATTTTTGGCTATTTTTTTAATGACTAATGGGGTTTACGCATTGTTTTTAGGTTTCGAAAGTTCGTACCATGAGCAATTGACGCGTAACGTATTCAAACAGTATTTTTTTGCAATGGGTGTCGCATTAATTCTGTCTTTACTACTCATTATTACCGTAGCTGTATTAGGGTATTTTCAAATTTATGTCGTTGGTGGTACACTAGATTTTTTAGAGACTTTTGGAATCGATACACATCGTGAAACACATTTTTGGGCCAATGTAGCACAATATAGTTTCTTTGTAATCGTCACATTTTTAGCAACAGCGACATTGTACTATTTGGGAACAAAAGAAGGTAGGTACGCAAGGTTTTTTTCAATAGGGGCGGTGTTTACAACATTATTGATCATCCTTACCTCATATTTATTTGGTATTTATATTAAGTATTTTTCAAGTTATAATGAACTCTATGGTTCCATAGGAGCTTTATTGATTCTCCTGTTTTATTTGTGGTTAAATGCAAATATTTTATTACTGGGCTTTGAGTTAAATATGGCTTTAATGCGTTTAAAAAGAGAACATAAAAATGGTGAATAGATTAATTATAATAACACTTCTATTATTTTCAATTAGTGGATTTTCTCAAGAGGTCTTAGGGAAATGGAAAACTATAGATGACAAAACCGGTGAGGTAAAATCAGTAGTTAAGATCTATAAGCGGGATGGTGAAGTTTTTGGAAAAATTATTGAAATTTTCGATGCTTCTAAACGCGATTTACCCTGTATCAATTGTGAAGGTGAAGACTACAACAAACCTATTTTAGGTCTCGGACATCATTAAAAACATGCAAAAAGATGGGGACTATTATCGACACGGTACCGTAGTGAACCCCGAAGACGGAAAAGTCTACAGACTGCGTTTAGCCCTGGAAGAAGATGATTCAAATGTTTTACAAGTGCGGGGCTATATTGCTTTCTTTTATCAAACTCAGTATTGGAAGCGGGTTGTAGAATAAATAGTATGTTGTATAAGTAACCCATGTCGTTTTATTGCAACCAAGTACGGGAATTACAATATATAAAACGAAGGACTGCTACTGGGAACATCGAACTGAGAAAATTATTAAACGATTTAATCTTCTAAAAATTAAAAGTGAATCATTTTATAGACGTCATATTACCCATTCCACTAGAAAAACTATTCACTTATAGTATTACCGAAGCGGAGTCTAAATTTTTGAAAGTTGGCATGCGGGTGTCTGTCCCTTTCGGGAAAACAAAAATTTATACAGGATTGGTTGGGAAAATTCATAATGAAGCGCCTTTGGTATACGACGCTAAGGAGATTCATCAGATCTTAGATGACGCTCCCATAGTTACCAAAACACAACTGGAACTACGGTATTGGATTGCCAAGTATTATATGTGTACTGTAGGTGAAGCTATGCGAGCCGCTTTACCAAATGCTTTTATTTTAGAAAGCGAAACACTCATTAGTCGAAACCTTAACATGACTGTTGATGAGGCGGATTTAAAAGACGATGAGTTTTTAGTGTTTGAGGCGTTACAACATCAATCGTCGCTTAAAATTCAGGATGTTTCGAATATTCCGGATAAAAAAAATGTACTTCCTGTAATTAAGCGATTGATTGAAAAAGAAGTCATACTACTGCAAGAGGAGATTTACGAAAAGTATAAGCCAAAATATGTACGCTATGTAAAACTGCAAGAAGCCTATGCCTCAGAACAGGGGTTGCAGCAATTATTAAAAGCATTAAGCAGAGCTGAAAAGCAACGACAAGTCGTAATGACTTTATTTAGTATTTCTGCTAAAACAAAAAAACCTGTAAAAGTTAAAGAACTTATTGAGCAAAGCGGAAGTTCTTCTGCCATAGTTAAGACGTTGATAGATAAAGACATTCTAGAAGAATATCACATTCAAACTGATCGGGTACAATATGATGGCGCAGAGAATGAAGCGTCCAAAAAATTGAATGACCATCAAATTGAAGCGCTTCAGCAAATAAAAGACACGTTTAAAACACAAAATGTCACCTTATTACATGGTATTACATCTTCCGGAAAAACAGAAGTTTATGTCAAGTTAATAGAAGAGGTGCTTTCTGAAGGGCGCCAAGTGTTGTATTTGCTTCCGGAAATAGCATTAACAACACAGTTGGTGACGAGGCTGCAAAACTATTTTGGAGAGCAAGTGGCGGTGTTTCATAGCAAATACTCGGCGCATGAGCGCGTTGAGGTTTATAATCAGGTGCTTCATGATTCGGCTAAAGCGAGAATCGTATTAGGGGCACGTTCCTCAATATTTTTACCATTTCAGGACTTAGGATTAATAATCGTAGATGAAGAGCATGAGCAGTCTTTTAAACAATTTGATCCTGCACCACGCTATCATGCACGAGATACGGCAATCGTGTTGGCCCATTTACACAATGCAAAAACACTGTTAGGAAGTGCTACACCAAGCTTGGAATCGTACTACAATGCTAAGGAGGATAAATATGGGTTTGTTGAAATAAACAAGCGTTACAACAATGTGCAACTGCCGGAAATTGAATTGGTAGACTTAGTAGAAAAGCAGAAAAAAAGCTAATGAAAGGGCATTTTACGGACCGATTGGTTAGTGAAATTAATGACGCTTTACAAGACGGGCACCAAGTTATTTTATTTCAAAACCGCCGTGGGTATTCCCCAATAGTAGAGTGCAATACTTGTGGTCATTCGCCACAATGCCCTAATTGTGATGTGAGTTTAACCTACCACCAATACCGTAGCCAACTACGATGTCATTATTGTGGCTATACTATTGCGATGCTTCAAAAATGTATGGCTTGTGGTACGCCAGGTTTAGATTCTAAAGGTTTTGGTACCGAGCAAATTGAAGCTGAAGCAAAAGTATTGTTTCCAGAGCATAAGGTGGCGCGTATGGATTTAGATACGACGCGAGGTAAATATGGTTATGAAAAAATCATCACCGCTTTAGAGCAGCAGGAAATTGATATTTTGGTGGGTACACAAATGCTAACTAAAGGTTTAGATTTTAGAAACGTAAAGCTGGTTGGAATCATGAATGCCGATAATATGCTTAATTTTCCGGATTTTAGAGCACACGAACGCAGTTTTCAGCTTATGTTACAGGTGTCAGGGCGTGCGGGAAGAACCGAGAAACGTGGTAAAGTGCTCATTCAAACCTATAATCCCTATCATAAAATTGTACAGCAAGTCTCTACAAATGACTATAAAGGGATGTTTGAAGAGCAATTGCAAGAACGTTATAATTTTAAATATCCGCCCTTTTACCGCTTGATTAAAATAACGTTCAAACATAAAGATTATAATAGAGTAGAGTTGGCTAGCGATTGGTTTGCCAAGTCTTTGCGACAGGTATTTAAAGCTAATATTTTGGGGCGGAATTTCCGCCCATTTCAAGAATTCGCAATCAATATCATAAAAATGTGTTAATAAAAATACCGCAAACTCAATCCTTAGGAAAAACCAAAGAAGCCATCGCTAAAATAAATAGTAGTTTTGAGGCTGTAAAAGATTTTAGAGCCGTCCGGGTGATTATTAATGTAGATAATTATTAGTGTTTTGGGCCTTTTGAGTATAAAGTGTGTTGCACTCTATTAGCAAAGATTGGCCTAAATTGTTTGACGCGATGGCCTTGTAATAACAACGTTTGCCAAAAAAAAATCCCGCTAATTAAAGCAGGATTTAAAGGGAGAGGTGTATGTAGGTTATATTGTAAACTAGTTTCGGCTTATATATTATTTAAAGCATCTACTAATAATGTTTTCTTATTTCTACTTAAAGGAATTTCATACGCGCCAACTTCAACATTTTTACTGTTAAAACGATCTACTTTATCTAAATTCACGATGTAAGACTTATGTATTCTTAAAAACTTACCTTCGGCAATTCGCTTTCAAAAGCTTTCATTGTAGATAAAACTACTAAAGAGGTGTCTTCTGTTACTAATTTAACGTAGTCACCAAGCGCTTCAATCCATTTAATATCTTTAACATAAACTTTACGTTTCTTCAGGTTGCTTTTTACAAAAATATGTTCCCCTTCAGTTTCATTAAAGTCAAGTTTTAGCTTGTGTTGTTCTAGAGCTTTCTCTACTGCTTGATTAAACCGGTCTCGAGTAATTGGTTTTTGTAAGTAATCTGTCGCATCATAGTTAAACGCTTTAAACGCATATTCTGTTTTGCCAGTAACAAAAATAATTTGAGGTTTATTATTTAGTACATCTAATAGTTCAAAACCATTAAGTACAGGCATCTCAATATCTAAGAAGATAAGGTCTACCTTATGTGTGTTCAAGCCGTTCTTTGTTTCTAAAGCACTGCTATATTCAGCAATTAAATTTAAAGAGTTATTGTTCTCAATCAACTTTACAATAGAAAGTCGCTGTATTGCAGAATCATCAACTACTACGCAATTTAGAGTCATAACGTTAGCATATTTGGGTTTATTTATCGACAATGTTACAAAAAATTCGGATGAAAACCAAAAAACATCGCTAAAATGTAAATTTTAACATTTCGTTAAGTAAGTAAAGAGCGGTTAATAATTGAAGTGAATTTAATAGATAACTATTTGTGAGAGTAAATAAAAAGAATTATTTTTGCACTCATTTTTAACACAATAAATAGATTTTTATGAATCATTATGAAACTGTTTTCATCTTAAATCCCGTTTTATCTGAAACACAGATAAAGGAAACAGTACAGAAATACGAAGAATTTCTTACTAGCAGAGGAGCAAAGATGATATCCAAAGAAGATTGGGGCTTAAAGAAATTAGCGTATCCCATTCAAAACAAAAAAAGTGGATTCTACCACTTGTTTGAGTACACCGTAGATGGTGAACACATCAATCCTTTAGAAGTAGAGTTTAGACGTGATGAGCGTTTTATGCGTTACTTAACTGTAGCTTTAGATAAGCACGCGATCTCGTGGGCAGAAAGAAGAAGAGTTAAACTTAAACAAAAAGCGTAATTATGGCATCTATAGAGCAACAAGCAAAAGGAAAGAAAGAAGGTGAAATTAGATATTTAACGCCTTTAAATATTGACACGAACAAAGCTAAAAAGTATTGTCGTTTCAAAAAATGCGGAATCAAGTATGTCGATTACAAAAATCCGAGACTGGTTAATAGGTTTCATTAACGAGCAAGGTAAAATTTTACCAAGACGTTTAACAGGAACCTCTTTAAAGTATCAAAGAAAAGTATCTGTAGCAGTAAAAAGAGCGCGTCACCTAGCGTTATTACCATACGTAACAGATTTATTAAAATAAAATTATCATAACAATGGAACTTATATTAAAACAAGACGTTGAAAATTTAGGATTTAAAGACGATGTTGTAACGGTTAAGAACGGTTATGGTAGAAACTTTTTAATTCCTACAGGTCACGCTGTGTTAGCAACCTCTTCTGCAAAGAAAGTGTTAGCTGAAAACTTAAAGCAACGTGCTTATAAAGACAAGAAAGTAATTGAAGAAGCGAACAAAACAATGGACGCTTTAAAACAATTAGACATTAAGATTGCTGCTAAAGCAACCGAAGGCGCTTCAGCTGGAGATAAATTATTTGGATCTGTTA
Organism: Lacinutrix neustonica; assembly: GCF_026625145.1. Classification (GTDB taxonomy): domain Bacteria; phylum Bacteroidota; class Bacteroidia; order Flavobacteriales; family Flavobacteriaceae; genus Lacinutrix; species Lacinutrix neustonica. The sequence goes on along the minus strand of NZ_CP113088.1, from coordinate 1,084,011 downwards.
CTAAAGCCGATTTAGTAGAAGCTTTCCGAGAAGAAGGTCAAACAGTAGACAAAAAATTTGTATCTATTACTGGTGGAAACATCAAGCGTTTAGGTCAATACACTGCAACAGTGCGTTTGCACAGAGCAGTATCTGCAGATATCGAATTTGAAGTTGTAGCTAAAGCTTAATTTTAAATTTATAATAGTTTAAAACCGTTTAGATATTTTCTAGACGGTTTTTTTAATTCATACTTTTTACGCGCTCAACAGTTTTAGAGCAGAAAACGCTATTTTATGAAGTATTTATATTCTTTGCTTTTACTTGTTTGTATGGTGTCTTGCAAGCAGGAGTCTACCAAGACTTTAATGTCTTCGGAAACCAACACGCAAGCCATTAAAAGGTCTGCGTTAATTGATACCTTTAAATACCAACCCGATGTCCTGCCCATTATAAGTGCACACCGGGGAGGAAAAAACATTAAGAACTACCCGGAAAACTGTTTGGAAACCTTACAATATGTTAATGATAGTATTCCAGCTATTTATGAAATTGATGTGGCAAAGACCAAAGACCATCAATTAGTATTGCTCCATGATAATAGTTTAGAGCGTACCACAACAGGAGCAGGTAGATTAACAGCGTTTACTTACCAGCAATTAAAAAATTACAATCTAAAAGATGCTTATGGGAACGTCACGTCTTTTAAAATTCCTTTGTTTTCAGACGTTCTAAAATGGGCAATAGCGAATGACGCTGTTTTAACGGTAGATATTAAACGCAGTGTGGAAGTACAGGTGGTTATTGCTGCTATTCGTCAAGAACAAGCTGAAGACCACTGTATTATTATTACATACGATATGGAACAGGCTAAAAAAGCATACGCATTGGCGCCGAATTATTATTGTCTGTTTCCGCAAGAAATGACGAGGAGCTGGAGTGGTTAATGCAATCACAGATTCCAACAGAAAACATGTTGGCCTTTACAGGAACCCGCTTATCAACAAATGAATTTTATAATAAGGTACAGTCCCAGGGTATAAAAACCATTTTGGGCACTTTAGGAAATTTGGACCAACAGGCAGAGACCAAAGGCGATATAACGTATAAGGTTTGGCAAGAAAAAGGTATAGATGTTTTCGCTACAGATAGACCTTTTGCCGTTGCAAAAGCATTAAATATTACAAAACAAAAATAGACTTCCGTTTAAAGGAAGTGAAAACATTTTTTTTCGATGAAGTACTCTAGACTTACAAAAGAACAATTTGAAGAACTCCACCAAGAATTTATTAATTTTTTAGCCTCGCAAACCATTAGTGCAGACGAGTGGCAGGATATAAAAACCAATACACCGAGACGTTGCAGAACAAGAATTAGATGTGTTTAGTGATTTGGTTTGGGAAGGGGTATTAAATCAAGCCAAGTATTTAGAACACTTGTCGCCAAAAGACATGCATTTGTTTGCTTTAAATGAAGATCACATGCATTTAATAGGAGTGAAAGTGACTACAGACATCGATTTGACTACAACCGAAGGTTTTAATTGGTTACGTAGCAATCTCATGGATGATGCTGTTGAATTTGTACAAGCTAAAAAAGACTATAGCACCGATAAACATTTAGATAAATTCACTTTAATACAGCAAGGCGCCAATATTACAAAAGGAGAATTGTACGCGTATTTATTTAAGCTTATAAATTAATAATTAGTCTGTCATTGCGAGGACGAAGGACGCGGCAATCTCATAAAAAGTATTTCAATTATTAATTTGGGAACAGGTCATGAGATTGCCACACTTCTACTGCGCTTAGTACAGGCTAATTTTTTCTAATGAAAAGCTCGCAATGCGGTGTATTATTATATATTTTTGTCCCACAGAGTCTTTCGGCTAGGCTCAAGACACGCTTTGTCGAAGTGAAACAAAATAAGAATCATTAAAAAGAGCCCTTTTTTAAAAGGAATACACATGGCACAAAAACCAAGCATACCCAAAGGCACTAGAGATTTTAATCCGGAGCAAGTTGCAAAACGTAATTATATTTTTAGTACCATAAAAGCGCAGTTTGAAACCTTTGGTTTTCAACCTATAGAAACCCCAAGTTTTGAAAATTCCGAAACCTTAATGGGGAAATATGGTGAAGAAGGGGACCGGTTGATTTTTAAAATTTTGAATAGTGGTGATTATTTGTCGAAAGTGGAAACCAAGAGTTATTTAGATAAAAACACACTAAAAATCACGCCTCAAATCTCAGAAAAAGCCTTACGTTACGATCTTACCGTGCCTTTTGCACGTTATGTAGTACAACATCAAAACGACATCGAGTTCCCATTCAAGCGTTACCAAATGCAACCCGTTTGGCGGGCAGACCGGCCGCAAAAAGGGCGTTTTAGAGAATTCTATCAATGTGATGCCGATGTGGTAGGTAGTGACTCGTTATGGCAGGAAGTAGAGTTTGTGCAATTGTATGATAACGTCTTTTCAGCTTTAGGATTAAAAGGCACCACGATTAAAATCAATAATCGAAAAATATTATCGGGTATTGCAGAAGTGATTGGCGCCAGTGATAAATTAATAGACTTCACGGTCGCTTTAGATAAACTAGATAAAATAGGCGAGGAGAAAGTTAAAGAGGAAATGTTGGGTAAAGGAATTCCGCAAAATGGCATAGACCAACTGCAACCATTGTTTTCGTTATCAGGCAATTTTGAGTCTCAAATAGAAAGTTTAAACGCCATTTTAAGCACTTCCGAAGAAGGAAAAAAAGGAATTGAAGAACTAGATTTTATAAATAAAGCAATTCAAGCCCTGGGCTTAACATCGGCAAAATTACAGTTAGATGTTACTTTAGCACGCGGACTTAACTACTACACAGGCGCTATTTTTGAAGTTTCTGCACCGGAAGGTGTGGCTATGGGATCCATTGGGGGCGGTGGAAGATACGACGACTTAACCGGTATTTTTGGATTGCCAAATGTGAGTGGCGTGGGCATTAGTTTTGGTTTAGATCGCATCTATTTGGTTCTTGAAGAATTAGGGTTGTTTCGAAACCATAACTAAGAGTACAGAGGTGCTATTCATCAATTTTGGGGACAAAGAGGCTTTATTCAGTTTAAAGGCTGTAAAAGTGTTGCGTGAAGCTGGAATTCATGCCGAATTATACCCAGATCGCATCACCAATGGCAAGCACATGAAAAAGCAAATGAATTATGCGAATAAGCGTAACATTCCATTCGTGGTGTTGGTAGGGGATGAGGAAATGGAAAATTCGGTCTATACCTTAAAACATATGGCATCTGGTGAGCAGTCTAAAGTGTCTTTAGAAGCCCTCATAAAAGCATTAGAATAAAGAGGTATTTTTATAAAATGAAAAAGGCTGTTTACCAACAAGTAAGCAGCTTTTTTTATTGATACTAGTGGCCCCTCGAAAGGAACAGGTTACTACTCTAACTTTTTTTAACGGCAGGATTCTTATTCGAATTGTTTTTGAGACCTACGTGCAACTCTATCAAAGCCATTCCCTGCACCATTATGCTTAGACATTCCTGTACTCATTTTAATAGCTGTGATGGACTGTTCTTAGAATGAAATACAAGTTTGTTTTATCTGTACACCTCTGTATTTCCTGGCATTACAACTTATTATTCACCTCTTCATTAGGTGCTTGATACTATTTTTTAAAGACCTAAATAAATGCGAGTGTGGCATAATAACTCATTTTTTTTAAAGAATTTTACTGTTGCAGTTTTAAACATTAGAGTTGTTGTAGATATAAAAGACAGCTTATCATCTGCCAAGGGGGAGACTTGAGGTATAGACTTTTAATAATGGTTAATATGGATACACGCGATTTGGCAATAATAGGATCTGGGGCCACCGCTATTTATTGTTTGAAACATATTTTGGATAATAGCAGTCGACTCATTAAAACGTTTAATAGCATTACCATTTTTGAAAAAGGAAAGCAAATGGGCTTTGGGATGCCTTATAATCCAGAAACGACTGATATTTATAATTTATCTAATATCTCATCAGAAGAAATACCAAAGTTACCACAGTCCCTTGCTTCATGGCTTCGGGAACAAGATCAGGAGTCGCTAAAAAAATGGAATGTGACTACATTTCCTATTGAAGATTCACAAGTGTATAGTAGGCTGGCATTAGGCCACTATTTTCATGCACAGTTCGACGTGATCATTAAGAAACTTAAGGCTGAAGGGTTTCGTGTTAACGCATTGGTGAATTGTACTGTTACCGATATTCTTCTTGAAATTAAAAGTAATACGGGGAAAGTTGTCGCTAACAATGGTGATTATAAATGCTCTAAAATAGTCATTGCGACGGGGCATAACTTCCTTAATACAGACCAACCAGTTACGGTTATTATGGAACCCCGTGGCCTATTAAAAAAATTCTACCTCGTCAATCGCAATTCTATAATTTTGAGATTGGCATTTTAGGGGCTTCTTTAAGTGCTTTTGATGTGGTGACGTCTTTAGCGCATCGGCATGGTGTTTTTAAAATCGAGGGGGACGCACTACGCTTTCAACTTCATGAAAACGCCAAGGGCTTTAAATTAACCTTACATGCTGCAGAAGGTTGGCTGCCTCATTTACAGTATGAGCAAGAAGAACCTTTTCGTGAAATTTATCGCTATACGAATCGTGAACAAATGCTGGGCCTTCGCAACCCGAACGGATTTGTAAAAATAGAGACTTTTTTTAATGTTATCTGTCGTCCAGCATTAATAAGTGCCTTTGAGAAAGACAATAGCCCTAAATTAAAAAAATGGTTGTCCAACCCAAACATTACGTTTAAGCAGTTTATCGATAAAATGGCTGAGAATCATGAATATATTGATTCTTTTAAGGGCATGCAAAAAGAACTGGTGCATGCTAAGGATTCTATTGACAATAAGAAGCCTATACATTGGATGGAAACCTTAGATGATTTGATGTTTTGTTTAAATTTTCATGCAGAAATGATGTCTGCTGAAGATCATCTCTTCTTAAAAAAAGAAGTTTTACCCTTCTTAATGAATGTGATAGCGGCATTACCTATAAGTTCTGCTCAAATTCTATTAGCACTATATCATGCGAATATTATTAATCTAATACCAGGACGGGTGACTGTAACTCAGACTCAAGAAAATAAAGGGCAGACCCAAGTTGAAATTGCAAAAAGTGAGGAGGACCCTGTCTATAAAACGTATAACATGTTTATTGACTGCTCGGAAAGGATAACATTCAAATGGAAGATTACCCTTTTAAGTCACTGGTGACTTTAGGTCATGTGAGGAAGGCCTGTGCTCCATTTGAATCAAGAGGGAATATGTCCAAATGGAAATCGGTGTTGAACGATAAAGATCTGCTTTCCACACATAAAGGCATGCTTTTACATCTTGGGGGTATTGACGTCGATGGCGCTTATCGCGTAATAAACAAAAAAGGCGAGGTAGAGCCTAGAATTCATGATCTTTCTTTCACCCACACTTTTGGTCTCAGACCCTATTCCTATGGGTTACAAGCGTGCAATACTACTAGTGAAATAATGGTCCATTCATGGCTGTCGGCCGCGATACACGATCATGAAGAAATAGCACCCGAGACCCTCTCAAAAATGTATAATAAAATAGAGGAATAATACTGCCAAAAATTAGGTGAAGATAATTAACAAAGAGATCGTAAGGCTACTTATGATACTTTCACTTTACTAGTAAAAATCATGGGAGTATTGATTTTTTTCAGCAATTAAAATATTTTTTTGTGTCATTCAGGTTCAAAAAATAATAGGAACTTAGATTTTACTTTTTATGCATAAATCAAATTCTTAATTCTGTAGGCAATGGCTAAAAAAACGAATACCGAAAATCAAAAAATCAAAGATTTAAAACAGTTTGAGAAGGATGCTAAGAATAAAGTGTTAACAACCAATCAAAATTTAAAAGTCAATGACACCAATAACTCTTTAAAATCAGGAGAAAGAGGTTCTACGTTATTAGAAGATTTCTTACTTCGGGAGAAAATCACACATTTTGATCATGAACGTATTCCGGAACGTATTGTTCATGCCCGTGGCAGTGCCGCACACGGCTATTTTGAACTTTACGAAAGCATAGACCAATACAGTAAAGCAGGTATTTTTACAGATACGCAACGTATTACACCTGTCTTTGCAAGATTTTCTACGGTAGCGGGATCTAAGGGTTCACCTGATTTGGCAAGAGACGTACGCGGGTTTGCAGTAAAATTTTATACGGCAGAAGGGACTTGGGATTTAGTGGGAAACAACATGCCTATATTCTTTATTCAGGATGCTATGAAATTTCCGGATTTAATTCACGCCGTGAAACCGGAACCCAACAAAGAAATTCCACAAGCGGCCTCTGCTCATGACACGTTTTATGATTTTGTATCCCATACCACAGAAACGCTTCACAACCATATCCGGGTGATGAGCGATCGTGCGATTCCTCGAAGTTTGCGTATGATGGAAGGGTTTGGAATACATACGTTTAGGTTGATTAATGACCAAGGCGAATCACACTTTGTGAAATTTCATTGGAAACCAAAATTGGGTGTGCATTCGGTAACATGGGAGGAAGCAGTAAAAATTAATGGCGCTGATTCTGATTTTCACAGACGTGATTTATGGGATGCTATCGAGGCAGGCCAATATCCTGAATGGGAACTAGGCATTCAAGTAGTACCTGAAGAAGACGAGCATAAATTTGAATTTGATTTGCTTGATCCTACGAAGTTAATTCCCGAAGCGATGGTGCCAGTTCAGATTATTGGTAAAATGACACTCAATAAAAACCCCGAGAACTTTTTTGCAGAAACAGAACAAGTTGCCTTTTTGCCGGGACACATCGTTCCAGGAATCGATTTTACAAACGACCCTTTGTTGCAAGGGCGTTTATTCTCGTACAGAGACACTCAGCTATCCCGATTGGGTAGTCCTAATTTTCATCAAATTCCTATTAATCGTCCTGTTGGAGAGCCGCACAACAACCAACGCGATGGGCACATGCAAATGGATATTCCTAAAGGGCAAACGGCCTATTTTCCTAATTCCTTGAGTGGTGGGTGTCCGCATTTAGCAAAAATGGCTGAAGGGGCATTTACATCCTACGAAGAACGTATTGATGCCAAAAAAATTAGATCGCGAAGCGAGAGTTTTAACGATCATTTTTCGCAACCCGCTATGTTTTATCGCAGTTTAGAAAAATGGGAAAAACAACATGTTGCCGACGCTTATGCGTTTGAATTGGGGAAATGTAACCAAGAACCTATTAAAGAACGCATGTTGTGGCTTATTTCTCAAATTAATCAAGATTTAGCAAAAAAAGTAGCCCATGGTTTGGGACTCGATATTCCTAAAAATATAAGTCAGCCAATAAATCAAGCTATTGGGGCCGATGCTGATATTAAAAAACAACAACCGCCGAAGCAGAAAAATTATCCGGAAAGTGATTCAACTTTAAGTCAGGCTCACACTAAATTTGAGAGCATAGCTACGAGACAAATTGCAGTATTGGTTGCCGATGGATTTTCAATACAAGATTTAAAAAAAATGAAAGGACCTCTAGAAAAGGGAGGCGCCATATTAAAAATAATTGCACCACATGGGGGTCATATTTTGTGTGATGAAGGGATGAAGCACAGGGTAGATGCTGCAATCATGACCACCGAGAGTGTGTTGTTTGATGCTCTTTATATTCCCGGTGGTAAAAAATCAATTAAAAAGCTAAAAGAAGACCCTAAATATAGGGTGTTTATTAATGAAGCTTTTAAACATTGTAAAGCGATAGCCGTGGACCATGAAGGTGAAGATTTACTGAAGGAAACCTTTGTGTGGGAATACAAAGATGATCAAGCTGTCTTTATTAATGATACACCTAAGGCTTTTATTGATGCCATTGCTAAACACCGGTATTGGGAAAGAATGGACCTTGCCGCTAAATTACCCGTATAACTATAAACCTTACTAGAAAAGGCGTTACCAATAGGTCTGCGAGAACATTATTAACAGCAGTAGTAGAGGCCCCTTCACAGGGGTCACTTACTATGTAAACAAAATGTCAATCGTACAGACCGTCCTGTGTCACTCTCATGATTGTAACAAAGTCTATAAAAGGATTCCACATTATTTATCATGCCACTCAAGGGGTAATAGTTAGTGAAATCGCCAATGAGATTGTTAGTGAACTTCGGCCTGCGCCCTGGTTTGAAACGTTAATAGCAATTACGGAACACGATGATAGGTAGCTTGACTTTACCGAAAAGAAATACCTATCATAGTTAGGCATGCCTCTAGATTTTACAGAGAACCCGACTTCGACTAATGAAATTCTTGAACGCATGGCACGTGCAATAAAATCGGCTAAGAATAAATCGAGTTGGGTGAAGTTACTGCTGTCTTACCATTTAGAATTTCTTTATTCAAACTTACGCATCAAGAGTAAAAAGATCGACACTTTTTTTTAAATGAAGAAAAAATACGCCGCAACACGTTAAAGCTTTACGGTATAGAGGATGCCTTAGGTAGAGATTATTATGAGTTTATGCGGTTCTGTGATCGCTTGTCTTTAATCTTATGTAAAGATGAAACCCCGAATGCGGGACGTCTTTTAGAAATTAATACCTCTATAAACAAGAAGCAGTATTTTATTAGTAAGCATGATGATGGTGTTTTAATTCTAAGTCCATGGATTTTTAAAACGAGTCCTTTTGATTCAGAAGTTGAAGAAATAATTATTGAAACCCCAAGTTTTAATTCTTCTAAAGTATTTGAAAAAGCTTTAGAGAATACATGTCCTGCTTTAAAAAAATGGACCTTAATAAAGAGCTGATCTCCATTGTTTTACTTTAATATCTTTTTGGGTTAAAAGTGCTATTTAAAGGATTAATAGATTTTAAATTGATGTTGTACTTTTAGTTTGGAACATTTAAAATTTAAAAAATTATGAAAAATTTACAAGAATTATTTGAGCACCAATTAAAGGATTTATACAGCGCAGAAAGTCAATTAATAAGTGCGTTACCAAAAATGGTAAAAAAAGCAACAGACTCTAAGTTAAAAAAGGCATTTGAAAGTCATTTAGAGGAAACCAAAACGCATAAAACACGGTTAGAAGACATCTGTAAAGAATTAAGTATTAAACCAGGTGGGGAGAAATGTAAAGCGATGGAAGGACTTATAAAAGAAGCTGGAGGCTTTATGGACGAAGTGAATGATAAAGAGGTTATGGATGTAGGATTAATTGCTGAAGCGCAACGCGTGGAGCATTATGAAATCTCAGGATATGGAACAGCAGTACGTTTTGCAAAGGAGCTGGGTCATGCAAGCATTGCAAAAAAATTGCAACAAACCTTGGATGAAGAATATGATGCAGATAATAAATTAGACAAGTTAGCTCAAGGGCGATTGAATGAAAAGGCGATGGCTTAGTTTAAACTTTAATTACTTTTAGAAGATCGTGATTGGTATGTAAATACACAGTCATGATCTTAAGTATTCGTATAACAATAAAATAAAAAATTATGGCATTAGACAGAGAAAACCCAAAAACAAAACACGAAAAGAAACTACATCAAAATGCTACCGATGAAAAAGGCCCTCTAAAAGACGCGCATTATAATCAGTACGGTAAACAGGACGATACGCCTAAGAAAAGAGGTGCGCGCCAAAAGGATTAAATAGGGCTATATAAATTATTTGAAACGAAATAGTTCGGAAGGCCTTCGTATAGTTTAGATTCCAATACCTTATCAAATGTAAGATTGTTGTCATAATACTCTTTAGATATGGTATGTGCATACAAAGGGTGCTCAGTATATGAGGCATCCTTTTTTTTGTTAAATATAGTATGGTTTTCCAGCCAGTTTTCCAGTTGTGAAGTATCTACAATTACTGGCATCATGTTGTTTAGGGTTTGAATTTTATTTATAAATGGGGTCGCATGGGTTAACACTAAAGAACAGGTCATAAAACCGTCGTCTAGCGTGTTGTAAATGCCACCAAGTAAAAAGGGTTTTCCCAATCCTTGGTGTACATAATACGTGTAGATCTGTCCCATCCTTAAAAAACTGGTAAAAAAGCCACCGACAATGATAACACATTTTTTATAATCTGAGATTGCTATATTTTGAGTACTCATATCTTTGAGAGTAACATTTAGCGTGTTTTGAATTTTTTGAAATTTATCCCAGTCCCCAGTATATTGCTCAGGGAGCATTCCCCATATGCCAATAGATATTTTAGTTTTATCTTCTACAGTAATTATAGAAAGCGTTTCCTCATTTAATCCGTTTATTACGAGATTGGGCTTATATAAGTTGGGATATTTGAACGGAATATTGAATGCTTTCTCAATGGAATGCAGAGTAAATTTATTTGATAGTGTATAATACAAAATGCTATATGTTTACACCAAATTAATACTATTTCTAAGTAAAAATTGATTCAAATAAATCATTAAAGAACCTAATTGAAATGAAAAAAGAACAATGTTATTCTAGCGAAGAAAATAAGGTTTTAAATGCCTAGGTTATTTTATAAATACCTAAGATCAAAATAAATTTTCACCTAATATTATCCTAATTTTTTTAAGCAGTTGTTTTTGTATTCTGAAGGACTACATCCAAATCGTTTTAGAAAAACGGTGTACAAGTAACTTCTTTGGGTATACCCATTTTGGTAAGCGATTTCAGCCAATGAATTATCTGTAGTCATTAATAAGTTTGCAACATTCTCAAGTTTTATCTCATCGATCAAGACGCTCAAGTTGCATTTAAAAATAATGTCACACCCTAGCTCTAATCGGTCTATTTTAATAGCTACTTGGGAAGCTAATATTTTTGAGGTTAGATTGGTGTTTAATTGATCCATAATAATACCAGGAAGTTCACTAATTTTCTGAATTTCAAGATTACTCAAAATGTTATCACTATTTAAAATTAAATACTGTTGCATAAAAACAGACTGTAATTCTGCTATTGCAGCTTTGACCAGTACATTATTACCCTGTTCAATATTCCAATATTTCTTAATCTTATTAAGCGTTAGTGAAATCCTTTTGTCTCCGGTAGATTCATGAAAATAGGTCATGTGTCCAGATTTTGAGCGTTGGAAATTATTTAAAAAAACATCTGTAGTATCCACTCCAAAAGTTTTAAGGAATGGATAACTCATACTTAAAATGGAGACTTCGGATCTTTATTACCTGTGACATCCAAAACATTTTTAACTGACGTCTCATAGCTAAAAATAGTGGTTTTGTTAGCAGGACAAACCATTGCCTTGTAAGATTCTCCTTCAAGATTAATTGAAATACTATGTTTACGAGGGTATATAAAATGAACTGCTTTCTTGGCTAAGAGCGTATTTAATATTTCACGATTTGAATTGCTATTACACGATAAATTGGTGAACACAAAATCATTGGAAGTTTTTATCTGAAAAACACTCTTGTTTGTGGCATTGTCTATTTTAGTCACATGCCGATTAAAAGTATGGGTATTATAGCTCTCTGTTTTTTTCATTATTCTATTAAATTACGACTTGATTTTAGATGAAAAATGATTGCTAAAAGAAGTGTGGCAGTACTTGTAACAAGGAATAGAAAATTAATAAATTGATAATTGTCAACTATAAGTAAACTTCCCCACCAGGTGACCGAGATATGATTTGAGAATAAAATTTGGAATTTTTAACATCTTGAGGGATTTAATATTGTTGATTAATTAATGTGTTTTTTTAAACATAAAGGCGTTAGATAAATTTTAACTTCATATCTCTTAATAATAAAAAGTAGAGATGGTTTAATATCAAAAATAACCATTGGGTCAAAATTATATTAAAACGACTCCGAAGTTTTATACAATTAAGCTAAATGGTTGTATAATTCCGTTTTTTTTACGCTAATAGGCTATTTTTGTAGATTAAACAACTCTTATAAAACATTCGTACTTTTATAAGTAGGTGAAATTAAAACGGTTGTTCCTGTTAGGGATAAGGAAAAAGTGTCTTGATTATTGAATTTTTATTAGTAAAAATTAAAATTTTAAGGGGATTATTTTAACTTGTAAAGAGATTACAATTTTCAACGGGCTATTATGAAAATACAGGTTAAATTTGATGTGCAATTGATATGCAAAAACCTTCTAATTGAGAAATTAGATCAATTAGGAGTAGTATACAGATTAAATCCTCCCGGAGGTATAGAAATATTACAAAACTTAGATAAAGAACAAAAAGTTGTTTTGTTTCATGAATTGAATACGTCTGGTATAGAGGTTATAGGTGACCAACAATTAATTCGCGTACAAAAGGTTAAAGAGATCATTTCTAATCTTGTAAGACTTGATACCTTCGATGAGAGCATGAAAGTGTCTGCTCATATAGAAGAGAAGCTGCCATACACCTATAGTTATTTATCAAGAATTTTTTCAGAAACAGCTCACATATCTATAGAAAAGTTCTTAATTTTAAAGAAGATTGATTTCGTCAAAGAATTGCTAACAGAACAAAATTTGAGTTTAACAGAGATTGCGTATAAATTGAATTATAGCAGTGTCTCCCATTTATCAAAACAATTTAAAAATACCACAGGATTTAGTCCTTCTTATTTTTTAAATTTAAAAAAGCAATTAAATATCACGGGATAATTACTAAACTAACCATACTCGCAGAAAATAATACATGATAGAGAAAAACTTGAATATCGCTTTAGTAGATGACGATAATGATGACAGAACGTTATTTGAATTGGCTATTAGTCGCATTGGTATACCATCTCAATTAAAAATGTTTAAAAGCGGCATTGAACTAATCACTTATATAAGAGACCCAGCAATTCGAAGACCAGATTTATTGTTTTTAGATCTTAATATGCCTAACATGGATGGATTAGAATGTTTAAAAGAGATAAAACAAGATCCTGGGTTAAGAGATATTACAGTTATAATTTACTCCACCTCTTGTTCAGAAAAAGATATCGAAGCGACTTTTTTAGAAGGCGCAAACATTTATCTTAATAAACCATCAGATTTTAATGATTTAAAAAAGGCGTTAAAACGAATATTAGCTTTAGACTGGCAATACCAAAATTCGACTTTAAATAGGGATAATTTTTTATTTAGACTTTAGTTCAAAAAGATAAGAATAAAATGAAAAACGTTAATCGATAGTTATAAAAACAGTTAATTTCCCTACTGTCGGATAAATTGAATTAAAATGGCTGAAAATTTTAGAACCTTTGTCATTGGTGCTTCATCCGGGGGATATAGAGCATTAAAGAAAATCCTTTGTGATATCCCAACAGGTTTGAATGCGGCTTTTTTAGTCGTTTTACATAGTGCTTTCAATTCCACAAATTCTTATGCCTCCATTCTAAAAAAAAATGTTGATTTAACTGTGGTTGACGCAGAAAACGGCATGCAAATAGAAGTCGATACCATCTATTTTGCGAAACCGGACCATCACCTCTTTATTAGTAATAATAAAATTTTGTTATCAAAAGGTCCTAGGGAAAATTTATTTAGACCTTCTATCGATGTGCTTTTTCGATCGGCCGCGGTAGCGTATCAAAATAGATGTATTGGAATTCTTTTAACAGGAAGACTCAATGATGGAACTAACGGTTTAGATGCCATTCAAAAATGTGGAGGGTTGACCGTTATTGAAAACCCGGAAACAGCTGAGTTCAGTGGTATGCCTTTGTTTGCTCATAAGACTATAGCTATTGATTATGTCGTTAATCCGGAAAACATGGCTGAGGTTATACGCAAGATCGTTAAGGAAGAGTTTCCTGAGGACAAAAACGTGCCTATTAATATTGTTCGAGAAAATGATATTGCCATGCGCATTAAAAGTCAGATTAGCTTACAAGATAAGTTGGGTAAAAAAGTAGCAATGAGTTGTGCAACATACGGCGGTCCCTTATGGAAAATGAAAAACTCAAATCCAGTGAGGTATCGTTGTCATGTGGGCCATGCTTTTACTCAAGAAGCACTATTGAAAAGTCAAGATGCTTCGCTAGAGGAAGCCCTATGGGTTTCTATAAGAACGTTAGAAGAAAAAAAGACATTGTTGAACAACATGATCATTGAATATGAAAATAAGGGGATGAAGACGTTAGCAGAATCGTATAATAATAAAATAGAAGAGGTCTCAGAACATATCAATAGTATTAAGTCCGCTTTACAATTAAATGATTAGATGGTAGGTAAAAAAAATGAAACACAAAGAAGAGCAGATTTGTATGTTGTTGGAGTGGGTGCATCAGCTGGTGGTCTCGATGCTTTAACTAAATTCCTAAAGAATTTTAACGGAGTAAGTGCCGATATCTGTATCGTCATTGTCATGCATTTAAGCCCAGATTATAAAAGTCAGTTAGCTCCTATATTAGACAAGCGCTGCAAGTGGCCCGTCGTTTCGGTTGAAGATAACATGGTGCTAAGTAGTGGTAATGTCTATGTGACGCCACAAAATAAACAAATTCGGATTTATAATAGTAGCTTTGTGCTGGAAGATTTGTCTCCGAATATGCCTTTACACCATCTATAGATAATTTCTTTAGTTCTTTAGCAAAAGATAAAGCTAAAAAGGCCATAGGCGTCATATTGTCGGGATTTGGAAAAGATGGGTCAAAGGGTATGTCTGCTATTAGAGCGCTAGGTGGTTTTACTATCGCTCAACTTCCTGAAACGGCAGAACATCGCGACATGCCATCGGCAGCCATAGATACGGGTCATGTAGATTTGATTGTGCCTGCAGAACAAATGTACGATGATATTATTCAGTTTATTACCAATACACGAGCCATTGCTTCAAGTCTTCCCAAAACGAATTCTGTAGATGCTATTTTCGAGTTATTGGAAAAACGATCAGGCACAGATTTTTCAATGTATAAACCAACGACAATCATGCGTCGTATTAATCATAGAATAGCATCTCTTCAGCTTGGGTCTATGCTAGACTATTATGAGCTTATAAAATCTAATCCAAGAGAGTTGGACAATCTTTTTGATTCTGTGTTGATTGGAGTTACCGAGTTTTTTCGTGACTTGAATGCTTTTGACCATTTAAGGAAACAGCTTGCAGACATGCTTGAAGATAAAGAGCCAGGAGATTCTATACGTCTGTGGAGTGTGGGTTGTGCCACTGGAGAAGAATCATATTCCATAGCGATATTATTATATGAATTACTAGGTAAAAAAGTAAACCAGTATCACATACAGATTTTTGCATCAGATATAGATGAGCGTGCCATTAATTTTGGAAGAAAAGCCATTTATAACAAAGAGCTTTTAGGTAATGTGCCTGCAGAAATTATAAGCACCTATTTTGATAAAATAGATCAACTGCATTACGAGGTAAAAAAAGAAATTAAACAACATATTTTATTTACTAGACACGATATCACAACAGACCCACCGTTTGTAAAACTTGATTTAGTAGTTTGTAGAAATTTATTAATCTATTTTAATAACAATTTACAGAAACAAACGCTTCAAATTTTTCATTACTCTTTAAAACCTAAGGGCCTTTTGTTTTTAGGAAAATCTGAAAGTGTGAGTGTGGCAGCAGATCTATTCTCTAAAGTTGTAGGTGATAAAATATATAGAAAGGCTGAGGCATCTTTAAATTATCAGTTAAAGTTTTCCAAGCTTAGGACTCGAAATCAAGAAATTAAAAAAGAGGAAAAGAAAAACAATATTCGTAATATGAGTATTGTAGATGTGGCCAAAGAAACACTCTACTATAAATACGATAGCCCCTTTGTAATTATTAATGAGCATGCTGAAATAAAGGAAGTACATGGTAGTCTAAGACTTTATTTAGAGATTAGCCAAGGGACCATGAACGTAAGTCTTCATAAAATGGTTAATCCTGAATTGTCCACTATAGTTAAAGCTGTGCTCGCTCAAGTTAAGAAAACCAATATTACACATACGAGCCATGTGGTTAAATTCAATTTGTATGAGCAACTACACTATGTACGCATAAAGATGATTCCTTTAGTTTACAGAATAAGTGAGACACAATACTTCATGGTTATTTTTGAAAAAGTAGAACCTAGTGAAGGCCAATTAGTGCTTCAAAAAAAACTGGAAACTTCAGATTTTGTTAACCTTCGCATTAAAGAGTTGGAAGATGAATTAACCTCGACCCAAGAGCACCTTCAAATTTTTACAGAAGAATTAGAGGCCACTAATGAGGAATTGCAAACCATAAACGAAGAGCTTCAGTCTTCGAATGAAGAATTAAAATCTAGTAATGAAGAACTGGAAACGAGTAATGAAGAACTGCAGTCTGCTAACGAAGAATTAAATACGGCCAATCAGGAGCTTCGACTCACCAATGATTTATTGATTGAAAAAGAACAAGAGCTTAAAGAAGAGAAAGAAATAAGTCAAAACAATGAACTTATTTATAGAACGATAGCAGAAAACATACCTGATGCAGCAGTCGGTATTTTAAATAAAGCGCTCAATATTGAGTATTTGGCCGGTCAAGGGGTTGATGAATTTGAAGCTGCAGAGGTTATTGGAAAGCACATGCCAGGAATAAACCCGTCGAAAAAAGAGGCAAAACGTATAGAAAAACTCTGTATGGAAACACTCGAAGGCAAACCAGGTTCTATTCAGGTAAAATACAACAATCGCTACTATGAAATAAAAACAGTACTTTTTAAATTACCAGGTTCAGATGAAGATAAAATACTGTATTTGGCTCAAGAAATAACGTCATTAAAACAAAGTCAGTTAATTCTTGAAACAGCTTTAAAAGCCTCAAATTTAATTCTTTTTCAGTATGATTTTGATGTCAATGAAATGATTTTTGACGAAGCACTTTATAAATTTCTTGAATTCAGTCCAAAAAAGAAAGTGACGGAAGCTGATATTATTAAAAAAGTGCATCCTGATGATGTAGTGAGTAGAAGTAAGAATATGAAGCAAGCGAAGAAGACAGGTGAAATTAATCACGAAGTTAGGCTGATGCTTAAAGAGGGAATTAGATACGTGAGAGTTACTGGTAGAGTGCTTTTTGATGAGGAAAAAAACGCGAGAAAGGCTTTTGCAACGATTTTAGATATTACTCAGGATAAAATGTTATTGCAAAAAATAAAACAAAGCGAAGAACGGTTTAAAAAAATTGCAGATACCACACCAATGACTATCTCGGATAACAGATAGAAACGCACAATGCACGTATATTAATAAAACATGGCTAGATTTTACAAATAGCAAACTGGAAGATAATTTGGGAGATAACTGGTTGAAATTCCTTCATACAGAAGATAAAGAGCGCGGAATGGGAATATATATGGAGGCCTTTGAAAAAAGAATCCCATACTCTGTAAAATATCGGGTAAAAAAACACGATGGTACCTATCAATGGTTTTTAAATCATGGCATTCCCAAATTTGACATAGATAATAACTTTGTAGGCTACTTGGGGTCGAATACCAATATTCAAGACCAAGTGGCGTTTAGTGAAGCCTTAGAGGAAAAAGTAAACCAGCGTACAAGGGAAGTGACTAAAGCGAATAAAGAGCTCATAAAGCTCAATATGAATCTGGAAGAGTTTGCTTACATGGCGAGTCATGATTTAAAAGAGCCCTTACGAAAAATAAGAACTTTTAATTCTCTAATTGTCTCCGAAGATACTGATGTTGATACGATTCCAACCTATGCTTCTAAAATTGAACATTCCGCTCAACGCATGACGGATTTAATAGATAATATTTTAGAATATAGTAGGATTGAAAATAATAGTATTCAATCTGAAAAAGTGGTTTTAGATGATACCCTCAATCAAGTATTGTCTGATCTCACAATAATGATAGAAGAACAAGAGGTTACTATAAAAGCAGAAGATCTAGGTACGGTAAACGGGATTCAAATTAGAATATATCAGCTGTTTTCTAATTTAATTAAGAATGGGGTTAAATTTAATAAAAAGAAACCCATTATTGATATTACGGTATCTGAAGTAGAAGGTGAATCAGTTCCAAAGCGCTTTAATGCAAATAAAAAGTTTCATTTCAAAAAGATCGTTTTTAAAGACAATGGTATTGGTTTAGATGTAGACAAAAAAAATTATATTTTTAAACCCTTTAAAAGATTAAATTCTTCTAGTGATTATACTGGAACGGGAATTGGCTTAGCGATATGTAAACGTATTATGGACTTACATGGTGGGTATATAGATGTAGAAAGTGAAAAAGGAAAAGGAGCAAGCTTTATCCTTTATTTTCCTATGAGTAAAGAGGCATAACCCAATGGGTATTTCTCAAGTTTGAATTTATTTATGCATTGCTATTTTAAGGGCACCAACGCGGTTTGCCTTTTTGATCCGTTTATAGAGCGCTTCAATAGTACATGCCTTGAACTATTGGTGCTAACAGTCTAATTACAATAGTAAGTGTGACGTTTGTAATTCTTTACGCTTAGGTCATGATATAACACTTGTCCGGTAAAATTAGATATTCATGTATGTTTTTAATACCAAAGATGTTCATTAATAGATGTTTTGTTCCACAAGTGAAAAATCTTACAACAAATTGAATAAATTGTATAATAAACGCATTCTTATTGGTTTATATATTTGTTAAAAAAAGAACCAGCACTATTAAATCTATGGAACAGAAGCCTAAAAATCCCGTAAAGCAGTTCGCAAGAGTTGGTAAAGTTTTTTCTAAACAATTTGTAAAAACATCAAACTTTATAGCGAATTCTAAATCTCGAGAGATGAATACGAATTGATTAAAAGACACCATTCGTTTAAATTAATGCGGGAAGGATTACGAAAAAATTATAATTAAGAACAGGATATAAACATGAAAATTTGTGGTTTGACTGTCAATCATTTGAGAATTTTTCGATAGTTTGAAGACAGGTGTTCTTGCGCTTATATTTTTAAAGAAAGGTATAATTGTACACCAGGTTCCGCTAGGTAAAGTAAATAGAATAGTAGCCATTGATTATATAAACTCAAAAAAGAACTATTAACCATTGTATATCCTGTGTTTATTGAAAAAAAACTGTGATACTTTTATAATAAAGCATCGAAACTTTAGCAGGGTAAAGGTTTGACACTGTTTGGGAGCATTTTTTATAACATAGCTTTACTTCGTTAATATGTGGCGCTTTTTTTAGTTCAAAGATAAACCTTCGTTAAGACTAGCAAGTATTCAACGTTTATTCGTTGTAATACATCTGCCTTTTTGTTTAGAAAAAAAGGATAGATTTGCTGGTACTTATTTATTACCCAGTTTCACAATTAAATAAAAAAGCACTTTGCAATCTGGTTTTTAGTGTTTTACTTACTGTGATTTGAAGTGTAGCTCTTATTTGTTCCCTCAATGGATTATCTAGACAAAAAAAAGCCGGAACCTAAGTTCTGACTTTTAATGGTCTTTGTAGCGAGAACGGGGCACGATCCCGTGACCTCCAGGTTATGAATCCAACGCTCTAACCAACTGAGCTACCTCGCCATAATTTTGAGTGTGCAAATATATAAACAATTATAGTTAGTACAAATAAAAAATCGAGTTAAATTTAAACTCCAAGTTTTTGAGGTGTCATTGTAGATTTTAATCTCAATGGTCTCATAAAAAAACAGAACTTGAATAGCATTATTTAAGAGGCGTCAATGGAATTTATAAACAGAAATTATAGGCCTGATTGTCTGAAATAGCGTAGGTTCGAAGTGATAAATAGAATATGTAACCCTTATTTTTTTATCGTGACATTAATATAGATTTTCACTTTTTGATATTAATTTTTTTAACACTAATTAATGTTATATATTGGACAAAATATTATTATAATAAACCAACAAATGGACGAAAAATTAAAATACGAACTAGAATTTCCTATTCACGCTTCTCCGCAATTGCTATATCAATATATCTCGACACCGTCTCGGTTTATCTGAATGGTTTGCAGACAATGTAAATTCGCGAGGAGAGCTTTTTAAATTCATTTGGGATGGATCAGAAGAGTCAGCAAAACTTATTACTAAAAAGAGTGGTGAGCGCATTAAATTTAAATGGTTAGTAGATGAAGAGGATCCCTATTATTTTGAAATAAGAATACAGGTTGACGAAATTACTAAAGACGTGTCTATCATGATAACCGATTTTGCTGAAGAAGGTGAAGTGGATGAAGCAAAAATGCTGTGGGAAAATCAAATTTCAGATTTAAAACAAGTATTGGGTTCTGCATAATGAATTTTATATTTTAAACTTATATTTGTCCTGAAGAAATTCAGGACTTTTTTTTATGATTAATGACAACGGAACTTTAAGTGAACAGGTGAAAACGTTAAGTGTTACTAACAGAGGTTATGCCTATGGAGATGCTTTATTTGAAACTATAAAAGTATCCTATGGGAAGCTATTATTTTGGGAAGATCATTATTTTAGACTCATGGCGTCTATGCGCATCATGCGCATGGAAATCCCTATGAGTTTTACCATGGAATTTCTTGAAGAGGAAGTGCTAAAAACCATTGAAGCTAATGATTTACAGCGTACCTCTACGCGCGTTAAAATTAGTGTACACAGAAATGAAGGGGGCTTGTATGCTCCTACAACCCACGACATAAGCTTTGTAATTACGGCGAAACCCATTGGTCATGATTTCTATTTGTTAGATGAAAGCCATTACGAGGTGGATTTATATAAAGATTTTTACATGTCCCCAAGCTTATTATCAACGCTTAAAACAAATAATAAAGCGTTAAACGTATTGGGGAGTATTTATGCAAAAGAAAATGATTTAGATAACTGTTTGGTATTGAATACCAATAAGAATGTGATTGAAGCATTAAATGGGAATGTATTCCTGGTGAAAGGAAATGTCATTAAAACGCCACCTTTGACGGATGGTTGTTTAAAGGGAATTATGAGAAAGCAAATTCTAGAAATTTTAAAATTACTACCAGAATATGTTGTTGAGGAAACATCAATCTCTGCCTTTGAGCTTCAAAAAGCAGATGAATTATTTGTGACTAATGTTATCCAAGGCATTCAGCCGATAACAAAATACAGAAAAAAAACATTTTCAAATGCTACTTCTAAAATGTTGCTTCAAAAATTAAATGTGAAGATAAGATTGTCTTAATTGTAGCTGGGATTTTCAGGGGCGTTAGACCAAATACTATAATCGCCACCCAATTCTATCATTTTTTCTTTCCAAAAAAATTCGTAGTCTTTTTCAATAATGGTATTTTTATATACGTTTTTGGTAACTACCCAGGCATTAGACTTGAGTTCTTCTTCTAATTGATTGATGTCCCATCCAGAGTACCCCAAAAAGAACTTGATATCTTTCTCATTTATTTTTTCTTCAACTATTAATTTTGATACCACACTGAAATCACCGCCCCAAAAAATACCCAATGAAATTTCTATGCTATTCGGTATCAATTCGGGTACTTTATGTATAAAATAAAGATTGTCTTGCTCTACCGGGCCGCCATTATACACTTTGAACGCCGCATTTATCTCAGGAATTAAATCATTTATAGTGTAATCTAATGGCTTATTAAGTATAAAACCAATAGAGCCTTCTTCTGAGTGATTTGTTAATAAAACAATGGACCGATTAAAAGATAAATCTCCAATTATTGATGGTTCTGCAATTAACAAATCCCCTTTTTTTGGTTTGGTCAAAATCATATTAAAAAGGAATTAATCTTACTAAATGTAAAGTTTATTTATTAAATATACAACGTTTACATAGGTTAATATACAAAAAAAAGCCTTCTCACGAAACTTCGTGAGAAGGCTTTTAAATGATATAATGTTGTAAATAATTAGTTTACAGCACTTGATAAATCAGATCCAGCTTTAAACTTAACAACGTTCTTCGCTTTGATTTTGATTGTTTTTCCAGTTTGTGGGTTTCTTCCATCTCTTGCAGCTCTTTTAGAAACTGACCAAGAACCGAATCCTACTAATGAAACTCTGTCACCTTTTTGTAAAGCGCCTTCAATTTCAATTAACGCACATTCTAAAGCTTTTTTTGAAGCTGCTTTAGTAATTCCTGCGTGTTCTGCCATAGCATCGATTAAATCTGTTTTGTTCATAATTTAAATTTTAATTATTAATAAATAGTTGGTAAACAATATTTTTGTTAAATCCTCTACAAATTTATACGGATTATGCTACTATGCAAGTAATAGCAAGGGAAATACCCAAATTTGTTGATAACTTGAAGCATTTGTTAATAAAGGAGGTGGTTTTTTAGGGTTTTTCAACTTTATCACTGTTGATAAGGCTTTACGCCATTTTTGCATCCGTTTCAAAATGGTAACCATTTAAAAGTGATTTTATATCCATACTGCGTTTTCCAGGGAGTTTTATCTCCGTAATTTTTATAAACCCCTCCTTTACAGCGACTTTAGTTTCTTTTTTCGTTGAAATAATTTGGCCTATTTCATAATCATGCGCTATTTTTTCTTTTTCTGAGGTATAAATCTTTACATCCAATATAGCATCCCCATTATAAAGGGTGCTCCAGGCCGCTGGATATGGGCTTAGACCTCTAATTTTGTTATATATGGTATCCATAGAGGCCGTCCAATCAATTTTACAATTTTCCGTATTTAGCTTATAGGCCGTTTTGCTAATGGCATCCTCTCGGTTGCGGTATGGTGTCGACCGCACCGTTTTCAATGAGTTTTACCGTCTTTAATACTAGTTTGCTACCAAGCATCATAAGGGTGTCGTGAAGACTTCCTGCATTCTCATTGGCTGCAATGGGTTGTTCTTCTTGAAGAATCATAGCGCCAGTATCAATTTTTTCATCGATAAAGAATGTAGAAACTCCTGTTTTTGTTTCTCCATTAATTATGGCCCAATTTATTGGAGCTGCCCCACGGTAGTTTGGTAAAAGAGACGCATGAAGATTAAAGGTGCCGTATTCAGGCATTTGCCACACGGCTTTTGGTAACATTCTAAATGCAACCACGATTTGCAAATTGGCATCAAGGGCCTTTAATTCTTTTAAAAAATCGTCAGCTTTAAGATTAGTGGGCTGTAAAATATTTAGTTGGTGTGCTTCAGCAAATGTCTTTACGGCACTTTTGTTAAGTTTACGGCCACGACCTGCAGGCTTGTCAGGTGCCGTAATGACACCAACAATAGTATAGTTGTTTTCTATAAGTGTTTGCAACGTAGTGACAGCAAAATCCGGCGTGCCCATAAAAACAATACGTAAATCTTTTTTTTAGTCATTAGATATGTGCTAATTTGTAAGTGTTCGTGTGAGTGATTTTTATTATTTCTTGTTCTAATAACGCTTTTAATGTGTTATTTATTTGTGTTTCAGTAAAGTTGAGCCGTTTAAATAACTCTCGGGAGGATAAATGCTCGGTCTCTAGGGCTTCAATGATTTTTCTAGTAATTATTTTGGGATCGATGGTTTTTATGGGTTTCCTACTTAGACAAACAGAACAAACCCCACATGCAGTCACTTCTTTTTCGCCAAAATAGGAGAGGAGTTGTAGACTTTTACAAAGGGTGTCATTATTTATATAGCTTAAGATCGAATGCACTTGCTTCTCTTTTAAAACATTCTGCTGTTTTATAATAGTAGAAATTCTATTAATGGTGTTGTCATCTTCTCTCGGTTGTAAATAGGTTATTTGAGCATCGGTCTTCGCATTTTTAAGTGTAATGATCGCCCCTTTCTCTAATTGTTTAAGCACAGCAAAAACAACGTTTTCATTCACTGAGGCTTTCTCGGCGACCAAAGAGGTGTTGATTTTAGTTTCCTGTTCAAAAACACCACCATAGGTCCTTAAAATAGCTTTTACCACCGTGTTACTCTCAGCGTGTGTCTCTAGGTAATTAAAAAGAGCGGCATTACTTACCGCAAATTGAACGATGGTTCTTTGGTTGAATTGTTTTGATAAGGTAATTACACTTGTTCTGTCGAGTAATAGTAGCGCATTGTAGGCTAAAAGGGTATTGAATTTATAAATTTTACAGAATTCATTAAAGTTAAAATCGAAAGTGTCATCAACACCTTCTCCGTAAGGTATTTGGAAATAACTGCTTAGTTTTCTGTAAGTGATCTTTATAAAATCAACACTAGGCAGCACATTTAAAAACTGATTTTTCACTAGAATTTCATCGGAGTTATTTTTTAGAATAACAGCAAATGCTTTATTGCCATTTCTACCTGCACGGCCAGCCTCTTGAAAATAGCTTTCCATACTTTCCGGTAAGTTTAAATGGACTACTGTTTTTACATCCGGTTTGTCTATTCCCATTCCAAAGGCATTAGTCGCTACCATGATTTGCGTTCTGTTTTGCATCCAGTTATCGAGTGCAGCATCCTTTTCTTTGTTGGTTAGGCCGCCATGATAATACGTCGAAGTGAAGCCTTTGCCTTCAAGAAACCGACTCACTTCTAGTGTGGCTTTTCTGTTTCGAACATAGACAATTGAAGCGGCCGGATTTTTTTTTAAAATCGCCTCGAGTCGGAAATATTTATCTTCTTCATGAAAAACCATATAGGCTAAATTCGGTCGAAAAAAAGACTGTTTAAATACTTTTGGACTAATAAAATCGAGTTCGATAATAATGTCATCTACGACTGTTGGCGTGGCACTTGCGGTTAAAGCAATAACATTGACGGTAGGTTGTAACTCGCGTAGCTTTGTAATGTTTTTATAGCTTGGTCTAAAATCATTTCCCCATTGGCTAATACAATGGGCTTCATCTACTGCAATAAGATTAACATTCATCTGTCGTATGCGGTCTTGAACAATATCTTGTTGCAATCGTTCGGGAGATAAATACAAAAATTTATAATTCCCATAAATGCAATTATCTAAAAGAGTGTCTAGCTGTGAATATGAAATACCACTCGTTAAAGCCATGGCCTTTATGCCTTTATCTTGTAAGGCCTGCACCTGGTTTTTCATAAGTGCCACTAAAGGGGAAACGACAATGCAAATGCCTTCTTTCACTAAGGCTGGAATTTGAAAACACAGGGATTTACCACCGCCAGTGGGTAAAAGAGCAAAGGTGTCTTCTCCAGCTAAAACCGATTGGATAATCGTTTCTTGTAGTGGTTTAAAGGAGGTGAATTTCCAATACCGTTCTAATATGTCTACAGGGTGTTTCATTACTGCTCATTACCGTCTAAATGACGCATTCGGTATGTTGGCTTTACATAACGATAATAAATTATTTAGATTTGTCATTTCGAATTTAATTACGTTTTACAATGCTTTTACAACATCGATGATGTAATCTGTTCTAGCTTTAATAGAACCAAAAGGAACATCTCTTAAGTTGTAACCATACTTAGTGTAGGTCTCTAGAAGTTTTTCATGAATTTCTATAGCCTGATCGAAATTTTCATAGCGTTCATTGTCACTGGTAAAAATATCTTGCCAAGGCGCCAATATAAAGATGGAATCATAAACATGTTCTGTACAAGCGTGCTTGAAAAAATCGGCATAAGTGGTGCCTTTATAATCCATATATGCAGGTACATCTCGGAATCCCACGATCTAAAAACACAAATTCATTGTTACTGGCGTTCGCTTCTTTGAATTGCTTAATTCTTCCGTCTAAAAGTAATTCACTAAACTTTATGGGGTCTGTTAAAAAAAGCTGTTCTATGCCTTCTGCTTTGGCTTTAATGATGATTTCTCGCGAAATTTCTTCAAAGCAAGTAAACCCTCTTTTTGTTAACTCATTTATTAGTGATGATTTCCCTGTGCCAGGACCTCCGGTTATGACAATTGTTTTTGTATTCAATTATGGTATAATTTTAGCTGTAAAATTCGTAATTTAAAAGGTATAAAAAAAATACAAAGGATAACTTATCTTTGTAACATATTTGAGACTTATGAGTGAGAAACAAAATCCAGATGAATTTTATAAGAAGCTAAAAGAGCAATTGCAAGATACGGCACTATGGCCAACCGAATACTTATATAAATTTATTGTTACTTCTGATGCGGAAAAAATTTCTGAAATTGAAGCTATTTTCAACCATTTAGGAGCGGTAATAAACACAAAAGAATCTAGTAACGGTAAATACACGAGCGTATCCATAAATGTACGGCTAAAAAATCCGGACGCTGTGATTGACAAGTACAAAGAAGTAGCCACAAAAATAGAGGGTGTTATTTCCTTATAAATTATAAGTTAAGGCTTTATTATAAATGATAAAAAGGCAAAGGTAAAGGCTTGACGACTAAATATTTCTGCTTTTTGGCGCAATTTCTTTGTAATTATAACGTTATGCATTAAACTTTTTGTATTTTGCCCAAGCATTAGAATCTTCAATGCAATACATTAATTCTACACATTTTTATTTTGATAGACGACATAGAATACAATACAGAGCGTGAGCATTTAATCATTCCGAATACGGAAGACACGTTCAAAAAATGGTAAATTTTGCTATTAAGCAAGAGACTAAAGAAGAACGCAGTAAAGTAGCTAAAGCCATTATTTCGGTCATGGGAAATTTACAACCTCACTTGCGTGATGTGCCCGATTTTCAGCACAAACTTTGGGATCAGTTATTTATCATGTCTAAATTTGAGTTGGATGCCGATTCTCCTTATGGAATGCCATCTAAAGAACTTTTAGAAGAAAGACCTGAAACTTTAGAATACCCTCAAAATTTCCCAAAGTATCGCTTCTACGGAAATAATATCAAGACCATGATTGATGTCGCCATTTCTTGGGAAGATGGTGATTTGAAAGAAGCTTTGATATATACTATTGCCAACCACATGAAAAAATGTTTCTTAAATTGGAACAAAGATACCGTGGAAGACAGTGTGATTTTTAATCATTTATTTGAATTGTCTAATGGGGAGCTCAATCTTAAAAACTCTGAAGAAGAGTTAACAGATTCTACAAGTTTGTTAAAAAGCAGTAATAAGAAAAAATATACCAATACACACTCGAACAAAAAAGGATCTCAAAATAAATCCAATACGTCTAATCGCAACAAAAAACGATATTAAAATAGCAAATGGGTACATTTATTATTGAAGGCGGTCACCAGCTAAAAGGTGAAATACAGCCTCAAGGCGCTAAAAACGAAGCATTACAAATTTTGTGTGCTGTATTGCTGACCTCTGAAAAGGTTACTATCAATAATATTCCGAGATATTATAGATATCAATAAATTGATTCTTCTGTTAAAGAATTTAGGAGTTAAAGTTGATAAAATAAAAGAAGGAACGTTTACTTTTCAAGCAGACGACCTTAATTTAAAATATTTAGAATCCGCACTATTTAAAGAAGAAGGACGCGGTTTACGTGGCTCTATCATGATTGTTGGCCCACTATTAGCACGTTTTGGAAAAGGGTACATCCCTAAACCAGGAGGTGATAAAATTGGACGTCGTCGTTTAGATACTCATTTTGAGGGCTTTATTAATTTGGGCGCAAAATTTAGATACAATCGTGAAGATTATTTTTATGGTGTAGAGGCTGAAAAATTAAAAGGAGCAGACATGCTTTTGGATGAAGCATCTGTTACTGGAACAGCAAATATTGTTATGGCTGCTGTTTTGGCAGAAGGAAAAACAACGATTTACAATGCCGCTTGCGAACCCTACTTACAGCAGTTATGTAAAATGCTGAATCGCATGGGCGCAAAAATATCTGGCGTGGGTTCTAATCTATTAACCATTGAGGGTGTTGACCACTTAGGTGGAACAGAGCACACCATGCTTCCGGACATGATTGAAATTGGAAGTTGGATTGGTCTTGCTGCAATGACCAAGAGTGAACTCACTATTAAAAATGTGAGTTGGGACGATTTAGGACAAATACCGAGATGTATTCAGAAAACTGGGAATTACTTTAGAAAGACGTGGAGATGATATTTTCATTCCGAGAGCATAAACAGGGTTACGAAATACAAAACTACATTGATGGTTCTATTTTAACGATTGCTGATGCCCCTTGGCCTGGTTTTACACCGGATTTACTGAGTATCGTCCTAGTAGTCGCTACACAAGCCGGAGGAGAAGTTTTGGTACACCAAAAAATGTTTGAAAGTCGATTATTCTTTGTAGATAAGGTGATCGATATGGGCGCAAAAATTATTTTGTGCGACCCACATAGGGCGACCATTATAGGACATGATTTTAAATCACAACTAAAAGCCACCACAATGACCTCTCCGGATATTAGAGCCGGTATTTCATTATTGATTGCTGCATTATCAGCAAAAGGAACCTCTAAAATCCATAATATCGAACAAATCGATCGCGGGTATCAGCACATTGTAGAACGTTTACAACGTATAGGAGCCAAGATAGAACGAGTAGAAGGAAACTAAATTTAAGTCTTTTACGTAAAGCATAAAAAAAGCTTCCGTTTTAATGGAAGCTTTTTTTATGCTATAAAGTATTAATAGATACAGTTAACTTTATTTCATAGTATAAAAATACTGCTCACTGGTAATTTTTGCCGTCTTTAAATTTATAGACGCCAACTTCTTTTATTTTTTGCCTGCCTCCTTCTTTAAAAGTGCAATCGAAATTCATTTTTGAAGTAAAAAAATCACCGGCTATTAGGGGTTCAGAAACAGAGCTTGAATGCACACTTCCTAACCATTCCTTACCTTTATTCCAAACATTTTGCATGCCTGTGATTATCTCTCCAGGCACACCAGGCTATTACATTTTCTGCATAAATTTTTTTAATACACTCTAGGTTTTACCTTTAGGGCACTTTTGTTTCCGTTTTTGATCTATAGCCTTGGTTTCCATAATTTTATATTTTATGAGTTAAACTATAACGCTAACAAATTTTTGAAAACTAACAGATACAAACGGTTTAGATGGCTTACGCTCGCTGTATTGTAATACACATTAAAGCGTCTTAACATCAATTTTAAAAACCTCAGCCGCATTTTTCCGGAGAATTAATTCTTTTTTTTCATCTGCTAATTCTAATTGATTCATGAATTTTAAATAAGACTCCATATTAGAAATGGGCCAATCTGTGCCATATAATAGATAATTTGGATCACCAGCATAAGTAATCATTTCTTCGATTTCTTTTTTCATGTAGCGTTCAAATTTTTCAGAAAAATTGCCTAAAACCAATCCCGAAATATCAGCATAGACATTTTTGTTTTTGTACACCACTTCCATACAGTCTTTAATCCAAGGGTTTCCAATGTGGCAAATCACTATTTTTAGGTCTCGGATAATCTACTGCCAAATCGTCAATGTGTAACGGATGAGAGTATTTTACTTTGCCAGTAGGCGCATAAGTATCTCCAGAATGAAACATGACAGGTACGTCGTACTCTATGGCCATTTCATACATGAGTTTAAACCGAATATCGTTTGGGTAAAAGGGTTCGTAACCAGGATAAAATTTCAAACCCTTTATTAAACCTTGTTCCGGATATTCACTTATTTCTCTAACATCTCTGTGGTCGTAATGTAAATAACTAACACCAGCAACAACGCCTAAATTATGACGCCCTTTAATAGCTTCTACAACTTGGCGGGTACTGGGACGGTGTTCATTAACTTTATAAGAAGACAACACCAGTGAATAATTCACCTTGTTTTGTGCCATATTCTCAGTAAGGTTATTAAGGCAATCTTCTAGTGAAACAACGCGGTCTTCATGGTAATTGTTAATATGGGTGTGTACGTCTATGATCATGTTTGTTTTAGCTTTAAATGCAGTGGTTTAGAATATTAATATTTACAAAATGGGGGCTTTTGAAGGATTTAATAGTCTTTTTCTGTTCTCCAAAAAACAGATTAAAATTGGTCATATTAAAAATAATGAAAATACCAAAAATCTACTACAATAACCCCATTCATTTTCTTGTTTTTTTTAAGGGTAAACCACCCTTTTTAATTTGGTGTTATGTCTTTTTAAAAACAAGTTTTTTCCTGCAATAAATTTTATATTCTAGACATAACTTGCATGTATTATAAACCAAAAGAAAATTTAATTATGGAAAATGAATGCAAAAATGACTTCTTTAAGGACATGAAGTTGTCAAGACGAGAAATTGAAACTTTTGAAAAATATGTAACTACTATTGAAAAAGCACAAAAGAATGGTGTAGAGTTTTTAAATGCAGACGTTTTGGCATTTACACCTGCAGCTTTATTAGTTGTAGCCGTTGCAAAATTTGCGTACGATGTGTACCAAGATTATGGAACAATTGCATCAGATCCCCAAGACTTTCAAGTACACTTTAAAAGTATTATTAAAGAGCTTAATGCGTTAGAATCTATGGATCAAGATTCACCAAGTTTAGATACTTATGCAAGATTAAGAAAGGACTTAATTTGCGCCAAAAAAAAATCTAAATAATTTAGTAATTAATAAAGATGTCTTGAGGAAATAGCTTGTAAAGCTTATTTAAGTTAAGGCATCTTTTAATTAAAAAAACAAACAATGTATATATTATATTTAATAATTTTTGGAGCTTGGTTACTTTTTACCATGGCTTGGCAATTTGAAAAAGTAAGAGAACAAAACAAAATACTACGGATCATAAACACTTTTAATATATTACCCATTTGGACTTTTTTTGCACCAAATCCTGGGATGTATGATACCCATCTTTTATATAGAGATAAGTTAGATGGTGGAGAATTTAGTGATTGGGATGAGATCGATGTCGTACAAAGCCGAAAATTTTATCATTTTATTTGGAATCCTCATAAACGAACAAATAAACTAACTATTGATGCTATTTCTGAGGTTAAGGCCATTAAAAATGCTGGGATACTAAAAGAAATTGACGACACAATTCTTGTTAACCAAATTAAATTCTCTAAAGGTTATATGTTATTACTAAATATGATATTTAGCCATAAAAAGAAAAAAGACACTTCAGTATCTCGGCAATTTATCGTTTTAGATTCTACAAATATTGGCGGCCAAAGAAATTTAATCCCTTTATTTTATTCACCTTTTCATAAATTTTAAATCATGGAAATTACAATTATATACTACTACATCATTTTAATATTATCTATAGGATTATCTATAAAATCGTTCGAATATTTATCCACTATAAAAATGTTTCAAAAAGGGAAGGCTTTTGATTATTCGGTAATTGGAATAGATATGTTTCAAATGGGAAAACTCGGTTGGTTTTTTAACCTTATTTATTCAAAAAACGGTGTGATTTCACTTATTGCTTTATCTTTAATGTCTACCGTAATTATTTATGTCTCAGCATTTAATAGTGTACTGTTTAGTAGTGCTGTGGTGGTATTATTAAGTGTCAATTTACTATTGTATTACAGACATTCTTATGGTTTGGATGGAGCAGATCAAATGTCGTTGTTGCTTATTATCACCTTGTTTTTATGTTATGTTTTTGCAAGTGATCCTAAGATTCAAAAAATTGGTATTTTCTTTATTGCCTTTCAATTATCGTTATCGTATACCGTTGCAGGAATTGCAAAATTATTTTCTAAACAATGGAGAAGCGGTTTAGCTATTCAGGGTATTTTAAGCACTTATACCTATGGTATGAAATTTACTAGAGAAAAACTTACCAAAAACAAGTTTATGTGTTTGACTTTATGTTGGCTTACTATTATAATGGAAATATGCTTTCCCTTAGTTATATTTTTAGATCCACAAATAACTTTAATCTTTTTAGGTTTCGGTTTCTTATTTCATTTATCGATAGCAATAGTAATGGGTTTAAACGATTTTGTATGGGGTTTTTCAGCTGCCTATCCAGCATTTTATTATTTATCGACCTTAATATAATGTCCTTTTAACTCGATTGAATTCATTTATATAAACATTAGTCTTTCAAGACTAATGTTTATAATAGCTTTTCCTTTTTTGATATATTAATAATTGTAGCAGTGCCTACTGTGTAGTTTTTAAAAATAAAGAATTTGAGAAAAGGTTTTGGTTTTATAAGTATTCTGTTCCTCTTATAATTTTCACTAGATTTTGAAAGTTCTACTATTAACTTACTGCTTCCTTGTATACTCGCAAACACCGCTCGCGCGCTTCTTTATGGTCCACTATTTTTTCTCGGATAGTTGTCGGTACCAAACTCAGGAACCCATTGTTTGATGTATTTCCTATCCTTATCAAATTTATCAATTTGTGTCGTAGGATTGAAGATTCGAAAATAAGGAGATGCGTCAACGCCGTGAACCCGCCACCCATTGCCAGTTCCCTACGTTACTTGCCATCTCGTAATCGTGTAGCTTTTCTGCAAAATAGGCTTCTCCTAAGCGCCAATCGATTAACAAATGCTTGCATAAAAAGCTACCCACTAACATGCGTACGCGATTGTGCATAAACCCTGTTTTGTTTAATTGTCGCATACCAGCATCTACTAAAGGGTAGCCCGTTTTTCCTTCACACCGGAGTTTAAACTCCTGCTCATTATTACGCCATTCAATGCGGTCATATTTGGCTTTAAAAGCGTCTTTATGGGTGTCTCGGAAAATGCCATAAGATTTGCATGAAAAATTCACGCCATATCAACTCCTGCCGAGAAAATTTCATTCTTTTCCGCAATGGCTTTCTTAATCATTTTACGTATGCTTACGGTGCCGAATCGTAAATGGGGTCCTAATCGTGACGTGCTGTCTTTTGCTGGAAAATTTCCGGTAGCTTCATAGTCTTGAATTAAAGTTGGGGTCACCGTATACGGGGCAATGTCTTGCTTTGATTTCCTAAATCCAATGTCTGATAATTCTAAATTTGGAAGCCTTGAGTTTTGAATTAGGTTATTGAGAAAATCATTGGTGTAGTAGATTTTTAAATCATGAGAAATGAAGGCTTCTTTCCATCTTTTCATAAAGGGCGTATACACGCGATACGGCTTACCGTCGTCCTTTGTGATTTCGTCTTTTTCAAAAATAACCTGATCTTTAAAGCTTTTAAAAGAGATATCATTTTCTTTGAGTACCTTTTCTATGTTTTCATCACGTGCGGTAGCATACGGTTCATAATCATGATTGGTAAACACAGTGTCTATGGTGTAGTTTTCAATTAATTGTTTGAAGATGACTTCAGGTTTACCAAAATACAAGGCGATGCTGCTACCGTATTCATCCTGCACGGTTTTTCGTAATGTTTGAATCGTGGTATGAATAAAATTCACACGAGCGTCGTCTTCCGGTAATTTTTCTAGAATGTCACTATCGAAAATAAATAGGGGTAACACGGGATGGTCAGATTTCAGGGCTTCATAGAAGCCCACATTATCGTCCAAACGCAAGTCGCGTCGAAACCGGAATATATTTACAGTTTGTTTCATTAAAAAGATAAATTTCACTTACGCATCTGCGGCGCGGACTCATTATTTATAAACGCCAAAAAGGGCTTCCAGTTTTTTAGTACGGTACTCGAAAATCTCATTGAGTTTTGGTTTTACTAGAAATGGATGTACCAGTTGCCCCAAAATGCCAAAGGGGATTTTGTAATCAATAATATCCTCCATCTCAATGCCACCATCAATTTCTTTAATAAAATGTTTATGATGCCATAAGGCATAGGGACCAAAACGTTGTTCATCGACAAAGTAATCGCCCTCTTGCACATGGGTGATTTCTGTGACCCATTTGGTTTTTATACCTAAAACCGGGGTTACAATGTATTGAATGATTTGTCCTGCAAACATGGGCCTATCTGCTCCGTAAAGAATATTGAAGCCCATGTAATCCGGGGTAATTGTTTTCAAATTATTCGGACTGGATAAAAAGGCCCAAGCTTGTGCTTTGGTAATGGGAAGCTTTTGTTTTTTATGTAATCTGTATATTTTCATAATGTGCCAGCGACGGATCGCCATTTTTAATTATATTTTCAGCGCTAGTGCAGCGCTCTTATTTAATTATTGACTAGGATATACGCATTTAAAGAGGTTGCAATCAACATCCAAATCATATAAGGGAACAGCAAATAACTCTTAGCGTGCATTTTTTTCCTATTGCAAAAGAAAAAGGTGAACACAACAATCGTTAGTGTACTAATAACAACTAGAGCGAACGCTATTTTGTGTTGATTGAAAAACACGTAATTCCATGAGACATTTAAGACCAATTGAAAGGCGACTGCCAATCGCAATTGTAACGTATCCGATTTTAAAAACAAGTAGCCTAAATAGATAGAAAAACAAATCATGATGAGCGTCCAAGCAATACCAAAGACCCAGCCTGGTGGTGTCCAAGGCGCTTTGTTAAGGCTAGTATACCATTGGGTTAACGGGCCATTATTCATCAACCAGCTTCCATAAGCTAACCCTCCAAAATTAAGGATTAAGAAAAGCAATATACGTTTGGCTAGTTTCATAAATACTTGGTTATTTTTTTACTTAAAGGGGTAGTGGCAGAGTAGAAATAATCCTTAAGGACACCGTTTCCATCTACTAAATATTTTTGAAAATTCCATTTCACTGAAGAATTAGAGCTTCCGTTTTTCGATTTTTGTGTGAGCCATTGATACAAGGGGTGTATTTCATGTCCCTTAACATCAATTTTTTCAGTGATTAAAAAAGTAACACCATAATTTACTTCACAAAATGTTTCGATCTCTTTTGCATTTCCAGGTTCTTGCTTACCAAATTGATTGCATGGTACACCAATGACCATTAGGGTGTCTTTATAGGTGTCACTCAATTCTTGTAGCTGCTTATATTGCGGTGTAAAGCCACATTTGGAAGCCACATTAACAAATAATACATGTTTGTTTTTAAAATCTGATAAATCAATAGCTTTGCCATTCAAGCTCCTTATTTTAATGTCGTAAATAGAGGTGATTTGACGGGTTCCGGTCGCTTCAATAGGCTTGGTGAAAAAGGTTTTAAAGAAAACTTGAAATGGATTCATAACTTAAATTTTGAAACTTACAATACCACAATCCATTTCAAAAATTTGCCCGTAAATAGACGCCGCTTTATCAGAAATTAAAAAGTCTGCCATATTGGCAACTTCTTCAGGATTTAGAAATTTTTTAAGAGGGTGGCGATCCACCATATTTTCTACCATTTTCTCATTCCGGAGCAATTTAGAAGCCAAGGTAGTGTCTGTTACCGTTGGCGCAATGGCGTTAATACGAATGCTTGGCGCTAATTCAGCACCTAAGGATTTCACTAAACCTTCAACACCAGATTTTGCTGTGGCTACACTGGCATGAAAGGGCATGCCTAGTTTAGCAGCAACGGTACTAAATAATAGAATAGCCGGTGACTTCCCGTTTTTCAAAACAGGTAAATATTTTTGAATAGCCTTTACCGCGCCAAGGACATTGATTTCAAAATCGGCTCTAAAATCGTCTAAGCTTAGCCTGGAAATGGGTTTCAAATTGATGCTGCCTGGGCAATAGATTAGGACGTCTAGAGCCTCTAAGTCTCGGAGGTCATCCTTTAACACATCACAGGCGTGATGTGTTAAATTTTGATGTGACTGTTTTGGGGACGTTCTACTAATGTTTATAACCTTATTATTGTCTAATAGACAGGTAATAATGGCATTGCCAATACCTTTGCTTCCGCCTATAACTAGTATGTTTTTCATATTTTTATGAGATGTTTTAGCATAGACGGAAGGCAGCTTTTAAGCTGTATTCTCTATGATGTAGGGCGACCTTTTAATCGCTTTTCAATTTTTTGCTTCATAGCTGTAAGACGTTTCATAACGTCCATAAGCTCAGGGTTTTTTGTTTCTTTATAAATTTCGTTTAAGCCTAATATGAGTTCTTTTACTTGGCGCGAAGCTATTATACGTTCATTCGTGGTTATAAATGTTGTACCCGCTTCTTCAAATTCTAAGGCTTTTTTTAAAATGTCCATTGTCAATCTTTTAGATAATTCTGTAATTCAGTTATTTTGGCTTGCGATTTAAAAGCGCCTCCGTAATAAGCAGTTACAGTTGTAGAGGTATCGTCTTTGATACCGCGTGATGACACACATAAATGTTTTGCATCAATAATTACAGCTATATCTTCTGTTTCGAGAATTAGTTTTAATTCGTTTGCTATTTGATTTGTTAAACGTTCTTGTACTTGCGGTCTTTTCGCAAAATATTGTACAATCCGGTTCAACTTTGATAGACCAATAACCTTGCCGGAAGAAATGTATGACACGTGTGCTTTACCAATGATAGGAACAAAGTGATGCTCACAGTTAGAGTAAAACGTGATATTTTTTTCGACAAGCATCTCGGTTATATTGATACTTATTGTCAAATAAAGCAATTTTTGGTTTATTATTCGGGTTTAATCCGGAAAATATTTCATCAATGTACATTTTAGCCACGCGGTCCGGTGTGCCCCTTAGCGAATCATCAGTAAGATCTAAGCCCATAACGTCCATGATTTCTTCAAAAAGAAGGGCAATTTTTTCTTTCTTTTCTTCATCACTCCATTTAAAAGCATCCGTTTTCATGGGGGTTTCTAGTCCTGTATATAAGTGATCGTCACCAATATCTTCAGAAGAGAAACCATTGAGCTTCATTCCGTTTTTTTCTGTAAGCAGTTCTAAATTTGGATTTTTCATCGGTGGTGTTTAATTATTTTTAATACGTTAGATGCTTTTTGCTTGTCATTCGCTTATTGGAAAGTAATACCTTTAGAGCTCGTGCCATAGCAATATTTATCGTTTACTTATTTTATTATGTGTAATTTGTTTTTGTCTAGAGCTTTTAAAACGCCCCTCATCAAAATCACGTTTTTTCGAGTGCTTTGTTGTACGACCTTGTACCCGAGCGCGCCAAAGTTTAAAACTGCTAGATTTCATCTCGCGTCTCATAAGGTTTATTACCTCTTGTTCTTTAATGTCAAATTGAAAGGCAATGGCGTCAAATGGTGTTCTGTCTTCCCATGCCATTTCAATAATGCGATCTAGTTGCTCTAAAGTATAGTCTTTTGTCATCTATTGGTCCATGAATTTGTATTGTTCATCAAAATTTACTTTTAACGCAAACAGTCGATCAAAAAAAGACTTATTCTCCTTAAAGGTTTTACTGTTTCTAAAATGAATAAACTTGCCTTGAGCATGAATGCTGGAACCGTTGGTCTTGTAAATAACCAAGTGGTAATAAGGAATCGCCCAACTAAAATTTTTTAAACCTTGATTGATATGAATTAATATACCACTCGGTCTTAATTCAATATTTGCATAGTTTATGTCAGAAATAATATTGAGATAGCGGTGTAAACTCGGACTCACTTCATCAACAATCATACGTTTAGAACCTGTACCTTTCATTTTAATGGATTGCATAAAGGAGTACGGCTTCCCAAGTAAATCGTTGATTAATACTTTGGTTTTCTTGTCTGTGTATGTGGTGTTAAATATCAATTTTTTATTTCTAATGTAATCAAAGTTACGAAATGTTTAACTTTAATTAATATTTGTTAAACAAAAATTAACATATTAGTTGTTTATGGTGTCATAGTTTTGAGTGATGGCAGTGAAATTGTTGGTGTAAAGTATTCAATTTAAGCTATTAAGAATTCCGGGTCATAATTTTTCTGTCGCTTAACGTATGCCTTCCTAATATGCGTATAGCTTCTTTTTTAACAAGAACATCTTCTTTCATACTCCAAAGTCTATCACTTGCTTTTTTCCTGGATTCTTTTTCATTCACTATGGGAAACGGGTAGTCTTCACCCAATTCAAAACCGGTTATTTGTTGATCAAAATAGGGTAATTCTGATGGGTTATGAATATGAGGCGCTTCTAGTCTTGACAACTCCGGCACCCATTTTTTAATAAATTCACCTTCTGGGTCGTGCGCGATGCTATTTTTCAAAGGATTGTAAATTCTTAACATATTTATACCTGTTTCTCCTGCCTGCATTTGTATTTGCGGATAGTGAATACCGGGTTCAAAATCTAAAAATTGAGAGGCTAGGTATTCACTCATATCCTGCCAGGGTTGCCAAAGATTATGGGTGAACATAGAAACGATCATGGCGCGCATTCTAAAGTTCAAGTATCCTGTTTCATTTAAACATCGGATGCAGGCGTCAACAAGTGGAAAACCCGTTCGTCCGGTTTTCCATGCATTTTGAAATTCTAAATTTACAGATTTATCTAAGTGGTGATAGCCTTTATTGATACTTTGAAATTCCATCTGACTTTCCATTTCAAATTTCTGGATAAAATGTGCCTGCCAACGTAATCTGGAAAGAAAGGCATTCAAATGTTTTTTATGATAACTCTCATTAAAGACCTCGCCTGTAGCATTGATTACTTCCTTTATTGAAAGGTTTCCCCAGGCAATGTAAGGAGACAAACGACTACAACTTAGTCTCGGCTTCTAAAGGTTTTGAAATATTAAAGCGATAATTTTTATGGCGTTCCTTTAAAAACGAATGCAAATATTTTAATCCTGTTGTTGTTCCTCCTTTCTCGGATGGTTTTACTCTCATTACATTTTAAATCAGTAGTATTGAAATCTTTTTTCAAAGTTTCAAGTTCTTCTATAGATATAAGTTGATTGGGTCTTGGGAGAAATTTATAGTCTTCCTTCATTATAAAATGCTCCCAATCTTCAATCCAGGTTTTCCTATTTTTAATGCCGCGAAAAACACCATTGTTAACATTCTCAATCCACTGAATATTATTTTTTTTACAAAATGATAAAAACGCGAGATCCCGATCAAATGTTTTTTTGATACCTGTTTCCTGATGCGAGTAAACCGTTGTAATATTAAAATGTTTTTGAAGTTTCAACATACACGATTCAATAGTGTCATTAATAGCAAGTACCTTCGATTGATTGTTTTTTAAATTACTGTTTAAGTCTTCTATTGATTGCTTTACAAAGTTCCAATGTCTTTCACTATAGTGTTTATCATGGAGGAGAAAATCTTCAAAAAGATAGAGTAGAAGTACCCGCTTTCCGTAATATAATGCCTTGTAAATGGCTTCGTTATCTGTTAAACGTAAATCTCGTTTTAACCAAACAATTTGAAGTTCTTCTTTATTGCTCATTAAAATTGGTTAGGATTTTCAATGATTTTTTGAGCCCTTTCTTTTATAACCTGTAAATCTTCATTATTCATTTTGTCCAGCAGACTATACATCATGCCCATTCTAAAATTCCCACTCAATTTTTCACGCTTTTCGTCCGAGAAAATTCCAATACAAACTATTAAAAGGACAAGCTTTGTCACCTACTTTTTCTTTATGATTGTAATGGCATTCTTTACAGTAATTGCTCATCTTATTAATGTAGCTTCCACTTGAAACATAGGGCTTTGTAGCAATTTTACCACCATCTGCATATTGACTCATACCTCGGTATTTGGGAGTTGCACCCATTCAATAGCATCAATATAAATACCTAAATACCAGGCATCAACTTCATCTGGATGTATTTGTGTTAGTAATGCATAATTTCCTGTTATCATTAATCGTTGAATGTGATGGGCGTAACTATTATTTAAAGAATTTGTAATGGTCTGTTTTAAACAATTCATTTTCGTATCACCCGTCCGAGAAGAATTTAGGCAATGGATTGTAGTTTTCTAAGTGATTTTGTGTTTTATAATCGGGCATTAACGCCCAATACATACCACGCATGTATTCTCTCCAACCTATAATTTGGCGAATAAACCCTTCTACCTGAGAGACATCTATATTTTCGCCATATTCACGCCAATAATTTAGAATGGTGTCTATCACATTCTTTGGTGATAATATTTTACAATTCA
This sequence comes from Lacinutrix neustonica, assembly GCF_026625145.1. Taxonomy (GTDB): domain Bacteria; phylum Bacteroidota; class Bacteroidia; order Flavobacteriales; family Flavobacteriaceae; genus Lacinutrix; species Lacinutrix neustonica. The sequence continues at coordinate 1,044,333 of NZ_CP113088.1, read as the reverse complement.
AGGCAAACGACAAACGCGAGTGAAAGAGATAGACTTCTTTAGTATGCATGGCGTCTTGGTAATCACCAAAATGTACTAAAAGATTTTCGCAAAAGTATTTAAGCTGGTCTAATGCCTGAGTTCTATTTATAGGATATTCAAAAACAGCTCTATTAAACGTTCCAATGGTGACCACGCCTTCAGATTGTAGTAATTCTATAATTTCTGAAACCTCATTATGAAATGCTTTAAAATCGGGAATGGCGTTCTCACCTTTCCATTTGTTTCTATTGCTTTTGTCATAATTCCATTTACCACCTTCTGGTTGTCCAGCAACCATTAATATATCGTGTTTCTTTCGCATGTCGCGATAAAAAGACTCCATTACCCATTGTTTCTTTCCTTTGAAGAAAGTGTCTAAATCGTCACGATTGGTATAAAAATGTTCAGTAGAGAAGACTTTGGTATTTATTTTCAGGGTATCACAAAAGGTCTTGAGCTGGTCATCTAGACGATATTCATCTCGGCATTTGGTATTGAAACGTATCAATGGCATGTGTTTTAATAAGTAGCTGAAGGTTTTTGGCGAGGTTTTGAGTATTGTGTTTATCATCTAATGTATAATAAATAACAGTACATTTATTGGACTCTAGATGTTTTGCAAAGTCTCGCATAGCCGCAAAGAAGCCAACTACTTTTTGAATGTGGTGTTTAACATAATCGGTTTCCTGCCGCATTTCAAACATACAGTAGAGGTAGTCTTCGTGAGGGTCCCTGTACCAAGAATGTTTGCTGTTTAATTGGTCGCCTAAAATTAATCGTAGTGTTTTCAATCGTTTCAAAATAAAGTGTCTTGTAACCACAAGCGTTGAAACTTACCTGCGCTATCATAGCGCTCAGCTTGTCGTTTCACGTTAAATGTTCGGTCTCTTGGATCATTACCTACACCTGAAACATACATCCAGTTGCCATAATTGCTATGTACATCGTAGTCTATTAATTGGGATTCAAAATAGGCAGCACCAATACGCCAATCTAAATTTAAAGTTTTGGCAAAATAACTCGCTACGTTTTGTCGCCCACGATTACTCATCCAACCTGTTTTTTTAAGTTCAATCATATTGGCATCAACAAAAGGTTCGCCTGTTTGCCCATTAATCCATTGCTCAATGACTTTTAGATTCTTTTTCCATTCGTAATCTTTTTCTAAAATACCGCCAATAAGAAAAATGTTGATTTTGTGCTTTAACGAAATGTATTTAAAATAATCTCTCCAAATTAATTCAAAAACCAACCAGTACGTCGAATCGTTTTTAAAATACTCTTGCTCAAACTGTATTACGTACCAATAAATAGTTCTAGCGCTTAAACTACCATTAGCCAGCCATGGAGAGAATTTAGAACTAAAATTTGTTCCTATTAATCCATTTCTTGTTTTCTTATAAACACCAAGTTTTTTAGAGGTAAAAAAGTAATCTTCCAAACGTTTAATGGCTTCGGTTTCTCCACCTCTAAATGGGAATGCAGCATTCGGATGGGTTTCAAAATCATCAAGCCCCAACTCTTTTAAGGAGGGGCTTTTTGTGTCGTTTTGAATTGTTTCTTGTTGAAAAGCAGCAGTCTCTCGGTTGGGTTTCAGGGCGTATTTCACTGTGGTCTTGTACTTTTTTACGAAACTCAGTAAAGACCTCCGGAACCGCTTTAAAAGAGAAGGGGAGGTCTTCCGGGTGGTATAAAAACTGATTATAGGTTTCAACAATCTCTATGTCTTCCGGAAGTACACCCAAAACGTTTTCACTAATAGCTAATTCCTCGGGCGTCCATTCCTTTTGAAAATAAATGGACTTGAAATGAAATTGCTTATGTAATTTGGAGATGGATGCTTCTGTAAAGGCGTGATATATAAATAATGGAATATTAAAAGGCCGTAATTCCGATTTTAGATCCGCTATAGTTTCTATTAGGAACTGTGCTCTAAATTTTTCTGTTTTTTTGAATCCGAAACCATCTTTAGAAAATTGTCCGGGGTCAAAGCAGTAAACAGCCACAACTTGACTGCTGTTGTTTAAGGCTTTACTAAAAGACGTGTTATCTCTTAATCGTAAATCGTTTCTAAACCAGATGAGGCCGCTGTTTTGTTTTTCCTGCATTTGTCACTACAATATTTTACGTTGTTCCAATCCTTTTCCCATTTTTTACGCCAAGTAAATAGCAAACCACAAGTAGGGCAGGTTTTGGTTGGGCGGTTTTGTTTTTCTATACGTTTAGGCATTGGCTAATTTATTTATCATCCCTTTAAATATAAACCCATGAAATGGTAAAACACTATACCAATATAAGCGACCTGCTAATCCGCGAGGTCTAAAAACAGCACGCTGGTATACTTTTCCTTTGGCAACCCGAAATTCTAACCAGGCTTCCCCAGGTAATTTCATTTCAGCAAAAAGTAAAAGGCGTTTGTTTTTTTTATCGATAAGAAGCACGCGCCAAAAGTCTAAAGCATCCCCAGTTCTAATCGTATTTTTATTCGTTCTACCGCGACGTAACCCGGTACCGCCCACCAACTTGTCCATATAGCCACGAATTTTCCATAAAAACGTGCCGTAATACCAGCCGTTTTCACCTCCAATAGCACATATTTTCGCAAAAGTGCGGTCCTCGTCTAGAACGTTTCTTTCTTTTACATCTTTAAAACAGCCATATTTTGGGACATGGACGTATTTTGTTGAAACCCGCTTTTTATAGCGACTGCTAACAAAAGAATCCTTCCAACTGGAGAGTATACTGTTTTGTTTAATCTTGACAAAGGCAAATTGTACGGCTTCATCATAATTCATGGGTTCAATATCTAATAGCCTGTTAATGTTGCTTTTATTACCAATGATTTCAACACCCATGCTATTGACTAAGGTTCACGCTAGTTTGTATGAGGTTGATGTTACAAAATAAAGCCAGTAACTCGATAATTTGGGGGTCATTACTGGAACTGTAATAATAGATCTTTTCAGTTTTCTAATTTTCGCAAAACGCAGCAACATTTGCTTATAGGTTAAAATTTCTCGGACCAAAAATGTCATAAGATTTATTATATAAACGGGAATCGCCTAGGCCGCGACTTAAAAAGGATAGGACATCTCGAATACCAATGGGTTGCGTTTTTGTATTCAACCATTTTGGCGCTATCATAACGGGAAGTTTTTCTACTAAATCTCTAATAATTTCAAAAGAAGAACTTCCGAGCCTACTATAATACCCGCTTTAAAAACAGTTAAGGCATAGGTTGAAGATTGTAATGCTTGTTCTACATTTTTTCGCGATAACAAATGTTTCGAGAGCTTAGTATCGTTAGTAATACCGCTTAAATAAATAACCTGCTTGGTATTAGTTTGTTCGATGTAGTGTTTAAAATTCATCGCACAGTCGTTTTCCATTTGATGAAAACTATCAATGCTATTCGACATAGAATGAATTAAATAATAGGCAGCATCGATATCTTTGGGGATGTTTTCAAGTGTTTCCGGATTTAAAAAATCGGCTTCAACGACAATGACATGATCCTCTGCTCTATAGCGGTGTTCTGTTCGTAGTTTGCCCCGTACCGCACATATTACAGTATGACCTTGTTCTATTAACAGGGGTATTAATCGTTTTCCTATATACCCCGTAGCACCTGTAACTAATACTCTCATTTTATTTAATTTATAACTTTAGATCACACCTCGCGGTTTTGAAATGTTGTAAGCCATTGATTTTTATTGACCTTCCTATTAATGGAGTTTATTTTTATCTAAACATTTTTATTCTCTATTATGCCCAATCCAATAATATTACCAATTTAAATTTTTGGTCTCTCGGTAATTCAATCTTGTTTTTAATTTCGGAATGGTATAGCCGTCTAGACCATTAATGGCTGCGATATTGGCCTTTTCCAAATCTATAAAACCATCTTTTGCTAGCAAATGATCTTGAATATACAAATTTTGAATTTCGCCTATCACCAAAATCGTCTCATTCGCTTTAATAAAATATTCCTCAATAAATTTCATTTCTATTTGAATGGGTGCTTCTTTAACAAAAGGGGCAATACAGTCTCTTTTGTATTCTGAAATTAAGCCTGTTCTATCAAATTCTGAGATTTCTGAAGGGTATTTTGCCGAGGTATGGTGGGCATCCTCAAGAATGGATTCATGAATAGGGTTCATCGTGTAAATACCAGTGTCTTTAATATTAGTGTAAGTATTACGTGTAACAGTGGTCGGTCTACAAAAGAAACCTAGCAAAGGAGGGTTGGACCCAACATGTGTCACAGAACTAAATACAGCAACATTTTCAACACCTTCTTTTGAGGTTGTAGCTATTAAATTAGCGCTTTTAAAACCGGAACAGCTATTAATAAGGTTAATCTTATATAGATGCTCTAAATTATTAATGTCCTTACTGTTGAAAACCGCCATTTATAAGGTGTTAAAGTTATTTATTTTAACATCTTGAGCTTTTAAATCAAACATCAAGTTATATAGGCCAAAAAAGGTGCGGTTGATATAAATAAAATGTTTAGAGCCTCGATTGCCATTCATTTTACGTAATTCTGCACTTTTACTATACCGCTGGCCTAATTCTCCAATTTTTTCGAAAAACTGTGGATTAGAAAAATCAAAAGTTTCATTATGGAACGGCTGGGTAAATAAACTTAACATTTCGTGAAATAAACTTCTAAAAAAGGCAAGTTCTTCGAGCGAATCATCTGCTCGGAGAATTTCCAATTCATACATTTTGGCATCAAAAAGTTCGGGGTTATCGATACATTCTTTTTTAGCTAATTCAAAATAAGGGACATAGAATTCGTCCGGGATGCTTTTCATACAGCCAAAATCTAGAGCAACGAGTTCTCCTTGTTTAGAAATTAAAAAATTACCTGGATGCGGATCGGCATGTACTTTTTTCAAGTTATGTATTTGGAACATATAGAAATCCCAAAGGGCTTGGCCTAAGATATTTGCTTTGTTCTGGTCGGTATTATAGGCGGTGAATTCAGAAAGGTGTTCACCTTCCATCCAGTCCATAGTAATGATGCGTTCTGAAGACAATGCTTCGTAATAACGAGGAAATTTGAGATTAGGGATGTGTTGGCACGCTTTCACGAGTTCCATACTTTGTTCAATTTCTAAGAGATAATTAGTTTCTTCAACCAATTTATCTTCTACTTCCTGAAAGTATTTATCGCTATCTTTTCCTTTAATGTTAAACATCTTAATAGCAATAGGCTTTACCATGGCTAAGTCACTAGAAATACTCTCTGCGACACCAGGGTATTGAATTTTTACAGCAAGTTTCTTTCCATCCTTTTCTGCAATATGTACCTGCCCGATGCTGGCAGCATTTACAGAGGTTGCATTGAAGGTCTCGAAAATTTCAGTTGGTAATTTACCAAAGTATTTTTTGAAGGTTTTGGTCACTAAGGGCGCCGATAAGGGAGGCACGGAAAACTGCGCTAATGAAAATTTCTCTACATAAGCTTGCGGTAATATACTCTTTTCCATACTTAGCATTTGCGCAACTTTAAGCGCGCTTCCTTTCAGTTTTTTTAAGCCATCATAAATGTCTTCGGCATTATTTTCATTTAATCTTTCTTTAGATTCTAATTCGGTTTTCGTAATGCGATCACCATAATACTTAATATAATTAACCCCAACCTTGGCACCCGTTTGGACTAATTTTGAGGCGCGTTGGATTTTTGAGGTTGGTATGTTGTCTATCGTTTTCAAAGTGGTAAAATTTAAATTAATTCATCTAGATTTTCTCTTTGAAAATGAATTTTCCAAAGTCAATTAAACTTTTAAGGGGTGCAACATCCAGCACATCAAAACTCGTGTTTACCGATTTTTCGATAAAAATATCCGTTTTTTCAAAATTAGGTGAGGTGTCATCCAGCGAAATTTTATAGTTAATAAGAGTTGCAGCCAAGCGGTCTCTTTTAAGCTTCTAGTTTGGATTTTTTCTAATTGATCTTGTTTTAGGTCAATCATCTCAATGCCTAGTTCTGAAATATAATGTGTAAAGCTTGACTTTAATGTCGCTAAGGCGCCTAGTGATTTCATGCTGTTTTTATGCTTGTGTAGGGCATAAATAACATAACTTCTATTCGCTGTTAAATTTTCAAAAAAAGTAAAATAGAAACTAAGGAGTTGGTTGCGAGGCTCAAAATCTTTATAGTCTTGACTTTTATGTAGCGCGGTCATTGTATTATCGAAGAACGTATTGAATATTGCTTTTTCTAAGGCTTCAAACGAACCGAAAAACTCATAGAATTTGGACTCTTCAAAATGGTTGTGCTTTGCAAAACTATAGACCGATGTTGGTTGCTTGTCGTGCTCTAATACATAATCCATATAATAAGTAATCATGTCATTTGCACTCATGTTTTTTTTCTTTGCCATCTTATTGAAATTTGATAGCCTAAAGATACGAAATGTTTAACTGTTTAAGGTTTAAGTTAAACAAAATTAACAAGAGTTTGTGACCTACGATTGTAGTCGAATACACTAACAGTTTATGTCTTTGCAGCAGGAGTCCTCCTTAACTAGTTTACAAGACGATACGGCTGCGATTGCACCTAATATGGGTGCTGAAATATACAACCATAAATACTGATAATTACCAGTAAATAGAGCAGGAGCAATGGAGCGAATAGGGTTCATGGAGGCCTTTGTCATTGGGCCAGCAAACATGGCTTCGAGTAAAATAACGCCGCCTACAGCAATGGCAGCCATCGTGCCAATTTCTTTACTTCCTGTAGACACATTGATAATAACAACCATTAAAAAGAACGTGAGTAGAAACTCCAAAATGGCAGCTTTGTATGGGGGAAATCCTTGAGCGGGGGTGGTTTCCCCTAAAAACTGACTATCAGGAAATAGAAACCACAAAAGCGCACTGGCTACTATTGCTCCAATGGCTTGAGCAATAATGTATTTAGGGACTTCTTTCCAGGCAAAGCGTTTGGCAAAGGCAAATCCAATAGATACCGCGGGATTAAAATGGGCGCCGAGAGATGTCTCCAAAAGCATAAATCATGGCCATGACTATTAATCCCCAAGTCATTGCAACACCAACGTGAGAAATATCTCCATTTGTAATTTCATTGATGGTCATAGCACCAGTTCCACAAAAAACCATTGCGAATGTTCCGATTGCTTCAGCGTAGTATTTTTTCATATTTATTTCCCACGAAAGTGGGAATCTGTTTAAGGTTGTACTTAATTATTCCTATGAAAATAGAAATCTTAGTTTTTTACTTGTTCAAAAACATACTTCATTTCTGTTGCTATTTGGTTGGAGCGCTCCGGATATTTTTCGTCCTGTTGTGGCGTATTATCAAATAGCTTTGGATCGTCATAGGTCACAGGAATCCTTCTTTCCGCACCAGCAATAAAAGGGCAGGCTTCATCTGCGGATGAGCAGGTTAATATGGCCGCAAACGCTGACTCCTGGATTGAACACATGATCAAATGTTTTTGAAAAACCAATAATGGGATGCGCGTTAGCGTCAAATTTAATACCATATACGGGATTACTTTCCACAGATAGTGTTTCAATTTGCACCCCACAGCTTTGTAACGTCTCAGCTATTTTAGGGAATAATGCCGTGGCTTCTGTACCACCGGAATAGCAGGTTACTTTTTCTACCTTATAATAAAAGGCCATAATCTGTGCCCATACTTGAGATAAATGGCTTCTACGTGAATTATGAGTGCAAATAAAGTTAAGCCTAATAGGCTCATGAGCGCTTTTTTTCTCTGTAATATAGTCAACAAGGGGTTGTAGTACTTTTTTTCGGTCATCGCTAACCGTTATAACATTGAGCGTTTGTATGTGGATTTGTAGGGAATCAAAAGAGGTTCTATTTTCTGATTGTATCATGCTTTTGAGCTGTTTTTTTAATAAAGCTAAACCCCAACGGTTTTACTTCTTCTTTCTAAAATAATATTATCTAGCCACTTATTATTCAATTTTCCTATTTTTTCTCTATAACCAATGATTCTAAAACCGCAACCCAAATGTAAGTTAAGACTGCTTTTATTTTCCCTCATAATACCGGCTTGTAAGGTCCAAATCTCATTGTTTTCACTTATGGTAATTAGCTGCTCTAATAATCGTTTTCCAATGCCTTGTCCGCGGTGATCCTTCGCCACATAAACGCTCGCTTCTGCAACACCTCTGTAAACTGGTCTTGTGGATGTGGCACTTAACGCAGCCCAACCCAAATAAGCATTTTTTTCTTTAGCTAAAAGTCTACCAAACGATAGGTGAGCGGCCTGCCACTTATCCCAATCGGGAACTTCTGTTTCAAACGTGGCCAACGCTGTGTTAATCCCTTCTTTATAAATGGTTTGAACTTGAACATAGTTGGTTTTATTTATGCCAACGCATTCCATGCTAACAGCAACCAGATTCAGGAGAGCAGCTAGCTTGATCTTGCAGCTGAGAGAGTTTTACTTTTTGTTTAACGGGAATACCACAGGCATCTTTCGCTAAACAATCTGTGACTAAAGACGTTAATAAAAAAGTATTGTTCTCAAAGGCTAAACCAAATTTTTCAATGGTTTGCTCCCCTTGGTATTCCACCTCTATTTCTAAGTCTTCAAGATTTAAAGTGTCTTGAGAGAGTGCTATAATTTTTAAGAGTTTTTCGGGATGTAATCTGTGATCATAATCGTTTGCATTCCGGAGCTGAAAATTCACTTTTTTTTCTTGCCTTAAAGTACCACCACAATCTATAAAGGTTTTAGAAATCTTTCCTATTTCTGTGACATGAAAATGGTTAGGAACTAATGTCCCATTTGGTAAGGTAAATGAAATCGTGTCTAATTTTTCTAAGGTATTTTTAATTTCTGTAAGTGTCATAATGTTTAAGTATTAACAGCAGTCGCCGTGGTTTATAGTGTCTTCATTTAAAAAAGCGAACAACACCGTTTTCATAGATTTCCAATTTTCCGGGTCTATACAATAGCAAACACTAGTGCCTTCCACCGAGCCTTTAATTAATCCTAATGTTTTTAGTTCTTTTAAATGTTGTGAAATGGTGGGTTGTGCCAACCCAATTTGATTGACTAAATCGCCACAGACGCAAGAATTGATTTCAAAAAGATGTTGAATGATAGCCACGCGAGCCGGATGCCCAAATGCTTTTGCAAATAATGCGATTGTGTTTTGTTCTTTTGTGAACTTTTCTGATTTAATTAAGCCCATTTAATTTGTTTATTGCAATGTTACGATTAATGAATGAGAAATACAAATACTTTCTGGTTAATTTAAGGTTTTATTAACAAGCAAAAGCCTAGCTTATTCGTAAATTTACTCTCGTTTTATAACCAACACACTTAAAATATTATGAAAAAATTACTTTTATTGGCTATGGTATTTGCTGTATCATTTACTACAAATACTACCTATGCCCAAGTAGAAACACCACAACCGAGTCCGTTCTCAAAAGTAGAACAGAAAGTTGGACTAACCGATGTTACTTTAGAATACTCAAGACCTGGGATGAAAGGACGTACCATTTTTGGAGATCTAGTACCTTATGGAAAATTATGGAGAACAGGCGCAAATGCAAATACAAAAATCACGTTTAGTGATGATGTTATGATTGGTGGAAAAGAAGTGAAAGCTGGATCTTATGCCGTTTTTACAACACCGAACGAAAAATCTTGGGATGTTGTTTTTTATTCTGATGCAGATAACTGGGGTACACCAGCAAAATGGGATGATAGTAAAGTGGTAACAACGGTGAAAGCTGACGTTATGAAAATGCCTATGAAAATGGAAACGTTTACGATTATACTGGATGATTTGTCTAACAATTCAGCAACCTTAGGAATGCTATGGGAAGATGTTTATGTTCCTGTTAAAATAGAAGTGCCAACGGCAAAAAAAGTATCTGCAAATATAGAAAAGGCTATGTCTCGGACCTAGTGCTGCAGATTATTATTCATCGGCAGTATATTATTTACAAGAAGGTAAAGATATTGAAAAAGCAGTGAAATGGATTGATAAGGCTGTAGATATGACTAAGGACGAACCACGTTTTTGGTATTTACGTCAGCAATCTTTAATTCATGCCAAAGCAGGAAATAAAGAAGGTGCAATTGCTGCAGCAAAGGCCTCTTTAGCTGCTGCTGAAAAAGCGGGTAATACAGATTATGTAAAAATGAATAAAGCGTCTCTTAAAGAATGGGGGGCTAAGTAATATTGATTTTTAGAGTCAGTCTCTAGTAAAAAGCGCAATCGTACGATTGCGCTTTTTTTTATGTTTTTTTTAATGTATTCATACTTACCAGTTGATGAGAGCATTGACGAAGTATGCTAAACGTTTATTTAATACATTGGTGCGCCACGAACAGTACCTCATGCTATTCCCATGAGTTAATTCTCGCTAGAAAGGAGGGGTGCACTTTAGCTTTGGAGGTCATTGCTTATGCTCCGTTATTTTAACTTTAAATCATTTCTTCTACTTTTAATAATGAGGCACTAACTATAATAATAGGGTGTTGTTCGCTAATTAGTAGAGGAGTATGGTGGTAATGGGTTTTAATACGGTATCTTTACTTTTGTGTTAATGATCTCTTGATATTAATGACCTCTTCGCAACACTTCAGCGAATGGTTGAGGCTGTTTTTTAAGCTTTTATTTCGATTAATGAAACTTAGTAGTCAATTTGATGCCTGATTGCTATACACCAGTATCTCAATAGTAATGTTAATAATACGTTTTGCCGATGTCATTAGGCTGCAATTCGTTTCAATTTTAAAACAAGACTTTTTTAAAACGGTTTTCTTATTTGTTCCATTTTTTATCACTATACACTGGACTCCATAATAAATAAGCAGCAACCATTTTATGGAAGTGCACTCAAAAAATGATTTCAAATATAGAAATAAACAAACCGGCACCTATGGCTAAAGGAAACCGGATAGACCTGTTTAATCGGGAAACAGATTTCAAGCAGACCATAAAAATATTAGAAGCAGGAAAACCGGTGTTAATAACGGCGTTTTACAGTAATGGTTTATTGTTGCTTAAGGCGTTAAAAATGCATCTTAAGCGAAAGTTGCCAAATAGCTCTTTCCAGGAACAACGGGCGTATCGATCGGAATACCATAAGTTGTCTAATCTTGTCTTAATTGAAATCGCAGACCATGAACTGTCTGTTAAAAAAGGGCCTTCAATAGGATGGTTAAAGAAACTGTATCCGTGAAACCAGTCATTTCTTATTGCCTTTTCCTCAAATACAAGGACTCAACAGTGCTTGGCAGTGGTACAAAAATGGCATTACTATTCCTATGTTAAGGAATAAATTACATCCCTATTATGGGACTTATTTCCCTACGCGTTTCGATCATTTAGAACTTTTCGATCGTTGGTTAAAATATTATGAGGGGGCGAAAAAAACGGCAATAGACGTTGGCATTGGTAGTGGCGTTCTATCACTACAAATGATAAAGCATGGCTTTCAAAAGGTTTTTGGTACAGACATAAATCCTAATGCCATTATAGGGTTAACAGAGTATATGGGGGAGACAAAGTTATCTCGGAAAATTGATTTAGATTTGGGGTATCTTTTTGGAAAGTTTGAAAAACAAACAGAACTTATAGTTTTTAATCCGCCCTGGTTACGCGAATCCCATAATGTTGACAACCTTGAGGAAGCTATTTATTATAATGAAAACCTCTTTCCTGATTTTTTTGAAGGCGCCAAACAACGTCTTTTGCCGAAGGAAAGCTAGTGCTCTTATTCTCGAATTTAGCCCAAATAACTAATGTAACAACAGTACATCCTATAGAAAAGGAACTTACCGAAGGTGGGCGATTTCAATTGGAACATTTTTTTAAAAAGTCTGTAAAATTAGCGTCCTCAAAAACAAAGCGTGATCAACATTGGCGTGCACTAGAAGAAGTAGAACTGTGGGTGCTGACTCATAAATAATTTCTAAAAAAAGGATGAAATTATATTTATACTATAACATATCTTTTGTCTGAGAAACAACAGCTTTTTGAACTGTTTTAGTTGTACATTTAAAAAAAAATCTTTTGAAACTACATATTAAATACATGGTAAGCAACCGCTGCAAAATAGCAGTTAAAGAAGATTTAACAAAGCTAGGTCTACACTTCGTTATTGTAGATTTAGGTGAAGTAGAGGTCATGGAAAACATTACCCCGAACTGCGAAATCAAATTAAAGCCGTTTTACTTAAATCCGGATTTGAATTGATGGACGATAAACGGGCTGTTTTAATTGAGAAAATAAAAAATGCCATAATTGAAATGGTGCATCATTCTGATGCAGTAATCAAAGTAAATTTTTCAAATTATTTAAGCGAGAAGTTAAGCCATGATTACACGTATATGTCTAACTTATTCTCTGAAGTTCAAGGCACGACTATTGAGCAATTCATTATTGCACACAAAATAGAAAGAATCAAGGAATTCATTATTTACGGCGAATTAAATATTACTGAAATTGCTTGGAAAATGAATTATAGTAGTGTCGCCCATTTATCGAATCAGTTTAAAAAAATGACTGGACTTTCGCCTTCTCACTTTAAAAAATTAAAGGATAAAAGACGTAGCCCATTAGAAGAAATTTGATCAAGATAAGGGCTTGAATCCCATGACAATGAAAGACATGAAACACACACAAGTTACAGATTTTAATTATGCGCGTAGTCTAATTGAGGCTAGCTTAGACCCCTTAGTCACTATAAGTGCAGAAGGGAAAATTACAGATGTTAACAAAGCATCGATAAATGCTACGGGCATTTCGCGGGAAGCACTTATTGACACTAATTTTTCGCAGTATTTCACAGACCCTAAAAAAGCACAGGAAGGGTATTTGCAAGTCTTTGAAAAAGGTTTTGTGTCGGATTATCCATTAACGATAAAACATAAAAATGGAGATTTAATGGATGTATTATATAATGCTTCCGTTTATAGAGATGACAAAGGGCATGTGCTTGGCGTTTTTGCCGCGGCTCGTGATGTCACCATTCAAAAATGGGCGATAGATATAAGAGAAGCTAATGCAGAGTTGGCTGCTCAAAATAGAATAATAGAAAAACGTGCTGCTGAGTTGGTCATTGCCAATAAAGAACTGGCGTTTCAAAATAAAGTAAAAGAGAAACGCGCCGCAGAATTGATTATTGCTAACAAAGAGCTCGCCTTCCGTAATACTGAGAAAGAAAAACGTGCTGCTGAGTTGGTCATTGCCAATAAAGAATTGGCATATCAAAATAAAGTAAAAGAGAAACGCGCCGCAGAATTGATTATTGCTAACAAAGAGCTCGCCTTTCAGAATACTGAAAAAGAAAAACGTGCTGCTGAGTTGGTTGTTGCTAATGAGGAACTGGCGTTTCAAAATATTAAGAATACAAAACAAGACCTTACCAATAAAAAACTTCAAGCGTCTAATATTAATATAAAATTAGATTCCCAATATTCTTTGAGTCTCATTGAAGCGAGTCTAGATCCATTGGTTACTATTAGTTCAAAGGGGAAGATAACAGATATGAACGAGGCTTTAACCAATGTTACGGGACTAACAAGGGAAGAGCTAACCGATTCTGATTTTCTAGATTATTTTACAGAGCCAAAAAAAGCAAGAGATGTTTATTTGGAAGTATTTGCAAAAGGGTCTGTTGCCGATTTTCCATTAACACTGCGTCATAAAAACGGTAAATTGACAGACGTATTATTTAATGGATCCACGTATAAAGACGAAGATGGAAATGTAGATGGGGTTGTTATTGTTGCCCGTGATGTTACAGAACAAAAAAAGTAGCTAAAGAGCTTACAGAAGCCATGCTGTTTGCAGAAATGGCTACATTACTTGCTGAGGAAGCAAAAATAAAAGCTGAAAAAGCGACATTAATTGCTGAAGAAGCTATGAAAGCTAAACAGCAATTCTTGTCTAACATGAGTCATGAAATACGTACGCCAATGAATGCCATCATTGGTTTTACGAAAGTGGTTTTAAAAACAGACTTGACCGCGAAGCAAAAAGAGTATTTAAGAGCCATAAAAGTAAGTGGTGATGCATTAATAGTCCTTATTAATGACATTCTCGATTTGGCAAAAGTAGATGCTGGTAAAATGATGTTTGAACAAATACCATTTAAAATTTCCTCATCGCTACCAGCAATGCTTCATTTATTTGAACCTATAATTCAAGAAAAGAATTTGAAACTGGTTAAAATTTACGACGACAACATTCCTGAGGTCCTCGCTGGCGACCCGGTAAGACTACATCAAATCATTTTGAATTTAGTGAGTAATGCGGTAAAGTTTACCTCAAAAGGAAAAATTACAGTCAGTACTAAGTTACTAAATGAAGATGACCATAAAGTATCTGTAGAATTCTCAGTGAAAGATACTGGAATAGGAATATCAGACTCAAAAATAGAAACGATATTTGAAAACTTTCAACAAGCATCAAGCGGAACCTCCCGCTTGTATGGTGGAACAGGTTTGGGGCTTGCTATTGTAAAACAATTAGTGGAACTACAGGGTGGATCTATTCTTGTGACCAGTGAAATTAATGAAGGATCTACTTTTAGCTTTGTATTACCTTTTCAGAAAACAAAAGCAGATGCTGAGGTAGAAATGGAATTAATAGCCTACGATAAAGATGTCTCTAACATAAAAGTATTGGTTGTAGAAGATATACCACTCAATCAATTACTTATGAGAACACTGTTGGATGATTTTGGATTTGATTGTGATATTGCCGATAATGGAAAAATTGCTATTGATAAAATGCAAACCATACCGTATGATCTTATTTTAATGGACTTGCAGATGCCGGAAATGAATGGGTTTGAAGCCACCGATTATATTCGAAACACTATGAAAAGTGATATTCCCATTATCGCTTTAACAGCAGACGTGACTACAGTAGATTTGGATAAATGTACAGCGGTTGGGATGAATGACTATATAGCAAAGCCTGTTGATGAACGGCTATTATATAGTAAAATGTTAGGGTTTATAAAAAAAACACATGTGGTGAACGACGCTGAGGTAGATGAGCTTGTTAATCCAGTAAGCATAAAGTGTACTAATTTACACTATTTGAATACCCGTACTAAATCTAATAAGATATTGATGATAGAAATGATTTCTCTCTATCTAGAACAGACACCTCCTTTAATTATAGCAATGAAACAAGGGGTGTTAAATAAGGATTGGCCGTTGTTACAAGACGCTGTACATAAAATGATTCCTTCATTTTCCATAATGGGAATAAGTGTTCATTTCGAAAACATTGCAAAAAAAATTCAGGAATATGCCAGCGCCGGAGAGCAAACAGAAAACATCGAAGAGATGGTGTTTCAACTTGAAAATGTATGTACGCAAGCCTGTGAGGAATTAATGGTAGAATTGAACACTTTTAAAAATTTAAATAATGAATAGTAATAATAAAGTTAAACTTTTTCTAGTGGATGATGATGCCTTATTCTTAAAGTTATTAGAAATTGATTTTATGGAAAGTGCAGATTTTGAGATTGAAACCTTCTCTACAGGGGAACTTTGTATTTCAAATTTATCAAAAAATCCGGATGTAATTGTTTTAGACTACCACCTCGATGGCATTCAAAAAGGCGTGATGAACGGTTTAGAAACATTAGATCAAATAAAAGCATTAAATCCGAGAGATCCCAGTTATAGTATTATCTTCCCAAGATAAAATAGCAGTAGCCGTGGAATGCATGCATCATCAGGCAACAGATTATATTGTAAAAAGCGAAACGGCATTTATTCGGCTAAAAAAAGTGATAGCAGAAGTATTGCGTTATAATACCATGGAAAAGCAATTGAAATGGTATATGGAGCGCATGTAATAACTGTTTATTAAGTACCTTAAAAAGGTGTCACGTATGCTTAGAAATACCCCTAGATTACTTTCGCACTTCTTTTAAAGCACGGTAGCCTTAATTAATATGTCTCTTCATTAGAGTCTGTTACATTTTAGATCACTAATGCTTTTCTTACTTTCATGAATAGGACATGAGTTCAGGTCCATCCTTAATTTTATGTGGCATCATCATGAGCCTTCTATTTCTTATATAACTCTTTCCCTTAACAGGTTAACTCAATAAAGCCAATGACTCCAAAACCTAGGCTGAATGTTTAGAGTAATCCTGGACTGTTAATTAGGCTAAAAGACCTACAAAACCATACGTCCTTCCTTTTATTATTCGTACTCAAAGCGGTGGTGTTCGCATGTTAACGTGTGAATGATGTAACTAATTTAATAAGTTATACAACACTTCTTAGTGCTTATGAATCCACCTTTGTCCTGTAAATATAATTTCTATAGCGCATGGATACAACAGGTGTAAACGATACATGGAGCGCTCAAAAAAGCAAACTTAAATTAAAATTTGCTGCATTGACCGATTCTGATTTGTTATTTGAAACAGGAAAGAAAGAAGAGATGATTGCCAAACTTCAAATACGCCTTGGAAAAACGAAAGAAGAAATAGAAGCACTCTTAAAAACAATATAGGCTGTATTTTTTTAAGAGGTTTATAAATAAAAAAGTCGGAATAAACCGCTGTAAAAGCAGCACTAAAAACAAAAACTAAAACCCAATAAAAATGAAAATTAAAAATTTAATTTTACCCTTTGTAATACTATGTATTTCATTGTTTTCCGGATGTTCAGATGATGATTTTCAAGAAGTCATAGGGCTTTGCCCTGTTGTTACCTCAACAAATCCAGTGGATGGTGCTATTAATGTGCCTTTAGACCGAGACGATTACCGTTTTGTTTAACAAGGAGATGAATCCAACAACGCTTACCCAATCTTCATTTATTATAGAAGAAACAGGTTCAGTTATTATTGCAGGAAATGTTTCTCTTAATGGAGCAACGGCTTCGTTTAACCCAACAAATGCTTTATTAATTAACACGACCTATGTTGGTACTGTTAAAACAGTGGTAAAGGATATAGACGGTAATGCATTGCAAGAAGACTATGTTTTTACATTTAGCACAGGCTCAACAGTTACTCCAGTGGTTGCTTCAACAGATCCATTGGACTTAGCAACTAACGTATTCCTTAATAAAACAGTTGCTGCAAATTTTAATATGTTGATGAATCATACCAGCATTAATACAAACACGTTCCTTTTAAGACAAGGAACAACAGATGTTGCAGGTGAAGTGGCCTATATAAATCAAGTCGCGTGTTTTAATCCAACCAACAATTTGTTAGATAATACTGAATATACAGCTACAATTACTACAGGAGCAAGAAATGTGCAAGGAACTGCTTTAGTAAGTGACTATACGTGGACCTTTACAACAGGTACTGTTGCAGGACCTACAGTCATATCTACCGACCCTATAAATAATGCTTCAGGAGTTGCTCTTAATAAAGTTATCACTGCAGAGTTTAGTGAACCTATGGACAATACGACTATTAATAGTACCTCTTTTACTTTAAAAAATGGATCAACGGTAATAACTGGAACGCTATCTTATTACGGTACAACGCTTACCTTTATTCCAGCAAGTCCACTTTTAGAAGCAACGACCTATACAGGAACTATTACTACAGATGCTGAAAATACTAGTGGTGTTGCATTGGTAAATAATTATGTATGGAACTTTAATACGCTGTCAACTGGAGGAACGATGGTAGACCTTCAAAGTGTTGCGCGATTTGGAATTATTGCTGGTGTTGCGGTAAGCAATAATGCAGGATTTAGTGAAATTAGAAACATGGATGTAGGTATTTACCCAGGTGTAAGAAGCTCTTTAACTGGATTTCCTCCTGCAGTTGTAGTCAATGGCGCCATTTTTGCTTCAGATGACACCGCACCAG
Source organism: Lacinutrix neustonica (assembly GCF_026625145.1). Classification (GTDB taxonomy): domain Bacteria; phylum Bacteroidota; class Bacteroidia; order Flavobacteriales; family Flavobacteriaceae; genus Lacinutrix; species Lacinutrix neustonica. The sequence continues at coordinate 1,026,465 of NZ_CP113088.1, read as the reverse complement.
CAGGCGTACCTGCTATGCTATTGCAAGCTAAAGATGACTTGACTGCGGCATATTTATATGCTGAAGGGGCCTCTTCTCCAGCACCTGCTACCGTATCCGGAGACCAAGGCGGTACAACTTTAGCACCAGGAATCTATAAATCAACCTCTACACTTTTAATACAATCAGGTGATTTAACACTTGACGCACAAGGCGATCCTAATGCCACCTGGATTTTCCAAATCGCTTCAGACTTTACAACCGTGGGAGGCGCTGGAGGAGACGTCATTTTAGCAGGTGGAGCGAAAGCTAAAAATGTTTTCACGGCAAGTGGGTAGATCGGCGACCATAGGCGATTATACCGACTTTAAAGGAAATATATTAGCCTTAACTTCTATTACCATGAATGTCTATGCCACCGCAGAAGGTAGAATGTTAGCTAGAAACGGAGCTGTTATAATGACACATACCAATATTATTACTAAACCTATTGATTAACAAGCATCTAAATATTTCTCAATTTCAAATTATGAAAAATAAAATTAATTTAAAAAAGGGATCGCATTCAGCGTGGTCCCTTTCTCTAAAAAGCCTTTTTGTAAGTGCTTTAATAGTCATCGGAATCCAAGCCGTACAGGCACAAGAGGTGCAATATTCTGCACCTACCTGGTATTTTGGAATAGCTGCTGGCGCTAACATAAACTTTTACGAAGGCTCAACCAATCAGTTATCTACAGATTTTACACCTCCTACAACGTTCCATAAAGGAAACGGTTTTGGGTTATTTCTTGCACCTAGCATAGAGTTTTACAAACCCGATACTAGATTCGGATTTATTTTACAAGCAGGATTAGACAGTCGTAAAGGAAATTTCGATAAACAAGTAACCGATTGTAATTGTCCAGCAGACCTGACTACAGACCTTAGCTATATTACTGTAGAGCCTAGTTTGCGTTATGCACCATTTAAATCGAATTTATATTTCTACGGTGGGCCACGTATTGCTTTCATTCAAAATAAAGAATTTACATACCAACAAGGTGTAAATCCAAATTTCCCTAATCAAATGGCACCTGCAGACGTAGAAGGCGATTTTAGTGCTGTGGAGAAAACAATTATCTCTGCTCAAATTGGAGCAGGATATGATATCCCCTTGTCTTCTAATAGTGAAAAGACACAATTTACACTGTCTCCTTTTATAGCATTCCACCCGTATTTTGGGCAGAATCCACGGAGCATTGAAACTTGGAACTTAACAACTATTAGAGCAGGTGTTGTTCTTAAATTTGGTCAAGGTCAAAGAATGGATACTCCAGTACAAGTTGCCACTGTAGTAGTTCCTCCTAAAGTTGACTTTACCGTTGATGCGCCCTTAAATATTCCTGAAAAACGAAGTGTAAGAGAAATATTTCCATTGCGTAATTATGTGTATTTTGATTTGGGATCTACTGAAATTTCAAACCGTTATAAGTTACTTGACAAGGGTGAAGTAAAAGCCTTTAGTAGAGAACAACTGGAAACAGAACCACCATTAATTCAATCTGGGCGTTCAGCAAGACAAATGAATGTGTATTATAATGTGATTAATATTCTTGGTGATCGTATGGTTAAATACCCTTCAACTTCAATTAACTTGGTGGGGTCATCAAAGCAGGGGCGAGAAGATGCTGAAGCAATGGCAGGGTCTGTTAAGAGCTACTTAGTGGATGTATTTGGAATTAATGCGACAAGAATTAGTATTAAAGGTCAATTCAAACCGGAAAAACCGGAAGGAAATGGAGGTGTTCAAGCGGATATGGTTCTTCTACGTGAAGGCGATCGTCGCGTTTCTATTGAGAGCAATTCTTCAGAATTATTAATGGAATTCCAAAGTGGACCCAATACACCGCTTAAACCAATAGAAATCGTTGCTATTCAAGAAGCGCCTATTGACAGCTATGTAACCTTTAGTGCAAAGAGTGATGAAGTAAAGTTTAAGACTTGGTCATTAGAGATTTCAGATGCTGAGGGCGTTACACAAAAATTCGGACCTTATACAAGAGAAAGTGTTAGCATTTCCGGAAAATCAATTTTAGGCACGCGACCTGAAGGCACCTACAACGTGAAAATGATAGGACAAACTGAAAGTGGTGATATCATCGTAAAAGAAACGTCTACACATATGGTGTTGTGGACGCCATCTGAGATAGAAGAAGGCATAAGATACAGTATTATTTTTGAATTCGATCAGTCAACTGCACCGTCTATATATAAAGAGTATTTAAGTAATATTGTAAGCCCTAAGATTCCTGAAAACGGAACGGTTATTATTCATGGTCATACTGATATTATAGGAGAAAGAGATTATAATAAAAAATTATCTACCCAACGTGCTAATGAAGTGAAAGATATTCTTAAAAACAGCCTTTTAAAAGTAGGAAGAAATGATGTTACCTTTAAGATATTAGGATTAGGTGAGGCTGAAAATGTGTCTCCTTTTGAAAATAAATATCCAGAAGAAAGAGCTTATAACAGGACGGTAATTATTGATATAATTCCTAATAAAATTTAAGACATTTGCTTAATTATTTACCAAGGGAATAACATTTAACTAAAAGGATAGGGGTTCAATTTCTATCCTTTTTTTAATTTAAATAGTTCCCAATACAAGTTATTTTATTAGCCCATTAGCAGTCACTAGTGGTGATTAAAAAAACCTTTTATAGGTGTAGTTATAGGATGCCCTTATATAACTCATTCAATTAAACCTGTGATTTATGTAATAGTGTCCTATAATTATATAACGCAATGTAGCGTTAAATAATCACCTTTGTCTGTATAATTAGCTTTTTGGTTGTTAGGGGATAAAGCCTAACTTAAAATTGAATTATAGGATATTAACCATTAAAAAAAAGACAAAATGAGAAGTTTATTATACATTATTGCAGTCATCTTGATTATTGGCTGGGCATTAGGCTTTTTTGTCTACAGCGCAAGTGAATTAATACACGTTTTATTAGTTGTGGCTGTTATAGCGATACTATTAAGACTGATAGGCGGTAAAGGGATTTAGTAAGAATAAATAAAAATAACAAATAAAATAAAAACCATGAAAATAATAAAATTTACAATTGCATTATGCGGATTAGGCTTAATTTTTACATCATGTAATGATGATAAAAGACAAATAGCTGCAGAAAACGTAGAAGACTATTCGCACTATGTTGATTCAATAAGTAATTTAGAGCTAGCTAATGCGAGTTCGAATTGGGAAACTATTGAAAATGAGCATACTGCTTATAGGTTTACTGCAAATAAAAATGTAGATGAACTTAAAGAAAATGAAACATTAAAAAAGGACATAGAGGAATCAACATCATTATTTGAAGCCTACAAAACAGAGGTTATGGTTGATAGAGAACGTCAAGAGATTATCGCTTTAAAAAATAATTTGAGAATGTCTCTTTTGGGAAAAAATCACATGAATGATGACATGACGTTTGAGTGGATAAATAAAGACAATATCTTAAGTGTCTATCAAAATTTTGTGGATACGGCAGAGGCTAATAAAGATAATTATTCAAGAGAAGATTGGGATGAAATTAAGTTGTTATACGAGGCAATTGATACCGGAAAAAACACTGTTGAAAATGAAGGGTTAACAAGTGCTGATAACATGAAAATTGCAGGCTTAAAACTAAAGTTTGCACCTATGTACACCTTCAATAGAATGGGAGCAAAATCAGAAGAAAACGCGAAAGCAAAAGAATAACATATATTAAAAATAATTTAAACAATAAACGAACATGAAAAACACAATTATAACAGTCATACTGGTATTAGTAGCAAGTATTACAATGAATGCCCAAGAAATTTCTAAAAATGCATTAGGTCTTAGGTTAGGAGATAGTGGGGGCTTTGGAGGGGAAATCTCTTATCAAGCTCGTTTAAGTACTAGCCATAGACTAGAATTGGATTTAGGATGGAGAGACGGTAAAAATTTTGATGGCTTTAAGCTTACAGGTTTGCACCAATGGGTGATGCCAATAGAAAACCGCTTTAATTGGTACCTTGGTCTTGGTGGAGGTGTTGGATCATATGATTTTAATAATTATAATAATAACAATGATAATTATAAAGATACTTTTGTTTTTATCGCAGGAGATATAGGTGTTGAATACAATTTTGATATCCCTTTATTAATATCATTAGATTTTAGACCGTAACTTGGTTTTGGGGATTCCAATTACAATAATGATGGTTTAGATTTAGACATTGCTTTAGGTCTTAGATATCAGTTTTAAAGTTTCATTAAAGAGAAGAATAGAAAGAAAACTCTTTATAAAAAAGCCGACTTATAAGTCGGCTTTTTTCTTTCTTGGATGTCTGTATCGACAAGAGTTGTAAAGGATTTCAGGACACGGCCTCTTATGTTTAATTTTAAACGTATATGCTATAAGCTATGGAACATTATGAATTTGAAAATTTAATTGCTTTTAACATTAAAGATACTTTAGACTACGTTTCAAACTCAGTAAACATTAAACATATTCTAAACAAAAAGACAGGAAATATTATGGCAATGTCTCTAGATTATGGTAAGGTTTACCAGCCCACAGTAAGCTCTTTTTCTACATTCCTTCATGTTATCGAAGGTAAAGCAGAGGTAGTATTAAACAATTTGTCAAGTTACATGCAAAATGGTGATTCCATGATTATTCCAAGTCAAACGGTTTATACCATTGAAGCAAACCAAAGGTTTAAAATGCTTTTTATTGTTCTAGAAAGTGGTTGTGACGATTTAAAATCTTAAAAACAAATACAACTCCTGGTCCTTATTAATCAAAGTTCTTCAACAAATTTTAAAAATACTTTTTTATGAAGATCAAGATCCATGTTAGGAGAAAGTGATGCACGAACAATATAATCTTTGTCGCCTTCTTTAGTCGTCCCTTGAGTAGATGTTGCCGGTATCGTCCAATAACATCCTTTTAACTGTCCATAGCTCACACAAAACTTACTTTCATTTGGAATTTCGTTAATCATTAAATGGATTAACTTAAGATTCAACTGTCTTTTATATGCTTCTTTTTCTTCCTCCGTGTTCCCTTTAGTTGGGAGGTCTAAGGAAAATACAGACGGGGTAAAACCTTGTTTGGCCAATTCAGAGGAAACAAAATTTATTTTTGCTTCGGCAGCACTTCATTAATAAAACTTACAAACTCACGTGTGTTTTGATAAGCAGTACTAATTCTTTGGTTCATTGAAGGCAATTGTTTGGCTAATATTTCATATTGAAGTGCTGTCGCCTCATTATCGCAAAGTCCTAGATGCTTTTCAATTTTTTCAATTAAAGCATTTGTTTTTTGATTTCCTATGCAGTAGCCGGCTGTACATTGCCCTCCACTTGGGAATTTAGACCCACTAGCATATGAAATGGTGCGCACCGTTGATAAAATTTCACCTTCGCCTAAAAAATGGACGTTAGGACAAAACGTTTGGTCTAAAATAAAAACAGGATCTATGGCCGCTTCCCCAGTTGCCGTTTTACGCTCCTTACGCAGTACCTCTTTTAATTGTATTAGATTTGGTACTTCAACTCTAGGATTTGTTGGAATTTCAGCAATAATGTATGGGATCGCATCATCGTTTGCGATTTTATCTAAAACCGTATCGATACTTTGAACCATATCATTATCGCCATCCACAGGTAAATCAACCACTTCAACGTTGTCAAGACAGGCGGCAACACGTCTTGCTTGGTCATTGGTTCCGCCATAACAATTTGGAGGCACAACAAATTTAATAGCTTTGCCTTGATGTTTTTCTATGGCCTCATGAATGAGCCCCATCATAATAGCATATTGCATAGATAAGCCACTAGAAGCTACTAATGCCTTCGTGTTAGACCCCGTAATCTTATTAATTGAATTTAAAACATTTGATTTGTTTGCCTCTACAGGACTGTTTTGAGGTTCAACAGCAGATTGATTCACTAGTGATTTTAATGCAAGAAGAGCATTCGCTGGTGTCATAGCAATCGTTTCTCTTCTTCTCACGTGCTGAATGTCTGATACGTAACTTTCATTGTCTTGCCCGTTTATAATTAAAACACTTCCGAGCTGCGATTGCAGATTGATTAAAAAGTCGATACGTGGGTGAAGTACCATAGTATTTATATCATCGTGTTGTGATATGAAAACAGTACTCCCGTTGAACTGGGGAATATTAGCGGTGTTTTCCACCTTTTTCAATTCAAATTTATAACCATAAACTTGTTTTATTACTTCGGCATCAAAACAATCGGGTAGTTGACCTGTATAATTGATTTGGGTGTTCTTATTATCCAGTAAATTTTTTCTTAGAACGGCCAAAATGGGCACCGTCTTCGAAGAAAAACTGATGACATTTTTTGGTTCTAGCGCATGTAGCTTTGCAATACTCCATTCTAGAACACAAGATAGCGGGTGTCCTAATCGAATATAGTCATAAGCAGTGGGTAATTTAGCAAGTGCCGATGATTCAGAATTGTTATCCTTAAATAATAGTTCAAACTGGTCTAAGAATTGCGTTTTGGCCAATGCTTCATTATAAATATCCAGCCGATGGGTGGTGATGTTCAACCAGTCTATTGGCATATTCCCTGTTACTTCTTTGATGTATTTTAGTATTTTATTGTCCTGCATAATGCTCACTTTTAAATAGGGCGATAATATACATTAATTAGATTTGTTTTAAAAGTGTTAGAGGTGGTATTGTTGTCTCGAATATCCTAAAAAAAGTGGCGTTTTTTAAAATGGATTTTACTAGATATTGCTTGTCAATACTTTAAAGCACATTGATTGATGTAAAAAAAGATTTTTACTATTTTATGGGGTAAACAAGGCATTCTTAAAGTAATATTTGAAACATTGATACTATTTACTTGTAGGTCGCCCATGGTTCATCTCAGCAAAACAGCATTGTTGTCCACTAGTAATTTATTCTAACTCGAGTTTTAATGTGGATCGTGTAATCCCGAACTTTTATTTGTTTAATTTAGCATTTAAACAAAGTCGTATTTGTTATGTAAGTCACAGAATTAAATGTCAAAATTATAGTCCAAGAGCTTGGTTGGTTTCAAAATCTATTTTTACTTCAAAGTAATTTTTTTCGAGCAGTTCGTATCCCTTAAAGCAGTAATGAAAGACTATATGCCAATGACTATCTAGTATATAGACACCCGTACGACACTTTGATTCAAAAACACCAAATTAAAGATACCCTTTGAAAACTGTAGTCCATACAACCCCTCTTGAAAACCTAAAGGAAAAAATTTTATCCTACACTTTGGTGGATGATGAGGTATTGAAAGAACAATTGCAATCTTATCAAAAACTAAATCTAAAAAAAGGGGATACTTTAGTAATTCCAGGACAGTTGGTGCAACACTTCTATTATGTTGTGACTGGGTGTATTTATTATTATAAGTTGGATGAAGGCGCGCAAAACGTATTAGAATTTTATACCGACGATGTGTTTTTTACCGATCTACCTGCTTATGTAAAGGAAACACCTTCCAATTATTATCTCAAGGCTTCCGAGGACACGATAGTTTACGCCATAAAGAAAACGGATGCCGAAAACTCCTTTAAAAAGTCGCATCAGTTGGAGCGTTTTGGTCGGTTGTCTATGCAAGAAGCTTTTATAAAGAGCTTTACTAGGATAGAACGTCTTAATAGTCGTACGAATGAGGAGCGTTATTTACGTCTTTTAAAAAAACGTCCAGATCTGTTTCAGCGTGTTCCACAATACCTTATTGCTTCCTATTTAGGATTGACACCAGTAGGACTTTCTAAACTTAGGAAGCGTTTAGGAAAGAGTTAACGTCTTCAGCTATTTTAATTTGTATTAGAGTTATAGATACCTTGGGCTTTTTCTAAAGAAGCAGTCCTTATTATCTATAATAATCGATATTCCCACTTTTATTAAACCAGTTTAATGAGATTCCTAGGAATAAATCCTAACTTGAACTTCATAAATCAGTTAAATAAATTGTTATGGCCAATACGTATATAGAAATGGAAACCCTCAAATTTTTGTTGTTCAACGTTCACGATCTTAAAAGTGTACTGGAACAGGAACGGTTTGCGGAATATGATGAGGCATCTATTGCCATGATGCTTGACTCTGTTAAGGATTTTTCAGATAAAGAACTCTATCCTTATTTTCGGGAGATGGACGAAAATCCAGCACATTTTAAGGATGGAGAAATTATAGTGCATCCTCAAGTAAATAAATACATGAAAGCAGGTGGCGACATGGGGTTTATATCGGGACCATTCTCCTATGAATCCGGTGGCATGCAAATGCCTTCAATGGCAGTAAATGCCTCTGCCTTTATTCAGGAAGCAGCTAATAATCACTTACCTGGTTACATTGGTCTTACTGTAGGTGCGGCGGAATTGATTGCACATTTTGGAAATCAATTTCTTAAGGATACCTATGTGCCAAAAATGATATCGGGAGCTTGGGGAGGCACCATGTGTCTTACCGAACCACAGGCTGGTAGTTCGCTTTCAGATATTGTAACCACGGCCATTCCTGATGGAGATGCTTATAAAATAAACGGTCAAAAAATATTTATTTCTGGAGGAGATTATAAGGGCGCTGAGAATATTGTACATCTTGTTTTGGCGCGCATTAAAGGAGCGCCTGCAGGAACCAAGGGGATTTCACTTTTTGTCGTGCCAAAGCATCGCCTCGATGAAGGCGGTAATTTAGAAGATAACGACGTCACTACGGTTGGCGATTTTCAAAAAATGGGACAAAAAGGCTATTGTACCACACACCTGTTTTTTGGCGATAAAGAAGATTGTACCGGGTGGTTGGTTGGTGAACCCAACCAAGGCCTAAAATATATGTTCCTCATGATGAACGGTGCAAGAATCGCTGTGGGCCGTGGGGCGGCGGCAATTGCTACGGGAGCATATCATGCCTCGCTTAATTACGCCAAAGAAAGACCTCAGGGACGGGAGCTACAACAAACAGGTAAAAAGGATGCCTCCCAAGAACAAACCCTTATCATCAATCATCCTGATGTACGCAGAATGCTGCTTTTACAAAAAGTAATTACTGAAGGGGCTTTAAGCCTGGTATTTCTAACGTCGCGGTATCAAGACCTTTCGCAATCACTTCCGGATGCAGAAAGTAGAGCGAAATACAAATTGCTGCTGGAAATATTAACGCCGGTAGTGAAAACTTACCCTTCTGAAATGGGGATTACTTCGGTAAATAATGGGGTGCAAGTACTAGGAGGTTATGGTTTTTGTTCCGATTATATTTTACAGCAATATTTAAGAGACATTCGAATATCAGCTATTTATGAAGGCACCACAGGCATACAGTCTCAAGATCTTTTGGGAAGGAAGGTTACCATGGAAAACGGGAAAGCACTACAATTACTCTCTGAGGAAATTATGAATACTATCAAAGAAAGTATGGCGTACGAAGCGTTGAAACCCTTGGCAGAAAAATTAGGAAATAAACTGGAGCTAACCCAAGAAGTGCTAAAATCCCTTATGACTTATGCAGCAAAGGGTGATTACCAACGATTCTTGGCAGACGCCACGCCATTTATGGAATTTTTTAGTACCATTATCATGGCATGGCAATGGCTAGATATTGGTTGCGAAGCACAAAAAGCATTGCTTTCCGGAGACACTAATTTTAGTGCTGAATTCTACGAAAACAAGATTCATGCCATGCAGTTTTATTTTAAATACGAGCTCCCTAAAACCACAGGACTCGCAGAACTATTGATGGATAAACAGGCATTGACTTTAAATTCAGAGAAGCAGGTATTCGCTTGATTTAAAAGAAATTTATTTAACAACCAACAACCAACAACCAACAACCAACAACGAACAACCAACAACTAACATGAGTATAAAATCAAAATTTGACCTAACGGGAAAAGTAGCCATTATCACGGGTTCAAGCAAGGGTATCGGGCTTTCTATAGCCGGAGGGCTTGCTGAAAACGGGGCTAAAGTAGTCATAAGTAGTAGAAAGCAAGACGCTGTTGATGAGGTAGCGAAAGAATTTAAAGACGCTGGTTTGGAAGCCATAGGAATTGAATGTCATATTGGAGACGCTGCCCAAAGGCAACAACTCATAGCCAAAACGATGGAAGCCTATGGGCGAATAGACATTTTAGTTAACAACGCTGCTATAAATCCGTTTTACGGACCGTTGGAAGCTGCAGAGGAAGCCGTGTTTGATAAAATCATGAACGTGAATGTTAAGGCGCCTTGGGTGCTTTCTAATTTAGCGCAACCGCACATGAAAGCAAATGGCGGTGGGAGTATTATCAATATTGCATCGGTAGAAGGTATTCATCCCGGATTTCGATTAGGACTTTATAGTATGACGAAATCTGCTGTGATTATGCTTTCAAAAAACCAGGCAAAAGAGTGGGGCCGCTATGGTATTCGTTCTAATGTGGTCTGTCCTGGATTGATTAAAACAAAATTTAGCGAAAGTTTGTGGTCAGATGATAAATTGGTGGCGCAATACACCAGTATCGTGCCTTTAAAGAGAGTGGCCGAACCCGATGAAATGGCTGGAATTGTTATGTTATTGGCGTCCGATGCGGGATCTTATATGACAGGCGGCGTGTATACTGCAGATGGCGGATATTTAATTTCAGGTTAATATAAAAGAATTATGAATTTTGATTACAGCGATACATCGATAGCACTACAAGAAAAATTGAAGGAATTTATGGAAATTCATGTCCTCCCTATTGAAAAGGAGGTAGAATTATTTCATAAAAATCCTGAAAATAGTTGGAAGCGTTGGCCTGGTTTGGAAAGTTTAAAACAAAAGGCTAAAGATGCCGGACTCCGGAATGTGTTTTTACCCGGTTCTTATGGCGCACTTAGTGCTGGACTTTCGAATTTAGAATATGCTCCTTTGGCAGAAATCATGGGGCGTGTTTTATGGTCGTCCGAAATCTTTAACTGTAACGCTCCCGACACCGGAAATATGGAGGTGCTTGCTAAATATGGAACGCCGTAACAACAAGAAAAATGGTTGAAGCCTTTAATGAATGGAGACATACGTTCGGCTTTTTTAATGACGGAGCCTGAAGTTGCTTCTTCCGATGCCACTAACATTGAAACCGCTATAGTTTCCGACGGAAATGATTATGTCATCAACGGTCGAAAATGGTGGGCCTCCGGTGCTATGGATCCCAATTGTAAAATTGCCATCGTAATGGGTAAGACTGATTTTGATGCACCACGACATGTACAACAGAGTATGATTTTGGTACCCATGGATACCCCTGGCCTCAAGATTGAAAGAGGGTTGAGTGTTTTTGGATATACAGATTCGCCGGAAGGTCACGCTGAAATCATTTTAAATAATGTTCGCGTCCCTAAAACGAATTTACTCTTAGGTGAGGGTAGAGGTTTTGAAATCGCACAAGGTCGTTTAGGCCCTGGGCGTATTCATCATTGTATGCGGTTGATTGGTATGGCGCAACGTGCTTTAGAAATCATGTCGGAACGCACAGTACAAAGAAAGCCCTTTGGTAGAACCTTGGATACTTATAGCAGTGTACGACAGGATATCGCTCGTTCTGCTTGTGAGATACAACAGGCACGTTTGTTAGTGTTATCTGCCGCTTATAAAATGGATAAAGTGGGTAATAAAGAGGCAAAAGATTTAATTGCCATGATAAAAATAGTTACCCCTCAAATGGCTTTAAAAGTTATTGACAGAGCCATTCAAATTTTAGGAGGAAAGGGCGTTGGAAGCGATACCCCTTTGGCGCATTTCTTTGCCGCTGCAAGGGTGCTACGTTTGGCTGATGGACCTGATGAAGTTCATATGAGTCAACTGGGAAAAAGTACGATAAACAAGTATATACAAGCGTCTAATGTCTAACGAAAAAAACTTAAAAGAGGTACGGGAAGGAGAGGAGCTCAATCAGGGTAAGCTTAAGGAGTTTATGCTAAAACATTCCCTAATAGCGAAGGAGAATACAGAATTGACAGTGAAACAGTTCTCCAATGGGTATTCTAACCTAACCTATCTACTTCAAATGGAAAGCAAAGAATATGTCTTGAGGCGGCCTCCCTTTTCAGCTCCAAAACGCGGGCATGATATGGGACGTGAATTTAAGGTGTTACAGCATTTAAATCCTGTATACGATAAGAGCCCTAAAGTCTTTATATTTAATGAAGATCCCAAAATTATAGGTGCTCCATTTTATATTATGGAGAAGGTTGACGGAGAGATTTTAACAGCTAAATCTGCGCTTGACAAGCAAGTTTCTCCCGAAGAATTTAAAACCATCTCTGATACTTGGGTTGCTGCTTTTGTAGAATTTCACAATATAGACTATAAGGCTGCAGGGCTTTCCGATCTAGGAAGACCAGAAGGCTATGTGGAACGCCAGGTGCATAATTGGGGCAAGCAATATCCGGCCGCAGCAACCGATGAGGTACCAACAGCACAAAAGGTAATGACATGGATGAGCGAAAACCAACCCGAGAAAATATGATCACACCCTAATTCATAATGATTTTAAATATGATAATGTGGTTTTTAAAACGGATGGCTGGAAGGATATTTCAGCTGTTTTAGACTGGGAAATGTGTACGCTTGGAGATCCTATGATGGATTTGGGAACTTCATTGGGCTATTGGACAACGGCAGGTGATCCCGAGTTTATGAAACAGGGGCTGCCGTCTTCAACGATTATGAAAGGCAATCCTTCACGTACTGAAATTGTTCAGCAGTATGCTCTTAAAAGTGGTAGAAATATTGACAATCTCACCTTTTACTATGTTTACGGACTTTTTAAGATTGCGGTAATTGCTCAGCAGATTTATTACCGATATAAACAGGGCCATACCAGTGATCCCAAGTTTGCGCATTTGAATAAGGCTTCTGCATTATGTTGTAATACCGCTTGGCAGGCCATCCAAAAAAATCAAATAGATAATTTGTACTAACAATGGACGAGCAATACTTTTTGAATATGAACCCAGGGCAAGTATCAGACTTTGTAAAGAACACATCCGGAGCTCCCGTTGTTATGCTAAATATGGTAAAATACAAAACTTTCGTGCCTGAAACGGGAATGACAGGAAAGGAGTCTTACACGGAATATATGCGTCAAGCAACGCCTTTTTTTCTTAAGGCGAATGCGGAAATAGTGTTCTACGGTGCGCCCAAACACATATTAATAGGTCCGGAATCAGATCCCCTATGGGATGATGTACTCATCGTAAAGTACCATTCTGTTTCTGATTTTATGGCCATGATAAAGGCCGAAGGATATCCTTCAGAATTGAGGACGCAAGCATTAGCCGATTCACGATTAATTCATTGTGCACCTAATAAAAAAAAATAAATCAACCAAAAACGAAAAAATGAACTTTAAAGATAAAGTAGTAGTAATTACAGGTGCTGGTAGTGGCATTGGGGCAGCCACGGCAAAGCTTTTTGGAACGCATAAGGCCCATGTAGTGGTCTCTGATATCAATTTGGAAAATGCAGAAAAAGTAGCAATTGAAATCCGAGATGCTGGTGGTAAGGCCTCGGCATTAGCAACAGATGTGACTCAGTTCGAGCAGGTGGAGGAATTACTACAAACTGTTATTAAAAAACAGGGTCGTCTCGGACGTCATGGTTAACAATGCAGGAATAGGAGGTAAGCACCAAGCAAAGACAGCAGATCATTCCCTTGACGACTGGCATAATGTAATTGCGGTTAATCAAACAGGCGTATTCTATTGCATGAAATTGGCGCTAGAACAGATGCAGAAACAGGGCTATGGTAACATTGTGAATGTTGCTTCTTTAGCGGGTTTAAAAGCTTCAGGAAATAATTTGTCTTATTCCGCTAGTAAATTTGCAGTGGTGGGCATGACAAAATCGGCTGCTTTGGAGTATGGCAGAAAAAACATTCGAATCAATGCGGTGTGTCCAGGATTTACCCATTCGGCTTTGTTGGAACAATTGCTTTCCGTGAGTCCCGATATGGGTGATAAGCTAAAACGCTTTATACCTATGGGCAGGTTCGGGGAGGCGAACGAAATTGCTGAAGCTATTTGCTGGCTGGCCTCTGAAAATTCAAAATTTATCACGGGACAGACCATAACCTTAGACGGCGGAACTTCTTTATAATAATAAATAGATAATTAAAACAAGATGAATAAACAACAGATATTTAAAAAAAGACCAGTAGGAGCCGCAGATGCATCTACATGGTCCTTAGAAAAAAATCCTATTCCGGAACTAGAGGAAGGGCAAGTCTTAATAAAGAATCATTATATCTCTCTTGACCCAGCTATGCGTGGTTGGATGAATGAGGGGAAATCATATATAGCACCGGTAGAAATCGGGGCAGTCATGCGCGCAGGTTCAGTTGGCGAGGTCATAAAAGCAAAAAACCACCCGACATTCAAGGTTGGCGATTTCGTTTCAGGGCATGGCGGCGTGCAACAATATGTGGCGACAGATGGAAAAGGCTATTATAAAGTGGACCCAAATTTAGCGCCACTTCCCACTTATATTGGCACCTTGGGGATGCCAGGAATGACCGCTTATTTCGGAATTTTAGAAGTAGGTAAAATTAAAGAAGGAGATGTTGTCGTGGTTTCGGGAGCAGCTGGTGCCGTAGGCAGTATTGTTGGACAAATAGCCAAGATAAAAGGGTGTAAAGTCATTGGCATCGCAGGGGGTACGGATAAGTGTAAATATGTAGTCGACGATTTGGGCTTTGATGCGTGCATCGACTATAAAAACGAAGCGGTAAAGGAGCGATTAAAACAAGAATGCCCTAAAGGATTGGATGTTTATTTTGATAATGTTGGAGGCGAGATTTTGGATGCCGCTTTAGGAAGATTACGAATGCACGCAAGAGTCGTTATTTGTGGGGCGATTTCTCAGTATAATAACAAGGAAAATATGAGAGGGCCAGCCAATTATCTTTCATTATTGGTGAATAGAGCAACTATGCAGGGCATGGTTGTATTTGATTGGGCCGAACGCTATGGAGAAGCGGGTCAGCAAATGGGCAAATGGATGGCCGAAGGCAAGCTGAAAACACGTGAGGATGTTTATGATGGTATTGAGAACTTCCCGGAGACTTATAACCGATTGTTTTCTCGGTGATAAACTGGGTAAATTGGTATTGAAAGTTATAGAAGATTAATGTCTTGCTAAAGCGTGAAGATTATTTCAAAAACAAAAGAGCAAAATATAAAAAATGAAAGCAATACGATGTAATACTTACGGTCCACCGTCCAATTTGAAGTTGGAGGAAATAGCCTCCTTGCATGCAGGTCCAAAGGAAGTTTTGGTACAGGTAAAAGCCTGTGGATTAAATTTTCCGGATACACTAATCATTCAAGGCTTGTATCAATTTAAACCGGAGTTACCATTTACTCCGGGAAGCGATATAGCTGGTGTCGTCAAGGAAGTGGGCGATGGTGTGACTCATTTAAAGGTTGGCGATGCCGTTTTTGGTTTTGTAGCACATGGTGGCTTAGCTGAAGAAGTTATTGTGCCAGGAAACGCTTGCTTTCCTAAACCACCCCAAATGGAGTATCCAGTAGCGGCCTCTTTTATGATGGCTTATGGCACTTCTTATCATGCATTAAAAGATAGGGCCAAGCTAATGAAAGGGGAAACACTTTTAGTTTTAGGAGCCTCGGGAGGGGTTGGTTTGGCCGCTGTTGAATTGGGCAAATTAATGGGGGCGAAGGTTATTGCGGCGGCGTCTAATCAAGAAAAGCTAGACCTCTGTAAGGCGTATGGCGCAGATGAACTAATAAACTATACCAAACAAGATTTGAAAGCCATTTTAAAAACGCTAACAGAAGGTAAAGGGGTAGATGTCGTTTATGATCCTGTTGGGAGCGATTTTTCTGAGCAGGCACTAAGAGGTATCGCATGGAACGGTCGCTTTTTAGTGGTAGGCTTTGCAGCAGGTACGATTCCTAAAATTCCGTTAAACCTTCCTTTACTTAAAGGCGCTTCGATTGTTGGCGTTTTCTCGGGGTGGTTTCGCAATGAAATATCCTAAAGAGAATATGGCCAATACCATGACCCTAATGCAATGGCATGCCGAAGGAAAGCTAAAACCACACATTCATAAAATAGTGTCCTTAGAAGCTACTGAAGTAGCTTTAGACGAAATGATGCATCGCAAGGTAAAAGGAAAAATGGTTGTTCAGATTTCATAAATAACAAGCAATAACACTAAAAACAAAAGACATGAGATTAAAAGATAAAATAGCAATCGTTACCGGAGGTTCTCGGGGCATTGGAAAGGCTATTTCCGAACTCTTCGCTAAAGAAGGTGCTACCGTTATTATCATGGATCTACTGCCTCAAGGCGAAGCAGTCGCTAAGGATATATTGGCGTCAGGGGGAACCGCAGAATTTCATAAGGTTTCAGTAACCGACAAATCGGCTGTAGAAAATCTTTTTAAACAGGTGAATTCTAAATACGGGAAAATTGATATCCTAATTAATAATGCAGGGATTACACGGGACCGTACCTTAGAAAAGATGAGTGAGGATGAATTTGACGCGGTCATCGAGGTGAACTTAAAAGGGGTGTTTATTTGTACACAAGCGGTAGCTCCTTATATGAAGTCGAATAACTACGGAAGAATTGTTAGTGCGGCTTCCAATGTGGGTTTGCGTGGTAATTTTGGGCAAACCAATTATGCAGCAACCAAAGCAGGGGTCATCGCCATGTCTAAAACGTGGACGATGGAACTGGGTAAATATGGAATAACTGCCAATGCTATAGCTCCTGGCTTTACAATGACCGATATGGTTGACAATATTCCGTAAGTACAGTTAGAGGCCATTAAGGCCAGTATCCCTTTAAAAACGGCTGCACACCCCATAGATATCGCCTATGGTTATTTATATCTAGCCTCTGACGAGGCACGCTTTGTCTCAGGAATTTGTTTAACCATTGATGGGGGGACTTCACGATAAACAAGAGATAAAATGACTAAACTGGTTTTTAAAGACTTAAAGGAATTTAGTACCTGCGAAGGGAAAGCACTTCCACCTGGAGAATGGGTTACCATAACACAGGAAATGATAAATGATTTCGCCAAAGCGACATTGGATTTTCAATGGATACATGTAGATGTGGAAAAGGCAAGGCAACAGTCTCCATTTAAAAAGCCAGTGGCACATGGCTTTATGTCTGTATCCCTATTGTCCAAAATGTTGGGAGACCTTCCGGAGGTTAAATCGGTAAAAATGGGGGTGAATTATGGCTTGAATAATGTTCGTTTTCCAAATGCCGTCTTGGTAGATAGTAAGTTGCGACTGAACGGGAAAGTGACTGCTATTGAGACCTATGCTGAAAACGGTGTTAAAGTCACCTGTCACTGTTCAGTGGAAATTGAAGGCGCTGATAAACCAGCTTGTGTAGCAGAATTTATTAGTCTTATGTTTGAATGACCTTTATTCTAATATTTTAGCGCCCCTTATTAATTAGAACCCTTTATTTTGTATATTCAAGGGTTGTCAAAATAAACCAAACCAATGACCAGACTTTTCGATTTATTAGACCATCAATTAAAAAATAATCCATTAGAAGCTTCCATTAGTGGAAGAAATTCAACTGGGCAATGGGAATCGTATAGTACCCAAAAACTAATGGATACTGCCGAAAAAGCGGCAGCAGGATTATTAAAACTAGGACTTGTTCCCGGCGATAAGGTCGCCATTGTTGCCTATAAAAATAGGCCGGAATGGATTGTAATGGACTATGCTATACAAATAGCAGGAATGATTAGTATTCCATTGTATCCTACAATTAGCGTTTCGGAATATGAATACATTTTGAATGAAGCTGAGGTAAAAGCCGTCTTCTGTGGCGGATTGGATTTGTATGCGAAACTATCGGAAACTCAAAAAGCAGTCGCTACACTAAAACACATTTACACCTTTGATGCGGTAAGTGGAAACCCTTTTTGGGAATCAATTTTTGACACTCAAGGCATTTCAAGTTTAGAACAGATCAAATCCAATATAAAAGGAGATGATTTAGTAACCATTATATATACATCAGGAACTACAGGAAACCCCAAAGGTGTTATGCTAAGCCATGCTAATATTATGCATGTTGTTAAAGCAACCGCAGCATTATTAATAGCTAAACCCAATGAGAAAGTGCTAAGTTTTCTTCCGATTTGCCACGTTTATGAACGCGCCGTGTCTTTTTGTTATTGCTATAAGGGCGTTTCAGTATTTTTCTGTGGAACAGACAATCTTAGTGGACCCGATGGAGATTTGCTAGCAGTTCGACCTGTGGTTTTCACTACAGTGCCGCGATTATTGGAAAAGATTTATGAAGCTATTTACAACAAAGGTTTGGCTCCGGAAGGAACTAAGCGTAAACTATTTTTTTGGGCTTTGGATTTAACCGATGATTACGAGCTAGACCAGCAGTTGTCTTTTGTTGAAAAGCTAAAGTGGAAACTGGCCGATACATTAATTTTTAGTAAATGGCGGGCTGCTTTAGGCGGTAATATAAGGCAAATTATTACTGGTGCCGCTCCGTGTCCAGTTAAGATATTACGTGTTTTTTGTGCGGCAGGTATTCCTATTAGAGAAGCCTACGGATTAACGGAGACCTCACCGACGTTAACAGGGAACAGCTTGGAGCCAAATGGTACCATTATAGGAACCGTTGGGTATGCCATTGAAGGTGTTTCCTTATTTATTGATACAAAATCCGGCGAGTATAAAGAAGATGAAGGTGAAATTTTGGCTCACGGCCCCAATGTCATGCTCGGGTATTACAAAAAACCGTGATAAAAATGACGAGGTATTCCAGATCATTGATGGGAAAAAATGGTTTCGTACAGGCGATATAGGAAAACTAATTAAAGGACCCGATGGCAGGGCGTTTCTTAAGATTACAGATAGGAAGAAAGAGTTATTGAAAACCTCAGGGGGAAAGTACGTCGCTCCTGCACCCATTGAAAACCGTATTAAGGAAGACTTTTTGGTTGAACAATTGATGGTTATAGGGGATAATCAAAAGTTTGTTTCCGCTTTAATTTTACCTTCAGAAGCAGCGCTAAAAAGTTGGTGTCTCCATAAGAAAATGGCGTGGACCAATTTGGAGGAAATGATACAAAATAAAAAGGTAATCCGTAAATATCAGAAAGTCATTGATAGCTACAACCCGGAATTTGGTCATATAGAACAAATAAAGAAATTTAAACTAATAGCCACGCCTTGGCTGCCCATTCATGAAGATGGGGCATTAGCAGAACTCACGCCTACTCTAAAACTAAAAAGGAGAGTTATACGAGAAAAATACAGTTCGGAAATCTTGGCTATTTACGAGGGGGAGTAAAAGTTGTTTGTGAATGGACATGATTTGTTTTCTCGGTTAATCAAATAATTGGGCGAAAATGGAGCGAAGCATAGGGTGGTCTAAATGATTTTCCGAGTAGGCAAGAACTTAGCAATAAATTATTCTACTTAGTTTAAAAGCAGGAAATGTTAAAAAGCTTAATTATATGAGTCAATTGAGAACAGACACTGTAGCCTCGCCAAAAATTAGAACCTTATGAAATTCGATTTAACACTTCAAGTATTTGCAGATCAAATTAAAGTAGACTTTTCAAATATATTATTTTAAGAGGAAAAGCAAAGAGACGTAACAAGCAAAAGGTTCTAATACTTAGTATTAGAACCTTTTGCTTGTTGGAATAATCAAGGGATTAATTAAGTTTCCAAACTTGATTATCTACGGATGTAACTTGGGTGGTTATGGTAGTTCCTCCTATAGCATATAACGATCCACCCAATGCTACAAAATTATAATTTCTTGCAGCAATTGGTGTTGTTTGCATGGTTGCTGGACTCCAATCTATACCATTTTCAGACTCATAAAAAGTAGTAGAACTTGAAATATTACTTGGTGGAGGTGTGATCAGAATTAATTTATCACCAAGTTTTACAGTCTTAATAGAAGTGTATCCTCTCTCTGCTGTCATCCAAGTTGTTTCATTATTCCAAGTGATACCATCAGAACTTGTATATAATGTAATCGAATTTTCGCCGCTATCAGCAGAAGGTTCTAGAGCAATAAGGTTATTATTTATAGCGGTAACCAAAAAACTATATTTTGATTCAAAACCATGGTTAGCAGTTTCTAAGATCCAATTTAAACCATCAATACTGCTATAAGTTGCGCGTTCATCAGATAATTCAACAGCACTTGCATTATATCCTGCTACTCTATATAGTTTTCCGTTATACACAGTCATTAGTGCATTATTGTATTGACTGAATGGTGTTGTTTCAGTCTCTTCTACCCAAGTTACTCCATCAACTGAACTAAATATTTTTGAGGAAACAAAACCATCAAATATACCTCCGTATAGCCGGAGTTTATTATTGAAAGTTATTAACTTATGTCCATAAACAGTTCCATTAAGTGCACCTTCATAAGTCCAAGTGATACCGTCAGTACTAGACCAAATATCATCAAGTGCTATATCTCCTGCATCTTTTCCTCCAACGATCCAAAGTTTGTCATTAAAAGCAGCCGCAGATGCATTAATTCTTTTTGGGTAGTCTGCATTTTCAGTTAATTGCACAGTAGTTATTAATTCTGTAACAAAGGATTGTATTTCGCTTTCGGCAACTATTGCTCCTTGAATATTCGCTTGTACCTTCCAGTAGTAAGTGGTTGCATTCATTAGTACATTACTAACGTCAACGGTAAACGTTGGATTGACACTTTGTATTTCTGATGCTACTAATGGGATGTTACCTTGCTCAGTACCAATAAAAATTGAATAATTTACCGTCTGTTCACTGTCGTAGGCTTCCCATGCAAATTCAGGTAGAACTTGTACAAGGGTTCCGTCTGCTTCTGGAGAGGTTAAGATAATACGATTTAAAGTTGGTGCGTTTCCGCCTTGATCGTCATCCTTACTACAAGAAAGAATGAGTAAAAAGCTACAAAATATTGCTGTGAAATTTAAAAGTTTCATTTGGAATGATTTAAGGTTTAATAGCTTGGTGCTATTACAAAGCTAATAAATTCTTAATAAAATCAAAATCTGTAATGTTCAATACCTTTATTCATACAAACTGGATGTTTAGAATGCATTTTCCTTATAACTATCACAAACTAAAATTTTGGGTGCTCTACCAATTAGAAAATCTTTCTAAAAGCTTAAACCAACTTTGTTTTAAAAGCTGTCTTCTCCTTAAATTTAGCTGTAGTTTAAAAGGTTCTGAATACCGTCTGATTACTTTGTCATTTCTGTACATAATGTTTAAAATTATGTAGCCTTATTTCAGGACGGGTCAAAATTAACCACAACGGTATTCTATAAGAAAAGTAGCAGGTTTTAAATGCCACACTTTTCGGATAGATGAAAGATAATAAAAAAGTGCAAACCAAACGGCTTGCACTAATTTTGCTATTTTTTATATACGTTGTTGTAGCCAGTACTTATTCTGCTTTTAGGTAGGCTTCTTTCAGTAATTCTTTTAATTCAGAGTCTATTTGGCTTATGTCAGTTAATCTAACTCTATGCGTACACATTGTTCCAAAAGATCCGTAATTTTCAAGACGTTCGGTTATTAATTTATCCTTAAGTTTTAACCCTAAATCAATTCGTGATTTGGTAGCAGGTTTTATTACGGCAAACTTTCTTTTTCTATCCAAACTTACTTCTGTCTTCTTGGGTGTAATTTTCACATCGCTTCCAAATTTTTTAACTAATGAGATTAAACTTTCAAAAATTGGTAATAAATTTTCCTTGCCCTTGTATTGTTCTGCAACCAAATTTTTATCATTGGATTTTTCTTCTTTTGATAACGACACAATAGTGTTAGCAAATCCGTGTGTTACATTATGTTCTTTTTTTAAATAATTTACAGCCTCACTATGCTTCACGAACGTTTTTGATTTAAGTAAAGATTTCCACTCCGTTAGTGATTTGCCTGTTTTTTCAGGCATATTGTCAATCATTGTTTGTAATGCTTTGTCCATAGTTTAATACTTTGCACTTGGTTCCCCTGTTTCTAAATAGGACATTAAATTTAAGTAAGATTGTTCATTACCTTGGATAAAAAACTTCATCAATGACATATACTTTTCATTGTTTTTATATCCAATTCCATAAGAGGTAACCTTTGTTTTTGTGGAACTTACTTCTTCGAAAAGAATTACATTGTACAAGTCTTTTTCATCGGCTTTCATAAATTCAGGAAAATTCTTTGTCAATTCAGCCTGAAGCGTTAACATCCGTTTTGGGATATAATTTAGTATGTGAAGCGTAATGGTAGATTCATCTCCAATTTTTCCAGCTTTATTATAATTGGTTTTGATAATTCCGTTGTTTTTAAAATCTATTTCTGCGATTGCTGTTGCCCAACTTTCCCAACCTTTTTTAGTTGTATAAGCATTCCATACGGAATCTAAAGCTACATTGACAATAAATGACTGTTTTAAAACCATATTATCAACTTTCGAAGAATCAATAACAGATGTAATTCTGTTTTCAGTATTTCCAGTTGTTTGAGCAACTAAAACAAAAGGAAAATATAGAAACAATAATGTGTATAATACTTTTTTCATAATAGTAAAACTGATAAAACACAAAGTACCATAAAAAAATACTAATGAGATAGTAAAAAATTAACCTTTCTTGTCCAAAGGAAAGAAATTCGGTTCGTCTTTATGGAAGTCAGAATTAATAAACTCTTGAGGATTAAAGCCGAGAAAACTCTTTAAATTCCTTAATGAAATGAGATTGGTCTGAATACCCAAATTCGTAGGCGATGTCTACCCATTTTAATTGATTTTTGTTCTGAATTTGCTTAAGTATTTCGTTGAACCTGAAAATTCTATGGAATGCCTTTGGTGTCAATCCAAAATAGGTTTTGAATTGATTAATTAGATGTTTTTGAGAAAGAGGATAAGAAGCTATGATTTTATTGCTTTCTGAAATTGGCTTTGTATATAATTGAGATAATACATTTAGAAGTTCAGCACTCGCTGTCTTGGTTATATCAAATTTAGTGTTCAACCAATTTTCTACACATTTAAATTTTTCTGAAGGATTTTCTGCATTTAAAATTACTTGTCTCAATTCTAAAATCTCGTTGCCAAAGAAATCTTGTGCATCTATTACTTTGTTGTTAAATTGATTGATTGGTGTGTCAAAAAATGGGAATGCACCATTCGTTTTAAATTGAATTACGAGCATTTCGGAATCTTGGTGTGCCGAAATAGAGAGAAAATCTTTGTGCATTCCGAGAAATCCATACATTTTTAAAAGTTCCGTTGGGTTTTAATGTATCTCTATCGAAGGTATAATATTCAAACCCATCCAATTCGAATATGATAAAAACGTGTCCTGTTGGCACTAAACGTTCGATTGAATGGTCTCGGCTTAAAATCCTTGTAATAAAATATAGTTTCAATATAGTCTACAAGCGGTTTTTCTAATATGTGAGTTTCAAATATCACTGTTTATTCGTATTGGCTACAACGTTTGTGTATAAGAAAAGTAGCGGGTTTTACCCACTAATTCTTCGGTTTATAACTGACCTTTAATTTATTCATTTTGTTTCGATTAAGAGATTAAACCGCTATTTTTTATACACGTTGTTCTATGCAGTTATTCATCTCCAAATTTTCCATCCATTTCCTCTAAAATCAATTTTGGGTCAAATCCATAACCATCTTTGAAAACTAACTCTACATTTCGTATATTTTCTGTAACATCTCCTTTAATAATTACAAAGTCTGCCTTTTTTCCTTTCTCAATTGTTCCAATTTCGGGTTTGGAAAGAATTTGTGCCCCATTACTTGTCATAACTTTGATAGCTTCCTCGGTTGTTAATCCTGCTTCCTTTAATAATTCAAAATTTCGTTGGTCTCCAAAGCCTGGAACTACATGTCTTCCTGCATCAACTCCTGCTGTTAATGTTCCTCCCATTTTAAAAAATTGGTGCTCAAATTCCATTATTCGTTTCAGTCTTTTTTCTCTAATATTATCATTTGATTTTTGAGTATCGAAATCATTTCTTCTCTCACGATATTGTGACTTTAAAAATGACGACATTACTTTTAACGTGCGTTCCTCTGCAAAGGCTCTATTTGGAACGCTTGCCTCATAAATCGCTAAGGTCGAAGTCAAAAAGACATTATTATCAATCATTAGCTGTTGAAGCTGTTTAACCTCTTTGCTATTAATAGTCAACTCGTCCATATATTCTCTTGAGCCATCACAAATGCCCATTGTCTTGTTTTTTCTAAAATCACTTGTGCTATTCAAACCGTGTTCTATTCCGTCAATCCCTAAATTTGTAGCCTGTTCAAAGGTGATTGAACACAAATGTCCTGTTACTTTTGCATTCCGTTTATGCGCCTCGTTGATGATAATTTTCAAGTCGCTTGGTGTTGTATGGCGATAAACTTTAAACCACCTTACTCCTCTTTCTGTCCAATATTGAATTGTGTCTTTAATGTGGTTTTCATTGCGTGGAATAATCATATTTGGATTACCTCCCTTTCCCGTAAAATAAGGCCCACTTGTTATTATATTGGGCCCAATGAATTTGCCTTGCTCTATTCTTTTTGACAATTCGATTTCCTGTTGTGGTGAAGCTGAACCACAAGTTTGGATAGTTGTTACTCCTGAAGCCAAGTAAAGTTTTGATGCCGTTTCTCCTACAAATGGGAATCTTGGAATATGAAGATGATTGTGAACTCCTACAATTCCGGGAATAATTGTTTTTCCTTTTAAGTCGATTATAGTGGCTCCCTTTGGTAGGTCAATTTCCGATTTTTTTACAATTGCTTGAAAATAGCCATTTACAATAATCAACGTTTGGTTTTCATTAGCTGGATTTCCTTTCCCATCAAAAACAGTTGCATTAATTAAAGCAAGAACATCAGATTTATACTTTACATATTTCAGAATATTTTTATCTAATTCAGTTCGTTCTCGTTTAGAGCTTTTATCCGATTTCAAAGCTATGAATTCAGATTTAGAATTTTGTTTACAACCAAGAATGGTTATTAATAAAAGTATGAATGCTAAATGTTTCAAGAGGTGTTTTTTTAATTGCATAGAACGTTGATGTGTATCTTGGAAAGTTGCGTGTTTGTGTGCGAGGAATTTCCGAAGGAAATTCAGACGCAGCAAACACGCAACGACCTTAAGTTTAGCCTAAAATAGCAATTTTTTATATACGGTGTTGTGTACAGTTTTTTATTTTTTCAGTTCAATAAATTCAGTTTTTTCACAAGAAACAATGGCAAAGATTGAATTCTGTATGTTGAAATCACAAGTGGTTTCAGACTTGTCGGTTTTCCATATTCAAATTCCAGTTTTAATTCAGATTCTAAATATTCAAAAATTCGGTCATTGCATTTTATTTCTCCCTCAAACCAATTAGTCCAACCAAACAGTATTTTTTTAAACCCTTTTCTTAATATCAAAAAATCGTCATCAATTCCAGCGTCAAATCCGTAATATTTGGCAGTAACTATCCAACCTCTTTTTCTTAATTCAGAGATTATTTCATTCCACTTTTCAGTTTTGATATTTATTGCAGTTTTTCTCAAGTTCAATTCAACGTTTTTTTCCTTCTTTTAAGTTAGTTGAGTAATTGTACACAACGGTCTCGGCTATGAGTAGTTGCGTGGTTTAGCGATTAACTTTGCAAGTACACACCAAGTTGGAAATTCCGCAGGAATTTCCAAAGTATGCGAGAACAAGCAATTACTTATAGCCATTGTTGTAGGTAGTTTTTTTATTTATTAATATATATGCAATCAGTCCAATTCCGATGATAGTCATTCCAACTATTCCGATTTTCAGTCCTAACATTGGATTGTCATATAATTTATCATTAAACAAACCAAAAATTAAAGAAATCAATCTTGTTGGTAAAAATGCTAAACTACTTAAAATTGCTAAATATTTTGGATTAGAATATTTTGTCAAAATCGAGTGGATTATTGGTGCAATATGAATTTCCGAAATTGCAAGAAAAAGTAATGAAATCAAATAAGTTACTGTATGCTGTTCAGTCGGTACTTCGGAATTAAGAATAATATTCCGAATGATATTACTCCAAAAACAAACCCAAGCATTAATTTAAAGAACTGACTGCTGTAAAAGTAAGTCCACAAAATAATTGCAATTATACTAATAGGTAAAATGAAAATAGAGTTGATTGATTGCCATAAATGATTTGGGATACCTAAAGTTGATATTTCACTCAATTGTAACTGTAAATCAAAAGTCCGAATGCTTGATAATTCGTAAAATCCCCAAAATAAACCAACAACAATAAATGCAATTAAGATGTTTAAAATTCTTTTACCTATTGGAAACTCATTTTTCTCAATTTCATCCATCCCTTTTTCTTTTGAAAGAATGATAGGAATTATTGAGATTAACATTAATATTCCGGATATTACAAATCCGATATTGTAGCCATATGTTTCTCCTAAATATCCAATTAGTAAAATCCCCAGGAAAGAACCCAAATTTATTGCGAGATAGAATATCGTAAATCCTGAATCTAATAGTTTAGTCTTATTCAGATATGTTTTTCCGAAATTTGAGATGATATTTGGTGTGAAAAATCCGCTACCTAAAACGACAAGAAATAAACCTAAATAAAGTCCAGTTGTGGAAGGAATGCATAAACTGAAAGCTCCGATTGCTTGAATAATTCCACCAATTATAATTGTTTTTTTATTTCCAATAAGTAAGTCTCCAAAAAGACCTCCGATAATTTGAGAGAAAACTAACGAACCTACAAGCCAACCGTAAATCGTTAAGGCTTCAGTTCTTTCCATATTCAATGTTTCTCCTACCATATAAAGAACCACAAGAGCACGAAATCCATAATAAGATGCTCTTTCCAACATTCGTGAAATAGAGTAGTAGAGAGTTTCTTTTGTGTGTTTCTGATCTTGAATTTTTTCCATTCAGTTTATTGGGTTGGTAAATTACCTACAACGTTGTTGTATAAGATTAGTTGCGTGTTTTAAGCACTAAAGATAACAAACAAATCACAGATAGAAAGTCCGCGAGGACTTTCGTAAGTAGGCTAAAACCAGCAATTAATTATACACGTTGTTGTGTGTTCGTTTTTTTTGTCAGATTAATATATTACTAACTTTTAAAAATGTTAGTTCAGAGTTCTCTAAAAATTCTTTCAGTTCAGTGTTTTTATCAGCATTCTCGTTAGTTAATTCAAAGAGATATACTCGTGCATTAACAGTTTTAGGAAACATTAACCAAAACCGAAACCTTTTAACTTTTGGTGAGTCAGACAGAAATTCAAGTTCCTCCAAATTCGATATTGTTAGATTATCGCCTCTACTCATTTCGTAAAATACTCTTTCAGAAACAGAAAGAGAATCAAGTTCTTTGTCAGATTTTCGAGGTTCAGTTGAGAATCCGCTAAACAATTGAGGATATAAAAGACCTTTTTTAAAAATCAGTTTTAATGATTTATCTAATCCATATATTTTGAACGATTTATTGTCATAAAACAATTGAATTTCATCTATTTCTTCAATTTCATTAATTGCTATTTCCGTTATATCATTAGAAAATGTTTCGTAAAATTGTTTCTCGTATTTTGTTTTAAAAAATTCTTGAGCCCAATAATTTTCTTGTTCTCCTTGATTTTTAAAAGGTGGTTTTAATTCAGTACTTTTTTTGGTATTAACTTGTTCAAGATTGCTTTGAGATTTGCAACCAATTGAGAAAGTCAGAAGTAACATTATTGTAAATAATTTCATTTTCTTCGATTTAGTTTCTCAAATGTTATTTAATATTATTAATCAAAAAAGTCAAAATGAGTGAACTGTGATTTTCGTTGAGTGACGATGTTCTCAAAATGACACACAACGTTACGTGTAAGGTAAGTACGGGTTAGTGTGCGGGGATTTTCCGTAGGAAAATCCGAAGCAAGCTAACACGAACAGCCTTTAGGTTAAGCCATAAAAGTAGTATTTATTTTACACATTGTTACCAACCGTTATTTTATTTTTCTCCATATGGTTTTGCAGCTCCGCAGAGTTTTGTTTTACGTGCTACTATTGATTTTATCTTTTGTGCGTTACGATTTGCCGTTTGCTATATAAATCCGTCGTAAGAGTTGCGTTTTTCTAAGGTCAGAAAATGCTTGAGTAATCATTTTTTAATCTTTTACGCATACAGTTTTGCCGCAACGTAAAAGAGTCCGTCGCAACAGTGTCGCGTTGTGTTTTTATCCGAAATCGGTTGAGTAAGTAGGAGAGAAGCATTGTTTTTTTACTTTTAAACCACTTTTAAGCAACTTTAGGATTTTTTTTCGAGCCGAGTGGGCATGTGGGCTAACGGTTCGTGTAAAGTAAGTACGTGTTTGATTGCGGGGATTTTCCGTAGGAAAATCGGAAGCAAGCAAACACGAACTGCCTTTAGGTTAAGCCATAAAAGTAGTATTTATTTTACACATTGTTAGCCCACGTTATTTTATTTTTCTCCATATGGCTTTGCAGCTCCGCAGAGTTTAGTTTTATGTGCTACTATTGATTTTATTTTTTGTGCGTTACGATTTGCCGTTTGCTATATAAATCCGTCGTAAGTGTTGCGTTTTGCTAAGGTCAGAAAATGCTTGAGTAATCATTTTTTAATCTTTTACCCATACAGTTTTGCCGCAACGTAAAAGAGTCCGTCGCAACAGTGTCGCGTTGTGTTTTATCCGAAATAGGTTGAGTGAGCACATGAGAAGTGTTGTTTTTTTATTTTTAAACCACTTTTAAGCAACTAATTTAGTAAACTTAAACGTACCGGAGAAAATTCCGAAGGAATTTTCCAAATAAGCACTTGCCAAAGCAATTAATTATACACCGTGTTGTGTGTAGTTTTTATTTTTCAATTTCTTTTATAGGATTCGTCATTAGCCCAACAATTTTAGAAACTACATACTTGGCAACTACTGTTCCACCTTCGTGACCATTACCTTTCATTCCTATTTTAATTTTATCTTTGTGGTATTTTCTTAATGCATCATTAATAATCCACATTTTAGCTTTTCCTGAAGTTGGAACAGGACTATTTTTTTGAGTAATGACTTGTCCATTCTCATCCATAAATTCAGGCCAAATCATAAAAAGCTGGTCTTTATGTTTCCCATTATATTCTTACCAAAAATCCCAACGAATTCCTTGATAAGGAAGTGTTTTTCTGCCACCTTCTGATTGCGTTAAAATGCGATATTCTACCTCAAAATCGTGAGAGTATCCAATTTGTTTATCGTAAGGTTTATGATTTTCCATTTATTCGAATTCAGTGTTATGGAATACTAATAGTTTGTCTGTAAAAAAAATGATTTCTTTTTTCTCTTTTAGTTTAAAGTCAATTAATATAATCAGTCCAAAAATAACAACTACAATTGGTAAAATCCAATTTCCTTTAATCAACGAAATTATTGAAATCAAAATTCCGAGTGTGAGTAAAAATTTCACTGCAATATTCAATGGTGATTTAAAGTCAAATTTCAAATCGTAATTTTTTCCGTCATTTGAAATTCCGATTATTCTATGGTTGTTAGGAAAACGATTCCGCATTAATTCGAACTTTTTAGTTCCGACATAACCATTGTAAAATCCGTTCACAATTAGGTTGTTCAGAATCTTTAAATTTTTATCACTTTTGGTTATCGTTTGTCTCATTTCTCAAATTACACACAACGGTTCGTGTATGATAAGTTGCGTAGTTTGAGTGCGGGGATTTTCCGTAGGAAAATCAGAAGCAAGCAAACAAGCAACTACCATTGTGCTAGCCCAAATTAGCAATTTTTTATACACCTTGTTAGCCCACGTTATTTTATTTCATCACAGTTGGAACTCCAGTTTCGCAAAGTATTGTTTTAAAGATAGCTATTGATTTTATATTTTGAAGGTTAAGATATGCCGTTTATAATAGCAATCCGTCGTAAGAGTTGCGTTTTGCTAAGGTCAGAAAACGCTTGAGTAATCATTTTTTAATCTTTTACGCATACAGTTTTGCCGCAACGTAAATCAGTCCGTCGCAACAGTGTCGCGTTGTGTTTTATCCGAAATAGGTTGAGTGAGCAGGTGAGAAGTGTTGTTTTTTTACTTTTAAGCAACTTTAGGATTTTTTTTCGAGCCGAGTGGGCATGTGGGCTAACGTTCTTGTGTATGGAACGTAGCGTTTAAAAAGGTAATAATTTCGCTTATAAAACAGAGCTAAATTTTTAATTTTGTTTTTAACTTGTCAAACGTAAAAGCCAAATTAAAAATTTGGCGGACTTAGTAAATAAATAGAAACTTCTCGCAAAGCCTGATTTAGTTATGTTTTATACACGGTGTTAGCAACAGTATTTTATTTCGGATATTTAACTTTTTCTCCTTTTGATATAAAAACTAAAGCATCAAAATGTTTAAACCAATTGGTTTTATTTTCTTCAAGATTAAACATTCCTTCATATTCTTTTTCCTCATATTCTGAATTTTCAATAATTATTTGCTTTGAGTCAATAAAATAATTTTTTTCAGTTGAAGGCAAAAAGTGTAAAAGGTTTTCCTTGTCATTACTAGATTTCTCTATCCATTTAGCTTTTCTATAAGGCATATGTATTGATGAAATAGCAATGTGATAAGAAATGTCAGGATTTATATTCACGAATTGACTTCCCATCGTTTGACCTTTCATAAATTCGTATTCATATTTTGCCATATGTGCATTTGCCAACCATACAATGAATTTTGTTTCAGGCATTGTTTTGACTAAAAAATTTAGGTTTTTAGCCATTTGGCTATCTCTAATTGGTATGCCCTTTTTACTGCTTTTATGAGTTGAATTTATAATAATGTCGCTTTTGTAGCTTTTTAAAATTTGAGACCAAAGCTCATTTTTAATTACTGTCTCATTTTTTAATAGTTTTTCAACTTCATTGATTAAGTATTCCAAACTTGATTTGTCAAGAACTTTGTTTGCCTTTTTTCTGTTTTTGATATAAGTTTCAGTTGTTTCGATAAAGTCTTCTTCAAAATTGACAGAGTTATCTTTTAGAAATTCAGTCAGTTTATTTGTGAAATTGGTCCAAGTATAACGAGAACCCATTTGATTATCAAAGCCCCAAATAGTAACATTATGTTCTTTTAAAAATTCAAATAGTTCTTTACATTGGATCGAACGAGACCAAAAAGAATATAAATTAATTTTGCTGTGGTCAAAATAAAGCCCAAAAAAATCAGCTTCAAAAGCGATGTCTTTATATCCTTTTTCTAAAACTAAATATTTTACAAATTCAGTTTTAGCTAAAAAATCCGAACCAATGTGATGTTCAGCTTCTCCCAAAAAGACAACTTTTTTGTCAGTTAAATTTATGTCTAAAATATCTTTAATATCTTCAGTTAAAAGATTATCCATTGAGTTCAATTCGTAAATGTTCTGTTCAATTTGAGCAAATATTGAATTGAGGCTAAAGACCAAAAAAATGAATAAGATAATTTTTTTCATAAGAGCTTATTTGATTCAAAGTCAAAAGAAGGTAGATTTAATTCTAAAAGTGTTAAATATGTTTTAATTATGAAAACTTTAATTAATTGAATCAGCGTGAGTTTATATTGTTGCTAACGTATTTGTGTATGATTTTTTGCGGGAAAAGGACGCGAGTCATTTTCCGTTGTTGCGGAAAGATAATTAATAAGATTGAATTTCCGGTGAGGAAATTCAGCCGCAATTAATTATACACCTTGTTGTGCTTAGTACTTTTTTGGTTTTATGATATCACCTTCTTTATTAATATATAAATAGTCACTGAATCCTTTAGGAAGATATACTCCGGCAATATTACCTTTGAAATGTTCAACTTCTTTAAACTGCGGTTTAACTTTTATCTCGCCCTTTATGTTCATAAAACCATATTTGATTTGAGTTAAACTTTCTCCTCTTTTATAAAAAGGAATCATTCCATTTGAGACCTCACCTAAAAAAAAGTCCTTGCTAATTTTGAAAAGAATGTTTCCTTTTTTGTCTATATAACCTACTTCGTTTTTGGTGGAGAATCGTGCAACTCCCTCTTTAAAACTAATCAAGGTCTCAAACATGCTGTTAGGTTTAATCACAACATCTCCATTTTTGTTAACATATCCATAGCCTTTTCCTTCTTCATAGAATATTGCTAAACCTTCACTAAAGTTGTCACAAGTGTATGAGGATTTTATTTCAAGAATCTCTTCTCCTTCTTTGTTTAAAAACTTAGTCTTATATCCGGAGTCTTTTACTGCAGCAAGTCCATTGGAAAAATTAGTAGCCAAGTAATATTTTGGTTCTATCTTGTATTTTCCTGATTTATTGATGTAACCAAAATCAGAGCCATTCTTTGAAACTAAAGCGAGACCGTTTTCGAAATTACTTGCAGTTTTATATTGTGGGCTTATAACAACATTTCCTTTAGTGTCTATATAGCCAAAACCATTTTTTGTTTTTACAATTGATAAACCTTCATAGAACTTATTAAGTTTATAATACTGTTCCAGTTTAATATCAATCATTTCTCCTTTTGTATTGATATAAATTTCTTTATCCTCCTTTGTTGTAACAATGGCTATGCCATCTTTGAACTTTCCTGCATCTTCAAAATAGGGAGGTATTACAAATTGCCCTGTATTGTTAATATATCCATAAAAACCCTTTTCTCTAATAGCTGCTAAACCTTCAGAAAAATCTAGTGCATAATAAAATTTAGGCTCAATAATCACGTCCCCAACAGAATTTATATATCCGTATTTCCCATTATTCATTTTGATGGGATATAAGTCATCTTGTTTATTTTGGGAGTTACAACTAATAATAAACAAGATTGAGAATACAAATATTATAATTTTTTTCATTATGTTTTTTTAAGTATGTCTTGCCCTGAAATATGGCTACAGTTTAAAATTGATTTTATGCGGTTAATTTATAGACCATATTTGGTGTTTTGAAGTCTAAAGATAAATGTAATCTTATTTCATTGTATAGATTAATTGCATTTTTTGCTACTGCTTTAGCGTGTGGTACGTTAGCAAAGGTCTGGTCGAGATAAAACTCATCTTTTAAGATCCCATTTACCCTTTCTGCCATTGCGTTTTCGTAACAATGATTTTCTTCTGTCATACTAATATCTATCTTTTTTCTTTTGAGTATTTGCGTGTAAACATTGCTACAATACTGTATTCCTCTATCGGAATGATGTATGAGCCCTTCAATATTTTTAGCTTGGTAAATAGCCTTATTAAGCGCTCTCACGCATCCTTTTAGTTCCGGACTATCACTAAGATCATATCCTACAATTTTACGAGAATACATATCTGTTATTAAAGCCAAATAGCAAAACCCTTTTACTGTTCTTATGTAGGTTCTGTCTGATGCCCAAACTTGGTTAGGTCTTGTAATCTCTATACCTTTAATACTGTTTTTGTACTTATAAAAACGATGATGTGAGTTTGTAGTCTTCATACTATATTTTTTTCTAAGTGTTAACATTTTATGCTCTCTAAGAATCTTATTTAATGAGTCTCGTCCCACTTTTACTTGTTGTTTTTCAAAGTCTTTTTTTAAGGATTTTGTTAGCTTAAGCACACCTTCTCTTGGAAGGGATTTACGTCTTTTCTTTACTATGTTTATAACTTGCTGTTCTATTTCTTTACGCTTGTCTGCTCTATTTTTGTACTTATAATAGGCATCACGTTTAAGGCCAAAACAATGGGTTATAGCCTGTAAAGAAGCAAATCCCTTAGATTTCTTTTTAGCTATGATTAAGGCTTTATACTTAGCTTTTTTTTTAGATCAACCACAGATTTATAGCCTAGATCTTCAGCAGCTACTTCCAGGTAAGAATCCAGTACCATAGCATCGAGATCCTTTTTTAGCAGCAACTTTTTAAGCTGTTCATTCTCTTTTTGAAGTGCTTTAATTCTAGATATTTCGTCTTTAGTTTCCACTTTTACTCCGGTATTCATTAAGTCTTTACGATTGTACTTTTTAATCCATTCATTGACCGTTGTAGGTGCAATAGAGTAGAGTTTGCAAAGTTCGCTTTTTGTGTGTTTTCCGATTGTAAGTTCGGCTAAAATTTTTAATTTAAAAGGTTCTGAGTACCGTCTGATTACTTTGTCATTTCTATACATAATGTTTAAAATTATGTAGCCTTATTTCAGGACGGGTCAAAATGGTGTACAACGGTCTCGGCTATGAGTAGTTGCGTGGTTTAGCGGTTAATTTAGCAAGTACACGCCAAACTGAAAATCCGCAAGGATTTTCAGAAGTAGGTGAGAACAAGCAATTACTTATAGCCATTGTTGTGCGTAGTTTTTAATTTAAATTTTGTTCACTAATATATTCAGCTGTAATTTTTCCAACTTCCTCCGAATGTTCCCCATACCAAATAAAATGCTCTGCATTAGATATCTTATGTAGTACGATATCATTATTTAAAGCTTTCATTTTATTGTAGAATGTTTCTGCTGTTGAATAAGGACAGTTTCGGTCATTTTCTCCGTGTATTAAAAGGAATTTAGTATTTGTTTTTTTTGTCAATTCATTAGGCGAAATTCCGTTAACTAAATTCTTTTCTTGGTTATATTCTTTAATCCAATTGCTACTACGTGTTGTTAAATCATAAACTGCTGCGTTAGCAACGACAAAATTTGGAATGGCACTAATATCCGGATTATCTGAAGGCTCATTCCAATCATCTACAAGAACGGTTGAAATGCTTAAATGACCACCAGCTGAATTTCCTGTTGCCAAAATTTTATTTTCGTCTATGTTCAATCTATCAGAATTTTCTCGCAACCATCTAATGGCAGATTTTGCATCTTTTACAGCATCAAAAGGATAAGTTCCGTGTCTACCTTTAATTCTATATTCAACTGCTGTGGCAACCCATCCCATTTCCGTATATTGTTTTGCAGTTTCAAAAAACCAATCTGGTTTTCCCTGTGACCAACTTCCGCCGTGGAAATATACTATAGTTGGTCGCTTCCCTTTAAAAGTACTGTCAGGTTGGAAAATATGCATTTCGAGATTAAAGCCATCTACTTTCTTATATATTTCGATAGTATGTGATGCTCTGTTGGTAATGTGTGAATTATAGATACTGCTAATATTTTTTACACTTTCACTATTATCCTTGCAAGAGATTGTAAATTCATTATAAATAGAATCAATGTTTTTAACACCCAAATTATCTATATGGTTGTAGATATATTCTCCTTTCCATAAACATTTGATATACTGATTTGAAAAACTAGAGTCAACCGCATTTAAATCAGCTAATAGTTGTTGATTATCTTTTCTATTGTAAATATTGTTTTCAAGATATTTTTTTGATTGTATCGATAAATATGATTTAATATAGTTCTTAAAGTATTTATTTTCATAAGCCTTTATATCATTTATTTTCTGAAGATTATGAGAAACCCTTAATTCATTTGCTTTAGATGTTTTAATCTTTTTGCCTGTAAATTCATAGTGTAGCTGAGGATATTCTAGAAGATATTTATCAAACAAATATGTAAAATTCATAACTTCTTCATTTAGCGTTGACTTATCAAGTTTATCTTCATATTTTGCCAAATGAGAGGTAAATATGTTTTGTAAAGAATCAATTTTGGATGTGAATTCTGATTCTTCCAACACGTGAAGTTTGTAAAAATTGTTTCCGATATATTTGATAACTGGTGTTCCTAATTCTTCCTGTTCTTTGAGAAAGGTTTCCTTAACAGTTTCAGTATTTGACACTTGAGCTTTGCAACTTTGAATTATAATTAATAATAAAAGAAAGAAGTAGTTTAATTTCATTTTTTTTGATTTTTTCTATAAGACTTTGTTTTATTTGAAATGTTACAGGAAATTACGCACAACGTCTCTGTATATGGCTCGTAGCGTGCAAATTATGAAATTACTTTCGGATTAAGCACAAGCCGATTTTTTAATTTTTCTTATTATCTTTTTTTCTCAATAAGCCAAATTAAAAAATTTGGCGGACTCGCAAATATACCTTAACTTCGATTAAGCAACTAACTAGCTATGAGCTATATACGTTGTTAGCAAACGTTATTTTATCAGTTCAGCTAATTCAGTCGGATTTATTTTCTTTGCTCCAAATTCTTGGTTTAAGATATTCATATTATTTAAACTCAAAACAGAATTCGTTCCAGCTTTTTTTGCATTATCATTTGTACAAAAATAATCTCCATTAATAGCCGGATGAGAAGCTAATGAATCTCCATCAGCCCATTCTGCAACTGCATTCGCAATAACTGAATTTTCAGAGTCTCGGTGCTTTTCCAACTCCTTTGAACCAACTATTTGTATCATATTTATAACCAATTTGTTGAATGTCATAAATTCCAGCTTTTAAGTTTTTAATTCTATCACATATTGAAAAAACTTTGTCAAGTTCTTGTTGGGTCATTTTAAATCTCAAATC
This sequence comes from Lacinutrix neustonica, assembly GCF_026625145.1. GTDB lineage: Bacteria > Bacteroidota > Bacteroidia > Flavobacteriales > Flavobacteriaceae > Lacinutrix > Lacinutrix neustonica. Next base: position 989,967 of record NZ_CP113088.1, on the reverse strand, counting down.
ATTAACATCTTTATTTGTAACTCCACCAATTCTTGGTAAATTAATAATCTTAAAACCTAAATTCACAGCGTCTGTTAGGTGTTCTTTTAAAAATTCATTATTTCCAGGATGAGCATCTGGATTTGGTCCAATTGTGAAGGACATTTTTATTGCTCCATTTTCTTCAGTTACGTTAGTTTTGAAATTAGCCTTATATTCTCGAAAGAAATCTTTACGATTCTTCTTTTGTATTCCTTCAAGAGTAAATATAGTTTCTGAAATAAATGCTTCTATTTGTCCGGAGTCAATGGCTTTTCGTATTTGTTTATAATCTTCTATTATTGGGTCTTTTGGGAAATTATTTGGTGAAGCTACTTTTCTCCAAACGTTTGAATCAAATGTTATTTTCATAAAGTTTGGTTTTAATGTTTGCTAACGGTTCGTGTAAGGTAAGTACGGGTTAGTGTGCGGGGATTTTCCGTAGGAAAATCCGAAGCAAGCTAACACGAACAACCTTTAGGTTAAGCCATAAAAGTAGTATTTATTTTACACATTGTTAGCCCACGTTATTTTATTTTTCTCCATATGGCTTTGCAGCTCCGCAGAGTTTTGTTTTACGTGCTACTATTGATTTTATCTTTTGTGCGTTACGATTTGCCGTTTGCTATATAAATCCGCCGCAAGAGTTGCGTTTTACTGATGTCAGAAAAGGATTGAGTATGATATTTTATTTCACATACAGTTTTGCCGAAACGTTAAAGAGTCCGTCTCAACAGTGTCGCGTTGTGTTTTATCCGAAATAGGTTGAGTGAGCAGGTGAGAAGCGTTGTTTTTTTTATTTTTAAATCACTTTTAAGCAACTTTAGAATTTTTTTTCGAGCCGAGTGGGCATGTGGGCTAACGTACCGGCTATGCGTAGTGCGGGATTTCAAGGCACTCCACTGTCCGATTACCGAAAAGTTTGTTTAATGTAATTAATTTCATATTAGCACTTTCACCCGCATTACGTATAGCCAATGTTGGCGGTATGTGCTTTTTATTTTCTCTTTGGATATTCATAAATATTAGTTACTTGTCTATAATTTTTAAGTCTTTCTCTTACATTCTCAAGATTATCTGAGGTGTCCACAAGTTGAACATAGTAATGTTGTGGATTATTCTCATCTCCGACTTCTCCATTGTTTCGTTCAATTATTTCTTTCACTTGTTTTAAGTCTGTTCCATTCTTAAATTTCAATGATATTGCTGCTTGGTGGTCAATTGTCCCACCACCGAAACTTTGCATTGGAAATGAAATTTCTGATTGTTCAATTATCGTTGCAACTGTCATAATACTGTCAACAATTTCATTAATCTTTTTTGTTGCATCTTTTGCATTGTCGTCCTGTTCTCCTTGCCATTTACTACGGTCAACCAATTCTTTAATTGGAGTTGTTTGAAGATATGTGAAACCTAAAGTTGTGTGGTGGTTAGATACTCCATCCATAAAAAACAAATGAAGTCCGCTGTTGTCAAAGGCTTTTAATATGTCTTTGGGTTCAATAGTTACGGGAATTTGGAGATTATAAATGTAATGTGTCGGTTTGGCTTCAAGTTGTTTGATATACCCCTTCATTTTTGATTGCATCTTGCTGTTACTCCGCAAAAATTCTTCACACTCTTGATTAAATGGGATATCGTCTATTTGGTCGTCAGGACTTACCCAAAATTGAATTGCATAGTGATAACCACAAGCGTGTCCATAGGTTTTGTTGTCAAGAAAAAGTCGTTCGTTGTCTGTTATTTCTTTTGTGTCAGTTATTAGTAAAGCTGCGTTTGGTTTGTAAATATTTGAACGATTAAAAAAGGCATTCTTAACAACAATATATTTCGTCTTCCCTGTCGTAAAAGGAATTCGCTGTCTGCTAAATGCGAACAAAAGTCCGACTATCAATGTCAAACTTGTAAATGTCAATATGATTTTGGTTCGTGTTTTCATTGCATTATCGCCAACGGTCTCGTATAACCGTCAGTTACGGGTTAATATGCGTTGCTTTTCGGTTTAGTACAGACGTTAGCAATTCCGCGTGGATTCGGACGTAGTCGAATCCGCCGTAATTGCGGTTATACATTGTTGTACACAGTACTTTTTTTATTTTATCATTTCTTTCCATTTGTCAGATTCCGCAAACTCTTTTACAATTCGGTTTCTTTCAGTTAGTAATTCAGTCATATATTTTTTCAGAAACAGCTTGTCCGCTAACTTTCCTAAAATTCCAAAAGGCGATTTGTAATCAAAAAAGTCGGTCATCAAAGTTCCGCCATTCGATTCCGAAAAATGATGTTCGTGTTTAAATTCCGCAAACGCTCCTTTAACCATTTCATCCGCAAAGTATTTTGGTCGGTCATATTCCGTTATTTTGGAAGTCAGTTTTTGATAAATTCCAAAGTGCTTTGCTCGCCAAGTTACGCTTTCATTCATTCCAATTAATCCGCTTGTTTTTCCTGCGATTGCTTCTTCATTAGTTTGTTCAGTCGATATTTTATGCAAATCGATACTTCGTGACAAGTCAAACACGATATTTCTATCAGCTTTTATTTCAGTTTGAAGTTCGATTCTTGGCATTTTTGGGGTATTGTGTACAACGTTGTTGTATAAGATTAGTGGCGTGTTTAAGCACCTAATTTAGTAAATAAACACGAGATAGAAAATCCGTAAGGATTTTCGTAAGTAGGCGAGAAATAGCCATTAATTTTATACGGTGTTAGCTACAGTTTTTATTTGTCTTTTTATCAGTTTGTCAATTCGTCTTTTGTTTTCTTGCTGTAATAATGAAGGATATAAATTCATTAAAGTATTTACGACCATTATTATCAGTCCGAATAATAAGTTGTGAGTAAAACTTTTATAGACGGCAAAAAAAGTGACGAAAATAAATCCAATCAGATGGCTTATTTCCGCAAGAGTCATTTCTTTTCGTATTTCAGTCAATTCAACTTGTTTGTTTCCAAGTTTTATTTTTTGATTAAAGAATTTGAAAAAGGTGTTTTTCACAACCCATTTAAAATATCCAATTCCGATTTTTTTATTCGTGTTCTTACTCACAATAAAGTTCAGATTTGACAATTTTTCGTAATATTCCGTTTTCACGAGTATACTATTCAAAATCATTCCCACAATCCAAGATATAAAGGAAATTGATATTCCAAATGTCAAATATTTAATCATAAATTTTCTTGTTCTGTCAAATTGTAGCTAACGTTTATGTATAAGATTAGTGGCGTGTTTTAGCACCTAATTTAGCAAATAAACACCGAGATAGAAAATCCGCTAGGATTTTCGTAAGTAGGCGAGAACTAGCCATTAATTTTATACGGTGTTAGCCACCGTAATTTATTTTTTTTAGATAACTTTTCAGATTGTCAGAAACCTCAAATGGATAATCATAATACATAGCACAATCATCCTTTTTTAATTCCTTGTTATTTTTATCGGTCAGAGAATAATTCCGCTCAATTCTATTGAAATCAGAATTATAATATTCAGTTATTTTTTCATAAGCAACTCCGTCAGTACACATACTGTTAAAGAAATTTGTGTTTCTTTGAAACGCAATAGTTTTATCTTTTATGTCAAAATAGTGCAAGTATTCAATATACCAATCTCCGCTTTCGCTTGTTGGAAATTCGCCAATTAGTACAATATTCCCGTTTTTATTTTTCCAAATATTGTATGTTGTTTCTATAGTTTCCCGCCAATTTTCATTAAGCACTATTGTTAATTTTTCTTTATTGGGTTCTTTAGTTAAAACTTCTAATGTCAGTTTGTTTTGGGATTGTAAAGTGTCAACAATTATTTTTTGACTTTTTAACCTTTCCAAAATGTCAGTTTCAGGAAGTAATTCAGTTGAGCGATTAACTTTATCTTCTTTTATGTCTTTGAGTAAATCACTCGTTATTTTTTTCGTTTCGCCTTTTTGTTGACAAGAAACAAATATGAATATTAACAATATGTATTTTAGGTTTCTCATTTTCCCTTATGGTGGCTAACGTTGATGGGTATGGTTAGTTGCGTTTATAAGCAACTAATTTAGTAAACTTAGACGTGCCGGAGAAAATTCCGAAGGAATTTTCCAAATAATCACTTGCCACAGCAATTAATTATACACTGTGTTGGCATTAGTTTTTCTTTAATTTTTTTAAGCGACCTATTGAATATTGGTCGTTTTGTGAAGCGGCCCTTTCATACCATTCAATAGCTATAGTTACATCTTGACTAACTCCTTGTCCATTTTCATACATGTAAGCAATACTCACTTGAGCAGTTACAAAACCTAATTGAGCAGATTTTTCATAGTTATCAGCTGCTTTTTTGTAATCCACTTTTACACCTTCCCCATTATAGTAGAGATTGCCAAATTCAAAAAGCCCATAAACATTATTCTTTTCTGCTGCTCGACTTAAATATTGAAATGCCAAATCAAAATTCTTTTCAACGCCTAATCCTTGTCTGTATATTCTACCTACGTTAGTTATAGCGGTTGACTCATTTTGATTTGCTGCTAGTTTAAAGTAATACAAGGCTTTATTAAAGTCTTGCTCGACTTTTTTGCCTAGTAGAAAGAGAGTCCCAAGATTATTCTGAGCTAGGCTATGGCCTAATTCAGCAGATTTTTCATACCAAAAAATTGCACTATCAATATCAATTTTAGTTCCATACCCATTCTCAAAACAGTCTGCAAGATTCGACATTCCATAAGGGTCACCAAGATTTGAAGCCTGCCTGAACAAAACTATTGCCTTTTGATAATCTTTGATGACATGGTAACCATTCTTGTACATATCACCAACATTGTTTTTAGCCCTTGCGTGTCCCATTTTAGCTGACTGACCATAGTAGTTAAAGGCTGTCTCATAATTCTGTTTTACAGTTAAGCCTTTAGAGTAACAGTATCCCAAGTTGTTTAGTATAGTGTCACTTTTTGGTTCAGTTTTTTCCCATTCCTTAACCAATTGACTAATCTCTGATTCAGATTTGTTTGTCCAGTCAGTTTGTGCTAGTGCATTAAAGCACAAGATAAGTGGAATTATATAGGTTGAAATTTTTATTAGTTTATTCATTTTCTCAATTAATGCCAACGGTTCGTGTAAGGTAAGTACGGGTTAGTGTGCGGGGATTTTCCGTAGGAAAATCCGAAGCAAGCTAACACGAACAGCCTTTAGGTTAAGCCATAAAAGTAGTATTTATTTTACACATTGTTAGCCCACGTTATTTTATTTTTCTCCGAGATGGCTTTCCAGCTCCGCAAAGTTTTGTTTTATGTACTTATCGATTTTAAGTTTTGTGAGTTACGATTTGCCGTTTGCTATATCAATCCGCCGTATGAGTTGCGTTTTGCTATGGTCAGAAAACGCTTGAGTAATCCTTTTTTAATCTTTTACACATATAGTTTTGCAGCAATGTAAATCAGTCCGTCGCAAGAGTGTCGTGTTGTGCTTTTATCCGAAATCGGTTGAGTAAGTAGGAGAGAAGCGTTGTTTTTTTACTCTTAAACCACTTTTAAGCAATTTTAGAATTTTTTTTCGAGCCGAGTGGGCATGTGGGCTAACGTTGATGTGTATTGGTTAGTTGCGTTTATAAGCAACTAATTTAGTAAACTTAAACGGACCGGAGGAAATTCCGAAGGAATTTTCCAAATAAGCACTTGCCATAGCAATTAATTATACACCGTGTTGTGTGTAGTTTTTATTTTCGCTTTTCATTAAATTCCTTTTCTGCTTTTTCTCTTGTCAATTTCATAAAATCTTCGCCATATTCTTCTTCAATTTCATAATTCATTGATTCCTCGTAGCAAGCCTGTGGATAATTAGGAACACAATTAGCTTTCATAGTTATACTATAATTCCGTTTCATAAAATCAGAATAATGCATTTCAAGTTCAGTCGCATATACTAATCCCATTATTGTGTATTCTTTAATTCCATTTTTATAATCAGTTTCCGCTTTTTTGTGCATGAAATCGCATTCAATTAAAATTGGGTCTGTCAATTCTAAAGTTGTTGGTTTTTCTTGGTTATTTTTACATCCGAAAACCAATATGGTAAAAGTCAGAATCCAGTATTTCATTCAGTTTTATTCTGTTAGTTTTGAGTATGCTAAAATTACACACAACGTTACGTGTAAGGATAGTTGCGTTGATAAGCCACTAAAATAGTAAAAATGGAACGAACCGGAGGAAAATCCTTTAGGATTTTCCGAGTAATAGAGAACCAAGCAATTATTTTTACACATTGTTATGCACAGGTCTTTATTTTTGTAATCATTACTTCCCGTGGATTCTTCCATTTAAAAACTTCGGTTGGCGTGAAATTTAATCTTTTGGCTATATCGCGGAAAGGCATATTTTCAAATGTTCCATATTCATATTTCCAATATTCAATATTTTCAAGATAATAATTTTGAGTTCCAATTGTTTTGCGATCACCATCAGTCGGCAAAATATTTATTTCTCCAATATATCTCTTCAATTCTTTAAAATCTAAGATTATATTTTCGTAAATAAATTGGCTGTATAGGTTATCCAGGAATACATTTTGAAAATTTTTAATGTCAGAAGCTTTGAGATCCGGAATTATAAGAGAAAATTTAGTTTCAGCGTTTACAATTAGCCAACACTTTTTTCGGTTGACATAGAAAACAGTCCCATTCCATTTTCCGAGTTTTGAGATCGATTCTATAGTTGGTTGGCTTACATACTTTGACACAAGTTTTTCAAGTTTTTTTGATATGTAAATTGGTGTTGTCATTCACTTGTGCATAACGGCTCTTGTATGGTGCGTTTGCATCCCGAAGGGTGCATATGCATTATACAAATTGTTATGTGCTGATTTTTTTGTAACTAAACCTAACCTTTTTAGTTAATATATTCTTTTCGAAAGTTTTTTCTTCGATTAGGTTATTTTCATTATCGTATTTATATTCAATATGCTTATTTGATTTTATAAACAATCTTTTAATTAAATTATTTTTATCATCATATTCATACGAAACTGTTAAATCTTTATTACCATTCTTAATATTATAAACTTTTGACTTATTTCCTTTCTTGTCATATTCATATTCTGATAAACGAATTAATTTACCGTTAGGATTGAAAGACTTTATTTTTGAATATTTACCGTCTTTATTGTAATAGTACTTACTACTTCTAAAATAGTCTTCGCTGTTTTTTCGTTTGTTATGAAGTTCAGTATTTAAGTTCTTTTTGTTATACGTCCGTTTTTGATGAATTAACAAAGTTCCATCTCGCTTATGTTGGAAGTTATCTGTTCTATTGCCATTCTCGTCGTATTTATATGTAAGAATAGTTGAAATTTCTCCAAATTTATAACCTGTTTGTTTTTCCATTAACCCTTTTGAATTGTGTTCAATGGTATAGCTATATCTTATTTCACCTTTTTCATTAAATCGTAAATCTTTAATATGCTTTCCGTTTTTATTATAGAAATCTTGATCAATCAAAATGCTATCATTTGTCTCTAAATTAAATTCATAAGTCAGTTTTTCACCAATCCGGTTTTTAACTCTAAGACTTTCTTCTTTTTCGGATTCGTTTTGTCCGAATAATTGGATTGAAACAAATATTATAAAAAGTATAGTAAGCTTTATTTTCATAGTTTTTTTATTTGCACATAACGTTTATGTATAAGAATAGTTACGGGTTTGTATGCGAGGATTTTCCGAAGGAAAATCAGACGTTACAAACACGCAACGACCTTTGATTAAGCACTAAACCGCAATTATTTTTATACGGTGTTGTAAAACGTTTTTATTCGTTTGTTTGTTCAGACAGAGTATTAAATTCAAATACTTTGTTTTCAATATTAACTGTTGTGAATTTTTTAAAGTCATTCACAAAAAGAGTAATATCCTGATTTCTGTCGCTTACTATTTCTAAATTATACTTTTCATTAATTATTATTTTTAAAGGTAGTTTGCTTTTTTTAATAGCGAATGATGTAAAACTTTCAAACATCGTATTTATGTTTATTAAACTATCCTTTGATTTTATAGTACTCCCAATTCCAATTCCGTCATTATTTTTAGAATTCACATAAGATTTGAAAGATATTTTCACTTTTATTGAATCAGTTAAGTTTTTAGTTTCTTTTATTGAGATACTGTCAATAGGATGTTTCGACTTAATAAACTTCAATTGAATTTTCTTGTTTTCAATCAAATATTCTCCGAACCAAATTCATTGATTATAAAATATGGTCCATCTATATGTCCTTTTATTTGATTCTTATCGTTATAATATGATAATGGTGAATCTCCTTTGTATGAAATAAAACCAAATTTTTGATTTGGCAATAAATGAATAAAAGATAAACTGTCAGATGTAAAATAGATTTTTTCTCTATTGTTTTCTTGAGAGTAAAAGTTTTTACTAATTAAAAGAATTGTCAAGAGTAAAATTGTTTTCAATTTCATAATATATGTTTATTCAAATTTATTCGTTTTGTGTTTTGAATAAAAATTCAATTTAGTAATCAATTCGTTTGAACTAGTGAAAAGGACTGTTGGTTGAGTCAAATGTTTTACAACGTTGATGTGTATCTTGGTTAGTTGCGTGTTAAGCAACTAATATAGTAAACAAAGACAAACCCGAGAAAATTCCGAAGGAATTTTCCAAATAAGCACTTGCCAAAGCAATTAATTATACACGGTGTTGTAGTGCGTTTTATTTAATATTTTTCACAATTTTATTTGTCAATTTTATAACTCCTTTTTTAGTCAGTTTTCCTTCTTTGTAAACCACTTTAATTTTTTCAGTTCCAGCGATTGCATTAAAATTATCATCACAGTCAGATGTTTTTATTGTATCTGCAACGTAAATTCGGTATTCAGAATCGATTGTCATATTTTCAACACATTCATAGCAAGGGTCAGGTCCACAATATCCAATGTTAATCGGTTTTGAGTCTATTTTTTCTCCGTTCAGTTTGTAAGTGTTCAGGATTGGAACGAAACAATCAGCTTCTCCAAGAGTGATTGTAGATATGTAGTTTCCATTGGTAGAAATTTTTCCGTAAATATGCTCATATTCAGCATCTTTGGTATATTCAGAACTTAATTTGATATCTAACTTTGGTAAATCAAGAATTTCGTCTGTACAACCATTTATTTTTATTGGAAGAGTTTTTGTCGGAAACTGGTCAATAAATGCTTGAAATTGGTCGTTGACTTGAGGAATTTCTGAAATCGGTTCTTGAAGTTCAGTTGTCAGACTTTTGTCATTTTTGTTTTCTGATTTACAGCTCGAAATCAGAACTAATGTTATTATTAATAATATTCTTTTCATCGGTTTCCTTAAATGCACTACAACGGTTTGTGTAAGGGTAGTTGCGTTGATAAGCCACTAAAATAGTAAACAAAACCGAACCGGAGGAAAAATCCGCAGGATTTTTCCGAGAAGCACAGCCCAAGCAATTACTTTTACACCTTGTTGTGTACAGTGCTTTATTTATTTTTTGCGGTTTGCTTTGCCGTTTAGAAGGTCAGTCGTTCGCAACTTTTCGTTTTGCGTTAATCAGCAGTTTTAGAGTAATATTTTTATCCGCAATAGGAGTAGAGCATAAGTCCGCGCAACAGTTGCCCACCGTTTTGTATATCCGTTTATAATCCGCTTTTTTATCCGCAAAAATCCGTTTAGTTGTGCTCCTAATTACGTTTTACTTGCGTTAGAATTTATTGGACTTAAACCACTAAAATTTAATTATTTTTATTTTTTTTCCGGCCGAGTGAGGCATTGTACACAACGTTGATGTGTATGATTAGTGGCGTGTTTAAGCACCTAATTTAGCAAATAAAAACGGAATAGAAAATCCGAGAGGATTTTCGTAAGCAAGCTAAAACCAGCCATTAATTATACACGGTGTTGTACACTGGCTTTTACGTCCAACGATTTTTAATTTCCGCTATGTGATTTTCTAATCTCTCCGAAAAACTTTCTTCATTAAACTTCTCTTTCTGTTCCAATCTCTTGATGATTTTTACACTTTGAGTCCATATTTGTATTAATTCAGATATTTTTGGTTTCAACGCTACTGCATTGTCAGGTGTAAAATGTACCGTTTTATTTCTTAAACTAAACAGGTTTGTTATTTCGTTCAGATGTACTTTATTATTATTTAAATCGTCTTTGAATATATAAATTAAGCGTTCCATTATTTTTGAAATCGAAATTCTTGCGTAGCTAAACTCATCAATGATTTTTGTTTGACTTAAAAAGAGTAGATGTCTATTTACGAGTGTCTCAATAAAAAAACCAAAGTTGTTTAAATGACCTAATATTTCAATAGAATCTATTCGGTGATTTAAGCCAAACTTATGCTTTTCTGTTTCCGCTCTGAGTTGGGCTTTTTGCCAACAAGTTGACATCAAATTCCTTGTCTCCTCAGTTAGAATATCAGGAATATCTGATTGCAAAAGTCCAACAGCGTCATTCGGTAAATCCGTTTTTTCAATTATCTCTCTATCTTCTTTTGACGGCTCAATTGCGTCTAGTTCTTTAGAGAATATGATTGATGCAAATTCGTATTTTAAAGCTGTGTGTAAATAATGAAATGATTCTTGAAGAAAGAATGTTGCACCAAATTCTAACTTTGAATAAGTATCTATTTCGTGTTTACTGTTCATTTTTTTTGCTTGTGTACAACGTTATTGTGTAAGGAACGTTGCGTGTTTGAGTGCGAGGATTTTCCGAAGGAAAATCAGAAGCTAGCAAACAAAGCAACGACCAAACGATTGAACTAAAATAAGCAATGTTTTTTACACGGTGTTGTGTGTAGTGTTTATTTCAGTTACTTTTCTTTATTACATTATATGGCAAAAGTTCGACAATTACTTTTCCGTTCTCATCTTTTTTAATAATTTTTTCAGGCTTGTTTTCTCCGTTTGTCAAAATTCTCGCTTTATAAAACAATTCCGGATTTCCATTTAAGAAACCATTTCCAAATTCCGATAAATCAGATTTCGCTTTTTCCAAACTCTTTTTTAATTCACTCTTTTTTGGAAAGTCATATCCATTATGATTTTTATTCGGTTCGGACATTCTTTGAATATCAGAAATCGAAATGGAATCCCATTCTGATTCAAAAAAGTCATCGCAATTTCCTTTTCCCAGTATTATATCATAATTGTATGGATAATCAGTTGGGAAATCAGATGCAGTTATTTTTATATACTGCTCTTCTTTTCTCCAAATAATATTCGTAAAGTACGTTTCAATTTTTTTACTATGTAATTGAAATCCGTTTTTCTCTACAAATGTTCCAATTATTTCCAATGCAGTGTTTGAGAACAAAATATGCTTTCTCGAAGGTTTAGAATTATCGGTATTTTTCAAAAAGTCAAATATTCCCATAATATTGGTTTACATTACACACAACGTTTATGTATAAGATTAGTGGCGTGTTTAAGCACCTAATTTAGCAAATAAACACTAGATAGAAAATCCGCGAGGATTTTCGTAAGTAGGCGAGAACTAGCCATTAATTTTATACGGTGTTGTAGCACGTATTTATTTTTCTTATCCAACTTTTTTTGTTTTCAATAATTTCATTTGGTAATTCATCGATTTCGTTTTGTTCAATTTTTCCTAAACAAGAAGCAAGTATAGTTTCAGTTCCGCTAATTTTTAGAATTTCATTTCGGTCAGGTCTTCCATATTCCAATATTATAAAGGATGACCATATTCCGACACGATATTGATATTCCATTATAAATCGTGCAAAATTTTGAATTCCAAGCTCTTCCATTAACTCTTTTCCAAGTGCAACTATTCCTTTATATTCTTCAGTATCTGTTTTGTTAAAATCGAAAGGATGAATTTCCATAAAATACAGATTTTTACATCCAAAAAGAAAGTCAGTTGTCCTTGAGTTCGCCATTTTTTAAATATGCTATAAACAGTTTTGTTATATTTATCTATATTTTTTTATTAGTAAAAAATTCCTTTCGCAATCAATGTCAGATTGATAGTAATCCATTTTGAAATTGTCGTGAGTAAATTTCAATCTCCAGTCAACTGCGCCAAAATACACAAACGAAATAAATAAAGACCAAACTAAAATTAACAAGCCAAAAATTCCAATTATTTTCTTTATAAGTTTTCCTTTAATCTTGTCCAAGAGCAAAACAATTCCCCCAATTATTATTGTCCAAAATATTAGATTTCCTAAAAATCCGAATAGATAAATTTCTCCGAGACATAGAAAAGACCCAAGTTGTGTCAGTTTCTTGTATAAATGGAAATCCGTAAAATTTAGGTCCACGTTCGGGATAATCACAAACATATTCAAAAATCAGACATTCATCTGTAACAAATCCGAGTGCTGTTATTATCGTGAATATGAGTTTTTTCATATGTGCTACAACGGTCTCGGCTATGGTTAGTACGGGAATTAAAATCACTAAATTTCCGATTAAGCACTTAGCCAAAGCTTTTTATTTTGTTTTTATCTTTTCATTTTAAAAGCCAAATCAAAAGATTTGGCGGACTTTATAAATGTGCACAGACTTCGGGTTAAGTACTAAAACCCGTATTAATTATAGCCATTGTTATGTGCTGGCTTTTCTACTTTCAATTTATCAAAATATTCATTCATTTTATCCCAAACGGCATAGTATTCTAATTCTTTCGCTCGTTCATCATTTCCCATATCTGTATTAATTACTATGTATCTGCCTGTTTTTTTCTCTTTGTCAAAATACATCCAAGTTCCTACTCCTGCATCTCCTCCTGAATGTCCTATGTAGCCCAATGCACTATGTCCAATGAATAGGGCAGGACTATAATCTCCATTATAGGGATTCCCAGCATTTCGTGATTCAAAGTTTTGTTCTTCTAATTGTTCTGTGAAGAGTTCTTTGTAGCTGTCTGTTGAAAGTAATGTACCTTCTCCTGAATAACCTTTAACTAATTCAGCTAGGTATTTAGCCATATCGCTACTTGAAGAAATCAACATTCCATCGGGATAAGTTATAGCTGTATAAAAGGGTAAAAGCGTATTATCATTTCTATATAATCTCGAATGCTTTTTTATATCCACATCCTCAAGTGACCAACCTGAAGAATTCATACCTAAAGGCCTTAAGATATGTTCTTCGGTAAATGAATCAAATGCTTGACCTGTCGCTTTTTCGATAACCAAAGCACATAGTGTAGCACCTATGTTTGAATAGTTATACCGTTCTCCTGGTTTGAAGTTTATGTAATTATCATCTTGATAATATGCACCATTAAACTCCAAATATCCTTTTAAATATTTTTCCATTGGAATATCAAGTTCATTTGGGTTTAATCTTTGAGCTGGATAATCTTTGCTTACCTTTGTCAAGTCTTGGTTTTTTGTAAGAATCCAAGCTCGATTCATATATTGGTCCGTATCATTAATACCGTAAGTATGTGTCGCTAATTGTCTTATGGTAATCGTTTCATTCGGATAATTTGGGTTTATCACTTTAAAAGGCAAATAGTCCTGAATAGGGTCGTCTAAATCTAGTTTCCCCATTTCTTTAGCTTTCATTAAAGCAATACCAATTAGGGTTTTAGAAACCGAAGCAATATGCTGTATGGTGTTTTCAGTATACTTCTCTTTTGTCTCAAGATTAGCTAATCCAAAGCCTTTTTCATAGAGTACTCCGTTTTGGTCGACCATTGCAACTGCAAATCCATTTATTTGTCCATTTTTTTGAATAGAATCTAATTCCGCTGTTAAAGAATCCATTACGATTTGCTTTTCACTTATTGGATTGTCGGTGTTTTTTTTACTTTGATTACACGATGAAAAAGAAATTACTATGATTAATATTAAAGCTAATTTTCTCATTTGTTCTTTTGGTTTCCTTTAAGGATTAAAAAATTGGATTATTGTTACACTTTTGTTTTTTCAGCTTGCACATAACGTGTTTGTATATGGTTTGTTGCGTGGTTTAAGCACCTAATTTAGCAAATAAAAACCGAATAGAAAATCCGCGAGGATTTTCGTAAGTAGGCTAGAACTAGCAATAAATTATATACGGTGTTAGCCACCGTTTTTTATTTTTATTAGTTCGAGTATTACTCCGCTTTTCTGTAATTCAGAAACTTTGTCTTTAACTTTTTGGTCAGAAAGATTTTCATCAGTCCAAAAGTAAGTTGGTATTTTTCTTATTTTCAATTTTAGCGAATTAGAAGTCAGATTTTCAATTCCGTAATCAAAGACCATATCTAAATCGACCATAACTAATTTTTGTCCATCGATACGATAAGAAACAGAAGAGAAAAATTCCGATTTATTTGTCTCATAAACTCTATGTTTTCCATTTTCTAAAAATTCGAATATTGTATTCAAATAAAGTTTTTTTCCGTTCGATATTATTTGAAAAGGTTCGACATTTGAGTTAATTACTTTCCATTTTCCAACAATCGGACTTTCTATCTTTTTATTACTATTCAGTTCGGTCAATTCTGAGTTTCCATCATATTTATCTTGAATAACATAAATTCCGATTAGAACAAATCCAATAGCAAAAACTACTAGAAATGCGAAAATGATAATTAATATGTCTTTAGTTTTTCTCAAATGGTGGCTAACGGTTTTATGTATGGCTTGTTGCGGAAAATCAGCTATGATTTTCCGACGTAACCGAAAGATAGCAAATTGCAATGAATTCCGATTAGGAATTCAGCCGCAATGAGCTATACACGTTGTTGTACACAGTTATTTTATTCAGTTTCTTTTATAGATTTCAGCGTGTATTTATCATATGCCATTAAGTCAAAGACTTTTGATTCGCCAGTAATCAGCCACTTTTTATAAATCAATTTTCCATTCAGATAAACATAAAGTTCATTGTCCTTAGTTTTTTCCTTAAACACCATTTTCAGTAAAAGTTTTATTGAAATCACGAACTCTTTTCGGTTCAGCTCCATTTTCTCTTTCATATTCAGCCCAAAGCATTACGTCTCTTGGGTCAGTTCCGCTAAAATCAGGTTCTTTTCAAAGTTTTCAATTCCGTTTTGAGTTAGATAAACTATACAGCGAATAATTCGGTCAGAATTCAGGTAATCGTATTCAGTTAGATATTCCGCTAAAATTTTATTCGCTAATATTAAGTCCGAGTCAAATCGGATTTTCATTTCGTCAGTAATATCTTTTGGTAATTCTCTCAATTTTTATTTTCAGCGAAATGCTTGTTTTTAATTGTGTACAACGGTTTCGTATAACCGTCAGTTACGGGTTAATATGTGTTAATTTTTGGTTAAGAACTGGCGTTAGCAATTCCGAGTGGATTCGGACGTAGTCGAATCCGCCGTAATTGTGGTTATACATTGTTGTGCATAGTTATTTTTCCAGTTTACTTTCAAATTTTTCAAGCGTAATTTCTTTCCGCCACCAAGAGTATTCTCCGTATGCAATTTTCTTGTCGTAATCCACTTCTAAATAATCGGTATGGCAAGAAAATAGGTCATAATCATTTTTTTGTTCAGGTTTCGAGTCGTATTCGATTTTCGATGGTGCAATTAAATAATATTTTCCAACTTTAAACTCCTCAATATATGGTCGACATAAGATTCCGTTATCTCCCCAAATTTTTATTCGTTTTCGAGATTCCGAACCTTTATATTTTTTAATTATTTCAACCGTTATCGAATAAGGAAATTTTTCATTTCCGTGTTCCAAATAATCCGTGTATTCAATGACTTTAATAAGTGCCACGAATTCCTGATTATCAGAAACTGCTCCGAATCTACAATCCCAATTACATTCGCAAGAACACGCGAAAGATTTCATTGAAATCAGCAGTATAAAAATTATTAGAATTCGTTTTTTCATAATTATGCACAACGGTCTCGTATAAACGTCAGTTACGGGTTAAATTAGCGATTATTTTCGGTTTGGCACTGACGTTAGGAATTCCGAGTGGATTCGGACGTAGTCGAATCCGCCGTAATTGCGGTTATACATTGTTAGCCACTGGCTTTTTTAAATTCTTTTTCAGTCGTTTTATATTCCGTTCGTTTTCATTAAAAACCGATATGCACGACCTCATTTCCGGGTCACAAATACTATTAACCAACAAGTAATTTTCAAATCGTAGAATTGTCATTGTTAATCCCCAATTCCAGCCGTGAACCATTGTAAAATTTCGCAAAACTTTTGGTGTTATTTGTCAAATTCCAACTTTCTTTTTCCGCTATTTCCAACATTTTCTCTTTAAATTCAGTTTCGTTAAGAGAAATGTCAATTCGCACAAAATTCAGTCGTCTTTTCTTAATTATAAAGACTATTAAAGCTAATGAAAACCAAACGATAATAGAAGTTATGATTTCCTTTTCAGTCCGAATTCCGTTATAATTTTCAGAATTTAGCCAATAAAGGTTCATAATTCCAACACTCAATAGAATTAGTCCAAGAAAATAATGCCAAAATAATTGCCAATTTGATAGCAACAAAGTTTTAGTCTTATCCATCTTTTTGATTGAAGTACTGGTCATTTTTAAGCTTGTGGCTAACGTGTTCGTGTAAGGCTTGTTGCGATATGTTTTGCTAAAGTTAAATAAAAAAGGGTTAACAATTTATAGTCATTAATGTTTCAGATGAAAAATGCTGAAGCAATAAGCTTTACACGTTGTTAGGCACTGGCTTTATTCATTCAAAATGTTCAATTCCTTTTGAAATTACAATCCTAATTAATTCATCTAAACTGATCTTTTTTATATTCTCAAAGAAACTTATTACTTTATTCAATTTAGGTTTTGGTAATTCTTTACTGTTTTCCGAGATAACTCTCTATTGTGGTGTAGAGTTCTTGGAATGAGAATAAAATATTGTCTTGCACTAATTCAACAATTTTCACATCAATAACATCTTTATTTTCTACTTTAAAAAATAGAACAGAAGGAAGTTTCGCTTTCTTTTTAATTTCAAAAGCTCCTAAAAATATTTTATTGAAAGAGCTAATTAAACGTTTATCTTCACTATTTATATAGAAAATTGATAAGTCAAAACCTGAAAGCCTATCCAATTTTGCAAAACCACCTTGTGTTTTTAATATTTTTCTAATTTGCTTATCGTGAAAATCGTAAAGTATGAAAGCGAATGATTTCGCTCTTCCATTCTTTAAATGACTTTCACAAATCTCTAAAAAGCGTTTAAGAAAGTATTCATAATTATATCCAATTCCTTCTCCACTTTGTTGTTCAAATATTGGATTCATATTATAATTTATTCAAGGTTTAGTTTATTCTGATTCTCTGTTTTAGATTTATGCTCAAGTACCTTGTCAATAACGTAACTACTTTGGTCGACTAAATACGTTTGTAAACTTTCATCGTAATTACGAGTTCGGACAAAATCACTTTTAAAGCGTCACCTTTTCTGAATGCTTCATTGTTAAGTCGGTTAATAAAATCTGTATCTTTAATTGAAGCTTTTATTGGATAACCTCTAAAAATAAATGCCCATTTTGCTTGTCCTTCGAAATGGATTGTCTTAATAATTAAAATTGCCTCATCAGATAATATATCAGATTCAGGAATAGATTCTATTTCAGAAACAGAAAGGTTTTCTATAACATTATTAAATTCAGATTTCGGGATACTAATAATTTCTCTTTCTTTATTTTCAATTTTTAAATCTGTGATATTATCGTCGTTATTTACGATAATGAATGTTTGTTGAATTTTTTGTTGAGCTCCGTAATTTTGATAAATATTGTAAACTATTTTTGGAACATCAGTATTCTGAATTTGCTTTTGCTCTAATATGCTTTTTATTTCCTCCAAATCTTTTTTACCTCCAACATTTGCAGAATAGATCGCAATTAGTCCTAACAAGACACCAACACTTAAATCTCCAATTTTATCTAAAATTAAGTCTTTGTATTTTGACTTTATCTTTATTTTAAAGCTTCCATTTTCAGGTGGAGAAACTTCAATTACTAAATCATCTGATTTGTAACCTAATTCCGTATTTATTAAGTATAGTAAGTTTTTATACTCATCTAGAAAGTCAGTCAAAGTTTCTACTTTGATATTTCCGTCTCCTCCAAATTTAATGGTTAGTTGGTTATTTTCTGTCATTCTTTTTTAGCTTGTGCCTAACGTTACGTGTAAGGATAGTTGCGTGATTAAGCCACTAAAATAGTAAAAATGGAACGAACCGCAGGAAAATCCGCAGGATTTTCCGAGTAAGAGTGGACCAAGCAATTATATTTACACATTGTTAGCAAATCGTTTTTTGTTCATTAAGCGACTAAATTCAGTCCGCAATTTTTACATTCAGTTTCATTCGTTAAAATTCCGCTATTGCAAGCAGGACATTTGTCTGTCACTTTTATAATTTCTTGATTATATTCTTTTTGTAATTCGTCTAATAATTCAACATCTTTTTCCTCAATTAGATTAAGGATCCGTTTTCCAAAAGGTCGGTACCAAGATTTTAATTCAGCCCAATATATTTTGTGTTTATTCTTGTTTTGAGAAAATCCAATTATTTTATATTCAGACTTTGTAGAGAATATATTATCAAATGTCAATCCTTTTTCCTGATTAAAAATATTTCTTTGTTTTTCCTCCTTATTAAGAGCTTTATATTCAATAAATAAACATTCTTTCTTGTTCAGGAAATCAATAATTTCAGATGTCTTTATTTTTGGTTTAAAAAACAATGGATTTAGAAAATATTTTACAGTCAGATACCAAATAGATAAAACAATTAAGATAGCAATTATTATTAAAAATATCGAATTTCCCATTCAGTTCTGAAATGTTTGCTAACGTGATTGTATAAGATTAGTTGCGTTGTTTAAGCAACTAATTTAGCAAATACAAACCAAATAGAAAATCCGTCAGGATTTTCGTAAGTAGGCTTGCACTAGCAATTAATTTTATACGGTGTTGTAAGCCGTTTTTATTCTTTTATTGTTGCAAATTTGTCAATGTTATTCTCGATTAAATCTGCGACTTGTTTGTAAAGCTTTTTCTTAAATTCTTTGTCGTAATAATAATCTTCAATTTTTTCAGTCGATTTTAATTCTTTATATCCATCAGCAAACGAATTCCATCTTTTTTCCCAATCTTTGGATTCATCGTTAAAAACTGCTTTAAGTTCGCTGATTTTTGTCGATTTTCCAGTTAATTCTTTCAGTACATTTTCATAGTCAGTATTCAATTCGGTCATTTTTAGTTCGTCCCAAGTTTCTGCAACTGCAACAATAAATTCAGGTCTGTTGAAAATAAATTGATAAACTCCGCCATTGTCAGTATCTCCGTTAAATGATAGAAATGCCCAAAATATTTTTTGTTCACGAGTTAATTTATTCCACAATTCATTGTAGTCCTCAATTCCACTTTTAGCAACTGTCTCGTCAAAGAATTTATACATATATTCCCACATTCTGTTGTCATATTCATCAAATTCATTCCAGTCATATTTTGTTTTTGTCGAATCAAGCCATTTCTGAGAAATTTCCATTGATATAATCAGTTCATTTTGGTTTCCATCATTTAATGAGTAGAAATTAACTGGTTTAGGGTTTTCAGATGTTGATTCTGTGGGGTTTTCTTTTTTCTTGTTTAAGTAAAAAAACATAAGTCCGATTGCTATAATTATTCCGATTATTATTTTCATTGGCGTTTTTCTCAAATGGCTTACAACGTCTCGGCTATGGTTAGTGCGGGATTAAAAGGAACTGCCCTTTTGATTAAGCACTTAGCCAAAACTTTTTATTTTGTTTTATCTTTTTTATTTTAAAGCCAAATCAAAAGATTTGGCGGACTTTGTTAAAAGCTCTACACTTTGGGTTAAGCACCAAAACCCGTATTAACTATAGCCATTGTTAACTGCTGGCTATTCTTCTTTTTTTCAGGTAATTCAAGTATTGATTCTCCACTAGTCTCGATAAATTCAATATTGCTCGAACTCTTTTGTATTGATGTAACTAAATCAATTTGTGCTTGTTGCGTTTCAGAGATTTCATCTTCCTTTTTAGGTTTTGGTAAAGGTTCTACTCTAATTTCTACGTTAAAACCATTATCGATTCTGTTTGCTAATTTGTTAAGTGCAAATACGACTCCATTTTCAAGCTCGTTTTTTCTAGCAGTATCGCCATTATTATAATGTTCTTCCAATACTTCTTTAGCAATCTTTTTAATTTCCGTTTCCATCATTCCGTTGGCGTAAGTGTCAACCCCTTTAGTTTTAGCTATCGGAACTCCTTTTTCACTTAGTTGATTTCTTAAGACCTTTATTTCCAAAATTTGCTTATAATGGTTCAAAATCCTTTCAGTTGCTTTAGATAAAACATCAGCTACCTGAAGTCCGATTACTACGTAAAGAAGAAAATCACTAGAAGAAATTGTTTTGATTTTATATTCTTGTTTTTCTCCCTCTACAGCTTCTGATATATGATTTAGAATAAATGTAAGTTCCGAAACTTCTTTTTTGAAAGAAGAAAGTTTATTATCTATGAATTCTCTTGGGATAGTATATCCAAGTTCGCATTCTCCTGGTTCAAGTTCTTCTTCCTCTATTCCAAGTTCTTTGAATCCTGCAAGAGTGTTTGTAACGGCAGTTTGAAATAATTTAAACTCAGCATTAATTGCTTTTATGTCTTCAAGAGCTTTAGCAGGAGTAATTGTATTCTGAGATAATATTTGTTCTAATTTTGTCTTCAATGGATTACCGAGTAGGTCATCTGCTGTTATTTCATCAATTACCTGTTTCCAACTAGGAGAGAAACCATTGTACTTTGAATTCTCAAGAGCTTTGTATAAATTTTCGAGAGCCTTAACAAAATTTGTTTGATGAGTAGGTTGTTGTGGTTGGTTTATTTGGTTTTGCAAATGAGTTTCAATCTGCTGAATCAAAGTTGCTTGATTCGTTTTGGTTAATTCTTGTTGTATATCCAACAATATTCTATGTAATCTTTCTACGTTCATATTTTGTGCTTGCAGTTAACGTTAAGTGTAAGGATAGTTGCGTGATTAAGCCTCTAAAATAGTAAATATTAACGAACCGGAGGAAAATCCGCTAGGATTTTCCGAGTAAGATAGAACCAAGCAATTATTTTTACACACTGTTGTGTACAGTGCTTTATATTTTTTATTCCATTTATCACACCGAGTGGTATCCGTTGTCAATATTGCTTTTTGCTTTAAACAGCACTTTTAGAGTCATGTTTTTATACGTAATAGGAGCAGAGCGGTAGTCCGTTACAGTCGCGCATTTAAGTTGTCAGAAAGCGATTGAGTGGTAGAACCGTTGCGCATTGCTCCGTTTTGCTATTTAATCCGTTTACAAACCGTTATTTTACGTAATAATTACGTGTTAATTTTTTTGATAAAAATTAATGCTTTAGAGTATTAGTTTTAGCGAATATGGTTTTTTTTTGGAGCCGAGTGAGCCATTGTACACAACGTTTACGTATAAGATTAGTGGCGCGTTTAAGGAACTAATTTAGTAAACAAATACTTGCCAGCGGAAAATTCCGCAGGAATTTTCCAAGTAGGCTAGAACCAGCCATTAATTTTATACTTTGTTAGGCAACGTTATTATTCCGTACTGTTCTTTTTTATTAAATCTAATACGAAATTCATTTGTACGTCCTTTTGGTTCAAATAATCCTCAAAAGTTTGCTTTACTTCAAAGTCAGGAATAATTCCTCTGTTATATAGTTGATTTTCTTTTTTCGGAACATCTTGTTCCAAATTTACGATAGAAAATGAGGTTGAAATTTTAGATTTTGGAAGAATATAAGTAAAAGGTGTATGTCCATTGTGTCCATAATATCCACCCATTGT
The DNA here is from genome assembly GCF_026625145.1 of Lacinutrix neustonica. Lineage (GTDB taxonomy): Bacteria > Bacteroidota > Bacteroidia > Flavobacteriales > Flavobacteriaceae > Lacinutrix > Lacinutrix neustonica. Next base: position 968,155 of record NZ_CP113088.1, on the reverse strand, counting down.
TTCCTCTCCAATTACAGTTGTATTACTATTTCCAGCTACCATTGAAGCAAATAAACTTCCTGCTGAAGCAATTCTTGGGCTTATAAGAAGATATATTTTTCCTTTAAATGCTTGCTTGTTAGGTGTTCTTACTTTATGGTCTTCGCTTAAAGGACCTTGATAAAAGCGATTTTCTTTTTCTATATAAAATTCTTTTTGAAACCATTTGTTAAATTTGCCAACGCCTAAAAACCTCAAAAATGACGGCACTTTACTCTCTATATATTTTAAATGTGGTATTTTTTTAAAACTTATCCAAGCTTGCTTATTCTCTGAAAAATTTCGGTCGGTCAAATAAGAGTATGTTACTAAATCATTTGGGTCAGTTCCGCCACCATTGTAGCGTACATCTACAATTAAATTTTTTATTTCATTTTGTTTTATAGTTGTAAAAATACTATCTAAAAATGAAACATATTTTAGATGTCTTTGGTCTTCTTCGTTTCCCATTCCAAAGTCATTAATGGTTAAAATTCCGGTAGACTTGTCAATTGATTTATAACTGTAGATTTCATTATCGTTCCAATCTTTATAATTTACTTCATCGTATGGTTTTGAAAATCTGTTTTTTGCATTTGCATAATAGTTTTTATAATCAATGCTTTTTACGGTTATTTCGTCTGTTTCATCTGACTTGTTTTCTTTATATTTTACCGAAAATGTTTCTGTTATACCATATTGTAAACGATAATATTTACTAAAACTGTAATTTAAACCTATTCGCTTTCCTGTTTTATTTATTCCGTCCGTAGTATAGTATTTGTAGAGATTTTTTACAATATTCTCAATTTTTTCATTGTTTATTGATATGATTTCAGAACCTAAAGGAATTTTTCCTTTTTCAAAATTAATAATCCATTTTCCATCAATCCATTTTATTGGATATGGAAAATAACCTTTTTTTTCAGTTCTTAAAGATTCATTTAATTTTTCAGGTATAGATGTATCGTTATGTAGACTACCTTCAAAATCTGTTAGCTGTAAAATGATATTATAAAAATCACGATAAGTAGAAGATTTATCAATTTGGTTATCTGCCCAATTATAAATGCTATCGATTTCTTGACTTGTACGATATTTGTATAATCCGAATTTGTTGTTACTCTTATTTTTTTTAACACTTCTAAATCTTTTCGCATCTTTTTCTGTGAAAAAGGGTCATCTATGGATTGTGCAAAAATTACATTTGATATAATACAAAAGAGAAGAGAGAAATATGATATTTTTTTCATTTGGGTTTGAAATTTTTCCAAATGTAATGAGGAAATAATATTGGCACTTGTATAATGTTGGCAATTATAATTTTTGAATAATGCTTTGTTGGTAATTTTTAGGTGAAATTCCAACAAAACGTTTGAACGTTTTGGAAAAATGTGCCAAGTCTGTAAAATTGTATTGATACGCTATTGCTGTAAGTTCTGTTTGCTGATTAATTAACTTTTTGCTTGAAAATACTTTTTTCATCAATATGTAATTAATTGGTGACATCCCTGTTGATGTTTTGAATTTTTTAGCAAATCCAAATTTATTAATGTTCGCAATTTTTGATAGTTCGTTTAGACTAAATTTGTCGTAAATATGAGTTTCAATGTAGTTGTTAATTTGCTTGAAACTATTTAAATTTAATTCAGAATATTCATTTTCGTTTTCTTGAGAGTAGGATTTTAACTTGCTAATAAATTGTCGTAAATAAAATTCGATATTTTCAGTTTCCTGTTTGTCAATAGCATTTTTAAGTTTCACAAATAAATTGTTAGCATTTTTACTCTTTATGTTTCTATTAATAAATTTGATGTTTTTCCCATTTAATATATTTTTCATTAATTGATTTGGAATGTAAATAGTATCAAATTTCAATTGATTTTTTTTGTCAAATAAAGGATTAGAATGTATTTCGTAGGGATTAGTTATTGATATAGTACCAGCTTCACTAAAAAGGCTTTGATTTTCAAAATCAATTTGTTCAATTCCTTTATGTATTAGTGAAATACAAAACGTTTCGTGAAAGTGTTTCGGAAATTCCGTTGTTTGGTTTTCTATAGTTATATATTCTAAATCATCTAAAATCATTCTTGTTTTCTCGATGTTTTTTTAATGTTGCCTAACGTGATTGTATAAGATTAGTTGCGTGTTCAAGCACCTAGTTTAGCAAATACAAACTGAATAGAAAATCCGAAAGGATTTTCGTAAGCAAGCTTGAACTAGCAATTAATTTTATACGTTGTTGGCAACTGGCTTTATTTTAATTGTTCGCAATAATTTTTATTCACAACTCTGTCTCTCATTTTAGCTTTGTCATTAAAGTTCCTAGAGATATTCCGAACTATATCACTATAATTATCTATATGTTCTGCTTTTTGATGGTAAAATAGTTTAATTGAAGCACAATTTTCGTGTTCAAAAATGGTGTTAAGAAGTGTTCTGTCTGAAATACCACAAGAATGTCCAAAAATAAAAATCTGAAAATTCCCACTATTAATATATTCCAAAAGCTTTTTATAGTTGTCTGTCTCTAGATAATTAATTGACTTTATGTGTTCAAGATAGCTATTGTCGTTTAATTTTTCTATTGACTTATAATCATCATCAATTTCATCTCCGAATCCGAAAATCACAGGATTATTGTCGTGTCTATCTGTAGTTCCGTGTATATGAATTGATTTTACAGAAGAATATTTATCCTCATTATATTGGTCAAATTCTCTTGGGTTGTTATATGATTTGTCGGTGAAAGTGTAATTAAAATTTAGGAATATTGTTTCGTCTCGGAATTAAGTCAAAATAATTAGTTGCAGAATCTGATTGCAGAAGTTTTTTAATTTCTGATAATGGTTTTTTTGAGTCAATTCTTTGAATCAATCTTCTTTTGCTTTCGCTTAACTCGTCCATTGTTATTTGCTTTTCAGCAAGAGCTTCTAAATCTTTTTTTATTAGATTGTATTCTAATTCCGCTTTTTGGTTTAAAGATGATTCTGAAAAGTCTTTTAGTTTAAAAGGATGATAAATTTTATAACCAATTATTCTTTTTGTATTTAAATATTCTTTTCCTAAATCATTATTAAAGTTAGTCTCAATTTCTTTGAGATACTCAACTAATTTATTTTTTACATTATTAAAGTCAGAATTTAGTTGTGTTACACTATAGCTTCCTGCTTTTCTAGAATTTTTTAATAAAGTGTAGTATTCATTTTCAATATCCACCCAATTATGGATACTAGAATTATCTGTAATAATTTGAAAAAATTTATTTTTAAAAATTAGCTTTATATTTTGCCTTTTTAAAGTTTCGCTAAAGTCTTTATAATTAGTTGCAGTAATTTGACCATAACCTCTTTGTTTTACAATTATTTCTTCATTTTCATATTCAGTATTTATTGCTAATTCAAGAACTTCTTTGATACATTTTTCCCAATAACTGTCTATGAAATGTCTGTAGCTGGTTTTCATTCCGTGAGCTAAATCAAATCCATTTCCAATTAATATTATTCTGTTCATTTTATTGTTTGTTCGGATGTTTTTTCAGCTTGTTGCCAACGTTTGGGCTATGGTTTCGTTGCGTGAAAATCCGCGAGGATTTTCCGCCGTAAACCGAATATAGCACATTTGCGAGGACTTTCCGAGAGGAAAGTCAGAAGCAATGAACTATAGCCGGTGTTGTAAACAGTTGTTTTATTCATTTTATAATTCCGATTACCGGAATTTATACCATTTTTTCTGTTCAGTTGTCGGTTCAGTCAATTCAGGTGGAATAGTTTTCGAGCCTTCTATTAGTCCATAAACCGCTGTATTAAATCCAGATTCAACTTCCAAGTCGTTTTGACATTGTTGGATTATGAAAGCTGTCGACATTGCGCAAGCTACAGACATTTCCTTTTCGGTCAACTTGTGCTTTTTCATTATTTCATTTGCTTTGGCTTGGGTCAAGTTCAGGGATTGTAAAAAGTCAAGTTCAGTTTTTTGGATTTCAGCTGATTTTATTTTTTTATTGTCAACAGTTACTCCCATATTCGCCAAGACAGCTCCAATCACATTAATCAGTTCAGGTCCTTGCTCATTCGCTTCTTGAGAAAGAACTGCTGTTCCAGGTTTTGCATCATCAATATTCAGTCCGAATGATTTGAATAAAAATGAACCTGATAATCTTGATGAAGTTGCGATTGCGGTCGCAGAATGTACTTCCCTATTTTTTCCAATCGCACTTGCAATTAGGTCAACTATTTCCCCTGTTACTTTATTCTGATTTTGGCTTATTTCCATTTATTGGGTTTGTTTGGGCAATTGTTTACAACGGTTTGTGTAAGGGTAGTTGCGTTGATAAGCCACTAAAATAGTAAACAAAACCGAACCGGAGGAAAAATCCGCAGGATTTTTCCGAGAAGCACAGCCCAAGCAATTACTTTTACACCTTGTTGTGTACAGTGCTTTATTTATTTTTTGCGATTTGCTTTGCCGTTTAGAAGGTCAGTCGTTCGCAACGTTGCGTTTTGCGTTAATCAGCAGTTTTAGAGGACTATTTTTATCCGCAATAGGAGTAGAGCATAAGTCCGCGCAACAGTTGCACACCGATTTGTATATCCTTTTATAATCCGCTTTTTTATCCATAAAAACACGTTTAGTTGCGCACCTAATTACGTTTTACTTGGGTTAGAATTTATTGGACTTAAACCACTAAAATTTAATTATTTTGATTTTTTTTTCCGGCCGAGTGAGCCATTGTACACAACGTTGTTGTGTATCTTGGTTAGTTGCGTTTATAAGCAACTAATTTAGTAAACTTAAACGTGTCAGAGAAAATTCCGTAGGAATTTTCCGGATAAGCACTTGCCATAGCAATTAATTATACACCGTGTTGGCGTTAGTTTTTTACGTAAATTCCAAATCCAAATATTCTCATAATTAAGATAGCAATAAAAAACAAACCAATTAAAACAAATGTTTGTCTTACTTTCAGAATTGAGAAAGCATTGAGTAATAAAATAATTCCTCCAAATATGAATATTACTTTATAACGCAAACTGTACATTTTATTATCAGTTTTAAAATTCTCTAAACTTATATATTTCTTACCATTATGTTCGAGGGAATAAATTGGAATTCGCTCTAATTTGTCCGTGAAGTCATAACTGTTTTTATCAACCCTAATTTTAATTACATCATTTTTTTTTAAATTCATAAAATCTTTAAAATTATTAGAAATTTTAATCCCTCTCTCAATAACAAATTCAGCATTATTTTTTTTAGTCCAAAACTTGTAACCATAAAGACCTCTCGTCCCAGTGATAGGCTTTATTTTAGTGCTTAAAACTACATTTATTTGTTGTAGTTTGTTTTCGTTAACGTCAGCATTTTTAATAAATCCGAATAGTAGAAATAATAATCCTAAAATCAGAAAAGGAATATTTAAGTCAGATTTTAACTTTTTAAATTTATTTTTTTTCTTCTTATTCTTTTTCCCCATTTATGATTTTCAAATTAATGCCAACGTGATTGTATATGGTTTGTTGCGTGTTTCAAGCAACTAATTTAGTAAATAATAACCGACCAAGAAAGTCCGCGAGGACTTTCGTAAGTAGGCGAGAAGCCAGCAATAAATTATATACGGTGTTACCTGCAGTTTTTTATTTTTCTTGTTTCCAAATGTTAGTTATAAACTCTATTGAATTTGGATTAAATATGCTTGCTGTTCCATTTGGAATTTCTCCGGTTTCTTTATATCTATCCTCGTGTTCTTTTGATCTGAAATTATACGCTGAATAATCGAAATTCTGTTTTAGATTATTCTCTCTTATTATTCTCCAAACTTCGTTACGAGTACATTCAGGACAAATTTCTTTAACTTTGTCAGCGACTTGTATCGATGTTAAAGGGTAACGTTTAATTAAATTTTCTTTAACCTTACGAACGACATCTACTTGGTCAATTGGTGTTATGTCTCCAACTAATTGAAGAGTTTTCGCTCCTTTTTTCTCAGTAAATTCTCCTTCTTTAATGAATGTTAATTTCTTCGCTAATCGTTCATCTATTACCATTAATTGATTATTTCCTTTTTCAATTAATGCTTTTTCTGTGTCTAATATTGCAGCATTTTGTGGTCCTGCTTTTCCGATTTTAGTTACTAAATCCATCCAAGAATTATTGTTTTTTTCAATTCTATGATTAATGATAGATTCAAGTTCGAAATCTTATTTTTTGTGTTCTACCACCATATCTAAAATAAATTTCTCCATTTTTTATATGGTTATCTTTCCCTTCATCTTTTTTTGCAATTATGGGTTTTACATTTGCTTCAGTAATTTTAAATACCCCAAAATTTAAATTATTAATTTCCATTAATTCTTGTTCCCATTCAATATGTCCCGAAAAAATATCAAGTAAATAACCACTAATTTTTTCTGGGTCAATTTTTTCAAATTGATTTTCTGATTGGTCAGAAAGTCCTGTTGCTTTTCTTGGACTATCAGTAATCCCAAAAATCAGATAACCACCTTTATTATTAGAAAAGGCAGAGAAGTCTTTGAAATAATCCGCTAAACCAGCAAAATTAAACTGTTCTTTAAATTCAACAGTTTGACCTTCTCGATGATACAGATTTCCATTTGCTTTAATTCTCAATAATTCAACAATTTCTTCTCTGTCTATCATTTTTTTTAAATTGCAGGTAACGGTCTCGTGTATGATTTCGTTGCGTGTTTAAGCATTAAAGTTAGCAAACAAATCACAGATAGAAAATTCCAGCGGAATTTTCGTAAGTAAGCTCTAACTAGCAATGAATTATACACATTGTTGTAACACGTTTTTTATCTGAATAGATTTTTAATTCGTTCAAGTATACTTTCATTAGATGTTTTAAAATTGTCTTTAATAGATTCAGAGTATTTTTTTTTAGTCCTAAAAACTTTAAAATTCTGTTCATAAACAGATTCCGTATATTCTTTTCCTATATGTTCAATTCCATTCTTGTCAATTAATATCGTTTTACAATACAAATATCGATATCCAGTTTTACCCATTTTGATTACCATAAAACCTTTCTTTATAAAGTCAGATTCGAAATTTTGACTTTTTAATGTTTTATGTACAGTCTCTTTTAATCTTGGTAATTGACTTAAGATTGGTTTTATTTCGAGTTCATTTGGCGTAATTGTATTATTCCAAAAGTCAATTGTTAATTCACTCACATTTTTTTCAGATGCAGCATTGAAAACCCAATCAGCCATATATCCTTTACTATAATAAAAAGTCGTACTGAAAAACTGTTGAGTTATAGTATTCGGCAATCCTTTCAGTCTATTTATTTTAGGCAATATTGGTTTTTTTTAAATGTGTTACAACGGTTCGTGTAAGGTAAGTACGGGTTTGAGTGCGGGGATTTTCCGTAGGAAAATCGGAAGCAAGCAAACACGAACAGCCTTTAGGTTAAGCCATAAAAGTAGTATTTATTTTACACATTGTTACCAACCGTTATTTTTATTCACCAAGTTAGCCGTTTCGTATATCAATCCGCCGCAAAGATTGCGCCTTGCTTTGGTCAGTCAGAAATTGGTTTTATAAATACTTTGATTTGCCGTAATGTTAATCAGTCCGACGTAAGAGTTGCGCGCTTATTTGGTCAGAATGTTATTGTGATTTTATATCCGCTAACTGGTATAGTTTTTAATTTTAGAGATCTTTTAGATTCTATTTTTTTAGAGCAGAGTGGGATGGTTGGTAACGGTTCGTGTAAAGTAAGTACGGGTTAGTGTGCGGGGATTTTCCGTAGGAAAATCCGAAGCAAGCTAACACGAACAGCCTTTAGGTTAAGCCATAAAAGTAGTATTTATTTTACACATTGTTAGCCCACGTTATTTTATTTTTCTCCATATGGCTTTGCAGCTCCGCAGAGTTTTGTTTTATGTGCTACTATTGATTTTATTTTTTGTGCGTTACGATTTGCCGTTTGCTATATAAATCCGTCGTAAGAGTTGCGTTTTGCTAAGGTCAGAAAATGCTTGAGTAATCATTTTTTAATCTTTTACGTATACAGTTTTGCCGCAACGTAAAAGAGTCTGTCGCAAGAGTGTCGTGTTGTGCTTTTATCCGAATTCGGTTGAGTAAGTAGGAGAGAAGCGTTGTTTTTTTACTTTTAAACCACTTTTAAGCAACTTTAGGATTTTTTTTCGAGCCGAGTGGGCATGTGGGCTAACGGTTTTGTGTATGGCTCGTTGCGGGAAATCCGCGAGGATTTTCCGCCGTGACCGAAAGATAGCAAATTGCAATGAATTCCGAATAGGAATTCAGCCGCAATGAGCTATACACGTTGTTGTGGCTAGTTTTTCTTTTTAATAATTTTCACAATTCGGTTAATTATAATTTCCGATAAATTCCATTCATATCCTTCAAAATCTGTTGTGTTAATAAATTGAACGACAACCGCATCTATATCTTTGTGGTATTCTGCCAAACTTTGATAACCAACCACTAAACCGCCGTGATTATATTCGTAAGGATAGATTTCTTCTTCTCCTTCTTCAAACACCGAACCATCATTTAAGGCTCTAATAAAGATGGCAACATCTTCTGCTGTTGCCAACATTCCATTATCACGTGCCTTAAAGTCTTCTTCAATTCCTACATAATATCCGCTCATCACATCTTCCAAATCCACTTCAGATATCGAAAAGTAGGTGTTTTTCAACTCTATGGGAATTAATATTTTTTCTTTGATATAATCATTGTGATTGTATCCTAAAACCTTATCCAAAATCCTACGAAGTAACAAATAATTCGTGTTTGAATATTCATATCCTTTGTCCGGTTTAAAACTAGCAGGTAAGTCTAAAGCAAACTCTAAGGCATTTTTGCCATTTTCTTCTTCGTTTTCCCGTAACGCTGGATTGTCGGTAAAGTTTGGAATTCCGAGACCGGTGTTGAATCATCATTTTTAATGTGATTTCATCGGCATTTTCTATTCTTCCTTTTAGTTCGGGAAGATAATCGGTTAATGGTTTATCAAAAGACAAACGCTTTTCTTTGACCAATTTCGTAGCTGCTACAGCTGTATACAACTTACTAATACTAGCAATTTTGAACAATGATTTTGGGTCGGCTGGAATTTTCTTTTCTCTATCTTTCCAACCGCCAGTATAGAACTGGGGTTGTTTTCCTGCTTGGTCTACGTAAACAATCATACCATCAAAACCATAACCTATTGCTTCATCTACTTGTTCTTGAACGGTATCTCGGTAGCGGTAAAATCCAAGCCTTTACCAAAATCCAAGGGACGAAAAATAATGAAACTACGGTTCCAATAAGCAATAATGCTCTTACAATCCATTTAGCTTTTTTATTTTTTATCATTTTTCTGTTTCAGTCTTCTTTTTTGTGTTTGGTTTTATAATTCAGGGTGCGCTTTCAAATTAGCCACAACGGTTCGTGTATGATAAGTTGCGTGTCAAGCAACTAATTTAGTAAACTTAGACGTACCGGAGAAAATTCCGAAGGAATTTTCTAAATAGGCAACGACCAAAGCAATTAATTATACACCGTGTTGTGTGCAGTTTTTTATTTCAGTCGTTTTTTAATATCCATTCTCTGATGTAAAATCCTAACGATTTCAACAATTTCATTTTCGACTTTTCTGTAAAAAATCAGATGCGATTTAATTTTCGTTACTCGATAGTTTTTTCGAGTTTGTTCTGCGGATTTTCCAGTCAGATAATTATCCGCTATAAATTCAATCTCTCCAATTATTAGGGCATAATATCTGTCGGCTTGCTCTTTAGACCATTTGTGGAAAGTATAAACCCAAATGTCATTTAAATCATCTATCGCTTGTTTACTTATTCGATATTTGTTTTTACTCATAAGTTTTGGCGATGTAACTCAGCCAGATTTTGTTTTGGGTCAAAATTTTCAACAAATCCGCTATTTTCTCCAACTTCAAGAGCTTTAATCAGTTCTCTTTCCTTTTTTTCTTCACGTTCTAATAAACGTAATGCTGAACGGATAACTTCGCTAACCGAACCATATCTTCCGAATTTACTTCTTCTCGTATAAAATCCTCAAAATGATTTCCTAGTGATATTGATGTGTTTTTTCCCATTTTGACTATAATTTACTCAAAGATACCAAATCTTGGTAACGTAGCCAAATTGCACACAACGGTGTAGGCTATGAGTAGTTGTGGTGTTTTGTAATCTTTTTTTCAGATAGGGAAGTTATTGATTATTTGTAGTCTTTTTCAAATGCTTAACCCTCTACACAATTACTTATAGCCATTGTTGGCAAATCGTTTTTATTTTTTGTAAATCAATGAGTTTTCAATTCCTTTTACGGTTTGTAACCAACCTTCGTCATTCAACATAAACATTTCAAGAGGCAGGTCCAATTTTTCTCCCTTCATTGAATTTTGAATTGTTCCAATACAAGCTGCTCTTGAATTGTCAGAATAAGTGTCAAGCACAAACCCAAGCATTAAAATGTTTTCATTGTTTCTAACCATTGCATAATGATATACTTCATTTATGACACTTACTTTTGAAAAATTACTTTGAAATTTTTTCAATAATTTTTCTGAAATCGGTTTCATTGGTGTTCCTACTGTAACTTGCGTTTCTTCTTGAATTGTTTCCGTTTGAATATTTTCTCTGTTTCGTTCAAGCACAAACATTGTTGGCATATCTGAATCTATAACAACTCTGTCAATTCCGTTTGCTTGACAAAAGTCAACGACATCTTTTCCTTTCATTGCCGTATATTCGGTAACTTTTCCAGTCCATTTCACAAGATTTTCTGATGATGTAAAAGCTCCCGAACTTTTAGTCCGTCTTGGTCGAAAACAGAAGTAAGTTTTAATGTCGAACCCTTTTCCAAAGTTTCCCAATCGTTTTTCGGTGCTCCACCATTTATAGATGACAATACTAACATAGAGTTCCCATACATTATTTCCTCTATTGCTTTTCTGTAATTCTCTTGAGTTCTGTTTTTGCCATATTTTTCCAATAACCTAATCAATTTCGTGTTATCAGGATTTTCATTAGTTTCGGAAACTTTCTTTTTCGTTCCAAAAAGTTTGTCAAATATTCCCATTCAGTTTTCGTTTCGTATAAATGTTTGCCAACGGTTCGTGTATGATAAGTTGCGTAGTTTGAGTGCGGGGATTTTCCGTAGGAAAATCAGACGCAAGCAAACAAGCAACTACCATTGTGCTAGCCCAAAATAGCAATTTTTTATACACCGTGTTAGCCCACGTTATTTTATTTCATAACAGTTGGATTTCCAGTTTCGCAAAGTATTGTTTTACAGATAGCTATTGATTTTATATTTTGAAGGTTAAGATATGCCGCTTTTAATAGCAATCCGCCGTAATAGTTTCGTGTTGTTTAAGTCAGAATACGGTTGAGTAATAAACTTAGAGCGGCATCAGCTTTTTACATCTATCTTTGCCGCAACGTAAAAGTGTCCGTCGCAACAGTGGCGCGTAGTGCTATTATCCGAAATCGGTTGAGTAAGAAGGTGAGAAGCGTTGTTTTTCACTTTTAAACCACTTTTAAGCAACTTTAGGATTTTTTTTCGAGCCGAGTGGGCATGTGGGCTAACGGTTCGTGTAAGGTAAGTACGGGTTAGTGTGCGGGGATTTTCCGTAGGAAAATCCGAAGCAAGCTAACACGAACAACCTTTAGGTTAAGCCATAAAAGTAGTATTTATTTTACACATTGTTACCAACCGTTATTTTAATTTACCCAGTTAGCCGTTTCTTATATCAATCCGCCGCAAAGATTGCGTATTGCTTTTGTCAGTCCGAAATCAGTTTTTATGTATTTGATTAGCCGTAATTTAAACCAGTCCGCCTTAAGAGTTGCGCCAGGCTTAAATCCGTTTTTATTATAGCGTAGGAGTGAGGTTTGTCCGACGTAAGATTTACACTCTTATTTGCCGAGAATGTTATTGTAAAATTTTATCCGGTAACTTTAGTGGTTTTTATCCTTAGAGATTGTTTAAGAAGTGTTTTTTTTTAGAGCCGAGTGGCATGGTTGGTAACGGTTCGTGTATGATAAGTTGCGTAGTTTGTATGCGGGGATTTTCCGTAGGAAAATCAGAAGCAAGCAAACAAGCAACTACCATTGTGCTAGCCCAAAATAGCAATTTTTTATACACCGTGTTAGCCCACGTTATTTTATTTCATCACAGTTGGAACTCCAGTTTCGCAAAGTATTGTTTTACAGATAGCTATTGATATTATATTTTGAAGGTTAAGATATGCCGTTTTTAATAGCAATCCGCCGTAATAGTTTCGCGTTGTTTAAGTCAGAATACGGTTGAGTAATAAATTTAGAGCGTCATCAGCTTTTTACAACTAGTTTTACCGCAACGTAGATCAGTCCGACGCAACAGTGTCGCGTTGTGCTTTTATCCGAAATAGGTTGAGTAAGTAGGTGAGAAGCGTTGTTTTTTTACTTTTAAGCAACTTTAGAATTTTTTTTCGCGCCGAGTGGGCATGTGGGCTAACGTGATTGTGTTGATTAGTGGCGTGTTTAAGCACCTAATTTAACAAATAAAAACCGGATAGAAAATCCGCGAGGATTTTCGTAAGTAAGCGAGAACCAGCCATTAATTATACACGGTGTTGGCAACTGGCATTTTACTTTTTATCTTTTTTTATTTCAGTTTTATTTTCTTTTAACATTTTAATTATTGGATATGTTTTATCCCATTCAATTTTTTTGTTAAAATAATACTCTTCTGAAATATCAGCCTCAATTTGATTTATAAAAGAATCAACCCATTCATAATATTGCCAACTATTCGTTTTGAATAAAGAACTTAAATGAAAATGAATTTCAATTTCGTATGTTGCTATAAATGCAGGTTGGTCATTGTTATATTCTGACCCAAGATAGTATTTTCTATATTCCCAAGGAATATATGTGTTTATTCCGCTAATTATTGTTTTAAGATTAATTGTAAACCTTTCAGTAATTAGAGAAATAGAATTGTCAGAGTTTCTCTTTAATTTACTGTTCTTTGGTAATTTTAAATCAAAGTGACTAAACATTACTCCGTTCTTAAAGCTTGAAACAATTTTACCAGCAGACTTTTTCTTTCCTTTTTTCTTTATCTCAAAAACTCCATCTATTTCATCGTCTGATATAAACGATTCTCTTTGTTCCATTGGTTTTGAGAACAGTTCTAAAAATCTGTTGTTAAGAAGAACGTCTCGGAATGTCATTTCTTTCATATTCAACGAGTTCATCTTTGTCAAATTTTGAGTTATTAAAATAAACAGATAAATGGCTGGATAATTTTTCTAGTAAATAATATTCTGACGCTTCATTGATAATTTCAAGAAACTTCATTCCTTTTTTAAAGACATTTTCAAAGTCAACTTTATTCCAAGTCTTTTTTAATGCTTTGTCTTCTTTAAAAGCATATTTTAAATTACTAGCTAATTTGTTTGCATAATCATAATTGTCAATATCTATAACTTTCTTTTCTTTTTTATCTAAAATGAAAAATCCTTCAATTTTTTTTGAGAATTTTTTTCTTCCAAAAAACTTATTGAGATAAAAAATAAATCCAATCAGTGTAAGTATAGAACCTATTATGAGAAATATTAGATTTTTATATTTGAAGTCGAAATATTCAAATATACTAGAAGCAATAAAACTTATTCCTAGTCCTATGACGATGGCTGCTGCAACTAGTTCAGCGAGATTCTTTTTATTATTTAATATACTCGATAAAAATTCCGTTCGATGATTGTTCATTCTTTAGGGTTAGTTGATTTTGCTTGTTGCCAACGTTGATGTATAAGATTAGTTGCGTGTTTTAAGCACCTAATTTAGCAAATACAAACTGGATAGAAAACCCGCGAGGATTTTCGTAAGCAAACTCGAACTTGCAATTAATTTTATACGGTGTTAGCTTGCGTTTTTTTTCAGTTGTTCCGTATTAATTAAAATCAATATTCCTCCAATAATAAAGCCACTTATCAGTCCTCCAAAATGAGCAGCATTGTCAATTCCGCCTAAAAATCCGAATAATAAACTTACTCCAGCATAAAATCCTAATAGCATCCAAGTCATTCCACGCATATAGTTGGGATAAATCTTAAAAACTGTAAAGGCTAAAATTAGTCCATAAAGCCCGAAAATAGCACCGAGACGCTCCAACACTAACTGTATTCTCGTGCCAATAAATACTCGCTAAACTTGCAAGTATTCCGCAAACAATGTAGATAATTATTAGTTTTACAGAGCCAAGAACCTTTTCCAATAAACTGCTACCAAGTCCAAGTCCGATTAAGTTCATAAACAAGTGTAAAAGTCCACCGTGAATAAACATAGAAGAAAATAATCTCCAATATTCTCCATTCATAACTTCAAATCGTCGATTTCCTCCAATTTCGAGCAATTCTTTTGGCGTAGGTGAAACTATATTTAGTCCGTCAAATGTCATAATTAGGAAAACAATGATATTTAGAAGCAATAAAATTGCTGTGGCTTTATTTTCACCCATTGGATTTAAAAAGCCTATCATATCTTTTAAATCATCTTCTTTTAATGGTTTATTCTTTTTAAAATCGTTTAACTCCTTTTCGTCAATTTTTGGTATTAATACCATTGCTAGAAGTATAAAAGCTCCAATTCCAAAAGAGCCGAAAATCCAAGGGAACGAATTGCCAAGTCTTTTTTCAAAAACATCTTTTTTAGGTACAAGTATTATTTGTTTCTTTTCGTTTATATTAGGTTTTTTTTCTTTGATTGCCTCTATAAATCCGTCTCTGTCGTCTGAATATCCAAGTCGTTCAAAATATTCTACATCTTGAAAATCATAGGTTTTAAATTCTTTCTCTGATTTGTTTATGAAAGTTCTATACTCTGAATTTTTCCTTTGTTCATTAATTCTATTGCTTACATTCTTATTATATTCAACTCCATACCAAATTGAACTTGTATTTTCGAAAGGACAAGCGAGATATAAGTAAAAGTTCAAATTATCATTATTTCGCCCGAAGTTCTCGCAGTTACATAAGGAAGACTTGAGTTTTGGTCAATATCAAATGAAGCTATTTTGAAATATTTTTCCTTTTTTAATTCTTTTACTTTTAAGATTGATGATATTTCGTTCAAGTTAAAAGAACTTTTCTCAATGTAGTTTTGACTTATAATTATTGGTACAGCTATTGCTGCTGCCATAGCAAATTGATATCCAAAATATCCATTATCTCTTTTACCCCTTACATTTAAAATTCGAATCCTTCTTCGTAACCAAATGAGTATTGGAATCCAGGGAAGAGCGAAAGGAATCCAAAAATTCAACAAGTTTTCCTTTAAAGGTAAAATACCTAGTTTAATATCTAAAGTCCAACGAAAAAGGTTGTAAAAAAGAATAGTTCCTATCGAAACTATTAAAAATGGAATATATACTTCTTTAAGTTTTGTCTTAGTATTGTTCAATTCTCAATGTTCGTTTTAAATGTTCGTTAAGGGACATCCTTTACACAAGTTAAAGATTAGACTTTACACTAAATTAGTTTCTAACCTTGTTGATTGTTGTTTATTTCTCAGATGTCTCTCATCAAAGAAACCTAAAAGTACATTTCTATAAAATACTTTCCAAATTCCATTTCCAATATCTTCAATAGCGACATATTTATCCATTAAAGCAGCAGTTACATATACCCAGTAATAGGACTTCCATCTGATAGAACCATTCTTTGTAACCTTAAGCACTTTGTATTTAGAATCATAGTCAAAATTAGGGATTCTTTCTGGGAATGGTCTCGGTAGAAAAATCATGGACATCAGCTGGTGTTTTCATATCTAAAGCTTCATGTGGTCTTATGTTATTATATTCCTTTACAAAGTGATTTAAACGTCTTTGTTGCGCTTTTAAATCAAAGGCTGAGGGTTTTGCACAAGCAGCCTTTAAATCACGATGCATGCGTTCATGCCTGCCGTTTTGTTGCGGGTGTGCAGGATCAGAAAACACAGGAGCAATTCCAAGTTCAATAAACCAATACGAGAGTCTTGTATAGCGTTGAATAGCTCTCACAGAACCAAAGGGACTCCCATTGTCTGTGTGGATTTGTTTAGGTATGCCATAAGTTCTAAAAACCCTTGTAAACTCAGCTTTAGCAGACTTTAAATTTTCTTTATAATGCCCTTTAGCAGTAAACAAAAAACGGCTTTTAGAGTCTGCAATGGTTAGAGGATGACAATAGATTTTATTACCCATTAGAAATTTCCCTTTGTAGTCTGCGCTCCACACTTCATTACATGCTTTTGGATCGAAAATAGGGAAGACTGGCTTGACTCTTCTCATTCGTTTTTGAGGACAAACTAAACCGTTTTTCTTGAGTATATTATGAACAGTAACGATAGAGGGTACTTGGTCGATAGTAAACTCTTTAAACAACAATTCTCTGATTTTTTTAGCACCCCGTGAGCTTGTGTTTTGCCTTTAACTTTAAAATGCTTTCAACGATATTTTCGCCTGTAGCATTAGGATGATTAATGGGGGCTTTAGATAGTCTTTTTAAGCCTTCAAAACCTTCATTTTCGAATCTACTAATTAACTTATAAGCTGTTGGTCTAGAGATTTCAAAGTTTTTGCACAATTCTGTTATGGTATATTTTCCTGTACGCCATTCACAGATAAATTCAATTTTTTGTTCCATAGTTGTTGTTTCTTTCCAAGGCATGATAATTTGATTTTGATCTCAAATTACAACCTAAAAAAGTGTAAACTATGTGCCTTTAACTTTGTAAACTATGTGCCTTTAACGTACCTAAATGCAAGCTAACGTGATTGTATATGGTTTGTTGCGTGTTTTAAGCACCTAATTTAGCAAATACAAACCGAATAGAAAATCCGCGAGGATTTTCGTAAGTAGGCTATAACTAGCAATAAATTATATACGGTGTTGGCAACAGTTTTTATTTTTAATCTCCTTTTCCGACTGGAACTATAACAAAAGCAAAGTCAATTTCATTCGGTACGCCATAATCAGTCAAATATTTTCCTCCAAGTCCACTAACTTGCGATTTTTTGTCCTCAACTTCAAGTCCATAGGTTTCTCCGAACGTAAACTTAACTCCATTATCTAATTTAAGAGTATCTGTGTCTGAAACATTAAATACTTTAAATTCTCTCGGTTTTATAATTAAGTCTTCTATAATTCCAATATTTTCATTCGTTTCGTTGTAAAGAAATACTTTATATTTTGTACCTGTTTTATTGTATTTTGCTGGAATTATTGAAACTTCAGTTCCTTTTTCGATAAAGATGTTTCCGTGCGAATCAGTCCATTTTTTTTCTTTAGGCTTTTCCATTGGGTCAAAACCGTACATAAACTTATTGAGTTGACCATTCGAGCTTTTCAGTCCGACAATATCCATTAATTCCTCAAAATACATACAAACTCTTTCCCTGTCTTCGGTATCTAATTCCGAGATAAATGTCTGCAAACCTTGAAAGTCCAATTCTGATTTTTTCTTGATATTTTATATCAGTTGGGTTTTCAGATTCGGAAACAGTTTTAAAATCAGTCGCAACTTGGTTTATTTTTTCCGTGAAAATTGGTCGCATTTTTTCGTCTGCAATTCCAGGATAGTAATTCGGATAGGGTTGTTTTATGAACTTTTTCTTTGCAATGAATTCTGTAAACATTTCATTCGCATTTTCAGGTGTTTTCATTTCAGTTGCATTTTGTCCGCAAGCAGATAATGTCAATAGGATTATTAAAATTTGAATGTATTTCGTCATTTTCTCAAATTGTTGCCAACGGTTCGTGTAAGGTAAGTACGGGTTAGTGTGCGGGGATTTTCCGTAGGAAAATCCGAAGCAAGCTAACACGAACTGCCTTTGGGTTAAGCCATAAAAGTAGTATTTATTTTACACATTGTTACCAACCGTTCTTTTAATTTACCCAGTTAGCCGTTTCGTATATCAATCCGCCGCAAAGATTGCGCATTGCTTTTGTCAGTCCGAAATCAGATTTTGGTATTTGATAAGCCGTAATGCTAATCAGTCCGCCATATGAGTTGAGCCAGAGTTAAATCCGTTTTTAGAAAAGAGTAGGAGTGAGTATTGCCCGAATTAAGAGTTGCGCTCTTATTTGCTGAGAAAGTTATTGTAAATTTTTGACTGCTAACTTTAGTAGTTTTTATCCTTAGAGATCGTTTAAGGAGTATTTTTTTTAGAGCCGAGTGGCATGGTTGGTAACGTGATTGTATAAGATTAGTGGCGTGTTTAAGCACCTAATTTAGCAAATAATTACTAGATAGAAAATCCGCGAGGATTTTCGTAAGTAGGCGAGAACTAGCCATTAATTTTATACGTTGTTGGCAACAGTTTTTAATCTTTTTGTTAATTCAGATATTGTCATTTTCTGAATAATATTATTCGTATTTGCACTTAAAATATCGTCATTTTCCAATTTTAAAGTCATTAATTCCGATTGTTCTTTTAACTCAAGTAAAGATTCGTTTTTCTGTATTTCCACAAGTTTTGTATCAAATCTTTTTTTCAGAGTTATTGTTCCGTTATTATTTAGCAATTCAAAACCTGCATAGTCAATTAAGCGCTTAATTCCACTTAAAAACTTAACTCCTAAAATTCCGATTGCTATCATTCCGATTTCTGTGATTAGGGAAAATATACTGAATTCACCTTCGCTTGAAAATGAACCAATCAGACCTAAAATTCCGAAAAATCCAATTAAACAAAATATTGTTCCCAAAACAATCGCAACAATATCCACTAAAACAGCTTTGTCAGTTCGGGTAACTTTAATTGAGTTGCCGAATTTGTCGGCTTTAAAACCAAGATTTTTTAAATAATCAAGATTTTCAATTTCAGAAATTTTTTCACTAATAGTGTTTTCCAAATCTGTGATATTCTCTTGAATATTTCGGTGATTTAATTCCGCTTTTAAATTTAGTTGAGATTGGAATGTCAACTTTTTATGAATTGCTAAAAGTTCAATTAATTCTCTATCAGTTTTTTCTTTGTACATAGTTTTTCTTTAATTGTTGCCAACGTTGATGTATAAGGAAAGTTGCGTGTTTGTGTGCGAGGATTTTCCGAAGGAAAATCAGAAGCTGGCAAACGAGCAACTAACTTTGGTTTAGCTAAAACTAGCAATTTTTTTTATACGGTGTTAGGCAACGTATTTTATTCAGTTCCTCTGTATTTCGCATATCTTGTTTTCATTTCTTGTTCAATTCCTGTGCTGTCCCCAAATCCACGAATTCCTTTTAGTGTTTCTCCGTAATTTGGGTGAAGTCCACCTTTACAAATTATGTCTTGAATGTCGTCTTTGAATATTAATACACCACGTTGGTAAATATGTACTATCAAAACGCCGATTGGATATGGTTCAATATTATTCTTTCTACGAACATAGTTGTATCCAATTAGTCGTTCGTTTTGGAATCCATAATTATCGGTCAAATTTTGAAATTCCATTAGAATTGCGGTAGCTCCATCAATCAATTCTTGCAATGTCATTTCAATTTTTTTCGTCCTCCATTCGTGATATTTACTATTAAATTCACTATCTCGATTCAATAACGAGATTAATTTTTCCCGCAATTCAGAGTTTAAGTTTTCTCTATAATAATTGGAATAATTTTCAAATTCATAGTTGAATTTTTGATACCAATTCTTTTTTTTATATTTCACGAAATATCGTAATGGAACTCCACCTTGAGCAAGTTTTTCTGCAATAAAACCAGCCCACATATCGTCATTCGTTTTATTTGCAGTTACTAATGCAAAACTCAAATCGTGTCCAAGAGGAAAGTCAGTTTTGGAAAAGGCAAGCTTGAAATTTTTACTTGCTTCTTTATAATTTTGTTGGGAATATTCTTTTTTTGCTATCGCAACTAACTGATAATATTCTGCATATTCACATTCTTGCGCTGACAAATTTGTCATCAAACCAAGGAATATCAATGTTAGCAGAATTTTTTTCATATGTTGCCTAACGTTTTGGGCTATGGTTTCGTTGCGTGAAAATCCGCGAGGATTTTCCGCCGTAAACCGAAGATAGCAAATTTGCGAGGACTTTCCGAGTAGGAAAGTCAGAAGCAATGAACTATAGCCGGTGTTGTGCTTAGTTTTTTTGTTTTTTAAGTTAAAATCACAGAGATTACTCCTAAAAATCCGAATCCAAAAAATGAAATTAAAGTCAGATTTTTTAATGAGTTTAATTCCGTTAACTTATTTTCTATTTTTTTTTCAGACTGGCTTAGTTTTTTCCGTTCCGATATTAAATCAAAAAAATTAACTCGATTTATTCCTGCATTTGGTCCAAAGTCAATTCCGTTTTCGTTCAGTAATTTTTTATAGTTTAATATTAAATTATCACTCAATTCATGATATTTTTTCCAAGTCAGATATGCAAATCGTCCAAATCCAATAATTGCAAAAATCACAGGAATATAATCCCTCATTGGTTTGTTGAGTATTAAAATCAGAATCAAACTCGTAAGAAGAATTACTAATAATTCAGTTCTATATTTTCTACTTTTCTCCATTTCAGAAATTAAGCACAACGTTTATGTGTAAGGAACGTTGCGTGTTTGAGTGCGAGGATTTTCCGAAGGAAAATCAGATGCTAGCAAACAAAGCAACGACCAAACGATTTAACTAAAATAAGCAATGTTTTTTACACGGTGTTGTATGCAGTTTTTATTTTATTCGGTTGAGTATTATGAAATCATAATCTGTAAAATTTTCAGGTCTTATTCCATTTGAGCCTCTTGCAAACATTATACGGTCATTTTCTAAAACGTCTATTATACAAGGCCAAACTAACTGTCTTTCGGTTTCTAATTCCGTAAATATAAGGTCAACCGTTATGGGTGATTTATCATAATCAACTTTATAACTCAAGCTAAATTTTTTTCCGTCTTTTATGAATTCTTTTCCGCCTAATAAGTCTGTTCCGAACTTGATATACGCATAGCCTTCTTTGTCAAATGTAAAATATCCAACATCATTTTTATCCGTCCCTTCCCATTCTCCAATTAACTTGAAGTCAGATTTGAGTTCAAAACGATTAAAAGAGATTAATGATAGACTAATTACTAAAGTTAATATCAGTTTATTCATAATGTCCGGTCAAATTGCATACAACGGTCTCGGCTATGAGTAGTTGCGTGGGTTAGTACCTAAATTTATAAGTACGCACCAAGTTGGTAATTCCGCAGGAATTTCCAAAGTAGGCGAGAAAAAGCAATTACTTATAGCCATTGTTGTGCATTCGTTTTTTATTCAATTATTAAATTCACTCTAACTTGTCCTTCATCTAAAAAGTCACGATTGAAAATCCTTTTTCCAATTATTTCTTTAGACTTTTTTATATCATTTAAATCTCCGCCTAATTCAAGTTTATATTTGTTGGATTCAGTATTATTTTCCGATTCCAAAAAGTCGGAAACGTGTAAATAGTATTTGTCCAAAACATCTTCTAAAGGATATTGATTATTGCTATCATCGGATTCCAATTCGTAAGCGATAGTTATTCGGTATTTTGCGTCATCGTCGTCATTCAGGTCTTTATAAATTCCGTTCTCAACGAGCTCATACAGTTCAGTATTTTCATATTTCTGACTTTTTTCCAATGAGATATTTTTCATAATATTATATTCCATTCGAAGTTCTTGATTAGAAGACGAGTCAGATATTTTTTCTTTTTTACCTCCAAATAATTTATCAAATATTCCCATTCAGTTTGATTTTAGTTCGGTTTTCTTAAATGACGCACAACGTTACGTGTAAGGATAGTTGCGTTGATAAGCCACTAAAATAGTAAAAATGGAACGAACCGAGAGGAAAATCCGTTAGGATTTTCCGAGTAATAGAGAACCAAGCAATTATTTTTACACATTGTTATGCACAGGTCTTTATTTTTGTAATCATTACTTCCCGTGGATTCTTCCATTTAAAAACTTCGGTTGGCGTGAAATTTAATCTTTTGGCTATATCGCGGAAAGGCATATTTTCAAATGTTCCATATTCATATTTCCAATATTCAATATTTTCAAGATAATAATTTTGAGTTCCAATTGTTTTGCGATCACCATCAGTCGGCAAAATATTTATTTCTCCAATATATTTCTTCAATTCTTTAAAATCTAAGATTATATTTTCGTAAATAAATTGGCTGTATAGGTTATCCAGGAATACATTTTGAAAATTTTTAATGTCAGAAGCTTTGAGATCCGGAATTATAAGAGAAAATTTAGTTTCAGCGTTTACAATTAGCCAACACTTTTTTCGGTTGACATAGAAAACAGTCCCATTCCATTTTCCGAGTTTTGAGATCGATTCTATAGTTGGTTGGCTTACATACTTTGACACAAGTTTTTCAAGTTTTTTTGATATGTAAATTGGTGTTGTCATTCACTTGTGCATAACGGTTCGTATAACCGCAGTTACGGGTTAATATGCGTTAATTTTCGGTTTAGGCAACGACTTTAGCAATTCCGAGTGGATTCGGACGGAGTCGAATCCGCCGTAATTGCGGTTATACATTGTTGGCAATAGTATTTATTTCCATTTTTTTATATCTCGGAATTAATTCCGAAATTATTTCAGTGTCTGAAATAAAAATAACTTTATTCAGTTCAGATTTTTTACTTGTTTTATATACTTTAATATTCAAAAGTTTATTTTTTGAGTCGTAATAAAAATTTATTGTATCAGTTTCTCCGAGATGATGTCAATTTAAATTTTGGATTAAGTTCTTTTACAAGTTTATGAAATCGATGATTATCTATTGCTTGTTTACTTTCAATTTCTATCATTGTCACGATATTTTCAGTATTGTAATTGAATTTAATTGTTTCCGATTCATTTTGTTTTTTAACCTCAAAATGGTTTTCAGCTGTTTGAGATTCTGATATGTTTTCGATTCTGAATTTCTGTTGAACTTCTTCGTAAGTCAAATTAATTTGTGAAAAGCTAATTAATGATATAAATAAAGATATTATTGTGATGATTTGTTTCATGTTCATTAGGTTTCGATATTATTGCCAACGGTTCGTGTAAGGTAAGTACGGGTTAGTGTGCGGGGATTTTCCGTAGGAAAATCCGAAGCAAGCTAACACGAACAGCCTTTAGGTTAAGCCATAAAAGTAGTATTTATTTTACACATTGTTACCAACCGTTCTTTTAATTTACCCAGTTAGCCGTTTCGTATATCAATCCGCCGCAAAGATTGCGCATTGCTTTTGTCAGACCGAAATCAGTTTTTATGTATTTGATTAGCCGTAATGTAAATCAGTCCGCCTTAAGAGTTGCGCCAGGCTTAAATCCGTTTTTATTATAGCGTAGGAGTGAGGTTTGTCCGACGTAAGATTTACACTCTTATTTGCCGAGAATGTTATTGTAAAATTTTATCCGGTAACTTTAGTGGTTTTTATCCTTAGAGATTGTTTAAGAAGTGTTTTTTTTTAGAGCCGAGTGGCATGGTTGGTAACGGTTGGTATATGAAACGTAGCGTCTAAAAAGACACTAATTTTTCGGATTATACACGAGGCGAATTTTTAATTTTTATATTTTATTTTTCTGTTCTAAATATACAAAATTAAAAATTTGGCGTACTTTGTAAACACACAAAAACCTTTCGGAAATCCTGTGACAGCTATGTTTTATATACATTGTTGTACACAGTATTTTCCCCAAGCCTTTGATTTTAAGTACTTAATATTTCGTTTATGCAATTACTTTTAGTTTCAAATTTGTCCAATTTCAGATGGCAGATACTAAAGTAAATAGACAACCAACTTACTCAAAAGTTTTCTTCTCAAATGTTTCTTCTGCAATGTAATGGAACACTCTTTTTTGCTTGGATGAAGCGTTGGCGTAAAAGTGTGTGGAATGGTAATTTATAGACTAAACTTTAATGCTATCTAAAGATTTTTTCTTTTTATAATTTCGTCCGTACCACAATAGAATTCCAGTTACTGGCAAACTTGCAACGAGTAAACTAACTAAAAATGCAATAATTTTGCCCACAATTCCTCCTATTGCTCCAATATGTATGTCATAATTCATTCGTAGTATTTTGTCAGCAACTTTGGTGTTTTCATACTTTCCATAAATGGTTTCGGATTGTATTTCGTTCAATGTGTTTTGGTCAAAAAACAAAAAGTCTGCATCGTAGTGTAAACCTTTACTATTGCCTACTTCGACATAAATTGCATCTGAATTGGAATGTGGATAATGTATTTCAAAACTTTCCGCATTTGGTTTTTCTTTTTCGAGTTTAGTTAAAAGGAAATCTATTGGTAAAACATCAGTTATATTTACAAGGTTTTCACTCTGATTTTCAGGTATTAAAAAAGTGGGATTTTTTTCTCCACCTGCCGATTTATAAACGACATATTGAAGCCAATCATAGGACATCATTGAACCCGTAAATGCTATGATTAACGCAAGTGAACAAACATAAAACCCTATAACTGTATGCAAATCGAAATTTTTACGTTTCCAACGTGTTGTTTTTTTCCAATCAAATTTTAAACGCTGTTTTAAGTTTTTACGCTTTTTAGGTAACCATAAAAAGAAACCGAAATAATGATTAAAAGAAAAATTAAAATCGACACTCCAACTACTTGTTCGCCATTATCTTTTGGTAACCAAAGTCGCATATGACCTTTTAAGATAAAAGCAAAAAAACCTGAAAGGTGGTCGTCAATTTGTATAATTTCTCCTGAATACGGATTTAGAAAAACACTTTGGTAAAACTACGGTTCTGCATCATAAAAAATAACTTCAATAGCATCGTCATTTTTTCCAAAAATAGTTCCGTGAACAGAGTTGTTTGGAAATATTTTTTTAGTAAGTTCTTTTGCTTCTGTTGGTGTTAAATTAGATTCGATTTGTGGTGCTACTTTTTTATAATCATCATAAAGGCTTTCAATTTCTTCTTTAAAAGCCCAACAACAACCTGTAATTGCAACAATGAAAACAACAAGTCCAGTCGCAAGTCCTAAAATTTTATGTAGTTGAAAAAGTATTTTTTTAAATGACATTGTTTTAAATTTAAAAAGAGCAACTATTAAAATAAGTTGCCCTTTTGACTTTGACTAATTAAAATTTATATGAAATATTTGCCAATAATGCTCTTGGTGTTTGTGGATTTATAGTTGACCAACCTTTGTAATATTCTTTATTAAATGCATTGTTTAATTTTAACCCAATTCTATATTTATCGGCTTGATAAAATACAGATGCGTTTGCAACTATATAACTTGGTAATGTAAAATTGCCTGTTGTCGTGTAGTTCTTTACAAAACGCTCACTTGCACCATTAAAACCAAAGCCAGCACCAAAACCATTTAATTTTCCTTCTTGAAATTCGTAATTTGCCCAAAGATTATAAAGTGTTTTTGGACCAGCTTCTAAAGGTCTTTTATTTAAAATTAATGGGTCGTCCGTTTTTGTAGTTATACTTTCGTTATTACTATATCCAGCTCTTATATTTAACCCTTTAAGTGGATTGGCATTGATTTCTATTTCTACACCTTTGCTCTCAATTTCTCCACCTTGAATTCTATTAAAAGGTGAATTTGGGTCAATGATAACTCTATCTTTTACTTTAATATCGTAATAGCTAATAGTTGCGTTTAAACGGTTATTAAAGAAATTTGTTTTCAATCCAAACTCTAATTGATTGGCTTGCTCCGGCTTAAAAGTTTCTAACCTTTGTGGACCATCTTCTGGATTTCCTACTAATTGAGGTGCAACATTATTAAAGCCATTTTGATAGTTAGCAAAAACAGATAATTTGTCTTTTATTAGTTGATATAGTAAGCCAAATTTTGGCGAAAAAGCTGTTTGTACAAAATCGTCTTCTGTATTATTCAAATCTCCTTTATTGTCAAAACGGTCTAATCGTAAACCTATCATTGCAGATAGATTTTCTGTAAAGTTCACAACATCTGAAGCATAGATGCTATAAATATTATAAGAGGATTTATTGTTTCCAACAGCTTGCGATTCTAAAACACCATCAACTCCAGCAGTTGAAAGTGGAAAT
The DNA here is from genome assembly GCF_026625145.1 of Lacinutrix neustonica. Lineage (GTDB taxonomy): Bacteria > Bacteroidota > Bacteroidia > Flavobacteriales > Flavobacteriaceae > Lacinutrix > Lacinutrix neustonica. Next base: position 942,078 of record NZ_CP113088.1, on the reverse strand, counting down.
AAATCAGTTTCTACAACATCCGGCGTAAAAGGATTGTCTCCATTTGAGCCTCCTTCAAGTGTTATATTTCCATAAAATGCGTAACCACTATTATTACTTGTTTCGGTTGCATTGAAATAGTCTAATCCAATAACGATTCTATTTCGAAGCGATGCAATTTTAAAATCTCCTATAAAGTTTTGTTGAATATCGGTTGTTTGTGTATTTGCATTTTGTTTGCTGATAAAACGAGAAAATGTATCATCGCCTAAAATACCAAATTCAAATAGATACGAGTAATAGCCTTTCGTAGAAGTTGAGCTTTTGGAAAGTAAGGTTTGTGATTGCCAAGTGTCCGACAATTTATAGTCCATTTCAATTCTATAATTCTGTGTTGGATTTAGCAATGTTAAATCGTTGCTTGTAAACGAAAGCTTGTTGTTGTAACCCAATTCCTCAAGATTAGCTGATTCTGTTGGTGCACTTCTGTTCAAGAATAAAAAGGTTGGATTTGTTTGTTCTGCTTGTGTGATTTCTCCGTAAAATGAAAATGAAAGTCTGTTGTTGACTTTATACGATAAAGATGGTGCTACAAAAAATGATTTTCTAAAACCTGCATCTTGAAAACTTTGTTCTGTAGTGTAAGCTGTATTTAATCTGAAATACAAATTATCTTCTTTACTTAATGCAGTATTGAAATCTCCCACGATTTGATTAAGTCCATAAGTTCCGGATGTAAAAGATAATTCTCCACCAGTTCCAACATAAGGTTTTTTGGTAACAACATTTATAAGTCCACCATAAGAACTTACCGAATTTCCAAATAAAGTTGCAGAAGGACCTTTTAGAACTTCAATACGTTCAATATTTGCAGGATTAATTGTTCCGTTTGTTAATCCAGGCAGACCATTTACTAATTGTGGTTGAACAGAAAATCCACGAAGAGCATAATATCCAGCTCCATCTCCACCACGACCAGTTGAAGCCCATAATTGTTCTACTCCTGTTGCATTTTTTAGAGCATCATCAAAATTTGTAACTACTTGTGATTGTAAAAGTTCATTGGTAATTGTACTATACACTTGTGTGTTTTCAATATCTTTTAAAGGAAGTTTAGAAACATATGCTGTTTTCTTTCTCGAAAATTTATTACGTCTTTCTCCTTCAACAACAACTTCGCTCAAGATTTCATTTCCTTCGTAAAGTATAATTGTTTCTAATTTTGTGTTTTGATTATTTGAAACTGAAATGGAAATTTCTCTTGTTTTAAATCCCAAGTAAGAAATTGAAAGCGTGTAGTTTCCGTTTTCTAAATTAGTTATTTCAAACTCTCCATTTTCGTTGGATTGCGTTCCTTTGGTGGTGTTTTTTAAAGAAACATTTACTCCGAAAAGAGCAGTTTTATTATTGTCTGTGACAGTTCCGGAAACTGTTCCGTTTTGTGAAAATGCTAAATTAGTTAGCAAAAATAAGGTTAAGATTAGTAATAAATTTTTCATTGTTTTTATTTAGACTAAATATAAATAATTAATTTTTCGACAAAAATATATTTCGCATTTGACATAGGCAAATTATTTAGAATAAATCTAAATAAAGATTTTTAAGAAGTTGATTTTCTGTTGTTAGTACTGTGTTTTTTTTCTATCGAAGACGAAAAGTAGCAAGTGCAAAGAAATTATCTCGCAGAGTAATTTTTTGCTCTTGCGGGAATTAAGTACTAAATTTTCTGAAAACTTTTTTAGCGAGGAACATTCCAAATAAGCCCATTTTTCATAGGTTTTTGATATTCAGAATGTGATTTGTTATATTGTGTACAACGTGATTGTGTATGATTTCGTTGCGTGGTTTAAGCACTAAAGTTAGCAAATAAATCACAGATAGAAAGTCCGCGAGGACTTTCCTAAGTAGGCTATAACTAGCAATGAATTATACACGGTGTTACCTGCTGGCTTTTAACTTTTCAGTTATAATGTCAAATATTTTTTCTTCATTCCCTTTTCTAAAATACCAAGTGGCATTAAAAATTGTTTCTTTTAATCCACTTTCGTTATAATTCATTTTGGACAATGGCAAATGAGCCAAAATTAATTCGCTAATGTCAAAATTCACAAATGGTGAATCAGATGCCTGATTCCTAATTTTGTAGACCAAAGATTTGACTTCGGAAGTCGTACTGTTTTTATAATATTCTTTATTATCGAATTTTGTAAAGTTATAGTTCATTTTATTTTTTCTTTTCCGAATTCGTTGTTAAAATCACGAACTCTTTTTTCGGGATATTCATATTCTGCGTTCATAAGTAAATCTCTCCAATCAATTCGTGTTAATTCAATCATTTTTTTCAGATGAACAATGTCCTTATTTCCTGTAAATATTGCTGCTCGAACAATTCTTTGACTTCTAAAATCCTTGTTGGAAATTATTAATTCTTGGATACTTCTTTTAGCTTCTCCGAGTTTTTCCCATAATCAGATTCAAGTCTATTTTTTATGTCAATTGGATATAAATTCAGATTTATTGTCTTTTGGTCAATATCAGATTCGCATTTTAAGTCAGTATTTATAACCTCGATTATTTTACCGAAACCAATAGTCCGACTTCCTTCGCAAAATTTGAATTCCATATTTTCATAAAGCCGTTTTGCAAAATATCCAGTTCCTAAAATTGCAATTTCTGCTTTTACTTTTTCTCCAGGTTCAACTTTTTCTTTTCCAATATAAGTCTGGTTTCCTGAAGTTAAGTATTACGGGTAATTTTCAAATTCAATATGTGGTCGATAACCGTGAACTTGCATATCCTTTTCGTCCACCTTGTTCAGTAGATAAAAATTCTAATTCAGCTATGAAGTCAATTTGTTTCACGATGGTTTGTTTAGCTGCAGGTAACGTTCCGGCTATGGTTAGTACGGGAATTAAAAGTAATTAATTTCCGATTAAGCACTTAGCCAAAACTTTTTATTTTGTTTTATCTTTTTTGTACTAAAGCCAAATCAAAAGATTTGGCGGACTTTATAAAAAAACACTAAACTTTAGATTGAACACCAAACCCCGTATTAATTATAGCCATTGTTAGCAAAAGTTATTCTACTTCAGTTGCAATAATAGAATTAGATAAAAATTCTTTATTATTTAACATTTTCATTTTTGGAATCTTATTCAAAAATTCATTTAGTTTTTTAAAATTGTCTTTCTCAGTACTTCTATAACTACTTGCATTGTAATATAATATATAATTCAATTCTATTGTTTCTTTTTTGATTAAGTCATATTTCTCTTTTATTTCTGTAACTAATTTCTCATCCATTACTTGAACATTATGTTTGTAATTTAGTTGAATTTTATATTCTCTTTTTTTACAGAAATTACCATCGAAACGTTCTATTTTTATGTTTTTATAGGTTTTAGATTCATTTGGTTTTATTTCAACCATTTCACTTTTCAAATGTGTTTGGTCATTATCTTGCATTGGTTGTATATAGCCTTCATCGTTAGTTTTACATTTTTTATTTGATGTTATTTTCAAACTATAAGGTGCAACATTAAGTCCGTGAAAACCTAGTTGATTTCTTTTATCATAGTGTTTGTCGAAAAAGTAGTTTTTAGGCTTGATAAAAAATGCAGTACTATCGGTATTGTTCTTTACTATTAAATCTATTTTTAAATATTGTTCGTCAGCCTTATATTCAGCTTTAACTATATTAAATGATAATTCACTTTGTCCAAAAGTAAGTAATGATAAAAAGGAGAATATTACGAATAATTTAATTTTTTTCATTCTAGTGTTTTTTAATTTTTGCTAACGTTTATGGCTATGGTTTCGTTGCGTGAAAATCCGCGAGGATTTTCCGCCGTAAACCGAAGATAGCAAATTTGCGAGGACTTTCCGCGAGGAAAGTCAGAAGCAATGAACTATAGCCGGTGTTAGCCACTGTTTTTTTATTTGTCATTTATTAATTCCGAATGAGTTTTTGCTTTTTGAACATCAACTTTCCATTGTCGGGTAAAGTCATCTTGTTTCAAGTCAGAAATCCGTTCGAGTAAGAAAGTCCGAAGTTCCTCAATAGGCATTTCTTTATACATATTCTTAAACACAATTTTTGTTTTCCAAACATTTGGGATAAATCTTAACCAATTCCGCCATTCTTCAGTCATTTCAGCTTTTCCAATGGCTTTGTATATTTGTCCATTTCCGTCACAAAATAATTTGTCTTTATAATATTTTTCAAAAACCGAATCTTTATTTGTGTAGATATATTCATCGTAACAAACATATTCCATCAAATCTTCGTAATTCCATTTTTTAGTCGATATGTCAATTATTGGAAACGTCATTTTTTAAATTGTGGCTAACGGTTAGTATATGGCAAGTAGGGCAGTAGAAAGCGATAAACTTTCAAGTTTGCTCTGAGCCAAAACGTTGTATTTTGTTTTTAATTTATTCATTCTTAAAAGCCAAATCAACGATTTGGCGGTGTTTGTAAATAGCACTTAACTTTCGTAAACCACCGAACGCCCTATTTGCTATATACAGTGTTGCCCACAGTTTTTTTTAATACGAACTACCTCCACCACCACTTCCGAAACGATTGTTGTAGCTTCTTCAGTTTCAGGTTTCTTGGTAGTCTCGTTTATTTTTTCTGTTGGTTTCTTTACAGTAAATGTTTTCACTTTAGCATCTTCTTTGTAAAAATATATTCCATTTGCTAAGAGAATTTCAAAATACTTGTTTTCATCAATTGGATTATCGGTTGGTGTTAACCAACCTTTCTTAATTGATTCATAAGTAAACAACCAATTTTCATTCATTAATGATTCCTCTGTCAATTCAGTTAAAAGTTCGTCTGTACTAACCGTTGTGTTAATAAGTCCTCTGCTTTTTAAATCCATAGCGATTAACATTGACACATAATCATTAGAAGCAAAAATCCGTTCTGCCATTTTATTTTTAAGTTTAATATTAAACTCAACACACATCCGAGTGCCCAAGCCACTTCATAATTATGACCTTTGGGTAAATGAATATCGATTAATTTTTCGATAATATTTTTAATTTTTCTTTTTGAAATTCGACCAATATTGGATGCTAATATTTCAGTTACTACTGGCAATGTTCTTGGCTCTGTTATTCCAATTTTTAGAATAAGTGATTCGTAAGTGTCCCAGTTTTCATCAAATAGTTGTAAATATTTGAGGACTTGAATTGAGAAAAGCAATACAGAGTCTTTTGGATTCTCGTTTGAATGAATAAGTGAAAGACTTACAAATCTTTCAATGTCTGTCAATTGAGAATTTGCTCTTTTTCTAAAGGTAAATGAACCTAACTCAATTGACCATTTACTGTCAAATGCAAAAGGTGCTTTAGAAATTTTTGTTTTTTCTTCATTAATGTCAAGTTGATATTCTGTTAGAAGAGACTGGATAAATTTGAATGCTTTTTCAGCATCAGCATAACTGTCACAATACAGATAATAGTCATCAATGAATCTATAGGATTTTACATTTTTTAATTTTGCTTGAATTTGTTCGTCCATCAAACAAGTTATTATTTCTGCTATGACCAATGAAGTATCAGGTCCAATTGGTATTCCTACTGTTTGACCAGGAGTTAAGATTTCTTAAATCTTTATCTAAAGCGTTTCCAAGCAATGTCGTATCAGTTCTATTTGCTTTAGCTACAGGTTTTGTGTGAACTAACCAGGGTATGGAGTGTGTGTAAATTGTTCCGTAAAATCTTGATACATCAGTTCTTACTTCATATATATTGGCAAATGATCCATTTAAACGCCTTCTTTTAAATTCACTAAAGTTGTGTTTAGGAATTAATGCTCTATCCTTTTTAGGGTCTTCAATTGGTGAACTTGATGAAATGGTCGATTTTTTTAATATTTCATCAATTTCTGTCCATCTATCCGCAATAGTTGAAGTTAATTTTGATTGGTGAAGTGGATTTGGGATATTTATTATGCGTCTTGATAATTGTACTTTCGGAATTGAAAAAACAACCCAATTAGAATCAGAATATTTTAAACGTTCTCGGTCTTGCAAATGGACTTGATACTGAATTCCATTGTGTTTTAATAATGTCAATTTTATCCGAAAAAGACTTGCTTTCAAATGGTGGTGGAAGTTCTTTGGGGAAATATCCCAACTTTAGCATCTCTTTTTCTGTCATTTATGATGTTTCTTTAATTGTGGGCAACGGTTCGTGTATAAGTTGCGTAGTTTGAGTGCGGGGATTTTCCGTAGGAAAATCAGAAGCAAGCAAACAAGCAACTACCATTGTGCTAGCCCAAAATAGCAATTTTTTATACACCGTGTTAGCCCACGTTATTTTATTTCCCACAGGAGTGGATTTTAAAACGTAAGATTTTGCTTTACAGTGAATTATTGATTCTAATTTTTTATGTGTTGAGATATACCGATTTTATTTCTAATCCGCCGCAAGAGTTGCGTTTCACTGATCTCAGAAAAGGATTGAGTATGATATTTTATTTCACATACAGTTTTGCCGCAACGTAAAAGAGTCCGTCGCAACAGTGTCGCGTTGTGTTTTATCCGAAATAGGTTGAGTGAGCAGGTGAGAAGTGTTGTTTTTTTACTTTTAAACTACTTTTAAGCAACTTTAGGATTTTTTTTCGAGCCGAGTGGGCATGTGGGCTAACGGTTCGTGTAAGGTAAGTACGGGTTAGTGTGCGGGGATTTTCCGTAGGAAAATCCGAAGCAAGCTAACACGAACAACCTTTAGGTTAAGCCATAAAAGTAGTATTTATTTTACACATTGTTACCAACCGTTATTTTAATTTACCCAGTTAGCCGTTTCGTATATCAATCCGCCGCAAAGATTGCGCATTGCTTTTGTCAGTCCGAAGTCAGATTTTGGTATTTGATAAGCCGTAATGCTAATCAGTCCGCCATATGAGTTGAGCCGGAGTTAAATCCGTTTTTAGAAAAGAGTAGGAGTGTGTATTGTCCGAATTAAGAGTTGCGCTCTTATTTGCTGAGAAAGTTATTGTAAATTTTTGACTGCTAACTTTAGTAGTTTTTATCCTTAGAGATCGTTTAAGGAGTGTTTTTTTTAGAGCCGAGTGGCATGGTTGGTAACGTTGATGTGTATAAGTTGCGTAGTTTGGGTGCGGGGATTTTCCGTAGGAAAATCAGAAGCAGGCAAACAAGCAACGACCTTTGTGCTAGCCCAAAATAGCAATTTTTTATACACCGTGTTAGCCCACGTTATTTTATTTCCCACAAGATTGGTTTTTAGAACGCAAGTTTTAGTTTTATAGAGAATTATTGATTCTTATCTTTTACGTGTTAAGATTAAGAGTTTTTATGCCCAATACGCCTCAAGAGTTGCGTTTCACTTACGTCAGAAAAGGGTTGAGTAAGATATTTTATTTCACATGCAGTTTTGCCGCAACGTAAAAGAGTTGGTCGCAACAGTGTCACGTTGTGCTTTAACAGAAATCGGTTGAGTAATAGGGTTAGAAGCGTTGTTTTTTTTACTTTTAAACCACTTTTAAGCAACTTTAGAATTTTTTTTCGAGCCGAGTGGGCATGTGGGCTAACGGTCTCGGCTATGAGTAGTTGCGTGGTTTAGCACTCAACTTTGCAAGTACACACCAAACTGAAAATCCGCGAGGATTTTCAGAAGCAGGCGAGAACAAGCAATTACTTATAGCCATTGTTGTAGCACGTTTTTTATTCTTCGTAAATTAATTCAATTTCCAATTCCTCGAAGTTTTCTGCTTTGCTGTTATCCATATTTACCAATGTTTTACGACTTCCGTATATTCTATGTGGAATTCCAGGGTCATAATAATATTGATAGTAATTTAAATCAGTGATATCAAAAACTGCGGTTTTCATTATTTCTTCAGCTTTTTTTCCCTCAATTCCCATTTTTTCTAATAAAACAACTACTTGTCTTTTGGTGTCATCTCGGATTTAATTCTACTTCTTCCTTAAGTACACAATAAAATTCCTCAAAATCAACTTCTACGATTGATAATTTGGCGTTGCCTTTAATAGGTTCTCCACCAACCATATTTGGCAATTCTTGTTCATATTCGAATGGTGAGTTTAAATCGTATTCAGTTCCAAAAGGAAAATGAAAATATTGTAATTCATAAAGTATTAACTGTTCAATTCCGTCTTTAGAACTGTAAATTTCAGCTAAAGGTTTCATTGCTTGTTTTACTTCTTTTAATTTGTCCGGTTTTCGAGCTTGAATGCTTTTTTCTAATTCTCCGAGCATATTACTCATTAACTTGCTAATGTCTTGCCAATTAACAATTTCCAAGAACTCTCCATATTCATCTGTCTTGTAAATAACTTTAGTTACATCATATTTTTTGACAATTTCATTAACTGCTTTTTTGTCCTCGTATATTTTATTCAGATTTTCTTTATATGTGTTTATTAGATAATTTTTATAAGACCATTGAATTGTATAGGATTTTTCGGTTGAGTCAATAACCTTGAAGTTAGCAATGTATTGCGTAGAGTCATTTTTAGTTAGTTTATCATTGGTCCACATTTTTTTAATTTTAGTGACTTTAAAATTATAATTGTCACCTTTTGACCAATATGCAATAAAAGAGACTTTGGTAGTATCTATTTGACTAAATATAGGTGTAGTAAATATTAATAGAAGAATTAGGCTTAATAGTTTGTTCATTAGTTTTTTCTCAAATGTGCTACAACGGTATTGTATAAGAAAAGTAGCAGGTTTTAAATGCCTCACTTTTCGGATAGATGAAAGATAATAAAAAAGTGCAAACCAAACGGCTTGCACTAATTTTGCTATTTTTTATATACGTTGTTGTAGCCAGTACTTATTCTGCTTTTAGGTAGGCTTCTTTCAGTAATTCTTTTAATTCAGAGTCTATTTGGCTTATGTCAGTTAATCTAACTCTATGCGTACACATTGTTCCAAAAGATCCGTAATTTTCAAGACGTTCGGTTATTAATTTATCCTTAAGTTTTAACCCTAAATCAATTCGTGATTTGGTAGCAGGTTTTATTACGGCAAACTTTCTTTTTCTATCCAAACTTACTTCTGTCTTCTTGGGTGTAATTTTCACATCGCTTCCAAATTTTTTAACTAATGAGATTAAACTTTCAAAAATTGGTAATAAATTTTCCTTGCCCTTGTATTGTTCTGCAACCAAATTTTTATCATTGGATTTTTCTTCTTTTGATAACGACACAATAGTGTTAGCAAATCCGTGTGTTACATTATGTTCTTTTTTTAAATAATTTACAGCCTCACTATGCTTCACGAACGTTTTTGATTTAAGTAAAGATTTCCACTCCGTTAGTGATTTGCCTGTTTTTTCAGGCATATTGTCAATCATTGTTTGTAATGCTTTGTCCATAGTTTAATACTTTGCACTTGGTTCCCCTGTTTCTAAATAGGACATTAAATTTAAGTAAGATTGTTCATTACCTTGGATAAAAAACTTCATCAATGACATATACTTTTCATTGTTTTTATATCCAATTCCATAAGAGGTAACCTTTGTTTTTGTGGAACTTACTTCTTCGAAAAGAATTACATTGTACAAGTCTTTTTCATCGGCTTTCATAAATTCAGGAAAATTCTTTGTCAATTCAGCCTGAAGCGTTAACATCCGTTTTGGGATATAATTTAGTATGTGAAGCGTAATGGTAGATTCATCTCCAATTTTTCCAGCTTTATTATAATTGGTTTTGATAATTCCGTTGTTTTTAAAATCTATTTCTGCGATTGCTGTTGCCCAACTTTCCCAACCTTTTTTAGTTGTATAAGCATTCCATACGGAATCTAAAGCTACATTGACAATAAATGACTGTTTTAAAACCATATTATCAACTTTCGAAGAATCAATAACAGATGTAATTCTGTTTTCAGTATTTCCAGTTGTTTGAGCAACTAAAACAAAAGGAAAATATAGAAACAATAATGTGTATAATACTTTTTTCATAATAGTAAAACTGATAAAACACAAAGTACCATAAAAAAATACTAATGAGATAGTAAAAAATTAACCTTTCTTGTCCAAAGGAAAGAAATTCGGTTCGTCTTTATGGAAGTCAGAATTAATAAACTCTTGAGGATTAAAGCGTGAAAACTCTTTAAATTCCTTAATGAAATGAGATTGGTCTGAATACCCAAATTCGTAGGCGATGTCTACCCATTTTAATTGATTTTTGTTCTGAATTTGCTTAAGTATTTCGTTGAACCTGAAAATTCTATGGAATGCCTTTGGTGTCAATCCAAAATAGGTTTTGAATTGATTAATTAGATGTTTTTGAGAAAGAGGATAAGAAGCTATGATTTTATTGCTTTCTGAAATTGGCTTTGTATATAATTGAGATAATACATTTAGAAGTTCAGCACTCGCTGTCTTGGTTATATCAAATTTAGTGTTCAACCAATTTTCTACACATTTAAATTTTTCTGAAGGATTTTCTGCATTTAAAATTACTTGTCTCAATTCTAAAATCTCGTTGCCAAAGAAATCTTGTGCATCTATTACTTTGTTGTTAAATTGATTGATTGGTGTGTCAAAAAATGGGAATGCACCATTCGTTTTAAATTGAATTACGAGCATTTCGGAATCTTGGTGTGCCGAAATAGAGAGAAAATCTTTGTGCATTCCGTAAATCCATACATTTTTAAAAGTTCCGTTGGGTTTTAATGTATCTCTATCGAAGGTATAATATTCAAACCCATCCAATTCGAATATGATAAAAACGTGTCCTGTTGGCACTAAACGTTCGATTGAATGGTCCCGCTTAAAATCCTTGTAATAAAATATAGTTTCAATATAGTCTACAAGCGGTTTTTCTAATATGTGAGTTTCAAATATCACTGTTTATTCGTATTGGCTACAACGTTGATGTGTATGGTTAGTTGCGTGTTAAGCAACTAATTTAGTAAACTTAAACGTACCAGAGAAAATTCCGAAGGAATTTTCCAAATAAGCACTTGCCAAAGCAATTAATTATACACCGTGTTGTGTGTAGTTTTTATTTTTCAATTTCTTTTATAGGATTCGTCATTAGCCCAACAATTTTAGAAACTACATACTTGGCAACTACTGTTCCACCTTCGTGACCATTACCTTTCATTCCTATTTTAATTTTATCTTTGTGGTATTTTCTTAATGCATCATTAATAATCCACATTTTAGCTTTTCCTGAAGTTGGAACAGGACTATTTTTTTGAGTAATGACTTGTCCATTCTCATCCATAAATTCAGGCCAAATCATAAAAAGCTGGTCTTTATGTTTCCCATTATATTCTTACCAAAAATCCCAACGAATTCCTTGATAAGGAAGTGTTTTTCTGCCACCTTCTGATTGCGTTAAAATGCGATATTCTACCTCAAAATCGTGAGAGTATCCAATTTGTTTATCGTAAGGTTTATGATTTTCCATTTATTCGAATTCAGTTTTATGGAATACTAATAGTTTGTCTGTAAAAAAATTGATTTCTTTTTTCTCTTTTAGTTTAAAGTCAATTAATATAATCAGTCCAAAAATAACAACTACAATTGGTAAAATCCAATTTCCTTTAATCAACGAAATTATTGAAATCAAAATTCCGAGTGTGAGTAAAAATTTCACTGCAATATTCAATGGTGATTTAAAGTCAAATTTCAAATCGTAATTTTTTCCGTCATTTGAAATTCCGATTATTCTATGGTTGTTAGGAAAACGATTCCGCATTAATTCGAACTTTTTAGTTCCGACATAACCATTGTAAAATCCGTTCACAATTAGGTTGTTCAGAATCTTTAAATTTTTATCACTTTTGGTTATCGTTTGTCTCATTTCTCAAATTACACACAACGTTTGGTGTAAGGATAGTTGCGTTTATAAGCCTCTAAAATAGTAAATATTAACGAACCGAGAGGAAAATCCGCAGGATTTTCCGAGTAAGAGAGGACCAAGCAATTATTTTTACACGTTGTTGTGCCTAGTTTTTTTTATTCCATTTTGTTAAAATACTATCAGCTTGTTTCTTTGTAATGTTTCCAAAATAAGGTTTTCCGTAAATCCGCTGTTCCTCTCTTTCCATTATCAAAGGTGTTCCGCAAGAGAATTCGTCTAACTTATAAATTGAATGATTAGCCTCAAAGTAATCTTTATTTCCATTGTCGTCTCTGAAATGATATGTAATATTCAAACTTTCTGTTGTCGATGAGTCAATATCTCTTTCATACATATCCATTTCGCCGGATATTCCATTTTTCCAAAAGAGTATATTTGAGTTAATCCAAATAACTTTTCCAATGAAAGTTGTATTATTATCCGGAGCATGATTTACATAATTCATTCCACTTGTTATGTCACTGAAGCTAAATACTTGTTCAAATTCGGAAGGCTCAAATCCAGTTATGTTGTCGTCAGAATATGCTAAATTACCGAGATATTCTGATTCCCAATTTTCAGAAATTTCCATAAGTCCAATTTCCGCTCTTTTTGCATTAAATGCCATTCCATATTTTTCATAGTTCCGTTCTTTATCTAGTGAAGAAATAGTGATTTTATACAATATAAATCCAACGAAAAGTATTCCGATAATTGCAATTGATATTTTCTTTAAAGGGATTTTCATAATTAGGCACAACGTTACGTGTAAGGATAGTTGCGTGATTAAGCCTCTAAAATAGTAAATATTAACGAACCAGCAGGAAAATCCGCTAGGATTTTCCGAGTAAGATAGAACCAAGCAATTATTTTTACACACTGTTGTGTACAGTGCTTTATATTTTTTATTCCATTTATCACACCGAGTGTTATCCGTTGTCAATATTGCTTTTTGCTTTAAACAGCACTTTTAGAGTCATGTTTTTATACGTAATAGGAGCAGAGCGGTAGTCCGTTACAGTTGCGCATTTAAGTTGTCAGAAAGCGATTGAGTGGTAGATCCGTTGCGTATTGCTCCGTTTTGCTATTTAATCCGTTTACAAACCGTTATTTTGCGTAATAATTACGTGTTAATTTTTTTGATAAAAATTAATGCTTTAGAGTATTAGTTTTAGCGAATATGGTTTTTTTTTGAGCCGAGTGAGCCATTGTACACAACGTTTCGTGTAAGGATAGTTGCGTGATTAAGCACCTAAAATAGTAAATATTACCGAACCGGAGGAAAATCCGCTAGGATTTTCCGAGTAAGATAGAACCAAGCAATTATTTTTACACATTGTTATGTACAGTGTTTTATATTTTTTTATTGCGTTTACGCCTCTGAAAGTCAGCTATTCGCAACATTTCGTTTTGCTTTAAGCAGCAGTTTTAAATTCGTGTTTTTATCCGTAATAGGAGTAGAGCAATCGTCCGCAAGAGTTGCGCATTTAACTTGTCAGAAAGCGATTGAGTGGTAGATCCGTTGCGTATTGCTCCGTTTTGCGATTTAAACCGTTTACAAACCGTTATTTTACGTAATAATTGCGTGTTAATTTTTTTGATAAAAATTAATGCTTTAGAGTTTTAGTTTTAGCGAATTTGGTTTTTTTTGAGCCGAGTGAGGCATTGTACATAACGTTTCGTGTAAGGATAGTTGCGTGATTAAGCACCTAAAATAGTAAATATTACCGAACCAGAAGAAAATCCGCTAGGATTTTCCGAGTAAGATAGAACCAAGCAATTATTTTTACACATTGTTATGTACAGTGTTTTATATCTTTTTATTGCGTTTACGCATCTGAAAGTCAGCTATTCGCAACATTTGGTTTTACTTTAAGCAGCAGTTTTAAATTCGTGTTTTTATCCGTAATAGGAGTAGAGCAATCGTCCGCAAGAGTTGTGCATTTAACTTGGCAGAAAGCGATTGAGTGGTAGATCCGTTGCGTATTGCTCCGTTTTGCTATTTAAACCGTTTACAAACCGTTATTTTACGTAATAATTGCGTGTTAATTTTTTTGATAAAAATTAATGCTTTAGAGTTTTAGTTTTAGCGAATTTGGTTTTTTTTGAGCCGAGTGAGGCATTGTACATAACGTTGATGTGTATGGTTAGTTGCGTTTATAAGCAACTAATTTAGTAAACTTAGACGTACCGGAGAAAATTCCGAAGGAATTTTCCAAATAAGCACTTGCCACAGCAATTAATTATACACGGTGTTGTGTGGCGTTTTTTTATTTTTCAATTTTCTCAAGAACGAATTCAGATTTTTTCCCATAAAGCGCTGAAGTCAGATGTAATTGCTTATCGACTAATTCATAGTCCATTTCCCAATTCACACTGTCTTTTAGTAACACATTTATTTTTCCAATAGATGGTTTTAATTCGTAAGTTCCATTCATACTCAATTTCGAATCAATTTTTTGCGTATAAATTCCGCTCTTATTGAATTCCATTACATTATTGTCGTAAGTCATTTTTGCAACTTTTATGACATTATCTAATTCCAATGAATCAGTGAAAATCTCTTTAAAATGCTTTAAAATAGAAACAGAATCGGTTTGAGTATTCAGATAAAAGTCTCCACTATTTACTGAAATAATTTTCCATTCTCCAATTACATTGGCTTGCTCGTTTTGCGCACAGGAAACAGTCAGATTAATTAAAAAAAGTAACGTTGAAATTCTTTTCATAGGTTTGAGTTCAAATGACACACAACGGTTCGTGTATGATAAGTTGCGTAGTTTGAGTGCGGGGATTTTCCGTAGGAAAATCAGACGCAAGCAAACAAGCAACTACCATTGTGCTAGCCCAAAATAGCAATTTTTTATACACCGTGTTAGCCCACGTTATTTTATTTCATAACAGTTGGAGTTCCAGTTTCGCAAAGTATTGTTTTACAGATAGCTATTGATTTTATATTTTGAAGGTTAAGATATGCCGCTTTTAATAGCAATCCGCCGTAATAGTTTCGTGTTGTTTAAGTCAGAATACGGTTGAGTAATAAACTTAGAGCGGCATCAGCTTTTTACATCTATCTTTGCCGCAACGTAAAAGTGTCCGTCGCAACAGTGGCGCGTAGTGCTATTATCCGAAATCGGTTGAGTAAGAAGGTGAGAAGCGTTGTTTTTTACTTTTAAACCACTTTTAAGCAACTTTAGGATTTTTTTTCGAGCCGAGTGGGCATGTGGGCTAACGGTTCGTGTAAGGTAAGTACGGGTTAGTGTGCGGGGATTTTCCGTAGGAAAATCCGAAGCAAGCTAACATGAACTGCCTTTAGGTTAAGCCATAAAAGTAGTATTTATTTTACACATTGTTAGCCCACGTTATTTTATTTTTCTCCATATGGCTTTGCAGCTCCGCAGAGTTTTGTTTTACGTGCTACTATTGATTTTATCTTTTGTGCGTTACGATTTGCCGTTTGCTATATAAATCCGCCGCAAGAGTTGCGTTTTACTGATGTCAGAAAAGGATTGAGTATGATATTTTATTTCACATACAGTTTTGCCGAAACGTTAAAGAGTCCGTCTCAACAGTGTCGCGTTGTGTTTTATCCGAAATAGGTTGAGTGAGCAGGTGAGAAGCGTTGTTTTTTTTATTTTTAAATCACTTTTAAGCAACTTTAGAATTTTTTTTCGAGCCGAGTGGGCATGTGGGCTAACGTTGATGGGTATGGTTAGTTGCGTTTATAAGCAACTAATTTAGTAAACTTAGACGTGCCGGAGAAAATTCCGAAGGAATTTTCCAAATAATCACTTGCCACAGCAATTAATTATACACTGTGTTGGCATTAGTTTTTCTTTAATTTTTTTAAGCGACCTATTGAATATTGGTCGTTTTGTGAAGCGGCCCTTTCATACCATTCAATAGCTATAGTTACATCTTGACTAACTCCTTGTCCATTTTCATACATGTAAGCAATACTCACTTGAGCAGTTACAAAACCTAATTGAGCAGATTTTTCATAGTTATCAGCTGCTTTTTTGTAATCCACTTTTACACCTTCCCCATTATAGTAGAGATTGCCAAATTCAAAAAGCCCATAAACATTATTCTTTTCTGCTGCTCGACTTAAATATTGAAATGCCAAATCAAAATTCTTTTCAACGCCTAATCCTTGTCTGTATATTCTACCTACGTTAGTTATAGCGGTTGACTCATTTTGATTTGCTGCTAGTTTAAAGTAATACAAGGCTTTATTAAAGTCTTGCTCGACTTTTTTGCCTAGTAGAAAGAGAGTCCCAAGATTATTCTGAGCTAGGCTATGGCCTAATTCAGCAGATTTTTCATACCAAAAAATTGCACTATCAATATCAATTTTAGTTCCATACCCATTCTCAAAACAGTCTGCAAGATTCGACATTCCATAAGGGTCACCAAGATTTGAAGCCTGCCTGAACAAAACTATTGCCTTTTGATAATCTTTGATGACATGGTAACCATTCTTGTACATATCACCAACATTGTTTTTAGCCCTTGCGTGTCCCATTTTAGCTGACTGACCATAGTAGTTAAAGGCTGTCTCATAATTCTGTTTTACAGTTAAGCCTTTAGAGTAACAGTATCCCAAGTTGTTTAGTATAGTGTCACTTTTTGGTTCAGTTTTTTCCCATTCCTTAACCAATTGACTAATCTCTGATTCAGATTTGTTTGTCCAGTCAGTTTGTGCTAGTGCATTAAAGCACAAGATAAGTGGAATTATATAGGTTGAAATTTTTATTAGTTTATTCATTTTCTCAATTAATGCCAACGTCTCGGCTATGATTAGTACGGGAATTAAAATTACTGAATTTCCGATTAAGCACTTAGCCAAAACTTTTTATTTTGTTTTATCTTTTTTATTCTAAAGCCAAATCAAAAGATTTGGTGGACTTAGTTGAAAGCACTAAACTTTGGGTTAAGCACCAAAACCCGCATTAATTATAGCCATTGTTGGCAATAGTTTTTTAGAAGGAGTGGAGAGGGGGATTCGAACCCCCTTACCATTATCTTGATAAGTCAATGTCATTTAATCAGTCCTACGAGTCGAATTTGTGTTTGGCTCCACACAATAGCACCCACTCCGACAATTACGCTTTTCAATATATTCATAGTTTTAAGTTTTAGTATTTCATTAATAAATTGCTTTACAATGAAGCTAATCCAAAATTCTAAGCTCGTAATCACATTATAAACTAAATCAACTTGTTGACACAAGCTCTTCTATTCTTTATTAATTCGGTTTGATAAATCAGTAAATACTGAATTTAAATCAGTCGAATCAGTTAACTCAAAAATTTCCAATAGTGAATAAACACTTTCTGCATTCCATGCTGAATTTTTAAATCCATTTATTTGATACCTGTCCTGCAATTTTGACAAATTACTTTTAGATGCTTTATCTCCAATTTCCTTTTCAAGTAAATCTATGAACTGATTTAAGTCAGACACTGGTACAACCCAATCTCTTTCTGCTTCAAGAATTCTTTCTACAATCTGTCTGTCAGTTTTACTTTCAATCTGATTGTTTTCAAGGACATCAAATAAATTATCAAAAGTCATTAATCGTATTTCTGTTTTAATTATTGCCAACGTTGATGTATATGATGCGTTGCGTGGTTTAGCACATAATTTAGCAAATAAAAACCGACTAGAAAATCCGCGAGGACTTTCGTAAGTAGGCTATAACTAGCAATGAATTATACACGGTGTTGCCATTAGTTTTTTTTCCAACGTTGCATTAATTCGCCTGTTTTTTCTTGGTATTCAAAAACAAGTCTATCATATAATCCTCTGTCCTCTGACCAACCGTCTTTGTCAAGTTCTGTCATTTCAGTTCTTCTGTCAATAGATTGAATTGATTGAAGATACATTTCCTCAATTTTATTCATTTTGTTTATGTTTTCACAGATAAGTAATTCAACTTCTTCTCTCAAATCGTGCATTCGTGAATAATGCTTTTTTCTATGGTCTTTTACCACAATGTTTAATAATCCCATTAAAAGTAAGATTTTATAAAATTCAGTATTGAACTGATATTAGTTAGTATTGCTCCAGCGACAAATGCTATTATCGAATAAATTACATATCTCTTAATTTGTCTATTCTGTAATTTTAAATTTTCGATAGTCAAATTGTCAATTTCCGATTGTTTGTCATTCATAGAGTTTTGGTATTTTAAACTCTCATTCTGAAGTTGCAGGTTTTCAGTATTTAAAATCTCTACTTCGTTGTTTCTATGTTCTGTTAGTCTTTGGTCATAAAAGGTAGTGAAATCCCAACCTTTTTGAGTAAGTTTAATATGTTGCCTTGGTACGTATTCCGCAAGTTCTAATTGTTGAAGTCTATCTGCTAAAAAACTAGCATCATAATAAGTGTGACCTTTTCGAGATAAATCTCGCTCAAGTTCGTGAAAGTTCATTCTTCCACTTCTGTCTTTTAAGGTATGCACTATAACTTGAAGTGCTGATTCTTGTCTTTCGATACTCAATTTTCTCGGTTTTTTTTAAATTAATGGCAACGGTTAGTATAAGAATAGTAGCGGATTTTGAGACACTACGTTTCTTGTAGAGACAACTGTAAATATAAAAAAAGCGACTTCGATAAAGTACCGAACCCGCTATTATTTTTATACCTTGTTATGTGCTGTTCTTTTACCAAGGGCATTCTACACCATCAGGGTAAAACTCCTCACTATAGAATTTTCCAGTTGGTCCATTATTATCGATAAGGGCATATTTTGTAACTCTTTTTGCAGCTTCTTCAACGGTTCCTGTTCCTCTGTGATTATTGAAATCTGTTTTAGTAAAACCTGGGTCAACCATATTTACTTTTACTAAGGTCTCACGCAGTTCGTATGCCAAAACAATGGAATACATATTTAAAGCTGCTTTCGAAGATTGATATACAGCTCCTTTAAAGTGATAAAATTTGTTCGATTCATCACTTGCCAAAGTAAGTGAACCTTGACTTGAACTTAGGTTTACAATACGTGGTTCGGAAGATTTTTTTAATAAATCAATAAATGCTTGCGTTACCCTAATTACTCCATAAACATTGGTGTCATAAACCGATTTGAATACATCTACACTAGAGGTAAGCGCAGATTGGGGCATTCCTCCGTTTATTCCTGCGTTGTTAATTAAAACATCTAAAACTTCGGAATGCTTTATAATTTCTGCCCGTGCAGAATCAATTGATTCCTGATTGGTTACGTCTATTTGGATAATCTGAACGTTGTCTAATCCTTCGTTTTTAAGACTTTGAACAGCTTCTAGTCCATTTTCTAGGCTTCTACTTCCTAAATAAACATAGAAACCTTCGTTTAATAACTGTCTTGCTACTTCAAAACCAATACTTTTATTAGCTCCTGTAATTAATGCTGTTTTCATTTTTCTTTAATTTTAAATTGATAAATAAATTAACAACACAAAGGTCGCTATAAGAAAAATGAAATCATTTGCCATATGGCAAAAAGCAAATTTAACTAATGTTCTTTCTAATTCGGCTTAATGATGATTGTGTAATTCCAAGGTAGGAAGCTAAATAAGAAAGCGGGATTCTGTTTGCCAATTTTGGAAATTTTTCTAAAAAACTAAGATACCTTGTAGTAGCATCTTGGTCAACGAGCGGACTTCTTCTTTCGAGTTTTTCAGTCAATGCTTTCTGAACAATTTTATGGACAATAGCATCCCAAATAAGAATGGTTTTGGATAAATCTTCCCAATCTTCTTTAGAAAAAATCAAAAGTTTACAATCTGTTACTGCTTCTACATATTCGGTAGCCTCTATTTTGGGTTGAAAATGCTGATAGTCTACGATTAAATGATTTTCATCAACAAAATATTTAGTAATTTCTTCTCCCTTATTATTAAAATAACATACTCGAAGCACACCTTCTAAAATAAAACCAACTTGTCTTGGGGTTTTTCCTGCTTCTGAAAAGTAATCACCCTTTTGAAGCTGTAATTCGGTTGCCTTATTAGCGATTAGTTTTATTTGTTGTTGATTTAAATCGCCAAACTGTAAGATGTATTCTATCAATTCTTCCATTTGACCAAAATAATTGAAATTGTTTTTTCAGGATTTGTCATTTGGCAAAAAGAGCTTGTTTTTAATTGCACATAACGGTTCGTGTAAGGTAAGTACGGGTTTGTATGCGGGGATTTTCCGTAGGAAAATCCGAAGCAAGCAAACACAAACTGCCTTTAGGTTAAGCCATAAAAGTAGTATTTATTTTACACATTGTTAGCCCACGTTATTTTATTTTTCTCCATATGGTTTTGCAGCTCCGCAGAGTTTTGTTTTACGTGCTACTATTGATTTTATCTTTTGTGCGTTACGATTTGCCGTTTGCTATATAAATCCGTCGTAAGAGTTGCGTTTTTCTAAGGTCAGAAAATGCTTGAGTAATCATTTTTTAATCTTTTACGCATACAGTTTTGCCGCAACGTAAAAGAGTCCGTCGCAACAGTGTCGCGTTGTGTTTTATCCGAAATAGGTTGAGTGAGCACATGAGAAGTGTTGTTTTTTTATTTTTAAACCACTTTTAAGCAACTTTAGAATTTTTTTTCGAGCCGAGTAGGCATGTGGGCTAACGTTAAGTGTAAGGATAGTTGCGTGATTAAGCCTCTAAAATAGTAAATATTAACGAACCGGAGGAAAATCCGTTAGGATTTTCCGAGTAAGAAGGAACCAAGCAATTATTTTTACACACTGTTGTGTACAGTGCTTTATATCTTTCATTCCATTTATCACACCGAGTGTTATCCGTTGTCAATATTGCTTTTTGCTTTAAATAGCACTTTTAGAGTCATGTTTTTATACGTAATAGGAGCAGAGCGGTAGTCCGTTACATTTGCGCATTTAAGTTGTCAGAAAGCGATTGAGTGGTAGGTCCGTTGCGTATTGCTCCGTTTTGCTATTTAGTCCGTTTACAAACCGTTATTTTGCGTAATAATTACGTGTTAATTTTTTTGATAAAAATTAATGCTTTAGAGTATTAGTTTTAGCGAATTTGGTTTTTTTTGAGCCGAGTGAGCCATTGTACACAACGTGATTGTATAAGATTAGTTGCGTGGTTTAAGCACCTAATTTAGCAAATACAAACCGAATAGAAAATCCGTGAGGATTTTCGTAAGTAGGCTTCCACTAGCAATTAATTTTATACGGTGTTGGCAATAGTATTTTATTCAGTTTCTGTTTTAATCATTTCTTTTTCGACAGTAATTCCATCCGATTCAGTTTTGCACATAATTTTGTTATTATCGATTCCAATAATTTCAATCACGTATTTAATTCCGATTAATGATTCCATTTTAGGGTCATTAACTTTTGTATAAACTATTTCATATTTACAATCTGTTAACCATTTAACTCTGCTTGTCATTTCCCAACCCATTTTTGGATAAGAGTCAATTTGAAGCGAGTCATTGCGAACAGTAATTAAGTCAGCGTAATCTGGGTCAGAATAAGTAAACTTACCAACTTTAAAATCCGAACAATTTTTTTCTTGCGCCCAACCATTCAAAGTCAGATTTAGGATTAATATTAAAATCAAATTTTTCATATTCATTCTTTAATTTTTGAAATCAACATTTTCCCTTTGGTAATCCATAATATTGGACCAATTAATCCAATCATAACAGTCAGAATCCAAGTAGTTTTATCTCCATTGAAATCTTTTGTTAGTATTAGGTAAATTGCTCTGAAAGTTGTGATAACTGACCAAAAACAAATTACTATTATTGAAAGTATTAAAATTGGATGCATTTCGTTTTTCGATATTATTGCCAACGTTACGTGTAAGGATAGTTGCGTTGATAAGCCACTAAAATAGTAAATATTAGCGAACCGAGAGGAAAATCCGTAGGATTTTCCGAGTAAGAGAGGACCAAGCAATTATATTTACACATTGTTAGCCACAGGTTTTTTTCAGATATAGTCATTAACGTCATCTTCTCGGAATCCATTCTTTCATATCTCGTAATACTTGTCTTTGCATAAACTCAAAGAAATCAGAATATTCTGATTCGATAATATCCCAACCTTTTACGTTTTGTCCGAAAGATGGATGAAATACAATTATTTTTTCAGTGACTTTTTCGTCTATAATCTCAAATCCAACAAAGGTGTCCATACCTTGTCTGCGACCAAAAGTCAGAACTTGTCGATTTTGTTGACACTCAATTTTAAACTGTTCATTAATTGATGAATTCGAATTAATTTCCTTTTCAAAATTCCACGGAATGAATTGAGTTAAATTCAGTTTCGCAAACCAATTATATGAGTTTGGTATTTTGTAATTCATATTTAGGGTCTTGTTTTTTCAACTTGTGGCTAACGGTTCGTGTAAGGTAAGTACGGGTTAGTGTGCGGGGATTTTCCGTAGGAAAATCCGAAGCAAGCTAACACGAACTGCCTTTGGGTTAAGCCATAAAAGTAGTATTTATTTTACACATTGTTACCAACCGTTCTTTTAATTACCCAGTTAGCCGTTTCGCATTTGAATCCGCCGCAAAGATTGCGCATTGCTTTTGTCAGTCCGAAATCAGATTTTGGTATTTGATTAGCCGTCATGCAAATCAGTCCGCCGTAAGAGTTGCACCCTGGTTTGATCAGAATATTATTGTAATTTTTTATCCGCTAACTTTTGCAGTTTTTTAATTTAGAGATCGTTTAGATTCTATTATTTTTCACAGCAGAGTGGCATGGTTGGTAACGTTGATGTGTATGGTTAGTTGCATGTTAAGCAACTAATTTAGTAAACTTAAACGTATTTGATAAAATTCCGAAGGAATTTTCCAAATAGGCAATTGCCAAAGCAATTAATTATACACCGTGTTGTGTGCAGTTTTTATTCAGCTATTCTTTTCTTCAAATCCATTCTTTCGTGCAATATTCTCGTTATTTCAACATAATTTTCGTTCAAAGTTCTGTAGAATATTATATGTCGATTTGCACTCATTCCGTGAAGTTGCTTTGATATTCCATCGTAGAATTTCCCTATGTCCGGGTTTTCGGCAATTTCTTGGCAATTAGAAATCAGTTCTGCGTAATATTTGTCAGCTTGTTTTTCCGACCAAACTTCAAAAGTGTAATCCCAAATTTTTGATAAATCCTCAACAGCTTTATTGGTTAACTTATATTCAGCCATTCGAGTGCTTTTTCGCTTTTAAAGATTCAAGATGTTTTTTTGGGTCAAAGTCGTGAGCTATTCCGCTGTCAATTCCTTCTTGAATTGCCTTTTTTAATGCAATGACTTTACTTTCTTCCTCTTCTAAAAGTCTTAATCCTGCACGAATAACTTCGCTAACGTTTTTAAATCTTCCTTCGCTTATGCTACTTTTCACAAATTGGTCGAAATAATTTCCGAGTGATATTGATGTGTTTTTATTCATTTGAGTACTAATTTACATCAAATATACCAAAAATTGGTATAATCACCAAATTTCTCAAATTGCACACAACGTTCGCGGCTATGAGTAGTTGCGTGGGTTAGCACTTAACTTTGCAAGTACGCACCAAACTGAAAATCCGCGAGGATTTTCAGAAGTAGGCGAGAACAAGCAATTACTTATAGCCATTGTTATGTGCTGGCTTTTTTAAATTTATTTTCCATTCCGTAAATCAATTCTCGGAAGTTTTGAAATCCGCCAAGATTTAATTTTTCAGGTTGTTTTTTATCTCCAATTTGGAATGTCACAACTCCGATTATTATTGGTAACGTTAACCACCAATTAAAACTCCAAATCCACCAAATTCCAATCATCGCAAAAATTCCGGTAAACATAATATTTCGTCCAATCCGAGATAATTTATGAGACTTAAATTCAAATTCCGACATTGTCCCTGGCGCAATTCTATTCACTTCATCAATCAATAGTCCACCATATTTTAGAAAAAATGGATTTATTTCAGAACTCGGTTTTAATTCAGTCGTGTCAGCTCCTTTTTCAGTCAGATTTTGTTTTAATGTTCTAAATATTGAAGCAGTTTGACAATTTTGTCCCAATAGTTTAATTGTCTCGATATTTTCTCTTTCAGCGTATTTAGAAATGTACTCGCAAAAATCAGATACAGTTCTACTATCTTCATTTATTAAAATGTCTTCCAATTCCGAAAGTGGTCTGTCAATTTTAAATTCTTTGTGATAGATTTTAGCCAATTTTTTAGGACTTACTAAATCACAAGCATCTCGCCAATCTAAGATTGAACTTTCATAGTTAAAGTCCATTCCCTTAACAACAACTGGGTCAAATTCAATTGCGAATTGATATTGAGAAATCAACATCTGAAATATGTCTTCTTTATTGTATTTCATTTTTTGCACGATGTTTTTTCAGCTTGCACATAACGTTACGTGTAAGGATAGTTGCGTGATTAAGCACCTAAAATAGTAAATATAACCGAAGCAGAGGAAAATCCGCTAGGATTTTCCGAGTAAGATAGAACCAAGCAATTATTTTTACACATTGTTATGTACAGTGTTTTATATTTTTTTATTGCGTTTACGCCTTTGAAAGTCAGCTATTCGCAACATTTCGTTTTGCTTTAAGCAGCAGTTTTAAATTCGTGTTTTTATCCGTAATAGGAGTAGAGCAATCGTCCGCAAGAGTTGCGCATTTAACTTGTCAGAAAGCGATTGAGTGGTAGATCCGTTGCGTATTGCTCCGTTTTACTATTTAATCCGTTTACAAACCGTTATTTTACGTAATAATTGCGTGTTAATTTTTTTGATAAAAATTAATGCTTTAGAGTTTTAGTTTTAGCGAATTTGGTTTTTTTTGAGCCGAGTGAGGCATTGTACATAACGTTTATGTATAAGAATAGTTGCGGGTTTGTATGCGAGGATTTTCCGCAGGAAAATCAGACGTTACAAACACGCAACGACCTTTGTTTAAGCACTAAACCGCAATTATTTTTATACGGTGTTGTGCGTTCGTTTTTATTCCGCTATGTTTATTTTCATTCCGTTAATTATTGTTTCGTTTTTCAATTTCGACACAGTTTTTAATTCCGATTTAGGATTCCATTTGCTTAAAATCAATTCGTTTTTCTCGTTCCACCCAATTATTTTATATCCTTGAGGAATCAATCCTTTTCCAAGGTCATTTTCTTTTTTGTTATTTTCTATAACTGACCAAAAAATTCTTGAATATCCTAATCCGCCTTTGTCAAATTGATATTCATAATATTTATATTTTTTGTTCGGTGAAATAGAGTCCGAAAGAATTATCAAATCAGATTCATTTAGTGAATGTTCCGAATTAAGAGCTTCCACGACATCGTCCAAATCCGAGTTGATTTTGATTCCAATTCCGACTATTCCAATCAGGATTATTCCAACAATTATTAAAATCCATTTTTTCATTAAATTCCTTTGAATATTTAGTCCAATTTATTAATTAAATGCTCTCGGAACACTTTTATGTAAAACCTTATCAAGACATTTAGAGTGAGCATAAACTGCTTGAACATCTTTTGTTTCCTTATCACATTCTATCGTGATTTCAATCGCTTTGTTAAATGTTGAATCTTGACCACAAAAACAACATAAAACTTCTAAATCTCTGTTTTCCATTTGTTCTAAAAATTTTGTTTTTTTCTCTAATTTTGTTGGTTTTCACGGTTTTTCTTAAATGACGCACAACGTTAATGTATAAGAATAGTTGCGGGTTTGTATGCGAGGATTTTCCGCAGGAAAATCAGACGTTACAAACACGCAACGACCTTCGGTTAAGCACTAAAATAGCAATTATTTTTATACGGTGTTGTGTGTAGTTTTTTTATTTGAATCGGTTTTTTCATATGCTACAGAAATCGTTTCAAAAAGTTCTTCTAAATTACAGTCAATTAAAGCACTTGAAATGAGAATGTTTTTTTTATAATTCCAATTATGCATAAAAGTCAGGAATCTTTTCAATAAATTTCTTTTTTTAGTTTTAAACACAGTCTTATTCAAAGTCAACTCTATATTATTTTTCTTAAATCTCTGTATTTCGGAAATATCACACCATCTTATTTTTCCTAATGATTCATATTTCGAATTATCAATTAAGAAATCATCTGAAATGAGAATAGCATATTTTCTTGGAAGAATTCTTAAAAAGGAATACAAAAGAGTTGAAAAATAAGCAATACCTATTATACCAATAATCTGAATATATTCTGCTTTCATAAAGAAGTGTCTAATAAATATCTCAGGGTTCAGTAAAAACGAAATAGACGCAAAAAGCATTAAACTAAAAAAAAGTATACCTAAGATAATCCGCCAATTTTTAAATTTAATTTCTCTCCTCATTTAGTTTATTGCTTAGTTCGGTTGCTCAAATTACACACAACGGTCTCGTATATGAAAAGTAGCGCTGAAAACAAGCGATAGATTTTCGGATTAACACAAGCCGAATTTTTAAATTTTACTATTTATCTTTTTACTTGGAAATCGTCAAATTTAAAAATTTGGCGACTTCGAAAAAATGCCCGAGCCTTTGTGTTAGCAACAACTCGCGCTATTTTTTATATACTTTGTTGTGCGCTGGCTTTCTGCGTTCTAATTCATTTTCTACTCTTTTTTCAAGCTCTCTATGTTTAAAATCAAACCAATTTTGTCTAAAATCAGAATGGTCAATTTTATACTTAAATTTTTGAAATGGCTTTTTGTTCGTTAAAATACTTTGTAATTCTAACTTCAGATTTTGGTCGGTTAATTGCTCAACAAAAAGTTCCATAATTTTAAATGACTCAAAACTTTCTAAAACCTCAAGTTTTATAAAATCCTTTTTATGTTTTTCGACTTCCTCTAAACTGTCCCTAAAAGCCTCTTTAAAATCTTCCTCGTCTGAAAATTGCGAGAAGCTTGGTATTGCTATAATTTCGTCAGTCTTTAAATTATAATAGCAGTCAAATCCGCAATCCAATTCTTGAGCAATTTCTTTAACGATATTTGACTTAACGTTCTTCATTTGTTTTAAACTAAATAAGAGTAGACGGCACAAATTAATATAATTATTCCAATTGCTATTCGGAAGTATTTTTGTTGTTTAGCCTTTCGAGGAAATCCATCTTTTTTAAGTTCCCAAGAAAATATAATTTCAAATAAAGTCGGAAATGGATTTAAAATGAAATCACATACGTGATAACTTTCTTTTGCCTTAATGTTTTTCTCAACTTTGTCACGCTTTTTTGACAGATATTTTGCCGTTTCTATTTTCTTTGGTTCGACTTTTCGATTTGCTAATTCGTTTGTCGCAAGTCGAACAGCTTTCGGATTCCACTTTTCAGGTGCTCCTGCAATTTTGAGCAATTCCTCTGTTGTTCTTTCTTTTATTGGCGGTGTAAATTCGTCCGTCATAATACTTTTAAAAATTCCAAAATTTTGAATTGAATAACTATTTTTCTTGATTTGGTCAGCTTGCGCACAACGTTACGTG
Organism: Lacinutrix neustonica; assembly: GCF_026625145.1. Classification (GTDB taxonomy): domain Bacteria; phylum Bacteroidota; class Bacteroidia; order Flavobacteriales; family Flavobacteriaceae; genus Lacinutrix; species Lacinutrix neustonica. The sequence goes on along the minus strand of NZ_CP113088.1, from coordinate 914,795 downwards.
TAAGGATAGTTGCGTGATTAAGCCACTAAAATAGTAAAAATGGAACGAACCGGAGGAAAATCCGCAGGATTTTCCGAGTAAGAGTGGACCAAGCAATTATATTTACACATTGTTAGCAAATCGTTTTTTGTTCATTAAGCGACTAAATTCAGTCCGCAATTTTTACATTCAGTTTCATTCGTTAAAATTCCGCTATTGCAAGCAGGACATTTGTCTGTCACTTTTATAATTTCTTGATTATATTCTTTTTGTAATTCGTCTAATAATTCAACATCTTTTTCCTCAATTAGATTAAGGATCCGTTTTCCAAAAGGTCGGTACCAAGATTTTAATTCAGCCCAATATATTTTGTGTTTATTCTTGTTTTGAGAAAATCCAATTATTTTATATTCAGACTTTGTAGAGAATATATTATCAAATGTCAATCCTTTTTCCTGATTAAAAATATTTCTTTGTTTTTCCTCCTTATTAAGAGCTTTATATTCAATAAATAAACATTCTTTCTTGTTCAGGAAATCAATAATTTCAGATGTCTTTATTTTTGGTTTAAAAAACAATGGATTTAGAAAATATTTTACAGTCAGATACCAAATAGATAAAACAATTAAGATAGCAATTATTATTAAAAATATCGAATTTCCCATTCAGTTCTGAAATGTTTGCTAACGTTTAGGCTATGATTAGTACGGGAATTAAAAGTAATTAATTTCCGATTAAGCACTTAGCCAAAACTTTTTATTTTGTTTTATCTTTTTTGTTCTAAAGCCAAATCAAAAGATTTGGCGGACTTGGTTAAAAGCTCTAAACTTTAGATTTAGCACCTAAACCAGTATTAATTATAGCCATTGTTACCTGCTGGCTTTTTCAGTATTCAGCTTGGATATTTCCATTTATCATCCAATATTCGTAAACTTCTTTATTCCGACCTTTTAGTAAACTTCTGCTTAAATCATTACACTTTTTACTCCAATATAGACCTTCATAAATTCCAACAACTAATAAATTGTCTATTTCCTTATCGTTCTTGTTCCCCAAATGGTTGAAGAAAGTAAATGAGTCTGTAATCAGTTTATTCGGTTTTTCTAATTCTGTAATCTGTTCCGAAAGTCTCAAGCTTAAATCTCCAAAGACAGAATAAAGTAAGTCGTCAGAAGTATGATCACTTATTTTATCAAAATCAGGCACATTTTTATATAATTCCTCAATTAACGGATGCATATAAGCTTCCAAACCGTTTGATTTCGTATTTATTTTGACTTCATTTCCAAAGCTTGTATTACTTTCAAAAATCAGACTCGAAGTATCCGAAGTCCCAAAGTCAATTGCTTCCACAAGACAATTAAAAATTTCGGTTTTTGTCAAATCACAATTACTAAAATCTGTTGATTTAAGATTGCATTCAGAAAATCGTGCGTTTCTAAAATTAGAATTTGAGAACTCCACTCCGAAATAACAATTCTCAAACATCGCATCTTGGAAATTAGAATCCGCATAAGATTCTCCATTATCGAAATCCACATTCCGATAGAATCTTTGTCCGTTTTGATAATATTCTAATATTTCTTTTTTTGTTTTCAATCGTGGTTTTTTGCTTGCAGGTAACGGTTTGTGTAAGGGTAGTTGCGTTGATAAGCCACTAAAATAGTAAACAAAACCGAACCGCAGGAAAAATCCGCAGGATTTTTCCGAGAAGCACAGCCCAAGCAATTACTTTTACACCTTGTTGTGTACAGTGCTTTATTTATTTTTTGCGATTAGCTTTGCCGTTAAGAAGGTCAGTCGTTCGCAACGTTGCGTTTTGCGTTAATCAGCAGTTTTAGAGTAATATTTTTATCCGCAATAGGAGTAGAGCAGTAGTCCGCGCAATAGTTGCGCACTGTTTTGTATATCCGTTTATAATCCGCTTTTTTATCCGCAAAAATCCGTTTAGTTGCGCACCCAATTACGTTTTACTTGCGTTAGAATTTATTGGACTTAAACCACTAAAATTTAATTAATTGGATTTTTTTTCCGGCCGAGTGAGCCATTGTACACAACGGTTCGTGTAAGGTAAGTACGGGTTAGTGTGCGGGGATTTTCCGTAGGAAAATCCGAAGCAAGCTAACACGAACTGCCTTTAGGTTAAGCCATAAAAGTAGTATTTATTTTACACATTGTTAGCCCACGTTATTTTATTTTTCTCCATATGGCTTTGCAGCTCCGCAGAGTTTTGTTTTACGTGCTACTATTGATTTTATCTTTTGTGCGTTACGATTTGCCGTTTGCTATATAAATCCGCCGCAAGAGTTGCGTTTTACTGATGTCAGAAAAGGATTGAGTATGATATTTTATTTCACATACAGTTTTGCCGAAACGTTAAAGAGTCCGTCTCAACAGTGTCGCGTTGTGTTTTATCCGAAATAGGTTGAGTGAGCAGGTGAGAAGCGTTGTTTTTTTTATTTTTAAATCACTTTTAAGCAACTTTAGAATTTTTTTTCGAGCCGAGTGGGCATGTGGGCTAACGTTGTTGTATATGGTTTGTTGCGTGTTAAAGCACCTAATTTAGCAAATAAAAACCGAATAGAAAATCCGCGAGGATTTTCGTAAGTAGGCTAGAACTAGCAATAAATTATATACGGTGTTGCCACACGTTTTTATTCCGCTAATCTTTGTCAAATCCATTAAATTCCATTCTTTTCATTGTCGGACAATTATTTACAATTATATCAAATTCCGACACTTTATTGTTTGGTGTAACGTACTGTTTACTTACAACCTTATCAAAACTATATGTCAATTCATAAACGTTTTTAAATTCAGTCGGTTTTATTGTTAATTCTGCTTTTTCAGATTCCGTTTTCTGTGGAATAGTATTTAATTTCAAAGCGATTTCGTTTTCTCTCAATTTTTTCAATTCAGATATTAAGTCAGCATCTGCTTCAAGTTGATGAAAGAAAAGAACAGAATTTTCATTGATTTCGTATGATGGCGTATTTCCGTCACAAGGTTCGTAAATCACGAATTCGTTATTCAACTTTTTTAAACTAATCCAATATCTCGGAAATCTCTTTAAGTATACTTTTTTGGGTTTGTGTTTTTTTGAAATTTCTTTCTCGTAATAAGAAATTGCATCATTATCCATTCGATTCGGTTTCCAGTTAATTACCTTTTCGTAAATCTCCGAATTTCGTGTTGTGTCGATAAAAAGTTGATGTTTTGTTAAGTCAAGACTTTTGGGATTATTTCTTTCCAAAATTGTGTCTAAATCAATTTTCCACGCAGGAATTTCAGTCGGTTTATTTTCCGCCTGTTTTGGTTCTTTTTTCTGTTTGCAAGAAATCAGAATTCCCAATATTAATGTTATGTATATAGTTTTTCTCAAATGTGTGGCAACGGTTTGGCTAAAACCAGTTTTAATTGGTTTTAGGTTTTGTTGTAAACAGTTTTCTCTAGTTGGTACCACCAGTAATTCGAATTCAAGATTTCTCTTTTCATTTCAAATAATGGAGCATTGAATTTGAAGTCAAATTTACTAAAGTCGTTCTCCTTTGATAAATACTTATAAATCGGTTTGAATTTGTCTGAAACAATTCCAAGAATGCTGTTGTTTTTTATGATGTTAACGAATACTAAAGAATCAATATCAACTCCTTCAATTTTCTTTATCGTCTGTTTATTATACGAATAAACACATTGGTGATCTGCAAAAAAATCCGGTGTGATTCTTTTAAGGCTGGGATGAACGTTTTTGGCTAATTTACCACACCAATACACTTTTTCATCAGTGGTTGCAATTTTGGAATCCCAATGTGATAAAACTTGCTTTGGATTTTCATCAGGGTTTAACTTCAACCATTCTTTTTTATAGGTATTGTCAAAAAACAATTCTAGATTCTTTTCATTAATAATCTTCGCACCTGGACCGTAATAATATCTGTATTTGTCTTTTGCATAATTTTTACCCAGTGGTTCGAAGGTTTCAAAATCAACTTTTGCTTTAAATGGTGTTAAGAACATTTTTGTTGAATTACTTTTCTCAATGAGGGTGAAACCAAATAGTGTTTGTTCATTTCTGAAGAAGGTTTGGCTAAGCCATTCGCAATTATTTGGATTGATTTCAATTGGGATGCCTGTTTTACCGAGATAAGATCCAGTTCAACAATTTCCCCTCATGTTGAAAGTAGTTATCAATCAGATAGTTTTCACCAATAGATATCTTGTTTATTATTTGATAGTTCCTTCCGTAACCACCGTTCCCATCCGGGAAAGCATTTTACGGTAATGTCATCACAAATTGTTTACAACGTTTAAGTATAACCGTCAGTTACGGGCTAAATATACCAAAAATTTCGGTTCGTCACTGACCTTAGCAATTCCGAGTGGATTCGGACGTAGTCGAATCCGCCGTAATTGCGGTTATACATTGTTGTAAAACGTTTTTTATCCAAATTGCCACCATTTTTTTCGTTTTATCAGTTTATTTATCGAAAAGGATTTTGTTATTCCATTCGTCTTCTCGTGTTCCAATTGTTGGTTTACTGGTTCAATCATATTTTGCCAACTTGCTGAAAAACTTGCTCGAATTTCACTTCCATTTGGTGTGTAATTCAATTCGATTGGAATTTCGCCAACGTTCTCAAACAATTCTGAAAATTCTTTTTTAAATCGCTTGGGCAAATACCAAGTTACTTTCGGTTCATTTTTCCAATGTCCGAAACTTGCAACTAAAACATCACAATTTTTAAAGTCCGAAATTGTTGGTTTTTCAACTTGATTTATTCGTGTAGTAACAATTAGATTATATCCAAAGCCTGTTTCAAAGTCAGATTCCAAAACTAGTCCACCACCATAATTTCCGTTTTCTAATCTGAATGTTAAACAAGTTCCTTTTTTAAAAATCGGTTCTTTTTTGACAATTCGCTTACGTGCTTTTGGTTTTGCTTTTTCTGATTCTAATTTGGCTAAAAACTTGTCAAGAACAACTTTTCTTTTTTTATGTCCGATTCACTTGCGTCAAGTTCTTCCCATAATTTTAAATCAGATTCACTTTCTACAATTCCACGAATTTTTTCGAAAATGTCATTTGATAAACTTTTAGTTTCCCAAAGAGCCAAAGCCAAAGCAAACCAAAAATCATTTGTTCCATTTGGGTTTTCAGAAATCAGTTTGTTTTTGATTTCGTTAGGTTCTTTTCCATCATTGTATAAATCAAAAAAATCAGCATAAGTATCTGCTGAAGTATCGTTACTTTTTATTGCTGTTCCCCAAGTTCCCAATTCAGTTCGTGATTTTTTTAAATGTTTTACAACGTTTATGTATAAGGTTAGTTGCGTTGGCAAGCAACTAAATTAGTAAAAATGGAACGAACCGGAGGGAAATCCGCAGGATTTTCCGAGTAGGCAAAAACCAAGCAATTAATTTTATACGGTGTTATGCGTTCGGCTTTTTATTTATTATAATAGTCCTCATAGACTTTTAGAAACTCTGATTTCAAACCATTTAATTTTCTACTTTCAATTGTCCATTTCTCTCTATGACTCCTATTTTTATTGTCATAATTCTTTGGGATGTCATCGCTAAAGTCAGATTTGAAATTTAAAATATTATGTTTTACAAAATATATCTTTTCAAGTATTTTCCCCTCTCTTGATTCCCATTTTTCTATTAAATCTAATAATAATTGAGCATAATTTTCTAGAGAATTTAGTGAATAATCACTTGTGAACTCTTCTTTGGTTTTCTCTAAATATTGTTTTATTTCAGTTTTTGGGTCAAAGCTATTTTCCATTATTTTATTTTTCTAAAATCAAAAGTTGCAAATCATTATCAATAGACCATTTTTTAAAGTTGTCTAAAAAACTTTTACCTAACAAGAGAGGTGATTCTTTAAATCCGATTGAAGCCACAACATTTTTTATAGTGAAATTACCAACTTTTAATTCTTTAATAATAATCCTTCTACAACTAATAATTGAGCCATCAGCAATTCTGTATAAACCTGACTCTATATAGTCTTCTTTTTTTAATAATCCTTTTGAAATCAAATCATCTTCTAAATTTAGTGATATTGAAATTTCACTAGCTCCGAGAATCAAGTACAAAACTTTTTGTAATTGAACCAAATTCAACATTAATTTTATAAACACCGTTTTCGTTATTTAGTCTAATTTGATCTTTGTCTTTTTTTGATATGACTTCAAATGTTTTGTTGTGATTTTTTGAGGAAAATGGGTCACTATCGTTTTCTTGATATTTTTTATCATGTTTAGCTAGAGATATTAAGTATCTAAACGCATTAAATAATTTGTCATTATTATCTCTGTCCGGATTCGAAATGTTAATTATATTTCTACTTTCGGTATTTCTGATTTCTCCATTTTTATCATATTTTTTGTATTTGCTACAACCTTTCTTATCATAATTACATTTAATTTGAAATAAGAAATCCCCATACGTATAACCATTGCCTACAAAGTCCTTATTTTCTATATTAATTTCATGAATAGAAATTTCTTCAGAATATAAAGCAATCATTTTATAATTATTGCTTTCTTGTCTTTTTTGCATTTCAGTAAGTACTAAGTTGTCAAAGAAATAGTCAGGTCGTAACTCATAAATTTTTAGTTTGCCACCTTCAGTTAGCTCTAATTTTCTTCCACCTTTAAATTTAGTATTTATATAATTGATTGCTTCAGGAATGCTTAGTTCTTGAGAATAAATGTTTAAAAAGATTAATGAAAATAAAACAACAATATATTTTTTCATAATTAGAATTCTATTTTAGTACAGTTGAGTCAGAGCTGACGCATAACGTTTATGTATAAGGTTAGTTGCGTTTATAAGCCACTAAATTAGTAAAAAGGGAATGAACCGAGAGGGAAATCCGCAGGATTTTCCGAGTATGGCAGAACCAAGCAATTAATTTTATACGGTGTTAGCTGTAGTAATTTTTTTTATTCCGATTAATGTTATAAAAATTCCAATTCCAAATAAGAGCCAATAAATTAAGTCAAAATTATAACCAATCAGCCAATTGTCATAAGAAGTTCCCATATAACTTGTAGTAACTATAATTAAGTTTACAATGAAATGAAGCATTATACAGTAACCGCTTTTTTTAGTTTTTAAATATATTAATCCGAGTATAATTCCACTGAAGAAAGTCGGTATTAAATTATTTGGTGTTTCAATGTGCATAATTGAGAAACAAAGACTTGAAGTAATGATCGCTATAATTGGGCTATTATTTTTCGATAATTTATCCAATAAAAATTTTCGATAAAATAGCTCTTCGATAATTGGTGCAATTAATATTGCGGAAATTAAATTGTAAATTAAAGCACTATTATTACTAGAAATATTTACATAATTATTTATAGGAATCCCTTGATAATATTCAATAATTTTGGTGAAATCCCAAAAAGGTTTATTTAATAATAATAAACCAATTGCAATTAATGGTAAATACAAATATATTCTAGGATTATAATTCTGAATTTTCAAAGCTCTTTTTAAATCAAAGTTTGGTTTCCGGAAGAAAAAATAAATTAGGAAAAACGAACCAATGACAGATAATATTCTAGTTATTCCATAAATATGAGTAAAATCATCTGGTTTTCCAATCAGATATACAATTGGAAGAAGTATTGCGAGTTGAATTATTGTCCAAAATACAAATGCTAAAATTGTATATAAAAATGCTTTAATTATACTCATTATTTTTGTTGGGAACGATTTGGTTTTTATTACAGCTAACGTTACGTGTAAGGATAGTTGCGTGATTAAGCACCTAAAATAGTAAATATTACCGAACCAGCAGGAAAATCCGCTAGGATTTTCCGAGTAAGATAGAACCAAGCAATTATTTTTACACATTGTTACCAACTGTATTTTTTTAAATTAAATTTTTTAAATCTTGTCGACCAACAATAGCCATTATCTCAACAATATCACCATTGATTTTATAGAACACACTATCCGATCCACAAACGCAACGTCTATATCCAGTTTTAATAAAATCAACTGATTCGAATGAATATGGCCTTTGAGAGATAATATCAAAGTATTCAAAAAAAGAGTCAAAATATTTGTCAGCTTGCGCGATACCAAATTTTTTAACTCCGTAATGATGAATTCTAATTAAGTCCTCTTTGGCAGTGTTACTTAATCTGTATTTAGCCATTTAATAAGCTCTTAGATTGAGATAAAATCTGCTCTTTACTATCAGAGGTAAACCCACCGTTTTCCGCCTTATCTAACTTTGCAGCAATCCAATCAATTTGTTTTTGTTGTTTGCGTGCTTGTCTAATTAAGTCATTAACAAGTTCACTTTTGCTTGAGTATTCATTATTCTCAACCTGAGTTTTTAACCAATTATCATTTGGTTCAGTAAAAGAAATGCTTTGTCGTGCCATGAGATGCGTATTTGATGTAAAATTACACCAAAAATCTCTGTTTCCCAAATTTTTTAATTAAAAGTATTGGTTTTTTTGAGAGTAGAGTGGTTATAGTTGGTAACGGTTGGGCTATGAGTAGTTGCGTGATTTAGCACTAAACTTTGCAAGTACACACCAAGTTGGAAATTCCTGCGGAATTCCCAAAGTAGGCGAGAACAAGCAATTACTTATAGCCATTGTTGTGCTTAGTGCTTTTCAATTTTGTTTATTAATTTTTCCAATTCAATTAACTGTTCCTTGTATTGCTTAATAATACTTTTCAAGTTTTTTGACATATAATGTTTTTCCAATTCGATACCCTTAACAGCATTTATTCCTTTTGTCATCGAAGAAGCCGAGACCTTTTGTTCTTGGGTCAAGTCTCATTTGAGCTAAGATTTCTACTAAAGGCTGAAAAAATTCCCTTTTTAAAACAAATGGATTAAAATTCCCTTCTCGTAAATATGGCATTATTTGAGACGAATAAAGTTCGGCAATTGGTTTATACCTTGGGTCATTCATAGGGTCAGAATTTAGTTCCTTCTCAAGTTCCACTCCATAGTCTCTAAATTCGCTACTAAAACTTTGAAGGCTTAAACTGAGAGATGTTGTATGTTCTGAAATCCCTGATAAATATCGATTAAATTTTTCTCTTAAAGTTTCATAGAGATGCACCGAATACTAACATATCCATTAGTGCTATTCGATATTTTTACAATTTCCTTAAAATCGGTTTTCTCATTATTAAGTTGAATATATTTGATTAATTCATCTTTATTGAGGGATTTGAAAATTTCGCCATTTAGCGATGAATAAACTTGTAAATTTTGAATTTCAAAGTCCTCTTTTTCGTGTTCAACTAAATATTCCTCTAAAGTTTGAATTTGCTTTTTAAGAGGCTCTTCAACACTTCGTAGTTCAGCAATCCAGCGTGCTCCAGATTTTTTAATTTTCTTTTTGTTCGAGCGTTTTTCAATTAGTTCTTTTACCCAAATACCTAAGAGTAAAGTAAATATTGGCAATAAGTATTTTAGCCAGTCAACTTTAGTTTTTTCCTTAACCATAACAATTTTGGTTAAGTTATCAGTCGAAATAGGAATGTTTAATTCTTTTTTGTCGAAATGAAGAATTGTTGTGTCGACTTTTTGAGAAGTCTGTTTTAATAAACTATCCGATGAAATAGGGGATTTTTCTTTTTTTAACGAGTCAATTTGTATTCCAATTGAATTTTGGCTAAAAGCATTAACTGTGAAGAAAATCAGAAAGGTTATTAAAGTTCTATTCATTTTTTTCGGCATTAAGCACAACGTTGATGTGTATGGTTAGTTGCGTGTTAAGCAACTAATATAGTAAACAAATACAAACCCGAGAAAATTCCGAAGGAATTTTCCAAATAAGCACTTGCCAAAGCAATTAATTATACACGGTGTTAGGGCAAGTTTTTTGCTTTGCCAATATCATCATCTGTTTTTAAAATTCCGTCTTTACCTTTCGAAATTAGAACATAGCTTAGTCCGTTTTCTTTTTGTTCGTAAAAGAACTCATTATTCCAATAATCCAATGTTATCTTTTTTCTCAATGGATTATTTCTAATTATAATGTTCAGTTTTTCAGGATAGATTCCAAGTGCTTTTTTTTCTTTTTCAAGAATCTGATCTATTTTGTCAATTTTTTCGACAGTTTTCCTCTGTCCATAATCAGAAAAGAAGAAAAACCTTACGACAATTATAAATAACAGTAAAATTCCAAATAATTTCCAAACAGGATGAATCATTAATTTTTTTGGAAGATTATTTTCCTTTTCATATTCACGTCTCGGCTTTTTTCCGTTTCGCAAATTTATAATCTTCGCGCCATAAAAGTAAATCTCCAATTATATCTAACATTCGGTTTTTATCAAATTTGCCCTAACGTTTTGTATATGGGCTGTGGCGTGTCTCGGCACAGACCTTTCCTTATAAAAACTGGCTTTGGAAAATCCGCAGGATTTTCCAAGTGTGGACTGACCAAGCCATAGCTTATATACGGTGTTGGCAACAGTTATTTTTTTAGTTCGATTATCCAATTCACTAAATATTCTTTAAATGAATTATCAATATCATAAATTTCATTTGTGAGTTGGTTGGTTCCTTTTTTTGTCATAAAGTGGTCTAACTTTTCGATTTCTTTAAATTCAATATTTGTGTTTCCAATTCTATTTAGTTCGCTTTTACTTTGTTCGGGTCAACTAAAATATCTTCTTTTCCAATAATTACCAAAGTTGGAAAATCAATATTTTGATAGGTTTTTGTGTTATCAATTCGAGCAAATTCAACATTATGAGGCATAAGGTAATTAGAAAAGGATTTTTTATTCACGTTTACTTTTTTAGATTCCTTCTTTCCAATTTTCCATAAATCCAAAGCACTTTTATTTGGGTTTTGGTCAATCAATTCATAAACATAATTTAAAGCGTTTATTCGTTCTTCTGTGCTTTTTCCAATTATTAACTTGTCATAATTTTTAATTCCATTTTCAATTTGATATTTCAATAATTCTCTTGGCTTTTCGATTGGTGCTGACCATTGAATTAAAAAATCAGGTTTTACATTGTGTTCAATTGATAGGGTTGTAACTATTCCACCTAAGCTGTGACCTAAAAAGCCTATAATTTTGTTTTTAGTGAATTTTGAATTTTTAAATTCGCTGTAAATTTCAATGAAATCATTTGTGTAAACTTTTGGTTGGTCATTATATTCTCCTGTAGATTTTCCAACTCCTCTTTTGTCAAATTTGAATACACCAATATTATTTTCAAGCAAATACTCGGTTAAGTAATTATGAGCTTTTTGGGATATTTTTCCAGTTCCTGATATAATTACTAAGATTTTATTATATTCAGATTTTGGTGTTAATAGTGTTCCGAAAACTGTGATTTTTTCATCTACTTTTTTATTTATTTCTGCAATGTTATAACTTTGAATATTCTCTATTTCCTTTTCATTATCGAACTTTTCTTGACAAAAAATCAAGTTTGAAATGAATAGGATTAATATTATCGGAATGTTTTTCATAATTATTGCCAACGTTTCGTGTAAAGTAAGTACGGGTTTGATTGCGGGGATTTTCCGTAGGAAAATCGGAAGCAAGCAAACACGAACTGCCTTTAGGTTAAGCCATAAAAGTAGTATTTATTTTACACATTGTTAGCCCACGTTATTTTATTTTTCTCCGAGATGGCTTTCCAGCTCCGCAAAGTTTTGTTTTATGTACTTATCGATTTTTTTTTTTGTGAGTTACGATTTGCCGTTTGCTATATCAATCCGCCGTAAGAGTTGCGTTTTGCTATGGTCAGAAAACGCTTGAGTAATCCTTTTTTAATCTTTTACACATATAGTTTTGCAGCAATGTAAATCAGTCTGTCGCAAGAGTGTCGTGTTGTGCTATTATCCGAAATCGGTTGAGTAAGTAGGAGAGAAGCGTTGTTTTTTTATTTTTAAACCACTTTTAAGCAACTTTAGGATTTTTTTTCGAGCCGAGTGGGCATGTGGGCTAACGGTTCGTGTAAGGTAAGTACGGGTTTGTATGCGGGGATTTTCCGTAGGAAAATCCGAAGCAAGCAAACACAAACTGCCTTTAGGTTAAGCCATAAAAGTAGTATTTATTTTACACATTGTTAGCCCACGTTATTTTATTTTTCTCCATATGGTTTTGCAGCTCCGCAGAGTTTTGTTTTACGTGCTACTATTGATTTTATCTTTTGTGCGTTACGATTTGCCGTTTGCTATATAAATCCGTCGTAAGAGTTGCGTTTTTCTAAGGTCAGAAAATGCTTGAGTAATCATTTTTTAATCTTTTACGCATACAGTTTTGCCGCAACGTAAAAGAGTCCGTCGCAACAGTGTCGCGTTGTGTTTTATCCGAAATAGGTTGAGTGAGCACATGAGAAGTGTTGTTTTTTTATTTTTAAACCACTTTTAAGCAACTTTAGAATTTTTTTTCGAGCCGAGTAGGCATGTGGGCTAACGGTCAAGTATAAGAGCAGTAGCGGATTTCAAGGCGATTACCTGTTCGATACTACCAAAGTTTATCTAATGCACAGAACTTCGATTTATCCCTTCACCCGCTATTGCTCTTATACAATGTTGTGTGTAGCTTTTAGTTCATAGAATGTAAGCCCACTGTATTTCCTTCAGAGTCAATAAATAACGCTGAAAATCCGTGTTCTCCAAGTGCCATTCTTGGTTGTATTATTTTACCACCTGCTTTTTCTACTCGGCTTATTTCTACAGAACAATCATCTGATGCTAAATAAACGATAGTACCACCGACTCCAGGCTTAATTTGTTCCATTTTCACTAATGCTCCGCTAATATTTTCCTTCCCTTCTACCCAAGGAAAACTTAGCATTTGCATTTCACCCATACCTTCGGCATTTGTAGAGGTGTCAATTGAATATTTAAAATTGTTTCGTAGAATTTTTGTGCTCTGTTCATATCTTCTACATAAATTTCTACCCATGTGAATGGGTTTTTAGCGCTTGTTGTCATAATATTTGATTTATAACTAATGATTTATCTATGCTGGTCAATTAAAATGTTATTTCCGTCAGGATCAGTCAACGTGATGTGCCCTGGACCCGTTGTAGTTTCGTCTGCAACTTTCGTTAATTCGATTCCGGCTTCTTTTAACTGTTTTTGAATATCCCTTACATCATCAAATTTATCAATATTTTGTGCGTTTTCGTCCCAGCCCGGATTAAAGGTGATAATATTGTCTTCAAACATTCCTTGAAACAGACCAATAACAGCGTTACCATTTTTTAAAACAACCCATTTTTGGTCTATATTCCCTCCTTTGTCTTTAAACCCTAGTTTTTTATAAAATTCTACTGATTTGTGGATGTCTTTCACTGCCGAGACTAATTGAAAATGCTCCTAATTTCATATTCATTTGATGTTAGTTTAATTTTTTAGGTTTTGGTTTTTTAAGTTACACACAACGGTTCGTGTAAGGTAAGTACGGGTTAGTGTGCGGGGATTTTCCGTAGGAAAATCCGAAGCAAGCTAACACGAACTGCCTTTAGGTTAAGCCATAAAAGTAGTATTTATTTTACACATTGTTAGCCCACGTTATTTTATTTTTCTCCATATGGCTTTGCAGCTCCGCAGAGTTTTGTTTTACGTGCTACTATTGATTTTATCTTTTGTGCGTTACGATTTGCCGTTTGCTATATAAATCCGCCGCAAGAGTTGCGTTTTACTGATGTCAGAAAAGGATTGAGTATGATATTTTATTTCACATACAGTTTTGCCGAAACGTTAAAGAGTCCGTCTCAACAGTGTCGCGTTGTGTTTTATCCGAAATAGGTTGAGTGAGCAGGTGAGAAGCGTTGTTTTTTTTATTTTTAAATCACTTTTAAGCAACTTTAGAATTTTTTTTCGAGCCGAGTGGGCATGTGGGCTAACGGCTTCGGCTATGAGTAGTTGCGTGAGTTAGTACTTAACTTTGCAAGTACACACCAAACTGAAAATCCGCGAGGATTTTCAGAAGAAGGCAAGAACAAGCAATTACTTATAGCCATTGTTGTACGCTGGCTTTAATTCGGCCAATTTTCGTTGGTTATTTCTATTTCAGTTCGGTCGAAATAAACATCATAAGTATTAGTCAATCCGAAGGCAATGTCAGCAAATGTTTTAATCAAGTCGTGATATCTTCTTGGTACAGAAACATTTCCATTATTATCATAATTTGGAAATGGAATTGGGCATCTACCTCCATCTACAACGCAATAAGATGTTCTAAAAACTAATGCATCGTTATAGAAAAAATCAAGATAATGAGAAACACCAGGATTGTCATCTGGATTATTTCGTGCCCAAGGTCGGTCAACTCTGTCTTCAGCATTTCCAACGTCAATTCCCCAAGCAATCGTAATAGATAAATCTTCTTTGTACGAAGCAACGTCCGAATGTTCTCTGTGAGTTATCACATTTTCATTTCCGTTAAATACTTCCCAAAAAGTAAATTGATTTCGGTAAGATGGTCCGAGAACCGTGTCCCCAACACGCAATTCTATTCCAATCGTCTCGTGAAGAGCCTATGAATGTGTCTAAAAGTTCATTTAAAGTCATAATTTTTTATTTAGAGTTTGTTTTTCAGCTTGCGTACAACGGTTCGTGTATGATAAGTTGCGTAGTTTGAGTGCGGGGATTTTCCGTAGGAAAATCAGACGCAAGCAAACAAGCAACTACCATTGTGCTAGCCCAAAATAGCAATTTTTTATACACCGTGTTAGTCCACGTTATTTTATTTCATAACAGTTGGATTTCCAGTTTCGCAAAGTATTGTTTTACAGATAGCTATTGATTTTATATTTTGAAGGTTAAGATATGCCGCTTTTAATAGCAATCCGCCGTAATAGTTTCGTGTTGTTTAAGTCAGAATACGGTTGAGTAATAAACTTAGAGCGGCATCAGCTTTTTACATCTATCTTTGCCGCAACGTAAAAGTGTCCGTCGCAACAGTGGCGCGTAGTGCTATTATCCGAAATCGGTTGAGTAAGAAGGTGAGAAGCGTTGTTTTTCACTTTTAAACCACTTTTAAACCACTTTTAAGCAACTTTAGGATTTTTTTTCGAGCCGAGTGGGCATGTGGGCTAACGTTAAGTGTAAGGATAGTTGCGTGATTAAGCCTCTAAAATAGTAAATATTAACGAACCGGAGGAAAATCCGTTAGGATTTTCCGAGTAAGAAGGAACCAAGCAATTATATTTACACACTGTTGTGTACAGTGCTTTATATTTTATATTCCATTTATCACACCGAATGGTATCCGTTCGCGATATTACATTTTACTTTAAACAGCGATTTTAGAATCATATATTTATCCGTAATAGGAGCAGAGCAGTAGTCGGCGACCGTCACGCATTTAAGTTGTCAGAAAGCGATTGAGTGGTAGAACCGTTGCGCATTGCTCCGTTTTGCTATTTAATCCGTTTACAAACCCTTATTTTACGTAATAATTACGTGTTAATTTTTTTGATAAAAATTAATGCTTTAGAGTATTAGTTTTAGCGAATTTGGGTTTTTTGTGAGCCGAGTGAGCCATTGTACACAACGTTGATGTGTATGGTTAGTTGCGTGGTTAAGCAACTAATTTAGCAAATAAATCACAGATAGAATATTCCGCAGGAATGTTCGTAAGTCGGCAGTGCCCAAGCAATTAATTATACACGGTGTTACCAACTGTGTTTTCTTTTTGGGATTTCATAAAAAATATACACTCCTTCTTCAACTAGAACCTCAATACTGTCAGGAATAGCAGGAATGGAATCATTTATAATTTCGTTTTTAAGTGTACCATTCTCGATTTTTAATTTCGGTCTGATTGAGGATGTATAAATATGAATTGAAGAATATTTAGTATCCAAATCTAGAACTGCAAATCTTTTTAAATCCGGGTAAATAATCTTTACTTTATGATTACCAGTATTTCTATCCAATATACCTATCTCTATTTTTTTGTAGATACTGTCCATAGATTCGTAATAGTAATCTACTTCTTCATATTTATCGCTAAGATTTGTTAAATCAGTCCTGTCTTTTCCCTCGAAAATAACATGATTTTCTTTCCCTGTTAAGTATATTCTAGTCATATTTGAAGTGTCCGCTTCGATGTCTTTAATTCTTTCAGCTCGTGACTCTTTGAATTTATTTCTAAAATCTTTCTTTTTATCATTTGTTAGATTTCTCCATACGCTCATCACTTTTTTATCTAACGTATCTAATTCAAGAGAAATATTTCTTGTTGGGTAGGCTTCGACATTAATATTAGTTATTTTTTGAAAATCCTTGTGTGGTTTACAGGATAAACTTAAAAGTAGGAATATTAGGAATATCGGTAGCGTTCTTCTCATTGTTGGTAACGGTTAGTATATGGCAAGTAGGGCAGTAGAAAGCGATGAACTTTCAATTTTGCTCTTAGCCAAAGCGTTGTATTTCGTTTTTATCTTATTCATTATAAAAGCCAAATCAACGATTTGGCGGTGTTTGTAAATAGTACTGAACTTTCGTTAATCACTGAATGCCCTATTTGCTATATACAGTGTTACCACACGTTTTATTTTGCCTGTTCCAAAAGTTCATAGTATAACTCTTTGTATGTGTCATATGCGTTTTTTTGCTTGAAATTAAGAGAGAACTGTTGTTCCCAAAGTTTTAAAAATAGAACCAAAAATGTCCAAACAGGACTGTCATCAGGCAAATTGACTTTCTGTAAAAAATTTTCAATCCTCACATCAATATTTGGATGTCGAGTACCACCATATAAGTCATTTCTTGAAAATAACATTGAAGCAAGACCAATGGTGATTGCTATAACTGTCGCATTTCTATTACGACAATTAATCAGCATTAGATCAATTGCTCTTGAGTCTGCTTCAAGTTCTAAATCCTTGATGGCATCATTTGAAAGACTATTTAATTGAATATTATTTATATGTTCATATTCGGCATGAGCGATTTCGTGATATAAAATAAAATTAAGGACTTCTACATATAGGTCGTTAGTTCTTAAGATGTAGTATCCTTCGTCAGTTTTTTCATCAAAATATTCCGGATTTGGGAAATAATCTTTATCCCATTCAGTATATACACGAATTAAAGATTTAGAGTAGTCAAATAATTCCTTCGACAAATCTAAAATATCCGTATTTTGTTTTTTTGGAGGCTCAATACCTTGCTTAAGGTAATCAGGTATAGCGATTCCTTCTTCGTGCATTACAAACATTGAAAAAGTAATTGACCATATATAAGAGAGAAATGTTTCGTGAATATTTATCTGACCACTACTTTCAATAAAGGGTGTTTGTTTTTCTATTAATGGAAGTTCTGCAATATGATACTTTATATGACTTTGTAGTTTAAAGTTTAATTGTAATTCATTAATCAGTTCTGTATTTCTTTCTACTAATCTATGAGTCAAATTGTGTTTTAAAACTCTAATTGGTTGAATTCCATTATGTGTATCTTTTTTTACGCTGACTTTCATTTAATGTGTGGTAACGGTTTTGGCTATGGTTTCGTTGCGTGAAAATCCGTGAAGATTTTCCGCCGTAAACCGAAGATAGCAAATTTGCGAGGACTTTCCGCCAGGAAAGTCAGAAGCAATGAACTATAGCCGGTGTTGTGCATAGTGTTTTTTTATTCAGTTCCGTATTCCATATTTAAGTCCAAAATTTTGTGTCCGAATATCTCTTTCTTTTCCAAATCCACAACAATTGTCAGAAATAAATTTTGTTTTTCAGTCGGAAGTAAAATATGGTCAAAGGTTTTTAAATCATTCCGATAAACTTTTTCCACGAGTTCTTTTTCGTAAACAATTCGGTTCACGATTTGATTTTCAGTCAGTTTTTTGACATAATTCCAAATGTCAATCGGCTCATCAATTTCCGTTTCGGTAATGTCAGTCATTCCATTACCAAAGGTTTTTTTAAATTCTATTTCGGTTAATTCTTGCGTCATTCTCGGACATTATGCACAACGGTCTAGTATAACCGTCAGTTACGGTTAAAATATACCAAAATATTCGGTTTGGCACTGACTTTAGCAATTCCGAGTGGATTCGGACGTAGTCGAATCCGCCGTAATTGCGGTTATACATTGTTGTGCGTAGGTTTTTTATTCATAAAATTTATTCAAGTCAATTATTTCAAATACATCTTTTTCTAGAGTTTCTTTTCCGTTGAAATATATGTATCTCCATTTAACTTGTGATGTGTCATTATTGATTTCAATTCGGTCGTTTGGGGTTATAATTCTAACTAATCTTTTGTCCGTATGTACAAATTGAATTTTCAAACTGTCAATCACTTCGAGCATTTGTCCGTTGTACCACATAACATCATCCGCAATAGTATAAAAATCATCTTCTCCATATTCTTTTTTCATTTCCGCTATCTGTATTGAGTCAGGCGAAATTCCGACAACTGTTTTTTCAGTTAGATTAATTTCAAAAAATTCGTTTTTATTTTCCGTTTTACACGAATAAAATAAAGTCAGAATTATAATTATTTTTAGGTATTTCATTTTCTCGACTTACGCACAACGGTCTCGGTATATGGCTCGTAGCGTGTAAATTAGAAATAAATATTCGGTTAGGCACGAGCCAAATTTTTTAATTTTCTTATTATCTTTTTTTTTCTATAAGCCAAATTAAAAAATTTGGCGGACTTGCAAATATGCCTTAACTTTGAATTAAGCAACTAATTAGCTATGAGCTATATACGTTGTTGTAGCCAGTTATTTTATTTATTACCAAACAAATAATTCCAGTTATCATCAACGTATTTATGGTTAAATTCTTTTTCAGAGTTCATATATCCTCCTTTTATCATTCTTTTGGTTGATAATTCATTTATTTTATCGAATGTCAAATTTTCATTATAGTAGTGAGTGAAATAGTAAAAAGTCATATCAATTCCGTCATTAATTATCCAATTGTTTGATAAACGTTCTGCTGATAGCACATTTACACTTCCTAGTGTGTCTTTTTTGTTGTCTAATCCGATACTCATTAATAGAATTACAGCCTTGTCAGAGTTTTCATTTATTAAAATATTATCATTTATTTTCCAGCTAAATTGATTCTTCAGAAACCAATATTTTGGATAATTCAATGAGTCAATTTGCCTGGCATTAATTGTATTTTCAAATTTTCTTATCAATTCATTTTTACCGCTAAAATCATTGTTGGAAATCCAATAATTATACTTATTTTCAAGTGATTCATCATTACAAGAAAAACAAATTAAACCTATCAGAAATATTAGAAAGGGTTTCGTATTCATTGGTTTTTTTTAATTGGCTACAACGTTTCGTGTAAAGTAAGTACGGGTTTGATTGCGGGGATTTTCCGTAGGAAAATCGGAAGCAAGCAAACACGAACTGCCTTTAGGTTAAGCCATAAAAGTAGTATTTATTTTACACATTGTTAGCCCACGTTATTTTATTTTTCTCCATATGGTTTTGCAGCTCCGCAGAGTTTTGTTTTACGTGCTATTATTGATTTTATCTTTTGTGGGTTACGATTTGCCGTTTGCTATATAAATCCGTCGTAAGAGTTGCGTTTTGCTATGGTCAGAAAACGCTTGAGTAATCTTTTTTTAAACTTTTACACATATAGTTTTGCAGCAATGTAAATCAGTCCGCCGCGAGAGTGTCGCGTTTTTCTTTTATCCGAAATAGATTGAGTGAGCAGGTGAGAAGCGTTATTTTTTTTACTTTTAAACCACTTTTAAGCAACTTTAGAATTTTTTTTCGAGCCGAGTGGGCATGTGGGCTAACGGTTCGTGTAAGGTAAGTACGGGTTAGTGTGCGGGGATTTTCCGTAGGAAAATCCGAAGCAAGCTAACACGAACAGCCTTTAGGTTAAGCCATAAAAGTAGTATTTATTTTACACATTGTTACCAACCGTTCTTGTAATTTACCCAGTTAGCCGTTTCGTATATCAATCCGCCGCAAAGATTGCGCATTGCTTTTGTCAGACCGAAATCAGTTTTTATGTATTTGATTAGCCGTAATGTAAATCAGTCCGCCTTAAGAGTTGCGCCAGGCTTAAATCCGTTTTTATTATAGCGTAGGAGTGAGGTTTGTCCGACGTAAGATTTACACTCTTATTTGCCGAGAATGTTATTGTAAAATTTTATCCGGTAACTTTAGTGGTTTTTATCCTTAGAGATTGTTTAAGAAGTGTTTTTTTTTAGAGCCGAGTGGCATGGTTGGTAACGTTTCGTGTAAGGTAAGTACGGGTTAGTGTGCGGGGATTTTCCGTAGGAAAATCCGAAGCAAGCTAACACGAACTGCCTTTAGGTTAAGTCATAAAAGTAGTATTTATTTTACACATTGTTAGCCCACGTTATTTTATTTTTCTCCATATGGCTTTGCAGCTCCGTAGAGTTTTGTTTTACGTGCTACTATTGATTTTATCTTTTGTGCGTTACGATTTGCCGTTTGCTATATAAATCCGCCGCAAGAGTTGCGTTTTACTAATGTCAGAAAAGGATTGAGTATGATATTTTATTTCACATACAGTTTTGCCGCAACGTTAAAGAGTCCGTCGCAACAGTGTCGTGTTGTGTTTTATCCGAAATAAGTTGAGTGAGCAGGTGAGAAGCGTTTTTTTTATTTTTAAACCACTTTTAAGCAACTTTAGAATTTTTTTTCGAGCCGAGTGGGTATGTGGGCTAACGTTAAGTGTAAGGATAGTTGCGTGATTAAGCCTCTAAAATAGTAAATATTAACGAACCGCGAGGAAAATCCGTTAGGATTTTCCGAGTAAGAAGGAACCAAGCAATTATTTTTACACACTGTTGTGTACAGTGCTTTATATTTTTTATTCCATTTATCACACCGAGTGGTATCCGTCGTCAATATTGCTTTTTGCTTTAAACAGCACTTTTAGAGTCATGTTTTTATACGTAATAGGAGCAGAGCTGTAGTCTGTTACAGTTGCGCATTTAAGTTGTCAGAAAGCGATTGAGTGGTAGTTCCGTTGCGTATTGCTCCGTTTTGCTATTTAATCCGTTTACAAACCGTTATTTTGCGTAATAATTACGTGTTAATTTTTTTGATAAAAATTAATGCTTTAGAGTATTAGTTTTAGCGAATTTGGTTTTTTTTTGAGCCGAGTGAGCCATTGTACACAACGGTTCTCGCTATGAACAGTTGCGTGGGTTAGCACGGACTTTTGCAAGTACACGCCAAGCTGAAAATTCCGCAGGAATTTTCAGGATAAGCCTGTAATAGCAATTTTTTATAGCCAATGTTGTGCATAGTTTTTTAGTTAAATTTCGATTTTATTTTATTCCGAGAATGAGCTTTTTTCAACGGAAAGTTTGTTAATGGATTCAGCTATTTTTTCCACTTGTCGTGTCTCGTGATTCCGTGAAATATAGTTCGTCAGTTAAATTTCCATTTCCGTTATGAGTCAAGATTAGTTGATTTCCAAATCCGTCCGCTCCGATTGCGATTCCATTTTCAGGAAACCCATTCCATTCACGAGCGTTTTTTGTTTCAAGTCCAATATGATTACAAGTCCGACTTATTCTTTTTCGGTCAGATTTATCAAAGAAAGGATATAGTTCAAATTCAAACTTGCCCGAAATCAATAATTCTCCACCATTTGATTTTATCATTCGGTTTTTAAATTCAGATGGGAATTTCACATTCAATTCCGATTCTGTTTCTGTTATATATTTTTCTTCTAATGGGAATGGCATTTTTTTAATCAGATATTAAAAATGAAACAATTAGTATTGCATAGGCAGTCCAATAAAATGATTGAAACCCTTTTGTGATTATACTTTGTTTATCAGCTAACCAATTATTGTTTGGATTCTTACGAACCACCTCTTTCACTAATTTGGTAACAGCGTATTTATTCCAAACAAAAATTATTGCTCCTACAAATAAAATAAATGTGATTTTTTCTAAAACTCCCATTTTCTCAAATTATGCACAACGGTTTTGTATATGATACGTTGCGTGGTTTAACACGTAATTTAGCAAATAAAAACCGGATAGAAAATCCGCGAGGATTTTCGTAAGTAAGCCTTCACTAGCAATGGATTATATACGTTGTTAGCAACTGGCTTTTGTTTCTTCAAAACTCTTTTTTGCTATTAAATTTGGGTCAGGATAAATGAATTCTGAATTAATACCCTCTTGTCTAATTTTATCTTTCACATAATCAGTTAATTTTTTGTTTATGTTATAGCATTTTGAAAATCTATAAATTACATCTTCTTTATTTCCAAATTGTTCGTTACCAACTTGTTCTATTGGTTTAAAAGGGTGAGAATTCCAAATAAAAACTCCTTCTTGATTTATAATATTCATACTGTTATTAAGTGAAAACTGTATGTCATTTTCTTCATTAATATCTGAGAAATAAGTCAATGGAAACTCAATTAGTCTTTCTATTTTCGTTACGAATTTTATTAGACTATCTTGGTGAAGCATTTTTGTTGCCATTTTAAGTCTGTCTCTTCCAAAGAATTTTTCCATTTCAGTTTGTTCAATTCCTTCAGATTCTCCATTTTGGATGACATTATCTTTTACGTGTCTCTCCATTTCCGAAATTCCTTTTTCAACGAGAGAGACTAAACTGGTTGAAATTAAATCCTTTTCCTCAATGTGGTATACACTAAAGTATTTTTCTATTTCTCTAGATTCATCCTTATATTCATTCACGTTTTCGGTAGCAAAATATAATGCGTTTTTGAAATTATTACTCCAATCTACTAAAGGTGTTGGGCAACCATAGTGTTGTAAAAAACTTAAAACTGCAATATCATTCTCTCGGGCTTATTCCATTTTTTTTGAAGAACTTTTCTAAAATTCCACCATTTTGTTTTTTTGCATTGCTGATAGTTTTTTCTATGAAAGTTTTATAGTCCGTACCGTTTTCATATAACTTTTCATTTATCCAATATCTTTGAAGTGAACTGTAAATTCTCCATTTCGCTTCTGTTACTCCTCGATAAAGTGTTGATTCCGAATTTTTATGTTGCTCATATATAGAATCAAAATCCTCTTTAGTGTCAATCATTATTTGCTCAAAAAAGAGAGCTTTTTGTAATGTTGTTTGATATTCAGTCATTAGCTCAATCGAAGAATGTGGTGGTGTCCATTGTGTTCCTTCGTAAGCTAAGAGAGAAGCTCTTACAACTGAGCTTACTGTAGATTCATCTACTGTTCCATCTGCTCTAAATTTGACTTTTATTAAATCTTCTAGCAAGTGATTTGACCAAATAGTTTTGACACCACCATTATTCAGCCAGTCAGCAAATAGCTTGATTCTAGAATTCAAATTTGATGATGTATCAACTTCTTTCATTTAGTTCGGATTTCAGCTTGTTGCTAACGGTCTTGTATATGGCTCGTAGCGTGCAAATTATGAAATTATTTTCGGATGTAGCACGAGCCGAATTTTTAAATTTTTCTTATTATCTTTTCTCAATAAGCCAAATTAAAAAATTTGGCGGACTAGCAAATATACCTTAACTTCTATTAATCAACTAACTAGATATGAGCTATATACGTTGTTGCCACACGTTTTTTTGCGTTACATTCCGAGCTGTTTGGATTATTTCGTCACTACAAAATATAAAATTATACCAGGAATTAACATCATTGCAATGTAAATCAAACGAGTATTTGCAAAATATAAAATATGTGTCCATATCCAATCGTACCATTTTACTTTATAATAGTCTCGAAATTTTATTCTGAATTTGTTATTATCGATTGGGTCGTGGTTTTCATAGCGACGTAATATATTTTGATATTCCTTTTGAAGTCTATTGCAAAATTCCATTTTGTCGTTTTCAGTAGCATTTTCTTCATAGGACTTATAATTTTGAAGTTCATTATATAAGTCAGCCAAATCCAATGCGCAATCGTGAAAATTTTTAGCTTTGACTGGATAGTTTTGTGCATTTTCTATTAATGAAAAAACTAATACTAAAATTGACAAGGCTGTAATCGTAAATGCTATTACATTCGCATCTATCGCATTTGGATTATATAAATTATAAACAGATACCAATCCAAAAATTATCAGGTAAGCAGAAAGAAAACTTATACTCAAAGTTGAATATTTTGCGATTGTTTTTAATCGAGTATCAGCTGTAAATCGAGTTCCTTTAGTTGACCAAATTTTATGTTTTAGTTCCTCAAGAAATCCTTTATCTAAATGTTCCTTTCCTTTTTCTTTCTCAAAACTTTTTGTCATTCGCTATGTTTTTTTCAAATGTGTGGCAACGTCTCGGCTATGAGTAGTTGCGTGGTTTAGCATTTAACTTTGCAAGTACACACCAAACTGAAAATCCGCGAGGATTTTCAGAAGTAGACGAGAACAAGCAATTACTTATAGCCATTGTTAGCCATAGTATTTTTTAATTTCCGAATAGACTTTTGTCGTTCATAAACGGACTTTCAAAAGTTGTCCAATCAGTTGTTTTTATTGATTTTCCGTCAGTATTCATTGGTGTGAACCTAACTTTATATTTTCCTTTATTCTTGTAAGTAAATGCTCCTGCACACATTCCGTGTCCGACATTTAGTTTACCATTCCATTCTTTAATGTAAAACACTTTTTTATCGTTAGTGCTCAAGTCAACAACTTCAGTCTTATACCAAATTTCAGATTCCGATTTGTTTTTAACATCAAAAATCGCATTTGCAGAAGGTCCACAACCATAGTGTACAACTTCTGTTTCTTCAAATTCAACATTCAGATTGGAATTCAGAGTTTCAAGTTCCTTTTTGTCCGTTGTTTTCCAATAAACTTTTTCTCTTTCTTTTTTCTCTCTGTTGTATTGCTTCATTTCTCTTTCTTCATTTTCGGTCCGGTCATAGTATTTAAGAAAGTATTTCGTATTAGGCTTTAATTCTGATGCTGGACAAAAAATGGCTTGAGTTAATTGCATTTGTCCAGTATAGAATTCTTCAAGATTAAGTTCAATTAATTCTCCGCTTTCACTTTCAAGATAAACTTTTCTGTTTTTAAAACTATTTATTGTCTTTTGACTATATGCGTAACCTTGAATGATAAATTTTGAATTCAAGCTAATTTCTTTAGTTTCCGGAAAGAAATACATTGCACTCATTGCACAATCCGCAAATACTGTTTTAATTCCGAAAGTCAGTAATAAAAGAAGTATGATTTTTTTCATAATGTTAGTTTCTTAAATAACTTCAAATATCGTTCCGTTCATATTATGGCTAACGTGTTTGTGTATGATTTCGTTGCGTGTTTCAGCAACTAATTTAGCAAATACAAACCGAATAGAAAATCCGCGAGGATTTTCGTAGGTAGGCGAGTACTAGCAATGAATTATACACGGTGTTGGCAATAGTTTTTCTTAATTAAAATTTAATCTAATTCCTTGACATTCATTATTTATTAACAAGAAATCATTTGTCCATAAACTCTTTTTGTTTTCAGCATAAAATTTATAATTTCCTCTTGGTAAGTAAAATTTAATGACACTTTCTGTTGTTTGACAGTCTCGGAATTTCATTCCAGTAATTTGTTATTGAACCACCATTATAAACAATATTGTCGCTTTCTAAAATCATTGATATTTTTCCTCCGTTATTAGATTCGGTTACATAGAAGAATACAACATTAGGATATTCATAGTAAGGTGTATACTTCAATGGTTCATTTTCATAAAAGCTCATAATTCCGTAATCTGTCATTGAATTGTCCGGATAAATCAATTTGAATTTGTAATAACTCGTAACTTTATCGAAGTTATAAATATCATATACTAAATGGCTAAAACCAATATATTTTACAACTTTACCATCTTGTAATAAAACTTCTCTTTTAAAAAGAACTTCCTCATATTCATTGTTAATTTTAACTGAAGTCCTAACTATCGCATAATACCAACCATCAGAGAAGTTTTTTATATCTAATTCCTTTTTATTGTTTATATATTTTTTATTTTTTTTTGTTGTTTTACGTATGTCTTTATTGTATTTTTTATTTTTTTTAAGTGAAATTTTGGCAAGTTTGTTTAATTTTTGACTTATCCATTCTTTTTGTCTTCCATAGCTATGGATCGGTTCTGTTTTTCTATAGTTTCTTAAATTTTTACTTCTATTCGATGAAATATAAGAATAAGCATAATTATCGTCTCTTGGTATCCAACCTGCTTCTCCAGTATAAGGATTAGTGTTTCCTCTTGTCGAAAAGTTATCAATGTTTGTAGAATTGGGTGCAGTTCGGTAATATGGTTTAACTACTGTTCCGTCACTACGAGTATAACCATTTACAAGAACATGATTTGGATTAACTTGAGCGTAAATATTCCAAAAAACACCTAATAGGAAATAGAGTATTAATAAAGCCTTGTTCATTTTAATTATTATTTAAAGTATATGGTACCTATTCTAAAATGCAATTTTGAATGTTTTTAATGAATTCAATTTTCAAATCGATAAACTCAAGTAATTTAGGTTCTAATTTATTCGGAATATCAAATTCGTTTCCTCCTACAAATCTATCTCCCGCAATTTTTGAAAGCTCACGCATTTTTTCAGTTAGTGCACTTTTTTTATCATTTTCAATGCTTGGAAATAAATATGTATAAGTCTCAATTAATGAATAGAAATCGTTCCGATGTAATATAATATTTAGTTCTGAATTTTCATTAGACTTAACAAGTTCGAGCTGAAACTTAGATAAATTATTATTAAAGGCCTTTAAAGCATCGTGCTTTAATCCATAAATAGCAATTTGTTTTTGAATTTCAAGTTCTTTTTTCACTCTGTTAGAGTCTATTTTATGAACTAAATGGGTCAGGTATATTAAAATTCCGATATTAATTATTGCAAAAATTGGGTTCAGAATTCCGCCAAAATAATCTCCGAAAGCTCCCCAAACTGCTGTCTCGTTAGATATTCCTCCATTAAATTTTATGAAATAAGGAATAGCAACTGTTAATATTAATATTAAGCATGCAATCGTAAAGTATTTGTAAAATGAATTTACTCTCAATGTTCGTTTTTTTAATTGTTGCCAACGGTCTCGTATAACCGTCAGTTACGGGTTAATAAGCGTTAATTTTCGATTTAGCACTCACGTTAGCAATTCCGAGTGGATTCGGACGTAGTCGAATCCGCCGTAATTGCGGTTATACATTGTTGTGTGCAGTTTTTTTCCATTCAGATTTTAGATTATTCCATTCAGTCCGGAATTGACGAAAGCCATTTTGGTCAAAATCATCTTTCGGGACTTCTTTCTCACTTGGGTTTCCATAAAACTGCTCAACTTGGTCAGTAAAGTCAATTACTTGATTTATGTAAAAGTCAATTGGTATTTTCGTTTTATTTCCTTTTTCAGTTGTGAATTCAACCATACCGTTTTCGTGTTTTACACTCCAATCAATTCCGTTATTGCATCCACAAATCAAAACGTAATCTTTCTCGTCATTCGGTATCATAAAATGTCCGCAACAAGGCACCAAATAATTATCAAAATCTCCGATTGAATAATCTTTTTTTAAAGTCCGAAGCAGATAAAGTCCGAAGCACTTAAACACCACGAGTCAGATTCCGAGTTAGATAAAATTTCATCTCCGATTTTCAGATACAATTCTCCGTGAGAACATAAATCGGTTTTATCGTCCAATCCGTCGTCTTTAATCCAATGCTGTCTTAAAATCTTTATTTCAAATTTAGGGTTCGTCATTTCTCAAATTGCACACAACGGTTCGGGCTATAATTTCGGCGTGGGGTAGGAGTTGCTACCTGTCGGCCTGATTGTTTTGTTATTAAGATGAAGATAGTTAATTTTTAATAATTCAGTCGCGCTGAATTATAGCCGTTGTTGTACACCGTTTTTTATTCAGTTATTATTTTATTATTATTATCAAAAATCCAAACTCCTATCACTATTGTTAGCGAATATATCAAAACCCAAATTGTCTGTTCAGACCATCTTGTAATAAATCCGCTATCAACGATGAAAAACGTAATCCAAACCGATAAAAAACTATAAATTGATAATATAATTTTCTCGTTTAGGGTTGAGAATTTATCTTTCAAAAACCTTTTAATTAACCAAAATATTACCATTGCAGGAATTGACGAAAGAAGGCCGACAATTATCATTACAAATATTATTTCGTAAGAATTTAATATACTCGTAAAACTCGAATCATTTATAATAGCACCTAATATTAATGCTAATAAAAGAGGTGAAATGATTATCGTAAATAACCAAATTTTGATAATATATCTCATATATTATTCAGTTGTTATTTTATACTTTTCGTCTATTAATTCCCAATAATTTTTCTTTCTGTCAAACACAAATCTCATATCAGAAACGTAGCCATTTGTTCCGCCACAGTCTAATGCAAAATCCGCTTTTTTAAATTTCAATCCATTGTTGAAATGCATTTTCCTCTTTCCAGTAACATTTACAATTCCAAAATTCACGTCAACTGTATCAGTTCCAATTTTTTTGTGAGTCAGACGCAAAGCCCGAATTGTCTTTTTTTCTTTAACTGACAAATCAATTAGTTCCTCAATCGTCAAGAATTTGTATCGTTCGGATACGTTCATTTTGGAAATCCGTTTTCCGTTTTGATTCAGTTCGATATATTTCCAACCACTTGATAGTAGAAGGTCAAATCTGCTATTTAATGCCTGAACATAGATGCTATCCAATTCGCTTGGTTTAATCGAATTCAGTTCCATTTCTTGTCCAAATGACAAAAATTCGATAAAGGTCAATATAATTACAAATGCTTTTCTCAAATGGTGTACAACGGTCTAGTGTATGATTTCGTTGCGTGTTTAAGCACTAAGTTAGCAAATAAATCATAGATAGAAAGTCTGCGAGGACTTTCGTAAGTAGGCTATAACTAGCAATGAATTATACACATTGTTGGCAATAGTTATTTATTCTATGGTTCCTGTATTTACCTGATTAATAAAAGTTCTCATTGATTTTTTATATTCAAATACCATTGGAAATGTTACAATAACCTTTTGACCTAAAAGAGCATTAAACTCTATTTGAGAAATAACATCATAATCTTTCAAAATTCGTAAGCTTTTATCATTCCAAAAACTTTTTGAGTGAGTTATAGCATTTCTTACGGCAATTAACTCCATTGATCCTTTAATAGACCATTCAAATTCAGGATCAACGTATTTCTTTAATGCTTCAATTTTGCCTTGAGGAAAATTTTGGATTGGTAAACTCTTGTCTAGCATTAAATCGTTTAGAATTTCATCAAATATTACAACTAGATCTTGAATGAGCATACCAGCGACCCTTGTTACTGTTTTTTTGAAGTTTTTCGAAGGGTCTCTTCTAAAACGCATTTTCTTTTTGTTGGAAGTTACGACGCGATGAGTAATTGACTCGAAATTATTCTTTTCAATATTCCATTTTAATGAATCTTTTCCACTTTCATTTAATTCTTCACGAGGCTCAAAATCATTATCCTTACTGACTTTTAAGGAATGCATTAAAGAATATAGTGTGCAAGTCCATTCGTTTAGGTTGTCTAAGTTTTCCTTTAAAATCAATATGTTTTTATTTAATTGTTCAAATCATTATTGGAATTAACTTTTATTGATTCTTTCAAAATGCTTAGAAATGTTTCATTTCGTTTTTCTGCATCATCTAAAAAAGCATCAAAAGAGAGCACTGTAATTCCAATTGGGCATTCTATTTTTTTGTCTTTTACTTTATAAACAATACTTTGAGTTTTATAAAATGCTTTTCCAACACTATAAATTTCTGTATAGTCATTCGAATCTAAATAAAGTTCGAAGTCTTCATCAATATCTACAATACCATAAAACCACATTCGTTGTATCCTATTTGGGAAATATTGTAATAAACGCCTTGCTCTTCTTTGAATTTGACCAATAACTTTTTCATTTTCATGCAATCCTGCCTTTCGTTTCTTAAGTTCTACAATTACTAAGTCTACTCTTTGTTCAGCTGGATTACCATTAAAAATAATTGATATATCAGGTCTTGTTGTTTTGTCTTGACTAATCTCTTCTTCTAAGGCTAATTCATCAATTAATTTACTTAATTCTTGGTCACTTAAAATTGTATTATAAGACATGAATTTATCATCTAATAACCACGCGTTATTTCTGTAAAGATTTGTGAAATATTCTTTTGACCTGAATGTTTCACGTATAGGAACAATCATTTCGTGTATTTCTGATTCACTATTATTATGGTTTGTACTCTTAAGTTTTTGAATTATTAAATTTCTATAAAGTATATATTCGGTAAGTACTCTAGAAGATACTTCTAATGATTTTTTGTATAAAGTATCAGTTAAATAGGTCGCTTCTAGGGTTTCTTTTTGATCTTTAAAAAAACTTTCTTGAGCTTTTTCAAGAAGTTTGTTTTTGTCTACAAGTCCAGCAATATTCTCATTGAAATAACCTTCTAAATGAGGGTATTTTTTATCTAAAAATGCTTTTTGGTTTTTGTTCCTTTCGACTATAGATGGGATTTCTTGTTCAAGGATAATTTTAATTTCCTCTATTACTGAATATTTAAGAGCATTAAACTGATTTTTTTCTAATTCTAGTCTTTGTCTCGAATTACCAACTTTTCCTTTGAAATAATCAGATTGAATTAAGAAAATACAATTATATCCTTGAGGAATATTTTCTTTAGAAATAATATCAGAAATCGGAATAGTACGATTATCAGCGTTTAATGCGATAGTAAGATTTGAATTTTCAAAGTCTTGTTCTACTTTGTATAATAGCTCAAAATCAGCATATAAATCAGTTTGTTCTATTTTAAAAATTTTACTTTTTAATTTGGGTAATTTCTTAGAAGAAATGATTTTTTTATCTGAATGAAAATTTTTATCTGGATTTGGTATTTCTGTTCTTACATCTATTGATATATTTACTTCATTACCATTTTTATTAATGATATATAATCTAGGCAAGAAATGTAATTCTATTGATTTTGCTAAAGTTTCAGCTCTAATATAATCATAGGTTTTAATGCTTTCTAATTTATAGTTTTCCAATAATAGCTTTGTTCCATTAGAATTTAGTGATGTTTTCTTTTCAAAATCTCTATCAAATTTATTATCAAGTGTAAATGTTCTTTTGGAATCATCAGATAAAGTATCATAGAATGCTTTTTTAAAGTAGTTTAAGAAAACTAAACGACCTAAACCTTTGTTGTCTGGTGAATCTGTTTCTAAAAGTTCGCAAAACTTGTCAAACCCTCTATTTGTAAATCCATGACCGTTATCTGCGATTTCAACTTTCAATGATTTTGCTTCTTCAAAAGACTGAATAGTGATTATTAAATTAATCTCAGAAGCATTTGCATCTAAAGCATTTGCGATAGCTTCAAAATAAACTAAATCTAAAGATGGATTAGGAAAAAATTGTTTAATTGCTTTTGAAATATTTATTTTCATTTAGGTAGTCATATTTTATTCCTTATCGGGTTGTTTTCCATATTCTAAAAGGTCGATATGAACTGGCGTTGATCTATATTTTCCAGTTTGCATACTTTCTATAAAATCATCTTTAGAAATCCCAAAAGCACTTGAAATATAATGAAAATGAGGTTGACCGTTTTTCCAATTTTCTCTACCACCAATACTATTGTAGGTTAGAAAAAAACAGTGCCAATTATCATCATTTACGAAAAAATGCGAAACTATAACCTTTCTGTGGTCAATAACATGTTTTAATTCTCCGTCACTTAAATCAGTATCTCCGGTTTTATCAATTGAACCGTCTTCTTTTACGTGGAAAATCTTTGGAAGTTTTTTTCCTTCAAATCCGTTGGGTAAATTTTTAAAATGATATTTGCTGTAAAGATATCCAAAGTCATTAAATGATTTAAAAATTAAAGACATTAATTGGTCAGGGTTTAATATCATACCCTTTAATAACCTAATTTGGTCTTTTTTACGTTCAGTTTGTAAAAGTTTTATAAAATTATCATGAACTTTTGTGTTCTCGAATTTTTCAAAAAATCCAACTAAAGTTTCTTCTGCTTTTCGACGAAAATAATCATCGTCTAATTGAGCTGTAAGAATAGCGTTTTCCATACTTAGAATATCGCGCAATGAAATCATTCTTCTTTGAAGTTCGAATGTTTTATAATATTCAACAGGATTCACATTTTCTACCTTATCAGAGGCGAAAACCCTAGTGAAGCTTTTTCCATTCTCGTCATATATTTTTTCTGTATGCATGTCCTAATTATTGCCAACGGTTCGTGTAAGGTAAGTACGGGTTAGTGTGCGGGGATTTTCCGTAGGAAAATCCGAAGCAAGCTAACACGAACTGCCTTTAGGTTAAGCCATAAAAGTAGTATTTATTTTACACATTGTTAGCCCACGTTATTTTATTTTTCTCCATATGGCTTTGCAGCTCCGCAGAGTTTTGTTTTACGTGCTACTATTGATTTTATCTTTTGTGCGTTACGATTTGCCGTTTGCTATATAAATCCGCCGCAAGAGTTGCGTTTGACTGATGTCAGAAAAGGATTGAGTATGATATTTTATTTCACATACAGTTTTGCCGAAACGTTAAAGAGTCCGTCTCAACAGTGTCGCGTTGTGTTTTATCCGAAATAGGTTGAGTGAGCAGGTGAGAAGCGTTGTTTTTTTTATTTTTAAATCACTTTTAAGCAACTTTAGAATTTTTTTTCGAGCCGAGTGGGCATGTGGGCTAACGTTACGTGTAAGGATAGTTGCGTTGATAAGCCACTAAAATAGTAAAAATGGAACGAACCGGAGGAAAATCCGTTAGGATTTTCCGAGTAATAGAGAACCAAGCAATTATTTTTACACATTGTTATGCACAGGTCTTTATTTTTGTAATCATTACTTCCCGTGGATTCTTCCATTTAAAAACTTCGGTTGGCGTGAAATTTAATCTTTTGGCTATATCGCGGAAAGGCATATTTTCAAATGTTCCATATTCATATTTCCAATATTCAATATTTTCAAGATAATAATTTTGAGTTCCAATTGTTTTGCGATCACCATCAGTCGGCAAAATATTTATTTCTCCAATATATTTCTTCAATTCTTTAAAATCTAAGATTATATTTTCGTAAATAAATTGGCTGTATAGGTTATCCAGGAATACATTTTGAAAATTTTTAATGTCAGAAGCTTTGAGATCCGGAATTATAAGAGAAAATTTAGTTTCAGCGTTTACAATTAGCCAACACTTTTTTCGGTTGACATAGAAAACAGTCCCATTCCATTTTCCGAGTTTTGAGATCGATTCTATAGTTGGTTGGCTTACATACTTTGACACAAGTTTTTCAAGTTTTTTTGATATGTAAATTGGTGTTGTCATTCACTTGTGCATAACGTTATTGTGTAAGGAACGTTGCGTGTTTGAGTGCGAGGATTTTCCGAAGGAAAATCAGAAGCTAGCAAACAAAGCAACGACCAAACGATTGAACTAAAATAAGCAATGTTTTTTACACGGTGTTGTGTGTAGTGTTTATTTCAGTTACTTTTCTTTATTACATTATATGGCAAAAGTTCGACAATTACTTTTCCGTTCTCATCTTTTTTAATAATTTTTTCAGGCTTGTTTTCTCCGTTTGTCAAAATTCTCGCTTTATAAAACAATTCCGATTTCCATTTAAGAAACCATTTCCAAATTCCGATAAATCAGATTTCGCTTTTTCCAAACTCTTTTTTAATTCACTCTTTTTTGGAAAGTCATATCCATTATGATTTTTATTCGGTTCGGACATTCTTTGAATATCAGAAATCGAAATGGAATCCCATTCTGATTCAAAAAAGTCATCGCAATTTCCTTTTCCCAGTATTATATCATAATTGTATGGATAATCAGTTGGGAAATCAGATGCAGTTATTTTTATATACTGCTCTTCTTTTCTCCAAATAATATTCGTAAAGTACGTTTCAATTTTTTTACTATGTAATTGAAATCCGTTTTTCTCTACAAATGTTCCAATTATTTCCAATGCAGTGTTTGAGAACAAAATATGCTTTCTCGAAGGTTTAGAATTATCGGTATTTTTCAAAAAGTCAAATATTCCCATAATATTGGTTTACATTACACACAACGTTACGTGTAAGGATAGTTGCGTGATTAAGCCTCTAAAATAGTAAATATTAACGAACCGGAGGAAAATCCGCTAGGATTTTCCGAGTAAGATAGAACCAAGCAATTATTTTTACACACTGTTGTGTACAGTGCTTTATATTTTTTATTCCATTTATCACACCGAGTGTTATCCGTTGTCAATATTGCTTTTTGCTTTAAACAGCACTTTTAGAGTCATGTTTTTATACGTAATAGGAGCAGAGCGGTAGTCCGTTACAGTTGCGCATTTAAGTTGTCAGAAAGCGATTGAGTGGTAGATCCGTTGCGTATTGCTCCGTTTTGCTATTTAATCCGTTTACAAACCGTTATTTTGCGTAATAATTACGTGTTAATTTTTTTGATAAAAATTAATGCTTTAGAGTATTAGTTTTAGCGAATATGGTTTTTTTTTGAGCCGAGTGAGCCATTGTACACAACGTTAAGTGTAAGGATAGTTGCGTGATTAAGCCTCTAAAATAGTAAATATTAACGAACTGGAGGAAAATCCGCTAGGATTTTCCGAGTAAGATAGAACCAAGCAATTATTTTTACACACTGTTGTGTACAGTGCTTTATATTTTTTATTCCATTTATCACACCGAGTGTTATCCGTTGTCAATATTGCTTTTTGCTTTAAACAGAACTTTTAGAGTCATGTTTTTATACGTAATATGAGCAGAGCGGTAGTCCGTTACAGTTGCGCATTTAAGTTGTCAGAAAGCGATTGAGTGGTAGATCCGTTGCGTATTGCTCCGTTTTGCTATTTAATCCGTTTACAAACCGTTATTTTGCGTAATAATTACGTGTTAATTTTTTTGATAAAAATTAATGCTTTAGAGTATTAGTTTTAGCGAATTTGGTTTTTTTTGAGCCGAGTGAGCCATTGTACACAACGGTCTAGTATAAGAAAAGTAGGGCAGTTGTAAGCGATACTTTTCGGATTAAGCTAAAGCCGAATTTTTAAATTTTGTTAATTATTTTACTCTTTTTAATTAAGCCAAATTTAAAAATTTGGCGACTTGGAAAACACGCACAGACCTTTTGATTAAGCACTATTCGCCCTATTTTTTTTATACATTGTTGTAACACGTTTTTTTTCGCGTTACATTCCGTCTTCTCTTTTCGAAAGCCAATCTTTGTATTTTACTTTTAGTTCATTTCGCTTTTTCTCAGAGTCAACTATTATATCTATTCCGCCATCATAAGGTGCTATGATATAATTCCTTTTTGGACAGACAAACATTGCTCGGAATTCATCATCCGCAATATCTTTCAGCAGTTTGTTTTGGGAATTCCGTTGCCATTTATCAGTTCTGAAATAAACATTATAGAAAAAATCATCTTCATATTCTTCTCGATAGATTTTATGAAGTTCAATTGTTCGACATTTCTCAAATTCTCCATATTCCGACAATTCAGATGATATTTCGTCAGTAAATTCTATTTCGTATTGTCCAGATACAATTATGACTTCGCTATTTTCTCCAATTAATTCCGAAATCAATTTGTTTTGTCTGTTCAGGATTATTTGATATTCATTTTCCGATTCTGCGTATCTTTTTGATTCGGGCAAACTATGAATTCGCAACCATTTATTCGGATAAACACCTTTTAATTCGTGTCCGATTGGATTGGATTCCGGATAATTTAAATCCCAGTATTTGTTGAATTCTATGCGGTTCATTAAATGTGTTACAACGTTTCGTGTAAGGTAAGTACGGGTTAGTGTGCGGGGATTTTCCGTAGGAAAATCCGAAGCAAGCTAACACGAACTGCCTTTGGGTTAAGCCATAAAAGTAGTATTTATTTTACACATTGTTACCAACCGTTCTTTTAATTACCCAGTTAGCCGTTTCGTATTTGAATCCGCCGCAAAGATTGCGCATTGCTTTTGTCAGTCCGAAATCAGATTTTGGTATTTGATTAGCCGTCATGCAAATCAGTCCGCCGTAAGAGTTGCGCCCTGGTTTGATCAGAATATTATTGTAATTTTTTATCCGCTAACTTTTGCAGTTTTTTAATTTAGAGATCGTTTAGATTCTATTATTTTTCACAGCAGAGTGGCATGGTTGGTAACGGTTTTGTGTATGAAACGTAGCGTGTAAAAAGACGCTAAATTTTCGGATTAACAGAGAGCCGAATTTTTATATTTTGTTTTTAATTTATCAATCTTAAAAGCCAAATTTAAAAATTTGGCGGTCTTCGCAAGTAAACACAAACCTCTCGGAAAGCCTTTATTAGCTATGTTTTATACACGTTGTTGTAAAACGTTTTTTTAGCGTTTATATTGAAGTTGATATAGTTCGTCATTTTCTGAATTAAAATCGATATCAATACTAAACTCGTGATTTTGTTTTTCTCTTAATAATGCTCCTGATAGATGTAGTATTTCTTTGCCTTTAAAAGGGACAATCATAAATCCAAAAAAGCGATATTCCTTTATGTTTCCGAATTGAGGTTCAAGTTCAATTAAGCGAGGTACAAGTTCTTCTTTGTCAAAGGGAATTAATTCATTGTTTAGCATAGAACTTATTTCTTCAAACTTTTTTTCTTTGAGTAAACTCACAGTTTTGTCATTCAGACCCATTCTCTTTTCAACCTGTTCCAATGTGGAAATTGGATATTCAAATTGTTGTTTTGAATTGTCTTTGGAAATTAAAACTACGTGAATAGCATCGTAATTATTTTTTTCTTCTTTTAGATTTTTATAAAATATATAAGCAATATTTGAAGAAGGTAATTTGGGTTTATCTAATCTTTCTTCGATAGCATCACTTTCACTCATTTCGAGTTCGAAATATTTCTTTTTTCCGTCTTCTGTTGACGCTGAAACTCCAACAGCATATTTACATTGTCCACCATAAAAATCCGTAATTTCTTTTACTCCAGCATCTTCATTGTCAGTTATACTAATAAAGTTTGAAAGTAGTCCGGTTTTTTGTTCACCATCACGTTTATTTCCGCAAGATGTTATTAAAAATGTACAAATTAGTAGGCTTAAAATTCTGTTCATTGGTTTTTCTTAAATGTTTTACAACGGTTCGTGTATGATAAGTTGCGTAGTTTGAGTGCGGGGATTTTCCGTAGGAAAATCAGACGCAAGCAAACAAGCAACTACCATTGTGCTAGCCCAAAATAGCAATTTTTTATACACCGTGTTAGCCCACGTTATTTTATTTCATAACAGTTGGAGTTCCAGTTTCGCAAAGTATTGTTTTACAGATAGCTATTGATTTTATATTTTGAAGGTTAAGATATGCCGCTTTTAATAGCAATCCGCCGTAATAGTTTCGTGTTGTTTAAGTCAGAATACGGTTGAGTAATAAACTTAGAGCGGCATCAGCTTTTTACATCTATCTTTGCCGCAACGTAAAAGTGTCCGTCGCAACAGTGGCGCGTAGTGCTATTATCCGAAATCGGTTGAGTAAGAAGGTGAGAAGCGTTGTTTTTTACTTTTAAACCACTTTTAAGCAACTTTAGGATTTTTTTTCGAGCCGAGTGGGCATGTGGGCTAACGGTTCGTGTAAGGTAAGTACGGGTTAGTGTGCGGGGATTTTCCGTAGGAAAATCCGAAGCAAGCTAACATGAACTGCCTTTAGGTTAAGCCATAAAAGTAGTATTTATTTTACACATTGTTAGCCCACGTTATTTTATTTTTCTCCATATGGCTTTGCAGCTCCGCAGAGTTTTGTTTTACGTGCTACTATTGATTTTATCTTTTGTGCGTTACGATTTGCCGTTTGCTATATAAATCCGCCGCAAGAGTTGCGTTTTACTGATGTCAGAAAAGGATTGAGTATGATATTTTATTTCACATACAG
Organism: Lacinutrix neustonica; assembly: GCF_026625145.1. Classification (GTDB taxonomy): domain Bacteria; phylum Bacteroidota; class Bacteroidia; order Flavobacteriales; family Flavobacteriaceae; genus Lacinutrix; species Lacinutrix neustonica. The sequence goes on along the minus strand of NZ_CP113088.1, from coordinate 876,902 downwards.
TTTTGCCGAAACGTTAAAGAGTCCGTCTCAACAGTGTCGCGTTGTGTTTTATCCGAAATAGGTTGAGTGAGCAGGTGAGAAGCGTTGTTTTTTTTATTTTTAAATCACTTTTAAGCAACTTTAGAATTTTTTTTCGAGCCGAGTGGGCATGTGGGCTAACGGTTCGTGTATGATAAGTTGCGTAGTTTGAGTGCGGGGATTTTCCGTAGGAAAATCAGAAGCAAATAAACAAGCAACGACCATAATGTAAGCCCAAAATAGCAATTTTTTATACACCGTGTTAGCCCACGTTATTTTATTTCCCACAAGAGTGGATTTTGAAACGCAAGGTTTTGCTTCACATTGAATTATTGATTCTAATTTTTTATGTGTTGAGATATACCGATTTTATTTCCAATCCGCCGCAAGAGTTGCGTTTCACTGATCTCAGAAAAGGATTGAGTAGGATATTTTATTTCACATGCAGTTTTGCCGCTACGTAAAAGAGTCCGTCGCAACAGTGGCGCGTAGTACTATTATCCGAAATCGGTTGAGTAAGAAGGCGAGAAGTGTTGTTTTTTTACTTTTAAACCACTTTTAAACCACTTTTAAACCACTTTTAAGCAACTTTAGAATTTTTTTTCGAGCCGAGTGGGCATGTGGGCTAACGGTTCGTGTATAATAAGTTGCGTAGTTTGAGTGCGGGGATTTTCCGTAGGAAAATCAGAAGCAAGCAAACAAGCAACGACCATAATGTAAGCCCAAAATAGCAATTTTTTATACACCGTGTTAGCCCACGTTATTTTATTTCATAACAGTTGGAGTTCCAGTTTCGCAAAGTATTGTTTTACAGATAGCTATTGATTTTATATTTTGAAGGTTAAGATATGCCGTTTTTAATAGCAATCCGCCGCAAGAGTTGTGTTTCACTGATCTCAGAAAAGGATTGAGTAGGATATTTTATTTCACATACAGTTTTGCCGCAACGTAAAAGAGTCCGACGCAACAGTAGCGCGTAGTGCTATTATCCGAAATCGGTTGAGTAAGTAGGAGAGAAGCGTTGTTTTTTTTACTTTTAAACCACTTTTAAGCAACTTTAGGATTTTTTTTCGAGCCGAGTGGACATGTGGGCTAACGTGATTGTGTAAGGATAGTTGCGTGTGCAAGCAACTAACTCAATAAGAATGGAACGAACCGCAGGAAAATCCGAAGGATTTTCCGAGTAGGCAAGAACCAAGCAATTATTTTTACACGGTGTTGTAGCACGTTTTTATTTTTTTTATCCAGTTATTTTTGTTTTTGATAATGTCAATCGGTAATTCATTAATTTCTCTCTGTTCGATTTTTTCCAAACAAGCTGAATATATTGTTTCAGTTCCATTAATTTTCAGAATTTCATGTCGGTCAGGTTTTCCAAATTCCAATGTTATAAACGATGACCAAACTGCAACGCGATATTGATATTCCATAATAAATTCCGCAAAACTTTGAATTCCGTTTTCCTTTATTATTTCCTTTCCAAGTTCAACTCTTTCTTTGTATTCTTTTGAGTCCGATTTGCTAAAGTCAAAAGGATGTATTCCTAAAAAATAAAGGTTTTTACAGCCGAATAGAAAGTCCGTCGTTTTATTGTTCATTTAATGATTTTAAATACTTTCTGAATTTCAGCATTCTAATTCCAGTGAAAACCATAAAAACAATTCCAAAAACACAACCAAATAGACTAATAGTTTGCGGTGTTGGTCTTTTACTTCCTAATCGGTGAAATAAAATTGACACAATAAAAACTAAAAGTCCGATTATAAATGGTATCAATAAATTCCGCCAAGATTTTCTAATATTTTCTTCTGTCATTTTGGTTTTCTCAAATGTGGTACAACGGTCTCGTATAACCGTCAGTTACGGGTTAATATACACTAACTTTTCGGTTTAGCACAGGCTTTAGCAATTCCGAGTGGATTCGGACGTAGTCGAATCCGCCGTAATTGCGGTTATACATTGTTGTGTAACGTTTTTTATTTCAGTTTGTTAAATATTTCAATTTTCAATTCCTCAACGGAAATATTATATTTTTCAAAATTATTTTCCAATATATCGACATATCTTTCATCTGTACAACTTACATACTTTATTGCTTGTTTATACACTAAAGTATCAACCATAAGTCTTAAATAAGCAGGAAAATTCTCCCTTCTATTTGTTTTTATGAATAACCTGTTGCCGAGATAAAGGGAAAAGATAATCGTCTTCATAAACTTTCGGCATTTCGTTTTTTTCTAATATCACAGGATTATCAGAACATAAGTATGGGAATTTATCAGTACTCTCTATAATCGTATAAGGCGTTCTGCATTCAAATCCTCTCATTGAGTCCATTAAAGAATTATAATACTTGTAAGCATTTAAAAACGGCTCGCTGTTTTTTAATTCCTCTTCACGTTTTTTATCTTTAATTCCATTTTTATCTTTTATAGCTAATCCTAAAGTATTCAAGTCGTTATTTCTTACGAAGTTTCTTAACTCTTCTTTTCTGTGAGGTAAACGCCAATACATTAGGCTTACAAAATGATTAAGAGCTGGCATATCATCTTCGTCTACATTGAAACGATTGTCAATACTCGATGAATTTATCTTTTCAATTAGTTTTGCAGCATTATTATCGAAATGGCTATAGTGTTGAGTTTCTAAAAAGTCCGTTTCAGATTCATTGAATTTTATCGTGTTTCCATCTTTTTCAAAGAAGTAAGATTCCGGTGAAAACTCCTTTCCATTTTTAATAAATCTTTTTTCTTGAACATTAAATATTTTAAACTTATTTGATTCTTTGGTAAAACCTTTTAAGTAAAAAACCGGTAAATAATGATGTCTCCAAGATTTGTTTTTCATTCAAATTATGATGAGTGAGCAAATGTTACACAACGGTTTCGTATAACCGTCAGTTACGGGTTAAATTAGCGATTATTTACGGTTTAGCACTGACTTTAGCAATTCCGAGTGGATTTGGACGTAGTCGAATCCGCCGTAATTGCGGTTATACATTGTTGGCAACTGGCTTTTACTTTTTCAAATTCAGTTTGTTTAATCGTTCCAAAAATCAGTTTATCTCCATTGAGAATAAATCTTGAAGGTTTTATTTCCTCAATTTGATTCCAAAAACGCTTTGTGTCCGCCAATTCCAATTCATTCCGAGATTCGTTTAAGTCGGTTGAAAATCCACCATAATTGACAAAAATTTCCATTGCTTTAAACCTTTGCTTTTTCTCAAAAATTAGCCATTGATCATAAATGTCAAACAATGATTTTTGAGATAATTCAAATTCTGTCATTTCATCGAAATAAGCAATTTCATTTTCATAAGTCCAGCCCCTTTTCAATTCAGATTCGGTCGGCAGGAAAGAGTCGCTGTCGAATGAAACTATTGAAAGATATTTATCGATAATAAGTTCAGGAAATTTAGAAATCAGTGAATTCATATCGTACTTTTCGGATAATATTTCAATCCAATAGTAATCTTTATATGTTCCGAGTTTATCATTTTCAGCTTGTTGCCAACGTTTTTGTATATAATTTGTAAGGAAAGTTAAAAATAATTGATTTTCAGATAGTTACAGTATTTATTTTATGCGCGATTTGCTGAAATTTATTACTTACTTTCCTTATTGATTATATACTATGTTGTATGCAGGTTTTTTAATTTTCTTCTAATGTAATTCTTTTATTTTATATTGGTCAAATTATATTTCCATTATGTTAAAACCTAACCATATTACTTACTTAAGATTAGCTGATTCTGTTATTAATAATTTGAACTTACCTTATAAGTCTTATACCAGTTCAGATAAAGAGCTTTTTCAGAGTATCAATTCAGATGTTCCTTATGAGAGAATCTACTCTAACGACTTGGAAAAATTCTTTTTGGAAGATTTTGATGCAAGTAAAGAAGTTGAAGGTAAACAATCTCTTTTTAATTCTATTTTATACTTCTTGAGGAATGAAGATTTGATACATATTAATAAAAATAATATTACTCTGTCTTATAAAGGAATACTTAAAAACCTATACGGTTTCGAATATGATTATATAAAGGAAAAACAAGAAGCAGAGGAAGCCGGACAACAACGCAAGTTTGAAAATAAGATTCGCATTTTTAAAACTGTATGGCCAGTCATTACCTTTGTGAGTGGACTCATAATAACTTATTTCTTTACTAAATAATCCTACTGCACTAGATGCTCCTATAAAATACATAAGGATTCCAAAAAGTGCCAAAGCCATTAATTTCATATTTTATTCATTTAGCGCGTTATACTTCCGCACAGTTATTAATTCAGATTATCAGTCCAGTGTAACATTTGCGTACTGATTGTAATTCAGATGTTGATTGTTTTTTATTATCTTGGTTGAAAATATAATTAGATGCCTAATAAAAATCAGATTGAAATTTCTATAGATTTAATAAACCACTTTACAAATATTCTTGAAGACACTTCTAACACAAATGAGGATAGGATAGAATCTTTAAAAGCATTACATCGTGTGGTAAATGATTTAGGAAGAAATATGGACTATACTGATTTTACGGGTGAAATGGGCAGAAATAAAAACAATCACTTATTAGCTATTCCTCAGTCTATCATTTTAGCAAAAGACCTTGTTAAAAGGTTGAAAACAGAACTTTAATATTTTGCTAATACAAACTTATCTCTCCAAAATTTATTAGAGTTTAATTCCTCTACTATTCCTTTAAAGTGTTCTTCTTTAAATACAATCTTATCGTCTCCTACTTTAATGAACTCATATATAAGAGCTAAATATATTCTGTATTTAATTGTGTCTGAATTTCGTGTTGGTATTAATGGTCCTTTTGGGCGTTTTTCGTTTTCTATATCCTCTTCATCTAACTCATAATGTCCTATATGCCTACTTTTAGTAGATATCATCTCTTCTGTTAATTCTTCAGTAGAGATTTCAGCATATGCTTTCCTCATATCATCAGTAATCATATCTTCATTGTTATTTCAACAACTCTTTATATACCTTTCCACCGTATGAGTTAGTTACTTGCATACAACGTGTTTGTATAAGATTAGTTGCGTGTATAAGCACCTAATTTAGCAAATACAAACCGAATAGAAAATCCGAGAGGATTTTCGTAAGCAGGCAAGTACTAGCAATTAATTTTATACGGTGTTAGCCACTGGCTTTTTCCGTTATTTTATTAACTTTCACATAGAACCAAGGTGAAGACTCAAATCCGTTTTTCTCATCGTTCATATATTCCACCATTTCGGTCCATTTGTCATTTTCGTTAATCAGTCCGAATTCGTTTATTTCAATTCCGAACTTTTCGATTAAGTCACTTGCTAAATCGTGGCAATGAAAACTATGAAATTCACTACTATCTTCAATTCCGATTAAGTCGTAGCCTAAAGTCAGTTCGTCTTTGTTTTCTATTATTCCTTTTTTTAAATTTATTGAAAGTCCGATTTCGCCAAAACTTGTCTTTTCAGGATTGAATAAATTTAGTAATTCGGTTCTTTCTGATTCGGGAAAGTTAATACTCAATATTTCACTTTCTGCTTTTGGAAAAAACGAACTTTTATATTCGGTTAAGGTTTCTAAATCGGCAAATGTGCAAATCCATCCGATTTTATTTTCCTCCATTTTTTTGTCAGTCCAATTCTGTATTTCTTTAATCAGCTTTTCATTGAGATTAAAATCCGATTTAGTTTCTGCACTAACATTTTTTCCGTTTTCAGACCACGAAATCGACCAAGCGTCAAAAAAAGAATCGTTGATACAAGTGCTACAAGTATGCATTTTTTTTCCTTCGTAAGCTCCAAAATTGGAATCACGAAGTTTAATTAAATAATATGCTCCAATGTAGTATCTCAATGTTTTTTCAGCTTGTGGCTAACGTTAAGTGTAAGGATAGTTGCGTGATTAAGCCTCTAAAATAGTAAATATTAACGAACCAGGAGGAAAATCCGCTAGGATTTTCCGAGTAAGATAGAACCAAGCAATTATTTTTACACACTGTTGTGTACAGTGCTTTATATTTTTTATTCCATTTATCACACCGAGTGGTATCCGTTGTCAATATTGCTTTTTGCTTTAAACAGCACTTTTAGAGTCATGTTTTTATACGTAATAGGAGCAGAGCGGTAGTCCGTTACAGTTGCGCATTTAAGTTGTCAGAAAGCGATTGAGTGGTAGAACCGTTGCGCATTGCTCCGTTTTGCTATTTAATCCGTTTACAAACCGTTATTTTACGTAATAATTACGTGTTAATTTTTTTGATAAAAATTAATGCTTTAGAGTATTAGTTTTAGCGAATATGGTTTTTTTTTTGGAGCCGAGTGAGCCATTGTACACAACGGTCTTGTGTATGAGCAGTAGCGGATTTTACAACACTACTTTTCAGATTATCAATGTAATGAATTTCAAGTAATTTCCTTTGGGTTTAGACCTTAAATCGCTATTGCTTATACACCGTGTTGGCGGTAGTATTTATTTCTTTTTCAAGCTCATAACGTAGTCATAACTTTCGTTCAAATATTTCGAAACATTGTCCAAATCCTTTAACATTTCTTCGGAATTAGTATGTAACCTTTCATTTTTGCTCCATAGGATAGGAAGAATGTTGTATCAAGTTCTTGAATATATTTTTCTTGGATTTCTTTTGAAAATCGAATACCTATTTCTCCTGCTTTGTTTAATGCAGAAAACATATAACCATTCGCGGAAGTATAAGGCATTGTCTTTCCCAACCTTTCAAAACGAGGACATTTTGAAATTAACTCGTCATAGAGTTTTAGTTTTTCCTGCCAATTATCCATATCTTACTTTTTAATTTTTTTTAATGCTCCAAGATATTTATTCTTTACGCCATTATCTCGTTCTGCATCTGCCAATTTCTCAATTTTTGTCAAAAGCTTTGAATTATATTCAAGTTTCAATTTAAGGATTTCTCCCAATGCAAATGCACTTGCCCAACGCACAACTGTGCCATCAGACTTTGCATTTGACAATAGGTTTTTTATCGCATCTGATAAGTCGGCTGGGAATAATTTTGCAATGTTTCCGATAACTTTTGCACTTTCCCATTTTACTCCGGGTTCGTTTTCTTTTAAGGATTTTGTTACAAAAGTAAAAACAGTTTCATCTGCGATTTTTGGTTGTTTTTTAGTTGCATATTCTATAGCTTCAATACAACTGGCTTTAATTGGTTTTGGTTGTTTTTCTGAAAAAACCATTAGTTCATCAATGGGCAAAGTGCCTTCCAAGAGCCATTCTCCAATTTGCTTAACTTTAGCTTTGGCTTTAATGGTTTTGTCTGTAAAGATTTGTTCAAGTGTCATAAATTTTCTTTTTTTGCCAATTCCTGCATTTGTCCAACTGACCAATTGGTTGTTTAAACACTCCTCTCTTTTCTGACTATTCTTTTATTTATATTATGATTGTTCATATTACCGCCAACGTTGATGTGTATGATTAGTGGCGTGTTTAAGCACCTAATTTAGCAAATACAAACCGAATAGAAAATCCGCTAGGATTTTCGTAAGCAAGCTCGAACTAGCCATTAATTATACACGGTGTTAGCGGTAGTTTTTATGCAGCAAGAGCGTAATTTTTTTCGCCACCAGATTTTATTTTATCATTGGGGTCTGTTCCAAAACTATTTACAAATCGAATAATATTTTCTTTAATATCAATTTCCACTTGATAAAAATTTCCAGCTCTTAAAAACACTTCTTCACGAGTTTTCTTATCTATTGCAATTTTTAAATCGTCAATTCTATAACCAGCGAAATGACCATAACTTGGAAATGGTAAGTCGGACTGAATTTCAAACCTTTGACCTTTTTTAAATTTAGCTATCGATTTTAAACTTGCAGGTAATAGAATTGGTCGTAATTCCTCAATCTCTTCAATTGTTTTATCTTCTTTTGAAATCAATTTTTGATACTTTAATCTTGATTCAGTAGAATTAAAACCTATCAATTCATAATTTCCTCTATGAATTGTATTTGAGTTCTTTTCAATGATTGGTTGAGAAGATTTTATTGATTTTATAATCTCTTCTTTTTCGGTTTTATTAATAGCTTTTGAGTTATTTCGAATTGCTCTAACTAATTTCAAAAATACTGCATCGAAACCATCTGAAATAAATTTGATTTTTTTCGAATCATCTGTAGGCAGTACAACTTCATTGGATAAGTCAGCGTGTAATAAATCAGTTAATTCATCTCGGAATTTCACATTTTCTATATTTAATCGGAATTATTTTTTGCATTAATCCAGTACGTTTATTATCTAATGCTTTTTTTAACTCAAACTTTACCCAATCTGATTTTACAGAATTTGGTGAAAGTATTAAAACGAGATGTGAAGATGTATCAAGAGCGTTTTCCAATCTTGTAACTAAACTATCGCCCAAGTCAAGTTGGTCCTCATCGAACCAAGTTTCGATACTATTTTCTAATAAAGCATCTTTCAACATTCGTACGAATTTTTTATCTGTACTACTATGAGATATAAATACTTTCATTGGTTGATTGTTTTTTTTTAAATTACCGCTAACGTTAAGTGTAAGGATAGTTGCGTGATTAAGCCTCTAAAATAGTAAATATTAACGAACGGGAGGAAAATCCGTTAGGATTTTCCGAGTAAGAAGGAACCAAGCAATTATATTTACACACTGTTGTGTACAGTGCTTTATATTTTATATTCCATTTATCACAACGAATGGTATCCGTTCGCGACATTACATTTTACTTTAAACAGCGATTTTAGAATCATATATTTATCCGTAATAGGAGCAGAGCAGTAGTCGGCGACCGTCACGCATTTAAGTTGTCAGAAAGCGATTGAGTGGTAGAACCGTTGCGCATTGCTCCGTTTTGCTATTTAATCCGTTTACAAACCGTTATTTTACGTAATAATTACGTGTTAATTTTTTTGATAAAAATTAATGCTTTAGAGTATTAGTTTTAGCGAATTTGGTTTTTTTTTGGAGCCGAGTGAGCCATTGTACACAACGTTTTTGTATAAGATTAGTTGCGTGTTTTAAGCACCTAATTTAGGAAATAAACACCAGCTAGAAAATCCGCGAGGATTTTCGTAAGTAAGCGAGAACTAGCCATTAATTTTATACGGTGTTGTACACCGTTTTTCATTCATTTATTTCTATTCTATTATTTTTAAATATCCAAACTCCTATAACTATTGTCAAGGAATATATTAACACCCAAATAGTCTGTTCAGACCATCGTGTTACAAATCCATTATCTACTATGAAAAATGTAATCCAAACTGATAAAAAGGCATAAAGTGATAATATAATTTTCTCTGTCAAGTTCGAATATTTGCTTTTTATACTTCTTTTAATAAACCAAAAAATCACCATTGCAGGTATTGACGAAAGAAAACCAACAATTATCATTACAAATATTATTTCATAAGAATTCAATATACTGTTGAAACTAGAATTATTAATAATAGCACCTAAAACTAACGCTATTAAAAGCGGTGAAATTATTATTGTAAATAACCAAACTTTAATTATATATTTCATTTACTATTCAGTTGTTTCTTTTCCATAAACAAGATAAAATTCAGACACTTGTCTCACAGTTTCAGCGTCCATTTTTTCTTTCTTTTGGTCGATTTGTTTAACTAATTTAATTCCGTCGAAATAGTATTTACTATTCACAATTGTGTCAGTTCCAGTTTCATTAAATTCCACAATTCTCGCAAAAGTTAAACTGTCTTTCTTAAAGTAAAATTCATAATTCGCTGGCGATTGATTTGGTTGTCCTACTTCTGCGATTATTCTATAAATTTCTCCGTCTTTGTTAGTCAGTTCATAGATTGATATTCCACCAACAATTTCGCCATCCAAATCCTCCGTGTTAAATTCAGTAATCGATTCCGATAGATCTTTTCGATTCTCAATTTCGTTCACGTATTTTTCTATTTCAGCTAATGTTTTATCATTTCTACAGCTGATTAGAAATCCGAATATTAATAATATGTAAAATGCTTTTCTCAAATGGTGTACAACGGTTGTGTGTATGGCTTGTTGCGGAAAATCAGCTATGATTTTCCAACGTGGAACGAAGATAGCGAATAAGATTGAAATTCCGAGAGGAATTTCAGCCGCAATGAGCTATACACGTTGTTGTACACAGTTTTAATTCCCATGCATATTCCAATATTCAATTTTAAATTTAGTTACAATAGAATCCTGAGATATTTCAATTAAAAGTTTAGCGTCTTCAACAGGGTCAATATCCCACCCGTAATCGACTATTAATTCATATCCGATAGTATTTTTTTCTAAATTCGCATAGTTTTCGGGTTGTCCAATTAAATTTGTTAATTCTTTATAAGTCATTCCCTTTTGAATATAGTTTTTTATTAAGTCATCAACCATATTCAATCTGTTTTCTTCGACACCAATTCCGCTTTTATAATTGTCCCATTTTTCTTGATTGAATTTTTCTTTTTTATCGTCACAAGATGAAAAAAACATTATAATTAAGAATATGAAGTATAAATTAGATATTTTCATTTTGATGCTTATGAAATGCTTTGTTTAATTGTGTACAACGGTCTAGTATAAGAATAGTAGCGGATTTTGACGCACTAACTTTTCTGTTAAACACAGACCTTTTTATATTTACTTTCTTTTGTTTAAACGATTAAACCGCTATTATTTTTATACCGTGTTAGCTGCTGTTATATTATTTTTTCCACAATAATTCCTGTTAAAACAACCACTATCATAAAAGTTATCATTCCTAAAAAATAGCTCAAGATACCTTTCAAGTAATTCAATTTCTTTTTACCATCAAAAAACTGTCCTATTGCCCAAGCTGTATAAATTATGGCAATGTTGGCTCCATACTGCAAAACAGGATAATCAATAATCCCTTCAACAATACCGAACAATGCAAATATTAACATTGAAATTCCCATTGTGAAGCAGAGTAAAATGAATATCTCATAGTGATTATACTTGTATTTTCTAAAAAATAGTTTAATCCATATTGTTATGAAAACAGCCATTAAAATATTGGCATACCCATAATTTTTTGAAATCCAATTGAATATTTTTCCGATAATTCTATCATTCCAATGATCAAAATTCATATTTATATAACCGTCCTCAAATTCCAAGAACTGTTGAGCGATTGTATATATCACTGAACAGACTATTAAAAAAAGTATTGGTTTGACTAGTCTTTTTCTGTCTTCAAGAATAAATTCTTTAACAGCTTTACCAGGTCTCAATATTAATTCCTTAACGGTATAAAGTATTCCTTTGTCAAAGTTTAAAACACTTCCTATTTCGGTTGCAATGTATTTTCCGTCAATTCGTTTAAGTGAATTTGGATTACCACAAATCGGGCAATAATTTTGAGTTATTTCAATATTACATTTTTTACACAAACGCACAATTCTTATTTTAAATTACGTTCTTTTAAAAGGCTATCAATTTCGGATTTCTTGTATTCGTTCTTGTTTGACAATTTATAAACTGCATACAAAAGAATTATGCCAAAAAAGTAACTAAAGTTACCTGCTGTAATGCTGTAAATTAAAATACCTATCAAAACTCCAATTAAGGTTGCATCAATAATCCGGGTAGTTTTAATTTTTTTAGATTCCTTCAATAAATCCTCGTCAGTTAATTTGTTTAATTCTTTTTTGTTCATTCGTATTTCGGTTGTTCTAATTGCAGCTAACGTGATTGTGTATGATTTCGTTGCGTGGTTTAAGCATTAAAGTTAGCAAATAAATCACAGATAGAAAGTCCGCGAGGACTTTCGTAAGTAGGCTATAACTAGCAATGAATTATACACGGTGTTACCAACTGGCTTTATTATAGTTTAATCCAATTTAATTCGTTTTCCTTAATATTCTTTAAAAAATCAACGTTAATATTTTCCGCTGAATTCATTTTTCCGTTTTCTATTTTTATTCGCTCGTTTTGTAATTCGCGAGAAAATTGGTGATAAAAAACTCCGATTTCGTTTAGTTTGTTTTTCAGTCGTTTGTCAGTCAGAAATTCAATCCATTTTTTCGCTTCTTTGTTTTCCGCTTTTAATTCACTTGAGTTTTTTTTGGTATACTCTTTTCGTTTCTGTTCCGAAGCATTTCAATTCGGCGTTTTGAGAAGCGTTTTCTTTCGAGTTTTTTCTGTTCTTTTTTCCAATCAGGTTTAGATGAATCGTCCGAATATTTTTTTCCTAAAACAGAACCACAATCGCAATCTTTAGTTGTCGTTAAGAAAGTCTGAATTTCATTAGAATTTGGTATATCCAATTTATATTCTGCGTAATTCAGTCCGAATTCAGACGCAATTCCCTTGATTTCTGAAATGTTAGATTTCTCTTTTGTAACTAAAAAGTTGAATTGGCACATAATTTTCTTTCAGCTTGTTGGTAACGTGTTTGTATATGGTTTGTTGCGTGGTAAAGTAACAAATTTAGCAAGTACAAACCAAATAGAAAATCCGCAAGGATTTTCGTAAGTAGGCTAGAACTAGCAATGAATTATATACGGTGTTGGCAACTGGTTTTATTTTTCCGTTCCTTTAATTCGGATTTCGTTTGCTTTTTTTATGTTTTCAGGTGTTTTGCTAGTTAACTTAATTAAATTAATTACAGTATCTTTTTCAGACGTTTTTATTTTGTTCAGTTCAATTTTAAGAATAAAATTCTCGTCAACTGAATAGTCATTGTAATCTTGGTTGACAACATTTTCGTCAATTTGAAATATTATTGGGTTTGTGTCTAAAGTCAAATATTTACTCGTAAGTTCATTTAGGGATATAAAATTTGGTTTATAATCCGATTTCATTTCTATAAGAATTTTTCCAAAATATTCTTTACCATTTTTTTCAAAACTTTCTTTCTCAACTTTCATAGTTTCAATCTTATCAGGATTGATTGCTGAAATTGAATTTTCATTAAGAAAAATTCCGTTTACAAAAATTCCGACAGGTTTGTTTTTAGAATGAAACGTGTTTAAACTATCATTACAGATAACTTTTATTTCAGAGTTTTCTGAATAGTTCAGTTTCGCAGCAGATTTCTTTCCGATATTGTCTTGACTAAATGAATTAAAAGTCACGAACAATAATATTAGTGCAAAAATATTTTTCTTCATATCAGTTTGGTTTTTATAATTCAAATTTAAAGTGATTTTAGCTATTCCGAAACTAGTAATGAGTGAATAAGGTTCTTTATTGAGTAAACGATATTTAATGGTTAGTTAATCAGTTTCTTGGTTTGGTTAACTTGTTGCCAACGGTCTCGTATAACCGTCAGTTACGGGTTAATATGCGTTGCTTTTCGGTTTAGTACAGACGTTAGCAATTCCGCGTGGATTCGGACGTATTCGAATCCGCCGTAATTGCGGTTATACATTGTTGTACACAGTACTTTTTTTATTTTATCATTTCTTTCCATTTGTCAGATTCCGCAAACTCTTTTACAATTCGGTTTCTTTCAGTTAGTAATTCAGTCATATATTTTTTCAGAAACAGCTTGTCCGCTAACTTTCCTAAAATTCCAAAAGGCGATTTGTAATCAAAAAAGTCGGTCATCAAAGTTCCGCCATTCGATTCCGAAAAATGATGTTCGTGTTTAAATTCCGCAAACGCTCCTTTAACCATTTCATCCGCAAAGTATTTTGGTCGGTCATATTCCGTTATTTTGGAAGTCAGTTTTTGATAAATTCCAAAGTGCTTTGCTCGCCAAGTTACGCTTTCATTCATTCCAATTAATCCGCTTGTTTTTCCTGCGATTGCTTCTTCATTAGTTTGTTCAGTCGATATTTTATGCAAATCGATACTTCGTGACAAGTCAAACACGATATTTCTATCAGCTTTTATTTCAGTTTGAAGTTCGATTCTTGGCATTTTTGGGGTATTGTGTACAACGTGATTGTGTAAGGATAGTTGCGTGTGCAAGCAACTAACTCAATAAGAATGGAACGAACCGGAGGAAAATCCGAAGGATTTTCCGAGTAGGCAAGAACCAAGCAATTATTTTTACACGGTGTTGTAGCACGTTTTTATTTTTTTTATCCAGTTATTTTTGTTTTTGATAATGTCAATCGGTAATTCATTAATTTCTCTCTGTTCGATTTTTTCCAAACAAGCTGAATATATTGTTTCAGTTCCATTAATTTTCAGAATTTCATGTCGGTCAGGTTTTCCAAATTCCAATGTTATAAACGATGACCAAACTGCAACGCGATATTGATATTCCATAATAAATTCCGCAAAACTTTGAATTCCGTTTTCCTTTATTATTTCCTTTCCAAGTTCAACTCTTTCTTTGTATTCTTTTGAGTCCGATTTGCTAAAGTCAAAAGGATGTATTCCTAAAAAATAAAGGTTTTTACAGCCGAATAGAAAGTCCGTCGTTTTATTGTTCATTTAATGATTTTAAATACTTTCTGAATTTCAGCATTCTAATTCCAGTGAAAACCATAAAAACAATTCCAAAAACACAACCAAATAGACTAATAGTTTGCGGTGTTGGTCTTTTACTTCCTAATCGGTGAAATAAAATTGACACAATAAAAACTAAAAGTCCGATTATAAATGGTATCAATAAATTCCGCCAAGATTTTCTAATATTTTCTTCTGTCATTTTGGTTTTCTCAAATGTGGTACAACGGTTTTGTGTATGATTTGTGCGGCTGAGAATCCGCAGGATTTTCAGATGTAGCAAATCAGTTGTTTAAATATAAGATTTTTAATTGAAGTTAAAGAGTAAGCATGAATTATACACATTGTTGTACGTAGTTTTTTTATTTTTTAATTATTCCTAATGCTCTTGCTTGTTCGTGAAAAAGTTCAGTGTGTTTTTTTGCAAGTCTATTTAGAGATTCAGTGTTTTCAATCAAATTGTTTTGATTATTAACTACTTTATCAAGTATTTTATATGTCTCTTTGTTTTGTTCAAATGATTTATATAGATGGTCAATTGAAAAATTTAAGCGTTCCACTACTTTTTCAAGAAGTAACCGAATCTCTAAATCATTCATATCTTCAAACCTTTTGCTAATTTTCAAGTGATTTGAATTATTATTTGATTGGCTTTTCCATTCTTCAAAATTTATAACTTTCATATTGTTTATGGCTTAAAATCTATTTAACATAATCCATTAAATATTCAAATTCTGTTTTTGTCATTGTGAAATTATGATTAAAGTCATAATTATATTCCTCATTTAGAATTTTAGTGTATTTGTCATTTATTTTATTCAGAGAATCTTCTTTTGTTATAAAATCAAACACATAATTTTCATAAGGAAATTCTCCTTTGTTATTAATTCCACGTAATGCTGGTCCAGTCATCTTTTTGTCTAATTTGTGACAAGCAGCACAATTAATATTAAATATTTTTTTTCCTTCAGTTGCATTTTCGGATAAACTTGGTGAAACTGTTCCGCAAAAATTCTGTGGTATTTCAGTCGCACAACCTAGATAATTAGTTTCGCTTAAATTGTACAGAAAGTAAGAAATTCCGATTGTCAAAATCAAAAATCCGCTTGAGATTATCAAAATCCGATTCGTTAATTTTCTCATAGATTTTCTTGTGTAGTTCGATTTTCCAAAATTACGTACAACGGGTTTGTGTAAGGAACGTTGCGTGTTTGAGGCGAGAATTTTCCGCAGGAAAATCAGAGGTGGCTAACAAGCAACGACCAAACTGTGTAACTAAAATAAGCAATGTTTTTTTACACGGTGTTATATGCTGTTTTTTTATTTATCTGCTTATTCATATTCAAATTCACTTGATATTAAATTTTAATAAAAATATTTGTGTTTAATGTTAGAAATAATTAATATTGTGTTAGAAATAAATAACATAATTATGAAAGCAAGAAATTTCGCCATAGCAAAGTTTACTGCGGCAGCCATTATTTTGGGTTTAATGGGCTTTTGGATATTCAAGACAACTACGCCACTTAATGAATTGGCTTATGGCACCATTGGAGTCATGCTGATAATAGTCGGATTTGTAATATATTACGGAATTCAAGCACTTAAGGATGCTAAATCGGGACTAAACGCTGAAGATGAACTCTCAAAAAAAATTACTCAAAAGGCTGCTTCCATGGCTTTTAGTATTTCGATTTATATGTGGCTAATTGGTATGTTTGCACTCGATATATTTTCTGTCGATTCAGTAAATAAAGCCAAATTGGTAATAGCGATTGGCATGATGGGTATGACCCTGATTTTTATTTTTATTCGCTTGTACCTGTCAAAAGTAGGGGTGGATGACAACAAAGATTAAGGAACTCCGTGCCAAGGAGGGCTTGACACAGATTGAACTCGCTCAAAAAGTTGGAGTGCGCAGAGAAACTATTGTTTTTCTCGAGAAGGGAAAATATAATCCTTCCCTTAAATTGGCGTATGATATATCAAAGGTATTCAAAATGAGAATCGAAGATGTTTTTATTTTGGAATAATGGGAAAACAAAACCGAAGAGCTCTAATTGCATATAACGGTTTGTGTAAGGGTAGTTGCGTTGATAAGCCACTAAAATAGTAAACAAAACCGAACCGGAGGAAAAATCCGCAGGATTTTTCTGAGAAGCACAGCCCAAGCAATTACTTTTACACCTTGTTGTGTACAGTGCTTTATTTATTTTTTGCGATTAGCTTTGCCGTTAAGAAGGTCAGTCGTTCGCAACGTTGCGTTTTGCGTTAATCAGCAGTTTTAGAGTAATATTTTTATCCGCAATAGGAGTAAAGCAGTAGTCCGCGCAATAGTTGCGCACTGTTTTGTATATCCGTTTATAATCCGCTTTTTTATCCGCAAAAATCCGTTTAGTTGCGCACCCAATTACGTTTTACTTGCGTTAGAATTTATTGGACTTAAACCACTAAAATTTAATTAATTGGATTTTTTTTTCGGCCGAGTGAGCCATTGTACACAACGTTGATGTATATGGTTTGTTGCGTGGTAAAGTAACAAATTTAGCAAGTACAAACCAAATAGAAAATCCGAGAGGATTTTCGTAAGTAGGCTAGAACTAGCAATAAATTATATACGGTGTTACCACACGTTTTTCATTTATTTATCCCAACTTTTATCTCCTTTGTATTCCCACAGTTTTCTGTCAAACGGTTTTACAATCTCAACATCTTTTTCTCTATTTACTTCGCCGGATTTTATTCGCCATTCGAATGTTTGGACACCAGTATATTCTGTTATAAAATGAACTTCTGCGTGAGACCGAGATAAGTTCCGACAAAAGGTTTTCAAACTTATCTTTCCATTCGTTCCATTCATATTCCACAGATTTTAAATTTGCTCCGAAATGGATTATTCTTCCACCATAAGCAAAATTCGGACTCTCATTTGGGAAATCAGAATTGTCAGTTATTGAAAACATTTTTCTCACCAATGGTGGCCATTCAGATTTCGAAGGTAGTTTTTCAATTACTTTTTGATTATTAGCATTAATTCGGCTCTGTATTTCAGAATTCGGAAGTCCATAATCTAATTCCGTTATACAGCCATAAATTCGCGTAGCCATTCCCATAATCAGTCAATATTTTTATTTATGCGTAATGTTTTTCTCAAATGTGTGGTAACGGTTTGTGTAAGGGTAGTTGCGTTGATAAGCCACTAAAATAGTAAACAAAACCGAACCAGCAGGAAAAATCCGCAGGATTTTTCCGAGAAGCACAGCCCAAGCAATTACTTTTACACCTTGTTGTGTACAGTGCTTTATTTATTTTTTGCGATTAGCTTTGCCGTTAAGAAGGTCAGTCGTTCGCAACGTTGCGTTTTGCGTTAATCAGCAGTTTTAGAGTAATATTTTTATCCGCAATAGGAGTAGAGCAGTAGTCCGCGCAATAGTTGCGCACTGTTTTGTATATCCGTTTATAATCCGCTTTTTTATCCGCAAAAATCCGTTTAGTTGCGCACCCAATTACGTTTTACTTGCGTTAGAATTTATTGGACTTAAACCACTAAAATTTAATTAATTGGATTTTTTTTCCGGCCGAGTGAGCCATTGTACACAACGTGTAGTATATGAAAAGTAGGCGATTTCGAAGCACTAAAATTTCGGCTAAGCACAAAGTTTGATACGCGCCAAAAGCCTTGAATTTATTACTGTTTCGCCTATTTTTTATATACATTGTTAGCCACTGGGTTTTATTCAGTTTTCTCAAATACTAGCATTTCGTCAAATCCACTTCTCAAAGCCAAATCTTTTAATGTTACTATAAACCTTTCTAATTCACGACTTAAAATCGATTCATAATCTTCACTCATAGAATTGAAATCATTCGGCAATAGATTTTGAATTGCATAATTAATTCCTGCTAATATTGTCGGGAAGTCAATGAATACTAATTTATTCTCCTTAATTTCTGTTTCAAGATTTATAAATCTTGGTCGACCTGCATAATGAAATGATACACTTTTGGTTGAACGTCCTTTTTTTAGTTTTTCAAATTGAAGGTTTAAATCTGTATTCAGCTTTTTCGGAATAATAATTTTGATTAAACAATCTTCATATTTTGTTCCATCTTCTTCAAACCCGCCTTGTTCAATTAAATATCTACAAGTTGGTGAGATTAAATTCTCAAAATAAACAGAAGCTAAAGTTGAAGAAGGAAAGAAATTTACTGACGAATCTCTTTGGGTTCTGAATAAATCTCCAACTGTTGAAATTGCACTTATAAAACTATCAGGTTCTTTTTTTGAAAATCCGGCAAGTGAAATACCTTTAATGTCGGATAATATCTTTAGTTCTTTCTCAACAACAAAAGCACATTTAGACAACCCTAACCGCCCCATAAATATTCCTAACTCGAAAAGAACATTATCCCGTGATTGAAGCATTTCCTGTTCTCTAACAATTACTTTGTCATCAGTCGTCCCAAGTAGAATTCCAAAGTCATATTGTAAAGTTGCTTTGAGCAAATCGTGAAGGAAATTGTTATTTATCTTAAATACCGCTGTATCCCAAACAGTATCATTCCAAATAGTTACTTCAAATTCAGGCTCTAAAATTTTCTTAGCTGATTCAGCTAAACTTAATTCTTCTGAAGATGAACCAATGAATATTCGCTTTTTTCTCATATTACTACTGCTTTTTTAAGGTCTAACAGGATAGAGTCAATTTCCGACATAAGATTTCGTAGGCTATTTAGTTTACTGCTATCATTACGAAAGATGTATTCATTATCGTCAACCGATTTTAATTTATTTGAATGTTCTACATTTTCAGATAAACTCTTTAGCTGTAAGTATATGATTGGCACTAACTCATAAAAGTTTTTACTTGAATATTTATATGTTTCAATGTCGTAGCAAATAGCATTAAAATCAAAACTTGTGAGTTTAATTTCTTGGTCTGAATCGGCTTTAATATTCTTTAAAAACCGAATCATTTTTTTTAATCTTCCATTTGTTTCAGAACTTCTATCATTTATTCTTTTAATGCTCAAAAATGGATAATCTGGGTCGCCTTTTGAGTTTAATTCTTTATTGTAAACTTGAATACCACGGAAATCTGAATCTTTATCTCTCAACACGGCAGTAACATTATCATACCAATTCGCAATCACTATGTCTACATCTCTATTAAGGCTTTTGTTTGTGATTTTAATTGCTTTTGAATGTGATATGTCGCATATGTCATAAACAGGTACTAGCGTGCTTTCTGAATCTATTCGATTCTTTTTTAAATCATTTATTGCACTACCTGAATAACCTGCATTGTCGATTTCTCCCTGAAGTTTGTGAATTTGAGTATTGTTTAATTGATTTTTTAAGCTTTCTGTAGTTAGTACTGTCGTTATTGATTTGCGGTCAAAAGTGTAGAACTTGTCACATATAACTAGTAAATCAATATCACTAGTTCCTTTGATATGTGTATTAGTCATTACCGAACCTTGATATTTATAAACTACTTCTGTTAAATTTTCTTTTAGGTGGTTTTGAACTCTTTCTCCTGCTAATTTACTTTTTTGGGTGTATTCAGGTTCTACACCTTTCATCGCGTAACGGACATATTTTAATATATTGCTATATGAAATAGAAGATAATTCATCCGAAAAAGACTTTTTAACTGCAATATTTTCTCGGATTCGTTCTTGCTTGTATGTTTTCGATTAGTCTTCTATAGTCTTTCATATTTTCTTTTGTTCGTTGTTTGGTTTACCTTGTGGCTAACGGCTCCGTATAACCGTCAGTTACGGGTTTCAAGGTACGTTTTTTTCGGTTTTGTGAAATGTTTCTGTAGGAATTCAAATTCAATTAACCATCAAGCGCCGTAATTGCGGTTATACATTGTTGGCAACTGGCTTTATTTTTTTATTTAAGTTTTTCAATTCTGTTTTTTTGCTTTAACCACAGCAAGATTATTGATTATTCTCCATTCATTGTCCGTGTCCAACACAAGAGAGTTATATGAAATAAAATCATTTTCAGAACTTTCGATTCTCAACTTAACGGATGCTATTTTTCCGCTTCGGTCAAGTTCCGTTATTTCCATCTCTCTAGGAAGCCCTCCAAATATTCCTTTTTCAATTTTGTTTAGGTATTCTTTTTTGTCAATAATCATAACACCGTAAGTTCCCATAAATCCATTGTTTGTAACTCTGAAATCCTCGTGAAGCACTTTGTCCAAAAGTCCGACATCGCTATTATCTCCGCCTTTTACAAAGTCAATTATTGTTTGTTTTATTCTTTCGGTTTCATCCATTTCAGTTTTGGTTTGAGTTATTTCAGCTTGTTGCCAACGGTTTGGCTATGGTTTGTTGCGGGAAATGTCCAACGGACTTTTCTGCGTGAACCAAAGATAGCAAAAGTGCAGGAATTTTCCAGCGGAAAATTCCGCCGCAATGAATTATAGCCGGTGTTGTAAATAGTTGTTTTATTTGTCACGGTTTTTTGTTTGATTTTTTTCCGTCCGAGTAGAGTCCGACTTCGATTTTTTCCGCACAGTTTATAATTCTGATTTTACACGTCCGAGTGAAGTCCGACTGCGCAATACTCCTAACAGTTTGTAATTCCGACTGCGAGTTGCTCCGTTTTGCTTATAGTTCCGATTTCCAGTTTTTGTTGACTTTAGGTCATTCGTCTTAAAAAACATATTCTAAAAACTCCGTAAATGAGATTTTTTTGTACGTCGCTGGGCAATTATTTACAACGGTTACGTATAAGAATAGTGCGGTTTTGTGTGTGAGGATTTTCCGAAGGAAAATCGGAAGCTAACAAAAGCGAACTAACCTTTGATTAAGCACTAAACTAAGCATTATTTTTATACAATGTTACCACACGTTTTTATTTGTTCAGTCAAAAGTCAGTCGCACTTAATAGTAGTGTTTTGTTTTAATCAGAATTATTAAACTTTCAGCACTACTCATTTTTTTTGGATTTCTTGGTGGTATTTAAAGAGTCAATATCTTTTTGGATTAAAAATGAATTATGCAATTTGGATTCTTCCAATTCCTTTTTCTGTTCTGATTGAAAGTGTTTTATTATTCCAACACGTTCTATGAAATCATAAAAACCATAAACACCTCCAAAAATGGAAATAACAAACAAAAAACCAAAAGTTTTTACTTTAAATTTCGAGAATTTTAAATCATATTTCAGTTTACTATCAACCATCCACCTTTTGTTTATTCCGTCATTTTTAAGAAACTCTTGTATTTTTGACTTATCAAATTTTATGTTTCTTAAAGTAAAGTTAGAGTCCAATATTAAAGTTACTAACGATTTCCTTTCGAGGTATTCACATATAAATAAAGCCCTTTCTTTAGATATTTTATCTTTTTCAAAGAAATGGTTAACTACACTTTTAAAAGCGTGTGTTTTTTCGTGAGTTAACAAATCTTCTAAGAACAAGTCCGCTACTTTAGATTCTTTCTCGGTTAAGGCTTTGTTCATCGGTTTTTTTTTAATGTGTGGTAACGTGTTTGTGTATGGCTCGTTGCGGAAAATCAGCTATGATTTTCCGCCGTAACCGAAAGATAGCAAATTGCAATGAATTCCGATTAGGAATTCAGCCGCAATGAGCTATACACGTTGTTGTACAACGTTTTTTAATTTCGGTTTCCATTTTTTCAATTCTGCTAACATTTCATTTTTAGTATCTTCTAAATGTTTTTTGTCGGGATTTAATTTATCTAACTCATCATAATATTCAACAAAAAGCCCGTGAATATTTTCAAATCCGACGCTATCATAACAATATTTGTCTGATTCAGAGTAAAAATCATAGCAAGAAAAAGCATCATTTTTAATTTCGGAAACTCCTTTTATAATATCCTTTTTATTGGTCAAAATTTCGTTTATTATTCCGCTTGAATAGAGTAGTGCTGCTTTTCTTTTTGTTGGAATTTCAATATTCAATTCTTCGATTGTCCATTTTAGATATTTTCTCAATTCAGATATTTCGTCAGTTCTTTTCATTGCTGCTAAATTTCCAAGGTATTTTGAGTCATAACCGTCTAAAAGTCCAGCAATAGCAAATTCAGGATATTCCTT
This sequence comes from Lacinutrix neustonica, assembly GCF_026625145.1. Lineage (GTDB taxonomy): Bacteria > Bacteroidota > Bacteroidia > Flavobacteriales > Flavobacteriaceae > Lacinutrix > Lacinutrix neustonica. The sequence continues at coordinate 854,370 of NZ_CP113088.1, read as the reverse complement.
TTCAGATAGATATCCGCAAACATATTTTCCTAAATATTGATTAAATTTCATTGGTTTCACAAATGTTGTACAACGGTTCGTGTAAGGTAAGTACGGGTTAGTGTGCGGGGATTTTCCGTAGGAAAATCCGAAGCAAGCTAACACGAACTGCCTTTAGGTTAAGCCATAAAAGTAGTATTTATTTTACACATTGTTAGCCCACGTTATTTTATTTTTCTCCATATGGCTTTGCAGCTCCGCAGAGTTTTGTTTTACGTGCTACTATTGATTTTATCTTTTGTGCGTTACGATTTGCCGTTTGCTATATAAATCCGCCGCAAGAGTTGCGTTTTACTGATGTCAGAAAAGGATTGAGTATGATATTTTATTTCACATACAGTTTTGCCGAAACGTTAAAGAGTCCGTCGCAACAGTGTCGCGTTGTGTTTTATCCGAAATAGGTTGAGTGAGCACATGAGAAGTGTTGTTTTTTTATTTTTAAACCACTTTTAAGCAACTTTAGAATTTTTTTTCGAGCCGAGTAGGCATGTGGGCTAACGGTTCGTGTAAGGTAAGTACGGGTTAGTGTGCGGGGATTTTCCGTAGGAAAATCCGAAGCAAGCTAACACGAACAGCCTTTAGGTTAAGCCATAAAAGTAGTATTTATTTTACACATTGTTACCAACCGTTCTTGTAATTTACCCAGTTAGCCGTTTCGTATATCAATCCGCCGCAAAGATTGCGCATTGCTTTTGTCAGACCGAAATCAGTTTTTATGTATTTGATTAGCCGTAATGTAAATCAGTCCGCCTTAAGAGTTGCGCCAGGCTTAAATCCGTTTTTATTATAGCGTAGGAGTGAGGTTTGTCCGACGTAAGATTTACACTCTTATTTGCCGAGAATGTTATTGTAAAATTTTATCCGGTAACTTTAGTGGTTTTTATCCTTAGAGATTGTTTAAGAAGTGTTTTTTTTTAGAGCCGAGTGGCATGGTTGGTAACGGTCTTGTGTATGAAACGTAGCGTATAAATGAACGCTAACTTTTCGGATTTAACACGAGCCGAATTTTTTATTTTTATGTTTAATTTCTTTTCTAAATATAACCAAATAAAAAATTTGGCGTACTTTGTAAATACACAAAAACCTCTCGGAAAGCCTATAGTAGCTATGTTTTATACACGTTGTTGTAAGTAGTGCTTTTCGCGTTCTGCTTGGTTTTCCGATGTTTATTATTTAGTTCAAATGTGAGCGTTGGCAAGACATACTCTTTTGCGATTTTTGGCTTGTGTGTTGGCTAAAGCGAATTGCAAATGTGTATGGCTTTAAGCGTTGGCATTTTCTATTAATTCAATTTCATTTTCTGACAATCCGTACAATTCATAAACTTTTTGGTCAATTTCTTTGGTCGTTTTATCAATTTCTGTTTTCAAAGATTGTGCTTTTACTTTTTGTTCATTAAAATACTGCATCCATTCAGCTTCTTCGCTTAATGAAAAGTTGCTAAATTCAATTTTATTTTCTTTTGCCACAATTTTTCTAACTTTCTCTAACTCCTTAAGAAATTCTCCAAAATTTAGTCTATCCCAATTTTTTAATTTCATTGGAAACTTTGAAATATTAAACTTATTAGAAAGTAAGTCAAGTAAGTTTGTCAAGATTGAATTGTAGCTAATATAGTTTGACCTTATTTTTGTTGTGAGTTCTATTATTTCTTTTTTTAGACCAATTTTAATTGGTAGTTTTTCTAAATATTTAGGCTTAATATTATAGTCGATATGAACATTTTTGAAATAAAAATTCATTAACGAAGAATTTAATATTCCTATTAAAAAATCAAGACTCTCATCATTACTCGAATTTTCTTCAATAAATGAAAAATTATTTAGAGGATAATATTTTCCCTCTTTATCTAATGCTGAAATTATCCTAATTGGCATACTTAACTTTCGTATATATTGAACTAAAATTTTTGGGCGTTCAAATGAATTTTCTGAATAGCCTGCTAAATGATTTCCAAAATTCAGATAATGACCTTCCCAATTAAGTTGAAACTTTTTTACAGTACTCGCAGAAGGTAAACAGTATTTCCAGTTATCGTCCAAGCTATCATTTGAGACATACTTTTTGTTATTACCTGTCTTAATACCATATCTTACATTGTAAAGAGTTTTAAGAGGAACAGAACCTTTTTTAATTTTAACCAAAAGAGATGCAACATTATTAGTTAAACTTAAATTAAATGGTGTGCTTTCAAATTTTAGCCAATCATTTGATTCAATCCGATAATTTTTAAAGATTGTATTATCAACTAAAAAAGTTGGAATAATACCTTTGTTTAGTTTATAAGTTTGTATTACTTGATTTTCGGATTTCAAAGTGTTTTCCAATATGAAAACAGCTGGAACAATGTCAGGTGCGTCTTTAAAAATTCTTTTTTCCAACTCTATTAATTCGACAATTTTTTTGTTCAATAAATTGTCTCTCAATTTTGCATATTTATCAAGATAATACCAAGTATTTGGTGTGATGAAACCAAGAACACCATTTTCTTTGCATAACCTTGAAATCCCTAATTCGGTAAAATGAACATATGTTTCTATTTCTCCCTTATTACACCAATAATTACTGTTAACAAAATCTTTTTGTGATTTTGGAATTTTAGCTCCCCAAGGTGGGTTTCCAATAATCACATCAAAACCTCCTTTTGAAAATATATTAGGAAATTCTTTTTGCCAATTAAAAGCTTTTTCTTCATCTATATTTTGGTCGTCAATTAAGCTATTCCCACATTTGATATTACTATTTAAGGATGTCAATTTTCTACCCTTTTGTGCTGTTCTTAACCAAAGTGAAAGTTTAGCAATTTCAACACTTTCATCATTTATGTCAACTCCATAAATATTGTTTTCCAAAATAGCGTTTTCAACTTCGCTTAATATCATTGCATCTCCAAAAAGTTTAGCTTGAAGTTCGTCAATGTATTGATGTTCTGCGATTAAAAATTCTAATGCTTGGTTTAAAAAGGCACCACTTCCACAAGCTGGGTCACAAATTGTAATTTGTAATAACCATTTTCTATAATCTTCTAACTTTTTAGTGAGTTTTTTTAGTGTTGCTTTTTGTCTGCCTTTACGCTCTTTTTCATATTCGGCTTCTTGTATGTCGAGTTCAATTTTCTTTTCCTCACATAATTTTCCAATAGTATTATCAACGATATATTTTGTAATGTACTTTGGTGTATAGAAAACACCGTCTTTTTTACGTTTTGTTTTGCTTTGAACAGTTTTTATTCCTTTTATTTCTGACTGAATTTCGTCAATATCGTTTAAAGAATGCTCAAAGATATGTCCAAGAATATTTACACTTACTTCACTTTCAAAATCGTAATTACTTAAATTAACTGTGTGTTTATAAAGTAGGTCATCGTTGATTTTGATATTGTCTAAAATCTTGTCAGGTGCGAACAAACCTCCATTATAAGCGAAAATATCGTGCTGTTGTCCTTTGTGTCCTGTATTCATATAACCGAAATATTTTAAAAAACGGTCGTACAAAGGAAAATACTCATCGTATTTGTCTTTTAAATCTGTCCATTGGTTTACAATTGAACGAATTGAATTTGGTGGAAGTAATAATCTATCTTCTGCAAAGAAGATGAATAAAAAACGGTCAAGTAACTTTTGGGTTTTTTTGAATAAAGTGAGTTTGTCGTATTGAGGGTTTTCTTTTTGAATACTATCAAATACCTCATTTCTGAAAGATGCGTAATCTTTATAAAGTGCTTCTGTAATTTTTTCCTCTTGCGTTAAAGATTCGTCTTTAATCTTTTTAGGAATGTCTTTTAAAAGATATTCAGACGATAGGCAAAGCCAAAGAATTTCAAAACGCTCTTTTGTAAGTTGAAACAAATTAAATTCCTCAAAATCTACCGCGTTGTCAATGTAAAATCGCAATTTTTCAAAGTTGGAAGTAATTACATAATTACAACCTGGTTGGTTGTTTTTATATCCAAATGCTTGGGTTTCTACTTTGCTTAAATCGGTTGTACTTGTTCCTTTCAGTTCAATTACCGCAAGTGCTTTTTCGCCTTTTAAAATTGCTCCATCTGTCTTTTTTGAACCTTTTATGTTTTTTAATTCCGTTGTGAGATTAAAATCAGGTGTTGGATTTTTAATGTATCCAAATACGTTTACAAAAAGGTCAATCAGAAACTCGCCTTGATATTGTTCCTCTTTTGAATTGCGAATATTTTCCTGAATTGCAGGATTGTGGAAATGGTTTGTAAATCTGTCGTAAGCAACATTAACTTTTTCGGACTCTAATCCCTTTAAATATTTGTTTAGAACAGAGTTCTGAAATAAGCTCATAAAATTTGAATCGTTTTTCTCAAAGTTAATATCATTTCAAGCGTTGGCAAGAAACAGCTCTTTTATTTTTTTTCAGCGTTGGCATTTAGCGTTGAAAAAAAAATGAATGTGCTGTTTGTGCGTTGGCTTTTTTAGTTCAAATGTTGATGTTTAGCACGATTTTTCGCATTACTTACAACGTTGTTGTATAAGATTAGTTGCGTGATTTAAGCACTAAAGTTAGCAAATAAAACACAGATAGAAAGTCCGCAAGGACTTTCGTAAGTAGTCTAAAACCAGCAATTAATTTTATACTGTGTTGCCCACAGTTTTTATTCTACGTTGTAATTTCCATTCGCCCATTTTATTGACGGTTCAATCCAATCTTTTAAAGGTTTAAATAAAAATCCGTGTCCCATTCCTGTATTCAGTTCTATTTCTTTAAAGTGTTTTATTTCGCAGTTCGATATTTTCTTTCGTTCGAATGAAGAAACTCCAAATGGGTCAGACTTTTCGTAAATCGTTAAAATATTTCCGCAAAAATTGATTTCAGGTATATTTTGAATATCACTATTCCTAAAACTTGCAATAAACACGAAATTCAAATCATGATTATTTGCTAAAGTCGAAACGTATTGAGCAATATATCCGCCTTTTGAAGTTCCAACCACAGTTATGTTTTTCGGTTCTGTTCCGTTTTTTATTAAACTGTCAATTTGGGTTACAATTCCGATTGCGTATTCTCTTGCGTTAACATTTCCACTCCGTTTTTCGCTTATTACTTTAAGTCCACTTTTTTTAAATTCAGCTATAATTTCGTTGTATTCAGTCCGCCCAAATTCAGGATGCAATTCATTCAGTCCGTGTTCTTCTAGAAATCGGTTGTGAAGAAAGAAAACAAATCGATCATCATTTTTGTTTCCGCACGCAAATAAATTTGAGCAAAAAAGAATTCCAATTAATAAACTTATTTTCATTGAGTTACGATTTTTTCAAATTTTGGGCAACGGCTCGGCTATGGTTAGTACGGGATTAAAATTACTGAATTTCCGATTAAGCACTTAGCCAAAACTTTTTATTTTGTTTTATCTTTTTCTTTATAAAGCCAAATCAAAAGATTTGGCGGACTTCGTTTAAAGCTCAAAACTTTGGGTTAAGCACAAAACCCCGTATTAATTATAGCCATTGTTATATGCTGGCTTTTTTATTCTCTCAGAGGTTGTGAACATACATATGTTACTTGTTTAGATTTTCTTTTAGGATAGGCTTCTTTCCTTTCCTCAAGTGTTGCATATTCACATATACTTTTTCTGTAACTCCTATAGTCAATAATGTTAAGTATTAAATCACGTAAAATATGGTCTAATTTCTGATAGTTGATAAACATTTCTGTCGAATTCTCACCAAATTCACCATTATGAACAGCCGAATGTCTTTCTTTTGTTACTAGATTTTCAACATTTTCATTAATAGGAATACAGCCAAATTCGAATAGGTCATACATTTTTTGAACAGTACTATTTTTTCTTCTATTTAATTCTCCAAGCTTTGATTTAAATATTCCAAAAGCATTTTTATTTGTTGAGTTTATGAGTGATTTTTTTGAATCCAAAACTTTAAAAATAGATTCCTTCACAGTATTTTCCCAAATATCATTATCTATTAGATGTTCATCAAAAACATTAATTGATTTCTGATGATTAGAACAAAATTTTTCTAATGCATTAATAAGGATTGAATATGCTTGATGTATACCTGAGGTTGAATGAGCAGAATTAATTGAAGCGACAATTGAGGTTAATTCTAATTCTAAATCATTATGATAGAAAGAGTCGAAGCAATTTCTAAAGGTTTGTTGGAAAATCGAAGAACTATTTGAATGATGTTCATTAATTGGAACATAATCACTTGTATTCGTGTTTGAATGTTTAGTAAAGGAATAATTATACACTATTTGTGAATCCGAACCATCAACCTTATAGAAATCCCCTGTTAGTTCTCGTCTAACATAGACATTCCCTCCATTTAATAAAGATAAAAAACCTAAAAACTGTTTTTTAAAAACTTTATAATGTTCAAAAGTCAAACGACCATAACCGCCAGTTCTAGTAAAGTCTATCTGAATATTATCATTTGTTTTAGATTTACTAAAAATTAGATGGAAGTAGTTTTCTTTATAACCTTCAATCTGAATATATAATGTACAACTTGTGTGGTCGAAATTGACATTAAATTTATCAACCTCTCCATATTGTCTGTACTTTTTTATATCTGTTCGGTCGGCAAACTTTGTGTTAAATCCCTCTATTTCTACAAAGAGGATTGCATCTTCTGTATTGTCTTCCTCTTTTGGTACATCTCTTTCCTTTTCTGTTAGTTTAACGTAATTTCTACAAACGAATTTGGCTTTATAGTTTTTGTGTTTATACAAAGTGAAAGTCAAATCTCGAATTTCTATTTCGAATCCTTTTTCTGTTATTCCATTAAGATTAAATCTGCTAGAAAAGTCTTCATCTTCAAAAAAGCCTTCTTTTAGAAATGTTTCTAAAAAATAAACACCATTCTCTTCAAAAACTAAAGCAAAAGGTAATTCACAACTTTTGTTTTCGTTAATTAAAGTTCCTTCGGTTATGGTATATCTATGGTTCAAATTTTAGTTCAGGTTTTTAGCTTGCATATAACGGTCTCGGCTATGAGTAGTTGCGTGGTTTAGCACTTAACTTTGCAAGTACACACCAAACTGAAAATCCGCGAGGATTTTCAGAAGTAGGCGAGAACAAGCAATTAATTATAGCCATTGTTGGGCATAGTTTTTTATTCAGTACAATATTTGTTCAATTCCGAAATATCAGTTTTATATTTTGGATACTTTTCTAATAGTTTTAATTCGATAGCTTTTTCTTTATCAGCGCAAGCATTTTCTTTTGAGTCCATTGCTTTATAAATCAAAGCTCTGGTTTTATAAGAAATTGAATTATCTGGTGCTTTCTCAATCGAAATGTTTACATCTTTTAAAGCCTCATTATAATTTTTTGTCAAATAATGGACTACGCTACGATGCTCGTATGAGTAAGCATTTGGATTTACCTCAAGTTCGGCAGTAAAATCATTTATTGCCTTTTGATATTCACCAATATTTCGATAAGCATACCCACGATTTGTTCTTGTTGTATGTTTTTCAGGTTTCAATTCTATAACCTTGGTAAAATCCTCAATACATTCTTTAAACTTCAAATTTTTCTCTCTGACGTAACCTCGCTGAAATAATAATTCCGCATTGTTAGGATATAGTTTTATTAATTCAGTTAGATTTTTTTCGGCTTTGTCCCATTCCTTATTTTCAATTTGCTTTTTCGTAATTTCTAGCAAATCATTTGGCGAAACTTTTTTTGTAGTTCCGCAACTTGTGAGTAATAAAGTCAAAAATATTAATGTTAATTTCTTCATTTTCTTAAATTATGCCCAACGTGTTTGTATATGGTTTGTTGCGTGGTTTAAGCACCTAATTTAGCAAATAAAAACCGAATAGAAAATCCGCGAGGATTTTCGTAAGTAGGCTAGAACTAGCAATAAATTATATACGGTGTTAGCCACCGTTTTTTATTTTTATTAGTTCGAGTATTACTCCGCTTTTCTGTAATTCAGAAACTTTGTCTTTAACTTTTTGGTCAGAAAGATTTTCATCAGTCCAAAAGTAAGTTGGTATTTTTCTTATTTTCAATTTTAGCGAATTAGAAGTCAGATTTTCAATTCCGTAATCAAAGACCATATCTAAATCGACCATAACTAATTTTTGTCCATCGATACGATAAGAAACAGAAGAGAAAAATTCCGATTTATTTGTCTCATAAACTCTATGTTTTCCATTTTCTAAAAATTCGAATATTGTATTCAAATAAAGTTTTTTTCCGTTCGATATTATTTGAAAAGGTTCGACATTTGAGTTAATTACTTTCCATTTTCCAACAATCGGACTTTCTATCTTTTTATTACTATTCAGTTCGGTCAATTCTGAGTTTCCATCATATTTATCTTGAATAACATAAATTCCGATTAGAACAAATCCAATAGCAAAAACTACTAGAAATGCGAAAATGATAATTAATATGTCTTTAGTTTTTCTCAAATGGTGGCTAACGGTTCGTGTAAGGTAAGTACGGGTTAGTGTGCGGGGATTTTCCGTAGGAAAATCCGAAGCAAGCTAACACGAACTGCCTTTGGGTTAAGCCATAAAAGTAGTATTTATTTTACACATTGTTACCAACCGTTCTTTTAATTTACCCAGTTAGCCGTTTCGTATATCAATCCGCCGCAAAGATTGCGCATTGCTTTTGTCAGTCCGAAATCAGATTTTGGTATTTGATAAGCCGTAATGCTAATCAGTCCGCCATATGAGTTGAGCCGGAGTTAAATCCGTTTTTAGAAAAGAGTAGGAGTGAGTATTGCCCGAATTAAGAGTTGCGCTCTTATTTGCTGAGAAAGTTATTGTAAATTTTTGACTGCTAACTTTAGTAGTTTTTATCCTTAGAGATCGTTTAAGGAGTATTTTTTTTAGAGCCGAGTGGCATGGTTGGTAACGGTCTCGGCTATAATTAGTTGCGTGGTTTAGCACTTAACTTTGCAAGTACGCTCCAAATTGAAAATCCGCGAGGATTTTCAGAAGTAGGCGAGAACAAGCAATTACTTATAGCCATTGTTGTACGCAGGTTTTTTATTCGGTTAAATTTACTATACATTTTTCTCTTATTCGCCAAATTTGGTCAAATTCAAATTCCGATTTGGTTTCGCTTAACCAATTTTCGATAAACTTTTTATGATAATCAACTTTGAATTCCGCAACCTGATTTGGTTCAATTAGCTTTTCTTGGATTATGTCTTTCTCAATTTTCTTAAATTTCGATTGTTCACTTGTTAAGTCAGTCCGGTTTCCATTTATTCTTAAGTAACAATGTGCTTCGGAATAAATTCAATTGAGTTATCAGTCAGTTCAGTTCCAATTTTTGGCGTGTTCGATTCGGTCATTCGGTAAATTCCGATTATCAATTCAATATTTGGCACATTATTAAAATCCGCAATACTTTTTAAAAGAGCGTGTTTCGAACTACAAGTTCCTTTTTGTTCAGATAGTACGAGTCCAAAATCAGTCCGATTTTTATTTCGTCCGTATGGTAAATTCTTAATGAATTCGGTCAATTCATTCCATGTTTCAATTCCTTTGCTTTTTGCAAGTTCAGTTAGTTTATCCTTTGATGTTAATTTGTAATCTATGTTCATTTCTCAACTTGCGTACAACGGTTCGTGTAAGGTAAGTACGGGTTAGTGTGCGGGGATTTTCCGTAGGAAAATCCGAAGCAAGCTAACACGAACTGCCTTTAGGTTAAGCCATAAAAGTAGTATTTATTTTACACATTGTTAGCCCACGTTATTTTATTTTTCTCCATATGGCTTTGCAGCTCCGCAGAGTTTTGTTTTACGTGCTACTATTGATTTTATCTTTTGTGCGTTACGATTTGCCGTTTGCTATATAAATCCGCCGCAAGAGTTGCGTTTGACTGATGTCAGAAAAGGATTGAGTATGATATTTTATTTCACATACAGTTTTGCCGAAACGTTAAAGAGTCCGTCTCAACAGTGTCGCGTTGTGTTTTATCCGAAATAGGTTGAGTGAGCAGGTGAGAAGCGTTGTTTTTTTTATTTTTAAATCACTTTTAAGCAACTTTAGAATTTTTTTTCGAGCCGAGTGGGCATGTGGGCTAACGTTTATGTATAAGAATAGTTGCGGGTTTGTATGCGAGGATTTTCCGCAGGAAAATCAGACGTTACAAACACGCAACGACCTTTGTTTAAGCACTAAACCGCAATTATTTTTATACGGTGTTGTGCGTTCGTTTTTATTCCGCTATGTTTATTTTCATTCCGTTAATTATTGTTTCGTTTTTCAATTTCGACACAGTTTTTAATTCCGATTTAGGATTCCATTTGCTTAAAATCAATTCGTTTTTCTCGTTCCACCCAATTATTTTATATCCTTGAGGAATCAATCCTTTTCCAAGGTCATTTTCTTTTTTGTTATTTTCTATAACTGACCAAAAAATTCTTGAATATCCTAATCCGCCTTTGTCAAATTGATATTCATAATATTTATATTTTTTGTTCGGTGAAATAGAGTCCGAAAGAATTATCAAATCAGATTCATTTAGTGAATGTTCCGAATTAAGAGCTTCCACGACATCGTCCAAATCCGAGTTGATTTTGATTCCAATTCCGACTATTCCAATCAGGATTATTCCAACAATTATTAAAATCCATTTTTTCATTAAATTCCTTTGAATATTTAGTCCAATTTATTAATTAAATGCTCTCGGAACACTTTTATGTAAAACCTTATCAAGACATTTAGAGTGAGCATAAACTGCTTGAACATCTTTTGTTTCCTTATCACATTCTATCGTGATTTCAATCGCTTTGTTAAATGTTGAATCTTGACCACAAAAACAACATAAAACTTCTAAATCTCTGTTTTCCATTTGTTCTAAAAATTTTGTTTTTTTCTCTAATTTTGTTGGTTTTCACGGTTTTTCTTAAATGACGCACAACGGTTTGTGTAAGGGTAGTTGCGTTGATAAGCCACTAAAATAGTAAACAAAACCGAACCGGAGGAAAAATCCGCAGGATTTTTCCGAGAAGCACAGCCCAAGCAATTACTTTTACACCTTGTTGTGTACAGTGCTTTATTTATTTTTTGCGATTAGCTTTGCCGTTAAGAAGGTCAGTCGTTCGCAACGTTGCGTTTTGCGTTAATCAGCAGTTTTAGAGTAATATTTTTATCCGCAATAGGAGTAGAGCAGTAGTCCGCGCAATAGTTGCGCACTGTTTTGTATATCCGTTTATAATCCGCTTTTTTATCCGCAAAAATCCGTTTAGTTGCGCACCCAATTACGTTTTACTTGCGTTAGAATTTATTGGACTTAAACCACTAAAATTTAATTAATTGGATTTTTTTTCCGGCCGAGTGAGCCATTGTACACAATGTTACGTGTAAGGATAGTTGCGTGATTAAGCCACTAAAATAGTAAAAATGGAACGAACCGCAGGAAAATCCGCAGGATTTTCCGAGTAAGAGTGGACCAAGCAATTATATTTACACATTGTTAGCAAATCGTTTTTTGTTCATTAAGCGACTAAATTCAGTCCGCAATTTTTACATTCAGTTTCATTCGTTAAAATTCCGCTATTGCAAGCAGGACATTTGTCTGTCACTTTTATAATTTCTTGATTATATTCTTTTTGTAATTCGTCTAATAATTCAACATCTTTTTCCTCAATTAGATTAAGGATCCGTTTTCCAAAAGGTCGGTACCAAGATTTTAATTCAGCCCAATATATTTTGTGTTTATTCTTGTTTTGAGAAAATCCAATTATTTTATATTCAGACTTTGTAGAGAATATATTATCAAATGTCAATCCTTTTTCCTGATTAAAAATATTTCTTTGTTTTTCCTCCTTATTAAGAGCTTTATATTCAATAAATAAACATTCTTTCTTGTTCAGGAAATCAATAATTTCAGATGTCTTTATTTTTGGTTTAAAAAACAATGGATTTAGAAAATATTTTACAGTCAGATACCAAATAGATAAAACAATTAAGATAGCAATTATTATTAAAAATATCGAATTTCCCATTCAGTTCTGAAATGTTTGCTAACGTTAATGTATAAGAATAGTTGCGGGTTTGTATGCGAGGATTTTCCGCAGGAAAATCAGACGTTACAAACACGCAACGACCTTCGGTTAAGCACTAAAATAGCAATTATTTTTATACGGTGTTGTGTGTAGTTTTTTTATTTGAATCGGTTTTTTCATATGCTACAGAAATCGTTTCAAAAAGTTCTTCTAAATTACAGTCAATTAAAGCACTTGAAATGAGAATGTTTTTTTTATAATTCCAATTATGCATAAAAGTCAGGAATCTTTTCAATAAATTTCTTTTTTTAGTTTTAAACACAGTCTTATTCAAAGTCAACTCTATATTATTTTTCTTAAATCTCTGTATTTCGGAAATATCACACCATCTTATTTTTCCTAATGATTCATATTTCGAATTATCAATTAAGAAATCATCTGAAATGAGAATAGCATATTTTCTTGGAAGAATTCTTAAAAAGGAATACAAAAGAGTTGAAAAATAAGCAATACCTATTATACCAATAATCTGAATATATTCTGCTTTCATAAAGAAGTGTCTAATAAATATCTCAGGGTTCAGTAAAAACGAAATAGACGCAAAAAGCATTAAACTAAAAAAAAGTATACCTAAGATAATCCGCCAATTTTTAAATTTAATTTCTCTCCTCATTTAGTTTATTGCTTAGTTCGGTTGCTCAAATTACACACAACGTTTCGTGTAAGGTAAGTACGGGTTAGTGTGCGGGGATTTTCCGTAGGAAAATCCGAAGCAAGCTAACACGAACTGCCTTTGGGTTAAGCCATAAAAGTAGTATTTATTTTACACATTGTTACCAACCGTTCTTTTAATTACCCAGTTAGCCGTTTCGTATTTGAATCCGCCGCAAAGATTGCGCATTGCTTTTGTCAGTCCGAAATCAGATTTTGGTATTTGATTAGCCGTCATGCAAATCAGTCCGCCGTAAGAGTTGCGCCCTGGTTTGATCAGAATATTATTGTAATTTTTTATCCGCTAACTTTTGCAGTTTTTTAATTTAGAGATCGTTTAGATTCTATTATTTTTCACAGCAGAGTGGCATGGTTGGTAACGGTCTCGGCTATGAGTAGTTGCGTGGGTTAGTACTTAACTTTGCAAGTAAACACCAAACTGAAAATCCGAGAGGATTTTCAGAAGTAAGCGAGAACAAGCAATTACTTATAGCCATTGTTGTGTACAGTGTTTTTTATTTCAATTCCGTTATTAGTTTTTCAATATTTTTCACAATTTTATTTTGCGAAATGTTCTTTCCGTTTCCTAATGAAAAAATTTCGTCACAAATAGAGACTAATCTTCCAAGTTGGGATTTTTTATTTGGCGACCAAGTTTCTCCAATTTTAACCTTTTCATTTTCGTTGGTCGTAGCAAAATAGTAAGTCGTTCCGTCAAAACCGATTAATTCATCCTCTGATTTTTTTATATTTTCATCCAATAATTTAAAAAGTTCAATGATTTTCTCGGTAAAGATTTTCGGTCAATTTTGTTTTGTTAGAAATCAGTTTAACATTCTTATTATTTTTGGAATACCAGTAATTCGTGGAAAGTTTATTACTAACAACATATTTCCTGTCTTCCATAGTTTCTATTGAAAATGAATACTCATTAGAAAATGAAGGCATCGAAGTATATCTTGCAATTGGTTTTTCGGAATAATTTTGATACAGTAATGGAAAAACATTATCGTAATATTCTTTAAGAATTCCCTCGTAATTTTCAAATTCTTTTGCAGGTTTCAAATGAGCTTTTTGTGCAAAACAAAAGAGGGAGGATAAAATCAAAATTAATATTAAAGTCGTTTTTTTCATTTGTCGGTTTACATTGTACACAACGGTTCGTGTAAGGTAAGTACGGGTTAGTGTGCGGGGATTTTCCGTAGGAAAATCCGAAGCAAGCTAACACGAACTGCCTTTAGGTTAAGCCATAAAAGTAGTATTTATTTTACACATTGTTAGCCCACGTTATTTTATTTTTCTCCATATGGCTTTGCAGCTCCGCAGAGTTTTGTTTTACGTGCTACTATTGATTTTATCTTTTGTGCGTTACGATTTGCCGTTTGCTATATAAATCCGCCGCAAGAGTTGCGTTTCACTGATCTCAGAAAAGGATTGAGTATGATATTTTATTTCACATACAGTTTTGCCGCAACGTAAAAGAGTCCGTCGCAACAGTGTCGCGTTGTGTTTTATCCGAAATAGGTTGAGTGAGCAGGTGAGAAGTGTTGTTTTTTTACTTTTAAACTACTTTTAAGCAACTTTAGGATTTTTTTTCGAGCCGAGTGGGCATGTGGGCTAACGGTTTGTGTAAGGGTAGTTGCGTTGATAAGCCACTAAAATAGTAAACAAAACCGAACCGGAGGAAAAATCCGCAGGATTTTTCCGAGAAGCACAGCCCAAGCAATTACTTTTACACCTTGTTGTGTACAGTGCTTTATTTATTTTTTTGGCGATTAGCTTTGCCGTTAAGAAGGTCAGTCGTTCGCAACGTTGCGTTTTGCGTTAATCAGCAGTTTTAGAGTAATATTTTTATCCGCAATAGGAGTAGAGCAGTAGTCCGCGCAACAGTTGCGCACTGTTTTGTATATCCGTTTATAATCCGCTTTTTTATCCGCAAAAATCCGTTTAGTTGCGCACCCAATTACGTTTTACTTGCGTTAGAATTTATTGGACTTAAACCACTAAAATTTAATTAATTGGATTTTTTTTCCGGCCGAGTGAGCCATTGTACACAACGGTCTCGTATAACCGTCAGTTACGGGTTAATATGCGTTGCTTTTCGGTTTAGTACAGACGTTAGCAATTCCGCGTGGATTCGGACGTAGTCGAATCCGCCGTAATTGCGGTTATACATTGTTGTACACAGTACTTTTTTTATTTTATCATTTCTTTCCATTTGTCAGATTCCGCAAACTCTTTTACAATTCGGTTTCTTTCAGTTAGTAATTCAGTCATATATTTTTTCAGAAACAGCTTGTCCGCTAACTTTCCTAAAATTCCAAAAGGCGATTTGTAATCAAAAAAGTCGGTCATCAAAGTTCCGCCATTCGATTCCGAAAAATGATGTTCGTGTTTAAATTCCGCAAACGCTCCTTTAACCATTTCATCCGCAAAGTATTTTGGTCGGTCATATTCCGTTATTTTGGAAGTCAGTTTTTGATAAATTCCAAAGTGCTTTGCTCGCCAAGTTACGCTTTCATTCATTCCGATTAATCCGCTTGTTTTTCCTGCGATTGCTTCTTCATTAGTTTGTTCAGTCGATATTTTATGCAAATCGATACTTCGTGACAAGTCAAACACGATATTTCTATCAGCTTTTATTTCAGTTTGAAGTTCGATTCTTGGCATTTTTGGGGTATTGTGTACAACGTGTTTGTATAAGATTAGTTGCGTGGTTTAAGTACTGAAGTTAGCAAATAAATCACAGATAGAAAGTCCGCAAGGACTTTTGTAAATAGGCTTTTACCAGCAATTAATTTTATACGGTGTTGGCAACTGGCTTTATTCATTCGTGTCTCGGATATTCAAATTCACTAAACTTAATTTCATTTATATTCGTAAACCATTTTAAAGCTTTAATATTTTTCTTCGTTAACTCTTCATCTTCTTTACTAAAAGGTTCAATTTCGTCGTATCCAAATTTGAATTGTTTACAGTCGTTAGTTGCTGCAATTAATATTACTTTTTTATGTTTATAGTTAGTGTAAACAGCATAAGTGTCAATAACAATCGGCAAAAGAAAATTTACTTGTTCTTGAGTCATATCAGTTGTATAGAATACGAAAATGATTGCTGTTCCATCTATTTCTCCATACCTTCTCGCTAAAAATGAGCCTTTAGTATGGTTGTAATCTTCTATAAAGCTAAATAAGTTTTTAGAAATAACTCTTCTGTTAAATCTATTAAATGACAAAATTTCTTTAGCAAACTTAATACTTTGCTCATTCGGATTAGGAAGAACTTCTCTTTTTACAAATTCGTCAATGAAATAGCTTACTTTGTCATCTTGTAGCTTTTTTTGAACTTTTTGTTTTTTTATAAATTCATCCCAATTTCCATCTATTTGAAATAACATTCCATCATATTTGTCAGAAGTTATTTGTTTGGAAAATCCTCTGTCATTTTCTATATAATGAGCAAGAATGTCACTTTCTGTTCCGGAAATGAGAATATTTTTTTTAACCCATTCCTTTTGGGTTTGCATTTCCATAAATTGCTTATGAGTATTAAAATCAAACTCATCCTCTTCACTTGGTAAAATCAAAACTTCTTTATTTCCAAATGCTTGTTCTCGTTTATCTAAATACTCCTCAAAATCTTTAATCGTATCTAAAAAATCTGTGACATTAGCGAAAGAATTTTTGTCAAATATGTGAACGAACTTTTCAGTTTTGGTGTTTCTGTTGAAAGGGTAGAAGTGAACTTTTTCTCCTAAATGGACAATTATTCTATGGGTTTTGGTAATATCTTGTTTTCTAATTATATGATTTCTTCCATCTTTAGTTTTTATTTTTATATCGTAATTAGAAGCTAAAATTTTCTTTTCAGCACCATATAATTGACGGACATCTTTTTCAATAGATTTCCGAAAATATCTTGAATAAATTCCCTTAAATTCATAGTTTTTTACACAAACTAAAATCAAGATTCCATTGAAGTGAATTAGTAAATCACAAATCTCTTTTTTATTACCTAATTCGTCTTTTGGATTAGCGTAACACCAATAGCTTAAAAAGGAATTTGTCGCTAAATCATAAACTAACGATTCTCCTTCAGCTCCTTTTTTTGGTTGTTCATTGTTCAGCGGTTAGTTTTGTTTAGCTTGTTGCCAACGGAATTGTGTATGAAACGTAGCGTGTAAAAAGACACTAACTTTTCGGATTAACACAGAGCCGAATTTTTATATTTTGTTTTAACTTATCAATTTTAAAAGCCAAATTAAAAATTTGGCGGACTTTCTAAACATACACAAGCTTTTGGGTTAAGCACTTATTAGCTATGTTTTATACACCGTGTTAGCAACAGTTTTTATTCGTAATATTCGTATTTATAATCTTCTTCTCGTCTTAAAATTCCATTTTTGTCTTTAGAAACTACTTTCATTAATAGTCCGTTTGAATATTCGTAAACAGTACTAAATATTAAATTTTCACTATTATCTGTTTTCGTAGTTTTTATAATTTGTCCGATATCATTTCTGTCATATCTGAATATTATTGAATCCATATTTTGATAGACAAATTCTCCATTTTTGTATTTATATTTTAATTTTTTATCTGCGGAATAACCAAAAACAAAATCTCCTTTTTTCTTGTAATAACTTTTAAGTTCATTTTCTGTGGTTTTGACCTTAAATATTCGATTTTTTCGATAAATATAAATTAGACATTCTTCAAGAAGAAATTCGGTTGCATTTGTGCTTTTATAATAATCACAACTCTTAATTAGTTTGTTGTCCGAATCGTATTCATATTCAGTTAAATCTTGGTCTTTATCGTCTAACCAAGTCCATTCTGTTCGTATGGTTTGGTGATTGTCATTGTACTTGTATTTCACGTCCCAACCGTCAGTAGAATCTGAATCATAAAACTCACGTTCTCTAATAATATCTCCATTTATAGCAAAATTTTGGATTAGCTCGACATATTCTTCATTTAACTTTCCATTATCAAATTCCTTCGTTGATACTGTTAAGGATTTTACTTTTAGTTTACTGTATAATTCGTGGTAAGAATTATCTAAATCATAAAAATCTTTCTCTTGTCCAAATGATAAAAGTGGAATAAAAATCAGTAATATAAATTTAAGCGATGAGTTCATTTAAATTGTTGCTAACGTTGATGTGTATGGTTAGTTGCGTTTATAAGCAACTAATTTAGTAAACTTAAACGGACCGAGAGGAAATTCCGAAGGAATTTTCCAAATAAGCACTTGCCATAGCAATTAATTATACACCGTGTTGTGTGTAGTTTTTATTTTCGCTTTTCATTAAATTCCTTTTCTGCTTTTTCTCTTGTCAATTTCATAAAATCTTCGCCATATTCTTCTTCAATTTCATAATTC
Organism: Lacinutrix neustonica; assembly: GCF_026625145.1. Taxonomy (GTDB): domain Bacteria; phylum Bacteroidota; class Bacteroidia; order Flavobacteriales; family Flavobacteriaceae; genus Lacinutrix; species Lacinutrix neustonica. The sequence continues at coordinate 836,266 of NZ_CP113088.1, read as the reverse complement.
ATTGATTCCTCGTAGCAAGCCTGTGGATAATTAGGAACACAATTAGCTTTCATAGTTATACTATAATTCCGTTTCATAAAATCAGAATAATGCATTTCAAGTTCAGTCGCATATACTAATCCCATTATTGTGTATTCTTTAATTCCATTTTTATAATCAGTTTCCGCTTTTTTGTGCATGAAATCGCATTCAATTAAAATTGGGTCTGTCAATTCTAAAGTTGTTGGTTTTTCTTGGTTATTTTTACATCCGAAAACCAATATGGTAAAAGTCAGAATCCAGTATTTCATTCAGTTTTATTCTGTTAGTTTTGAGTATGCTAAAATTACACACAACGGTTCGTGTAAGGTAAGTACGGGTTAGTGTGCGGGGATTTTCCGTAGGAAAATCCGAAGCAAGCTAACACGAACTGCCTTTAGGTTAAGCCATAAAAGTAGTATTTATTTTACACATTGTTAGCCCACGTTATTTTATTTTTCTCCATATGGCTTTGCAGCTCCGCAGAGTTTTGTTTTACGTGCTACTATTGATTTTATCTTTTGTGCGTTACGATTTGCCGTTTGCTATATAAATCCGCCGCAAGAGTTGCGTTTTACTGATGTCAGAAAAGGATTGAGTATGATATTTTATTTCACATACAGTTTTGCCGAAACGTTAAAGAGTCCGTCTCAACAGTGTCGCGTTGTGTTTTATCCGAAATAGGTTGAGTGAGCAGGTGAGAAGCGTTGTTTTTTTTATTTTTAAATCACTTTTAAGCAACTTTAGAATTTTTTTTCGAGCCGAGTGGGCATGTGGGCTAACAATGGTATAATGAACATTATGTTCATTATACCGCTAATTTAAGATATAACGAACATATGTTTATTATATCTTTTATGTTTTTTAGTAATCCAGGGGATTCATAACGTCTTTAAATGAAGTAGTGGCAACATGCGTATAAATTTCTGTGGTCTTGGTAGAAGCATGACCCAATAATACTTGAATTTGTCTTAAATCTACCCCCGCTTCTAGTAGATGTGTTGCAAAACTATGCCTAAGCATGTGTGGTGTTACAGGAATTAATATCCCTGCTTTTTTAGCGGCATTTTTAACTAGTTTAGCAATACTCTGACCGTGAATATTGACTGCCATACAAGCCTTCGATAATATATTTTTCTGGTTTGTATTGTTTATAATAGTCTCTCAAATCTTTCAATAGTGTATGTGAGAGTAGCGTATATCGATCTTTATTACCTTTTGCAGCCTCAATACGTATGAGCATTCTTTTACTATCAATATCTGTGATTTTTAAATTTACTAATTCATTTCTACGTATTCCGAGATGAGTAAAGAAGACTAACAATACATTTGTGTTTCAAGTTATTGGTGTGCTCAATAATCTTTAACACATCTTCTTTAGAAAGTACTTTGGGTAATTTTTTTCTTTTCTAGGTCTTTCTATTTGGTAAAATCGATTGGGCATTCCTAGTACCGCTTCATAATAAAATTTAATACTATTTATAACAGAATTTATGTGAGAATTGGATTTGTCTTCTTGTATTAATTTTAAAATGTACTTTCTAACATCATCCTCATTAATAGCTATTAATTCTTTTGTGTTGTAATAATTAATAAATGTTTCAAAAGTGGAAACATAAGATTTTACCGTATTGTTAGCATACTTTTTTAATTCTAATTTATCTAAATAATTGTTGGGGCAAACCCTGTAATTCTTTGGGAGTTTTCGATTTCTAAACCATGTAATATCTATGGGCTCATTATTCTCATGTATTTGTTTATTATCAAAAAAGTAATTACAGTTGACCCAAGCCACACCGCTAAAAACATTGAAAATGTCATCGATATTCTGTTTTGAATTCAAAATATATGCCATGTTAAACTCATTACTCCATTTTACATTAGGTAATTCTTTAACAAGTGCTTGAATGATCTTATCGGTGTTGAATTGTAGACCAATATATCTTTTGCCTCTAATTAAAAGATGTTTCAGTGTAATGCTTCTACCTTTTTCCATAATGTAGTATTTTGTGTAATTTACTGGATGTAAATGATTTAATCGTATCTTATTCGAATAAGATTCGTATAATATACTGTTAAATTAAAAAACATGAGATTTTATAAAACGTGTTTGTATTGTGATAAAGAATTAATAGGACGAACCGATAAAAAGTTTTGTGATCCACAATGTAAGAGCGCCTATCAATATCAACAAGGAAAAGAACATCCCGAACGCTTTTATAATAAAGTGGATAACCAGTTAAAACTTAATCGAAAAATATTAAAAGAATATAATAAAGGCGGTAAAGTTATCTTACGGGCAGAGCTATTAAAAGAGCAAGGCTTTAATCCGAATTTCATCACCCATTATTGGAAAAATGGTAAAGGTGATACCTACCTGTTTGTCTACGAGTATGGCTTTTTAAAAAAGAGGGAGAATAATAAAGAAAAGTATGTTTTGATTAAATGGCAAGAGTACATGGAATAACAGCTCTTTGGATTTTTATATTAAAAACGCATACTAGTCCTCACATTAAACACACGTGGCGTTAAATAATTAGGAATGGCATATTGTCTTTTGCTATACACATCGCGTACCCATGTATTGGTAATGGAATTTTGAACATCAAAGACATTAAAAATCTCAAGCCCTAGAGATAAAGCTTTAAACGGCTTTTTCCACCCGGAGGTATACTGCTTTTTATCATCTACCAACACAAACTGAAATCCAACATCGGCACGTTTATAATCCGGTAACCGCAAGGGATAGTCGTAAGGATCTGCATAACTTGGCGAACCACCAGGTAACCCCGTGTTGTACACTAAATTTAAATACATTTTAAAATTAGGGAGGTTAGGTACATAGTCTTGAAAAAGCGCTGCAAACTTTAAACGCTGATCTGTAGGTCGTGCAATATACCCACGGTTGTTAATATTTTCTTCGGTTTTAAGATACCCAAAGCTAAACCAGCTTTCGGTTCCTGGCACAAATTCACCGTTTAAACGTAAATCTAATCCATAAGCATAGGCTTCTGCTGTATTATTAGCTCTGTAGCGAATGCGAACGTTTTCTACCGTGTACGGATTTACGTCACTTAGTTTTTTATAATAAGCCTCCGTAGTTAATTTAAACGGCCGGTCCCACATTTTAAAACTGTAATCGTTTCCTAATACCAAATGAAACGATTCTTGTGCCTTTACATTGGCTTGTACCATACCATTAGCATCACGTAATTCTCTGTAAAAGGGCGGTTGGTAATACAAGCCACCACTAATACGAAAGAGCATGTCTTTTTCCCAATCGGGCTTTATAGCAAACTGTGCTCTAGGGCTTATCACAGTTTGTGATGCGCCATTAATATTGTCATCTGTTACATTCCAACTATGAGAGCGAATACCAGCATTGTACCGGACATCTGCACCGCCAAGGGTGGCGCGTTTGCTCCATTGTAAATACGCCTGTAGCCTATTGATTTGGGTGTTGTTGCGTGCTTGTACATTTTGAAAAGCAGTGATAGGAAAACTGTCGGGCTCATAAGGTTCTTCATTAAACCCTCCAGCACCTGGCGGATTGATAGAAAAGCCTGCCGAATCTATAACTTCCCATTCTATCAAGCGGTCACGAATGTCTTCATTAGTATATTTTATAGACCATTTAATTTCATTGTCGTTGATATCTGCTGTGCCCTTATGTTCTACTGTCGTAATAAGCGCGTCTAAATCGTTTCTCCCATGATTTAATTGACTGCCAATACCTTCAGAAAAGTCGACTTCTCCTAAATCTTCATCACCAATATTACTATTGACTTCTCCTAAACGGTATTGTGCAAAAATATCAAAATGTTCTTCTTCCGTGGTATGGTAGGTTGAAGCCACGAGATTCACCTTTACATTTTCATTTACTTGGTAGCTCCCTTGTATTGCTCCAAATAAGGTTTGATAGCTGTCGCGTTCCTGACCTTCATAAAAGACTAATAAGGCTAGCGGATTATCTAATGTTCCAAAATTGGTCTGTCGCGTTTGTGGTTCGTAGTTGTACCTATTTAATGATGCATTCCCAAGAAAAGACAATTCCAACCGGTCTGTAAACTGATAGGTTAAATATGTTTGCGCATCTAAAAAGGTGGGATTGTAATTGGTTTCGGTTTCTTTAGCGCTCACCAACAGGGAATTGTCGCGATATCTTACACCCGCAATGCCTGTAAACTTAGAGTCTTTACTAGCCGTTTCTATAGCGACACTACCACCAAGCAGGCTTAAATCTGCCGACGTACCAAAACCAATCGGTTTTTTATAAGTGATGTCTAAAACCGAAGAGAGTTTATCGCCATACTTGGCTTGAAAGCCTCCTGCTGAGAAATCTACGTTCGCTACCAAATCACTGTTAACAAAACTTAAGCCTTCTTGCTGTCCAGAGCGCACTAAAAAGGGTCTGTAAACCTCAATACCGTTAACATACACCAGGTTTTCATCGTAATTACCGCCACGAACAGAATATTGAGTGCTTAATTCGTTATTGTTATTAACGCCAGGAAGTGACAAAAGAATATTCTCAACGCCTGGATTAGCACTCGGGATGGCTCGTAAAAGTTTCGGTTCAATCGTCACAATGCCTTCGACATCTTTTCGTTTTTTGCCGTTTAATACGACTGTAGACATTTGCTCTACACTCATTTTCATCACGGGATTAAACTCAAAAATTTCACCGTTTTTTAGATTTACTGTAACACTCACATTTTTATGTGAGATATGAGAATAGACAAGGTTAACGTTGGTGTTCGATGGGACAATGAGTTCGTAAAAGCCATTACTATTGGTCTGTGTGCCTTCAGCCTCCGTTTTAATGTTAACCCCTTCTATAGGCAACTGCTGTTCATCTAAAACAACACCGTTTATAGTGGCGGTTTGCGCTAGTGTAAATAACGGAACAAGAAATAGAAAGAGTTTTAGTGCGTTGGTTTTTGTAGTCAAGGTATATTGTTTTTGTCGCTGTCAGCCTGCGCGCAATCTAAGTCTTATCAAAATAAACAGACCTTTCAACAGCACTCTATTTGACATTTAGTGTCCTTATTTTCTGAAAAAAGTTGATTCAAATGTAGTACTATTTCCTACATGATCTGTAACAATTACTTTTAATTTGTTTTTAGTATCGTGTACCACGCCATCATTAAAATCGTAAGTTAATGTCTTCTCTTTATAATCATATTCCATTAAAATCCATTGTCCATTTACCGTCGCTCTATAATTGGAGACCCCAGTAAGGTCGTCATCAATTTTCACTTTTAAGAAGCGGTATTTGCTTAACCAAGACCCATCTTTAAAATTTACGGGCGTTATGGTTGGTGCCACCGTATCTCTTGCTAAAACGTAAGTACCTAAGTCTTTAGTGCGTGTATATAACGTATTTCCTTTACGTTTGGTAGAGGAGTAGCTGGGGAAATTATTCCAACCCAGTAATTCTGCGATGTATAATTGCTTTAAATCAGCTTCAGCATATTGGCTAATATCGTAGCTAATAGTGAAGGTTTTTTTTACTGGCAGTGTGGGTTTATGCAAGATTAACGTATCATTTCTTACACTAAAATACATATAGAAACTATCGTAAAACGTGTCTTTTGGAAAATGAACACTTACATTGCCTTCCGCTAAATCTGTACTTTCACTGTGCTGAATGTAATACTGTGTTTTTATTTCTTCTGCTACATCCAGCGGTACGGTTTCGTCCCCTTGTATGTTGATGTCTATAACGGTTTCATTGCCTTTAAAATCGCATATCTTTACTTGATAGACTGCAGAAGTACCTGCTGCAATAGATAAGTATCCTTGGTCTATGGCATTATTATAGAGGCTTAACGGATTATTTTTTTCTATAAAGAGTTTCTGAAGCCGTTCATCATGTTCCTTATAATGTTCATAATCAATCAATCGATTTAAATGTTTGGTCTCTGCAAATGAAAACCGCCTGAAATCAATTTCAAAGTTGGGGAGCCCATTATAAAAGGTCGAAATCGTATAAACCCCATTATTATTAGCAGCCATATCTTGCCGGTCCACCGTTTCAACCGCAAAGCCTATAGTGCCAAAGGCTTTCAAATCTTCTAATTTATAATCGCCGCTTTTTTGAGGGATTAGACGTAGTTTTTGCTTTTTATTCGATCCATTAATGTGAGAGTGTTTTCCAATAGGATAGGCGTAAACATTAGAAACTATAGGTTTTCCGGTGTCTTTTACGTCCATGCCAAAGAGCATCGGGTTAATGGGCCGCTCTGCGTTATCACGAATTTCAAAATGTAAATGGGGCCCGGAAGAACTTCCTGTGTTGCGGAATAAGCAATAACATCATTTTTTTTAATCTTGAGGGTGTCTGCTGTTGGAAACAATTCAATAACAAACGATTCTTTTTCGTACTGTTGGGCTTTTACATAGGCTTCAATTTACGGGCTAAACTTTTGTAAGTGCGCATAAACACTGGTGTAGCCATTAGGGTGTGTAATGTAAAGAGCTTTTCCGTAGCCATAATGCGCCACTTTAATGCGGCTAATGTAACCATCGGCAATGCCGTATACTTTTAATCCTTCTACGTTTTGAGTTTTAATATCTAAACCAGAGTGAAAATGATTGGATCGTAATTCAGCAAACGTTCCTGCGAGTACCACAGGAATGTCTAAAGGCGACTGGAAATACTCTTGAGGATAAGGGTTTTGGGCAAAAAGCGAAGGGCTTAATGCTAAAAGGAAAAGGATTAATCTCATAAAATAAAATTGGTATTAGCGCTAAAGTATATAATTGATAACAAACAGCAAAGAGAAATCAATTTCTGAGCCATAAATTTTGTGTTGCGTCTAAAAAAGAGTCTATTAGAGTGTACTCGAGTTATTCTGTATCCCGAAAAAAATAGGTGGGTGGAAGTTATGATGGTATATAAACGATAATATTTAACACAGCAGTCTGATTGTCAGAATACAAAAAATATTTTATTGAGCACTTTAAATTTTATCATAAAACAATTGTAAAATAGGTTGCGTTCTGTTAACTTTGTAAGATAAGTATTGATATTTGTAAATGAGTAATATAGAAGTAATTGTAGATGCTCTAGAAAATAAAATTAGTAAAGTTTTACACCAACAAAGGGTTTTAAAGCAAACTAATGTAGCATTATTAGAGGAATTACAGCAATCTAAAAGTACCATTCAAGATCAGGATTTAGCAATAGCGACCTGGAAAGAAAAGTACGAATCGCTCAAGATGGCCAATTCAATACTTGGCAGTGATAACGATAAACGAGAAACTAAACTCAAAATAAACGCGTTAATAAGGGACATAGATCATTGTATTGGTCAATTATCAGAATAACGCAACATAGTATGTATGGCTGAAACGCTTAAAATAAAGCTTTCAATAGCTAATCGAGTGTATCCTTTAAACATTCCTCCAAGTCAGGAAGAAGGATTGCGAAAAGCGGCTAAAAAAATTGATGCTATGATACAGCAATTTGAGCAAAGTTATTCTGTAAGAGATAAACAAGATGTTTTAGCCATGTGTGCTTTGCAATTTGCTTCTCAAGTAGAACAGAAAACGATAGAAAAGGAGCAAGTGAGTGAACATGTTGAAGTGAAGTTAAAAGCACTAAATGATATGATTCACGAGCATTTAAGTTCTTAAAATACGTTCTTATAAATAAATTAAAGGTTACTGCCTACATTAATTATTTTTTTTTGATAAACTCAACGTTAATTCTTTAAAAAGGGTGAGTTGAAGTTGTAAAAGCGTGCTGCTAGTATTAGATTCATTCCAATGCTTGGGCAGATACTTGATCAGCTTGTTAACCCTAAACTTGTTTTTAAGGAGTTTATACAAAACCAAAATTGATGTAGGCTTTTTTATATTCAAAACTAACTAAAATGGATAATACAATTTTAATAATTGTTGGAAGTATAGCTATAGGCGCAATCATAGGATTTATCATAGCTAAATTACTAGAGAGAAATAATGCTTCTAAGCTAATAAAAAATGCTAAAAAAGCAGCTTCAAGTATTTTAAGAGATGCAAAAAGTGAAGGTGAAAGCATAAAAAAAGATAAAATACTACAAGCCAAAGAGAAATTCTTAGAGCTTAAAGCAGAGCATGAAAAAGTGATCTTATCACGCGATAAGAAAATGTCGGAAGCTGAAAAAAGAACCCGTGATAAGGAATCGCAGGTGTCTAATGAATTGGCTAAAAACAAAAAACTTAACGATGCTGTTGAAGCTAAAGATAAAGATTACAATCACCGTTTAGATATTCTTGATAAAAGGCAAGAAGAGTCAGATAAGCTCCATAAAAGGCAAATTGAACAATTAGAAGTGATTTCTAGTTTGTCTGCAGAAGAAGCTAAAACGCAATTAGTAGAGTCTTTAAAAAGTGAAGCTAAAAGTGATGCCATGTCCTACATTCAGGATAAAATGGAGGAAGCTAAACTTACCGCACAACAAGATGCAAAGAAAATTATTATAAATACCATTCAGCGTATAGGAACAGAGGAAGCTGTAGATAACTGCGTTTCTGTATTTAATATAGAAAGCGACGATGTTAAAGGGCGTATTATTGGCCGTGAAGGAAGAAATATTCGAGCGATTGAAGCTGCAACAGGCGTTGAGATTATAGTAGATGATACTCCGGAAGCCATTATTTTATCGTGTTTCGATTCTGTAAGACGGGAAATTGCACGATTGTCTTTGCATAAATTAGTCACCGATGGTAGAATACACCCTGCAAGAATTGAAGAAGTTGTAGAAAAAACGACCAAGCAAATTGAACAAGAGATTATTGAAGTGGGTAAGCGTACAGTTATAGATTTAGGAATTCATGGATTAAATCCTGAATTAATAAAAATGGTTGGACGCATGAAATACCGTTCGTCTTACGGTCAAAACTTATTACAACACTCACGTGAAGTAGCTAAACTTTGTGGCGTTATGGCGGCAGAGTTGGGCTTAAATCCGAAGTTAGCAAAACGCGCAGGACTATTACACGATATAGGTAAAGTGCCGGATGCCGAAGCAGATATGGAAACCCCACATGCTATTTTAGGGATGCAATGGGCCGAGAAATTTGGCGAAAAGCCGAAGTGTGTAATGCCATTGGAGCACACCACGATGAAATTGAAATGACTTCACTATTATCACCAATCATTCAGGTGTGTGATGCGATCTCCGGGGCAAGACCAGGGGCAAGACGTCAAGTGTTAGATTCGTATATTCAACGTTTAAAAGATCTTGAAGATGTTGCTTTAGGTTTTAACGGTGTGAAAAAAGCTTACGCTATTCAGGCTGGACGCGAATTACGTGTTATAGTAGAAAGTGAAAAAGTAAATGACCAAAATGCAGCAGATTTATCGTTTAGTATTTCACAAAAAATTCAAACCGATATGACCTATCCTGGTCAGGTTAAAGTTACCGTGATTCGTGAAACTCGAGCGGTAAACATAGCTAAGTAATATTAAACAAGAAGATATAAGCTAAAGCACAACCCTAAAAGGATGTGCTTTTTTTATTTGGTGTTAGCTCTTGTGGGTATCTTTATTTCTTTTGCAAAGAAAAGCGTAAAGGTAGAGCCTACATTAACGACGCTAGAAACTTCTATTTTTCCTCCAAAAGCCTCCATTTGACTCTTTGTTAAATAAAGCCCAACACCTTCGGCATTCTCATTATGATGAAAGGTGCGATAGAGTCCAAAAATTTCGCTACCGTATTTGGCTAAGTCAATACCTAAACCATTATCTTCAAATTGTAAAACCGTGTAGTCGTTGGATTCACTTGAGCTTATATTTATTACTGGATTCCTCTCTCGGATGTCTGTATTTTATAGCATTAGATAATAAGTTTTGTATGATACTTTCTAAGTAAGCAGGGTTAAATAGTATGGATAGATGATTGTTTAACTGATTATTTATAATGACCTGATGTTCTGTAAGGTCCATATCCAATAAACAAATACCAGATTCAATATATTTATTAAGTAAAATGTGTTCTGTGGTAATTTTGTTTTGAGATTCTACCGAAACAATTTTATTAAGATTTAAAATGGTTTTACTTAAAGAATCAGACAAAACGTCTAGGACATTCATGATTTCTTCCTTCTCACTATCAATAACAGTTTCCTTGTAAAAATTTAATAAACTTTTAAAATTTCCGAATGCTCTTTAAGATTATGAGTCACAATATGTGCGAAATTTTTAAGCGTGTTGTTCTGTTTTGTGATTAAACTTAGGGTATTGTTTATTCTGTTTTCATTTTCAACAAGTTCTGTAATATCGGTATGTGTGCCAATGACTCTTACAGGAACACCCTTTGAATCTCGAGAGATTATTTTACCTTTATCTTGTATCCATTTGTAGGTGCCGTCATTACACAATACACGATGTTTGTTTTGGTAAATCAGGCATAAACCGTTGAGATGGTCTTGAAAATCTTGAAAATATTTTTCTTTATCATCGGGGTGAACACGATCATTCCAATCCTGGGAATTGATTCCAAAGCTAGGATCATCATCAAGATAGCCAAGAATGAATTTGGATTCTTTAGAGTAGGAAACAATATCCTCATTTGTAGTGTTATCCCAATGCCGAGACACCAACATTAAAATTTTCAAGTGCAAATTGCCATTTTAAGGTTTCAAAATCATCAATTCCATTACGATTATCACTTGCATTTTTAGACTTCATTAGTTAGGTTATCTATAAAAGTTTATGGGGAGAATTTTAAATATCTATAAGTTAATATAAAAGATATATTTCAATATAAAAACTTTTTTAGTAGTCATTATAACCTTGGAGCGCTATATGATGTCATTTTTATGTTTTTCTTAACTAATTAGATTAAAAAAGCACACGTTAACTGAATTTGCCTTTTTTGTTATTTATAACGACTGTGAACGTTGTTCCAACATTTACTTCACTTTCAATAGAAATCTTTCCACCAAAAGATTCAATTTGATTTTTAATAAGATACAAACCAACACCTTCAGCATCTTTGTTATGATGAAATGTTTTATAAAGCTCAAATATGTCTTGGCCATACTTTTCTAAATCGATACCTAAGCCATTATCGCTAAATTTAAATATGATATTGCCATTTGAAAACTGTGAAGTAATCACCACCAAGGGATTTCTGTCCGGATGCTTATATTTAATGGCATTGGAGATTAAATTTTGCATGATGCTCTCTAAATATGCAGAATTGTAATAAATGTAAAGCTTTGGGTTGATTTTATTAATAATCGTGGCTTTACTTTCTGAAATAACAACGTCTAATAACTTTAGCGTACTATCAATAAATTGGCTAACATTGAGCTTTTCTACATGGGTATCTTTCTTTGATTGTACAGAAACAATTTGATGTAAATTTTGAATGGTTTTATTTAAAGAGGCAGACACTTCCTTGAGATGTGCAATTAATTCTTCTTTTTCTGAATAGCTTTCGGCATCATCATAAAACTCTAAGAGACTTTCAAAGTTCCCGAATACTGTTTTAAGTTATGAGTAACAATATGGGCAAAATTCTTTAATTTGTTATTCTGTTTGGTCGCTATAGTTAGGGCGTTTTCAACTTTAGTTTCGTTTTTTATTTCATCTGTAATATCTGTGTGTGTACCCACAAAATGTATGTACCCGTCAGATTTATGATCATTAATGATCTTTCCTTTGTCTAGAATCCATTTATAGGTGCCGTCCTTACACTTGACACGATGCTTATTAATATATAGTGGTTTTAAGCCATTAATATGATCCTGGTAATCTTGGAAGTACTTTTTGCGATCTTCAGGATGTACGAGGTTATTCCAATCATCTGTATTAGTGCCAAAGGAAGGGTCGTCTTCAAACCCAATGATGGATTTGGATGATTTTGAAAAAAATACGGTGTCTAATTTTTCATTAAAATCCCAAACTCCAATTTTTGAAATCTCTAATGCAGCAAGTAGCCTTTCCATTTGGTTTTGATCCGGTTTTTTCAAATTCGAAAATAATGTCTTCGTTTCACGCATAATTAGAATTATTGTGTACTTGAAGGGATTCGGATTATTTGATTAATAGCTCTCCTAATATACATAAATTATCTGTAAAATGCACATTGGTCTATTAAAAGAGGATTTCACTGCCTAGGATGAAAGTTTTCAATCGCCGCTTTTAGATGGCTTTTATCGACATGCATGTATATTTCTGTAGTGGTAATGCTTTCATGGCCAAGCATGAGTTGTATGGCTCTTAAATCGGCACCATTTTCTAATAAATGCGTCGCAAAAGAATGGCGAAAGGTGTGCGGGGAGATCGTTTTACTTAGATTTATGGAAGTGGCTAGATCCTTAATAATAGTAAAAATCATCGCTTCGGAGAGTTGTTTTCCGCGTCTATTTAAAAATAAAGTATCCTTAAAGTCATTAGAGATATCCATGTGGTTTCGAACGTCATTTCTGTAAATACTGATGTATTTTTGCGTGCTTTCAACAATAGGTACAAAACGTTGCTTATCGCCCTTACCGGTTACTTTTATAAAACCTTCTTCAAAGAATAAATCAGAAATTTTTAATGCGGTTAATTCACTAACCCGTAAACCACAGCCATATAATAATTCTAAGATGGCACGGTTGCGCTCCCCTTGTGGTGTGCTTAAATCGATAGCACCAATGAGTTCATTGATTTCTGATTCTGATAAGGTATCGGGTAATTTCCGTCCAATTTTTGGAGAGTCAATGGTGTCTAAGGGATTACTCTCTCGATATTCTTCAAATATTAAGTAATTAAAAAAACCTTTTAGTCCGGAAATAATACGTGATTGTGAACGCGCATTCACACGTTTAGCAATGGTATAGATAAACTGCTGCACCGTTTCTTTAGTAATCGCAATGGGTGATGTAGTAATATTGTTAGCTTCAAGATAGCTTATAAGCTTCTTAACATCAAAACTATAGTTATTTATAGAGTTTTGAGATAACCCGCGTTCTATCTTGAGATATAATTGGTAGTCTTTAAGTGCGTCTTGCCAGTTCATATGCTAAAAATAAAAAAGTCGCTTACAAAATAAGCGACTTTTTCAATATTTTTAAATGCGGTATAATTATAAACCAGGATACTTTTCAGTGATGATATCGATACCATCAATAATCCACCAAACACCTAATCCACCTAAAGTTAAAATAAATAGAATGTTCCAACCAATAGGACTTCCTAAATACCATCTGTGGGCAGCAAAGCCACCTAAAAACAGCCATAAAAGCAAAGCTATAAGCATTTTATCTGCTCGCTTAACCATTACTGCGGGAGAGGTCATCGCCTCGACATCTGAATCGTTAGTAGACACGGTAGTCGTAGATTCTACACTAGTTGTTGCTCTTTTTACAGGAAACGAAGCACTCGCTGTCGTTACCGCCATAAAAAACACTAAAAATGAGAGTAATAGTTTAATTTTCATAGTTAATTGGTTTAAGTTTGTTACTCAATATTAAGAATTTTAATCCAACTATGAAACATATCATCACATTTTTTTTGCTCTCTTTTACTGTTTTATTCGCATCGGCGCAGCAAACGCATGAGTTTGTAGGCGTGATAAAATTAAATGACTCGTCATTAATCTCTTTAAAAGTAGTTCTCATTGAGCAAAATAATAATATTAGTGGGTTCACGTTAACAGATCTTGGTGGCGAACATGAAACCAAAACGAGCATTATAGGGTTTTATAATGAAGCGACTAATATTCTAGACTTCAAAGAGGTCGAAACTATTTATACCAAGTCCCCAGTATCTGAGGCTGATTTTTGTTATATGAATTTCATCTCAGATAACTACAGACTTGGCAAATCTAATAAGCTAACGGGGAAGTTTAAAGGGTTGTTTCCGAGACAATACCGTGTGTATTAATGGAGAACTGTTGTTATCTACGGTAGAGAAATATAATCAACGTGTAGAAAAAGCGACCAAGATGATTGCTAAAACAAAGCGCATACCGAGATAGTGTAAAACAAAACATTAATCTAATAAAAATGATGGATTCTGTGCAAATGAATGTTTTAAAAAGCAATCAGGTAATGAGTGTGTTTTCCAAATCTAAAACGGTTAGAATTGAAATTTATGACGGCGGACAATTGGATGGTGATCGTATTACCTTAAAAGCAAATGATAAAACACTGTTAACTAATTTTGAAACCAAGGCTGAGCCCAAAGTGGTAAACTTAGAACTAAACGCTAAGAAAACAGCATTAGTTCTAACCGCCAATAATGTAGGAACGATGTCTACCAATACAGCAGTTATTGAAATCTTTGTTGATGGACAGAAAATAAGAGCATTAACAAACTTAAAAACGAACGAATCGACTCAAGTCGATCTATATCTTAAATAGCAAGCAGTCATTGAAGAGTATGGCTCTTTGAAATTGCGCTCTATAACAACAAATATGAACTCATATCTTTGTTATTTTTTGTTTAATATACTGATTTTTAGACACTTGAAATTATGCTATATTCCTTTAGATGTTAATATATTCTAAAGAAATAATTCGAAATTAGACAGCCACATTATCTTTGCATCAAACTTTAAACAACTTATTTATTATGAAAAAAATAATTTTATGTGCAGCAGTTGCTGTATTTGGTTTGACAAATATGAACGCCCAAGACAATAGTATGAATAATACCAATGATGCTATTGATTTTGGCTTAAAAGCAGGGGTAAACTTTGCAAAACTCACAGGCGATGATGTAGAAAATGCCGATGGTAGAACGGGAATACATTTTGGAGTAGTAGCAGAAATTCCAGTATCTGATGTGTTTTCAATACAGCCGGAAGTTTTATATTCACAACAAGGGTTACAAGAAGATTTCACAGGAGGAGAATATAAATTAAAATTAGATTACATTAATGTTCCTGTTTTTGCTAAATTTTATGTGGCAGAAGGCTTGGCCTTAGAATTAGGGCCACAGTTTGGTTTTAATGTGAGTTCAAAATCTGAAGTTCAAATTGAAGGTGCAGATGGAGAAGAGATTTCTTCAATAGAAAGAGATTTGGAAGATAGCGTTGAAGCTTTCGATTTTGGTGCTGGTGCGGGTGTTTCTTATAAATTTGATGGAGGTGTGTTTTTACAAGCGCGCTATGTATTAGGATTAACCAGTGTGTATCAAGGCAGTAGCGAAGGTATTTTTCAAGACGACTTAAATAACTCTAACTTAAGTGTTTCTTTAGGGTACAAATTCTAACAGATAACTTAAATGCTAAAGATAAAGGCCGAAACGACATGTTTCGGCTTTTTATTTTTTAAGTAATATTTTATTCATAATAATATTTTACTAATCAGGTTGTTAGCGTTGTAAAGGTGTTTTTTTCCATTTTTAATTTGTGTAAAACAATTTTGAATGTTAGATTCGTTTATTCAAATCAATAAATGAATTTAAATATTATGAAAAAATTATTATTTACTGCTGCAATCGTAGCATTAGGATTTACCACTGTAAATGCACAAGAAGTAAAGTTTGGAGCTAAGGCTGGTGTTAACTTAGCCACTATTGGCGGAGATGCAGAAGACGTAGATGGATTAACATCTTTCCATGTTGGTGGTGTTGCAGAGATTATGGTTTCAGAGAAATTTTCTGTTCAGCCGAATTGGTGTATTCTGCTCAAGGAGCGGCATCTGAATATACTGAAGATTTTTTCGGTCAAGAAATAAAATATGAAACGAAAACAAAATTAGATTACTTAAATCTTCCTATTATGGCTAAATATTACGTAGCAGAAGGTCTAAGTATTGAAGCTGGACCTCAAGTTGGCTTTTTAATCTCAGCAAAATCTGAGGTTGAAGCAACAAGTGAAGGAGAATCTGCTTCTGATGAGGGAGATGTAAAAGATAGTTTCAAGAGTATTGATTTTGGAGCAGGAGTAGGTCTAGGTTACAAGTTAGAGAGTGGTTTAAACTTTTCAGCGCGTTACAACTTAGGTTTAGCAAACATTGCTGAAGATGTAGAAGGTCAGGATTTTAGTATTCAGAATAATGTTATTCAAGTTTCTGTTGGATTTATGTTCTAATTGAAATTAAAAATACAACTAAAAACCGAAGCCTTAGGCTTCGGTTTTTTTTTTTGATTTAAAGACGTTCTTTTGATTAATATTTTGTGATCAGAGGCATATCTTTTTTTTTTTTTTTTTTTTGAACCCAATTTATTTGTCCAATAGATTTTAAGAGTATAGTTTTGTTGGCTCATATTAACAAAATGAATTTAAATATTATGAAAAAATTATTATTTACCGCTGCCATTGCAGTATTAGGATTTACAACTGTAAATGCACAAGAAGTACAATTTGGAGCTAAGGCTGGGGTTAACTTTGCTACCCTATCCGGAGACAATGTGGATGGTGTAGATTCAAAAACAGGTTTTCATGTTGGAGTTGTTGCTGAAATCATGGTTTCTGAGAAATTCTCATTTCAACCGGAAATAATGTATTCTGCACAAGGGGCTAGTACGTCTTATTCAGAGACTCAAAATTTTGGAGGAGATACATATTCTTATGAGGAAGAGGAAAAGGCTAAATTAAATTATATTAATTTACCTTTAATGGGTAAATTCTACGTTGCTGAAGGATTTAGTGTAGAAGCTGGTCCGCAAATAGGATTTTTAATTTCTGCTAAGGGGGAATATGAATATTCAGAAACGCTTAATGGCGTGACTCAATCAGGTTCTGAAGAAGAAGATATTGAAAATATTAGTAGTGTTGATTTAGGTGTAAACTTTGGTTTAGGTTATAAATTAGATAATGGTCTTAACTTTGGTGCTAGATATAACTTAGGATTATCTAACATTAACGATTATGAAGGTGCTGATAATAATAAAGTTCATAATAATGTTATTCAAGTTTCTGTTGGATTTATGTTCTAATTGAAATTTAAATTACAACTAAAAAACCGAAGCCTAACGCTTCGGTTTTTTTTTGCCATAACTTTTGTATTTTTGGTATTATATATAATCATTTAAAACATTTCTGTGGTCACGGAATAATACACATGAAAAAAATCATCATTATCAATGGTCCTAATTTAAATTTATTAGGAAAACGAGAACCCAATATATATGGCAGCTTATCCTTTACAGAGTTTTTCGATACAGTAAAAGCGAAGTATCCTAAAGTTACTTTAGAACATTTTCAATCCAATATTGAAGGCGAGTTAATTACAAAGTTACAAGAAGTGGGGTTTACATATGATGGTATCGTTTTAAATGCGGCAGCCTATACGCATACATCAATAGGTATTGGAGATGCGGTTAAAGCGATTGAAACACCGGTAGTAGAGGTGCATATTTCTAATACGTTTGGCCGTGAAGCATTTAGACACGAATCCTTTATTTCTCCAAATGCGAAAGGCGTCATTTTAGGCTTTGGGTTACAGAGTTATGAATTGGCGATTCAAAGTTTTCTATAAAAGAGAGACCTAAAACAAGTTCCACTTTAAAAAGTATAGAATAAAAAAATGCGATTCAGAAGTGAATCGCATTTTTTATATAGTTTAACAGCTAACCTTACAAGTGAATCACTTCACCATAAGCATCTGCAACGGCTTCCATAACCGCTTCACTCATTGTTGGATGCGGGTGTACCGCTTTTAACACTTCATGCCCAGTAGTTTCTAGCTTACGTCCTAATACAGCCTCAGCAATCATATCAGTGACTCCCGCACCAATCATGTGGCAACCTAACCATTCTCCATATTTCGCATCAAAAATCACTTTTACAAAGCCATCTTTAGCACCGGAGGCACTCGCTTTTCCGGAGGCAGAAAATGGAAATTTCCCCACTTTAATGTCTAACCCTTGGTCTTTAGCTTGCTTTTCAGTTAAACCAACACTAGCAATTTCTCGAGAAGCATAGGTACATCCTGGAATGTTACCGTAGTCTAAAGCTTCCACATGCTGTCCTGCTATTTTTTCAACACACAAAATACCTTCGGCGCTCGCCACGTGGGCTAACGCTTGTCCAGGCGTTACATCGCCAATAGCATAGTACCCTGGAATATTGGTTTGATAATAATCATTCACCAAAATTTTATCTCTGTCAACAGCAATGCCAACATCTTCTAGGCCTATACCTTCAATATTTGTTTTAATACCAACAGCAGACAACACCAAGTCGGCTTCTAAAACTTCCTCGCCTTTTTTAGTTTTAACAGTAGCTTTCACCCCTTTTCCGTAAGTGTCTACACTAGTTACTTCGGCGCTAGTCATTATTTTAATACCACTTTTCTTAAATGAGCGTTCTAATTGTTTAGACACGTCTTCATCTTCAACAGGCACAATGTTTGGTAGATATTCTACCACTGTTACTTCTGTTCCCATCGCATTATAAAAATAAGCGAACTCTACACCAATGGCACCAGAACCCACAACAATTAGTTTCTTGGGTTGCGTTTTTAATGTCATAGCTTCACGATAACCAATAACTTTTTCACCGTCTTGAGGTAAGTTGGGTAGCTCGCGAGAGCGTGCACCAGTAGCAATAATAATATGATTGGCGCTATATTCTGTGCCGTCTACATCAACCTTTTTACCAGTTTTTAGTTTACCAAAACCGTTAATAACGTCAATTTTGTTTTTTTTCATTAAAAACTGAACGCCTTTACTCATGCCTTCGGCCACGTTGCGGCTTCGATTAACCACCGCATCAAAATCCTTATCGTAATCCTTAACAATTAAACCGTAATCATTGGCATGTTTTAAATATTCAAAAACTTGAGCAGATTTTAAAAGCGCTTTAGTTGGTATACACCCCCAATTAAGGCAAACACCACCTAAACTCTCTTTTTCAATAATGGCCGTTTTAAAACCCAATTGCGAAGCGCGAATAGCAGTAACATAGCCACCAGGACCACTACCAAGAACAATAATATCGTATTTACTCATTGTGAAATTTTTAGTCGTTTTTAAGAAGCTACGAATTTACGAAACTAAGCTGAAATAATAAATTGATGTTTACTTTTTTATTTATGCCAGTGCCTTAAGACGGACTAGTGCCTTATATTGGGTAACCTCATCGGCTCTATATTTATTTTTTGACGCATTTGCGTATACCATTCATTTGAAATCAAATCTGTTGTAATAGGGTAAAAGAATGTTTAAAGCCGTTTCAGTTAGAAATTGACATGATCTTACTTAAAATTAAAACAAGCGGCACCACTTAATACTTATTTGAGAGATATTTAATATTTTAAAACCAGAATTAAACTTATTTTTGAGGCATCACATAGTCAATAAAAAAGGAAATCATGAGAGATATAAAATTGGTCGCTATACTACTAATCTTTATGACATGGTCATGCAAAGAAGAAGCCAAAAAGGCAACTCCTACCACTACCATTTTAAAAGGCGAAGTCATTTTTAGACCAACGAGCGATACTTTATTACTTTTAAGAGCAACAGAGAATGCTAGTCAAGAAAATAAAATGATTGGAATTCCTATAGTAGATGGTAAATTTAATTATGAATTTTCTTCTGAAGAAGATTTAGCCTATCAACTCATATTTAAGGAGGAATATGACAAAGGAAACGCGAAACCTATCATTTTTTTTCCTACAGAAGGTAGCGTAAGTTTTAAGTTGCATAATGTTAAAGATTTTTCAAGTAATGAAGTGACTGGCGGTCCTTTAAATAGCACATACAAAGAATTCACCTCCAAGATATTAAATCCATTTAATAATGCCGTGATATCAATATATAAAGAATTTGAAGCGGTAACCTATCAAGATAGGCACTCTACTGCTTTCAATACCATTGCAAGTAAATTAAGAGCAGCTTCGCAAGAAGAGAAAATGGCTATTTATAAACAAATGAATGCTTTAAAAGAACAAGGTCTCGATAAAAGTACGCTAGGAAAAGAAGTGGATGCCAAGTATGAAAAATTAGAAATGAAGTATTTTGATGATAAATATGATTTCATAACGGCCAACCCTAGCGTGGTCTCTTACTATTTAGTGATTGCAGATTTAATGAGGGTCACGGATAGAAAACAACCAAGTAATGAATTGATCTTTAAAGCATTCAACACCTTAAAAGAAAAGTTTCCTGAACATGCTTATACCACTTTGGGAACGACCCTAATGAATGAGATAAACGAGAGGAAGTAAGGTGGTCAATTAAATGACTCTTCGACGTGTAAGGCTAAAGATTTCAATCTGTTTTTCATAATAATACAATGGTTATTAGGGATTTATAGGGATCATTGCGTGTTTCAGAATAGTTAATCAAAAGTCACAAAACTTAAGTATTGAAACTATAAAACTAAATGTATGTTGTTCTTGATGGAGCAGTAAATTGTGAAAATTTTGATGTTCATAATGCTTGTATTACAAGGATTGATAGTCAAAGTAGAAATTTCAAGTGCAAAGCACATGTGAACTTTATTAAAAGAGCAATTACTTCCTAATGTACTATAAATTTGGAATATAAGAAACTCAAAACCCACTCAAGAGGTGAGTGGGTTTTAAGTTATAATTAGTAGGCATTAAACTTATTTGTCTTCAAATTTTACACTCACAGAATTTACACAATAGCGAGTTCCAGTTTCTGTGGGACCATCATTAAATACATGGCCTAAATGCCCGCCACAGTTGGAACATACAATTTCGGTTCTGGTCATGCCTTGGGTTTTATCTAAAACATACTTCACCGTGCCCTTAATACTTTCATCAAAACTAGGCCAACCACAATGGGCATCAAATTTACTTGAACTTTCAAATAATTGCTGATCACAACCTGCACATGTATAAACCCCTTTCTCAAAATGCAAATTATACTTTCCCGAATGGGGCATTTCGGTGCCTTTTTTTCTTAAAATTCTATATGCTTCATCGGTAAGGAGCTCACGCCATTCATCTTCCGATTTTTCTACTTTAAAATTACTCATCGGTTTTGGGGATAAAATTTAAAGCAACGCCATTAATACAGTGTCTTTTACCTGTTGTTTCACTAGGGCCATCATTAAACACATGCCCTAAATGCCCGCCGCAAGTAGCACAATGTTCTTCCGTTCGTGCACTACCTAAATTATAATCTACAGAATAGTCGACATGGCCTTTAATGGCGCGATCAAAACTTGGCCATCCGGTTCCGGAATCAAATTTATGTGCACTTTCAAATAAAGGCGTTTCACACGCCGCACAAACAAAGGTTCCAGGGCTATCTTCCTTATTTAATGGACTTGAAAAAGGTCTTTCGGTTCCCGCTTTTCTTAACACGTAATATTCTTTCTCTGAAAGTGTCGCTTTCCACTCCATGTCGGTTTTGGTTACTGGATACACTTTAGCGTCTTGTTTTTTACCCTGCGCTGTTCCATTACAGCTAAAAGCGAAAGTAACCAGTAAAAGCAATGCTATTTTTTTCATGTTTTTAATTTTCATATCATTCAATATAAAGTTAATGCTTTTTACGTTTTGCATAGGCTGTAAGTCGTAACTTTATATAAAAAATAACAGTTCTTTTGTAAAAAGAATATTTTTATTCACTTAAAAGTATAAAAAGGTGTTTTATCGCATCAACTCTATTATTTGGTAATTCCTTAACAATATGTTGCTAGAACTTTTTGTAATTTTATACTTAGATTAATTAAAACCATAAAAAATGAAATTCAAATCCAGTATAACATTAGTGCTTACACTTCTCGTGTTTTTTTCCTGTGCAAGAAATCCGTTTACAGGACAGTCGACGCTAGCCATTGTACCCAATTCACAATTATTTCCTACCGCTTTTGCACAATACAATCAGTTTTTAAATGAAAACAAGGTCATTACAGGGACCAAAGAAGCAGAGATGATTACTAGAGTAGGGCAGCGCATAGCAGTTGCTGCAGAACGTTGGTTGAATGCGCATGGTAATCAGGGGTATTTAAACGATTATAAATGGGAGTATAATTTGGTAAAAGACGAAACCATAAATGCATGGTGTATGCCCGGCGGAAAAATTGTGTTTTATACGGGTATTTTACCAGTAGCACAAAATGAAGCGGCTGTTGCAGCGATTATGGGACATGAGGTAGCACATGCTTTAGCGAATCATGGTCAACAACGTATGAGTGCTGGTATGTTACAACAAGTGGCTGCAGTGGGAATGAATGTGGCATTGAAAGATGATAAAAATTTAGCATTATATAATCAAGCCTTTGGTATTGGATCTCAGGTAGGCGTGATGCTACCTTTTAGTAGAGGTCATGAAACAGAAGCTGATAAAATAGGTCTAATATTAACGGCTGTGGCAGGGTACAATCCGAGACGAAGCTGCTAATTTATGGAGACGTATGGAACAAGCTAGCAATGGCCAAGCACCACCGCAGTTTTTAAGCACACACCCAGCTACAGGAACACGTATTGCTAATTTGGAAGCTTTGGCGCCAGCAGCAAAAGCGGAAGCTAAAAAATATGGTGTAAAATCATTTAGACCCGTTTCACCGTTTTAATGATAGGTTAACATAAAAATGCTTATTTTCGAAGCCGCTCTTAAAAATGAGTGGCTTTTTTATGGAACATATACAAAAAGGAAGTAAGAAGCTATTGAATGCTTGGGCCTTTTACGATTGGGCAAATTCGGTATACACCTTAACCATCGCTTCTTCAATATTTCCTATATTTTATTCTGCTTTATTTGAAACCAAAACAGATACGGTCTCGGCCTTTGGGTTCGTCATGAAACCCACCGTTTTAATTTCTATTGTTACCGCATTTACCTTTTTAGTGGTAGCGTTTTCATCGCCTATATTATCTCGGAATTGCAGATTATGTGGGTAATAAAAAGAGTTTTATGAAATTCTTTTGCTACGTTGGAGGTTTAGGTTGTATAGGTTTGTATTGGTTCGATTTAGATCACATACATTTAAGTATTCTGTTTTATTTTATGGGCCTTATTGGGTATTGGGGGAGTCTCGTATTTTATAATTCTTATTTACCGAGATATCGCTTTCCCTGAACAACAAGATGACATTAGTGCCGCAGGCTTTTCTTTAGGCTATATTGGGAGTGTACTTTTACTGGTTTTGAATTTGGCCATGGTAATGAAGCCGGACTGGTTTGGATTTGATTTAAGTATTTCTCAAAGTCTAATGGATAACGGAACAGAAGCCGATATTTTAGCCGAATTAAAAAAAGTGAAGAATGCCGCTTCTTTTGAAGCTATGAAACTATCTTTTATTACTGTAGGTTTATGGTGGATTATTTTTAGCCAATACACGTTTTATATTTTGCCTAAAGGGGTGTCTAATGGACATAAAGTATCTAAAGCCGTAATTTTTAATGGGTTTAAAGAATTAAAACAGGTGTGGCAAGAATTACAAAAAACCGTGCGTTTAAAAGCGTATTTAAAGGCTTTTTTTGTGTTTAGCATGGCTGTGCAAACCATCATGCTTATGGCCGTGTATTTTGGAGAAAAGGAAATTTTATGGGCCGATAATGATGAGAAAACACAAGGCTTAATTGGTAGTATTTTAATAATCCAGTTGGTCGCTATTATTGGTGCAGTGCTAACCTCTAAAGCTTCGGCCGTATTTGGGAACATTAAAACCTTAATTGTCGTTAACGGGATTTGGATGTGTTTGTGTTTTTATGCCTATTTTATGATAACGCCTGTTCAATTTTATATTGCTGCTGGATTAGTAGGATTTGTCATGGGTGGTGTGCAATCTTTAGCACGATCAACCTATTCTAAATTTATACCGGAAACTCAAGACACCACCTCGTATTTTAGTTTTTATGATGTTGCCGAAAAAATTGGTATTGTTATCGGTATGACCATTTTTGCGGTGGTAGATCAAATTAGTACCATGCGTTATGCGATTCTGTTCTTATTTGTTTTCTTTTTGGTAGGCATTAGACTCCTTTTTAAAGTACCAAGAGAAGAAGTATAACTGAAAACTGTATTTTTGCGAGAAACCTAAATTGAAATCTATAAATGACTGAATTAAAAAAGACCTCACTACTTGTATTATCACTACTATTAATTACTTTGTTTTCGTGCGAAAATGAACCCTTAGACCCAGGTTTTTTATCTCAACAAGAAGCGACAAATGCAAGTTTGGTTGGCACCTGGCGTGTCGTTTCCTTTTCTGCTGATGTTACCAGTACCACAAATGTAGATGGGGTAGAAAGGGTTGTAGGTAATACTATCACTGGTTCAAATCGGAATATACTTTAGTGTTTGCAGCTGATACATTTGAAACTAATGGGAGTTATAATGTAACAACAATAACCGTTATAGATGGTAATAACGCGGGCACGACCACAAACGTATTATCTAATGTTTCAGGATCAGGCAACTATGTTACAGATGGTAATATAATGAGCGTAGATGGCTCTTTTTTCGATGTGTCCATGAATGGAAGTAATACGTCCGGGCAAGGAGAAGCGCAGGAAGTGGCATACACCATTAGTGAGAACGGGCAAACGCTTACTTTTAATCAAAACGAGACGC
Organism: Lacinutrix neustonica; assembly: GCF_026625145.1. Classification (GTDB taxonomy): domain Bacteria; phylum Bacteroidota; class Bacteroidia; order Flavobacteriales; family Flavobacteriaceae; genus Lacinutrix; species Lacinutrix neustonica. Next base: position 811,812 of record NZ_CP113088.1, on the reverse strand, counting down.
AAACTCAAATAGCCAATGGGATAGAAGTAATTTCAGACATCGTTTCTTCCTCTGTATGGGTAAGAACGGTAGCGCAATCAAGTTGTGATATCGCAATAAATAATACTGCTATAGCTGTAGCAGCCTACAATAATAATCCTACTAGTGCGAATTTATGTAACGCCTACAGTGCAGCTCTGCAAAACGAAATACTAGTCTGCGGTGATGCAAATGGGATGATTCAAGCGACTATAGATGGGTTAGGAAATTGTACTACAGGTACTACTTCTCCTTTTGCGATGACTTTTAAAATAAATGGGATGCAGTATAATCTAAACAACCCCTTTGGTAATAATGAATCTTCAACAACAAACATCTTTTCAGCCTATCCTTTTAGTGAGTATATCTTGTTACAATCTCGTAACGGACTTTTAGGAAATATTGAAATAGATTTGTGGATAAAAAGAACGGATCTGATCGCTGGCACCACGTTTCAAGTGAATCAAGATACTATGGAGACGACCACTCATATCGATTTAATTGATAATAATAATACAATGGATGAAACAACAGTCTCCGGGAGTATTACCATAGATTTTGTGGATCCTGTAAATAAAATAGTCAGGGGCACCTTTGAATTTAATTGTGCGGAATACCGAGACACCAACACTAATAAACCAAAACGTTACGGAAGGAACCTTTGAATATGTTTATATCTAAGAAAATAATTTAAGTAAAAAAGAGCCACTATTCTACATGTAGAATAGTGGCTCTTTTTGTTCTTAGTGATGTACTAACCGCTAATTGCTGATACTCCCGCAGCCAGTAACCTTAGTATCTTCTCGTTTTGGGCTTCCCTTGTATTCTATGTCACCGGAGCCTGTTACCCGTGCCATTAAATCACCATTACAAACAATAGAGACATCCCCGTAACCCGTGACTTTTGCTTCAACATCGTTCGCCTGTAAGTCAAAGCCATGAAAGTCTCCGTAACCTGTGACACTCGCTTTTAGCTTATTCGTTTTTCCTTTTAAGGTTACATCTCCGAGAACCAGTTACTGAAGCGTCAATACTACTGGCTTCAATGTCTAATACAATATCACCGAGAACCTGAGACCCGTGTTTCAAAATGATTAGCTGTAATCTTATTTTTAGAAACAATATCACCGAGAGCAGACAAGGTCACTTTATCTATCTCCTTAAATGGAATGGTGATGGTGATGGTTTTATTCCAACTTGGTTTTAGACTAATGTTATTTTCGGTTTTTATAATGAGATCACTACCATTAACTTCGGTAATAATGTATCCCAATAAGTTTTCTTCGCCCTCAATAGTGATGTTGCCTTCTTTTCCTTCTACTAAAATAAAGTCCATCCAGCCCGCACACTTAATAGTATCGTAATCATTAGTGCTTCCGGTTATGGTTGTCATTTCTCCATTCCCTTTAATCGTTTTATTACCCCAAATTTGAGCGTTTACGAGCGAGAAGCTACACAATGTAACTGCTAGAACCCATATGATTTTTAAAGGGTTAAGCATAGTGTTTTTAGTGTTTAAGATGTTGTAATTTGTTGTTGAGTTCATAATGAGTCTGTTTTTCGTTGATTGAATGCTTGATGATTTAATTTTTATAAAAAGTTACACTTCCGTATTCAGAGTTAATACGTATCATATTTCCCGAATTTTGAGTTTTATGGTAACCCGTATAGTACTTGTCTGATGATTCAATGCGTTTTTTTGTATATTCGAACCCGTCTTCGTCGTTAAGTGCACCATACTCCAAGGCAATATTGAAATCGAAAACGAAAGCGGGATCATAACCTATTTTAATGCCTACATAATCTGATTCTATCGAAACATGGTTTACGCTTGTATTTAAGCGGTCAATTTTTATAGAACCATAATCAGCATTGATAGAAACGTTTTTATAAACATCCCCTAGTCTTAAGGTTAAATAATCACCATTACCTTTTACATCATTGGCTTTGCTTATAGTTAATCCACCGTAATCACAATTATAAGTGATGTTCTCGGCTATTTCAACAATAGATTTTGAGTAATCGGCATGGATGTCTAAATTATTGGTTTTAGACACTGTAAAGCCACTGTAATCTGCATTTATTTTTCCGCTTTTGATATATTCAAAATAGCAATTGTTGGAGTAATCGAAATTTATAATATTGTTATCTGCCATGAGTTCTTTTGTGGTAATTTTACCATAATCACAATGTAACTCTGCCCGACCTTCTAATTTAGCTAAATTGATGTTGCCATAATCGTTACTTAAATTCACATGGTTCGTTGCTGGAATTTTAACGATATAATTAATTTTCATATTAACATTGTTAGTACCACTGGTCCAGCTGCTCCACCAAGATTTGTCTTTGTTTTTAGAGAACTTGGTTACCGCCGAAACAAAGTCTTGGGTGTTAGAAAAATCGACATCAATTTCGTCTAATTTCTTTTGGACTTTATCTTCGTCATTTCCAGTGGTCGTTATGGTAATTTCAAAAGCTATGGTGTTTTTATCCCAGGTGACTACATCTAAATTACCGTAGCTGTTATTAATTTTTAAAGTGGCATCTTTAGTCACATTAAAAGCCTTTTTAATTGTTTTTTCTTTCTTGTATTTTCCCTCATTTTGATTAGGATCAGTCGTGTGAGCGACTAGTATTAAAGGCAATATATAAAGGAGTAACAACACCTTAAAGTGTAATGCTAGTTTCATTGTTGTTTTGTTTTAAATTTTTAGTTGTTTCTATGTTTTCTAGTACCGATTTTAGTACGTGGATCCTATTCCAAAAGTTATCAATCATGGCGTGAATGACACGCTTGTCGTTTCCACTTTCAGTGAGGTCTGTTTTTAACAGTTTGTATTCTTTTTCAAGAGTTCCCATACGTTTTAATGCGTCAAGGATAAGCACTTCGGTTTCTCGGAGTTCGTTCATTGTTAACTTTTTCTAGCTCCTCACGAATAACAGAAGTAAAAAAACTTTGCGTTTCTGCCATTTCTCGGAGATACTTGAGCCAAACCTTCTACTTGCTGCGTGTTATCGAAATTAAAAGCTAAGGTTACTAAAAGTAGTAACGAAGCAGCAATACCAATAAAAGGTAGAAAAAGATTACGTTTATTTTTAGTCCCTTTTTGCGCACTATTTTGAGCGATTAGTTTTTCTAAAAATCGTTTTTCATGACCACTGTTTGGCACGTCAACATCAAAACGTGTTTGGTGTTTTTTAAAAAGCTGATGTAATTTGTCGTCTTTCATTTGTAGTTCCGCCTAAGCGGTAATCTTTTAATTAGTGTTTTAGATGTCTTTCGATTTCGCTCCTGTTAACATTGAGTTGAATTCGTATTAATGTATTGCGACGCTTTTGCCATCCTCTAATATTCTTAGCAAACCAAGGCTTGCATTTTTTTTCTTAAACTGGTTTTAGCTCTTGAGATGGTTGTTCTACAATTCGCTTGAGACCATTTTAAGATCTCGCTAATTTCTTCATAGTCATACCCTTCAATTAAATGCAAAGTTAAGGCCACGCGATAATTGTCTTTTAAGCTATTCATGGTATCAATAACCTGTTTTGCTTGTATGCTTTTAAAGGCATAATCTTCAGTAAAACCTCCTGGGTCTTCCACCTTATAAAGCACTTCGTCTAAAGACACTTCATCAAACTTTGTACTCTTGTTGTAGTGGTAAATGCTTTTGTTTATAACAATGCGTTTTAACCAGGCTCCAAAAGTTTTAATGTCTTTTAAAGATTTCAATTTTGTGAAGGCTAACAAAAAAGCATCTTGCATGACATCTTCGGCTTCATAACTATCTTTTACAATGCGCAATGCGGTATTGTACATCGCTTTATAATACCTGTTATAGATTTCCAATTGCGCAAATTGGTTCTCTTCTAAGCAGAGTGTTATTAATTGTTCAATATTGTGGTTGGTTAGTGTCAAAAAAAATTAATTTCTATTATAAAGATATAGCTTCCATCTATTTGTTACAGTTTTATATTTTTTTTTTTAAGGTAACGTGCTTAGAGTTATTAGCGACTTTCTAAAAAGCCGAGATTAACAATCAATAGGGTTACTGTAAGAACCATTCCCTCCTAACAATATTTAATTTTCAAGAAAGCAACTTGGCATATTAATTGAACTTTTACTTACATCGAAAATGCCGAAATACTTAGTAACATTTTATAAATCAATGGCTTTCGAAATATAAACAGTTTAATTTTACTAAAAATTCATTGTGATCATAATAAATAAATGACATAATGACGTAAATATATATATGAAGAAATCTAATTTAATGAGTCTAGACAGTTTGTCATTACAGGATTTTGATGAAAATTCAGAGTTAATTCCATTAATGACACCAGTAAGATGAAGAGGAAATAAATAACGAGCAATTACCGTAAACCTTGCCTATTTTATCTTTAAGAAATACGGTATTATTTCCAGGTGTTGTCATTCCTATTACTGCTGGTAGAGATAAATCTATCAAGTTAATTAACGATGCCAATAAAGGTTCTAAGGTTATTGGAGTCGTGTCTCAAAAGGATGAATCTATAGAAGATCCTAAGGCTGGAGATATTAATACAATTGGTACCGTGGCGCGTATTTTGAAAGTGCTTAAAATGCCCGATGGGAATACCACTGTTATCATTCAAGGTAAAAAGCGATTTAGTGTGGCCGAAGTCATTACTGAAAAGCCATACATGAATGCAACCGTGCGTGAAGTTCCCGAGGCGAGACCTGCAAAAAGGAATAAGGAATTTAATGCTATTATTGAGTCTATTAAAGATTTAGCGCTTCAAATAATTAAAGATTCTCCTAATATTCCTAGTGAAGCGTCGTTTGCTATTAAAAATATAGAAAGTGATTCGTTTTTAATCAATTTTGTATCTTCTAATATGAATTTGCCTGTTGCTGAAAAACAGAAACTATTAGAAACAAACGATTTAAAACAAAGAGCGTTACAAACCTTAAAATATATGAATGTTGAACTTCAAAAATTGGAGCTCAAAAATGACATTCAAAGTAAGGTTCAGACGGATATGAATCAGCAGCAGCGTGAATATTTCTTAAATCAGCAACTTAAAACCATTCAAGAAGAATTGGGTAATAGCAATGCTGAGGAATTAGAAGAAATGAAAACGCGAGCAAAAACCAAAAAATGGGATGAGAAAGTATCAGAACATTTTGAAAAGGAGTTGGCCAAAATGCAACGTATGAATCCGCAGGTAGCAGAGTATTCTATACAACGTAATTACTTGGATTTGTTTTTAGATTTGCCTTGGAATGAATTTAGCAAAGATAAATTTGATTTAAAACGTGCTAAACGAATTCTTGATAAGGATCATTACGGGTTAGATGATGTCAAGAAACGTATTATTGAGCATTTAGCTGTTTTGAAATTACGTAACGATATGAAATCACCCATACTTTGTCTTTACGGACCTCCAGGCGTTGGTAAAACCTCGTTGGGTAAATCGATAGCTGAAGCTTTAGGAAGAGAGTATGTGCGTATGTCTTTAGGAGGGTTGCGTGATGAAGCCGAAATTCGCGGACACCGTAAAACCTACATTGGTGCTATGCCAGGACGAATTATTCAAAGTTTAAAAAAAGCAGGAACTTCGAATCCTGTGTTTGTTTTAGATGAGATTGATAAATTGTCTAATTCGCATCAAGGGGATCCCTCGTCTGCATTGTTAGAGGTTTTAGACCCGTAACAAAATAGCGAGTTCCATGATAACTTCTTAGAAATGGGTTACGATTTGTCTAAAGTGATGTTTATTGCTACGACGAATAGCTTAAACACCATTCAACCGGCATTACTCGATAGAATGGAAATCATCAATGTTACGGGATATACTATAGAAGAGAAAGTTGAAATTGGAAAACAGCACTTATTGCCAAAGCAATTAAAAGAACACGGGTTAGAAGACAAGCATTTAAAATTAGGGAAACCCCAAATAGAAAAAATAGTAGAAGGGTATACCCGAGAATCGGCGTGCGTAGTCTTGAAAAGCAAATTGCTAAAGTGGTGCGTTATGCAGCGATGAATATCGCTATGGAAGAAGAATACCACGTAAAAGTAACTAATGACGATGTTGTAGAGATTTTGGGAAGGCCCCGACTAGAGCGTGATAAATACGAAAATAATAATGTTGCCGGAGTCGTTACAGGATTAGCCTGGACACGAGTAGGGGGAGATATTTTATTTATAGAATCTATTTTAACGAAAGGGAAAGGGACTTTAACAATTACTGGAAATTTAGGTAAAGTCATGAAGGAATCTTCTACCATTGCGATGGAATACATTAAATCTAATGCCGATGAATTTGGTATTAACCCCGAAGTTTTCGATAAATACAATGTGCACATTCACGTGCCGGAAGGCGCGACACCAAAAGACGGTCCAAGTGCTGGGGTAACGATGTTAACCTCTTTGGTTTCTTTATTTACTCAGAAAAAAATAAAGAAAAGCATTGCCATGACAGGCGAAATTACACTCCGTGGAAAAGTATTACCAGTTGGTGGGATTAAAGAGAAAATTTTAGCGGCTAAACGTGCAAAAATTAAAGAGATTTTACTGTGTGAAGACAACCGTAGAGATATAGAAGAGATTAAACCGGAATACTTAAAAGGATTAACGTTTCACTATGTTAGTGATATGAAAGATGTGATCAAGTTTGCGGTGACAGACAAAAAGGTGGAGAACGCTAAAAAGCTTTAATAATGAAACTCTTTTTTATTATATTGTTGTCCTTCTTGGGGATGTATGCCAGTGCTCAGAGCACAGATACCTTAGACGTTACCATAGACGATAGACCTGCGAAGCTTAACACCAAAACAGGGAAATTTATATTTACAGACAAAGCAGCGACTAAATCACCTGTTGATAAAGCAAGGGAAGTATCTCAACCCAAAACCTTAAAAAATAATTTACATACCGTTGCTAAAGGGGATACGTTTTATTCTATTTCTAAGTATTACGGTATTAGTATTCCTCAATTAAAGTCTTTAAATGATATAAAGGATAATAATTTAGAAATAGGGCAGCAGTTAAAAATTGGTTACTCTCAAAAAGCCATGGTGAGTAATAGTAAAACGCACACGGTAACGAACGATGATACGCTTTACAGCATTTCCAAGCGTTATACTATTTCTATTTCAGATTTAAAAGGCCTAAACCACTTAAATACAGACGCTATTCATGTAGGTCAAGTGTTAAAACTAAAATAGAAGCGCTTATATGGACCTTACTAAAAATAAAAAAGGCAGATCTACGTTTTAAGATAGATTTAGTTACTTTTGCAGCTTTATGCTAAAAAAAATTGTGCCATTATGTTGTTTGTTTTTTAGCACCTACTGCATTGCGCAGCTAGGCGGACAATCGACCTACCAATTTCTTAACTTAGTAGCCTCACCACGACAAGCGGCTTTAGGTGGTAAAGTGCTCACCAATGTCGATTGGGACGTTACTCAAGGCGTGTACAATCCCGCTACCATTAACGTGGATATGGATAACCAGTTTGCCTTAAATTATACCAGTTATTTAGCGGGTATCTCTTATGGAACCGCAGCTTATGCCTATACTATAGATAGACGCAATCAAACAATTCACGCAGGGGTGACGTATATTAATTATGGTGATTTTGAGGGCTATGATGAAAATGGAGTAGCCACCAGTAATTTTTCTCGAGGTGAAGCGGCGCTATCATTTGGCTATGCCTTACAAATAGGATATTCTGATTTCTATGCCGGTGCTAATTTAAAACTCATTAATTCGTCTTTAGAGCAATACAATTCGTTTGGAGTGGCTACCGATTTGGCAGTATTATATAGCAACGAACGTTTAGATTTTCAAGGGACTTTAGTCGTTAGAAATCTTGGGACGCAAATAACGACCTATGCAGGGCGACGGGAATCGTTACCATTAGAGGTGGATTTAGGCTTGTCTCAAACGTTAGAAAATGTGCCTTTGCGTTGGCATGTGACTTTCGAAAATTTACAACAGTGGCCCATTGGGAATCCTAATCCAGCAAGAGTCACCACCGATTTAGAAGGCAATCAAACCGAAGAGAAAGTGGGGCTTTTAGCTAATGTTGTAAGACATACTATTTTGGGCGCTGAACTCTTTCGAACGCGGCTTTAATATTCGTTTAGGGTACAATTTTAGACGCGCAGAAGAGCTGCGTATTGTGGACCAGCGAAATTTTTCAGGGCTCTCAGTTGGTTTTTCTGTGAAGCTTAATAAAATGCGTTTTAGTTATACGCATGCTAAATATACTGCTGCTGGTAACTCCAACTTCTTTGGGGTGCAGGTGGATTTGAGGTAGCTTATTTTCACCACTCATCAAATTTAAAAGCTTTTAATCGAATAGTTGCTGCGCATAATTTCTATAAGCTCTTAAGATAAACAGCTTATAACTTTCAGGATTTCGATTACGGTTTTAACCGTAATCGAGGCATTTTTATTACACTAGTTTTGCCTCTCAAGAAACGAGCACACGCCTTGAAAAACATGTTTGCTCAAGGCAAACTGCTACTCCTCATTATTCCTTTTAATGTTGAGCCAAGGGGGTTACTATGGCATGACTAACCAGTAAAAACGAATCTTATTAAATGAACCAAAACTTTCAATTAAAACTCAATTTTGGGCTACTGCTCATCACTGTTATTTGCTGTTTTACAAACTGTGAGAAAGACTACCTCGAGCAAGAGTCTTTAAAAACCATTACTCCATCGAAATTTAGAATTAAAACCTTAAACAAGAAGGATGTAGAAGCCAATGTGCTCCTTGCAGATAAAATTCTAAAACTGAACTCCAAATCGGATGCCAGTACCATCCAAAACAAAGAAATTTACAATACTGATTATAGTTTTACCATCGATACAGATCAGGTTAAACACATTGAAAATGTAGCGACTGGGTATCATTCTTATACCTTTGGTATTATAAGAGATACTATTACGAATAATAAAGTAGAAAATTTATTGTTATCTTTAAATGCAGACAATGAATATAATGCCTATATCGTGCAATACGGTTTTTCAAAAGCAGAGTATTTGAATTCAGATAGCACTCTTTTAAACTCTAGCACAACAACTTATATACCAATAGATTTTGATTTTAGTGTTTTTGCGGATGGTGAATTGGCAAAGGATTACCGGATGCCGGAACTACAGTGTGATTTTCATTGGGAAACCAGTACAGTAGATGATAACGAAGGCCAGTTAGTTGGTGAGACTTCTAGTTCCAGTCAGACTGTTTTAGTGGCAAGTAATTGCCAATATGTTTCTAGTGGAGGCTCCGGAGCACCTGGCAATGAAGATGATGATTACTCAAACACGGGCACTACTGACTCAGAAGGTACTTCGGTACGGGAGGCGGTGTTGGCGGTACTGACCCCACGGGCACCAATACAGATCCGTAACTTGAAGAAAACCCTTGTAAAGACGTTGAATGTGAGGAAATAGTGACTGCTCCTGTTTTAGTTGAGAATGAAGATGACCCGTGTGATATTTTAAATGGATTGATTAATGATACTAAGGTAATAAATGCTATTAACAATTTAAAAGCTAAAACCCAAGGAATACGAGAATATGGTTACGAAATTGAATACAAGTATGATAGTAATGCTGAGGCATATGCCTATGACCCAATTTTAAAAACATCCGGAAATGAATTGTCTGTTAGCTTAGCAATTGGAGGTTATATCCAAGGACATGCTCACAACCATCCTAAAGCTGCTTTATCCCTTCCATCATGGGGGGGATATTAGGTTAGCCTTTATACAGGAAAATAATAATATAGCGTTTAATGATGGTAACATATATAATATTACAGTGGTAAAAGACCCTGAACATATTGATAATAGTATCGTTTATGCAATTACCTTAAATGATTTGAATGCATTAGAGACACAAATAGCTCTTGAAATGAATAAACCCAAAATATTAAAAGAACTGGATACTTTAAAAAAAATTGAAAAGATAAATAAAAACTTTGGAAGAAAGTTTAATTCAGTCGAAGACAATGCAGATGATTTAGAAACGAAATTTTTGGAAGTTTTTGCCGATTATGGTATAACATTTTACAAATTGAATGAATTAACTAACAATTGGGAAAAGCTAAAATTAGAGAATAACACTTTGAATGTAGAACCTTGTAATAATTAAAAAAAAATGAAAACGATAAAACTACTTATATTATTAACCATTGCACTATTTAGTATACAGTGCAAATCACAACAACTAATAGTCAATTTAGAAGATCATGATGGTTCAGCGATTGTACACTCCTATTATAAAGACTCAAACAATTTATTAACTCCTTTTGTTGGGATCTGGGTTTTTGAAGATGGCACAACCTATTTTAAGCTAATCCTTGAAAAGAAGACTATGGTAAATGCAGGGGATCATTTTGAAGATTTACTAATAGGAGAATATCAATATAAAGAAAATGGAGTAGAATTAGTAAATACATTAAACAAATTAACTGATACATTACCTAATGAATATCATCACAGTATTGATGGCAACTACGTGAATACACGGCATTCGCCTTTTTATGATTTCACCACAGATACTTTTTGGATTGATTTGACTATGAGCGAACCTAATGGCAGAAGCTCTAGTCTAGGCCTAAGAAAAACAACTGTAAATGGTCAGTCAGCTATTCAAGTATTTAAGCGAGGCAATATGTTAGTATTAGCACCTGGAGATCCGGAACCTGCACCTTCCGTGATACCAAATGGGTTTTATTACTTATTAGCACAATAACAACTACCTATATACCCACGTCTAACTAAATAGCAGTTAAGAGCTAAACGGTTTAGTTTACTTCTTTCCTGCTATCTTTGTTTTAAGCCTAAAAATGGCGCTCCAATCTCTAAAGCAAGAGAATTGTTTTTAGCCATTTCAAAAAATTAGAGTAGTACTACTACCTATGCCAATGGTACAATAATACGAAATATGGGTAGTGGTCATTTTATGATATGCAGGTCAGTTTCAGAATGTCCATCATTGATTAATACTTATGCAAATAATACTAATATTCCCTTAACAAAGGAGAGTTTTAGAACGGAATTATCTCAAAAAATTGAAAATTTTATCAATACAAAATTTATGAATACAGTAAATAGCATGCTTTCTGATAATGGCTATAGCCCTTTGTAAGAATAATTAATAATAGCTTATAATGAAAAGAAGACCGAGAGATTATCCTATACTATTTTATGTCATAAGATCAATTAACATATTTTGTGTCTTAACCTATTTTTTTTTTATGGTTAATGACATGATTTACATATCTATATATTTGTTGGTTTTCTTTTATATTTGGATATTAATTATTCTTTCTATTATTGAGATTGGGTTTGTTATTAATGGTGACAAAGCATTATTTAACACCTATAAAAAAACAAATATTTTTTTTATAGTTATTTATTTTTTAACGATTATTATCGTTCTTTATCCTTTTATTACTTCGCTATTTAAGAAACTTTTCGGATAAAAATGAAATAAAATATTTTTATAAGTTTGTAGATTAGGTTTTCAAGAAGAGAATTAGCGTCGAAACAACAAAAGCATAAATAAAATCAAGTGATATGTATTTTTAACAGTTTAATACCATTTGCCTTTCAATTATTGAGATTAACATTTTCCGGAGTAAGTATTCAAGTCTTCATAGAAATAATAGAATGATGAGAATATTCATAAACGAATGTTGTTTGCTAATTATGTAAGTATAATATTCTATTTTTGTACCATAAATTACAGGATGCAAAAAATAACCATAGCCATAGACGGGTTTTCGTCAACAGGAAAAAGTACAGTAGCCAAGCAACTCGCAAAACATTTAGGATATGTTTATGTCGATACTGGTGCCATGTACCGCGCCGTGACTTTGTTTACCATGCAGCAGGGGTTTATAGATGAAACTCATTTTGATGTTAATGGACTAGTTGAAAAATTAGGAGACATACACATAACGTTTAAGTTTAATCCAACTTTGGGTTTTGCAGAAGTGTATTTAAACGGAGTAAATGTAGAAAAAGAAATCCGTACCCTAGAAGTATCGAGTTACGTGAGTAAAGTAGCAGCCATTCCGGAGGTACGCTACCAGTTGGTAAAACAACAACAACAAATGGGCAAAGACAAAGGGGTGGTTATGGATGGTCGCGATATTGGGACGGTGGTCTTTCCTTATGCAGAACTTAAACTATTTATGACGGCCTCTGCCGAAAAGCGCGCTAAAAGACGCTATGAGGAATTGATTGAAAGAGGCGATGAGGTGCATTATGAGGACGTGTTGCGCAATGTTCAAGAGCGCGATTATATAGATTCTAACAGGGAAGATTCGCCGTTAGTGCAAGCCGATGATGCAGTAGCCATCGATAATTCCGACCTGACTTTAGAAGCGCAATTTACTAAAATTTTAAACTTAGTTGAAATGACTTTTGAGGGTTTGGAATAAGTTTCTTTTCTCAGTTTTAGAATAGAAAATGATTAGGTATTAGGAGAAAGGGCAATAAGGCGTGGTGTGTTAATTGGTTTAATTGACTTTATATTTATGATATTGCCACACTACACTCACTAAAACGATTTCATTTAAAAAAAAAAGCGAGCCAACATCATGTCCACTCGCTTCAACAGAAATGCGCTATTAATCCCTACAAATTCGGGATTATTAATTGTTGATCTGGGTGAATAACATCGGGATCCTTTAAAATATCTGTATTGGCCTTAAAAATAGCATTGTATTTTCCTGCGTTTCCATAATACTGCTTGGCAATGGCGCCTAAGGTTTCTCCGCTTTTTACGGTATGCCTCGCAAAAACGCTGGTATCAGCAACTTTAATATCAGCAACGATATCGCTAGGTTTGTTGCCTCCAATTGCTTTTATCTCGTCCCAAAGTAGGTTTTTTTCATATTGGTTAGCAGCAGTTCCTTTAACTGTTAACACACCATTAGACTCAGAAACGTCTCCGTTTTGAATGTTTAATTTTTCTCCTAAATCAAGGACTCCTTGATATTTAGCTCTCACCATAATACGTTATTTTTAATATTAAACTTATAGTTTAAAGATAGTCAATTACCACTCAATTTTTAGATTTGTAATTTTGATTTTGTACACAATTAATAACTTATTAGTTTAAATGTACTTCAGCACCGATGAAACACATTTCAATAATATGCTTATTAGCTTGTTTTCCGAAGTATAAGTTTTTTATTTCAAATTAGGGAATATAGTTAAAAAGTAGTATTTTTGCACTCCTTTTTAGCGAATAGTAGGAAGATAGAAAGGGTTAAAACAAATCAAAATCTAACACTTCTGTGGTGTTGTCGTTATTACTTCCTTAAAACACACAGAATACAAAACGTAATGTTATAAAGGTACCATATAGATGGACATCTCAAGTAACATTGCTAGAATTATTTAAATGGCTGAAAAAGCAAAACAAGCAGAAGTTGAAGCTACCGAAGCAACAACAGCAACAAAAGAAGCTCCAGTAGTATCTGAAGCGCAAGCAAATCCTGAAAAATTCTTAAAAGAATTTAACTGGCACAATTACCAAGAAGGTATTGATGAGGTAGAAGATTCTCAATTAAAAGAATTTGAAAAATTAGTATCTGAAAATTTTGTAGATACTTTAGACGACGAAGTTGTAGAAGGAGAAGTGGTACACATGTCAGATCGTGATGTTATTATCGACATCAACGCAAAATCTGAAGGTGTTATTTCTTTAAACGAGTTTCGTTACAATCCAGATTTAAAAGTTGGAGACAAAGTAGAAGTATTAATTGATGTGCGTGAAGATGCAACAGGTCAATTGGTATTATCTCACCGTAAAGCACGTGTTATCAAAGCTTGGGATCGTGTAAATAATGCACACGATACAGGTGAAATCGTAAATGGTTTCGTTAAATGTAGAACAAAAGGTGGTATGATTGTAGATGTTTTCGGTATCGAAGCATTCTTACCAGGTTCTCAAATTGATGTTAAGCCAATTAGGGATTACGATGTATACGTAAACAAAACTATGGAATTTAAAGTGGTTAAAATCAACCACGAATTCAAAAACGTAGTGGTGTCTCATAAAGCTTTAATTGAAGCTGATATTGAAGAGCAAAAGAAAGAAATTATTGGTCAATTAGAAAAAGGTCAAGTATTAGAAGGTGTGGTTAAAAACATTACTTCTTACGGTGTATTTATCGATCTTGGTGGTGTTGACGGTTTAGTTCATATTACAGATTTATCTTGGTCAAGAATCAATCATCCAAACGAGATTGTTGAGTTAGATCAGAAATTAAATGTGGTAATCCTTGATTTTGATGAAAACAAATCAAGAATCCAATTGGGTCTTAAGCAATTATCTAAACATCCTTGGGATGCCTTAGGTGAAAACGTTGCTGTTGGAGATAAAGTAAAAGGTAAAGTGGTTGTAATCGCAGATTACGGTGCATTTATTGAAGTTGCAGAAGGTGTTGAAGGTTTAGTTCACGTTTCTGAAATGTCTTGGTCTACACATTTACGTTCTGCTAATGATTTCGTGAAAGTTGGAGATGAAATCGAAGCACAGATCTTAACATTAGATAGAGAAGATCGTAAAATGTCATTAGGTATCAAGCAATTATCTGCAGATCCTTGGACAGATATTACTACAAAATACCCTGTAGGTTCTAAGCACACAGGCATTGTACGTAACTTTACAAACTTTGGTGTTTTTGTTGAATTAGAAGAAGGTATCGATGGATTAATTTACATCTCAGATTTATCTTGGACTAAGAAAATCAAGCACCCGTCTGAGTTTTGTGCCGTTGGTGATAAATTAGAAGTTGTTGTACTTGAGTTAGATGTTGAAGGACGTAAATTATCTTTAGGTCATAAACAAACGACAGAAAATCCTTGGGATAAGTATGAAACTGAGTTCGCTTTAAACACAACGCATACAGCTGAAATTGCTGAGGTTGTAGATAAAGGAGCAACTATTGAATTTAATGAAGATATCGTAGCATTCGTACCTTCTCGTCACCTTGAAAAAGAAGACGGAAAGCTATTGAAGAAAGGCGATTCTGCAGAATTCAAAATTATTGAATTTAATAAAGAATTTAAGAGAGTAGTAGCGTCGCATACTGCCATCTTTAAAGCTGAAGAAATGGCAAATGTAAAAGCCGCTGTTGCAAAACAAGCGTCTCAAGCTGCCGAAGCAAAACCAACTTTAGGGGATGCTAATGATGCTTTACAAGCACTTAAAGATAAAATGGACGGGAAGAAATAATTCCTGAAATTTTAAATATTAAAAAGCCTCTCAGCAATGAGAGGCTTTTTTTGTTTCTATCAAATGTGATAACTTCTAATATTTTGCATTACCTTTGTTTTTCAAATACCCTTACCGCGTATATGAGTCAAAAAGTGTTACTTAATGCCACAGCCATCAATATCATTCTTCACCGTTTGGCTTGCCAATTAATTGAAAATCACAAGGACTTTTCCAACACCGTTTTAATAGGATTGCAACCCGTAGGTAAATATTTGGCGAATCGCTTAGCCCAAATACTTAAATCAGACTATAACATCAAGAATTTACAGTTGGGGCTTTTAGATATCACCTTTTACCGGGACGATTTTCGACGTGGTGACAAAATTCATGAAGCCAATACCACAGAGATCAACTTTATTGTTGAAGATAAAAAAGTAGTGTTTATAGACGATGTTTTATATACAGGAAGAAGTATTCGTGCAGCGTTAACAGCCATTCAGTCTTTTGGAAGGCCAAATGAGATCGAACTATTAACCCTTATAGACAGAAGATTTAGCAGACATTTACCAATACAACCCAATTATCGTGGTCGGCAAGTGGATGCCATAAACGAAGAAAAAGTAAAAGTGAACTGGAAGGAGAATGAAGGTGAAGATGCCGTATATCTAATTAACAGTTAAGTTAAATAAAGAATAAAAAAGAATAAAAGAGAGATAGAATGAATGTACATCGGCGATTATACCGAGCATTACTGAAATAAAAATATTTTTATTACACGTATCAAGCTAGATTTCTTAAAAAAACTTATAAATAACAACAGGTAAACGAAAGACTACCAACAGAAGACTAGAAAACCATGAGCGAATTAAGTGTCAATCACTTATTAGGAATAAAAAACCTTCAAGAAAAAGACATTCAACTTATTTTTGAAACAGCAGATCATTTTAAAGAAGTCATTAACCGACCAATTAAAAAGGTACCCTCGCTTCGTGACATTACTATAGCTAATTTGTTTTTTGAAAATTCTACACGCACAAAATTGTCTTTCGAATTAGCAGAGAAACGATTGTCTGCAGATGTGATCAATTTTTCAGCAGGACAATCCTCGGTAAAAAAAGGCGAAACCTTAATAGATACTGTTAACAATATCTTATCTATGAAAGTAGATATGGTAGTCATGCGTCATCCAAACCCTGGAGCCAGTGTTTTTTTATCAAAACACGTGACCGCTAATATTATTAATGCAGGTGATGGTGCGCATGAGCATCCCACACAGGCCTTGTTAGACTCTTATTCCATACGAGAACGTTTGGGGGACGTTGCTGGAAAAAACGTGGTTATTGTGGGTGATATATTGCACAGTCGCGTGGCGCTCTCAAATATTTACGCTTTAAAATTACAAGGCGCCAATGTTATGGTATGCGGACCAAAAACTTTATTGCCTAAACATATCGATAAATTAGGGGTTAAAGTTGAAACTAATTTACTTAAAGCCTTACAATGGTGCGATGTCGCCAACATGTTACGCGTTCAAAACGAACGTATGGAGATTAGCTATTTTCCATCAACAAGAGAATATACACAACAATTTGGAGTTAATAAAACACTCTTAGAGTCTTTAGATAAAGAAATAACCATCATGCATCCAGGACCTATTAATAGAGGCGTTGAGATTACTAGTGATGTTGCAGATTCTAAACAAGCCATTATTTTAGACCAGGTACAAAATGGTGTAGCTATTAGAATGGCGGTGATTTATTTATTAGCTTCCAAAATAAAACAATAGATTATGATACTAGATCAAGATGGAAATATTTCCATCATCACTCAAGAAAAGGCGACTATTATTGAATTAGTAAAAAAAATAGAAGCGCTATATCCAAAATTCCAAAAGCATAATATTATCGTGCAGTTGTCTTCCTTAGAAAAGGTAGGGTTGCAAGATATTATCGAATTTCTGCGTATTTCAAACACGCATCGGGCGGCAAAACAATCTTTTGTTATCGTGACCAATGCCATTAATACAAGTGAAACACCAGATGAAATTATTGTGGTGCCTACACTTAAAGAAGCTTATGATATTATAGAAATGGATGAAATGGAGCGTGATTTAGGTTTCTAACATGCGCCGGAGGCTTCTGTTTTTTCGTTTGTTTGTTATATGGATTAACATGGAATAAGCCATTAAAGAAAACAAATTAACTATAATTAATGAAACTAAATATTCTAGGTTGCTACAGTGCAACACCACGAACATTTACCAATCCTACAGCCCAAGTTTTAGAGATCAATAATCATCACTTTTTAATTGATTGTGGCGAGGGTACACAAGTACAACTGCGAAGACATAAGATTAAGTTTAATCGAATTAAACATGTTTTTATTTCCCATTTGCATGGGGATCATTGTTTTGGTCTTGTGGGGTTGATTTCTACCATGCGATTACTCACGCGTGAGGCAGATTTACATATTTATGCCCCTAAAGGTTTAAAACAAGTCATTACTCTTCAAATGAAGCTCGCAAATTCTTGGACCGATTATCAACTTGTCTTTCACGAATTAACAAGTACCGAATCTGAACTTATTTTTGAAGATGACAAAGTAGAGGTCTATACGATTCCTTTAGATCACCGGGTGTATACGAATGGTTTTCTTTTTAAAGAAAAAGAAGGGGAGCGTAAATTAGATATGAATGCTGTTTTAAATGCAGATATTGATGTGGCCTATTATAGAAAACTAAAGCAAGGGTTTGATGTGCTCAATAATACTGGCGAAATTATTAAAAACGAAACCGTTACCAGCGCTCCAGAAAAACCTAAAAGCTATGCTTTTTGCAGTGATACGGCTTACAAAGAAGATATTGTTCCACTTATTACAGGAGTAGATGTGCTATATCATGAATCTACTTTTTTAGAACAACATGCGCAGTTAGCACCAAAAACAAAACACAGTACAGCTAAAGAAGCGGCCAAAATTGCGAGTAAAGCTCATGTTGGAAAACTAATATTGGGTCACTATTCTACACGATATGATGATTTGAACGTTTTTAAAACAGAAGCCAATGCGTATTTTGAAAATGTAGAATTGGCTGATGATGGGAAAGTATTCGAATTTTAAAACGAATCGTCTTGAATGTTATATTTTTGTAAATCAAATTTATCTTCATTTTTCATTCAAGCATTCAATACTTATGGATCTCGTGAATGGCTTAAAAAGGTACCGTAATATAGAAAAATCTCTTAAATTGTAATATGGAAAAAGACTTAGGACACTATCGAAAATCGTATGAAAAAGGGGAGCTCTTATTGAATAATACCCCGAGATAACCCCTTAGAGCTTTTTAGAGATTGGTTCTTAGAGGTCGATGCCAACTTTCCTGAAGATGAAACCAATGCCATGACGATTGCAACGATAGGACTCGATGGTTTTCCAAAAAGTAGAGTGGTGTTACTCAAAAAATACACCCATGAAGGCTTTATTTTTTACACGAACTATAACAGTGAAAAAGGGAAGGCTATTCAAGCGAATCCAAACGTTTGTTTGTCTTTTTTTTGGCATGGGGCAGAACGACAAATTATTATAAAAGGAAAAACAGAACGCATAGCTGCCAATTTGAGTGATGGGTATTTTGAATCAAGACCCAAAGGAAGTCAATTAGGGGCTTTAGTATCTAAGCAAAGTGAGGTGATAGCCAGTAGAGAATACTTAGAGCAAGCACTTGAAAATCTTGAAAAGAGATTTGAAGGAAAGGAGATACCTAGACCGAGTGCGGGGTGGGTTTATTGTAAAGCCTGTAGAAATCGAATTTTGGCAAGGCCGACCCAATCGATTACATGATCGTATAAATTATAAACTCAACGTAAATTTTGAGTGGAATAAAACGCGCTTGTCTCCATGATTAAGAGTTATCGACCAAATGAATTTTAATACGCTGAAATACAGATTCAAGTCAAGCAAAAGTAATTTTAATCGTTGAAAAGCATTATTTTTCGCTGAAATACATGTATTTCATCGATTTTAACATTTCTTTAACATTCTTTTAAGGTACGCTAGGGTATATTTAAATCCCCAAACAAAGTATCCCTTATGAAAAATGTATTTAACCTTGTGTTTGTTTTCTTTTTAGTAACACTTTCTACCTCGTGTTCCACCGATAGTATTGACGATTCGCAAGAAGTAGCAGAGACTATTTTTATTCCGCAATCTAAAACGATTGAACTTGAGATTATGGAACTAATAAATGAGTATAGGAGCGCTCTTGATCTTAATATTTTAGGAGATCATAATATTGTTAAAGCGCAAGCTTACAAACATACGGACTACATGGTTACTGAAGATGATGTGTCACATGCAAATTTTTATTCTCGTAAAACTTACTTGATGAATAATGCAGGAGCGCAAGTGGTAGCAGAAAATGTGGCTTATGGTTTTACTAGTGCGCAATCTGTTGTAAATGCTTGGATAAATAGTGAAGGACATAAAGAAAATATTGAAGGCGATTTTACTCATTTTGATGTCTCTGCTGAGCAGAATGCAGAAGGTGATTGGTTTTTTACAAATATCTTTATTAAAAAATAAATGTGTAGTTGATTATGTAAAAAAAGACGCTTCGTTTTGAAGTGTCTTTTTTTCTTTAAAACCAAAATGGGTCAAACCGGAGTCGATTTAAATAAAATGAATGTGCTGTATGCTGGCTTATTATGTGAGTCCTTTCCAGGTATTCTTATTCACAAATGAGAAAAACGAATACTCACTAAAAAGGGTGTTAACTGTGGTTGTTATTTTTATTGATTGTAACCACTAGTAATTATAAACTTAGAGCGTCTATTTAATTGATGCTCTTCTTCACTACATTTTACATCATTTCCACAAGTATTAACCAGTTGAGATTCGCCATAACCTATGGCACTCACAATTCTATCAGTGACAATCCCTCTGCTATATAAGTATCCTCGTGTAGATTTTGCTCTCCTATCCGACAGTTTCATGTTATATGCATCTTTTCCTCGGCTATCGGTGTGTGATTCAATTTTTATAACCATGGTTGGGTGTTCTCGCATAACCGCTATAATATTTTCTAATTCGTAAGCAGCATCCGGTCTAATGTTCCATTTATCAAAGTCAAAGAAAATAGGATTAATAACAATCTCGCTATCTATGATTAATGGTGTTAAAAATAATTCAACTTGTATTTCATCACCATTCGTTTTGGTTGTAGTAATTTGTCTTTTATCTGGTCTATAATCCGGTTTCTCCCCTAAGATGTTGTATACTTTGTTACAGCCAATGTCCTTAAACTCATAAAAGCCATCAGCATTAGAGGTCACTGTTTCAATAATTTTGCCGAGACTCGTCCATTAATTTAACAGTCACTTCAGGTAGGGGTTCTAAGGATATTTTATCTTTTGTGATACCTGTTATGGATTGTTTACAGTCGTACTTCCCAAAAGCATAAATATCATCACTTCCTTTTCCTCCTTCCCGATTGGATGAAAAATACCCCATATTGGTATCAGAATCTATAAAAAAGCCAAAATCATCGAAACCACTGTTGTATGGAGCGCCAAGATTTTTTAGATAAATCGGCGTGGTGTCATTGGCTTTAATTTTAAGAATATTAGATTCAAAAATGTCTAATAAACCTAGATTTAAATGAGCATCTGACGAAAAATAAAGTGTAGAGTCTTTCGCTATAAAAGGAAAATTTTCGCGGCCTTCAGTATTAATATCTCGACCTAGATTTATAGGGGAGCCGTAAGTACCATCGTTGTTTATGCTAACTTTAAAAATATCTGTTTGTCCAATACTTTCCGGTCGGTCTGAAACAAAATAAAGTGTTTTCCCATCTGGACTTAAAGCTGGAGAGCCGTTGGAAAAAGTATCGGCGTTAAAGGGTAAGTCTGTAATGTTAGTCCATTCACCTTTATTTAAAGTCGCTTGGTAAATGCGTAAATTTGAGGTCCCTTCATCGTCATACGCGGCTTTATTCTTTCTGTTAAAATTGTCCCTTGTAAAATACAGGGTCTTTCCATCATTACTAATCGCTACAGAGGCTTCATGTAATTTTGAATTAACTTTTTTAAAAGATAGGGATTCCACTTCATTGACTATTTTTTTCTCATCAACAAGGTTAACTTTAGCTTGGTGAATATCGAGAAAAGGTTCTTTATTCCACTGGTATAATTTTTTAGGATCCGTTATTGTATCGTTCACTCTAGAAGAAGCAAAGTAAAGCATGCCGTCTTTTTCAAAACTACCAAAATCTGAATATACAGAATTAATAGGGAGATTTTCAAAATTAACATATACATACTCTGTAGATTCAAGCGCTTCAAATTTTTCGATATTAAAACTGTCTTCATCTTTAAAACGTTTGTCATTCTGTTTACGTTCTTTGAAAATTTTAGTCCAAGAGGTTGCCTTCTCAAATTGATTTAAACTTCGAAGGGTTTGTATGTATTTGTATAAATACTCAGGGTTGATGTCATCGTAATTAGTAACTGCTTTTTCATACCGAGAAATTAGCCAATTTTACGTTAGAATTATTATAGTAACAATCTCCTAGTCTTGAGAGTACATGTGCTGTTGTATCACCTTTTTTGAGTGTTTCCAAATATAATTCCGCAGCTTGATAATAAGCATAGTCTTTAAAAAACTGATCCGCAACTTTTACTTGTGCTTGAGAATGTAAAGCACAAAAGAGAAAGGGTAATATGAATAGAATGTTTTTCATTTATAAACTAAAAGTATCTAGGTGATTTAATTCGTTTTTGAGGTTTGAAGATCTCGTACATTAGTAGTATTTCATGAGTACCACTAGTATAAGGTCTTAAATCTGAGAGAAAATATTCATAAGTATAACCAATTCGCAATTCTTGTGAGACTTGAAAATCAACAAGACCTCCTAAAGTAGTGGTGTCTTGATTGTATCGATAGCCGCCTCCTACCCATAGTTTTTCAAAAAACAAAAAATTAGCGTTGATGTCAAAAGAAATTGGCGCCCCGTTAGTTACTTTTGCTAAAACCGAAGGTTTAAATTTTGTCATTTCGCTTAGACTAAATACATAACCGCCAGTGAGGTAATAACCAATACGCTCAAGCGCTAAATAATCAACATTTTCAACTCTGTTTGTTAAATTATAATCGGTATTTAATACTCTAGGGGCAGATAAACCAACATACCATTCATTAGTGTGCCAAAATAAACCTAAACCAATATTAGGGTTCCAGCGACTACTAACATCACTAAAAAATGGATCAGAATAGACTTCTTCTTCATCAAGAAACCCAAAATTATCTAAATTATAATGTGTAACACCTGCTTTTAAACCAAAGGCTAACTTTGTATTTTCACTCGTATTAATAGTATATGAAAAATCACCATAGACAAACACAAAATTCTCATAGCCAAGTTGATCATTTATAACAGAGAGTCCTAAACCAACTTTTTCGTTTCTTAATGGTGAATGTATTGAAAGTGTTTGGGTTGTAGGGCCTCCCTCTATACCTACCCATTGACTCCTATGTACACCAACAATACTTAAAGTTTCTCTACTACCAGCATAAGCCGGGTTTATAGAAATGGTATTGAACATATATTGGGAAAACTGAGGGAGTTGTTGTGCAAATGAAAATCCACAACAAAAAAATAGAAAGGCAATTATGTGTGGTGTATTGTTTTTCATTTGATTTTATTTTGTTCCTAGATATAATGGTCCAGTTATAGGGTCTAAGCCACTATCTCTTAAAATAATCACATAGTAATAGGTTCCGTTTGGTAATTTATTTGCTGGACCTACAGAGCTTTTAATAGAAGAGCCATCCCAATCGTTTTGATAGTTTTTACTTTCAAAAATGATACCTCCGTATCTGTTAAATATTGTTAAATCGATAATGAATCCACATTTGGCTAAGCCTTGAACGGCGAATAAATCATTAAAACCATCTCCATTTGGTGTGACTGCTTTGGATACTTTAAAGCTTTCACTACCACAGGGTAAAACGATACAATCAGCATTGATATCTATGGTAACTCTTATTGTTTCACTGCAATACTCTGACGGTATTGTATAACTAAAAATATAAATGCCCACTTCTAATTCTAAAGGATCAAAAGTACCATTCGTATTTAAGGTAACCGTACCCTGTTCAACAGTCCAAGCTATTGAAGTGTCGGCATTAGCAGGTAAGTATTGAAATAAATCGATGATCCCATCATCGGTACAACGTTCATCCGCAAAATCGGTTATTACATTTTCTGTAATTACATTTAATATTTGAGTAAACACATTAGAATTATTGCAACTATCTGTTGCGGTCCATTCCCATATAATTTGATAATCTTGACCGTCACCGGTATTTGTATTTGTTTCTTCTAAACTTACAGTTATTGCACTATCTGAACACGCATCAGCGAACTCTAAAGTTGGCGGTTCCGGAATATCAGAACAAGCCACAGAACTTTCAGTCTCAATATTGGTTACTAATGTTGGCCCCGTCGTATCTTCTAGAGTAAGTGTCGCCGTAAGGTTGGTGGTGTTACCACAATCATCGGCTACGGTATAGATAACGGTAATGGTTCCCCCAAGGCCACAAGTCGTGCTTAGGTTATTAAAATCGTAATCTGAAGTCACTGTATTGGTAGCATCGGCATCACAAGCATCCGTTCCGCAGGTTTCCGGAGCGGTTATGTTATTAGCGTTCCAAGCATCGGCCACCGCTTCGTTATCCGTCCCTGCACATTCTAAGGTCTCACTAGTTACCGTACAGTTCGATAGATCTGGACCAATGGTATCTTCTAGAGTAAGTGTCGCCGTAAGGTTGGTGGTGTTACCACAATCATCGGCTACAGTATAGATAACGGTAATGGTTCCCCCAAGTCCACAAGTTGTGCTTAGGTTATTAAAATCGTAATCTGAAGTCACTGTATTGGTAGCATCGGCATCACAAGCATCCGTTCCGCAGGTTTGCAGAGCGGTTATGTTATTAGCGTTCCAAGCATCGGCCACCGCTTCGTTATCCGTCCCAGCACATTCTAAGGTCTCACTAGTTACCGTACAGTTCGATAGATCTGGACCAATGGTATCTTCTAGAGTAAGTGTCGCCGTAAGGTTGGTGGTGTTACCACAATCATCGGCTACAGTATAGATAACGGTAATGGTTCCCCCAAGGCCACAAGTCGTGCTTAGGTTATTAAAATCGTAATCTGAAGTCACTGTATTGGTAGCATCGGCATCACAAGCATCTGTTCCGCAGGTTTGCAGAGCGGTTATGTTATTAGCGTTCCAAGCATCGGCCACCGCTTCGTTATCCGTCCCTGCACATTCTAAGGTCTCACTAGTTACCGTACAGTTCGATAGATCTGGACCAATGGTATCTTCTAGAGTAAGTGTCGCCGTAAGGTTGGTGGTGTTACCACAATCATCGGCTACGGTATAGATAACGGTAATGGTTCCCCCAAGGCCACAAGTCGTGCTTAGGTTATTAAAATCGTAATCTGAAGTCACTGTATTGGTAGCATCGGCATCACAAGCATCTGTTCCGCAGGTTTGCAGAGCGGTTATGTTATTAGCGTTCCAAGCATCGGCCACCGCTTCGTTATCCGTCCCAGCACATTCTAAGGTCTCACTAGTTACCGTACAGTTCGATAGATCTGGACCAATGGTATCTTCTAGAGTAAGTGTCGCCGTAAGGTTGGTGGTGTTACCACAATCATCGGCTACAGTATAGATAACGGTAATGGTTCCCCCAAGGCCACAAGTCGTGCTTAGGTTATTAAAATCGTAATCTGAAGTCACTGTATTGGTAGCATCGGCATCACAAGCATCCGTTCCGCAGGTTTCCGGAGCGGTTATGTTATTAGCGTTCCAAGCATCGGCCACCGCTTCGTTATCCGTCCCTGCACATTCTAAGGCCTCACTAGTTACCGTACAGTTCGATAGATCTGGACCAATGGTATCTTCTAGAGTAAGTGTCGCCGTAAGGTTGGTGGTGTTACCACAATCATCGGCTACAGTATAGATAACGGTAATGGTTCCCCCAAGGCCACAAGTTGTGCTTAGGTTATTAAAATCGTAATCTGAAGTCACTGTATTGGTAGCATCGGCATCACAAGCATCCGTTCCGCAGGTTTGCAGAGCGGTTATGTTATTAGCGTTCCAAGCATCGGCCACCGCTTCGTTATCCGTCCCAGCACATTCTAAGGTCTCACTAGTTACCGTACAGTTCGATAGATCTGGACCAATGGTATCTTCTAGAGTAAGTGTCGCCGTAAGGTTGGTGGTGTTACCACAATCATCGGCTACAGTATAGATAACGGTAATGGTTCCCCCAAGGCCACAAGTCGTGCTTAGATTATTAAAATCGTAATCTGAAGTCACTGTATTGGTAGCATCGGCATCACAAGCATCCGTTCCGCAGGTTTCCGGAGCGGTTATGTTATTAGCGTTCCAAGCATCGGCCACCGCTTCGTTATCCGTCCCTGCACATTCTAAGGTCTCACTAGTTACCGTACAGTTCGATAGATCTGGACCAATGGTATCTTCTAGAGTAAGTGTCGCCGTAAGGTTGGTGGTATTACCACAATCATCGGCTACGGTATAGATAACGGTAATGGTTCCCCCAAGGCCACAAGTCGAGCTTAGGTTGTTAAAATCGTAATCTGAAGTCACTGTATTGGTAGCATCGGCATCACAAGCATCCGTTCCGCAGGTTTCCGGAGCGGTTATGTTATTAGCGTTCCAAGCATCGGCCACCGCTTCGTTATCCGTCCCTGCACATTCTAAGGTCTCACTAGTTACCGTACAGTTCGATAGATCTGGACCAATGGTATCTTCTAGAGTAAGTGTCGCCGTAAGGTTGGTGGTGTTACCACAATCATCGGCTACAGTATAGATAACGGTAATGGTTCCCCCAAGGCCACAAGTTGTGCTTAGGTTATTAAAATCGTAATCTGAAGTCACTGTATTGGTAGCATCGGCATCACAAGCATCCGTTCCGCAGGTTTCCGGAGCGGTTATGTTATTAGCGTTCCAAGCATCGGCCACCGATTCGTTATCCGTCCCAGCACATTCTAAGGTCTCACTAGTTACCGTACAGTTCGATAGATCTGGACCAATGGTATCTTCTAGAGTAAGTGTCGCCGTAAGGTTGGTGGTGTTACCACAATCATCGGCTACAGTATAGATAACGGTAATGGTTCCCCCAAGGCCACAAGTCGTGCTTAGGTTATTAAAATCGTAATCTGAAGTCACTGTATTGGTAGCATCGGCATCACAAGCATCCGTTCCGCAGGTTTCCGGAGCGGTTATGTTATTAGCGTTCCAAGCATCGGCCACCGCTTCGTTATCCGTCCCTGCACATTCTAAGGTCTCACTAGTTACCGTACAGTTCGATAGATCTGGACCAATGGTATCTTCTAGAGTAAGTGTCGCCGTAAGGTTGGTGGTGTTACCACAATCATCGGCTACGGTATAGATAACGGTAATGGTTCCCCCAAGGCCACAAGTCGTGCTTAGGTTATTAAAATCGTAATCTGAAGTCACTGTATTGGTAGCATCGGCATCACAAGCATCCGTTCCGCAGGTTTGCAGAGCGGTTATGTTATTAGCGTTCCAAGCATCGGCCACCGCTTCGTTATCCGTCCCAGCACATTCTAAGGTCTCACTAGTTACCGTACAGTTCGATAGATCTGGACCAATGGTATCTTCTAGAGTAAGTGTCGCCGTAAGGTTGGTGGTGTTACCACAATCATCGGCTACAGTATAGATAACGGTAATGGTTCCCCCAAGGCCACAAGTCGTGCTTAGGTTATTAAAATCGTAATCTGAAGTCACTGTATTGGTAGCATCGGCATCACAAGCATCCGTTCCGCAGGTTTCCGGAGCGGTTATGTTATTAGCGTTCCAAGCATCGGCCACCGCTTCGTTATCCGTCCCTGCACATTCTAAGGTCTCACTAGTTACCGTACAGTTCGATAGATCTGGACCAATGGTATCTTCTAGAGTAAGTGTCGCCGTAAGGTTGGTGGTGTTACCACAATCATCGGCTACAGTATAGATAACGGTAATGGTTCCCCCAAGGCCACAAGTCGTGCTTAGGTTATTAAAATCGTAATCTGAAGTCACTGTATTGGTAGCATCGGCATCACAAGCATCCGTTCCGCAGGTTTCCGGAGCGGTTATGTTATTAGCGTTCCAAGCATCGGCCACCGCTTCGTTATCCGTCCCTGCACATTCTAAGGTCTCACTAGTTACCGTACAGTTCGATAGATCTGGACCAATGGTATCTTCTAGAGTAAGTGTCGCCGTAAGGTTGGTGGTATTACCACAATCATCGGCTACGGTATAGATAACGGTAATGGTTCCCCCAAGGCCACAAGTCGAGCTTAGGTTGTTAAAATCGTAATCTGAAGTCACTGTATTGGTAGCATCGGCATCACAAGCATCCGTTCCGCAGGTTTGCAGAGCGGTTATGTTATTAGCGTTCCAAGCATCGGCCACCGCTTCGTTATCCGTCCCTGCACATTCTAAGGTCTCACTAGTTACCGTACAGTTCGATAGATCTGGACCAGTAGTATCATTTAGAGTAATGATTTGTACGTAGTTGGCTATGCTGTTTCCACAAGCATCAGTAAATGTCCAAGTGTTAGTATAACTACCGTTTGTAGAGCACGAACTGTTATTTGGTACAAATGGTCCTGCAGTTTTAATAGGAGTTAATCCTGAACAAGAAGCTATAGGAGCTAATGCTTGAGCATCTTCTAATTCCGAAGCATTTGCACATTCCAAAGTGACATCAAGAGCTCCAGGATTTGTTATCCAATTTGCAGGAGAAGGATCGTTAATAGTGATTATTGTTGGAAGATTGTTTCCAACCCCACAGGCATTGGTTGAATTAGAACTGTTGGAAGTTTGAACTATAGGATTAATTTCACCGTTATAATTGGCTTCGAACTCAATGGCAAAGGAATCCATACAACCATTTTCTAAAAAATAGCATTTGTCTTTTATTTGAGTTTGAAAATTAATATTTAATTACGGGTTTCCAATATCAAAAACGCCATTTGCAACATTGAATGTTAAAACATTAGTATTGGTATCAAAGGTATAGCTTACTCCTGAAGGCAAGCCTATTATTGGTTCTACCAAGGTTGCCACAGGAGGTATTGTAGTTGTCAATACTGCATTTTCTGCATTGTCATTCCCTGAATTCGTTATTTCCGGATTAAAATTTACATTTGTCGGATTCGCTTGAGGGGTTACAGATGATGGTGTCCCTATAACAATCATTTCTAAAACCGGCTTATAGACTTCTATAGCGAGGCCCAATAAATACAACCCATAGGTCTCTTGAGTCGACGTTATGCGAAACGTTGCTGACGTTTGATTATTCGTTATAAGTGAGTTTCCATTATTTGACAAAGGAAAAATGGAGGCATCAAACCCTAATGTATTAGTACTGGCTGGATTTCTATCTGTAAAATTATTATTACCATTACTAGGTCCTTTTGTTATTCTACTATTGAAGAAGTTGTTGGCATCTCTTAGAGGCGCATCTAAGTCTACAAAGGTATTTGCTACATTTTTTATTTGTAGTTTATCCCCACTAATATCTCTATCTCCTTCAAGTGCACCCATGACCACATCTGCTTTCACAGCACCGTTGGGAACCGTTTGAAAACCATCGAAAAGTACGTCTATACTTGGAGCAGCACTTTTAATATGTGCATAGCCATCAAATAATGTTATGTTTTTCATTCGCAACGATGGACTACTATATACAACTACCATTTGCCACCCCCCTGATGTACCCGTGTTAGAACTGGCATGAGAGGTTAAAGCACCAGTTTTTGCTTCTACATTGGCGACTTGATATTTTCCGAAAGGATTGTTTAGATTTTGAACATCGGAGGTGATATCTTTTACACAGATATAAGGATCATTCATAAAATGCGGATTTTCATCACGCCCCCTATAAATAATGTCGTCTGCAACAATAGTAGTATATGCTACTTGGTTTGGTAGCATTAATTTCACTTCGTTAAAATTCCAATTGGGTTGATTATCAAGTTCAACACCATTTTGGATATTTCCTTTGTCAGCTGCAGCCCAATAGAGTAATACGCTTTCTATAGTTAAACATGCTGCATTAGGCTTAGGGTTAGATAAATTTGCACTGCTAGAATTAAAAGTGCTCGGATCGTTATCTATATCAACATAAACATTGTCAGAAAAATCGTGATTGCCATCTTCTCCATTGTAATCTGTGGTGGCTGTTCTCGATAAAACATTATTTGCAATCATGGTAACATCACCACTTATGGTTTCGTTATAGCGAGGAGTGAAAATCTTTTTAACTTGAGCTGTTGCAATATTTGCCCCAAATGCAAAAAGTATAAATAAAACTAAACTCGAATAATTTTTGGATAAAATTTTCAAATTAATTATTTTTAGTTAGTACTGATGTTATATATTCCTAGAGTGAATATTACAGAAATTGCGTTAGGCTGTATTGCTATTGAATAAAAAGTAAAATATAATTCAATAAAGCACAAAAGGCTGATAAATAAGTCTAAAGTAATTTTATAACATACTCATTTTTTTAATTAATATGCTAATAAATAATTGCAACTTAATTATTCACAGTTTAAGGGGAACTTAGGTTAAATTGTTCAGATGTTAATAGCATATACAAATGAAACAGTATTTATATATTAATTCAAAAAAAAGAGTTAAATAACTTAAATACTCGTTAAAATGTTAAAAACATAATAAAAAACCATAAAAAAGGATAAAATGCAAATTAATACGATTAAAAGTGTTAAAACAGTGTATTTTGTAAGACATGCAAAATCTTGCTGGAATAACAACGACTCCGATTTTGATAGACCCCTAAAAAAAAGAGGCATTAAAGATGCTAATTTAGTATCTAATTATCTTAAAAACAAAGCGATAGATCCTGATTTAATTTTGTGTAGTTCTGCAAATAGAACCAGATTAACAGCCGATATCTTTATAGAAAATTTAGCGCTCAATTCGGTAAAAACAGAGTATATTAAAGCCCTTTATGACTTTTCGGGGGAAGGGTTATTGAATGTTTTGAAATCTTGTGATAATTCTATCGATAAAGTGCTAATTTTTGGTCATAACTATGCCATGACCAACGTGGTCAATCAGTTGGGAAGTACGCCAATAAGTAATATGACAACTTCCGGATTTGTTGAAATAGATTTTAATATAGACCGTTGGAAGGATTTAAAAAAAGGAGACACTAAATTAATTGTTTTTCCAAAAGATTTAAGGTAATACTAACATGCAGTATTTAATTTAATGAGAACAATAGAATATATTTGCTATAAATATTGTTTTTAATGATTAAAAAATCTAAAGTTAATACGTATATCAATAGAGAGTTAAGTTGGTTGCAGTTTAATGAGCGTGTGCTTCAAGAAGCTTCAGATGAGACTGTTCCATTAATAGAACGCCTTCGTTTTTTGGGAATTTTCTCAAATAACTTAGATGAATTTTTTAAGGTACGATATGCCACAGTTAAGCGTATTGATGAAGCTGGTAGAGGGGGGAAAAGTGAACTAGGAGGTATAAAGGCGTCTCAATTATTGGAGATTATCACTCAGATAGCAATTAAACACCAGTCGGCTAGTTTAGAGATTCTTAGCAGCATTCACTCTAAGTTAAAAAAAGAACATATTTATATCATAAGCGAAAATCAAATTACAAAAAAACAGCATGATTTCGTTAAAAATTATTTTATTCAAAACATTAGTCCTGCTTTAGTGACTATCATTCTTGATGATGAAATTTCCATTCCTAATCTTAAAGATAGCGCAGCCTACTTGGCGGTAAACATGGCATTGAACTCAGGTAAAAACCGTTATGCCTTAGTTGAAATTTCTAAAACGATGGAACGATTCGTCGTCTTACCTAACGAAGATAATAAGCAATATGTCATTTTGGTGGATGACTTATTAAGGTATTGTTTGCATGACATTTTTAATATTTTCGATTACAAATCGATTACTGCTCATATGATTAAAATCACTAGGGATGCAGAATTGGATTTAGAAAGTGACTTGAGTAAGAGTTTCATGGAAAAAATAAGTGATAGTGTAAAGGACAGACAAGACGGGGAACCTATTCGCTTTGTTTATGACAAAACTATCGATGAGAAAACACTGCATTTTTTAATGGAGAAGATGGGGATAGAGACTTCAGACAGCATCATTCCTGGAGGGCGATATCACAACCGTCGTGACTACATGAGTTTCCCAAGTTTAGGAAGAGCAGATTTATTATATGAAAAAATACAACCTTTACCTATAAAAGGATTAAGCTTAGAAACGAGTATTTTTGAAGCCATTGCAAAAAAAGATTATCTGCAATACACGCCATACCATACTTTTGCCTACACGGTTAAATTTTTAAGAGAGGCCGCACTCGATCCAAATGTAAAAACAATAAAAATAACCATATATAGATTAGCACAAATTTCACAAGTAGCAAGTTCTCTTATTAATGCTGCGATTAATGGAAAAAAAGTAACGGTCTCTATGGAAATTCAAGCCCGTTTTGACGAGCAAGCGAATATAGAATATGCTGAGCAAATGCAGCGCGAAGGGGTGCAGTTAATTTTTGGAGTGCAGGGGCTTAAAGTACATAGTAAAATGTGTATCGTAGAACGGGAGGAAAACAATAGAATCGTGCGCTATGGTTTTATAAGTACCGGGAATTTTAACGAATCTACGGCTAAAGTTTATACAGACTACACGCTTTTTACGGCCAATCCAAAAATATTGAAAGACATCAATAAAATATTTAGTTTCTTTTCTGTAAACTATAAGATTTATAGATATAAACATATTATTACCTCTCCGCATTATACTAGAAATGTGTTTTTCAACTTGATTGATCAGGAAATAGCAAACAAATTAGAAGGAAAACCCGCTTATATTCATTTAAAAATGAATAGTATCTCAAGCTATAAAATGATTGATAAGCTTTATGAAGCAAGTAGAGCAGGAGTACAGATAAGAATGGTTGTTCGTGGTATTTGTTGTTTGGTTCCAGGGATTCCAAATATGAGTGAGAACATTGAAGTCATTAGTATTATTGACAAATTTTTAGAGCATACTCGATTATATACTTTTTGTAATGATAATAAGCCCAAAGTATATATTTCCTCTGCAGATTGGATGACACGCAACATAGAGAACAGGGTAGAGGTGAGCTGTCCTATTTATGACGAAGAAATAAAAGCAGAATTGATAGATACCTTTGAAATTTGTTGGAATGATAACGTGAAGGCAAGAATTTTAGATAAAACTCAAAAAAATAAATACAAAAAGAATAATAAACCAAGAATAAGAACTCAATTTGAGACTTATGAATACTATAAAAACAAGCTACACTAAATGCTTAAAATTTTAAAATATGCTGCTATAGATATTGGATCTAATGCTGTGAGGTTGCTGATATCTAATATTATAGAAGAAAAAGATAAACCCACAATATTTAGAAAAAGTTCGTTAGTTCGAGTACCTATTCGTTTAGGGGCTGATGTCTTCTTGAATTCTGAAATCTCAGCAGAAAGCACACAGCGTATGGTGGATACCATGCAAGCTTTTGCATTATTGATGAAATCCCACCGTGTAGATAAATTTAAAGCCTGTGCAACCTCTGCCATGCGCGAAGCAAACAATGGCAAGGAGGTGTCTAAACTAATATTAAAGAAAACAGGAATTCCTATTGATATTATTGAAGGAGAAGAAGAAGCCGCTATAATTGCAGCCACAGATTTACATGCTTTTATTGACAATAATAAAACTTACTTGTATGTAGATGTTGGTGGTGGAAGTACCGAGTTTAGCGTCATCCACAATGGAGATAAAACCGTGTCAAAATCATTCAAAATTGGCACCGTTAGATTGCTAAATGATATTGTTAAAAAAGAAACCTGGCAAGAGTTAGAAGCTTGGATAAAAATGCAAACCAAAGACTATGAAAAGGTAGATGTTATTGGCTCTGGTGGCAACATTAATAAGATTTTTAAAATTTCAGGAAAAGCTATTGGTAAGCCATTAACCTATTTCTATTTAACGTCTTATTATAACATGCTTCAATCGCATTCCTACGAAGAGCGAATTACCCAACTTGATTTGAATCAAGATAGAGCCGATGTTATTATTCCTGCCACACGAATTTATTTATCTGCAATGAAATGGAGTGGTGCAAAAGATATTTATGTTCCAAAAATAGGATTAGCAGATGGCATCATAAAAAGTGTCTATAACGAAACTGTTTTGAGCCATTCAAAGTTAAAATGATGCACTTTATCTTTTAATTCATTCATTTTTGTGAAAATAATATATCTTAGTTAGTAGTAATTTTTCTATCGATCACTCAATATAAATTTATTTTCATGAAAAAACACGTACTCCTATTGTCCCTCGCTTTAGTATCACTTTATGGCTTTTCACAAAATACAGTTTATGGTTTTCGGGCAGGCTATAACAGCTCCAATTTAAATTTTGAACCGAAGTACCAGCCGGTATTTCTAATGAACACAGAAATGGATTGGCCATTGGTTTCTTTGTCGAATCAAGAATTGCTGAAAATTTGTCGTTTGCTCCGGAGATTCAATTTTCTGCAGAAGGGGCTAAAGAAGAATTTCTTCGTATTGATTACATTCAGCTACCCCTACTTTTAAAATACGAATTCGCTAAATTCTTAGTAATAGGAGTTGGGCCACAGCTAAGTGTTAAAGGACATGATTATGAGGATGAAAAGAAAAACTTAGCCTTTTCAGGCATTGGAGCCTTAGAATATTATCTCTCAGATCATTTATTTATAGATTTTAGGTACACCTATGGCGTCACTAACATATATGATGATAAAACCAATTTAGACGCTAAAAACACGAACATACAAATAGGTTTTGGCGTGAAATTTTAACCAAACCAACAAACACAAACTAAATATGCCAGTACTTTTGTATTGGCATTTTGTTTATGTGTTTATTTAACCGTGAATGGTTTCGCTTTTACTGAGGTCCTTCATGATTTCTGCTTCATAATCCAGCAAACCTTCCCATTTCTCATCAACCTCTTTTCGATCTCCGTATTGTCCGGCAAAACCTAAGAACATGGTGTAGTGGTTGGCTTCACTCACCATCAATTTTCTGTAAAATTCAGCTAATGTTTTGTCTTCCAGTTCTTCAGAAAGCAGACGAAACCGTTCGCAACTTCTCGGCCTCTATTAAGGCCGCATATAATAGCCTGTGTACTAATTGTGTGGTTCTGCTGCCGCCTTTAGGGAAAAAAGTAATGAGTTTGGCGACGTAATCGTCCTTGCGATCGCGGCCTAAAGTCCAGCCATTTTCAATAATGAGATCATGAACCATTTTAAAGTGGCTAATCTCTTCCTTAACTAAAGCAACCATCTCTTGTACCAAATCGGTGTATTACGGAAAGCTTACGATTAAAGATATAGCAGTACTCGTTGCTTTTTGCTCGCAAAACGCGTGATCGGTTAAAATGTCCTCTATGTTTTTTTCTACAATGTTAACCCAACGTGGGTCTGTGGGTAGTTTAAGTCCTAGCATATTAAAATTTATTGTTTTTTTCAAACGTATTTTCTTCTATGTGGTATTTACCCCGCTC
The DNA here is from genome assembly GCF_026625145.1 of Lacinutrix neustonica. Classification (GTDB taxonomy): domain Bacteria; phylum Bacteroidota; class Bacteroidia; order Flavobacteriales; family Flavobacteriaceae; genus Lacinutrix; species Lacinutrix neustonica. The sequence continues at coordinate 776,884 of NZ_CP113088.1, read as the reverse complement.
ATTAATAAAGAGCACAAAAGATCTTGTTTTCTCGGCTTTGAGGGTTATAGAATAAAAATGTAAAGTTTACTGTATTTGTTATAAAGGAATCATCGTATACTGCGTAGGCCTCATTAATGATGTAATTCGGAGAGAATCTTTTAAATTAGGATTAATTTTTAAAAAGAAATCATTGTCAATAATTTTTGAAAAAATGAGTTTATTATTTTTTTTAACAGTGATTTCCGCTTTTCTGTTTCTAAAATGTTTTTTATCCTTTAAACCATCGCTATGAGATATCTTTAATACGGCGTTTTCCATATCTATATATGCCTTAATCTTTATTCTAAAACCATTACTTAAAATGGTGTCCGTGACAACTGTTGTGTATTTCTCAGGCACATATGTAACCCGTTCTGAAAATAAATCCAGCAATTGATGTGCTTTTAAAACTTCAGCGTTTGTTTTATATACGCGATCACGGCCATCGCAGCTCAATAGGCCAATAAGAGTAATTAAAATGAGTAGTATAAATTTATTCATTAACCTTAAACTATTAAAGTGATACAAAGGTAACCAATAATCAAAAAAGGGAGTCTGTATTTTTAGGTCTTTCGTCAAGGCCACCTACGGCCAATTTAAAGATCTAAATCAAAAGTTTTACGAAGTAATTCGATATTCGGATTTTTCTCTTTTAGTTTCTCGTATTTTTCTTCAGGAGTATAAGCAAATTTCTTTTGCATTTCTTCATTAACTTCTATATCCGAGAGCGATATCATAGTTCTTTAAATGCTTGCGTAAATACTGAAGTAAATCGAAGGATTGTCGTTCCACTTCTACTTTATTTGTAGCGTTTGGAAAGGTTAAGTGTATTGTTGTTCCCTTTAATGTTGGTGTATCTATTGATAAAATAGAGGCCAAATTCATTTTGCCTTCGGCTTCAATACGCGAGACAAAAGCACTCCATACTTCTAAAAGCTCATCTTGATTAAATGGCTCTCTAGGCAGATTTTCTTCGTCTCGGCTCATTATCTTTTTGCTGTGCAATGTGCTCTTTTTTCGCGCGAATACTACTTAAAGATAAGCCAGATCTTGGTTTTTTATCTGTAGTTAAAACAATTTTTGGTTTGGGAGACGCCACTTTAGCGACCGTCGCTACTTCGGGCTTAACAACCTTTTCTTCCGTAGCTTGAACGGGTGTAGTTTCCTCGGTTTTAGGCCGTTTTACGGGAACAGGGGTAATACCAATGCGCTTAAAATAGGAAGGCGGAATTATGAACCGACTGCTATTTTTTTTTCTCCATCAAAAGTGATAGAGGCAAGCTGCATGAGACAAAGTTCAACAAGTAATCGTTGGTTTTTGCTGGTCTTGTATTTTAGGTCGGTGTCGTTGGCCAGTTCAATGCCTTTTAACAGAAAGGCCTGAGAGGCTTTTTTAGACTGTTCGATATATTTCGCTTTGGTTTGTTCGCCCACTTCTAGTAATTCAATGGTAGTAGGATTTTTACAAACCAAGAGGTCTCTAAAATGGGAAGCTAAGCCGGCAATAAAATGATGGCCATCGAAGCCTTTGGATAAGGTGTCATTAAACTGAAGTAATAACTCAGGTATTTTATTGTCAATTATAAAATCGGTGCTGGTAAAATACGTTTCGTAATCCGGAACATTTAAATTTTCTGTGACCGCTTGTCGCGTAAGATTTTTCCCTGAAAAACTAACCACACGATCAAAAATAGACAAGGCATCTCGCATAGCGCCATCTGCTTTTTGAGCGATAATATGAAGTGCATCATCTTCGGCAGTAATCCCTTGTTCTTTTGCAATATATTTTAAGTAATCTTTAGCGTCCTTAACAGTAATACGCTTAAAATCAAAAATCTGACAGCGTGAGAGAATGGTTGGGATGATTTTATGCTTTTCAGTAGTTGCTAGAATAAAGATACAATGTTTTGGTGGCTCTTCTAACGTTTTTAAAAAGGCATTAAAGGCCGCTTGAGAGAGCATGTGAACCTCATCAATAATATAGACTTTATATTTACCAACTTGTGGCGGTATACGTACTTGATCGGTTAAACTTCTAATATCATCCACCGAGTTATTAGAAGCGGCATCTAATTCAAAAATATTAAATGCAAAATCTTCATCACCTGTTTCATTACCATCGCTATTAATCATTTTAGCAAGAATACGGGCGCAACTTGTTTTTCCAACACCTCGAGGTCCTGTAAACAATAACGCTTGTGCTAGATGATTGTTTTCTATAGCATTCAATAAAGTATTTGTAATAGCCGTTTGCCCAACAACGTCTTTAAACGTTTGCGGACGATACTTTCTTGCCGATACTACAAAGTGTTCCATTATTATTTACGCTAGTTTGAATGATTTTCGAGAGACTCAAGTATCAAAAAATTTGTAACTATTGAATAACGATCGTCTGTGATTTTTGGAAAATCAAAAAACGGAAGGTTATGTTTTTAATCAAAAACAAAGTTAAAAATTCAGCTTAAATAAGTAAAGTATAAAGGAGCAATTTATGCAGAGTTATTAACATATTATAAGTTTTTAAAAGTTGTAATTCTAATGGTCTTAATCGTACCTTTGTTGGCAAGTAAATCGCCTTATCGCGTCTTATTTATAAGATGAGGAAAGTCCGGACACCACAGTGCAATTATAGTGGTTAACAGCCACCAGTCGTGAGGCTAGGAAAAGTGCAACAGAAAGTATGTACAGGTCATGCTGTAGTGAAACCAGGTAAACTCTATATGGTGCAATGTCATGTATACTAACGTTTGAGCGTGCACGCGCGATTGTTAGAGGGTAGGCAGCTAAAGTGTGCCAGTAATGGTACACGTAGATAAATGATAAGGGCTCGTAAGAGTACAGAATCCGGCTTATAGATTTACTTAAATAAACAAGCCCTTTGATGATTCAAAGGGCTTTGTTTTATTATTTAAAATGTTTTATATATAAAAAGCAATTCCTTCATAGACATAGCCGTTTCCACCATTCCCTAATATATTAAAATCTGTTAAATAGATATGATCCTTTAAGTTGTGATTATAATAAGTATGTACAGGTAGACTATTAGAATTCCCCGTAGTATAACCTAGGATTCCTTCATATCGCCAAGTTCCGTTAGAAGAAGCTTGTGTTACAGGAACATTTGTCCCTGATATATTTCCGGAACTATCGCTTGGCAGACTTATTAATTGACCATATTCATTGACATAAATATTTAATATACTCCCAGCAATTGCTGGATGACCGCTTACACCTGTTGTAATTACTCTATCTCCATTACCAAGATTGTACCATCTAGTTATAGCTTGATAGGTAGGCCCACTAGTAGCTACAGTACCAAGAGTCCTTTCATAAGCGTATTGGGCGTTAACTCCTTCATCAAAACTATTAGTATAAAAATGATCTCCGTTTCTGTAAAATTGATAAATATTGGCACTCATAGAATTATTACTCCCCGTGTTATCACCTCCAGAACCACCGAGCCTTCATCAATAGGGCCGTCATTTTCTAACCTGCTACTTTGTTCTGCAACCGTAATTTCTTCATTGGCGTCTTGAATAGGTTCATTCGAGCACGAGCTAAAAGCAAAAAATAGAAGCGTAACAATTAAAAAGTTAAATAATACATTTGTTTTTTTCATGATAATATAATTTTAAGTTATTTATCATCATGTTCAAAAAACGGATTCAATGTTACCCCAATATTTTTATTGCGTTAAGGGTGGTACTTCTTGGTAGCCTAATTGCTGAAATAGAGAAAGTCTATCAAAATAAGCATCTTCTTGCATTAATTTTCCGTCATCATTAAAAGTCCAGACACTAATGCCATGTAATTTAATATCCTTACCAGTTGGTGGATTTCCACGATATTCTCCAATATTTGTTCCACTGACTGTCCAATTCGTATACACTATGTTTCCAACAATATGAGTATCAGTAATAGCGACATTAAAATTTGGAAAAGCATCTAGAAAAGGCTGTCTGTTTGTGCGGTCATATTCTTTTTGGTTATTAGCAGCTCTTTTTCCATTAGTATTTCTAATAATATCAACAGAAGTATGACTATTGAACAAACTTGGATCATTAGTGTTCCAAGATGCAGCAATACTTGCTATTGTATTTCGCAACAAATCTTCATCAAGTGCATTCATATGCTCTTCAGAGTTTTCTGATTTAGACAACGTATCTTCATCTTTTTGACACGATGCGAGTACGAAAAGGGCGAGGAATAAATAAATTAAATGTTTCATAATGCGTGGTTATTTAAATTGATTAAAAATGAACCAAAACATAAATAAACAAGGAAAGTTGAAAAAGATATGGGATATTTCTTTGTCTCTCTAAGTTAGTAAAAATTAATGAATTAAAGCGTAGTATTTTAAGATTGTATTTCTTTTTTAAGCTTAGTAAAATGTCATGACGTATGTTTTTACTTTCTAGTATAAGGAAGAAACTATAACTTTGACATACAAAAAAAGCCATCTAATGTGCATTAGATGGCTTATGAATGTTATTAAGTGTTTTTATCGTTAGCTAAAATTTATGGTTGTACAGGTTTCGCCATATACGTGAGAAAGCACTACTTGAACCGCTTTGTCCGACGTTTCAGCGTTTCCAATGATAACCCCGTCATCTAATAGGTCTCCATTATCTGCCCAATCAAATGTTCTATCGTCATTTGCTCTATTCACAATAGTACGTTTACCTTCTTTTATACTAACTCTAAACGATTTATATTCCCTATTATATTCCACGCCTGCAGGATAATACGTCTCTGCATTAAAGAAAGAATCTCCTTTTGAAAACAAATAGCAAACGCAATTACCAATGTCGCTAGCTTCCGACACTCTAACGGTGTTATTAAGAATTATTTTCCACTCTCCTTGAACTAAAGCAGTGACCAGGTTCATTAAAATAGTGCCTTTTTCTGCTATTTTCCCTTCTATTTTCGACTCAAAATTAATGAGAGCAGATATTGTTCCAGCTCTGTTCTTTTGTGACTCATAAATAATTTCACCAACCGACATTGTAAAATTATAATTTTGATTCTTTAAGTTTTCTTCTAATTGATTAGAAAATTGATCAAAATCAACAGTTGATTTATTCACAACACCTGTTAATCCAACATAAGCAATGTTATTTTTATAACTACTGTCAAATAAGGATAGCACACTGTTGACATCTTTTGTATCTTCGAGTTCATTAGAGGCATCAATGTAAGATTTTAGTAAATTTGTCACAGGGTTTTCTTGTGCAAATCCTGTAAAAAATGACAGTAGAACAACTGCCATTACGAGTTTTGAAAGCGTAGGGTTTTTCATTTTAGGGGAATTATTAAGTTACTTTTTTTAAATATTAAAAAAGCTAATATATAAAAAGAATGCTTAATGCTTTAATTAATTATCCATTTCAAAAAAACTAAACATATTACCACCATAACTTTTTGAGTATTTATAATGTGAAATATGAGACAAATTTGTGTGTTTAGAGTGTTCTATAATTAAAAGCCCTTCTTTTTCTAAAAGATTATTTTCAAAAACTAATTCTCGTATTTTAGAAAATTCCTCAACGGGAAATTCATAAGGAGGATCTGCAAAAATAATAGTCGATTGCAGCTTTGTATTTTCAAGAAATTTAAAAACGTCGCTTTTTACGGTTTGTATAGGCATATCAAAACTTTCAGCCGTTTCATTAATAAACTTAATGCAGCCAAAATCAACATCAACACAAGTGATTTGTACGGTACCCCGAGATGCAAATTCATAACTGATATTTCCTGAGCCTGCAAACAAATCTAAAACCGAAATAGAATCAAAATAGAATTGATTATTTAAGATATTAAATAGCGCTTCTTTCGCCATGTCTGTTGTAGGACGTACAGGTAGCTTTTTTGGAGCTGTAATTCTTCGGCCTTTAAATTCTCCTGATATGATGCGCATTATAAACTTTTTAGTAACGTGAAGTGTGAGTGATTTGTTTTAGGTTTTTCAGCAAAAGTGAAAGTATCCATTCGGTTACCAAAATCTACATTTCTAATATACTTATAAACCATCATGTATACGGGATCTGTAGTATGGATTTCTCCTAAAAGAAGAACGTTAATGGTTTCTCGGATTGAGTGATAACTGTTCAATAGTAAAAAGGATATAGTAAATAAAATCCTCCGGCGTTTCGTATTCGAACGTGTTATACAAGGTTAATTGACCGTCCTTAATAGCGACAATCTCAAAATGAGAAGGGTTGACATGAACGTATAATTTTGATTCGATGGCATGCTTTTCAGTCCGCAAGATAGATTCAATTAAAACTGTAGAGTAATGCTTAAAGGTGAAATCTCCAAAATGATCGTATATAAAATTGTTAGCATTAACATAAGGCACATAGACATTTACACTATCGTTAAGGGTAATCGTGTCATATGTTATGAAATCTGTTTTTAAAATCTTAGTATTCAATTTGAGATAGTCGGCAATAATATCTTTATTAAATAAGGCTTTTGGAACTAAAGCAGAAAGCTCGTTAACATGAATAACGGTCACTGTGTTAAAAACTTCATGTAAAATCGTTTCGGTATTAAAAACATGTTTTAATTGGTCTAACAATTCTAGAGGATTTTTCTTTTTAGAGTTTAGAAATGTTTTAAGATGGCTTATCGTTTTTGTTTCTGTATTTAGAACACAAAAAGAAAGTCCATTCAAACTTACTTGAATGGACAACTCTTTATGATGTATTTTTGTTTCTATTTTACTTTGGGTCATATAGTTTTGGCCAGTTGCCATTTACTTTTACTTCTTGCATCGAGCCAACACGAATAGCATCTCCGTTAATTTCTTCTACAGAGTGTGCGGTGTTTTCGATATTTACATAATCTGGATCTTGATCATGTAAGACGTCAGCTTTTTTAACATAAGCTTCGAATACAGATAATTTTTTATCTCCTTCTTCTTCTTGTATTTTTCCTGCGTTAAGAACAAATTCTGTACCCTCTTTAGCAAAAGGGACATTTTTCATAGTCTTATAGCGATCAGAGCCTTTGAACAAAGAATCTTTTACAGAAACAAAATCTAAGGTATCTGTAACAGTAATCTCTTTTCTGTACTCAATCCCGCGATACGCTTTCGTTTTCTCAACATCAATGACACTTGTATCTCTTCTTTCTAAAATAGCAAATTTAGCATTCTCGATAAAATTAATTAAGCTATCATAGCTCTTGGTATACTTTCCATTGATTTCCTTGTATGCCAATTGAGAATCTCTAATATCCACCAAATTTTCAATAACCTTAGCATAACGTTTTTCTTTTTCTTGTTTAAAAAGAATTGGGTTATAAACAGACATAAATGTAAGATATCCTAAAGCTCCAATAAATATCCAAAGTACGATAGTTAAAAACGGCTTTGCTTTTGAAGGGATAAACTTATCTATTACCCAAACGATAGCAACTGTTAGTAGGATAACAACAACTGCAACAATAATTAGTGTAAACATATTTTAAATTTAGTTATATTATATTAAAAGATCTCTCGCAAATCTACAATTTTTTTTTATTCGTAAAAACCAATAAGAGTAAAAATCATCATATCTTTGAATAATTCTTAAATTCCTAAATGTTTTAATGACCTCATCTGAATTTTATTCTCTTATAAAACAGCATTTTCCGTTTGATCCAACCCTAAAACAAGATATTGTATTATTACAACTTTCTGAATTTATTTTAGAGAAGCGCTCCAACACGATTTTTTTGTTAAAAGGGTATGCAGGTACTGGAAAGACTACAATTATTGGTACAATTGTTAATAATTTATGGAAAGCAAAAATGAGCGCCGTGTTGATGGCTCCAACGGGTCGAGCAGCCAAAGTCATGGCTAATTATTCTAAAACGGAAGCATTTACTATTCATAAGAAAATATATTTCCCAAAAAAAGAGCAAAGCGGGGGAGTGAAATTTGTTTTACAACCAAACAAACATAAAAACACCATTTTTATCGTTGATGAAGCGTCAATGATTCCGGATACACCAGGAGATTCTAAAACATTCGCAAATGGTTCACTGTTAGACGATTTAATGCAATACGTTTATCAAGGGCATCAATGTAAATTAATACTTATAGGGGATACGGCACAATTACCCCCAGTAAAATTAGAAATAAGTCCAGCACTAGACGAAAAGGTATTAAGTTTAACCTATAATAAGGACGTCGCAAAAATGGAGCTTGATGAAGTGATGCGACAACAACAAGACTCGGCATTCTTGAAAATGCCACGCTGTTGCGTGAAGCTATTTCCGGTGGATTTTATGACAGCTTTAAATTTAATCTCAACGGCTTTAAAGATATTGTACGCTTAATTGATGGAAATGATGTATTGGATGCCATTAACGATGCTTATAGCACCTTGGGTAATGAGGAAATGGCGCTTATTGTTCGAAGTAACAAACGCGCGAACTTGTATAATGAGCAAATAAGAAGACGCATTTTGTTCAACGAAAACGAATTATCCTCCGGGGATTATTTAATGGTCGTTAAAAACAATTACTTTTGGTTGAAGCCTACAACAGAAGCAGGGTTTATTGCTAATGGTGATATTATTGAAGTTCTTGAAATTTTTAGCATAAAAGAATTGTATGGTTTTCGCTTTGCGGAAGTTAAGGTACGTATGGTAGATTATCCCAAAATGACTCCATTTGAAACCGTATTAATGTTAGATACCATAGCAGCTGAAACACCTTCACTACCCTATGAAGACTCCAATAGGTTATATCAGGAAGTACAAAAAGACTATGAAGACGAAAAAAGTAATTACAAGAAATTTCTTGCCATTAAAAACAACAAGTATTTTAATGCCCTTCAAGTTAAATTCTCATATGCTATAACGTGTCATAAATCTCAAGGCGGGCAATGGCATACGGTGTTTGTGGAACAGCCTTATTTGCCGGATGGTATTAATAGAGATTATTTGCGTTGGTTGTATACAGCAGTAACGAGAGCAAAAGAAAAATTATATTTAATTGGTTTTAAAGATGCGTTTTTTGAAACAGAGGATTAGGTTGTAATTGAGAGCAATGCACCTATTTTAGTTATTCAATGCTTGAAATAAAGGGGTCGCAAATCTTGTTTTTTGTTGTCATTCACAATAGAAGACATTAAATTTGAGAGTTATATTAAGTTTAAAACCTCTAAACCTTAAATTCCTATTTATTATTTCTATTTTTGAATACTTAATTATTTAATTATTAAATGAAGATAATAGCAATGATCCCTGCACGTTATAGTGCATCACGTTTTCCTGGTAAACTCATGCAAGATTTGGGAGGAAAACCGGTAATTACTCGTACCTATGAAGCCACGTTGGCCACAAATTTATTTGATGAAGTTATTGTCGTGACTGATAGTGAAATTATTTTCGAAGAGATTGCATCTATAAATGGCAAAGTGATGATGAGTAAAAAACCTCATGAATGTGGCAGCGATCGAATTGCTGAAGCTGTTGAATTTATGGATGTGGACATCGTGGTTAATGTGCAAGGAGATGAACCATTTACAGAAGTAGATTCGCTTAAGGAACTCATAGAAGTCTTTAAAAAAGACACAAAAAAAGAAGTCGATTTGGCTTCTTTAATGGTGCATATTCAAGATTGGAAAGAGATTGAAAACCCGAACACCGTAAAGGTGATTGTAGATCAAAATAATTTTGCGCTATATTTTTCTCGAAGCCCTATTCCGTTTCCTCGTGATAAAGAAGTGGCTGCTAAATATTATAAGCATAAGGGGGTTTATGCTTTTAGAAAAGAGGCTTTGTTAGACTTTTATCATTTACCAATGCTCACTTTAGAAGCTTCAGAAAAAATTGAATGCATTCGTTATTTAGAATACGGAAAACGTATAAAAATGGTAGAAACGAATGTCCAAGGGGTAGAAATTGATACGCCTGAAGATTTGGAGCGGGCAAAAAAATTGTGGAAATAACGAAGACATTTCTAAAAATTGCTCTGTAGACTAGGAGGAAGGCACCTCTTTTTAGCTCTTAAACTGATATTTGAAACAAAATGGACAAAACATATCGTTCTATAAAGGTTATTGGCTTTGATGCAGATGACACGCTTTGGGTCAATGAAACCTATTTTCGCGAGGCTGAACAAGAGTTTTGTAACTTATTAAACAAATTCGAAACACCTAATAAAATAGATCAAGAATTGTTTAAAATGGAAATGAAAAACCTTGAATATTACGGTTATGGGGTAAAGGGTTTTATATTGTCTATGGTTGAAATGGCATTAGAGCTGTCTAATAATACGATTTCAAATCTAACCATCGCAAAGATTATCGATATAGGTAAAGACATGATAAATAAACCTGTAGAATTGCTGGATGGTGTAGAAAACGTGTTAAAAACGTTATCAAATAAGTACAGATTAATATTAGTCACAAAAGGGGATCTGCTCGATCAAGAGCGCAAATTGGAAAAGTCTGGTCTAATAAATTTTTTTCATCATATTGAAGTATTGAGCGATAAAAAAGAAGTCAATTATACTAAACTTTTAAGACATTTAGATATTAAGCCTTCAGAATTCTTAATGATTGGAAACTCACTAAAATCTGATGTTTTACCTTTAATAAATATTGGAGCAGAAGCTATTCATGTGCCATTTCACACGACTTGGGCTCATGAAGAGGTTCCTGTGAATGTGCATGATAATGCGACCTATCTAACGGTTTCGAGCTTAAATGATATTATCCAATTGATGTCTTAAAAAGTTGAATATAAAGGATTTAAATATAGGCTTCAAAAAAAAATGGTTTAGGCAATATATTGTCTTCTTAATAACACACATAAATATCGGCTTACCTTTAGATGTCACTAAGGTCTATAGTAACGTGAAAAACGCATGTGTAATCGATGTCACGGCGTATTTACACGTTGGTATTAAAGCCATTCATGGTATTGAAAGTAAGAGTTTCAAGTTTGTAGATACTAATGTTCATGGGTTCGAGTTGGTTCGGATTATGATTGCTTTGTTAAGGAGAGCATGTTTTTTTTGTTTTACATCCATGGAAAATGATAAGGATCGATACAGGTTTCTTGTGAAATTAAATCTAGTAAAAAAATAGAATTGAGCCCTTAAACGATTTGTATCCACAACAAAATGACTTAAATTGCGGCCATTATTCGGCTGTGCTTTGGTTTAAGCTTTACGGACAAATAAAACCTAATTCAAATAGAAAAGAATTGGTTTTGAGATTAGCATGCGCTACATTTTAAGAGCTAGAAGTCAACGAGTTAAAAAACTATCAATTGGTGGGAGTTAGTCATTAGTTGATGATTTTTAATTGGTGTATTGTAAGATGCTGATTAATAATTTTTAAAACAACAAATAACATAATTTGATTAAATAAATGAATTTTAGAAATTTCCCAATGGTGTCCAAAGTAATTTTTGGACGAGGTAGTTTTGATCAATTAGAAGAAATTATTTCACCTAAAAGACGAAATAGCAAAGCCCCATTTATATTTTTTGTTGATGATGTGTTTAAAGGAAATACTTGGTTGACTTCAAGAATTCCATTATCTTACGACGATAAACTTGTTTTTGTATCTGTAGCGGAAGAACCTAAAACAGATCAAATAGACCAACTTGTAGAAGAGATTATTCTTAACTTCAAAGAACTGCCTTCTGGTATTATTGGGATTGGAGGAGGAAGCGTACTTGATGTTGCTAAAGCGGTTGCCATAATGCTTACTAATGATGGAGAGGCTAAGGATTATCAAGGGTGGGATTTGGTTAAAAATCCCGCAGTTTATCATGTTGGTATACCTACTATCTCAGGAACCGGAGCAGAAGTATCACGAACAACAATACTTACTGGACCAAAGCGTAAATTAGGTATGAATAGCGATTACACACCTTTTGACCAGGTGGTTTTGGACCCGTAACTCACTAAAGATGTGCCAAAAGAACAATGGTTTTATACAGGAATGGATTGCTATATACATTGTATCGAATCATTAAATGGGACCTACTTAAATGCCTTCAGTAAAAGCTACGGAGAGAAAGCATTGGAATTATGTAAAGATATTTTTATTGGTGATAACTTATCAAAACAAGAGGCACAAGATAAACTCATGATGGCCAGTTGGCATGGAGGTATGAGCATTGCTTATTCGCAAGTTGGGGTTGCTCATGCATTAAGTTATGGGCTGGGATATTTATTAGGAGTAAAGCATGGTATAGGTAATTGCATCGTTTTTGATCACCTAGAAGCGTACTACCCGGAGGGCGTTAGATTGTTTAAACAAATGAAGGCCAAGCATGATATAGAATTACCTCTTGGGATATGTGCCAATTTAACCGATCATGAGTTTGATACCATGATTGATGTCGCTTTAAGTCTTGAGCCACTTTGGGAAAATGCTATTGGTAAAAACTGGAAAAAGACGATTACCCGTGCGGCCATAAGAGAATTATACGAGAAAATGTAATATGCAAAAAATAGCCAAATTTATATACTCAAAATTATTAGGCTGGGAACTGGTTGGTAACACTAACATGTCCATGGACGTGGTTAAAAAAGCAGTCATTATTGCTGTGCCTCATACGAGTTGGCATGATTTTTATATGGGAGTCCTACTTAGAAAAGTAATAGGAATAAAAACTAATTTTGTAGGAAAGAAAGAATTATTCACATGGCCTTTTGGATATTATTTTAGAGCTATTGGAGGCGTGCCTTTAAATAGGAGTAAGAATGAAAATAAAGTGGAAGCCATCGCAAAGGAGTTCGAAAAACGTGACGAATTTAGAATCACTTTTGCTCCTGAAGGTACCGTAAAGAAAGTAGAGCAATGGCGCACAGGCTTTTATTATATTGCTAAAGCTGCAAAAGTTCCTATTATCATGTTTACCTTAGACTTTAAGAACAAACAAAACAAAGTATCGGAACCGTTTTATCCAACAAGTGACATAGAGGCTGATTTTATCTATATGTATAATTTCTACAAAGGCGTCATCGGAAAAGTGTCAAAATACAGTTAATCGATGATATGTGTGTTTTATCGATTATTTATCGATAATCTTGACGATATAAAATTAGCTGTGGTTTTTATCGAAAAAGGAACGCAAACGTTGTATTAAACTAAAATTAATAGTAGTTTGGTACTATAATTGAAACTATTATGGTGTAGTATTCGGATGAAACATAAAGTAAACTTTAAGCCCTAAGTCCCTAAAAAGAAACATTCACCTACTACGACATTATAATTAAAAAGCTACTTCACCTACTGAAGTAGCTTTTTACTTTTCTATCAAAGGCAATTATATAAGGTCTTTATCCAGAACCCTAAGATTTTATCTCATTACTCCTCACTGCTTTCCTCCATGGTATGATATACATTTTGTACATCGTCATTGTCATCTAATTTTTCCAAAAGTTTTTCAACGTCGGCCTGTTGTTCCGGTGTTAAGGTTTTTGTTACTTGAGGAATGCGCTCAAAGCCGTGAAGACAGTATTTCTATTTCACGTCTTTCCAATTCTGCTTGAATGGCGCCAAAACTTTCAAACGGTGCATAAATTAATATCCCATCATCATCTGCAAACACTTCTTCCGCTCCAAAATCTATAAACTCCAATTCTAATTCTTCAGGATCTAAACCTTCCGCATCAATTCTAAAATTACAAGTATGATCAAACATAAAAATAACTGATCCAGAGGTTCCTAAACTGCCATCACATTTATTAAAATAGCTTCTCACATCAGCAACGGTTCTTGTATTGTTATCTGTTGCGGTTTCTACTAATACGGCAATTCCATGAGGTGCATACCCTTCAAAAATAACCTCCTTAAAATCACCTTGATCTTTTTCACTGGCTTTTTTAATGGCACGCTCCACATTGTCTTTTGGCATGTTTACAGCCTTGGCATTTTGTATCACAGCACGTAAGCGTGAATTACTCGCTGGATCTGGACCTCCTTCCTTTACGGCCATGACAATGTCTTTTCCTATACGTGTAAAGGCCTTACTCATGGCAGACCAGCGTTTCATTTTTCGTGCTTTACGGAATTCAAAAGCTCTTCCCATATATCATCTTGTTTTTTTTATTCCCACTTAGACGGAAATGTATTTTTATTTTAATATCCACGAGGGTGGAAACCTTCTTAAATCTTCAATCGCAAATTTAAAAAAATCTAGGAGGTTTAAAAATATAATGAACATCTAAAAGCAATTGCCTTAAGACGACAGTATAGCAAATTTTATTTGTATTAATAAACGAGTTACTCTTCTTCTTCTTCTTCAACAATGCCTTCAATAACAAGCGCGAGCTTTATATCTTTTAGAGTGATGCCGCCAGCATCATGAGTCGTTAAAGAGATGTTTAATACATTGTAGGAATTAGACCAGTCCGGGTGGTGGTTTAAAGCTTCACACTCAAAAGCAATCCGACTCATGGCGCTAAAGCAATCTTTAAAATTGTTAAATTCATACTCAGTATGTATAGCGTCATCTTCATAATCCCATTCCGGTAATTTCTCTAAGTGTTTTACGATTTCTTTTTCTGATAGTTTAGACATAATATGTGCTTTTTTAATGGGTCTACTACTGCAAGGAATTCTCGATAGAACCTTTAGAGTGACCATTGGTTTAATTAATTATAAAAATAAGAATAGTCCTGTCCATTTAATAGATTATCCTTTCTTTTTTTGAAAAAAGACCCTCAGAAAGAGACTAAATTTCTAATTCTTTCAAAATGTCACTACTTTCTAATTGTAGATGTTTAGGCAACTTGTTTTCCTTACTCATAACAGCTAAATAACGCTCGTCATTGGTGGTATACACATTTTTAAAGGTGGGTTTGGAAGCTCCTAATCGTGCTGTGATTTCTTCGATAAAATCATCATGGTGCACTAAATCGTTGCTTCCCAAGTGAAAAACACCATATTTATTGCGATTAATAATATAATGTATTTGCTGGGTTACTTTAGAATCTGTAGTAACGTTCATGATTAAATTAGGAAACACTTCAATAGGTGCCCCTTCTTTTAAGAACGCCTTAATCTCTGTTATTCGTGGCGAATGCACTCCAAAAACCATAGGCAAGCGTATAATAGTCACTAGCTTTTTTGGCAAGCGTAAGAGCATGTTTTCAATTTTAATTTTAAAGTGCCCGTACATGCTATGACTTAGTGTTTTATCTAATTCATAGCTTGGGAATTTGCTATAAGCATCAAAAACATTTGCAGAAGATAAAAAAATAAGGCGTGCATTATTGGCGACTATATATTCTGTAAGATGGGCATGTGCAATGATTTGGGCAGAAAAATTGCCTCTCAGGGCAGAAATAATAACGGTGGGTTTTACAGCCTCAAGAATTTCGAAAATATCATCTTCTTCCACATGATACTGAAAATAATGTTGATTCTTGTCAAAGCTGTAATTATCAGTTCTATAGGTGCCATAGGTTCTAAAATAGGAACAGAGCTCCTTGTAAATCGCTTCACCTAAAAACCCACTTGCCCCTAAAACAAGAATTCTATTTTTTTTATCTACTTCTTTCTTCATTATGAGTTACAACTAAAATAGTTATAAACTATTGTCACACAGGGCACCCTCCGGGTTCCATTTCGTCTAAACACAAATAAAGATTTTGACAGCACTTAATCAGACCTCCAGTTGAAATAGTTAATTAGCCTTTATAAAAAGGTAATTTCACAACGGTTGCAGGAATGGCGTTTTTTCTAATTTGTATGTTTATTTTGCTTCCAAAATCACTAAACACCGGAGAAACATAACCTAAACCAATACCTTTTTTTAGTGAAGGGGACATCGTGCCGGAGGTTACTTTTCCAATATGGTTGCCGGCATTGTCAACAATATCGTACCCACTTCTTGGAATGCCTTTGTCGTCTAATTCAAACGCCACCAATTTTCTTTTTAATACATGTTTTTTCTGTTCAGCTAAATTTTCAGAATTTGTAAAGTGTTTCGTAAACTTAGTTATCCAGCCTAAACCAGCTTCTAAAGGGGATGTGGTATCATCGATATCATTTCCGTAAAGACTATAGCCCATTTCTAACCGTAAAGTGTCTCGTGCAGCAAGACCTATTGGTTTAGCGCCAGCCTGAGTTACTCGATCCCAAATTTGTTTCACGTCTTCGTTTTTACAATAAATTTCAAATCCACCACTGCCTGTGTAACCTGTAGCCGAGATAATGACGTGCTCTATACCTGCAAAATCACCAACAATAAAGTTGTAGAATTTGATTTCTGATAGATCATGACTTGAAAGGGGTTGCATTTTTTCAACGGCATTTGGACCTTGTATAGCAAGTAAAGAATAGGCTTCAGAAACGTCTTTCATTTCTGCTCCAACATCATTTTTAGAGTAAATCCAATTCCAATCCTTTTCTATATTACTGGCATTTACCACTAATAAATACTGTTCTTCTTTTATTTTATAAATGAGTAAGTCATCTACAATGCCACCGTCATCATTAGGAAGACACGAATATTGCGCTTTTCCAACCGTTAATTTGGAGGCGTCATTACTGGATACTTTCCGGATTAAAGCTAAAGCATTTGGGCCTTCAATTAAAAACTCGCCCATATGAGATACATCAAATACACCAACATCCTTTCTAACGGCTTCGTGTTCAATATTGACGCCATCGTACTGTACGGGCATGTTGTATCCTGCAAATGAGACCATTTTTGCACCAAGTGCTTCGTGAGTTGATGTTAGCGCTGTATTTTTCATTGAAAAGTATTTTTTATTATTCTCAATAAGGTGAGAATTTTATAATAGTTCTAAAAATTTATGAAGCAAAAGTATTGAAAATTATCGAGTCGGTTTCAACATTAAAACGATTAAAAATTTGTTAATTTCGTTAACGTTTTTGCCTACTCTTCATTATTATGCTTAATTTTCAACTTCAACAATATTAAACAAAATGAATACTCGATTGATATTACTTATTCTTTCTTTTTTTACAACAATTAGTTTTGCACAAAATGGAAATCCTACAGACTACTTAAAACCAGAATTTCACAAGAGTAGAAGAGCGGCGTTGCGGGCTAAAATGCCAGCAAATAGTGTGGCTGTTTTTTTTGCCAATCCGGTGAGAAACCGTGCCAACGATGTAGACTATATATACCATCAAGATCCAGATTTTTATTACTTAACCGGTTATAAAGAGCCAAATACAGCTTTAATTGTTTTTTCTGAAAACCAAACAAATACGAACGGCACAGCATTTAATGAGATTCTTTTCGTTCAGGAAAAGGACAAGCGGGCCGAAATGTGGACGGGTTACAGGCTGGGTGTCGAAGGTGCCAAAGAGCAACTTGGTTTTGAAATGGTTTTAAATGGAACAGCCTTTCGGGATTCAGGAATAGATTATTCGAAGTTTAATAAAGTGTTTTTTAATAATTTCAATGATGATTACAGGGATTCTAAACGAAATAAAGCTGATTTATACGATTTGGTAAACACGTTTAAATCTCAAATAGGATATGATACCGCTCCGGAAGAATCAGAGATGGTAAGACGAGTTAAAACGACTATAAAAGCGACGGATATTGAGAACAGTGCGAATGTGGCTCAAAAAATCGGAGAAATTTATACAGATTATCCCGAATTAAAAGCAGATGAAAACATTGTTAAATATGTTACTGCCGAAACTAATGCCTTAAGAAAAGAAGCCAAAGAGAACATTATTAAAATAGAGGCTGTGCCTAAAAAAAATAATTTAGCGCCTAGGGAATTAACAACCTTTATGGCAGAGTTACGACAAATGAAAACACCGGAAGAGATGGTGTTATTAACCAAAGCGATTCGTATTTCGGCACAAGGTCAAATAGAAATTATGAAAGCCATGCATCCCGGAATGTCTGAAACAGAAATACAAGGCGTTCATGAGTTTGTTTACAAAAAGTATGGCAGTGAGTATGAAGGGTACCCAAGCATCGTGGGTGCAGGAAATAATGGTTGTGTGTTGCATTATATTGAGAACACAAAAATGAAAGTAGAGAACGATTTGGTGTTAATGGATTTAGGAGCAGAATATCATGGCTATACGGCAGATGTTACGTGAACAATTCCTGCCAATGGGAAATTTAACAAAGAACAGCGTGCCATTTATGACATTGTTTTAGAAGCGCAAAATGCAGGGATTGAAGCGTGTCAAGTAGGCAATGCCTTTTGGGCCAGTAACCAAGCGGCTCAGGACGTGGTAAATAAAGGATTAGCGAGATTAGGCATTATTGAAACTGAAAACATAAAGCATAGTTATTTACCGCATGGGGTGTCTCATCACATAGGACTAGATGTTCATGACCCGGGAACTTACGGCCCTTTAGAAGCCAATCAAGTGATAACAGTAGAACCTGGAATTTATATTCCGAAGGGAGTCCTTGTGACAAAAAATGGTGGGGCATTGCCGTACGTATTGAAGATGATATTTTAATTACAGAAAACGGACCCGTAAATCTATCTGCCGATGCGCCAAGAGATGCTGACGAGATCGAGAAATTAATGCGTCAGAAAAGTGCTTTAGATGATTTTATATTACCTAAGCTAGATTAAAAAAAACAGCTTTTGTAATACTAAAAATTCATTTAGATCAATGCATATTATTTCTAGGGTTCCATGTTTATGTATAGGACACCTGGTAGAAAATACGTTTCATGCGGGTCAACGGACCCCATTTATCTTACAGAAAATACCATTGCTAAAACTACGTTAAAACTATACTAAAGCCAAGTTAAATGAGAAAACTAGAGCCGTTGTGCGACTTTTTCTTCGTATCTTAAGGTTATGGAAAATATACTAGTAGCAGGTGCCAATGGCACCACAGGAAAACAAATAATAAATCTATTAAAAGAATCACAATACTTTAATCCGATTGCGATGGTGCGTGATGAAACGCAATTTAAATCCTTTGAAAATCAGAACGTAGACGTTGTCATGGCAGATTTAGAAAAAGATGTCTCTCATGTTTTTAAAAATAACACTATCGATAAAGTAATTTTTGCAGCAGGATCTGGTGGTAAAAAAGTAGAGGAAGTTGATCAAAATGGAGCCAAACGCATGATTCATGCTTCTGTAGAATCGGGAGTTAAAAAGTTTGTCATGTTAAGTTCCATGGGGGCAGATAAACCTAAAGAAGCGGACCAATTGGTAGAGTATTTGAAAGCAAAGCATAACGCAGACGAATATTTAAAAAATAGCAGCTTGAATTATGCTATTGTGAGACCGGGAACATTGAATAATGAATCGGCAACAGATAAAATTGAGCTCGAGGAAAAATTGAATAAACGGGGAGAGATTAGTAGAGCAGACGTCGCGCAAACTTTAATAAGAAGTCTAAACGATGATACTGCTAATAAAAAAACCTTTGAAATTATAAGTGGTGAAACACTTATAGGTAAAGCATTACATAAAGTGTCTGCTATAGAAGCTTAAACTTTTTCATTAAAAAACCATTGCATTTTTATAGCCACGAAATCAGTGGCTATTTTTATACCCTGGGTTTTACTACAAATTTCAGGGAAGCCTTTACTTATTATTTATTTTTTCTAAATAACTGTTAATATGCTTAAAATAGAGCGTAGGTTGATCTAACCATCCATAATGGCTACAGTTGTCAAGAATGACCAACTCTGAGTTTTGAAGTGCGCTTTTCGCGACTTCTGCAGTTTCTAAATCAATAATATCTTGTTTGCCTTGAATGATGAGCACAGGGACTTTAATTTTCTTTAACCCTTCTGTGCAATCAAAAGCAATCGCGCTTATGTTTTGCCACACCAGCCCGTTTATAACAGAATTGCCTTGCGTAAGCCGTTCTGCAACAACAGGAATATTAGATTTGTCGAATAAATAGGCAGGCGCTAAAAAAGTACCGCGTTTTAATCTTGCGAGATAGGTGGTATCTCCATTTGCGATTTTACGATTCCAATAGTTTAGTGAATCTCGTTCTAAGCGGGTTAATTTTGAGGTGATATCAATTCTAGAAAAAAGATCTAGTTTAAGACCTCCTGAAGACGATAAAATAAGACCTCGAATGCTTTCGGGGTGCTTGGAAGCATAATAAGCCCCTAGCATGCCGCCAAACGAATGTCCTAGAATCACCCAATTATTAAGCCCCAGGTGTTTTCTAATCACCTCGATGTCTGCTACCATAGCATCCATTGTGATGGTTTGTGCATTTATGTTTGGTATTTTAGATTCCCCAGTGCCTCGCTGATCATAAATAATGGCTTTATTGGTTTTACCAATAATTTGCGCTAAAGCCTTAAAACCCTCACTATTCATACCCGGACCACCATTAATAATTAATATGGGTTGTCCTTGTCCATATGAGGTTAAATGAATGGTGTTATCTCCTGATTGGATGTATGTTTTGTCTTGAGAGTATGTGAAAAAGGACAAAAAAACTAGCGTTAAAAGTAATACTATAGTCTTGTTATTCATTGTCTTATATCTTTTTGTACCCGGTTTGAGACTTCACACGATGCTATGATTCTGCTTATTGTAATAAAACCAGATGCTTAAGTGTTCTTAATAATTTAGGAATAATACTGCTATTTTTCAAGTAAGTACGCCTTTAATTCGTCATAGCTGCTAATCTTAATGGCGACCTTCTCTTTTCCCATGACGGCTAGAATTTGCTTTGGTAATTTTTGTTTCTCCTTAATAACGTCCTCAACCACCTCTAGAAATTTAGTTGGGTGTGCCGTTTCTAAAAATACACAATGTGCACTAGGATGCTGCTTTAAATAGGCTTTGCAACCTAAATATCCTACAGCTCCGTGCGGGTCTGCAACGTAATTAAAGGTGTCATAAATCTCTTTTAAAGCGTCACGAGTAGCTTCATCACTAAAACTAAAAGAGGATAAGTTTGATTTTAATACCTCAAAATTATTTTTATAAATCTCACGAATACGAATAAAGTTACTAGGATTTCCAACATCCATGGCATTACTAATGGTTTGTACCGATGGTTTGGGCGTATATTGTTCGGTCTTCAAATATTGGGTGACCACATTGTTTTCATTATTAGAAGCGATAAAATGCTTAATAGGTAAGCCTAGTTGTTGCGCCATCATACCCGCGCAAACGTTTCCAAAATTACCACTTGGTACAGAAAACACAAGGTCTTTATAGGTCTTATACAATTGCTTGTAGGCAAACATAAAATAAAAAAGCTGTGGCATCCAACGGGCTACATTTATAGAATTGGCAGATGTGAGTTGCATTTTACTGGTTAATGCCTCGTCTAAAAAAGCACGTTTTACCATCTCCTGACAATCATCAAACACACCGTCAACTTCTAACGCTGTAATGTTTTGACCAAGGGAGGTTAGTTGTTTTTCTTGAATAGCACTTACTTTTCCACTAGGGTAGAGAATAACCACATTGACCCCTTTAACACCAAGAAAGCCATTGGCGACGGCACCTCCAGTATCTCCGGAGGTGGCCACTAAAACGGTGACCTCGTTAGTGTTATCTTTGTTGAAATACCCTAAACAACGTGCCATAAACCGTGCGCCAACATCTTTAAAAGCCATGGTTGGGCCATGAAAGAGTTCTAAAGTTGAGATGCTATCATTCAATGTTATTACAGGGAATTCAAAAGACAAGGTGTCTTCAATAATTGTTTTAAGGATGTCTTCAGGAATATCCGGGCTCACAAATGGCTTGATGGCTTCAAATGCGATTTCCGAATTGCTTAGCGTATCGATGTTTTTAAAAAACGAATGCGGTAAAGGGGTAATACGCTCCGGAAAGTACAAACCTTTATCTCGGCGCAAGACCTTTTATGACCGCCTGTTTGAATGTTGTGTTTGGTGCTTGTTTGTTTAGACTGTAATAGTTCATGTTTGCTTTTGTCTGTCGACTGCACTCAGGATACACTTGAGCGAAAATCTTTTAATATTAATTTAGCTTATACCTATACTTCTTTCAAATCTGCATGACAAATTTTTTTGGCTATTGCTAAGATAGCCAAGTCGTTAAAAAAAAGCACATTGTAATGATATCTTGATTATTAGCTTGTCATTATTATTTTATATTTCTCGTTGTCATGCTGAGCTTGTCGAAGCAGCTTTTAAATAGATGCCTCATTTTGTTCAAAAGGAGTGAGCTCACTCTTTTTAATTAGTTACTTTTAATTACTCGAATACCTTCCATATTAATCTTTGACAGATGAATATCAAAATTAATATCTGTTTTAGAGTATACTTTTTTCATAGCATGGGCGACTGCTTCTGCAGCTGCTTTCCCTTTTGATAAAGCAAAAATGGAGGGCCCGGAACCGGAGATGCCAGCACCTAAAGCACCTGCTTTTATGCTTTCTGTTTTCACGACATCAAAATATGGAATCAATTGGCTTCTAAAGGGTTCAACAATAATATCGTTTAACGAATCACTAATTAATTCATAGTCACTCGTATGCATCGCATGTACTAAACTCCCTAAGTTTGCCCATTGGGTAATCGCTTTCTTAAGTGCTATTTGTTTTGGTAAAATAGCTCTTGCTTCTGCCGTTTTTATTTCTATTTCAGGGTGAATGATGGTGGCATATAATTTTGAAGGAGAAGGGATTGCTAATACCTGTAATGGCGTGCATGATTTCACTAATGTAAAGCCTCCAAATATGGCAGGTGCAATATTATCTGCATGTTCGCAGCCACTAGCGAGGGCTTCTCCTTTCATCGCGAAATTGGTGATTTGTGTTTTGTTAAAAGGGCTGCCTAATAATTGGTTAATCGCCCACACACTGCCCGCTGCACTAGCAGAACTGCTGCCAATCCCACTGCCGGGTTTTATCTTTTTATAAATTTCGATTTCGAATCCGCAATGAGGTTGGGCTACTTCCATTAAAGCTAAAGCTGAAACACCCGCAACATTTTTATGAGCTTCAAATGGTAAATCGTAACCTTCAATTTTTGTAATGCGAATCCCTTTGTCTTTAGTTTTCCTTACTACCATTTCATCTCCAATGGTATCTAAACAAAAGCCAAGAACATCAAATCCACAGGATACATTAGCCACGGTGGCAGGTGAAAATATTTTTATTTCATTCATATTTTATATTCAATATGGAACAGAGGAAAGAAAATTAGACCGCAACTGGAGTGTCTTTATCCTGTTTCCTCTATTCCTTACGTGTTTTAATTATTTCCAACGCGAATAATATCGGCAAACAACCCGGAGGCCGTGACATCTGCTCCAGCACCAGCACCTTTAATAATCATGGGTTGCTCGGGATAGCGTTGCGTATAAAACATCACGATATTATCTTTTCCTTCCAAATTATAAAACGGATGCCCTTGTGGAATTTCCTTCAACCCAACCTTGGCTTTCCCCTTATTAAATTCTGCAACATATTTTAGCTGACAGTTTTTTGCTTTTGCTGCAGCATATAGCTTTTGAAAATGAGTTTCTTCTTGAACTAAAGTACTATAAAAATCAGCGACTGAGTCACTTTCTAAGTTTGCCTTTGTTAAAAAAGAAGCGTTGGTTATGTCTTCCAAATTCATTGCGGTGCCGCTCTCTCCGGCTAAAATTAAAATTTTTCGAGCGACATCAACACCACTTAAGTCTATTCTTGGATCAGGCTCGGTATACCCTTCCGTTTGTGCTTGCTTAACCACATCATGAAAGGGCGTGGAAGCATTAAAATTGTTAAAAACAAAGTTTAAACTCCCGAGACAAAACCGCTTGAATGGAGGTGATTTTATCTCCGGAAGCCATTAAATTACTTAAGGTGTCGATAATAGGTAGACCTGCCCCCACATTGGTTTCAAATAAAAACGGTGCATTGTATTCTAGTGACAATGCTTTTAGTTTTACATAGTTTTCATAAGTACTTGAACAGGCAATTTTATTACAGGCAACTACGGCGATACTCTCTTTTAGATATTTGGCATATAACTTTGAAACCGCTTCATTAGCAGTCACATCTACAAAAACACTGTTACGGAGGTTTAAAACTTTTGCATTTTTAAAAAAGCCTTCTAGGGTAGCCACTTCTCCTTCTTTTAACTCCGCTTTCCAGGCGTTCAAATCAATACCGTCTGCATTAAAAACCATCGTTCGAGAATTGGAGAGCCCTGCAACCCGTAAATTAATTTTTAGATGCTTTTTTAAATACTGTTGCTGTTGTTTTATCTGTTCTACTAGGCGTTCGCCCACATTTCCTACACCAGTGATGAAGACATTAAGTTGTTTGGTGTCACTTTCAAAAAAGCTTTCATGTAGGGTATTCAGCGCTTTCTTTACATCTTTTTCAGCAATGACCGCAGAGATATTTCTTTCTGAAGCCCCTTGTGCAATCGCCCGTATATTAATATTGTTTTTCCCTAAAGTACTAAACATTTTACCACTAATGCCTTGGTGGCTTTTCATTTTATCACCTATTAAAGCGATGATTGCTAACTCTTTTTCAACAAGAATCGGGTCAATTTTCTTTGTGGCTATTTCATATTCAAAAACTTCATTAATGGCAAATTCTGCAAGATTGGCTTCTTGTACTTCAATACCAAAACAAATGGAGTGCTCAGAGGAGGCTTGTGTAATTAAGATGATATTAATTTTCTCTTGAGCCAAGGTTTCAAACAAACGTTTAGAAAAACCAGGCACGCCTACCATACCATTACCTTGAAGGGTTAATAAGGCGATGTTGTTTATATTGGTAATGCCAGTGGCGGTGGAAGATTTTCCATGACTATTCTCTGAAATAATAGTTCCAAGAGCTTTGGGGTCCATAGTATTTTTAATATGGATTGGTATTTTTAAATCTAATACAGGTTGCACCGTTGGCGGATAAAGTACTTTAGCGCCAAAATGTGATAATTCCATGGCTTCCTGATAGCTAATGTGTTTAATAGGGTAGGCTTGTTTCACTAATTTAGGATTGGTGGTATACATGCCACTAACATCGGTCCATATTTCTAGTCGCTCTACGTGTAAGGCGGCAGCAATAATGGCAGCAGTGTAATCTGATCCGCCACGCCCTAACGTCGTAATCTCATGGTTTACAGATTTTGAAATAAACCCAGGTACGATGGTGATACTTTTATTAGACGTATTAAAATAGTTCCGAATATTTAAATTGGTAGGCTCAAACTTCACTTCAGCTTTTGTGAAATTTGAATTGGTTACAATTAGCTCTTGCGCATTTTTTAATACGGCACTTATGGCTCTACTTTTAAGGGTTTCAGCAATAATAAATGAAGATAATAGTTCACCAAAACTTAACAGACGATCTGATGTTTGATGTGATAATTCATTGATTAAAAAAATACCATCTAAAAGATTTTTTAGTTGTTTTAACTTTTCTTCTAGAGCATCTGCAACTTTGGTCTCGTTGGTAGGAATTAATTCAGAAAGCATGGCTAAATGTTTGTTCTTAATGGCTTTATACTCCTTTTTATAGTCTTTTTTGTTATCCTTGGCTAAATGTCCCGCTTTTAATAGCTTATCGGTAATTCCACCTACCGCAGAGACAACACATATAACCTTGCTTTGTTTGGCATTCGCTTCTAAAATAGCGATAACTTTATTGATGTTTTTTGAAGAACCTACAGAGGTTCCTCCAAATTTTAATACTTGCATGGGTATTCTGTTTTAATCGAAATTAATTTTGAAAAATTAGCATAGAAGCTAAAATAGGTGCGGAAGTGAATATCATTAATAACCCAAAAGGGTCATCGTAATCATAGTAATGCCTGCAAAAATAGTAATACGTACGTCAATAACTGAAGTCGTATTTAAGGGTGCTATTTGAGCGTTGTTGTTCATTTTTGAATGTATTACATAGTAAATGTATTACTTTTGCGCTAATAACAAAACAAAACTTCCATTTTTATAAGATTCTGAATTAAAACGGAATGTATTTCACTATCGAAATAAATAGGGGGTTAGAATTACGGATTATTAAATTATAAAATGAAAATATTCTCTAAAGAACAAATATACGCTGGAGACAAACGGACAGCCGAAAAACAAAACATTTCCTCAACCGATTTAATGGAGCGTGCGGGAACACAAATTTTTAATTGGTTGCACATACGCATGCAAGGGGCGCAAGTGCCTATTCATGTGTTTTGTGGTATTGGTAACAACGGAGGGGATGGATTAGTAGTGGCCGGACATTTAATTTCACATGGTTATAACGTAAAAACTTACGTTGTCAACTGTAGTACCAAGCGCTCAAAAGATTTTTTAATTAATTACGATCGTATTAAAAACGTCACGAAGGATTGGCCAATATTATTAAGTTGCGAAGAAGATTTTGAAACCATAGTCATCGATGATAAGGATATTATTATAGATGCTATTTTTGGCATCGGTATTAATAGACCGGTTGCCCCTTGGGTAAAGGCGCTGTTTACCCATTTTAGAGCGACTCGAGCCTTTACAGTATCCATAGATATTCCTTCCGGCTTACATACAGATACTGTGCCAGGAGGATAAGGAGGCGATTGTAACTGCAGGGTATACCTTGAGTTTTCAAACCCCAAAATTAGTTTTCTTTTTACCGGAAACTGCAAAATATACGACACAGTGGGAAGTGCTGGACATTGGAATTGATCCCGAATATTTGCTTACCACCGAAACAGCCGCAGAATTGATTGGAAAGAATGAGGTTTTGCCCATTTACAAACCACGTGAAAAGTATTCTCATAAAGGCACCTATGGTCATAGTTTAATCATTGGTGGTAGCTATGGAAAAATAGGAGCGGTTACTTTAGCCAGTCGGGCAGCATTATCTGTTGGCGCTGGAAAAGTGACGGCCTATATACCAAAATGTGGCTACACGGTGTTGCAGACCTCTTTACCGAAGCCATGGTTATTACAGATCCGGAGGAAGAAAAGATTACAAAAATTAATTTTGATATCGCGCCAACCGTTATTGGTTTTGGGGTAGGCGTAGGGACAGATGTTAAAACAATTGCTGCTTTTGAAGCGTTTTTAAAAACCAATAAAACACCTTTAGTCGTTGACGCCGATGGATTAAATATTTTATCTAAAAAGAAAGCGCTTTTAAAAACATTACCTAAGCAAACCATTTTAACACCACACCCTAAGGAGTTGGAAGGCTTAGTAGGGAAGTGGAAAGACGATTTTGATAAACTAAAGAAAGTCAAAGCCTTTTCAAAAAAACACCATGTGATTGTGGTTATTAAAGGCGCAAATACCATTACGGTTTTTAAGGACAAATTATATATCAATACCACAGGGAATCCAGGCTTAGCAACAGCAGGCAGCGGAGATGTGTTAACAGGAATGATTACTGGTTTAGTGTCGCAGGGTTATGAAGCATTAGCTTCTGCTATTTTCTCCGTTTACTTACATGGGCGCTCTGCAGATTTGTTAATAGAAAATCTTGGGTATCAAAGTTTAATAGCGAGTCATGTTATCGAGGGTATAGGTGAGGCCTACATCGATTTATTTAAACAACCAGAGCCACCTCAGTTAGAAGACGTTGATGAGGATACCAATAAAAAATCAAAAACGAACAGGAAGAAAAAGAAATAACCATAAAAAAGGCGACCATTTTAAAATGGTCGCCTTTTTTTAATTAGAGTAGTTATAAGTTCAAATATTTTCTAAACTATTAAGTACTTCTCTTAATTTAGGACTCGAAGGTCTTGGTGCATCGGCATTAACAATGTTTCCTGCGGGATCAATTAAAATAAAACGAGGAATCCCTTTTATTTCAAAGCCTTGAACAAAATCTGATTGCCACCCTTTATCTGATAATACTTGAATACCTCCCAAGTCTTTTTCTTTAATCATGGTTTTCCAACCTGCTCTTGCAGCAGCAGCATCACGATTTTTATAACCTCTGCCATCATCAACAGACAAACTTAAAAATGCTATATTTTTATCATGAAATTCTTTTTCTATTTCTTTCAAAGCTGGTATTTCTTTAATGCAAGGACCACACCAAGTTGCCCATACGTCGACGTAGACATATTTGCCTTTTAAATCGGATAAAGAAGTGGTACCTCCTTTTGCGTTTTCATAGTTCTCAAAAGCAGGAGCAGGTTTCCCAATATAATCTGCAAATTTAGAAGCTCTAGCCTGAGCAGATGCCATATTTTGCTTATATGCATTAAAGATGCCATCCTTAAACGCCTCTAAGCCCTTCTTCTCTTGAGAAAGTAAGGTAGAATCTATATTTTTGTTTTTATCTAAAAAGGCAGTCAACTTGGCATGAATTTCTGCTGTTGTAGATTTAAAATCGGCTTCTTCAAAATCCCAAAGTCCAGGAGGATAAAGCGTTTCTTCCATTAAAGCTTTTTGTGCTAAATAATTATTAGTTTCAGCGCCCACACCTTCATAGGTAATACTTTCGTCAAACCGTTTCGTGTCTATTGTAACATTTAAATCATAACCGTTCTTTAAATAGAGGTTTGTACTTTCTCCACCATCGTAAAAATTATAGAGTCCTGCGTCTACTTTTAAAGTATCTCTAAAAGTGCCATCGTCGTTTACCTTTATGGTTTTTGAATAGGTTTGTGTTCTTAATACCACAGAATCACTGTTTTTATCTGTAATCTTACCGAAAAAGTAACATAATCTTTAGGTGCTTCTTTACAACCTACTATTGCTAAAGCAGAAAGGCATATTAATAGTTTTTTCATTAATTGAAAGTTTTAGTTCGATCAAAAATAATTGATTATAATTATCTTTATTATGATTTTCATAAATTATTAACATTTCTTGCATATCAGTATACGAATGATGACTTTTGAGCCTGTACAAATAAATTTATGAATACTACACATTATATCTCTTCTGAAGTTTTAGAATTAACGACTGTTCATGCTATTATTAATGAGCAAAAACAGATACAATTATCTGAAGACGCAAAGCAACGTATTATTAATTGTCGCACGTTTTTAAATGAAAAACTAAAAGTTGAAACCAAACCCATTTATGGTATCAATACCGGTTTTGGTTCTTTATATAATGTAAAGATTTCTAATGAAAATCTAACAAAGCTTCAGGAAAACTTAGTCATGTCTCACGCTTGCGGTACAGGAGAACAAGTGCCACAAGAGGTTGTAAAACTCATGTTGCTTTTAAAAATACAATCACTTAATTACGGCCATTCCGGAAGTCAGTTAGCAACGGTTGAACGCTTAATCGATTTTTATAATCATGATATTTTACCAGTAATTTACACACAGGGTTCGCTGGGAGCCTCCGGCGATTTAGCTCCTTTGGCGCATTTGTCACTGCCATTAATTGGTAAAGGCAAAGTTAATTACAAAGGCGCTGTGTTGCCTTCGGAAGTGGTGCTCAAAAAATTCAACTGGCAACCTATTCAACTGCAATCTAAAGAAGGATTAGCCTTGCTGAATGGCACCCAGTTCATGAGTGCTTATGGTATTCACTTACTTTTAAAATCTTTTAAACTCTCGTATTTAGCTGATTTGATTGGAAGTGTTTCTTTAGACGCTTTTGATGGCGGATTAGCCCCTTTTAATGAATTAGTACATTTGGTTAGACCACACAATGGGCAAATAAAAACAGCTGCACGGGTGCGTGAGTTTCTAGAAGGAAGCGTGCTAATCAATCAAGAAAAACAACACGTTCAAGACCCCTACTCATTTCGTTGTATTCCGCAAGTGCATGGTGCAACAAAGGATACCTTGAATTTCGTGCTAAAGACGTTTAAAACAGAAATTAATTCCGTGACCGATAATCCTAATATTTTTTCAAAAGACGACGAAATTATCTCTGGTGGAAACTTTCACGGTCAGCCTTTAGCATTAGCATTAGATTATTTAAAAATTGCTATGGCCGAATTGGGAAATATTTCTGAGCGTCGTGTATTCCAACTAGTTTCTCGGACTAAGAGGCTTGCCAGCTTTTCTCGGTTAATAATCCAGGATTGAACTCCGGACTTATGATTCCGCAGTATACCGCGGCTAGTATTGTGAGTGCCAATAAACAATTAGCGACTCCAGCAAGTGTTGATAGTATTGTGTCTAGTAACGGCCAAGAAGACCATGTTAGTATGGGTGCCAATGCCGCAACTCAAGCCTATACGTTGATTAATAATGTGGAACGTATTTTGGCTATCGAATTACTTAACGCATCCCAAGCTTTAGCCTTTAGAATGCCTTTAACATCGTCCGCATTTATTGAGCAGTTTCTGCAAGCCTATAGAGTGGAGGTGCCTTTTATAGAAGAAGATGAAGTGCTGCATGATAGCATAGAAGCGTCTATACAATTCATTCAGCAGCTTAATATTGATGTGAACGAGTTGTTTGATTAAACGGCGTTTAGTAAATTTTTAGCCCAATGTTCTGCGGCAGAGGTCTCATTAAAGACTTCAAAGGGTTTTTGCAAGAAGTTTTTTTCGTAATTCGCACTACTAGCGGCAAAATAATTAAATGCAACAACCGCAAAACCTTTAAGGCTTTCTACTTGGGAAGAGCGACTATAAATAGAGGGATCTACAGAATAAGAATGAATCCGTTCTGTAATGTATACAAACGGTTTTTTTTGGAAATGATTTAATAAGAAAACTGTAATGACATGGCTCTTTTCAGGACATAAGGTAACACCTTCATTAACGTTGCAGATGACATAATCTTCAAAAAGTCTAATTTTACAAAACTCTAATTCTATAGTCATTTAAAAGTGATTTGGGAATTCAAAATTAGTACTTAAAAAGGGATATACATAACTCACGGACTAGTTTTAGACCGTAGTAAATAACATCTATAAAAGGTCTCCTTTCAATATATTTTGTGCGTTACAAAAGTGATCAGTTCATACAATTACAGCTCTGCTAATAGCTACCTTTTACTTTATTTTGGGGATACTAGATTGGTTTGTAATTTTAGTTTGGTGCATAAAAAAAGCTTCCATATGAAAACATATCGAAGCTTTTTAATTTATAGGTATTATTATTTATTTTATGATTCAGCTGGTTTCTCAGCTTTTTCAATAGTGATTTTTATTTCATCATTTTTCTTATCCAAGTCCATTTTTATCACGTCCCCATCAGTAACTTGAGCGGTGATAATTTCTTCTGCTAACGCATCTTCAACATATTTTTGAATCGCTCGTTTTAAAGGTCGTGCACCATATTGCTTATCAAACCCTTTTTCTGCAATATAATCTTTAGCTGCTTTCGTTAATTTAAGTGTATACCCTAAACCTGTGATACGATCTAATAATTTGTCTAATTCAATGTCTATAATCTTATTGATATCCTCCTTTTCTAAGGAATTGAAAACCACAACATCGTCAATTCTGTTTAAAAATTCAGGCGCAAAAGATTTTTTCAAAGCATTTTGAATCACTGCACGGGCATTCGCATCTTCCTGAGATTTTTGAGAGGCCGTACCAAAACCGATACCCGTACCAAAATCCTTTAATTTACGTGCTCCAATATTTGAAGTCATAATCACAATCGTGTTTCTGAAATCAATTTTTCTACCTAAAGAATCGGTTAAATACCCATCATCTAAAACTTGTAAAAGCATATTAAAGACATCGGGATGGGCTTTCTCAATTTCATCTAATAGAATAACAGCATAAGGTTTACGTCTTACTTTCTCTGTTAATTGTCCACCCTCTTCATACCCCACATATCCTGGAGGCGCACCAACCAAACGAGAAATAGCAAATTTCTCCATGTATTCACTCATGTCTATACGAATGAGAGAGTCTTCACTATCAAACAACTCTCGAGACAACACTTTGGCTAACTGTGTTTTACCAACACCTGTTTGACCTAAAAAGATAAACGACCCAATAGGCTTATTAGGATCTTTAAGTCCAGCACGATTACGTTGAATGGCTTTCACTACTTTAGCAACCGCTTCATCTTGACCGATAACTTTTCCTTTAATAAGCTCAGGAAGTTTAGCTAGTTTGTTGCTTTCGGTCTGCGCAATACGATTCACAGGTACCCCGGTCATCATAGAAACAACATCTGCTACGTTGTCTTCCGTTACGGTGACTTTATGTAATTTGGTGTCTTCTTCCCATTTTTCTTGTGCGATGGCTAACTCTTTTTCTAACCGTTTTTCATCATCTCTTAAACGGGCAGCTTCTTCGTATTTCTGTTTTTTAACCACAGAGTTTTTAGTCACTCTAACCTCTTCAAGTTTCTTTTCTAACTCAATGATTTGTTTTGGAACATTGATGTTAGTTATGTGAACGCGGGATCCAGCTTCGTCTAAAGCATCAATGGCTTTGTCCGGAAGAAAACGCTCAGTCATGTATCGATTGGTTAACTTCACACAAGCTACAATGGCTTCGTCTGTATAAGATACATTATGATGTTCCTCGTATTTACTTTTTATATTGTTTAGAATTTCTATAGTTTCATCTACTGTAGTGGGTTCTACTATCACTTTTTGAAAACGACGTTCTAGAGCGCCATCTTTCTCAATGTATTGTCTGTATTCATCCAGTGTTGTGGCTCCTACACATTGTATTTCACCGCGCGCTAATGCCGGCTTAAACATGTTTGAGGCATCCAAACTTCCCGTAGCACCTCCAGCGCCTACAATGGTATGAATTTCGTCAATAAAAAGAATCACATCATCGTTTTTTTCTAGTTCGTTCATTACGGCTTTCATACGCTCTTCAAACTGGCCACGGTATTTGGTTCCAGCAACAAGGCTTGCTAAGTCTAAAGTCACGACACGTTTGTTAAATAAAATACGTGATACCTTACGTTTAACAATACGGTTCGCTAAGCCTTCTGCTATGGCCGATTTACCAACTCCTGGTTCACCAATAAGTAAGGGGTTGTTTTTCTTTCTGCGTGACAGAATCTGAGACACACGTTCAATTTCTTTATCACGTCCAACGACAGGGTCTAGTTTTCCTTCTTCTGCCATTGCTGTTAAATCACGCCCAAAGTTATCTAAAACAGGTGTTTTAGACTTCTTATTACCTTTTCCGGTAGGTGTATTGAAAATGTCTTTAGACTCGTTGCCTTCATTAGCTTGAGAATCATCATCTTGAAATGACTCCGCTTTAGGCTCTATGTAATTATCGTCGTTTGTAATCATAGACTTGAATTGTTCTTTTACGTTATCATAATCCACTTTTAACTTATTTAAAAGCTTTGTAGTCGGATCGTTTTCATTTCTTAAAATACATAATAACAAGTGAGCTGTATTGATGGACGTGCTCTGAAACAATTTAGCTTCTAAAAACGTAGTTTTTAAAGCGCGTTCTGCTTGTCTTGTTAAGTGTAAGTTCTTTTTTTCGTTTGAGGTGATGGTTACATTGGGGTTAGCGGGACTTAAAATTTCCACTTTACGCCTTAAATGATTTAAATCAATATCTAGGGCGTGTAATATATTAATGGCTTTCCCATTACCATCTCTCAATAAACCAAGCATTAAATGTTCTGTCCCTATAAAATCATGACCTAACCGAAGTGCTTCCTCTTTGCTATATGCTATAACATCTTTTACTCTTGGTGAAAAATTATCATCCATAAATTGTTTCCTTTCTGCATTAAATTTACTAAATCATAATATCAATCGCAAAAACTATTCCTTAAATATTATGTCTGTAGCTAATAGACAAAAAAAACTTTATAAAATCAAAACAATTAACAAGATACTTATTAAGAGAGAACAGGCGTAATTGTTAATAAATACCTTTAAAAAAGAAAGCTTCAAGGCCTACTATCACTAATGAAATATTTATATTAGCACGTTTTGAAATACTTATAAAAACTAAATAATATTTTATATGGCAGAAGGAGAAAAACTGATTCCAATCAATATTGAAGATGAAATGAAATCGGCTTACATTGATTATTCAATGTCAGTCATTGTGTCACGTGCTTTACCAGACGTAAGAGATGGATTAAAGCCAGTTCATAGACGTGTACTATATGGTATGCACGAACTGGGTGTTAGAGCAAATAGTGCACATAAAAAATCTGCAAGAATTGTGGGTGAGGTTTTAGGTAAGTATCACCCACACGGTGATACTTCGGTTTATGATGCAATGGTGCGTATGGCTCAGGAATGGAGTTTGCGTTATATGTTAGTTGATGGTCAAGGTAACTTTGGATCTGTAGATGGCGATAGCCCTGCAGCCATGCGTTATACTGAAGCAAGAATGCGAAAAATATCTGAGGATATGCTTGCTGATATTGACAAAGAAACAGTAGATCACAAATTAAATTTTGATGATACATTAGAGGAACCAACCGTTTTACCAACACGTATTCCGGGCCTTTTAGTTAATGGAGCTTACGGTATTGCGGTAGGTATGGCAACAAATATGCCACCACATAACTTAACAGAAGTTGTCGATGGAACCATTGCCTATATTGAGAATAATGACATTGAGATTGATGAATTAATGCAACACATTAAAGCGCCGGATTTTCCAACAGGAGGAACTATTTATGGTTATGATGGTGTTAAAGAAGCATTTCATACAGGTCGAGGACGTATAGTAATGCGGGGGAAAACAGTATTGGAGGAGGTTCATGGTCGCGAATGTATTATCGTAAATGAGATTCCATATCAGGTCAACAAAGCAGACATGATTAAGAAGACTGCAGATTTGGTTAATGAAAAGAAAATCGAAGGTATTGCTACTATTCGTGATGAATCTGATAGAAATGGAATGCGAATTGTTTACGTGTTAAAGCGTGATGCCATTCCAAATATCGTTCTTAATAAACTATATAAATATACCGCATTACAATCGTCGTTCAGTGTTAACAATATTGCATTGGTTAATGGGCGTCCACAACTATTAAATTTAAAAGAGCTCATTCATTATTTTGTTGAGCACAGGCATGATGTTGTAGTAAGAAGAACAACATACGAACTACGCAAAGCAGAAGAACGCGCGCATATCTTAGAGGGTTTAATTATTGCTTCAGACAATATAGATGAAGTTATTAAAATAATAAGAGCCTCTTCGAATGCAGATGAAGCTAGGACGAACTTAATAGAACGTTTTAAACTTTCTGAAATTCAAGCCAAAGCAATTGTTGAAATGCGTCTACGTCAATTAACAGGACTAGAGCAAGACAAGCTAAGAGGAGAGTACGATGAAATAATGAAAACGATAATTGAATTAAAGGATATCCTCGACAAAAAAGAGCGTCGTATGGCTATCATTAAGGAAGAATTAGTGGTTGTTCGCGATAAATATGGTGATGAGCGTCGTTCAGTTATTGAATATGCAGGGCGAGATTTAAGTATCGAAGATATGATTCCAAATGAACAAGTAGTCATTACTATTTCTCATGCGGGTTATATTAAACGTACGTCTTTAAATGAATACAAAACCCAAAATAGAGGAGGTGTTGGACAGAAAGCATCAACCACGCGTAATGAGGATTTCTTGGAACATTTATTTGTGGGTACTAACCACCAATACATGCTATTCTTTACTCAAAAAGGAAAATGTTTCCGGATGCGTGTGTATGAAATTCCTGAAGGAAGTAAAACTTCAAAAGGAAGAGCCATTCAAAACCTTATTAATATTGAGCAAGATGACAAAGTGATGGCGTTTATTTGTACTCAAGATCTTAAAGATGAAGACTACATTAATAGTCATTACGTTATTATGGCGACTAAAAAAGGTCAAGTTAAAAAGACCTCTTTAGAGCAATATTCACGTCCAAGAACCAATGGTATTAACGCCATTACGATTAAAGAGGATGATGTTTTATTAGAAGCAAAATTAACTACAGGCGAAAGCCAAGTTATGTTAGCCTTAAAATCGGGTAAAGCCATTCGTTTTGAAGAAGCCAAAACACGACCAATGGGGCGTAGTGCTTCGGTGTAAGAGGTATTCGTTTACAAAATGAAGACACAGATGAGGTTATTGGAATGATTGCTGTAGACGATATGGAAAGTGGCATCCTTGTCGTATCAGAGAATGGGTATGGTAAACGATCTAGTCTAGAAGACTATAGAATTACTAATCGCGGCGGAAAAGGTGTAAAAACGATTTCTATTACAGAAAAAACTGGTAACTTAGTATCTATTAAGAGTGTAACCGATGAGGATGACTTAATGATTATCAATAAATCGGGGATAGCCATTAGAATGGCGGTAGCCAATTTACGAGTGATGGGTCGTGCGACACAAGGCGTTAAACTGATTAATTTAAAAGGCAAAGATTCTATTGCCGCAGTTGCAAAAGTGATGCATGAGGACGAAGAAGTTATTGAAGAAGGTATTGAAGGCGTTGAAAATCCGGATGAAATAGACAATGGCACGACTCTTGCTTCTAACGAAGAAGAATAAAAAAATCTTTAAATAAAAATTATAATTTAACATGAAAAAACAATTAATTCTCTCATTAGCATTAATGATAACCTTTTTTTCTTTTGCACAAAAGAAAGAATTAAGAGAGCTAGAGAAAGCAGTAAAAAATAATAATTATGCAGAAGCTAAAGCTGCAGTTTTAGAATTAGAGCCATTACTTTCATCTATGGACGATAAAAGCAAAGCGAAATTTTATCTTAATAAAGGAAAAGCATTCTTTGCCAATGGTGCTGGTTCCGGCGAAGAGGTAATGATGGCTGTAGAAAGTCTTGAAAATATATCTCGGAAATTCCTATGCTGATGAAGTTGCAGATTTGAGAAAATTAATGGAAAATGACTTACTTCAAAAAGCAAACACTTTATTTACAAATAAAAATTTTAAAGAAGCAGAAATGGCTTTCGCTAATTTGCACGAAGTTGTTCCTGCTGATGCCGAGTATTTATATTATGCAGCAGTAAGTGCAGTAAGTGGACAAGATTTCGATGCCGCTTTAAAACATTATTTAAAGCTTAAAGAATTAGGATATACTGGAGTTAAAACGGAGTATTTTGCCATAAACAAAGAGACTGGTGAAGAAGAGGTTTTTGATAAGGCAACAAGAGATTTGTATGTAAAAACAATTAAATCTCATATTGCTCCTGGCGAAAGAGATACAAAATCTAAAGCTCCCGAAATCACAAAAAACATCGCTTTTATTTATCTTCAGCAAGATAAAATGGATGAAGCATTGACTGCCATTAAAGAGGCGAGAGCTACAGATCCATTAAACTCTGATTTAGTCATTACAGAAGCTAACATCTATTACAAGTTAGGTGATACTCAAGAGTATGAGCGTTTAATTAAAGAAGCTACCGCTAGGGACCCGGAAAATAAAGATTTATTATTTAATCTAGGGGTTCTATCTTCAAAAGCAGGAAAGAAAGAAGAGGCGAAAAAGTACTACTTGAAAGTGGTATCATTGGATTCAAACAATGTGAATGCATTAACCAATCTAGCTGTTTTAATATTGGATGAAGATAAAGCTATTGTAGAAGAAATGAATGGATTGGGTAATTCTAGTGCAGATAACCAACGTTATGATGAATTAATTGCCAAACGTAAAATTGTCTATAAAGAAGCGATTCCTTATTTAGAAAAAGTAGTGAACAGTGGTAATGCAGATGCAGACGTTGCTAGAACACTTATGAATATTTATTCGGCAGTAGGAGAAGCGGCAAAAGCTAAAGAAATTAAAGTGAATTTTAACCTTTAGTAACACGTTCAACGATATAAAAAAAACCGCTTTTTTGAAAAGCGGTTTTTTTATATGATTTTTTTAATGACACGAAGTTTATGAGTGTGTATGTGTTTATCTACATTATAAATACCGGAATGATCTAATCGATCAATACGAACTTTGCCATGAGCATGAATGATGTAGTTGTCTTTCATAATGATACCTACGTGTACAATATGCCCCTCAGCATTATCAAAAAAGGCTAAATCCCCAGGGTCACTTTCTTCTATAAAGCTTAAAGCCTCACCTTGAGTGGCCTGTTGCGAAGCATCTCGTAATAATTTGTAGCCGTTAAGTTTGTAAACCATCTCGGGTAAACCCGAACAATCAATACCAAACGGCGTTTTACCTCCCCATAGGTAGGGTGTGTTTAAATAGGAAAAAGCTGTGTTTATAAGCGCTTCTTTTCTTTGTATTATGTTAGAAGCATGGCCATCAAAATGATGATTTAAAAATTTTAATCCGTTTAATGTGGACCCTAAAGGAATGGAATATAATTGTTTATGGTCATCTTCAATAAACTCAATTAGATCTGTAGATAAATTTGGTTTCTCTTGGATGATGATACCATAAGCTTCTTCCGATAGTTCTATATATTGCTTTTTGTCAATCCAACCTTCATATTGGTCAAATGCTAAACGGATTTTACACCAAAATTTTCGTTCTTCTATGATTTTAAAAACATCACCATACAACACTTGCGAAACCATTTCGCTAGTGTCTGCTGCTTCAAGTCTTAAAGGAACAATGCTTAAGTTGCAAATGCCGTATTGCATTAATCTACCAAATTTAATTACGTTCTATAACCATTGCTGAGGCGCCACCACCACCATTACAAATGGCTGCAGCTCCAATTTTAGCATTATTTTGTTCTAATACATTAAGTAACGTAATAAGAATTCTAACCCCCGAACAACCTAGTGGATGTCCTAATGATACCGCGCCACCATTAACATTAACATTACTATCTTCTAGGCCTAAGATTTTCATGTTTGCTAAGCCTACTACAGCAAAAGCTTCATTAAACTCAAAGAAATCAACATCTGTTATATCGATACCAGCACGCTTAAGTGCTTTTGGTAATGCTTTAGCTGGAGCGGTTGTAAACCATTTTGGTTCGTGTGCAGCATCGGCA
The DNA here is from genome assembly GCF_026625145.1 of Lacinutrix neustonica. GTDB lineage: Bacteria > Bacteroidota > Bacteroidia > Flavobacteriales > Flavobacteriaceae > Lacinutrix > Lacinutrix neustonica. The sequence continues at coordinate 738,179 of NZ_CP113088.1, read as the reverse complement.
TAACCTTTAATAGTAGCCAAAGGCTTTAAACCTAATTCATCTGCTTTTTCTCTACTCATTAAAACCATGGCGCCAGCACCATCGTTTATAGTAGACGCGTTAGCAGCGGTAACCGTACCGTCTTTACTGAAAGCAGGACGTAAGGTTGGAATTTTGTCCATTCTCACGTTGCTATATTCTTCATCTTTTGTTACAATGATGGGTTCTCCGCGACGTTGCGGTACTGCTACGGGTACAACTTCATTGTTAAATCGTCCATTCTCCCAAGCATCAGCCGAGCGCTTATAAGATTGTATCGCATACGCATCTTGATCTTCACGTGAAAAACTGTATTCGGTAGCACAAGCATCCGCACAAACCCCCATCGCATTTTGATCATAAACATCAACGAGTCCATCTTTTTGCATCCCGTCTACAAGTGTCGTTGGTCCAAATTTTGTGGCCGTTCTTGCATAATGATAATGCGGAATCAAACTCATGTTTTCCATCCCTCCAGCAACAATAATATCGGCATCACCTAGAGCAATAGCTTGAGCCGCTTGCATAACGGTTTTCATTCCGTAAGCACAAACTTTATTGATAGTCGTACAAGGTACGGTGTCCGGAATACCCGCGAAAATAGCAGCTTGTCTCGCTGGTGCTTGTCCCGTGCCAGCTTGTACAACATTACCCATTAATACTTCTTGAACCAATTCGGATTTAGATTTATTTTGTCTAATGCGCCTTTAATCGCAATGGCGCCCAGTTTTGGCGCAGGAATAGTAGATAAAGCACCTAGAAAACTTCCAATTGGAGTACGTGCGGCAGAAACAATAACAACTTCTTTATTCATGATGAGAGTATAAATATAATTCGTTGCGAAATTAATGAATTTTTCCTAAAAATGGGAGGCATAAATTGAATATAACAGAGAATAGAAAACAATATTTGTTACATTTGAAATTAGAAATTAATTTTCAATTCATAATGAAGGACTTAATCAATAAATTCTATAAAAATCACTCACTAATATATAAAGCACTTCTTTTTATTTCTACTACTTTTTTAATTGTTTACCTATTTCCTAAAAGCGGAAAATTTAAATATAATTTTGAAAAAGGAAAACCTTGGCAGTCTGAAACACTCTATGCCCCTTTCGATTTTGCGATTCAAAAAACAGAAGAGGAGTTAACGCAAGAAAAAAATAATATTGAAAAGAATAGCACCAGGTATTTTGAACTGGATAACGCTGTAGCGCCGTTTGTGTTAAATGAATTTAACAACACTTTTAATAAAGCCATTCCGGACTCAATAAAAAAGAACAGGTCCCGATTAAAAAGGATAGGAAGAGATATTATTAAGGACCTGTATGACTATGGCGTACTAAACGATATTACCACTATTAAAGATAATGCCAACATCACCATTTTAGATAACCGGGTTGAAAAGAAAAAAACAGATTTTGGAAGTCTTTATAACCTATCTGAAGTTAGCAAAAAAATAGATTCGGAATTAGAAAATTCAAATTTAAAGGTCTATTCAAAACCGCTAACGGCTTTGTTTTTCAATATTATAAAACCAAACGTGACTTATAATAGGGATTTAACTGAAAAGGCTCTACAGGAAGCAATGGGTAAAATATCTTATACAAGAGGCAGTATTGAAAAGGGGACCTTAATTATTTCTAAAGGAGAGGTCGTTGAAGGCAACAAATTTTTAATTTTAACCTCGTTAAAGTCTGAATATAAATCGCAAGTTTGGAACGAATCAAATTACAATTTAATCATTTTTTCCTACACACTATTAGTAGCTTTAGCCCTGCTAATGCTTCTATTATTTCTAAGAAAATATAGGTTAACAGTCTTTAATAACAATACAAAAGTCACCTTTATATTCTTTAATATTTTATTAATGGTGTTGCTAACAACACTATTGGTTAATTATAATTCTTTATATATTTATATTGTACCTATCGCTATTTTGCCTTTGGTTTTAAAAGCCTTTTTTGATGCGCGTTTAGGGCTGTTTACACATGTTATTACCGTTTTGTTATTGGGTTCTATAGTGCCTAATAGTTATGAATATATGTTCTTACAAATTATAGCTGGAATAGTCACTATTTTAACGGTTTCAGAATTATATAAACGCGCGAACCTATTTATATCGGTTGGACAGATTACCTTAGTTTATATCATCGCCTATTTTGCGTTTTTTGTTATTCATGAGGGCAGTGTTGATACCTTAAAATGGGAAACTTTCGGAATGTTTATTCTGTGCGGTCTAGCGACTTTATTTGTACAACCCCTTATTTATATTTATGAAAACCTTTTCGGATTGGTCTCAGATGTATCGCTTTTAGAATTGTCAGACACCAATACAAAACTTTTAAAACGGTTATCTAATGAAGCTCCAGGCACTTTTCACCATTCCTTAAACGTTGCGAATTTGGCAGAAGCATCAGCCAATGAAATTGGAGCCAATGCCATGTTAATACGGGTGGGAGCACTGTATCATGATATTGGTAAGATGAATAATCCTACCTATTTCACAGAAAATCAATCTTCAGGATTAAATCCGCATGACGAATTATCACCAAAAGAAAGTGCTAAAATAATTATAGATCATGTCCTTGACGGTATAGAAATAGCAAAGAAAAACAATCTTCCAGATCGTGTGATTGATTTTATTAGAACCCACCACGGTACAAGCAGTGTTTATTATTTTTATAAGAAAGCACAAGAGGTCAATGAAAATGTAGACATCGACGATTTTTCATACCCAGGGCCGAAGCCTTTTAGTAAAGAAACGGCAATACTAATGATGTGTGATAGTGTTGAAGCCGCTTCAAAAAGTTTAAAGGAGCCCACATCGACAAAAATTGATAATTTTGTAGAAAGTATCTTAAGTAAACAAATGGAAGATGGACAATTTTTAAATGCCAATATAACTTTTAAAGAAATTCAGGCCATAAAAAAAGTGCTAAAGCGCAAGCTTGCAAATATTTATCATTTAAGAATAGAATATCCAGAATAATTATTAAAAAAAAATAAATAAATTTGTTGCGTTATATAAGATGTTGTCTTACATTTGCATCCGCAATTAGAGCAGAGTTCATAAACAATTGGAGAGGTGCCTGAGTGGCCGAAAGGAGCGGTTTGCTAAATCGTCGTAGGTGGAAACACTTACCCAGGGTTCGAATCCCTGTCTCTCCGCAATATTAGATAACCGGGAATCGGGGTGTAGCGTAGCCCGGTTATCGCGCCGCGTTTGGGACGCGGAGGTCGCAGGTTCGAATCCTGCCACCCCGACTTTTTAGTTTGAAAATCACTTTTAAACTTGTAATGCTAAGGGCTCTTAGCTCAGCTGGATAGAGCACCTCCCTTCTAAGGAGGCGGTCGAAGGTTCGAATCCTTCAGGGCTCACAGAATCCCTTTCATTTATTTGAAAGGGATTTTTTGTTTCTAATAGATATTTAAAACTTATAACTTTATTTCATGGCTAAAACGGGACGTCCTAAAAACACGAAAAATAAGACTAAGCATTCTAAGCTTATGGATAAAAAAAAGAATAAACTTCGTCAGGGAAAAATAGACCGCAAAGAAAAATTGAAGGCTATTATTGCGCGCTCTAAAGCGAGTAATAGCGAAGAAGAATAATGTACATCTGTAATTAGCGGGTTCAAAATCGGTTAAATTATCGTTAATCTCAACATAAAAAAGGCTCAATAGTTGTAAATTATACTTCTAAAATGTAACTATTGAAATTTATAAAATTCACTAAAAAAGGGATTTACTGTATTCCAGGGCGGTTCTATCTTGACCCTTGGTATCCTGTGGATCACGCCATCATATCACACGGCCATGCCGATCATGCCAGATGGGGAAATAAAAAATATTTTTGTCATCACCATTCTAAAGCCATCCTTCAGCATAGAATAGGAGGCGACATACTTATTGAGAGTATGGGGTATAATGAAACACGTACTATTAATCAGGTTAAAGTGAGTTTTCATCCGGCAGGGCATATTATTGGTTCCGCTCAAATACGTTTAGAATACCAAGGAGAAGTTGTGGTGTTTACAGGCGACTATAAAACACAAGCAGACTTTATTACTGAGCCTTTTGAACCGGTTAAATGCCATACTTTTATTACCGAAAGTACTTTTGGTCTTCCCATTTACCACTGGAAAACAGAGCAACAACTCCAGGAGCAACTTCACCATTGGGTACTACAAAATCAAACGAATAACAAAACGAGTGTTTTTATTGGTTACTCATTGGGAAAATCGCAACGTATTATATCTTTAGTCGATGGTTTAGATACCATTTATGTGCATCGCGCTATCCATAATATAAATCAAGCGATTACCAGTTCTCGTATTCATTTGCCGAAAACAACGTTACTCACTTCAGATTTATACAAAAAAGACATCCGAGAATAAGATTGTTATTTTGCCTCCTGCATTATTAGGTTCTAAAATGCTAAAACAAATTCCTAATGCAGCCGTTGCCATTTGCTCGGGGTGGATGCAAATTCGTGGAAATAGACGATGGAAAGCCGTTGATGCTGGATTTGCAGTAAGTGATCATGCCGATTGGAATGGGTTATTATCTGCGGTGAAAGCCTCTGAAGCAGAAAAAGTCTATGTCACTCACGGTTCGCAAGCAACCTTTTCTAAATATTTGAACGAAATAGGCATTCCTGCTGAAGAGCTCATTACAGAGTATGGTGACGAGCAATTGGGCGCAGAAGAGGCTAAAGAAAAGCAAAGTGTGGCACTATGAAAAACTTTTCAGAATTAATAAGTGCTTTAGAAATAACCAATAAAACCAATGCGAAAATTGAGGCCTTGGTTCATTATTTTAAAAACGCTCCTGAGCAAGACCGCTTGTGGCTTATTGCCATCTTTACTGGTAAGCGCCCACCAAGACCCGTAAAAACAAGTTTAATGAAACAATGGGCTTTTGAGATTACAAAGTTACCGTGAATGGCTGTTTCTCGAGAGCTATAGCACGGTTGGTGATTTAGGGGAAACCATTGCATTAATTCTTCCGGACCCAATAAAAATCCTAGATAAATCGCTTCACGAATGGATGACGGAGCTGATGGCCTTAAAACCAAAGTCTGATGCAGAGAAAAAGGATTACGTGTTAAATGCTTGGTCCGGTCTACACATGCAAGAACGCCTTATTTTTAATAAATTAATTGGGGGAAGTTTTAGAATTGGTGTGTCTAAAAAAACCTTGGTTAACGCCTTAGCAAAGCTGTCCGGTATTGATGCCAATCAACTCATGCATAGTATTATTGGTCATTGGGACGTCAATTCTATTTCATTTGATGCACTTATTAATGGAACACACATTAACTACGATAATTCGAAACCCTATCCCTTTTGTTTGGCCTATGCCTTGGAAAAGGAGTTAATTGATTTGGGTAAACCTGAAGACTGGCAAGTAGAATATAAATGGGATGGTATTCGTGGCCAAATAGTTAAACGCAATAATGAAATTTACATCTGGTCTCGCGGCGAAGAACTAGTGACCGAACAGTTTCCTGAATTAATAGAATCAATTTCAATATTAAAGGGGGATTTTGTTATTGACGGAGAAATTCTCGCAGTGAAGGACAGTGCGGTCTTGTTGTTTAATGATTTACAAAAACGTTTGAATCGTAAAAACGTTTCTAAAAAATTAATGGAGGAAGTGCCTATTGGTTTTTATGTTTACGATGTGATGGAATGGAATGGTGAAGATTTAAGGCAGCATTCCATGCAAAGTCGAAGACTTCAACTGGAAAAATTATTTGAAAACCCTACGATTCCGGACAATTTGAAATTATCTGAAGTGATTCAGTTTAAACATTGGAATGCGTTAGACACCTTTAGAAACCATGCGAGAAGTTTTAATAGTGAGGGTCTCATGTTGAAACAAAAAAAATCCGTGTATCACGTAGGAAGAAAAAAGGCGATTGGTGGAAATGGAAAGTGGAGCCTCTCACTATAGATGCCGTAATGATCTATGCACAAAAGGGTAGTGGAAGACGAAGCAGTAAATACACAGACTATACATTTGCTGTAAAAAAGGATGAGGGTTTAGTAACCGTGGCCAAAGCCTACTCCGGATTAACAGATGTTGAAATTACAGAAATATCACGTTGGGTGAATAAGAATGCTATTGAAAAATTCGGGCCCGTGCGTACCGTAAAACCGGAACTGGTTTTCGAGATTGCTTTCGAAGGTATCGCCTATAGTAAACGCCATAAATGCGGGGTGGCCCTGCGTTTTCCAAGAATCAAACGTTGGCGTAAGGACAAGCCCGTAAATGAAATAGATACTATAGAATCTGTAACCGCATTAATTGAAACCAATTAAATGAGTGTATTCAAAGAGAGTGACGGTTATAAAATCATTGAAAATTGGCTAGCAGAGAAAGACCAAACGCCTTTTAGCTTTCAATTGAAAACCTGGCATAAATACAGCAATGGTTATTACGGAATGGTCGTTGCACCTACTGGTTTTGGTAAGACGTTTTCCGTTTTTTTAGCCGTTGTTATAGATTATCTCAACACACGAGAATCTTATAAAAAAGGATTAAAATTAATATGGGTGAGTCCGCTGCGATCTCTCGCAAAAGATTTAGCAAAAGCCATGTCTCAGGCTGTAGATGACCTAGGTCTCGATTGGACAGTAGAAACTAGAAATGGCGATACGCCACAAAAAGACCGACGGCGTCAAGAACGCTTAATGCCGAGATGTGTTATTAACGACTCCGGAAACCATGCATCTATTATTTTCACAGAAAAATAATTCAAAATGGTTTAAACACGTCAAATGTTTTGCTGTAGACGAGTGGCACGAGTTGTTAGGAAGTAAAAGAGGTGTGCTTACTGAATTAGCTGCCGCCGGAGTTTTATCGTTATCTCCAAAATTACGTGTTTGGGGAATTACGGCGACCATAGGCAACCTAGAAGAAGCTAAGACTGTTTTAATTCCCTATTCCGGGATGAAAACGACGATGATCACAGCGAAAGAGAAAAAGAAGATCATGATTACGTCACTTCTGCCGGATGCCGTTGAAGTATTGCCATGGGCAGGACATTTGGGAAAAACAATGGCTTCTAAAATCATACCTATTATTTATGAGAATAACACCACCCTAATATTTACAAACACCGGAAACCGGAGTGAATTGTGGTATCAAATTATATTGGAACAAGATCCAGATTTGGCAGGACAGATAGCCATTCACCATGGTTCCATAGATAAGAACGTGCGTAACTGGATTGAAGACAGTATTTCTGAAGGCCTCTTAAAAGCAGTCGTTTGTACGTCTTCACTCGATTTAGGTGTTGATTTCAAACCTGTGGATTGCGTGATTCAAATAGGGTCTCCAAAGGGAATTGCCCGTTTTATGCAGCGTGCAGGCAGAAGTGGTCATTCCCCTTATGAAGTGTCCAAAATCTATTTTGTACCAACAAATTCCTTACAACTTATTGAAGCATCCGCTTTAAAAGAAGCGGTAAAACAAGAACAAATAGAGGCCCGTGAGCCCATGGTTTTAACGTATGATATTCTCGGTTCAGTTTTTAGTCACATTAGCTGTTGGTGAAGGGTTTAAAGCAGAGGAAACTTACAAGCTATTAAAACAAGTACATGCGTTTCATTACCTCACTCCGAGAGGATTTTTCATGGGCATTACAATTTATTACTCAAGGAGGAACCACACTAAAGGCTTACGAAGAATTTCATAAAGTGGTGTTGGAGGACGATGGAAAATATAAAGTAAAGAGCAGACGCATATCCATGTTGCATCGCATGAATATTGGTGTGATTGTTAGTGATGCCATGCTACTGGTTAAGTTTATTTACGGGGGGTATATTGGCATGATAGAGGAGTACTTTATTTCAAAACTGAAACCCGGAAGTACTTTTATTTTGGGCGGAAGAAGGCTAGAGATGATTCAAATTAAAGACATGTCTGTTTTAGTAAAGAGAAGCAAAGCCAAAAATGCTATGACACCAAGTTGGATGGGCGGGCGTTTACCTTTAACCTCATATTTAAGTCATTTTTTAAGATTAAAATTGTCTGAGGCTTTACATCCCGGGAATAAAGAGCGGGAACTAAGGTTTTTACATCCGTTAATCGTTCGACAGGCCAAATATTCACATATTCCAAAAGCAGATGAGTTTTTGGTGGAACTTATTGAAACAAAAGATGGGTTTCACTTATTCATGTATCCTTTTGAAGGGCGCTTGGTTCACGAAGTTATTGCGGCATTAATCGCTTACCGGTTAAGTAAGATTAAACCACTAACCTTTACTATTGCGATGAATGATTATGGTTTTGAATTATTGAGTGATCAAGACATCCCATTGCATGACGCTAATATTGAAGCCATTTTATCAAAAGAAAATCTCATGGAGGATGTCATTGCCAGTATCAATGCCAGTGAAATGGCCTCTCGTAAATTTAGAGACATAGCGGTTATTGCAGGTTTAGTTGTGCAATCACAACCTGGTACCCGAAAAAACAATAAGAGTTTACAGTCGTCTTCGGGGTTGATTTTTAGAGTACTTGAGGATTACGAGCCCAATAATTTATTATTAAAGCAAGCTTATGCCGAAGTTTTTAATCAGCAATTAGAAGAAGTACGCTTGCGAGCTGCTTTTGAACGGATAGAAAAAAGTAAAATCATTTTAAAAAGAGCAAAATCTTTTACACCTTTGAGTTTTCCTATAAAAGTAGATCGGTTACGAAGCACCATGAGTAATGAGGATTTAGGGAAACGAATACAACGCATACAGCAACAGGTTTTTAAGCTCGATTAATTTTTGAAACTCCATACAAAAGACATTATTATTAAAGAAGAGATGCTAACGCTTACCAATCAACGTGCCTTGTTTTGGAGGGCACAACAGGCTTTAGTGTTATCAGATTTACATATTGGGAAATCGGCTCACTTTAGAAAAAGTGGCATTCCTATTAGCGATCAGGTCCTTCAAAAGGATTTAGAAAGACTAAAAGCCTTAATACTTCATTTTAACGCGCGACAACTTATTATTGTTGGTGATTTATTTCACGCAGAAGTTAATAGCGATATACAAACCTTTAAAACGTGGCTTCTACAATTTGAAGGCTTGGAGTTGTATTTAGTTATTGGGAACCATGATAGAGTGTCAAATACGATTTATGAAGCCCTTAACATTAAAATTTCAAATCCAGCTTTAGAGATTCTTCCTTTTCGTTTTATTCATGATAAAGTCAAACCTGTGGAAGCGCATTTTATAATTTCCGGCCATACACATCCAGGTGTTGTGATTAGAGGTAAAGCCAAGCAGAGCATAAAGTTACCGTGTTATCAAGTAACCAATTTTCAATTAATATTACCAGCGTTTAGCTTGTTTACAGGTTTGAATACTAAAGGTGGTCCGAACATTGTAAAAATTATGCTTTTACAAACTCCGGTATTTTTGAAGTTTAACGTTTTACATGCTTTAAAAGAAAATCTTCAACTTTAACGTTTTCATCTTTCGTGTGCAAAACAGCTATGTCCCCCGTAGCCTCCATAACAACAGCACGAACTTGTGACAATTTTAAAACATTGGCCTCTCTTAATTTAGAACGTAAATCATCTTCGGTGACTCTTACCTTTTTAAGATTTTGATATAAAATGTCCTGGCCATCCATTAAAAGTAATGGCGCATTATCGACCGTGTTTCTAATGATTTGATATCTGCGCAAATAGGCCATACCTAGTTGTAAACTATAGGTAATCACTAAACCAATAACACCATCCTGAAGGCTTACAGATTTAGAAACAATGGTGGTGGCAATAATACTACCAATAGCGACCGTCATGGAAAAATCGAAGCTTGACATTTTAGAAAAGCTGCGTTTCCCTGCAATACGGGTACAAATTATAGTCGCTATATAAATACCTGTAGCTGTTAGTATAATGCTTAAAAAAGCATTGCCATTGAATGTAAACCAGTCCGTCATAATTTTTTGTTTAAAGATAAGATTTGCGGTTTGTAACGATGTGCGCTAAATAAAAGAGAATTGATGCTATACCTTTTTACAAGCAATTATAATTTTCTTGTTTTCTAAATTGGTCGTGAAAAAAAGATAATCGTTTCCACCATCTTTTAAACCTAATTTTTTACGAATTTGTTGTACCGTCTCGGGGAAATTACGAGTGGCCACATTCGCTTTAGCAACTTGTATAACACGCTTGAATTGTTTTTTATTGTAAGGTAAAATGTGTTCCACTTTAAAACGCCTTCCAGGAAAATCGATTAATTTTTTTGAAGTATATAAATGAGAATGTTTATGTAATTTATTAAGCTGAAGTTTTTCTGCTAGAATTTCAAAGGCACCCCCTTTTAAGATGGCAGCATTTGGCTCATATAAATAGGTGAGTGGTTCACCTAAGTCGGCAACAGCCTGAGATTCTTCATTCAAATAGAAGTCAAAATGATCTTCAGATTCTTTTTGGATATTGACCGTTTTTATTTCAGTAGCACCCGTAAAATCACGCTCTAAAATCCAAAGGAGTTCCTTTACTTCATTCTTTACAGCAACAATATGAATCGCTTTTACTGCTTGTAATTCGTTTATCCCTATAGAAAGGTCAAGCAAAGGCGATGTTTTAATCATGATATTTTTAGAATATTTAAAAAATAATTCTAGAAAATGGGGAACGTTTGGTAAACAGTCTTTTAATAAAAAGACTTTCCCTTTACTGTCATCGCGTCTTGATGGGTCGATATAAATCCAATCAAAAGGGGTGTTCAAGCTTATTAGCGTTTTCATCCCATCTTTGGGAAAACAACTTATATTTTTGACTTCTAATTGCTTAATATTGTGACTTGCTATTTGAGATAAATGAGGATTCAACTCACAATGTGTCACGTGTTGTATGTTTTTTGAGAAGTAATAACTATCCACTCCAAAACCACCAGTGATATCTATTAAGCTATGACCGCCAACTAAACTCGCCTTATATTTAGCAGTGATTTCAGAAGAGGTCTGTTCTATATTTAACTTATTAGGGTAGTAGATGTTTTTGGAAGAAAACCAGGTGGGTAATTTCTTTTCACTACGTGTTCGCGCTTCAATTTGTTCTATGATTTCTAGAGTGTCAACTTGAGGGAAAGTCGTGCCTTTTAATACAAGAGCCGTCGTATCTGAACTCATATTGTTCTGTATAAACTCCTGAATTTCTTTATTTAAAATGGATTTGTTCAAGTTGTTAGTCTCTATCTAATCCTTTGGTTAGTTTTTTAACCACTCTATATTCTGATAGGAATTCCTTGGCGATCACTTTGATAGCTGTATAAACAGGAATGGCCAAAATTAACCCCACGATGCCAAACAGTAATCCTGCGATAATAATGATAATAAAAATCTCTAAGGGATGTGATTTTACACTTTTAGAAAATATAAACGGCTGGCTAAAAAAGTTATCGACCAATTGCGCTATGATAAAACCAATTAAAACATAGATGGTTTTAGGTAATATGACTTCACTAAAGCTCTCTCCCAGATTACTAGACATGGTTAGTAAAACGATTAATACAGCACTAATCATTGGTCCTACATAAGGAATAACATTTAACAAGGCACAAAGCGATGCAATGATGACTGCGTTTTCAATACCAAAAATGAGTAGTATAATCGAGTAAATCGAAAATAATATAAGCAACTGTAAGAGCAACCCCCCAAAATAGCGCGATAACAAATCTCGTATAACGAATAAAGACTTTTTTATACGGTGGTCATTTTCAATGGGGAATAGAGCGATAACGCTGTTACCAAATAAAGAACTGTCTTTTAAAAAGAAAAAGGAGATAAATAATACCGAAAACAATCCAATACTAAAACTACCAAAACCTGTAAGCACTGCATTAATAAAATTTGGAATAAGGCTAAAATTTAATCCGAGAAAACACCTTAGAGTCTTTAATAGATTCTTCAACATCTTGATGGTTTAATTTGAAATGCGTAATAAATTCCTGATATAAATTTTCAAAATTTCCTTGTAATTTATCAATATCTAATAGCGATAAGTTTTTACTCTGCTCCATAGCTAGAGGTATAAACATGCTTATTACACCAGCTAAAATTAAAAAAAAGATAAACATCGTAACTACAACGGCTAGAGTATCTCCAAACTTTAATTTAGCCATCAAAAAGCGTTTTAAGGGGCGGCCTAATAATGAAACGACACCAGCAATGGCGATATAGGCAATGACAGACTGAATGCTATATACAAAATACATTAGAATAACGATACCAACGAGAATAGCGATAGCCCTTAAGATACCGTTTGAAATTGTTTTTGAAGTCAAAATAAATTAATTAATGTGTAAATCTACTCAATTCACACCAATGATAAACCTCACAAAAGGAAAAAATTTTAACGCGATTGCTTCGTTATTTCATATAATGCGATCGTTGCCGCTTGCACCACGTTCATACTGCTGTTTTGGCCAAACATATCGATATGAATAATCGCATCGCTTTGTTTCAATACCGCTTCGGTGACACCAAAATTTTCGTCCCCAATAACTAAAGCCATTGGTTTGGTGGTTAGGAAGTTAAACGAGTGAATGGGAGCACTATTCTCTGTAATTTCTAATGCTATTATTTGATAGTTTTCAGCTCTTAATTGGGAAATAACTTCCGAAACATCTTCAAAAACTTCATATTTCACTACCTTTTCTGTGGCTCGAGACGTTTTGGTCATCTTTCTGCCCAAAGGTATAGTACTTCCACAAAAAACAAGTTTTTCAATTCCAAAAGCATCCGCGGTACGAAACAGACTTCCAATGTTGGGGGCATTAGTCACCTGGTCACAAACTAAAACGATTGGGAATTTTTGTTTTTTAAAATTGTTGGTGTAGTGGTCGAGTTGCAAATTTAAGAGGTCTATAAATTAGTATTCCGGATATGAGTTCGCGGTGTGCGCTTTGAGATAGGGTAGCGGATTAATTCTCAAAAGCATACTTCACAATATTAGCGCCCATTTGAAATGCTTTTAATCTAATATCTGCTGGATCATTATGAACTTCGGGGTCTTCCCAGCCATCGCCCAAATCACTTTCAATAGTTAATAATAAAACCAAACGTGACTCATAAAACAAGCCCAACGCCTGTGGTCTTTTACCGTCATGTTCATGAATTTTTGGTAAGCCTTTTGTAAATGTAAAGGCCGTGCTAAAAATAGCATGATTGGAGGGTAATTCTTTTAATTCTTGATTTGGAAACACTTTCTTAAGTTCCTTGATAACATAATCTTTCATGCCATAATTGTCATCAATATGTAAAAAGCCACCGCTTTGAAGGTAGGTTCTTAAGTTCTCGGCTTCTTCATCACTAAAAAAAACATTGCCATGACCTGTCATGTGTAGCAATGGATATTGAAAAATGTCAATACTACCAGCTTCAACCGTTTCTCGCCTGGTATTCATTTTTGTCGCAATGTTAGCATTACAAAATTGAATTAAATTAGGTAAAGCTGTAGGATTAGAATACCAATCGCCACCACCTTTATATTTTAAAACGGCTAAATCTTGACCAAAAAGAAGTACAGAAAAAAGAAAGGAGAAAATAGATAGATATAACTTCATTTTATATTTCATTCACAAAGGCTACGCTATGGCAGGCCACAATAGCCGCTGTTTCAGTGCGTAAACGTGTTTCACCCAAAGTTACGGGAATAAAATTATTAACAAGCGCATTTTCTATTTCTTTAACAGAAAAATCACCTTCAGGACCAATCAATAGCGTAATGTCCTTTTCTCGGCTTTAGCATTTTTTTTAATGATTTTCTATCGGTTTCCTCACAATGGGCAATAAACAAGTCGCCTTTAAAGGTTTGCTTTATGAAGTCTTTGTAGGGAATGGCATCATTCAATTTTGGTAAATAACAATGTAGGGATTGCTTCATGGCCGCTTGTAAAATCTTTTCAAAGCGCTCCGTTTTAACTACTTTACGTTCACTATGGTCACATAGTATGGGAGTAATTTCTGTAACACCAATTTCAGTAGCCTTTTCCAAAAACCACTCGTAGCGGTCATTCATTTTTGTGGGAGCAACAGCCAAATGCAAATGATACGATAGGGGTTTTTGTGTTTCACACGATACGATAGTTACCACACAGTTTTTAATATCTGCACTACTAATTTCAGCAGTAAACAAATCGCCTTTACCATTAGTAATATTAAGAACATCGCCAATGGTTTTACGCAACACTTTTACAATGTGTTTACTTTCTTCTTTCGAGAAGGCAAATTGCGCTTGTTCTTTATTTATTTCCGGACTGTAAAAGAGTTGCATTGATGTTTATTTTCATTTGTTTTTAAATGGGATACTTTCGCTAGACATGACCTGCTGTGCCTATTTAACTAAAGTTTAAACGCATCTAAATTTAGATGTTGATACATTTTAATTATAAGTTATCGTTTTTTAGATCTTCAACCGGGCGGAAGCCATAATATCACCAGTAGCAAAGTCGCTCTCTAAATATTTTAAATACCCAACAATAGCAATCATACCGGCATTATCTGTGGTAAATTCAAATTTTGGGACGTAGGTCGTCCATCCAAATTTTTGCTCGCCTTCTTTTAATGCTTTTCTAATTCCTGAATTGGCTGAAACGCCACCACCAATGGCAATGTGTGTAATGCTAGTTTGTTTGCTGGCTAATTTTAATTTATCAATTAGAATACCAATAATAGTGTATTGGATGGAAGCACAAATATCATTTAGGTTTTCTGAAATGAAATTAGGGTTCTTTTTCACCTCACGTTGTATAAAATACAACACAGCTGTTTTAAATCCCGAAAAACTAAAATTTAAACCCTCTACTTTTGGTCTTGTAAACGAGTAAGCTTTAGGATTTCCCATTTGTGCGCGCCTGTCTATCTCCTGGACCGGCAGGGTAGCCTAATCCTAAGATTTTGCCACTTTTATCATAGGCTTCACCCACAGCATCGTCTATGGTTTCACCAATAACTTCCATTTTAAAATGTGATTCAACTTTCACAATTTGTGTGTGACCACCGAAATAGTCATCGCTAAAAAGGGGAATGGCGGTTGCTCAAAACCGGCTTCTTTTATGAAATGTGCCAAAATATGCGCTTGCATGTGGTTCACATCTATTAATGGGATATTTAATCCGTAAGCTAAAGACTTAGCAAAAGAAGTGCCAACCAGCAAAGAGCCCATCAAACCAGGGCCACGAGTAAAAGCGATAGCGTGTAATTGTTCTTTAGTAATATTGGCTTGTTTTAATGCTTGATGTACTACCGGTACTATGTTTTGCTGGTGTGCACGTGAGGCTAACTGCGGGACTACACCACCAAATTCTTCATGAATTTTCTCGGTTAGCAACGACGTTGCTTAAAACCACATTATTACATAAAACAGCGGCCGAAGTATCATCACAAGACGACTCAATACCAAGGATGTAAATATTTTGTGAGGACATTCGTTATTTTCGGCATTATAATTGTTAATTTTGACTAATAATAATTAGTTATTAATCTTTAACAAAGGTAGTTTTTTATAACTTAAATTCCATATCAAGAAGTTTCTTAAAATAGTCGGTAAATTAGTAGCAATTGTATTGCTCTTGTTCATCATTTTGGTGTTGTTTCTTTCTATTCCTGCTGTTCAGACTTACTTAGGAAAATATGCTACTAAGCGCGTTAATGATGATTTCAAAACCAATATAAATATTGGGAAAATTGGTTTGCAATTTAATGGAGACATTGAGTTAAAAGAGATTTTAATTCGCGATTATAGAAAAGACACCTTAATTAGTGCTTCAGAATTAAACACGTCCATCCTAAGTTTTAATAACCTTGTTAATGGGACGCTTAATTTTGGCGATATAGATTTAGAAGATTTAATTTTCAATGTTAAAACGTATAAAGATGAAACAAAAACAAATCTAGATGTTTTTGTAGCTCGTTTTGATATTAATAATCCAAGATCCGAAAAGAATACTTTTCTTTTGTCTTCTAGTGATGTTTCCATTTATAATGGTACGTTTAGGTTTATTGATGAAAACAAAGAGTATCCAAACGTGCTTCTATTCGATAAATTGGATGTCAATGCCACGAATTTCTTAATTAACGGGAGTGAGGTCGAAGCCGGAATAAACACCCTGTCGTTTTTAGATAAAAGAGGGTTGGTTATGCAGAACATGTCCACTAATTTTAAGTATACTTTAAACACGATGGTGTTTGATGACTTAATTATAAAAACTAAAAAATCCGCGCTAAAAGGAGACTTAACCTTTAATTATAATAGGGAGGATCTCGCAGATTTTGTAAACAAAGTAAATATCGAAGCTCGATTTACCGATGCTAACGTCGCCTTAGATGAACTCAATATGTTTTATGATGAGTTTGGTGTTGGCCAACGGGCCAAGTTTAATACTAGTATTTCACGGAACGTTAAATAATTTGCAGTTTGATAACTTAAGATTAAATACCAGTAGTAATACTAGGGTCTATGGGGACTTGAATTTTAAAAATTTGATAAGTAAAACGACCAATGATTTTGAAATGCAAGGCGTTTTCTCAAACCTATCATCTAACTATAGAGATTTAAAAAGCCTTCTTCCTAACGTTTTAGGTGCTTCCATTCCTTCTATTTTTGGTAAGTTGGGGAATTTCAATATTAACGGAACCACGAAAATAACAACGACAAAGATTGATGCCGACTTAGATATTTTAACTCAAATAGGGATTGCCCGTTCTAATTTAAGCATCTCGAATGTTAACAATATTGAAACGGCTACTTATAAGGGGAAAATTATTTTCGATGATTTTAATATTGGCAAATTTTTAGAAGATCCAAACCTTGGTAAAATTTCAGCCAATTTAGAGGTAGATGGGAAAGGGTTTAAAAAAGAAAACTTGAGCTCTAGAATTAAAGGAGATGTTTATTCCATAAATTATAATAAGTACGATTATAAAAACATAAATGTAAATGGAACATACCAACAGAGTGTGTTTAATGGAGCGCTCCTAGTTGACGATAAAAATTTAAAACTAGACTTTAACGGCCTTGCAGATTTCTCTAAAGCCATTAATGCATTCGATTTTACAGCAAATATAGAATATCTCAATCTTAAGGCTTTAAACTTTTACAATCGTGATGAAACTTCAGAATTTAAAGGCATAGTAGAAATGAACATGAGAGGCACCTCACTTGATGATGCCGTAGGTAATATTTCTTTTAATACAACCAACTACAAAAATGAAAATGATGATTATTATTTTGATGATTTTCAAATTACTTCAAGTTTTAAAGACAAAGAACGTTTTATAACAATTAATTCGCCGAGATATCATTGAGGGTTCAATGAATGGAGAATTCAAAATAAATGATATAGGCAAGCTTTTTGAAAACTCAATAAAAAGTATTTATACCAGTGAGGCACCCAATCTAATTGCTACAGATCAATATATAGACTTCAATTTTAAGATTTATAATAAGATTGTTGAAGTCTTTTATTCTGATTTGAAACTTGGCAAAAACACCTTTATTAAGGGGCGTGTAGAAACGGATGAAAAAGAGTTTAAACTCACTTTTAAATCCCCAAAAATAGAATTGCTTAATTATTTTGCTAATGACATTGAGATTCAAGTAGATAATAAAAACCCACTATTTAACACCTATATTGAGATCGATAGTTTAAACACGAAATTTTATGACATCTCTAAATTTAATCTTATTAACGTGACTATAAACGATACGTTATACATGCGAAGTGAGTTTAAAGGAGGTAAAAATAATAGTGACGATTATAATTTAAGCTTTTACCATACGCTTAATGAGAAAAACAATTCAGTGGTTGGCTTTAAAAGGAGTGAAGTTATATTTAAAGAGAGCATTTGGGAAATTAATAGAGCAGGGGACAAGTATAATAAAATAGAATTCGATCGGGGCTTTCAATCCATAAATATTGAACAGCTGGTTATGAGCCATCAAAATGAACAAATAGATCTTTCTCGGTGTTATTCGAGATTCCACTTATAAAGATTTAAAATTGAATTTTAAAGACGTCGATTTAGCAAAAATCACGCCCGAGTCGATAGTTTAACCTTAGCAGGTAATGTGAATGGAAAATTAGACATACTCCAAAAAAACGGAAGTTATTTACCAAATTCAACGATTACTATTGATGACTTAGAGGTTAATCACAACTATTTAGGGTCTTTTGATGCTAAAATAACAGGAAATTCTAGCTTAACGCGTTATACTGTAGATGCTAAGATTAAGAATGACGATGCAAAATCGTTTCAAGCCATAGGAGATATCGATGTAACAAAGAATAAATCCTATATTGATGTAGATCTCAAGTTTAAAGATTTTAAGCTGGATATTTTAACGCCGTTCTTAGATCCAGTACTTAACAAAATTCGAGGCGATTTAAACGGTACAGCCAAGGTGGAAGGTGACTTGAATAAACCAAATATGAATGGCGAGTTAACAATAGATCGGGGCGGATTAAATGTGCCGCTTCTAAATGTAGATTTTGGTTTTCAAAACAAAGCCTCGGTAACCTTAAAAGAGCAAACCTTTACTTTTAATAAAGTAAAAATCACAGATACTAAAGAAAATACCAAAGGTGTCTTAGATGGCTCTATTAGCCATGTTAATTTTAGTAACTGGAAATTAGATCTCACTATTGACACAGATAGATTAATGGTTTTAGATACCAAGTTTACTGAAGAATCTCTGTATTACGGTAAGGGGTTCATTGGTGGTACTGCAAAAATATTTGGACCCACGCAAGCCTTGCGAATTTCTGCAGAGGCAGAAACGAAAAAGGGAACGACTTTCTTTATCCCTCTAAGCGATGTTGAGACGTTTGGCGACAATTCATTCATTCATTTTTTAAGTCCGGAAGAGAAGGATGCAAAATACTCTGGTCAAGAGGTTAAAATTGATAACGTTTCGGGAGTGGAATTGTTTTTTGATTTAGATGTTACCAATGATGCGCTTATTGAAATTGTTATGGATCGCACAACGGGCAGTAGTATTAGTGGTAGAGGAGCAGGACAGTTATTATTTAACATCAATACAAATGGTAAGTTTGAAATGTTTGGTGACTTTATCGTATATGAGGGGGTTTATAACTTCTTATTTGGGGGGGTGGTTCAAAAAGAATTTAGTGTGCGTCCGTTTGAAAGTACCTTAGCATGGAATGGAGATCCTTTAGATGCTGCTATAAATATTCAAGCCATCTATAAATTAAGGACCAATCCTTCGGCATTATTAGATAATCCTATACGACAAAGTATTCCTGTAGAGTTGGAGATAAATTTAACGGGGCAATTGGCGAAACCGGAACCGGAATTTACCTTTAATTTCCCTAATGTAACTTCTACAATAAAATCGGAGTTGAATTATAGATTAGACTCCAAAGACGAAAGAGACAACCAAGCCTTATATATTTTGGCAACAGGCAGTTTTAATCGCCAAAATAAAGACATAAACATTACGGGGACCATCACAGAAAGACTGAATGGCTTAATTAATGGTTTTTTTACTGATAATGATAGTAAAATTAATATTGGTTTAAATTATGAAGCGGGTTTAAATCGACCAGATCTAATTACAGAAGACCGTTTAGGGGTGACGCTTCAAACACAAATAACAGATCGTGTTTTGATTAATGGTAAAGTGGGTGTGCCAATAGGGGGTGCAGGTGCCACAGAATCTGTAATAGCTGGAGACGTACAAATAGACTTTTTATTAAATGAAGATGGTACATTAACAGCTACCGTTTTTAACCGAGAAAATAGTATTAGAAACTTTGGAGAAGAAATAGGATATACTCAAGGTTTAGGTATTAATTATACGGTAGATTTTGATACGTTTGGAGAACTGCTTCGTCGAATTTTTAACAAAAAAGAAAAGCCGACTCTTGAAACAGAAGATCAAAATAATTCTCAAAAGGAAAACAATGCATTGCCGAGATGGTATTGGTATTAAAAGTAAATAAAAATCATTTTTTTTATGGCCAACATCTCTCCCATTTCTCTATTAATTTAAGGTTTTTTCAACATTTTTATTAACTAAAACGTTATAGTGATTTTGCTGCTGTTAATTTTTAACAAAAGCATAGTATTATCTAGATTTACTTTATTAGCTTTAACTTTTTAAAGGAAAATAGATGTCCAAAAAAATGAAGAAAATAGGGGTGATGACCTCCGGGGGAGATGCTCCAGGAATGAATGCTGCCATTCGCGCTGTGGCCGAACTTGTGCCTACCACAATATAGAGTGCGTTGGGATTTATCGTGGCTACGAAGGCATGATTGAAGGCGATTTTAAAGATTTAACAGCCGTGAAATGTTAAAGGTATTATTAATAAAGGAGGTACAATTTTAAAATCTGCACGTTCAAAAGAATTTAGAACACCTGAAGGTCGAAAAAAAGCTTACAACGCATTAAAAGAAAAAGAAATAGATGGCTTAGTACTTATTGGAGGTGATGGTACATTTACAGGGGCCTTAATTTTTAATCAGGAATTTGATTTTCCAGTCATGGGTATTCCTGGAACGATTGATAATGACATCTACGGTACCTCTCACACGTTAGGCTATGACACTGCTTTAAATACGGTAGTTGATGTCATTGATAAAATTAGAGATACAGCCAGTTCACACAATAGATTATTTTTTGTTGAAGTTATGGGACGTGATGCGGGGCACATAGCTTTAAATGTTGGGGTTGGTGCTGGAGCAGAAGAAATATTGATTCCTGAAGAAAACCTAGGTTTAGATCGCCTATTAGAATCCTTAAGAAGAAGTAAAGCCTCCGGTAAATCGTCAAGTATTGTTGTGGTTGCTGAAGGGGATAAAATAGGAAAAAATGTCTTTGAACTTAAAGATTACGTAGAAGAAAACATGACAGAATACGAAGTGCGTGTTTCGGTTTTAGGACACATGCAACGGGGCGGTTCTCCTTCTTGTTTCGACCGCGTTCTCGCTAGTAGAATGGGAGTAAAAGCTGTTGAGAGTCTCATGGAAGGTGTTTCTAATCAAATGGTGGGTTTATTAAATGATAAAATAGCATTAACACCATTAGAAAAAGCCATTAAAGGGCAATCTAAAATTAATAAAGAATTAATTCGGGTGTCAGATATTATGACCACGTAAACTACAAAACCTATAAGAGTGTTTCAACTCTTAGGAACTTATATCAATAAATATAATATTAAATAACATAGAATAAGATGTCAAAATTAAAATTAGGAATTAACGGATTTGGGAGAATAGGGCGTATCGTATTTAGAGCGACAATAAAGCGCGAAAATGTTGAAGTGGTAGCGATCAATGATTTATTAGATGTTGATCATTTGGCTTATTTGTTAAAATATGACTCAGTTCATGGGCGCTTTGATGGCACTGTTGAAGTTAAAGATGGCAATCTTGTTGTCGATGGGAAAACCATTAGGGTAACTGCAGAACGTGATCCTAAAAACTTAAAATGGAACGAGGTAGGCGTAGAAGTTGTAGCCGAATGTACCGGTATTTTTACCACTATGGAAACGGCACAATATCACATTGATGGTGGTGCAAAGAAAGTCGTGATTTCAGCACCAAGCAAAGATGCCCCAATGTTTGTTATGGGCGTTAATGATTCTAAATTGACTGCAGACCACAACATTGTGTCTAACGCATCGTGTACAACTAATTGTTTAGCCCCAATGGCTAAAGTGTTAGAAGATAACTTTGGTATTGAAGAAGCCTTAATGACCACTATTCATGCCACGACCTCAACACAGTTTACTGTAGATTCACCGTCTCGCAAAAACTACCGTTTAGGGCGCTCAGCTTTAAACAATATTATTCCCTCTTCAACGGGCGCTGCAAAAGCTGTAGGTAAAGTCATTCCGGAATTAGAAGGAAAATTAACAGGGATGGCTTTTAGAGTGCCTACGGTAGATGTTTCGGTAGTTGATTTAACGGTAAGAACAAAAAAAGAAACGTCATTAGAAGAGATAAAGGCAGCGTTTAAAAAAGCGGCTCATGGTGACATGAAAGGGGTTTTAGGCTATACCGAAGATGCTGTAGTTTCTCAGGACTTTGTTAGCGAAACCCGTACTAGTGTTTTTGACGCAGACTCAGCAATAGAATTGAATTCAAGATTTTTTAAATTAGTATCATGGTATGATAATGAATTTGGATATTCTAATAAACTAGTAGATTTAGCTGAAAAAGTAAATTCATTATAAAACAGAGTTATATATAGCGCAGTACTTAAGTTCTAAATCGTATTTCAGCTTGAGGTTGCGCTTTTTATTTCATTAAACACCAATTGACTTATGATACTCATCGTTGACAGTGGTTCTACTAAATGTGATTGGATTGCAGTGGATAATCAGGGAAAACAATTACGTGAAAAAATTAGAACAAAGGGTTTGAATCCAGCTATTTTATCGGAAAAGAAACTAAGAAAAACGATAAAAAAGAGTAAGGACTTAGTAGACATAAAAGAAAAAGTAGAACATGTATTTTTTTATGGCGCTGGCTGTGGCACAGAGAACCCTAGATTAATGCTCAAAGTCGTTTTGCAGGAATTCTTTATAAATGCAGATATTGCAGTGAAAGAAGATACTATGGCGGCGGTTTATGCGACAATAGATTCTAGAGATCAAGCGGCGGTTGTTTGTATTTTGGGCACTGGATCAAATTGTAGCTATTATGATGGAAAAATACTACACCAGCGCGTAAATTCTTTAGGATATACTCTAATGGATGATGCCTCCGGAAATTATTATGGAAAGCAATTGATTAGAGATTATTATTTTAATCATATGCCGGAAGATATAAAAATATCTTTTGCAGGTAAATATAATATGGAATCAGATTTTATTAAATATAACTTGTACAAACAACCAAATCCGAATGCCTATTTGGCTCAATTTGCAGAATTTATGATCTTGAATAGAGACTCAGCCTACATTCAAAAGTTAATAAAAGAGGGCATTCGACTCTTTGCAAAAAACATGATTTTTCAATACAAAGAAGAAATAAAAACGGTACCCGTTCATTTTGCGGGGTCAATTGCATTCTTTTGTAAGTCTGAAATAAAAGAAGTGGCAGAGGAAATGGGCTTTAGAATAGGGAACTTTGAGCGTAGACCCATTGAGGGCTTAGTCAATTTCCATACCGATGCTTTAAAAAAATAAGGGAGGCCCTTTTAATCATAGGAGCTTCGGTCATTTATACGAGTATAGACGGCCGAAGTTTTTTTGTTTAAATAAGAGTTTTACTCTTTTACTGCAATCATGCTAATTTCAACATTCACAAATTTAGGCAAATTGGCGACTTCAACCGTTTCACGTGCAGGGGCTGTTTCATCATTAAAATAAGTAGCATAAACGGCATTTATTTTAGAGAAGTTATTCATATCACTAATAAATATCGATGTTTTTACAACTTGTTCAAAAGTCATGTCTGCTGCATCCAAAACAGCTTTCATGTTTTCCATTACTTGTTTTGTTTCTGTAATGATATCGTCAATCACCAATACGCCAGTTTCAGGATGTAAGGCGATTTGTCCTGAGGTATATAAGGTGTTTCCGCTTAAAACAGCTTGGTTGTAAGGGCCTATTGGGGCCGGAGCTTTAGAGGTGGATATGATTTTTTTCATAAGGAAAAGAGTTTTTAAGTTCCCGCGAAAGCAGAAATCTCATTAATATTTTTTGAATACAGATGGCTAAGAACGGGTTTACGCTATTACAAACTTTGATCGGGTTGTCTGCGTTTTTCGTATTTTAAATCCTTTAATATACTTGATTTAATACCTATAAAAAAGTTCCAAGAGGTTCTTGTGCTAAATGGAATCCAACTAAAATTCATACGCCAACTTAGTAAATCACGTTCAAAGCGCAATTGGGTATAAGTAAAACCTTGATTTTTAAAATCGTAACCCGAAGAAGCGCCCACAGTCCATCGTGGTGCAATATCAATATCACCAGAAAACATTAAAGAGTGTGATGATATTTCACTTTGTCTAGTTGAATTAGAGTAGTTAACCGCATAGGCCAGTCGTAAACTCCAAGGAATCTTATAATTATACAAAGCGCTCGGTACTTCCTCTTCCTCCTCTTTATCACCAAATTGTTGGTCTGCAAAATCCTGAGAGCGACCAAATAAATCATCATCACGACCACCACTTTGCAATGTTTCATTACGACTTCGATCACTTGTTCTTTCGTCACCTTTACCATCTTTACTACTTAAACTGTAGCCTAAAGTAAGGTTAGCACTTGTTAATCTAAACAGACTTCCACCATTATCAATATTAAATTTGTCAACACGCCTATTATTGTTATCTAGGGCATAGGGGTCTAATGTGGCTCCAAAGTTTACATTCATTTTACTTTGAAACAATTGTGTCCCACCACTCATTCTCACAGGACTGAGACGTAAAGAGTCCCCTGCTAAATTATAAGACGTTGAAAAGTTCAAATTATTTAACAGAATAATTTTCTTTGGTTCGGTTTTGGTACTGTCTTTATCTCTCACTTTAGCCTCAAAATTATTGGAGAGCGACAACCCAATAGAACTAGAATAGGTTTTATTTGGAGCACCGTATAAACTCCCTTCAAACCGAGAAAATTCGAGATCTTCAATTGGATTACCATTAATATCTGTGACTTCATACGTGTCATAATATTTATCGAATGCTGGATTAATATTATAACTTACACTTGGTCTCATTACGTGTCTAATAGCTTTTAACTTCTTATTCTCTCCATTTTTTTCGAAATTGAATAAGCCATATATAGTAGTCCCTATACTCGAGCTAAAATTGTAAGTTCTATAGGCATCGAACCCTTTTATGTCTTCTGTTATGGTCTCATTGTTTTCAGAGTCGTAATAGCGATCTATAGTGTTTAAGGTCCATGTTTCGTCAAAATTTGTACTGGCACTTACGCTAAAGTAATTAAACACCTTAAAATTAGTGGTTAATGGTATGGAGTGTTTCATTCCTATTACGGCATCATCGAACATTTCCGATTTGAAGAAGAGTGAATCTGTCGTGGTAATTCTATTCTCGCCTCTTACATTATATTGTAAGTTAACATTTTGAATAATTCCTTTTTTAGAACCAAACTTAGGAGCAAAGGGATACACACGGCCCACGCTGGCTTGCAATGTAGGTAAAGTCATGTTTATGCTTTCGGTTTGCGTATTTTGTGAATGGGTTGCTGTTAAACTCATATTTACCTGGGGCTCCCCTTGAAACGTTTTAGAGTAGGACACAGAAGACGCTAATGTGTTATTTAAAAAACTGGCGGCATTAACTTGGTTTACGGATTGTTGGTAATAATTACTACTACCAAGGTTTACAGAGGCTGAAAATCTAGAATTAGGATTAGATTTGGTGTCTTGAGAATGCGACCAACGCAAATTGTAAATGTTTGATTTTGAATAATCCGGAAAGCCCCGTTCGCTATCAATTAAATTCTCAAATCTAAAGGAAAGATTACCGTTATATTTATAGCGCTTTTTGTATCTGTTTTCAAAGCGTAATCCATAACTCCCATTGGTATAATAATCACCGAGAACAGCCAAGTCTACATAATCGCTTATTGCAAAATAATACCCACCATTTTGGATAAAATAACCTCTATTATTATCTCCGAAACTTGGAAAAATCACACCAGAGGTTTGCTTTTTACTTAATGGAAAAAAAAGCAAAAGGCACAAAAATTGGTGTTGGTACCTCGTAAATATACATACGAGTAGCCCCTGTTATTACTTTTGAACCCGGAACGATCTTAGCACGGTTCATTAACAAATAGTATTACGGATCTTCTAAATCTTTCGCCGTGGTAAATTTGGCATTTTTCACGAAATAAACCGAATCATTTTCTTTTTTGGTAAGTTCAGAAATGATAGTGCCACCACTTTCTTCTGTAACACTATTCCAGATTAAAGCTTTTTCGCTATTAAAATTAAAACGTATAGAATCCGGCTCAACCACTTGGGCGCCCTGTTTAAAAATTGGTTTTTGAGAATACTCGCCTAAAGAATCTTTTAAACGGCCGGCATACACTTCATTTTTAGTGTAATCAATGACAATAATTCCCGCCGTGATTTCCATATCCTGATAGCTAATTTTTGCTTCATTAAACAAGTACATTTTTTGATCTTTACGATTAAAAGAGGTATAGTCCTTAGCGCTATATGTTACGATGTCCTGTAATAATGCTGGTTTTGGCTTTATGGAATCTGTTTTGATGGAGTCTGTTTCTACAACAGGTTTGGCGTTTAAAGTATTGGTGTTTAAAGTAAGGGAATCTTGTGGTGTTACAGGGGCTTCTTCTTCTTCTTCTTCTTCTTCTTCTTTAGAAGGTACGTTTATGCTTTCTTTTTCGCCATCGACTTGAGAAAAGCCAAAAGTGTTGATAAACACTGTAAAACTTAGGGCAAAAAGTATATGAAATCTATTTGTATGCAACGCTTTTAAATGTATTTTTGCTAAAGTATGGCTCGGTTTTTGAATTGCCAAAATTACATTATTTTTTTGTGAATAATTTATCATTCACTAAAATTTAAAAACCAATACTAAATAGAAACAATATGGGTTATAATAATATAAAAACGCAGATGAAAAGGATTTTCTTATCAACTACAATAATATTAACACTGGGTGTTGGTAGGACTCTTAATGCGCAAATAGCTAAAAAAGAGCAATTTATTGTTGTTTTAGATGCAGGGCATGGGGGTCGCGAACCTGGAAAAGTTGCTAAAAGTGGTTTAAAAGAGAAAGATATTACTCTTAAAATCATCTTAGCAGTTGGTAAAGAGTTAGAAAAGAATGAAGATATAAAGGTGGTCTATACAAGAAAAACAGACACCTTTGTTGATTTATTTGTTAGAGGAAGTATTGCTAATAAGGCCAATGCCGATTTATTTGTTTCTGTACATTGTAATGCGCACTATTCACAAGCGGCAGGGTCCGAAACCTATGTCCTTGGAATCCATAGAAACGACACCAACTTTGAAGTTGCAAAGGCAGAGAATTCGGTAATTTTTTTAGAAGATAATTATCAAGAAAATTATAACGGATTTGACCCAAATTCTCCGAGTCTTTTGTTGGCTTGACATTAATGCAAGAAGCTTACCTTGATCAAAGCATTCAATTAGCCAAGAATATTCAAGATAACTTCACCTATGCGCTCAAAAGAAAAAACAGAGGGGTTAAGCAAGCGGGTTTTATCGTATTGCACCAAACAGTGATGCCTAGTGTTCTAGTAGAATCTGGTTTTATTACTAATAATGAAGAAGGGAAATATTTAAACTCGTTAAAAGGTCAGACAGAAATGGCTTCAGCTATTTCAAAAGCGATTCTTAAATATAAAAGTACCGTTGAATCTAATGTTAGTGAGGTTGCTTATAGTGTCGAAGAGGCTGTGGAAGACGATCAAATACCTATAGAAGAAAATATTATTAGTAATATTGTTTTTAAAGTACAAATTGCTGCAGGGTCTACAAAATTAGAGCCAAAGGCTAATAACTTTAAGGGACTTGAAGCTGTTTCCCGTGAAAAGGAAGGCGATTTTTACAAATATTTTTATGGTTATACTTCAGATTATAACAAAATACAAACCATGCAAGAGCAAGCGCGAATAAAAGGATTTAAAAGTGCTTTTATAGTGGCCTATAAAGACGGAAATCGTATAAGTTTGGAAAAAGCACTAAATCAAGGCTCAAAATAACGATTTACTATTTATTTTATTTTATTTTTGTTTTCAATCTTAACCATACAACTTTGAAGATCTCAAGAGAAATTAAAACTGCTATTTTAGTCATTTTAGGAATAATACTATTCATATTTGGTTTCAGTTATTTAAAAGGCAATAATTTATTAGATAACTCGCGTATTATTTATGCAGAATATAATAATGTAGATGGGCTAACACCATCAACCCCGGTAACTATTAATGGTTATGCCGTAGGAAAAGTTTTAGATATTTATTTTAAAGATGCCAACTCGGGGACTCTGGTGGTTAAAATGGATATTGATACAGACTTTGAGTTTTCAAAAAATAGTCAGGCCTTATTGTATCAAAATGGATTTATAGGAGGTAAAGCGGTAGCGATAATCCCTGCCTATGATGGTGGTGCTAATGCTGAAAATGAAGATTATTTACAAGGCACTATAAAAGCTGGGATGACAGAGATTTTAAACGATAAGTTAGAACCTCTGCAGCATACGATTGAAAATGTAATGTCTGAAACCGATACACTTTTAGTTAATGTGAATTCTATTTTTGATAAGCAAACAAGAGCGAACTTGAGAGCAAGTATTGCCAATTTGAATACGACGATCATTTCATTTAATAAAACGACCCAGTCGTTAAATGAACTTTTAGAAAATAATAAGTCCAAATTAAATAATACACTATCAAATGCCGAGAACATGACTGAAAATTTCTCTAAGTTTTCAGATTCTTTGTCTAAAATTAATTTAGCAGGAACTATAAAGAGTCTGCAAGAAACGGTTGAGAAATTTGACAATGTATTAGCCAGTGTAGAAAATGGAGAGGGGTCTTTAGGAAAATTACTAAAGGACGATAAAATGTATGAAAACCTTACTGGAGCTTCCAAGCAAATGGAAGCACTATTGCAGGACATGAAATTAAATCCTAAGCGCTATGTTCATTTTTCTATTTTTGGTAAAAAACCAAAACGTTACGATGCAGAAGGTAATGAAATAGAAGATAGCACTGAAGATCCTAAAGATTAAATGACATAAACCAAAGAAATGAATTACTTACCAAACATCATTTTCGCCATTATTCTTGTAGTAGGAATTGGTTACTTTTCAAGAAACGTAAAAAAACTGTGGCGTAATATAAAATTAGGTCAAGATAAAGACGTGAGTGATAATAAACCACAGCGTTGGAAAAACATGGCAATGATAGCCTTAGGACAAAGCAAAATGGTTAAACGTCCTATAGCCGGTTTTTTTCATGTTGTTGTTTACGTAGGCTTTATCATTATCAATATTGAAGTATTAGAAATTATAATCGACGGTTTATTAGGGACTCATAGAATAGGCCACAAGTATTTGCCGAAGCAGTATATGGTTTTCTCATAGGTAGCTTTGAAATTTTAGCTGTAGCCGTATTAGTTGCGGTCATTGTATTCTGGTTGCGTAGAAATGTTATTAAACTGAAACGTTTTTTAAGTGCTGAAATGAAGGGTTGGCCTAAAAGCGATGGTAATATCATTCTTTATTTTGAAGTGGTATTAATGTGTTTATTTTTAATAATGAATGCGACAGACGCTACTTTTCAAAGTTATAATTCGGGAAATGTAATTAGTCAGTTCATCACACCACTGTTTTCTCGGATTATCGCAAAATAGCCTTCATTTAGTAGAACGTAGTGCTTGGTGGTTACATATTGTAGGTATTTTGGTATTCTTAAATTACTTATATTTTTCAAAGCATTTACACATTTTATTGGCCTTTCCAAACACGTATTATGGAAAATTAAGACCTAAGGGACAGTTTGAAAACAATGATGCAGTAACTAAAGAAGTCAAGCTCATGATGGATCCCGATGCAGATCCATTTGCTGCACCAACCGAATCGGAAACAGAAGAACCGCCATCAAAATTTGGTGCAAGTGATGTCCAGGATCTAAGTTGGGTAAACCTCTTAAATGCATATACGTGTACAGAATGTGGGCGTTGTACTAGCGAATGTCCAGCGAATCAAACGGGTAAAAAACTCTCTCCTCGTAAAATTATGATGGATACAAGAGACCGTTTAGAAGAAGTAGGCAAAAATATAGATGCTAATAAAGGAATCTTTGTAGACGATGGTAAGCAGTTGTTAAACGATTACATTACTAAAGAAGAATTATGGGCATGTACCACGTGTAACGCTTGTGTTGAAGCTTGTCCTGTGAGTATCGACCCCTTAAATATTATAATGGAAATGCGTCGTTATCTTGTGATGGAAGAAAGTGCGGCTCCAATGGAACTTAATAATATGATGACCAACATAGAAAATAATGGCGCACCATGGCCTTATAATCAAATGGATCGGTTGAACTGGAAAAATGAATAAATGGTAGGAGTTCCTACCGCATAGTAGACAGGCAATATAAAAGTTTAGGCTTTGGTAGTGACTTGTTTTAGGATGTTTTAACAAAGCCCAATACTTAAAATTAAAAGGGGTAATTGAAATGAAAAAAAAATCACTCTTATATAAGCTTGTCATGATGCTTGTAGTAGTGTGTCCCATTTCAACCATTTTTGCCCAAGGGTATAAACAAGATTCGTTGCAAATAAAGGCCTATACCGAAATAGAATTCCGTAACAGTCGGCCTCAAGGCATCAAATTAAGAAAAGTGTTTTGTGATTACTGTTCGAAAAAACAATTGCGGTTATTGGGAGAAGACGCTATTAGAAGAACAGAAAGCGAAAAATACGACCCAAAGAATATAATACAGAACGGTAAAAAGAAATTGGCGGTTTATATAAGAATAGCAAAAACAGATTTTGCAGCAATAAAAGAAGACGAGTAAAAACTCATAAATAAAATAAAATGAGCGAACAATTAGTAGTGCCAACTATGGCAGAAATGATGGCAGAAGGTAAACAACCGAAGTATTATTCGGGTAGGTTGTGCTGGTAGCTTTGATGACAGAGCAAAAAAAATAACCAAAGCATTTGTAAAACTGCTTAATAGAGCGCATGTTTCTTTTGCCGTATTAGGAGCGGAGGAAAGTTGTACTGGAGATCCCGCAAAACGATCAGGAAACGAGTTTTTATTTCAAATGCAGGCCGTTACAAACATAGAGGTTATGAATGCTTATGAGATTAAGAAAGTGGTCACAGCCTGTCCGCATTGTTTTAACACCCTTAAAAACGAATATCCAGGTTTAGGTGGTAATTATGACGTCGTTCATCACACTCAGTTTTTAAAAGATTTGTTGGATGCAGGACGTTTAACCATTGAAGGCGGCCAATTTAAAGGGAAACGTATTACGTTTCATGATCCCTGTTATTTAGGACGCGCAAATAATGTATATGAAGCACCCGAGAGACCTAATTAGGAAATTGGATGCCGAGTTGGTAGAAATGAAAAGCTGTAAATCTAGAGGGTTATGCTGTGGCGCAGGAGGTGCACAAATGTTTAAGGAACCAGAGCCGGGAAATAAAGATATTAACATAGAGCGTACAGAACAGGCTTTAGAAACCAAACCACAGATTATTGCAGCGGGATGCCCCTTTTGTAACACCATGATGACAGACGGTGTTAAAGGAAAGGAAAAAGAAAGCGAAATTGCAGTCATGGATATTGCCGAATTAATCGCTAACGCTCAGGATTTATAATACACCCATGTTTACTAATTCAGAAATTAAAATTGAAAATTTACCTAAAGCTGAAGCGGTATCCTTAAACCCAATATCTAAAAGTTATTTATATATTATATCCATTAATATTGCTATTCAGTATAGCGTTTTATTTGGGCTCCTTATTCTAGCGCATGTCTTTATAAAAAAAGAATGGGTGTCTAGTGCTTTTTATTATGCTATTACTGTGTTGTTGTTATTGTTTGTTTTTCAGTGTGTTATTAGTTATTTGAGCTTTAAAAAGCGAGGGTATGCCCTGAGAACTCAAGATATCATTTATGCAAAAGGGTGGTTAAATCATCAAAGAACAACCGTTCCATTTATTAGAATTCAACATTTGGAAACCAAGCAAAGTTTTATCGCTAAAAAATTGAAGTTAGCGTCCTTATACGTATATACTGCTGGCGAATCGGGTGGAGATTTATCTATTTCAGGTTTACCAATAGATGAAGCCATTAACATTCATTCGCTTTTAACCAGTAAGATTAATGAACACGTTTAATTTTCAAGAACCATCAAGACAATCTGTTAGAGGAATTGTTGTGCTTTTTGGATTAAACAGCTACAAAATTATTAAAAGTCTTTTTGTGTTCATTGCCGCCTTTTCTTATAGTTTGATTAAGAATAAAGCTTTGTTTGGAGTCTCAATAAGTACCGTTTTACTCCTCCTTGTTTTAATACTTCTTTTGGTATTAACGAGGTCCATTCTTCAATATTTAAATTTTAAATTTCATGTTTACAGTGACGATTTTTTCCTTTCAAAAGGGATTATTAATAAAGAAAACATAAGCGTTTCAAAGACCAAAATTCAGAATATATATATCAAACAAAATGTGTTACAACAACTTATTCATGTTGTTCAATTAGATATAGAAACCGCGGGTGATGCAAAAGCTGAAGTCAAAATAATCGCATTAAGTCGATCATTAGCAATTGCCTTAAAAGAAGAATTACTTTTGAATATCAGTAACGCGGAAGTCACCGCAGAATTTCTTAAAGAAGACCATATTTATTATAAAGCGTCTATTAAAAAATTGCTTTTAGAGGGGTTTAGTCAGAATCATATTAAAAGTTTTCTTATAATCTTTGGTTTTATTGGTGGGTTGTATTCCACTTATGAAAATTTTTTAGAAAATTTAAAAATAGGAGAGACGTTTAAAGCCTTTATGATTCAAAATCAACAAGCTATAGGTTTTTTAATTGTGTTGTCTGTTAGTATTGTATTAGTCGCTTTATTTATATCCATTCTTTTCTCTATAGTAAACACCTTTTTGCTCAATTATAATTTACAGGTCATTGAACACAAAAAAACAGTTGAAATCAAAAAGGGCTTATTTAATAAAGTAGCGATTAATTTATTGCCTTCAAGAATTCAAAATATTGAGATTGTAACCAATAGAGTGAAGCAGTATTTCGGATTAAATACCTTGCGCATTAAACAAGCCATGGTAGATAAAAAGTTACTTAAACACTTTTCAATTGTAGGGTTGAGCGCGTCACAAGCCACTTATTTGTCTCAAAAATTCATTACGAGCTTTACACGTATTCAAGAAAAAGCAAAACCTGAAAAATATTATATCCGTATTTTATTTTTAAAAGCACTCTTCCCCTTTGTTTTCATCAATTTCATTAGTTTTCTCATCTTTAATATGAATTTTTGGATAGTAAACATCATTAGTATTCCATTATTGTCATTACTCATCTATTGGCGCTACAAAAAAGCGTATTATAGTATAAATGACACCCTTTTGGTTGTTGGTAGTGGTTCTATGTCTACCAGTACTCAAGTATTGGAAATACATAAAATTCAAGCCGTAGCGACAAAACAAGGTCTTTTTCAAAAAATTAGAAAAATCGCTACCGTCCAAGTATTTACTGCTTCAAAAGTCACCAATATACTTTATGTTAAAGAAGATACCGCTCATGCGATTGTGAATTTTTTATTATATCAAGTAGAATCGCAGCGAAAAGATTGGATGTAAAACTGTATTTTTGTACTATAATTAATGCTAAAAAGATAAATCGTGCTAGTAGAATTCAATACGTTACCGGAAGAATCAAAAATGCGGATCTATCAGGCTAATCGTTCCTTTTCTGAAACGGAGTTAGAAGAAATAAAAGACAAGCTTAATACTTTTATTACCAATTGGACGGCACATGGAAGTGATTTACAAGCGGGATATGAGATTCGATATAAGCGTTTCATTATATTGGCTATAAATCAAGAGGCTCAGGCAGCCACAGGGTGCAGTATTGACGCATCAGTCCGTTTTATTCAACAATTAGAGAAAGAATATCAAGTTGATTTAATGGATAAAATGAACGTATCTTATAAACAAGGAGAATACGTGGCTTATAAAACATTGACCGATTTTAGAATCATGGCAAAACAAAAGGCGGTTTCTAAAAACACCATCGTTTTTAATAATTTAGTGACTAACATTGCAGAGTTTAACGAAAATTGGGAGGTGCCTGCAAGTGAGAGTTGGCACAATAGATTTATTAATTAGACCCATTTTTCTTTGGATTGACTACTAAAAAACGCCTCTACTTTCTAATAGACTTTTTACTTTATGGCTAACGAAATAATTTTATTAAACATCTCCGGTCCGAGATAAACCGGGGTTAACCTCAAGTTTAACTGCTGTTTTAGCAGCATATGATGCGAAAGTATTAGATATTGGTCAGGCAAACATTCACGAAACCTTATCATTAGGCATTTTATTTGAAATTGAATCTGGTGAAAGTTCAGCGCCTGTATTAAAAGATCTATTATTCAAGTCTTACGAACTGGGAATCAAAGCGAAGTTTACGCCGATTACGCTAGACGATTACGAGCATTGGGTCACACTCCAAGGAAAGGATCGTTATATTGTTACCGTGCTAGGAGAACAATTGTCGGCAGAACAAATATCAAAAGTTACCAATATCATTTCTGAAAAGGAATTAAATATTGATGCCATAAAACGCTTAACGGGGCGTACTTCCCTAGTTCAAAAGGAAGAGTATCCTAGAGCTTCTATAGAATTGTCGATACGAGGACATATTGAAGATAAAGCCGATATTACTAAAAAATTCATGCAGGTTTCTAGAGACTTGGATGTAGATATTGCCTTTCAGGAAGATAACATTTATAGACGAAACAGACGCTTGGTATGCTTCGATATGGATTCTACTTTAATACAAGCCGAAGTGATTGATAAACTGGCGGAATTGGCTGGTGTTGGCGATGAAGTTAAAGCAATTACGGAAGCCGCCATGCAAGGAGAAATTGACTTTAATGAAAGTTTTATCAGTCGTATGAAACTATTAAAAGGCTTAAGTGAAGACGTACTACATGATGTCGCCGTTAACTTACCACTAACCAAAGGCGTGAGAAGATTAATGTCTACTTTAAAAAGTTACGGCTTTAAAACAGCTATTCTTTACGGAGGCTTCACTTATTTTGGGCACTATTTACAGAAGGAATTAGATATGGACTACGTGTACGCAAACCAGCTGGAAATCGTTGATGGAGTATTAACAGGTGGCTATCTTGGGGAAATTGTCGATGGTAACAAAAAAGCAGAATACCTTAAAGAAATCGCAGAAAAAGAAGGCTTGAATATTAGTCAAACCATTGCTGTTGGTGATGGAGCTAACGATCTACCGATGCTCAATCTAGCTGGTTTAGGGATCGCTTTTCATGCGAAACCAACGGTAAAAGACAATGCTCAAAGTTCGATATCAAGTATAGGTCTAGATGGTGTATTGTATCTCTTGGGGTATCACGACAAACATATAGATTTGTTGGAATAACACAAAGTAATCAGGACAAGAATACAATTTTGCTTTTCAATGTATTCTCTAATCTAACCTATAAAAAAAGCAATATTTTCTTTTTCTCTAGATTGTAAAAGTGCTAAAAGCTTACTCGATTGGTTAGGTT
Organism: Lacinutrix neustonica; assembly: GCF_026625145.1. Lineage (GTDB taxonomy): Bacteria > Bacteroidota > Bacteroidia > Flavobacteriales > Flavobacteriaceae > Lacinutrix > Lacinutrix neustonica. Next base: position 702,849 of record NZ_CP113088.1, on the reverse strand, counting down.
GGGATTTTCGACTGGAGTACATGACCAAAAAATGACAATCCATTCTTGACATACCAATTAATATACAGCATCTTCTATCAATCAGAGTTTATGACACAATAGAGACTGTGATTAATAGGCTTACATTGCGTATATTAAAAGTGAACCCAAAACTACTGTGATAGCAGATAATAGTTTTAGGATCACTATATAGATTAACCTGCAATTATATTTTAAAAGTCATTACTGGTTTAGACGCGTGATTGGCAATATCTTCAGAAATACTCCCTGAAAAGAAATGAGAAATTCCTGTTCTTCCGTGTGTCGCAATCGCAATTAAATCTGCATTCATATCATTGGCGCAATTTAAAATTCCCTTTTCAACAGTATAATCATTTACATAATAGACCTGTTTTAAATGTTCTAAATGACCATCTGCTTTTTCTAGAAAATTAAAAACTTGTGCTTTCATTTTTGTTGAGCTCATAAAATTCTCGTTAGGTAAATTGACATACACTAAATGCATGGTAACACCTAGCGTATTAAAAAATGTTCTCGCTTTCTCGGTAAGGTTTGACAGCTTCTTCAGAGAAATCACAAGCAAAGAGTACTGTGTTAAAATCTACTGAAACCGGACCCTTTTTAATGACTAATACAGGAATGAACGAGTGTCTAACGACTTTTTCTGTGTTCGAGCCAACAAACGCTTCTTTGATACCGCTAGCGCCGTGCGACCCCATAACAATGAGGTCTGCGTTATGCTCCTGAGCGACATCATTAACTTCCGAAAAGACTTTAAAATGTTTAATAATAGGAGTGATGGTAACGCCTTCTAAAAAGTCTTTATCCATAAATTCATTAAACTTTTTTTCCGCTAACTTCATGAAAAAGAGCGTTTCAGTCTGTAATTCATTGCTTCCTTTTGTTAGTATAGTTTCAGAAATCTCCAGCATGTGTAACGCTAAAATTTCAGCATTGTGTTTCTGTGCTAATTTAGCAGCCGTTTCTAAAGCGTATTCAGACTGTTTAGAAAAGTCTATAGGTACGATAATTTTTTTCATAATAATTTGGTGTTTAAACTGTCATTGAGAACAGTTGCGTTTCGGGTTTTTTTCTTTGTAGTAAAACATCAAAAGCCATGCAGATGTTTCTTATAAATGGTTTCCCTTTTTCAGTAACAACTATTGATTTTGATTGGATTTCTATGAGGTTATCCCTTTCCATTTCTTTAAGCCTCATGAGTGTCTCTCGGTAAGTCATTAAAACGTAAAGTGTTATCATCCCAAGCCGTTTTAAAGTGGCACATAAGGTTTAGAATATGCTGCCTGATGATAAGATCTTCATTATTTAAAATATGACCTCTAGAAATGGGTAAAATTTGAGCCTCTATTAAATGATAATAGTCTTCAATGCTTTTAGTGTTTTGTGCAAATCCGTACCAACTATCACTTATAGCCGAGACTCCTAAACCAATCATGGCTTGTGTTTTAGACGGTGTATACCCCATAAAATTTCGGTGTAAATTGTTGTCTTCCCTGGCTAGGTATAAGGTGTCTGTTTTAAGAGAAAAATGATCCATCCCAATGTCAAGATAGCCTGCCTCTGAAAGTCGTTTTTTACCTATTTCGTATTGCTTGCGTTTGGTAATACCACTTGGTACATCTGTATCCTTATAGCCACGTTGCCCGTTGCCTTTTATCCAAGGGACGTGGGCATAACTATAAAAAGCAATACGATCTGGAAGTAGCGCTTTTGTTTTTTCTATGGTGTCTTCCACATGGGCTTCTGTTTGAAAAGGAAGTCCAAAAATGATATCGTGACCAATAGAGGTGTAACCTATCTGTCTAGCCATTTCAGTTACTTTTTTGACATGTTCAAAGGGTTGAATTCTGTGTATGGCTTTTTGTACGGTTAAATTATAATCTTGTACGCCAAAACTGACCCGTCTAAAGCCCAAATGATAAAGCGTTTGTAAATGCGCTTCAGTAGTATTGTTGGGGTGACCTTCAAAACTAAATACATAATCTTCCGCGAGGGTGGCACTTTTAAGAATGTCAGTAATAAGCGCGTTTAAATGTTCCGGACTAAAAAAAGTGGGTGTACCACCACCAAGATGTAGCTCTTTAATTTTTGGTTTTATATTGAATAGTTTACAATATAAATGCCATTCTTTAAGGACTGCATTTATATATGGGGTTTCTACCTCATGTCTTTTGGTTATACGTTTGTTGCAACCACAAAAGGTGCATAAACTCTCGCAAAAAGGTAAATGAATATATAGGCTAATTCCTTCAGTACTATTACTTTCGTTAAAAGACTGGATTAAAGACGCTTTCCATTTTTTTAAAGAAAACGAATCCATATCCCAATAGGGGACGGTTGGATAACTAGTGTAGCGCGGACCCGAAATATTGTATTTACTAACTAAAGAATGACACATATATGATTAAATTGTTTTGGTAAAATTACAGTAAGAATGTATTCTACAACATGATTTATATCATACTTAAAGGTACTCAAAATTATAATAAAGTTATTTGTTTTTTGAAGGAATCACTAAAAAAGGAATATTTAAATGAAAGCTTATCTGGTTTATTTTTGCTTTAAAAAACACGTTTTCAAAAAAGGAGTGCTTGTTGTTCATCATAACCAGTAAATTGATGCGTGCTTTCATTTGAAAGTTTGAAATAGCTACTGAAACATCTTGATTGCTTAGCTCATGAAAAATATTAGAAATGGTTTTAAAATACGTTTCTAACTTGTGTTTGTTTTTTTCTTGTTTTTCAGTAAGATCCTGGCCATAGGAAACATGCAACACATGTATTCTAGCCTTGTGATTGGAAGCAATATTTATAATAGGTTGTAGTTGTTTTTGTGTAAAAGGCACCTCATAATCTGAAGGAAATAAAATCTCATGCGGTGCTTCATACTCAAAATTGTCTCGGAATAGCTAAAACAGGACATTTTGAATTTTTAATGGTATGTACCGTATTGGTTCCAAAGAGAACTTCCTTTAAACCGGAAGCACCTTTAGTGCCCATCACTATTAGATCCATGACGTTAGCTTTGTAGAGTTCCTCTATTTCGCCAATTAAGGTGTTAAAGGCAGAAATACTAGAATACGTATGATTAGGATTACCAAATTCCTGCTCCATACGCGTCTTCATTTCTTCAAGTCTTCTCTCAGAATTCTCTCTAACGATGCTTTCTAAACTCATTTGTGGGGAGGTAACCAAAACCTGCTCCATATGATAAAAAATAGGGGTGTACGTGTTTAGTAAGCAAAAATTACACGTGTCATCTTTAAACAATTGTAAGGCGTAAACAATGGCGTTCCAGGAATTATCTGAGAAATCTGTGGGTAATAGTATGTTTTTCATTTTATATGGATTAACAATTAATAATCGCGTCTCATATTTTGCATAGCCAAAAAAGGAACATCTATATGTAAGGTCATTTTATCTACTGCAGATTCAAATAGAATATTCTCTAGAAACGAATGCCTGGTATTGACCATGACCAATAAATCACTGTTGTTTTCTTTCATATGAATATAAATGGCATTGGTCATGTTTTTATTATCTACTACTTTAAAATTCACTTCGTTCTTAGGTAGTTCTTCAGTTATAAACCTTTTGTTATCTTCTTGACGTCTCGGAAAGTTTTTCGTGCTTTGAGATGTATAACAAATCTATCACTGCCCGATATGGAGCGGCTATTTCGCATAATAATTTCAACTCTCTTCTTTTGTAAGGAATCATAAAATTAGTAGGAAAAACAATGTGTTTAGGTTGTTTATAGTGGTAGTGTTCGGGATTACTAAAACCGGACATTGTACATATTTTAAGACTTGTAGTGTGTGGCTTCCAAAAGTAATAGCGCTATCATTTGTTTTTCCTTTTGTTCCCATAACAATGAGATCTATATTTTTATCGGTCGCTATTTTATCTGCTTCATCTATAAGAGAATTGTACGCAGAAATCGTATGGTAGGTATATTTAGGATTGGGAGAAAGGGTGTTTGCAACCTCTAAAAACGATTTGAGATAGTCTTGAGAACGGGTTCTAACACTCTCTACGACCTCTTCAAAAACATCCTGATTAAGTAAACGCTCGTCATTGTAAATGTCATCTTCGTAAGCATGTAAAAAATAAAATTCGGCTCTTTCATATTTGAACAGCTCTAAAGCATATTTTAAAGCATTCAAGGCGTTATCTGAAAAATCGGTTGGAATTAGTATGCTTTTCATAGTACAATCTTTTTAGAGTATTAAATTAACACGTATTCAAAAAAGAAACCATGATATTTATCAGATGTGAGATGTGTTTTTATTGAAAACAAAAAAAGGAACGCTATTCTGCATTCCTTTTTAAGTCTCATTGCCTAAGGTTTAGATTACCTCAAACTTCATTAAGTGTCGTTCAATAGAAACATAATGAATATAGAGCAATTGATTAATAGCCATTTTTATGATAGAAACAGGAAGTTTTAGGCTTCCTGTTTCTTTATAAGTGATTAATTTTACTACTTGACAAATAGTAATCCTAAAGATTTCTTTGCTTGAAAGATAGCCAAAGTATTTGCTGCCAAATAAACTAAATTTGATCACTTCTACATGCTATAAGGTCTTACGATTTATAGATGTATGTTAAAGTCTTATATACGTCTCTTTTAAGAAAAAAACTAAAGTAATATACAAATAATTTTTAAAATATGATATATATCAGTGTCATAAAATTAATATAGAATAAAACCATAGGCAACATTGAGTAAATACATTCCAATAATTAGTAATAAGGTATAAAGTGTTTGCACCAGTTTTACATTAACTAATATTAACCAAGACGAAGTGCGCTTTGGAAAAATGAATAAGAATAGGCCAATAGATAATGAAAACCAACCTATTAATGTGATAACAATTTTCCAACTAGGTTCCCAAATATTATGAAACAATAAGTTTAATAGGCCGATAATTATTGCTAGGAATGCAGATAATATAAGAAATTTCTCATCTTTTAAGTCCTGAAAAATTTGTTTAATTCGTCTAGGGTTTATACTTAATATAACAAAGAAAATGATAATATACCACCCCCAAAACTTGGCTAAAAAGATTGAAATGTCCATAATAGTTATTTTTTATTCGTGTAACACCAAAAAAGGTATTTCGGTTTGATAACTTATTTCTTCAACTCTTGTATGAAATAATATTTGCTGAAAATAGTTTAGGTTTTTTGCAACCATGGCAATCATACTGATCCCTCGGCTTTCCACAAAACACTGTACGGCGCTTTCCACTCTTTTATTTGTTAAAAAGTGAAAACTATGATGATGACTATTAAAATAATCATCTAAAAATTCTTTGTTTTTTTGTTGATCATTATTCAATTGAAACTCTTTTTTACTAATATGAAGTATTTTTAAGGCGCTTTCATGACGTTCTAAAATATCTGTAAGGGGTATTAACGTTTTTACACCGTAGAATTGTAAAAAATCTGTAGGAAAAGCAATTTCCTCAAGACTTGTAAATTTCGCGTTTTCCGGCACCACTAACGTGGTACAATGAACCTTGGTTATAATATCTCCAGTATTGGTGCCAACGATGTGCCTTTGTATGCTAGAAGCACCCTTAGTACTCATAATAATGAGGTCTATTTTTTTTTCTTCCACGTGTTTTCTTATAGACTCAATAAAAAAATTGTAATCGGTAAGTGTGTAAAACGTGTGGTTTTTATTATTAGGGAATGCTTCTGAAATGCGCATTAAAAATTGGCGTAGCTTTTTTTTTGCGGGCTTAGTATATGTGTTTTCTATTACTTCGGAACATTGGAGTAAGGTAATTCACTAGTCATGACGTCACTCAATCTATTGACGTGTAATAAATAGAATGTACAGGGCTCTTTTTCAAGGAAATTAAGCGCATAAACAATGGCATTCCATGAATTCTCAGAAAAATCTGTTGGTAATAGAATAGTCTTCATTTAAATTTATCTTAATTAACACCTGCTTGTAGTTTGTTAATACGAGCGTGGGTATAAGACAAATGTATAGGGAAGGATTTTTTTAAAAAATGATATAAATCATATTCGTGATTTCTTCCTTTAACTTACTGCTTTTAGTCCTTCAAGATCAAGAATTCGAATGTTTCTGCCTTCAATTTCAATAAGGCCTTGCTTTTTAAAAGTAGACATGGTTCTAATAAGTGTTTCTGTTGCAATACCAGCAACACTAGCTAAATCGTTTCTTGATATTTTTATAGGATCTTCGGGATTACGATTTAATTTCTCTGCAAATTTCAAAAGGGTTGCCGCAGTTTTTTTATTAACCGAACTATAGGCCATTTGAAGCAATTGATTCTTTACTCCGTAAATGTCATCTGTTAAGAGTTGTATTAACTCTAAAGTTACTTTGTGATTACTATTTAAAACGGACTTGAGTTCATTTTTAGAAATACCCACCAGTTCTACGTTTTCCATTGCGGTAGCTGTTTCCTGATAAGGAATGTTTTGGGTAAACGACGTATAGCCAAACAAATCATCCTCTTTATGTAAAGCGGTTGTTAATTCTTTACCTTGTTCATCCAATTTATGACATTTAATCACTCCTTTAATTACCAAGTAAATATAATTTGAGTTATGTCCTTCTGTGTAGATGATGTCATCTTTGGTGTAAGAAAAAAGATTACCATTATCATCAAAGAAATTTTTAAGATCATTTAATGTTCTAAGTTCATTGTCATTTGTTTCTTCAGCAGGATTGGCTTGCTGAGTTTTTAAATCCATTAAAATAGAAACCTTAGCTAAACGGCTTTCTATGGCACTAATGAGCTCATCTTCGCTAAAAGGTTTTGTAATATAGTCGTCTGCACCCAAGTCCATGCCTTTTCTAACATCTTGCCTTTCGGTTTTGGCTGATAAAAAGATAAAAGGGATATGCTTTGTATCGGCATTTTTAGACAAGCCATTCAGTACCCCGTAACCATCTAATTCTCGCATCATGATATCACACACGATAATGTCGGGCATTTTCTGCTTTGCAATTTCTAAACCTATTTTACCATTGGCTGCAGTATGGACTTTATAATTTGCTAGCTCTAATAACTCGCCCGTATTTTCACGTAATACAGCATCATCTTCTATTAATAAAACGTTTTTCATTGATTTGGTGTGTTTGGAATAATCATCGTAAATGTTGAACCTTTTTGTTCCTGACTTATAAAATGAATACTACCGCCTAAATTTTCAAGGTGTGTTTTTACAATATTTAAGCCTATGCCAGTACCTTGACTGAGTAACGCGTTTTCAGCTCTAAAATACCGATTAAAAATATTCTTTTGATCTTTTTTAGGGATACCAATACCACTATCTATGACTTCAAACACGGTTTGAGTTTGATCTTGATGGATATTTAATTGTATTGTAGTCTTTTCAGGGGAGTATTTAATGGCATTATGTACTAAATTTGAAAGAGACAGTTCAATCGTTTTTTCATCCTGAGTAAGTATGATATCATCTATGTTCTCGGGATAATTAATTTTTTGTCCTTCTTTCAAGAGCATGTTTGCATTGTAAATCACCTCATTAACCACTTTGCTTAACTTAAAAGTTGTAAACTTATAAGTCACCTTTCCTGTTTCCAATTTTTCTACAGATAAGAAATCATTTAGAATACTATTAAGATAATGCACTTTGTTGGTAATCGTTTCAATATGTTTATCGCGTTTCTCTTGCTGGGTTTCTAGGGTGTACTTACTAAGCAACATACTAGAGGTTAGAATCCCTGTTAATGGTGTTTTAAATTCATGCGAGACTAGAGAGAGAAACTTTGTTTTAAGCTCATTAAGTTCTTTTTCAGTTTCTAATGCGTCTTTTAATTGTTTTGTTCGCTCTTCCACTGTTTTTTCAAGTCTTTGGGTATAGTTTTTTAGCTCGGTAATATCCATAATAATAGCAACAAATACTGATTTATCACCTAAAGTAGACAACTGTAAATGTACTTGTATTGGATAAAAAGAGCCATCTCGACGCTGGTGTCTTGTTTCAAATTCAATATTTTCTTCCTGTCCGTCTAATAACGGATCAATAATTTTTTGAAAGGTAACCTCAGATAAATCTGGTTTAATATCAAGCGGTGTCATTGTTTTTAATTCCGCTAAAGAATACCCAATATTTTTCTGCCCGCCATAGTTAACATTTACAAATTTCAGGGTTTTAGCATCGAAAACGAAAATCTCATTAAGGGATTCATCAAAAATGGTTGCTAGGTGATTGCGTTCCTGTTCGCTAATTTTTTGCTCAGTAACATCATTTTGAATCCCTATAAAATGCGTAATAACCCCGCTTTTATCCTTAACAGGAGTAATATTTAAATCGTTCCGAATAATGTGCCGTCTTTTTTATAATTTCTAATAACGGTTTGACAACTCTTACCTTGTTTTACAGCTTGTCTTAGTGCTTTTACACTCTCTTGGTCTCTATCATCAGCCTGTAAAAACCGACAGTTTTTATTTAATATCTCCGCTTCAGAATAGCCCGTTAATTTCTCAAAAGCGGGATTACAATAAATGATCGGATTATCTTTTTTAAGGGCATCTGTGATAATAATTCCATTACTGGCAGATTGTAGTGCCTCACTTTTCATCATTAAATCCCGTTCCTTTTCCTTACGTTCGGTAATGTCTATAACCAATGCCATAACATAGGTCTTATCATAAATGGTAAAGGGATTTAAACCCACTTCTACGGGAAACGTATCGCCACTTTTTTTAGTTCCAAAAAGGGCACGGCCCTTTCCCATGGTGCGTTTTTCACTATGTTTATAAAAGGTGTCAAAATGATGATCATGGTTTTTATGGTATTCTCGTGGAATTAAAGTGCTAATGGGTTGCTCTAGTAATTCGTCTTTAGCATAGCCAAACATAGCCTCTGTTGACGCGTTTACTGCGACGATATTTTGATGTTCATCTACGATAAGAATGCCTTCTGAGATGGCTTCAGATAAAATTTGAAAAACATCCTGATTATTCTGAAACATTGCGGATTTTTGTAGTTTGTATTTTTGATAAAATTACAAAAAATATATAACGAATGAATTGGTATTACTGATATATATCATTGTTAAGTTAGGAAAGACCCTTTAGTTTCGCTTGGTAAACATATGGTAACATGAAAGGGGAAAACAATTATCCACGCGCTTTTTACCAAAATCTAGGCAAACTGTTCTATGCGATAGCATTAGCTGATGGTGAAGTGCATGAGGTAGAAATTAGTACTTTAGAGCATGTCATAGAAAAGGAATGGGCCACGGGGTCAGAAGCTTTCCCTATTCTTGACGTTTTTAATTGGTTACATGAGGATCAAGAATATAATGCTGAAGATTGTTTTAAAAGTTTTATGGCCTTTAAAAATAATAACGAAGCCTTATTCACAAATCAAATAAAACATTTAATTTTAAGCACAGCAAACAAAGTGGCTTCCAGTTTTGCAAGAAAAAATAAGTCTGAACTCATCTTGCTTGCAAGATTAGATTTAGCCTTCAAAATTAAAAAATAAATGAAAAACAGTTTTAACACCATTATAAATTCAGAGATCCCTGTTTTAGTGGATTTTCATGCCAATTGGTGTGGGCCATGTAAACTATTAGCTCCCATCTTAAAAGAAGTAAAAGAAGTCCTTGGTGATCAGGTGAAAATCATAAAGATTGATGTGGATAAAAACCAGCCCTTAGCCTCAAAATACCAAGTTCGTGGCGTGCCAACATTGTTGCTTTTTAAAAATGGTAAACAATTGTGGCGCCAGTCCGAGTGTTACAAAAAAATGAGATTGTAACTATTATAAAGTCTCATCAATAATGCAAATTAACGAGTATATAGACCACACTTTACTTAAACCAACAGCAACTCCAGATCACATTATAACCTTGTGCGATGAAGCCAAGCAATATGAGTTCGTTGCGGTTTGTGTGAATGGTTGTTATGTTACTCTTGCAAAAGAGCAGTTGCTCAATTCAGAAATTAAAATAGCATCTGTTATTGGTTTTCCCTTAGGTGCCATGGCGACTAACGCTAAAGTCTTTGAAGCCAGCCAATCTGTTTTAGATGGCGCCGATGAGATTGATATGGTGATTAATTTGGGCTTACTTAAGGCAAAAGCTTTTAAAACTCTTGAACACGAGATTTTAGAAATAAAAAAGGAAATAGGAGACAGAGTGTTGAAAGTCATTTTTGAAACGTGCTATTTAACAGACACGGAAATAAAAATAGCCTGCAAATTATCTATAAACGCTGGGGCCGACTATATTAAAACCTCGACTGGCTTTGGTTCTGGTGGTGCTACGTTTGACACTGTTAAGTTAATGAAAGCGGAAGTTAAAGATCAATTGAAAATAAAAGCTTCAGGGGGCATAAAAAACACGACAACAGCTAAAAAATATATAGATTTAGGGGTCTCCCGAATTGGCACCTCCTCCGGAATACAAATTGTTTTAAACCCACAATAATTTTGAGTATACATATTGAAGCAAAAAAAGATGACATTGCAGAAACCGTATTATTGCCTGGTGATCCTATGCGCGCCAAATGGATTGCAGAAACCTTTTTAAAAGACACTGTTTGTTATAACGAAGTTCGCGGTATGTTAGGGTATACCGGAAGTTATAATGGGAAACGGGTATCTGTACAAGGCACAGGAATGGGGATACCATCTGCCTTAATTTACTGTCATGAATTAATTAATGACTACGGAGTTAAAAATTTAATACGCGTGGGCTCTGCAGGGTCGTATCACAAAGACGTAAAAATTCGCGATATCATTATTGCCATGTCTGCGTCTTCAACGTCCGGCATTAATAATTCACGTTTTATAAATGCCGATTATTCACCCACTGCTAACTTTGAGCTTTTTATGAAGGCGGCCCTTTATGCTAAAGATAAAAACATTCCTATTAAAGCAGGGAATGTACTCTCTGCAGATGAATTTTATGAGGACGATTTCGACTCTTATAAAAAATGGGCAGACTTTGGTGTGCTGTGTGTTGAAATGGAAGCAGCAGGACTCTATACCATTGCGGCTAAATTTGATGTTAAAGCATTAGCTATTTTAACCATTTCAGACTCACTAGTTACTAAGCAAAAGACGTCTTCAGAGGAACGCGAGAGTACCTTTAATCAAATGGTAGAGATTGCCTTAGCGACCTTGTAATAGTTTTTTTTCATTGTTTACATGACTAATATCATTTTATAATACTGAGATTCAGGATACTTTTAGTGTCAGTATTATAATTCGTTATTATTATGAAAAAAGTAGTCCTTTTGCTAATAGCATTAATATTAATTCCGCTTTTTAGCCTATCGCAAAACCTTGAAAAGCTAGATTATATTTCACCTGTTCATAATGGTTTAGTAGCCATTAAAAAAGATGGTCAATGGGCATTTATTGATACTCAAGGTGATTTAGTCGTTGACTTTAGAACAGATCTTGTGCTTACCACATTTGGAAAAATCAATTACCCCATATTTGAGAGTAACAGATGCTTGATTACCCAAAATAAAGACGGTATTCCGTATTATGGTTACATTGATAAAACAGGTAAAACAGTTATTGCCCCTCAATTCTTAAACGCCATGCCTTTTAATAATAATACTGCCATTGCATTAGAATTGGTAAAAGTAGATTTGGGAGAAAATGAAATACTAAATAAGAAGGTATACAGGTATAAGTACTTCGAGGTTACCATAGATCCAACAGGACAAATAAAAACCTATTTAACAGATGCTGTTTATATTGGATTAACACCTTCAAACCTTCTTAAAGCCCCGTAAATCACTTCAAAATTTATTTCAGAACGCTTAATTGGGACCATAGGGAAGGATAAAAAATGGAACCTCAAAAAACTAAAATAATAATAAATAGGTCATTACTAATTAAATACCTACCGACTAAGTATAAGCAAAATGAAAAATACCAAATTGAAAGTGGTTACCAAACAAGAAGCCGTTTCTTATGTTACCTCCGGAAGCAGAGTTTTTATTCAAGGGGCGGCCATGACCCCTAATACCTTAATAGATGCATTATGCGAACGTTATAACGCCTTGGAAAATGTTGAAATTATTCAATTGCACACCGAAGGGAAAGCCTTACATGCAGACTACCCTTATAATAAAGCATTTAAAGTCAATAGTTGTTTTGTAGGGCGTAATGTAAGAGGCGCCGTGAATTCTATGAATGGCGATTATATTCCCATATTTTTAAGTGAGGTCCATTTGCTTTTTAAAAGACAAATATTACCCATAGATGTCGCATTCATTCAAGTGTCACCCCAGGACCAACACGGTTTTTGCTCCTTGGGAACTTCGGTAGATGTTACACTGTCTGCTGTGGAGGCAGCTAAAATTGTAATCGCACAAATTAATCCTCAGGTACCAAAAACCCATGGTGATGGTATTATTCACATGAGTAACATTCATTATGCTATTGAAGTCAATAGCCCAATACATGCTACTGGATCTGGAGACTTATCGCCAATGGAAGAAGCTATTGGTCAATATGTCGCTTCCTTAGTAGAAGACGGAGCAACTCTTCAAATGGGTATTGGCAATATCCCTAACGCCGTATTAGCAAATTTGAATCATCACAAACGTTTAGGGATACATACTGAAATGTTTTCTGATGGCATTTTACCTTTAATAGAAAAGGGCATTATTACAGGAGAAGATAAAAAAGTAAAACAAGGTAAAATTGTGACTTGTTTTGCTATGGGATCACAAAAATTATATGATTTTGTAGACGATAATCCTATGGTGTATTTTAAGGAAGCCTCTTATACGAATGATACCAAGTTAATTAGAAAAAACCCGAAAGTCACGGCTATAAATAGTGCCATAGAAATTGATCTCACAGGGCAGGTTTGTGCCGATACTATTGGTAAGTACCAGTATTCCGGAGTAGGGGGGCAAATGGATTTTATACGCGGCGCCTCGCTTTCCGAAGGGGGAAAGCCATTATTGCTATGCCTTCTATAACAGCAAAAGGCTTCACTAAAATAGTGTCTTTTTTAAAGGAGGGGGCGGGTGTCACCACGACTAGAGCACATGTTCATTACGTTGTAACAGAAAATGGTATTGTAGATCTCTTTGGAAAAAATTTAAAACAGCGTGCTAAGGCGCTAATAGAAATTGCCCATCCTGATTATCAAGAAACTTTAGAAAAAGAAGCGTTTAAACGCTTTGAAAATTTGGTTTAAAACGAATGGTAATAAAAAAATGAAAGGAAACTTAACTATAGGTCGTGTTCTAGGAATTGAAATTAGTATTCATTGGACCTTTTTCTTTTTGTTATTGTGGATTGCTTTAGAGCAGATTCGCAACGAGGCATCCAATGAAGGGGTCGTGTTTAATTTGGCATTCGTAGGTATTGTTTTTTTTTGTGTGCTATTGCATGAGTTAGGTCACGCCAGTGTTGCTAAGCGTTTTGGGATACAAACTAAAAAAATAACATTGTACCCCATAGGAGGTGTAGCAAGCTTGGAGCGCATTCCGGAAGAACCAAAACAAGAATTTTTAGTAGCTATTGCGGGTCCATTGGTTAATTTAGTACTGGCCATGCTGCTTTATGTTGTTATACCCATAAGCAGTTTTACGAGTCAAAGCTTCAGTGAGCTTTTGATATCGCTTAATACTTTTACCTTTCAAAATTTACTACTCTACACTTTTGTCGCTAACCTAAGTTTGTTTTTGTTTAATCTCATACCTGCATTTCCAATGGATGGTGGACGCGTGTTCAGAGCTTTATTAGCCCTATTTGTGGATCGTGTTAAAGCCACACGCGTAGCTGTTGTTGTAGGGCAATTTATAGCTGTGCTGCTCTTACTTATAGGCTTACTTTATAATCCGGTGTTAATTTTTATTGCGCTGTTTATTTTTATAAGTGCCTATGGTGAACATAAATTCGTGAAGCACAATGCGCTCCTTAAAGATCATACGGTGAGAGAATCGATGCTTACAGATATTACAACGTTTACCCCTAATGATACCATTCAAGACGTTATTGACGTGTTATTAACCGGAAGTGAAACCAATTTTGTGATTGTCAATAGTGATCATTCGGTTGCTGGAATATTATATAGAGCAGATGTTATAAAACACTCAAAAAACAGATTAAAAAGCATTAGTGAAGTCATGACAAAAACACACCAACCTATTAGTGTTCATAGTGGTTTAAAAGAGGCTTACAGTCAGCTTGTTAAAGAGAAAAAGCCTTTTTTCGCTGTAACAGAGGATAACAAATTAGTAGGTGCTATTGATTTTTCGAACCTCAATGAATTTATTATTCTTGAGTCTAAGCTACACTATTAAAATAATGAACCCTTAAGATGAGAATTTCAGTTTTAATGTTTTTTTTTATCGTATCGATTTCCTGTTCTAAAAAACAAGATAAAATACGTCCTGAGTTAAGAGATATTACAGAATCGGTTTATTCTTCAGTGACTATTCAGCCTGATAGTTTGTATAACGTTTATGCGAATGTGGGTGGTATTTTAGATAAGAATTTGGTAACGGAAGGCGACCTGGTTACAAAGGGTGATCCTTTAATGCAAATTATTAATAGTACACCAGAGCTTAATACCCAAAATGCCGGATTATCATTAGAATTAGCCAAAGAAAATTATACAGGAAGTGCTACTATTTTAGCAAGTATTCAAGATGAAATTAATGCCGCATGGCTTAAACTTAAAAATGATTCCATCAATTTTTTCAGACAGAAAACCCTTTGGGAGCAAAGCATAGGATCAAAAGTCGAGTATGATACCAAATTGTTGAACTATAAATTAGCTCAAAATAATCTGAAGCTTTTAAAAGGGAGATACAACAATACCAAGCATGAATTAGAGACGACGGTAAAACAAGCAAATAATAACTACCAAACCGCTTTAATTAACACAAAGGATTTTACTGTAAAAAGCAAAATCAAAGGCAAAGTATATGCACTTTATAATGAACCAGGAGAGATTGTATCCACCATGCAATCTTTAGCTTTAATAGGAAGTGAATCGAATTTTGTAGTAGAACTTTTAGTCGATGAGGTGGATATTGTAAAAATCTCTAAAGATCAAAAGGTCATCATTACGTTAGATGCCTACAATGGTGATATTTTTACTGGAAGAATCTCAAAAATTTATCCTAAAAAGGACGAACGAAATCAGACTTTTAAATTAGAAGCTTTATTCGATGTGTCTCCTGAAATAGTCTATCCTGGATTATCCGGAGAAGCAAATATTATTATTTCAAAAAAGGAAAACGTATTAACCATCCCAAAAAGTTATGTGATACATTCCGATAAAGTTAAAACCGAAAACGGTTTAGTAACTATAACAAAAGGCTTAGAAAATTTAGAATATGTTGAAATTTTAAGTGGGATTACAGAAGCCACATACATTTATAAACCGAATAATGCTTAACTGGAAAATTATTTTGAACATTGCCAAAACGCATTTGCTGACGAAGTTTAAGCAAACGGCGATTGCTGCTTTAGGGGTTACTTTTGGTATTGGCGCTTACATTACTTTAGTCAGTTTTATGACTGGTTTAAATGCCATGTTAGACAACTTAATTTTAAATCAAACCCCTCATATTCATATTTATAATGAAATAGAACCCTCGAAAAAACAACCCGTTGATGTGTACGACGCTTTTAAAAATAGCTTTAATGTTGTACATTCTATCAAACCAAAACAAAGTCAGAAAAAAATACACAATGCCTTACCCATCATACATTTATTAAATGAGAATGCAGATGTAAAAGGTGCCATTCCACAAATTAAAACACAAATTTTTTATATAGCTGGCTCTATTGAATTAGGCGGTAATTTAACGGGAATCATTCCTGTAGAAGAAGCGAGGTTATTCAATTTTAAAGATTATATCGTGGAGGGTTCTGCAGAGACACTTCAAAATACAGACAACGGGATTTTATTAGGTGCGGGCGTCGCCAAAAAAATGTCTTTATCTCTTGGAGATCGGGTACAAATAAGCACTATAAAAGGTGATGTGTTTCCCTTAAAAATTGTTGGTATTTACCAAAGTGGTGTTGCCGATTTGGATGCCATTCAAAGTTTTGTAAACTTAAAAACAGTGCAACGTATTTTAGGAGAAACAGAAAACTATATAACAGATATTAATGTTAAACTTTATACTATTGATAAGGCCTTATCATTATCTAAAACAATAGAGAAACAATTTAATTTAAAAGCCATAGATATCAATACGGCAAATGCACAATTTGAAACGGGCACAACCATTAGAAATCTCATTACTTACGCTGTATCTATCACCTTGTTAATCGTTGCTGGTTTTGGTATTTAC
This sequence comes from Lacinutrix neustonica, assembly GCF_026625145.1. Lineage (GTDB taxonomy): Bacteria > Bacteroidota > Bacteroidia > Flavobacteriales > Flavobacteriaceae > Lacinutrix > Lacinutrix neustonica. Next base: position 686,516 of record NZ_CP113088.1, on the reverse strand, counting down.
AATATTTTAAACATGCTTATTTATGAAAAAATGAATGATATTGCTATTTTAAAAGCGATTGGTTTTTCTCGGAAAAGATGTGCAATATATTTTCATGAGTCAAGCGATCATTATAGGTCTAGTTGGGGGGCTCTTAGGACTGCTCATTGGTTTGGTGTTTACCAATATAATTAACACTATCCCATTTAAAACAGAGGCACTACCCACTGTAAAAACGTATCCTATAAATTTTAATGGTTGGTTTTATATTATAGGAATTGTTTTTGCTATGGTTTCTACTTTTTTTGCGGGGTATCTACCTTCTAGGAAAGCTAAAAATATAGATCCTGTTAAAATAATTAGAGGTCAGTAATATGAATATAGTATTAGAAGCTAGAAACATAAATAAATACTTTAGAAAGCCTGTGCTTTTTCATGTTTTAAAAGATATTAATTTTAAGATTGATCAGGGGGAGTTCGTTTCAATTATGGGAAAATCGGGCTGTGGCAAATCAACACTTCTTTATATTTTATCTACCATGGATACAGAATATGAAGGGGAGTTGTTTCTCAATAATACTTTAATTACGGGTCAGACTAGGAATCAATTATCGTACATACGCAATAAGCATATCGGTTTTGTGTTTCAGTTTCACTATTTACTTTCAGAATTTTCTGTATTAGAAAATGTGATGTTACCGGCGAAAAAGTTAGCCGACAAATCCTTAAAAGAAATCGAGCAAGATGCCTTTCAAAAACTAAAAATATTAAACATCGCACATTTAGCACATAAACGCGCGTCTCAAATATCAGGAGGAGAAAAACAACGTGTGGCTATTGCTAGAGCCTTAATAAATAGTCCTTCTATTATCATGGGCGATGAACCCACAGGGAATTTAGATAGTCATAATTCAGACAATGTGTTTAATATTTTTAAAAAGTTAAGTGTAGAACAAAACTTAGCCTTGCTCATTGTTACTCATGACGAAGATTTTGCAAAACGTACAGATAGAATCATCACTATGGAAGATGGTCGTGTACTTCCCTAAAAAGGCTCTTGATTCAACTGATATTTATCATTTTAACAATCAGAGCAAGCGCCTATATTTATAAAAATATAAATATTATGAAAAAGAATATGGGAAAGGCAGATCGCGTGATTCGTTTTATAGTCGCTGTCATCGTCATTGTTTTGTTTGCAACAGAAGTGATCTCTCGGAACTTTAGGTATCTTATTATTGGTCTTTGCGGGCATATTTTTGCTTACCAGTGTTGTTAGTTTTTGTCCACTGTATGTGCCATTTGGTATTCGCACCTGCCCAACGAAAGCACGCTAATGGGCGTCGAGTTTTCTTGTCGTTTATTGAAGATTCTCATTATTTTTTAATACATTCATATACATAAAGTTGTGCTGATTTAAATACGTAGTCTCAGTATTTATTACTGACCTAATTCATGCGATTAAAAGTGGTTTTTGTAATAATTAGAAAGACATTTAGTAATAAAGACATGATAAATCAACCTTTAATTAAGAAATACAATGAAAAATTTACATGACACCCTTATTGAAATCACTAAGCTAACGACTCGTATAGAAACGAATTATCCTGAATTATACCTGTATTTAGATGAAACGCCAATGACTATTCCAGCAAATAATCATCCAGATATTGGTATTAAAGCGATGAAGGACTATTTAGAGACTTTAAAACAGCTGCTAAAACATCATATAGAAACGTATAAAAATAAAGGGTAATTTAGTTATGGGGGAGATTGCGACATCAAATAGACAAATAACACTATATTATAATTCTAATTCTGTACGCGCTAAGCAAACCTTGGCCTATGCTAGAGCTGAAGGCATTCCTGTCTTGCCTATAGATCTTTTAAAGCAAAAACTCACGGGAACACAAATTGCAGAGTTGGCCGAGCGTCTTAAAATTAAAATCGAAGATTTTGTAAATCAAGAACACCCCAGCTATAATAGTAAATTTGAACACCACCAATTGTCTAGCGATGATTGGATAAAAATGATACAACATAATCCGGACATTATGAAGCAACCTATTGCTTTAAGAGGGGATAAGACTATTCTTATAGAGACACCGACAGATATAATAAAAATATAAGATTAGGATTTAACAACAAACAATACAATGGCATTTATAGATTACTATAAGGTTTTAGGTATAACAAAAAAGGCGACGGATAAGGATATAAAAAAAGCATACCGAAAGTTAGCACGTAAATACCATCCGATTTAAATCCAAATGATAAAGAAGCTGAAAAGCAATTTAAAGCCATAAATGAGGCCAATGAGGTCTTGAGCAACCCGTGAAAACAGAAAAAAGTATGATGCCTATGGTGAGCATTGGCAAAATGCCGAAGCTTACGAACAGGCAAAACAGCAGCAGGAGTATCAAAGACGCGCACAAACAGCATCGGGTGGGGGGTATGAGCAAGATTTTTCAGATATTTTTGGAAGTATGTTTGGAGGCGGCTCCTCGAGAAATAGGAGTGTAAAGTATCGGGGTCACGACTTAAATGCTGAAATGCAGTTGGACCTAAAAGATGTTTATACTTCTCATAAACGCACCATTACTGTAAATGATAAAAATATTCGTATAACCATACCTGCAGGAGTAGAAAACGGCCAAATAATAAAAATTGCAGGACATGGTGGCAAAGGTTTTAATGGGGGACCCAATGGCGATTTATATATTCAGTTCTCAATTGTTAACCATTCAAAATTTAAACGCGATAAGGATAATCTATATACAACAGTTCATGTAGATTTATATACAGCCTTATTAGGGGGCGATATTATGGTAGACACTTTTACTGGAAGAGTTAAATTAACCATTAAACCGGAAACCCGAATGGAAGCAAGGTTAAACTCAAAGGGAAAGGGTTTCCGAAATATAAAAAGGAAGGACAGTTTGGTGATTTATTTATTACCTACGAAATAAAGATTCCAACCAAATTAACTTCAAAAGAAAAAGAGCTTATAAAAGAACTGCAAAAACTAAGGTAATGGAGACAGACGATTTAATATCAATACAGCAATTTTGTTTATATCATAATGTACCAAACACATTTATTGATAGTCTACATAATTATGAACTTATTGAAATCATTGATGCAAACAATGAACGCTATATTAAAATTACCCAGATTAATGATTTAGAAAGAATGATGCGCTTACACTTTGAACTCGATTTAAATTTCGAGAGCTTAGATGTTGTAGATAATCTTCTCAAACAAGTAGTCACATTACAAAATCAAATTAAAGATTTAAAAAACAGATTGCGTTTATATGAGGACGAGTAAAACAACTTAACAATGGAGACGATAAAACAATGGTTGAGTGAAAACCCAACGTTCTACAGTGTTATAAAATATCTATTCATAGTAGCACTTATCCTTTTAGGCATTCAATTTATTAGAAAGTTTCTTAAACATAATATAGAAAACACGGTCGTACGATATAAATCCCAAAAAGGAATTGAAATTATTGGCTATGTGGTGCTAATCATGCTTTCTTTTTTTATTTCTCGGGGGCTATTAAAGACTTTACACTTGCCATTGGATTATTTACCGCGGGAATTGCTTTTACGTTACAAGAATTAATATTAAGTGTTGTTGGATCGGTTTATATTTTTGTGGTGAAAGTATATAAGCCTGGTGATAGAATAGAAATCAACGGGATTAAAGGAGATGTCATTGATGTGGATAGCATTTATACCACAATGATGGAAATTGGCCAATGGGTGAGTAGCGATAATTATAGTGGTAGAATAGTAAAATTGAGTAATGCTTTTGTGTTTAAAGGGCCTATTTATAATTATTCGCAAGACTTTCCTTTCATCTGGGACGAATTTAATTTGCCTATCAAATATGAATCTGACGTCGAGATGGCCAAGACCATAGTTATTAAAATGGCTTCCAAAACACTTTCAGAATATACGGCAAATTCTAAAGCACAATGGAGTAATATTGTTAATAAATATTACATTGAAGACGCACAACTAGATCCCACTTTAGCCATTAAATTAACAGACAATTGGATTGAATTCAATTTGCGTTATATTGTTGATTATAAAAAAAGACGAATGACTAAAAATATTTTAAATGATAGTATAAGAAAAGGATTTAAAGCTACTAAGGGTAAAGTTATTTTAGCATCTTCTACTTTAGAACTCATAAAAATACCAGAATTAAAAATTGATTTAAAGCAAACTAAGATTTAAATATGTTCACTTTTAAAAACTTCAATATTGCCGATTGGTTTTCATTTTATAGAATATTTGCAGCCCCTTTTTTGTTGGTCTTGATTTGGCTGGATTGTCGTTTAATGTTTACATGGTTTTTATTAATTAGCTATGTCACAGATGCTATAGATGGCTTTTTAGCACGAAAATTAAAAATCACGAGCTCTCGAGGCTCACAATTAGATTCCTTTGGAGATCAAATTACCCTAGTCATTGGACTCATTGGGTTACTTTATTTTGAAACGGCGTTTATTACAACAAATCTCATTTTAATTGGTATCGTATTGACTCCCTATTTGTTTCAAATGATTATTGCGTATTTAAAATATGGTAAAGCTACTGCTTTTCACACCTATTTCGCAAAATTGTCTGCCGTGGTTCAAAGTGTATTTATTTTGTATTCCTTATTCTTTAGTCCCAATTATACGCTATTCTATATCATGATTGGTGTTGGTCTTATTGAAACCATTGAAGAAATAACACTTATTTTTATTTATGATCATTGGGTATCAGACGTGAAAGGGATCTATTGGGCCTTAAACGATAAAAGGAGGCTTAAAAAAAACTGTAAAAAAGAGCAGGATGCGTAGTTTTTCTATCTATACCATTTTACTGCTTTGCCTTGCAATCTTGGTTGTAGATGCAGCTGCTTATTATTGGTTAGGCTCCATTACTGCATTGGTATCTGCAACGTTACAACAAGTGATTAATATTTTATTTTGGATATTTTCTATCGGTTTAATGGCCGCAATTATAGTTTTAAAAATTAGGCTAGATGATATCGATCCAAAACGCAAGCAGATATTAATAAACTCATTATATGGATTAACAGTGTCTTCTTTCATCCCTAAGTTGCTTTTTATTATCGTTATTAGCATTCTATATTCGGTAAACTATGTTATTTCAGAAGAATCCTCGTTATTCATTGTGCCGCTTGTGGGTTTGTTTTCCGGATTCCTTCCGTTTTTTGTAATTTTATATGGGGTAGTCAGAACAGTATATCTTTTTGAAGTGTATCACATCAAAATAAAATTTAAAAACTTACCAAAAGCATTTCATGGATTACGAATTGTGCACATATCAGATAGTCACTTAGGCAGTTTTAATGCGCGTTACCATATTTTTGATAAAGCAATTACTAAAATAAATCAATTAAAGCCGAGACTACATATTTTTCACAGGCGATTTAGTAAATAACTATGCCTGGGAATTAAAAGGATGGAAAAAGACCTTTAATGGTTTATTTGCAGAAAAAGGGAAATATGCCGTTTTGGGAAATCACGATTATGGGGATTATAGCGAATGGAATACGGTCGAAGAAAAGAAAGCAAATTTTGAAACCATAAAAGCGTTTTACAAAGCCATTGGATTTAAATTGCTATTAAATGAGGCTGAAATTATTGAAAAATCAGGCGAATACTTGGCACTAATTGGTGTTGAGAATTGGGGAAGCCCACCCTTTAAGCAATATGGAGATCTTAAAAAAGCAATGGCTGAGGTGTCCCGGATCCCTTTTAAAATTCTATTATCTCATGATCCATCACATTGGAAAGAAGAAGTGATAAACACCACTAATATATCCCTTACGTTATCGGGTCATACCCATGGGATGCAGGCTGGTTTTGAATACAAAAAGCTACAATGGAGTCCCATAAAATACAAATACAAGGAATGGGCAGGTTTGTATAAAGAAAATAACCAATACTTATATGTTAATCGGGGGTTAGGTTGGCTTGGTTTTCCAGGTAGATTAGGGATGCGTCCAGAGATTACTTGTATTGAATTAAAAAGTACTGTTTAGGTCCTACCTAATGACATATATCATATTTTATTCTTTCATAAATATTTAATTTTAAACATATTAATTTTAAAATTAAAAATCATGAAAAAAATAATCATTGGTTTATTTGTTTTTGGTTTAACCAGCCAACTTTTTGCACAAGATCCCGTGGAGCAATTAGAAGAAGTCGTTCTAGTCAATACTAACTACAAATATCTACGTAGCACAGATGCAGACGATTTGCCTATAGAGGTGGACCAGCTTCAGATAAAAGCGGCTAATTTCGACATAAAAACATTGGATATTTATCAGGATGAATACGATTTATACGATGTATATTTTATTATTCCGGATGGAAGAATTACGGCAACTTACGACAATGATGGAAATATTCTAAGAACAGCTGAAAAATATAAGGATCTTGAGTTGCCTCAACCTGTTTTATTTTCTGTAGCTAAAAGATTTCCTAATTGGGCGATTACTAAAGATGTGTATTTGGTTAACTATAAAGAGTCTGAAAAATCAAAAAAAATGTATAAAATCACGTTACAGAATGGTGAAAAACGCATTAAGGTAAAGCTTGATGATAAGGGAAACTTTTTATAATCGTTACGGTTATAATTGGCATTGCAATAAATCAAGTTAAGATTTGAGATCATGAAAGGGTATAAAAAAACACTTCTTTGGATACTTTCTATTATCTTAATATTTCTTTTGTTTATTACATGGTATCAATATGAATTCTCAATGGATCCAGTGACTTCTTTTTATGTTAATTCAGGACACTTATCGACAAAGTTACTTATTGCCACTCAAGGAAGTGATTTCAAGAATGCTGTTACTGCTGAGATTATTGATCATTACAAACAAGATTCTGTATATATGGAAATCATTGATGTTTCAGAGTTAAATCATATCAATCCTGAAGACTATACGGCTTTAGTTATCATTCACACTTGGGAAAAGTGGAAGCCACCATTAGAGGTCAAGACATTTGTGGAGCGTACGAGCTCACAATTAGATAAAATAATTGTGTTAACAACTTCAGGATCTGGTGACTCTAAAATGAAGACAGTAGATGCCATTACAGGAGAATCTAGATTAGAAAATGTGACTTCTTACAGCAGTGAAATTATCACACGCTTAGAACCCATACTAAAAATCAGAGTAAAATAATTATGATAAAAAATTTAGTTAACAAAGAAAGTTTATTCATTCTGAATCATAACTATATAGGTCATTTAGGTTATATATACCATGACAGACCGTATGTTGTTCCCATTACGTATTATTTTGATGAAAAAGAGGGGGTTATTGTTGGATATTCAGGAGAAGGACATAAGATAAATGCCATGCGAAAACATAATTTTGTTTCTCTTGAGGTAGCAGAAATAAAATCTGTTAATCATTGGCAATCCGTACTGGTTGAGGGGGCCTATGAAGAGTTGGAAGGGAGCTTTGCAAAAGCAAAATTACATGAATTCTCCTTGGGCGTTAAAGATGTTATTCTAAATACAGAACAACGTGATGTAGACTATATTAATGAGTTTTCTGCAAAAATATATAAAGACGATGTACCTATTGTTTTTATTATACGAATAGCCGAAATAACGGGTAAAAAACGACGATTTTAGACGTGATGTTTTAAAACATATAAAAGTCAAACGTTCCTTTGCATAGTAGGCTTTTGGTTGCATCTAAATCAATATTTTCAATTCAAGGAATGGGTTTTTAAACAGAGGTTTAATAGAAAAAATGAAGACATGGGTCTAGCAAGTATATGGGTTTTAATAAGACATAGCCTTGGAATAACGAGAGAATGACTCTTTGCGCTCGTTTAGAATTGGAGAATAGCTCGACTCGTTAGTTTTTGTGTCTTTTTTCTTTGAAATCTACAATTAAATCTTATGGATAACGCATACCTTACCAATTATTCTCATGTATTAAAATAAATGAAGACACTCGTTTTGTTAAATAAAAGCATTAAATTCAAAATAAATTCAATGAAATATCTGTACCTCATAGTAATAGCAATACTACTTTTTAATTGTAGAAATGAAAATCCTGAAGAAGCTAGCGATGCTATTGAGGACAGCCAAGCACGTAAACCGTTAGTATCAGATAGCTTAAAAAACGACAGCCTAAAAATAACAGACCTCGATATTAAGCCATCCAATAAGTCGGTCTCTATAGAATTAAAGCAAAAAAAGTTAATAGAAAAAAAGGATGAAAGAGAAGAGCTTCAAAAACTGATTATTGATAAAAAGTATAAAATAGATAATAAAGACTATGCTATCGATTTCAAATATCCTCTCCTCAATGAATCATTTAAACCTACCCATAGAAATTTTAATGAATTTATTAAAGAGTATTATGTCAATATCTCTAAAACTGAGGCCGAAATACTAAAAAACAAGTTGCTTTGTGATAGTATTGAATCTCAAAATTTTAGAGAAGAGCGATTTATAGATTATAAAATTTATAATGTAAATGATCAGCTTGTTAGTTTGCTTTTTTATAAAGAGAACTTCTATTCCGGAGCGATGCATCCCAGTTATTCTTTTGACTGCTTTAACTTCGATTTAAACAGAGGTGTTTTTATGACCTATGAAGACTTCTTTATTTTAGGGTCTGAAGCCGAATTACTGACTATAATCAACGAAAAAATCAACAAAAAAATACAGAGTGGGGCGTTGTATTATGATTGTTGGGAGCTGTCTTCATCCGATTTTTTTGAACATAAAAACAACTTCGTGCTTAACGACACCTATGTAGAGTTTTATTTTGACGATTGTATCATTTGTCCATCTTACACGGGCACTTATTCTATAGATCTCCCCTTGGTAGACTTACTGTCTGTTTTAAAGAAATACGAATTCAATCCGTTAGTCTTTTAGTTGATAAATATCATGTTATTAGACTATTAGATGGCTTATTTTTAAATAGTAAATTTAAATAATCCATTATGAAAAACGTTTCTATGGAATGCGCTATACTTAAGAGGCTGACTCCATGGAAGTAACATGTGGGCCATTATACAAAATGATACACACATGAAACATTTAAAAACAATAGCATTTGTAATAATAGTAGCCTTCTTTTTTAATACGTTAACGGCACAAAATCGGTGGTCTGCAGAGTTTAGACCAGGCATATATTTTCCAACAAAATCGGTTGGAATGGTTAAACTGAAAACAGGATTTGGTTTCGAAGTGGCGTTATCGTACAAAGTTATGCAACATTTAAACACCTATGTGGGTTGGGGATTTAATACGTTCCAAACTGCTGATGATACCTTAAAGATCGAATTTGATTTAACTGGGTATACATTCGGGTTTCATTTTATACATCCTATTAGTAAAGATTCAAAACTGTCTTACCTTATGAGAGCCGGTGTTATCTATAGTCATATTAAAATTGAAAATATTAATGGTAATATAATTCAAGACACCAATCACGGAATAGGCTATGAGTTTGGTACCGGATTGGATTTTATTCTAGGAAGTAATGGTTGGAGTTTAAGACCACAGGTTGGTTATCGTGCGCTATCAAGAGATTTGGAGCTTTTAAATACGAAGACCAAGGTGGATCTTAATTATATTGTCTTTGCTTTGGGTGTTTCAAAACAATTTTAAAGAATGTACCGAACCGCTGACACATGTTATCATTTACCTCTTAAAACGAAAAACCATAATATTAAGAACGTATGTTTGTTAAAAAAATTAATCTTTCTCATACTCCTCGTTTGATTTTAAACCACTCTTCTTAGATTCAATACACCAAGGCTTGCAGGGCGTATAAACTAAAGGTTAGATTTCTTCATTGTACAAGCATCATAAAAACATATATAAAACAGCAATATGTTAAAAGTAATATGTATTTTCGGTTTTATATTACGTTTACCCATAACCTAGATAACTACCGCAGTTATTCCTTAACCTAACAAACCTACCATGAATAGAAGACATTTTATTACATCCGGCACGCTCTGTGCGGGTGCATTATCCTTAGTTCCTAACACTGCTTTTTCTAGTACTTCAGCAATTTCAATATACAGTGTTGGCCAAGGATTTAACGCGCTATCCAATCAAATTCGCCCTATTTCATTAGGGGCATTATCAAACATTCTACAGGCAGCACATAAAGAATTGTCTAGAATATTAGATATAAAAGGCTATAATTACGACGGCTCTGAAGTGGTTAAATTTAGTAATAACTGTTTTGCTGTTCCTTTAAGTAAAGATCCTTTACTAGGTTTTAAATCTAAAACACTTGCTTTGCTTATCGAACATAATGGAGACTATAAACATTATATACTTAATGAGAAAACCACTAAAGTATTCAGTTCATTAGTCGAAAACTATACCTTGAATTCTAGTACTAATGGTTTAAACTTAGATGCGGTAGACTTTATTACACCAATAGAAGTCATCAAGGAGTCTATTGGTAGAACCCATTTGTTCGTCTATAAAAATAAGTCGGGGAATACCATTACATTAAGAAGTTCTAATAAACATCAAGTCATTTTGGTCAATTAGTACTTTTCGGTTTAAAACTGAGATGGATTTACGACTCGAAACTATCAAGTCATTTTTAAAGAAATTATAGTGCCATTTATTAATCGGGTTTCTATAATTTATTCACGCTTTTTAAGCGCCTTTTTCTCTTGTCTTTCTAGTTTCTTAAAATAACCTCGGGTTAAAAAATTGTGTTTTAAGGCTTCCATGTTTTGATTAAATTTATCGGTGCCTTCAGTGATGTTTTTTATAGTAGTTTTTAAATCACGGACCAAAATGGTATCATTTACAATGTAATTTAAAGTCCCTTTATTAGAATCTAAATCAGTTACAATAGTATTAATATGACTAACAACGGTTTCAATTTCGGTACTTGAGGTTTCTAAATGAGTTACAATAGTCTTTAATTTTTCACCAGTAAGCGTGTCATGTAATAAGACACCTAGTAGAGATTCATCATTGGTTTGTATAAATTTGAGAATATTATTTATTTCGTTAATAGTTGTTGAAGTGCTATAGCTTGCCTGTTTTAAATTTTTAATAGAAAATCTTAGATCATTTGCCATAATAGTATCATTTAACAATACGCCTAAGGTGCCTTTTCCTTCGGCTAAAGCATCGGTAATTTTAAGTAGCTTCGCAGTTAAAATAGCCGTGTTTTCTCCAGTAACGCTCAGGGTACTTAAAATGTCATCTGCTCCAATTTTACTATAAGTTTTTATAATATCTCCATTATTTATGGCTTTTGCGCCACCTTTTCCTGGTACTATATTTATAATCATATTACCAACTAAACCATCAGAGCCAATAGTAGCAATCGCATCTTTTTTTATGTGATTCACTATCTTTTCTTCAATCACCATGTCTACTTTTATAGTAGAATCATTAACCATAGTAATCCCCTTTACCGTTCCTATATTTATTCCGAATAGCGTACGTTGTTTCCTTTCAATAATCCATTTACATTTTGAAAATAGGCACTAATACGAAATGTTTTTTTAAACATATTTTCTTTTTGCCCTATAAAATAAACACTCACCACGAATAGGATTGTGCCGATAGTGACAAAGAGGCCTAAATTAAATTTTTGTGCGTTTGTAGTTTTCATGGTGTTCGTGTTAGTGTTTAAAAAAAGCTTTGACTTTTGGATCTTTTGAGGAGGATAATTCTGAAAACGTACCAACCGCGTAATTAATACCATCTATAAGTAGTATCATGCGTTCTGAAATCACGCGTGCACAATCTACATCGTGTGTAATTATAAGAGAAGAGGTGCCATATTTTTTTTGGATGTCTTGCATTAATAGAATAATTTCCTTTGCTGTAATGGGATCTAAACCACTAGTAGGTTCGTCGTACAAAATAATTTTAGGTTGCAATATAAGTGTACGAGCTAAGGCTATACGCCGTTTCATACCTCCGAGACAATTCTGAAGGCATTAAGTCTATGGCGTGAGCTAAGCCCACATTTTCTAATGCTTCAATGACACGAGCAGCGGTGTCTTTTTCAATGCCCATTTTTTTTGCATGGTGTCGCAATGGGAATTCTAAATTCTCTCTTACCGTCATAGAATCATACAAAGCGCTGCCCTGAAATAAAAACCCAATATCTGCACGGAGGATGTCTAAAGCTGCTTGGTCTAATTTGGTGATGTCCTTATGCATTACAGAAATGGTACCGCTATCGGGTTCCATTAAACCGACAAGGCATTTAATCATTACCGATTTTCCGAACCCGATTTTCCCATAATAACCAAACTTTCACCTTGATATAGTTTCATATTGAAACCATAAAGGACATTATTAGTTCCAAAACTTTTATATAAATCTTTAATTTCTAAAACAATGTCACGGGTTACTATAGTGTCATCTAAACTGGGTATGTTTTTATTTAGTGTCATAAATCATAAAAAATATCAGTTAGAAAAACGGCTATAAAGTCAATAATAAAGAGGAGTAACGAAGTAAAAACAACAGCAGAATTTGCAGCTTTACCAACACCCGCCGTTCCTTTTTCACAATAATAGCCTTTAAAGCATCCCACGAGACCAATGGCAAGACCAAAAAAGAAGGTTTTAATAGTTGCAGGTAGGAGGTCCCCAAATTCTAAAGACTCAAAAACTTGATTAAAATACAAGTAAAATGAGGTATTGCCTTTTACATTTTCAACGAGATATGAACCATATAAGGCAACAGCATCCCCAATAATAACTAATAAGGGAAGCATTAAAGTAATGGCGAGAACTCGAGTAACTACGAGATATTTAAAAGGATTTGTACCTGAAACCTCCATGGCATCTATTTGTTCTGTGACACGCATGGACCCCAGTTCGGCACCAATACCTGAGCCAATTTTTCCTGCACAGACTAAAGCGGTAATTATGGGGCCTACTTCCCTAACAATTGAAATACCTACCATAGAAGGCATCCAGGAAACGGCTCCAAATCCCATTAATGTAGGTCTCGTTTGTAGAGTTAGAACCAAACCTATTATAAATCCTGTAATACTAACCAATAAGAGCGATTGATTGCCCATATTATAGGCTTGTCTCACGAGTTCTTTGAGCTCGAAGGGCCGTTTGTATGCTTCCTTAAAAAACCGCCATGTAAAATAGGAGAGAGCACCTATCTCTACAAAAAAAACCTTTAGTTTAATGGCGATGTTGTTTGTATTCAGCATAATAGCGACGTAAATAGTCAAATGTATAGTAATAGAATGGTGTTTTAAATGATAATAATCATATCGCAAGGCTGATGAATATCATTTTTATTTGCCCTATCTCAGCTTACTTTTAGACTTTAATATTAAATTCAAAGTATAATGAAAATAGGTTTAGCGCTTTCTCGGAGGAGGCATAAGAGGCGCCGCACATATAGGAGCGATCAAAGCATTAGAAGAGCATAACATTACAATTACAAATATTTCAGGAACCAGTGCCGGAGCTGTTGTAGGTGCCTTATACGCCTATGGGTATTCCTGGGAAGAGATGCTTGTTTTTTTTAAGAAAATTCAACTCTTTAATATTAAAAACTATGCATTGAATAAGCCTGGTTTTATAGATTCTGAAAAATACCACTCCTTTTTTAAAAGCTATTTTCCAGAAGATAATTTTAATGCGCTAAAAAAAAAGTTAGTTATTACAACCACTAATATCCTAGAAGGCCAGTCAGAAATCTTTGAAAGTGGAGAACTTATAAAACCCATTCTAGCATCAGCAGCGTTCCCTGGTGTTTTTTCGCCAATACATTTAAATAACAAAATGTATGTAGATGGCGGTGTTTTAAATAATTTCCCTGTGGATTTACTCGTTGAAACGTGTGATAAAATCATTGGTATTTATGTGAATCATTTTGACATTCTAAAAGTAAACCATTTCAAGCATTTTCATAATATTATAGACAGAGCAATGAATATAAGAATCGTTAGGGATGATATGAGAAAATTTTCTGATTGTGATTTAGTCATTGCACCTGCAGCACTAAGTCAGTATGGTCTTTTTGATAAAAAAAATACGGATGTTATTTTTAAAATAGGTTATGATAGTATGATTCATGTTTTAGAAACTATCGATTCAAAATCTAAAAAAGAGTTACTGGTTCAGTAGAATTCATATCTATCATTTCAGCAGCCCTTTTTATTGTCCTATTTTAAATACCTAAAGGACTTTCAAATGAGATATCATTGATGTCATTTGGGTAAAACAGGAGAAAGATACTGGAAGCTTCTATTAAATGGAAGAAGCGACCATTACAAAAAAAAATAAAATGAAATACAATCCCTAAATAGTAGAGGAGAAAGGAAATCAGTTGCTTTTAAAAGGGATATATACTAAGTATTATACTGTTTTAAGTGGTTGTTGCCTCGTTACTGGTTTGGGTTAATTCATTTTCCGTGTCTTTATTCTCATTCCAGCAGTCTATATTATAGATCATAATTTCTGCTATATTGGTTAGTGCCTCCTCGGTTAAAAAAGCATGATGGCCAGCAATAAGTACGTTAGGCATCGCATTTAGTTTAATAATGTATTCATCCTTAAGAATTTCATTAGAATGATCCTTGAAAAAGAGGTAATGCTCGTTTTCATATACGTCGATGCCTAAGGCACCAATGGTCTCATTTTCTAAACCTTTTATAATATCTTCAGTGTTAATAACCGCACCTCTCGCTGTGTTAATGATGGTGACTCCTTTTTTCATTTTTTCAATTAAAGCTTCATTTATTAAATAGTGTGTATCACCATTTAAAGGGACATGAATAGAAATGATATCTGCTTGTTCACAAAGAGTTTTCATAGATACGTAGGTCAAGCCGTATGTGTCTTCTAGTTCTTTATTTTTTTTTATATCGACCCCTAACAAATTACAGCCAAAACCATGCATGATTTTTGCCATTATAGAACCTATTCTTCCAGTACCAATGATACCAACAGTTTTATTATTTAAATCGTAACCAATGAGATGATTTAAATCAAAGTTGAAGTGTTCTGCACGTCGGTTTGATTCCATTAGTTTCCTGTTTAACGCCAAAAGTAAACTCACGGCATGTTCAGCGATGGCAAAAGGGGAATAGTTTGGTGCGTTTGCCACTTTGATATTTAAACGTTTTGCAGTTATTAAGTTTACATTATCGTAACCGGCAGATCGTAAAGCAATATATTTTATGCCAAAATCTTTCAATTTATCTAACGTTATAATCGTGGCCTCATCGCGAGAAAAAATTGAAACGGCGTCATAGCCCACAGCTTTAATGGCTGTTTTGGAGTTTAGAGCTTCACTAACAAAAGTTAATTGGTGTTTTTTATTATTCGCCCTTTCCAAATAAGGCATCTCAAAATCTTTAGCGCTATATATAATGACTTTCATATTTCTAATTGTTATAAAGTAAAGCTATGTAAATGCTTAAAATGGAACTATGATATATGTCAGTTAAAGGAGGTCCCTTTAGTAAGGATTTTCTAATACTCAAAAAAGATAGGAAACATTGTCTATAAAACGACAGGCGGGTATTCATTCGAAGTGGGCTTAAGTGTCACACTCAATGATTAACATTAAAAAGGATAAAACAGGAAGCCGTTCAGTTATAATACATGCTAAGTAAGTATTTTAAACCGGTTAATGGATTGTTTTTTTCAATACTAATTCCCATACAAAATTGTATATTGCATGTAATAATTAATTATGACATTAAATAAAATTATATTGCTTAGAGCCTTGTTTAATTGCATTTCATGCGTTTTTAGTGCAGTCTTGTTTGCGCAAGAATTACCCCCTATAAATGTTTTTACACCACAACAGTATGGTGCAGAAAATCAAAATTGGGCAATTTCTCAATCCAATGACAATTATATTTATGTAGCTAATAACTTAGGGTTGTTAGAATACAACGGTGCCAGTTGGAAGCTTTATAACTCGCCCAATGAAACAATTCTTAGATCGGTTAAGGTTATTGATGACAAGATTTATACCGGCTGTTATATGGAGTTTGGATTTTGGAAAAAAGATGTTTATGGGATATTAAAATACCATTCACTTTCTAATCTGCTTAAAACACCACTCGTTGAAGATGAACAATTTTGGCAAATTATTAGTGTAGAAAATTGGATACTTTTTAGATCGTTAAATAGAATTTACATTTATGACACCGTTAGTAAAACATTTGAAATCATTGAATCGGAAACAACAATTACTAAAATGTATCAAGTAGATGGAACGATTTATTTTCAATCTATTAATAAAGGTATTTATAAAATTCAAAATGGTAAAGCCATCCCATTCCTAGAGAATAGTATTTCAAAAAACGAGTCCATAATTAATATTTTTAAAGAAGAAGAAGGTGCGTTTCTCTTTTTAACACAAGAAAATGGTTTTTATACTATAAAGAACCGAGAGATGAAACCATGGAATAAAATAACAAACGCCTATTTGTCAAACTATACCGTTTATAGTGGAATTCAATTAAAAGATAACACCTATGCGATAGGTACCATTTCAAACGGATTAATTGAAGTGGATACCAAAGGTGAAATTATTCAAGAAATAAATCAAACCAACGGCCTGTTAAATAATACGGTGCTGGCTCTTTTTGAAGATAATGATCTCAACATTTGGTTAGCCCTTGATAATGGAATTGCTAGTATTAATATTAAATCTCCCATTACAATTTTTAATGACGAAAAGGGTACTTTAGGAACCATTTATACTTCTGCCATATATAAAGACAAACTATATTTAGGAACAAACCAAGGCTTATTTTATAAAACTATAGATTCTAAAGAAGCCTTTAAATTTGTTGAAGGTACCAAAGGACAAGTTTGGTGCTTAGTGGAATTAAAAGAACGTCTATTCTGCGGCCATAATTCCGGTACATTTTTAATTAAAAACGGCGTCGCAGAAAAAATTGCAGACATTCAAGGTACTTGGTCTATTAAACCCATACAAGGTCAGGAAAATCTATTGTTGCAAGGCAATTACAATGGCCTTAATATATTAGAACGACAAGAGGATACTTGGGCCTTTAAAAATAAAATTGAAGGTTTTGATATTTCCTCTCGTTTCTTTGAGCTTATAAATGCGAATGAAATCATTATGAGTCATGAATACAAAGGCGTCTTTAACGTTAAATTAGATGCGTCATATACTCAAGCGATACACGTGACCAAAGACACGGTTATGAAAGAATTGCATTCCAGTTTGTTTAAATATAATGACGCCATATACTATGCCTTTAATAAAGGTGTCTTTAAATATAATTTTAAAAATAAAAACTTCGAAAAGGATTCGATATTTAGTCAAGTTTACGATGAAGAAAATTTTGTTTCAGGTAAAATAATAGTAGATAAGCAAACTGGAAATTTGTGGAGCTTTACCAAGAATAACATTAGTTATATTACCCCGGGAAAACTAAGTAAAACTCCTATAATTAAAAGAATACCAATCTCTAATGCCTTTAGAAAGGGCGTTCCAAGCTATGAGAATGTTTTAAATTTAAGTAACAAAAATTACTTGTTTGGTACTTCTTCAGGATATATTATTATAGATATTAATGCTATTAAAGAGAAATCATATCAAATTAATATAAATACCATTGGTTCTAATGCGGTCGATGGAAAATTAAATAAGCTAAATAAAGCTGAAATTGCAGATTTGGAGTATGCACAAAACAATATTCTCTTTGAATACAGTGTGCCTGAATTTGATAAATTTCAAAATGTAGAATTTCAACACCAGCTTGTTGGTATTTACAATCAATGGAGTGATTGGACTTCTAATGCTAGTGTGTTATACAAAAACTTACCTTCTGGTACTTATCGCTTTAATGTAAGAGGAAGAATTGGAGGTAATATCACTTCAAATATAGCTACTTATGAATTTGAAATACAAAAGCCTTGGTATTTATCGAATACCATGGTAGCCATTTATATTATAGTAGGCGTTCTATTGCTCTTGTTTACACATAATCTATACAATAGCTATTTTCGAAAACAGAGAGAAGTTTTATTAAAAAAAACAAAACAAGAATTAGAACACAGAGAATTAGAAAACGCACAGCAATTAATGCAGTTTAAAAATGAAAAATTGCAGCGCGATATAGAAAATAAAAACAGGGAACTTGCTATCTCTACAATGAGTTTAATCAAAAAGAATGAATTTCTTAATGATATAAAAAAGGAATTAAATCATGCAAAAACGGATGCGAATTTGAATCCGGTAATCAAGATTATCGATAAAAATATTAACAATACAGACGATTGGAAATTGTTTCAAGAAGCTTTTAATAATGCGGATAAGGATTTTCTAAAGAAAGTAAAATCTAAGCATCCTAAATTAACTCCAAATGATTTAAGACTATGTGCCTATCTCAGGCTAAACTTGTCTTCTAAAGAAATTGCTCCACTTTTAAATATTTCTCCTAGAAGTGTAGAAGTCAAACGATATCGATTGCGAAAAAAAATGGATTTACCTCATGAGACGGGGTTAACTAGCTACATCTTAGAGTTGTAACACCGCAACAATTTGTGTTTTTAACTATACATTACCACTACATTTTAACATTTTTAATAGTTTTAAGTCATTATTTGGGCGCAGTTCAATGGCTTTTTATGTCATAAAAATCAACATATTACTGATAATTTGGCGCGAAAAACAGTATTTTTTTGAGATGTATGTTTTTTGTAGCGTGATTTTATGATAATTTATCATAATTCTGAGTTAATTTTGAGAATAAGCTAATTCGCGCACTATGAAAATTAAATTTACAGCATTATTAATTGTCGCATTTTGTATTTCTACTTACGCCCAAAATGTCAATGTTTACGGTATTGTTATAGACGAAACGAACAACATGCCTATAGTAGGTGTAAACGTTGTGGTAAAAGATATGAATAAAGGAGATGTTACCGATTTTGATGGTAATTTTTCTATCGATAATGTTCCTGTTGGAGCCACATTACAATTGAGTTATATCGGTTATGCCTCTCTAGAACTAGTTGTTAATAGTGGGGAACTACTTCGAATATTAATGAGAGAAGATGCCTCTAAACTTGACGAAGTCGTTTTAGTAGGGTATGGAACTCAAAAGAAAAAAGAGATTACTGGAGCCGTATCGGTAGTAAATTCTGAAACTATCGAAAATCTTAAACCAACGCGAATAGAGCAAGCTTTGCAAGGGCAGGTCGCCGGTGTGAATATTACATCTCAATCGGGTTCTCCTGGCAGCGCTTCAAATATTAGAATTCGTGGTATTTCGACCAATGGAGATAATAGACCGTTAATATTAGTAGATGGTAATGTTATAGAAGATCTAAGTGTTGTAAATCCAGGAGACATTGCAAACATTACCGTGTTAAAAGATGCTACTGCTGGTATTTACGGTGTAAGAGCAGCGAATGGCGTGATTTTGATTACTACAAAAACAGGACGAAAGTCTATGCCTATGCAATTCGACTATGATGCTTTTGTAGGTTTTCAACAAACCACAAGAAAAATACCGTTGTTAAATGCTACAGAATATGCTTTACTAAGAAATGAAGCAGCTGCAGCAAACGGACAAACTTTGCCGTTTCCAAATGCAGGCGGATTGGGTCGTGGTACAGATTGGCAGAGTGAGGTATTTGAAACGGCTCCCATTTTTAATAATAATATAAATGTTAGGGGAGGGACAGAAAAATCAACCTATTCCTTTGGTTCATCACTTTTAACTCAAGACGGAATTGTGGGGGGGAGTAAAGCCAATTTTACACGGTATACCACACGCGTAAATTTTGGTACAGAAATAATTGAGAACTTAAATTTAAAAGCCAATCTCATATATACAGGAACCACAAGAAAATCTTTACCTGAAAATGGTTTGGGTTCTGTTTTATTTAATGGTTTAAATTTTGCACCTACAAGTTCAGTGAGAGATGAAAATGGTGAATTTACTTCTTCTGTTAATTATCCTATTGAAGTGGTAAACCCATTAAAACAAATAGAAAACACATTCAACAGAACTAAAGTTGATAAATTAAGTGGGGTTTTTGGACTGAACTATAATTTTGATAATGGTTTTTCTGCTGAAGCAAACCACCAATGGAATTATTCAGAGGTGAGAAGTAAAGATTTCAGGCCTGTGGTTGAATATGGTAACGGTTCGGTATTCGATAATTCTAATAATATACAATATACTGAAGGGATTCAGTTTTTTCGAGACTATACGTTTGACGCCTTTATTAATTACGAGAAATCTTTTAATGATGTTCATAATTTAAAAGTGACACTTGGAACTTCCGTTTACAAAACTACTGGAGATTATTATTTATCTGTAGGTAATGGTTTGCCGTGAAAACACAACTTTTGCACAAGCAGACATAAACGACGCCGAAACTATTACAGATCCTTATTTAGCGATAAGCAATCGCTTTTTTGATTCTAGGTTGCTCTCATATTTTGGGCGGTTACAATATAATTATAAAGGGAGATATCTGTTTTCAGCGGTAGTAAGAAGAGATGGCTCTTCAAAATTTGGCCCAGAGAATAAGTTTGGTATATTTCCTTCGGATCTGTTGGTTGGGTGATTTCTGATGAAGCATTTTTAGAAGATAGTAGTATAGTAAACTTTTTAAAATTAAGAAGTTCATTCGGTATTTTAGGGAATGATAGAATAGATGAATTTAAGTTCGTTTCTACTATTAATGGTGAAGGTGTATATGTTTTTGATGACGAGATAGTCGTAGGTTCAGCAACCGGACCAATTGCAAACCCTGAAATACAGTGGGAAGAACAAAGAACTTTTGATATTGGATTAGAAACGCGGTTGTTAAACAATAAAATTAATTTAACTGTTGATTATTTTAATCGAACGACAGAAAATTTACTTCTTAATGTTGAAGCGTCCCGAATTTTAGGGAATGCTGCACCAGGAGCTGGACCACCAACGGTGAATGCTGGAACTGTGAGGAATAAAGGATTAGAATTTCAGATAGGATATATTGAAAATATCACGGATGATTTAAAATTTAATGTAAGCTACAACTTCACCACATTAGATAACGAAGTTCTTGAAGTCAACAATGGTATTGGTTACGAAGTAGGAGGTGTGTTTGGCATTGGTCAAGCAAATCGACCCTCAAGAATGGAAGTGGGACAACCTATAGGTGTGTTCTATGGCTTACAAACTAATGGGGTATTTCAATCGCAAGCCGAAGTCGATGCTCATCCTTCACAACTCGCATTGGGAGCAAATGCACAGCCTGGTGATTTACGATTTGTAGATGTAAATAAGGATGGTGTTTTAAACGAAGAAGACCGAACGTTCATTGGAAGCCCAATTCCCGAGGTGACTATGGGGCTAAATCTAGCGGTAGATTATAAGAATTTTGATTTCCAAACCTATTTCTTCGCTTCTATAGGTAATGACATTGTGAGAAACTATGATAGAAATGATCGTATTACCAATAAAACCATCTATGCTTTAGAACGTTGGACTGGTCCAGGGTCTACCAACACAAATCCTAGAGTAACTACAGGAGCGACTGCTAATGGTGTGTTTTCAGATTATTTTGTAGAGGATGGTTCTTTTTTGAGAGCTCAAAACATGCAACTCGGGTACACCTTTAATGAAGAGAAATTAAATAATATCGGTTTAAGGAATATAAGGCTTTATCTTTCTGTTAGTAATGTATTTACGTTAACAGAGTATAGAGGTTTTGACCCAACATCATCTAACGGTGCACCTATTGGAGGAGGTATCGATCCAGGATTTTATCCAAATCCAAGAACATTTTTATTAGGAACCAACGTAAAATTTTAAGCTAAGAACAATATGAAAAATTTAAAATATACTTACCTATTAATTTTAGCTGTTTTAGTTACTATGTCATGTAGTGATGATTTTGTAGATGTAAAACCTCTAAATGAAAATTCAGAAGATTATTTTAATTCAGAAGCAGAGTATCAAGAGGCACTCATTGGCGCATACGATTTGTTGCAGTCAACCTATCTTAATGTTATGCTTGGTGAAATCGCTTCAGATAATACCAAAGCTGGAGGAGAAAGCGCTAATGACGTGCCAGGGATTCAGCAGATTGATGATATGATTCATACGCCTAGTAATGCACAACTACGTGACATATGGGGGTGGATGTTCGCAGGTGTTAGTCGTGCCAATTATATTTTAGAATTTAAAGATAAAATAAATTTTGATGACAAAGAAAATGTGTTGGCACAAGCCCGATTTCTTCGTGCGTATTACTATTTTGAATTAGTAAAATGGTTTGGTGACGTTCCATTGGTAGTAGACAAGCGCATACTTTTTGGTGAACAATTCGATGTAGATAGAACGCCTAAAGCATTAGTGTATGCCCAAATGGAAATAGACTTATTATCTGCCATAGACAATTTGCCTGCCGTACAAACAGAGACCGGAAGGGTCACCAAAGGTGCGGCTCAGGCGCTTTTAGGTAAAGTATACCTCTATCAAGATAAATTTATTGAAGCGGCTTCCGTATTAGGAACACTAATAGAAACTGGGCCTTACGATTTGGTTACCGATTATGATACCCTCTTTGAAAACGACAATGAAAACAACATTGAATCTGTTTTCGAAGTACAATATATTGATACCGAAGGCGCTGGTTTTGGATGTTTACAATGTAGTGAAGGGAATGTGGCTGTTGGCTTTAATGGGGTGAGAAATTATTCGGTCCACTTTTTGAATCCGGTTTTAGTTTTAATATCCCAACACAAGAAGTTTATGATGCTTTTGAAACAGATGATTTAAGAAGAGACGTTGCCATTTTAGATATAGAAGCTTGGGCAGCAACTACAGGAGCAACTTATGGAACAGGTTATGAACACACTGGTTATTTTAATAGAAAATATATTCCGCGTCAAGGCGATCTAAATACTGGTGACGCCAATTTAACAAATCCTAATAATTATAGAGCTATTCGTTTTGCAGATGTATTATTAATGGCTGCAGAAGCGAATAATAGAGGTAATATTAGCGATGCGCAAGCACTCATCTATTTAAATCGAGTGAGAGCCCGTGCATTTGGTAATATGGACAATAATGTATCCGTAACAGGCGCTGCGTTAACTACGGCTATTTATCATGAGCGTCGGGTAGAATTAGTTGGTGAAGGACATCATTTTTTCGATCTAGTAAGAACTGGCAGAGCATTGGGAGAGATTGATGGATTTACTCTAAAAAATGAATTATTTCCGATTCCATCTATAGAAATAGCATTAACAGGCAATCGTTGGGACCAAAATCCAGGATATTAAAAATTAAAAAAAGAAAAATGAAAACATTAAAACACCTTTTTTGTTTCTTTTTAATTACAGCAACGTATTTTGCTTGTAATCAAGACGATGACAATACTGATTTTATAAATGAATTTCCAGCACCTACTAATGTATCTGCATTAGTAACAGTGACTCAGGATAATACGGGATTGGTTACGATAACACCTCTTGGTGAAGGCGCAAATACTTTTGTCGTAAACTATGGCGATGGTTCAGAAAATACTTCTGAAATTTTACGCGCTGGATATAACACGCAGCATACGTATGCCGAAGGCGTGTATTTAATAGCTATTACGGCTATTGGAATAAACGGCAAAACGACTACGGTTACTCAAGAAATTGTTGTGTCTTTTCAGGCACCTCAAAATTTAATGGTAACTATTGAGAATGATAGTAATGTCTCTAAACAAGTTAATGTTACAGGGTCTGCAGAGTTCGCTTTATCTTATGAGGTAGATTTTGGAGAACTTGGGTCTACACCTATAATGGGAAATATTAATGATACCGTTTCTTACACATACCAAGAGCCAGGTACGTATACCATTACTGTTACTGCATTTAGTGCAGCGGTAGAGACCACATCTTATAGTGAAGCGTTTTTAGTTACAGAAATTTTAGCGCCTCTAAATGCAGCGCCTGAACCTCCAGCTAGAGTAGATGCAGATGTGGTTTCCGTGTTTAGTGATGCATACACAAATGTAACTTTAGATGAGTTACCTACCGTTTGGTCTTCCTCAGGTTTTGAAGCTACTACTGTAGGGACTGATAATATTTGGAAACTTACAACTTTAGATTTTCTAGGAATTGTTACTAACTATGCTAACGGTATTGATGTTTCTGCTATGGAGACATTACATATAGATTATTGGGTACCATCTGGTACAACAAATGAATTACTGGTAAAAATAGTAAATACTGTTGATGGAGGAGAAGATATTGAATCTTTAGGAACTACGGTGGGCGGTTCTTGGCAGAGTATAGATATTGATATGACGGCTTTCGATGATGGAAATCTAGCTAATAAAGAAAAAATAACGCAAATAATTATAGATTCAGACGGTGTTTCTGATGTGGTATATATAGATAATTTTTATTTTTATCGAGCAGCTTCGGTACAGACCCAACCAATCCTACCTGTAGGCTTTGAATCCCCAACATTCGATTATGGTATTTTTAGTTTTGGCGGCGCTAATTTCGAACCTATTCCAGCTTCTGTAATAATTAACCCTGTGCCATCAGGCATTAATACCACAGAAAACGTTTTTGAATTAGTGAAACCTTCCGGTGCACAAGTGTGGGCTGGTGCAGGAATAAACCTTGCGGGAGGTACAGATTTTTCTGAAGGAACAACAATATTAGTAGATGTATATTCCCCTACTGCAGGAACGCCTATATTATATAAAATGGAAGACTCTTCTTCACCACTAGATGGTAATGGAAATCCTACGGTGTTCTTAGAAGTTCAAGCAACAACAACAGTAGCAAATCAATGGGAAACACTAGCTTTTGACTTGACAACGTTTGCAGGTTTTAGCACTTCTAATGCATACGATAGAGCTATATTCTTTGCCAATTTTGGTAACAGTGGTACAGGGGCAACCTATTATTTTGATAATATTAGAATTAATGGTGCAACACCACCTTCGCCGTCTATACCAATTAATTTTGAATCTACATTATTCAATTATGGGACGTTTAGTTTTGGTGGTGCAAATGTGGCAATAGTTACAAATCCAAATATGTCAGGAATCAATACCTCCGGTAAAGTATTTGAAATTGTGAAGACTAGTGGAGCTCAAGTTTGGGCTGGTGCTGGTATGGGTTTGGCCGGTGCCACTAATTTTGCAAATGGTACCACACTCAATATCGATGTATGGTCTCCAACAGCAGGAACACCAATACTATTAAAAATGGAAGCTTCAACGTCGCCACCGAGATGGAAATGGAAACCCAAGTGTATTTGTAGAAGTGTTTGTAGACACAACCGTATCAAACCAGTGGGAAACCTTAAGTTTTGATTTGACGACCTTTTCAGGATTTAATCCTAACAACTCTTACGACACATTGATCTTGTTCCCTGATTTTGGTAATGATGGCATCGCTGACGTGACCTATTATTTCGATAATATTTTATTGACTAATTAAAATAATCAACATGAAAAATTTAAAATATATAGTATTGATGTTATGCTCAATATTTGTAATCGCGAGCTGTCAAGAGGACGATATTACTTTTGGAGAGATTACAGCACCTTCAAATATTCAGATTACAGTAGATGTTTTAGGAGCAGATACTAATAACCCGAATGGGGATGGTAGCGGCATCGTGAAATTTATGGCGTCAGCAGATAATGCTCTGTCATATCAATTTGTCTATAATAATGTGGTGTCTTCTGCTCCTTCAGGTTTAAAAACCTATAGCTTTTCAAATTTAGGTCTAAATACATATACCGTATCTGTGATTGCCGTTGGTACTGGTGGTGCTTCTACAACAGAGATTATCGAGGTCGAAGTATTGTCTTTGTACGAACCGCCAGCAGAGTTAATTACCCTACTAACAGGCAATAGTTCTAGAACTTTTAGAATTAGAAGTGAGGTAGCAAGTCATTTTGGCTTAGGTCCAATAGATGGGCCTCTTAATGATTTTTATCCAGCGCCGCCTAATGCTAAGGAAGGTGTGGGTATGTATGATGACCGTTACACTTTTAATATAGATGGAACCTTTACACATAATGTAGATGGTACAAATGATGACCCTGTGAATGATCCAACAGGAACCGTTTTTGGGCGTGAAGGACTCATAGACGAATTAAATGGTACTGGAGCAGGTACTGTTAATGGAGCAGATATAGAGAATTATCCGTACCAAGACTATTCTGAACAATGGACGCTTACTGCGCCAGGGGGTACTGAAACTATAAATTTAACAGGCATTGGTTTTATAGGGTATTATATAGGGGGTGATCATACTTATGAAATTGAAATGCGCACTACTAATGAGATGGTCTTGAGATCAACAGATGGTAATGGTGAATTCGATTGGGGCTTTATCTTAATCGCTGTAGACTAATTGTTATTTAATACTAAATAAATGAATTTTAAAATAAGGGTACTCATATCTGTTATTGTATCTGTGTCATTCGCTGTGCTTTTGAGTTGCTCGAATACTACTGAAAACAATGAGCAATCACTTAATAATGGAAGTAACTCATTATCAAATTTATCACTTGCCATAAATGTTTCTCGGTCAAGATAGTAACAATATCTATGGAGATGGTTCAGGTGTTGTCAATTTTCTTGCACAGGCGACTAATGCCGTTTCCTATGGATTTGTAATTGACGGCGGTAATGAAGTTCAAAGTACAGATGGCGCATATCAACATATTTTTTCGGCTCAAGAAGGCATTGATAACCATGATGTGACCGTTATAGCTTATTCAAGTACAAATAGCGCTATAGATAAGTCAGATAGTTTTGCAGTGTCCTATTATATAGGAACTCCACCAATTTGGGCGGATGAATTTTTTATAGATGGAGCACCTAACAGCGAAAACTGGACGTATGATCTCGGTGCCGGTGGTTGGGGAAATAATGAAGCTCAAACATATACAAATAACACATCAAACGTGAGAGTAGAAGGTGGGGTACTAAAAATTATTGCCAAAGCCAGCGGTTCACGGTTATACCTCCTCAAGATTAAAATCTATTGACCTTGCAGAATTTAAGTATGGACGAGTAGATGTTAGAGCAAAATTACCAGCATCTCCTGGTACTTGGCCTGCCATATGGATGTTGGGAGCTAATTTTCCTTCGGTAGGTTGGCCTAATTGTGGAGAGATTGACATCATGGAGCAAACTGGCTGGGATAAAAACAAAATTTTAGGGACCTGTCATTGGCTCAATACTTCTAACTCTAGTTATGCAAGTTATGGACTGGACACCTCAATTTTAAATGCCTCCACGCAATTTCACGTCTATTCTTTAGAATGGAGTGCTGAAAGAATAAAAATTTTGCTTGATGGCGTTCTATTTTTTGTGATGAATAGTGATGCATCCGCAATTGCCAACACCCCTTTTCAAAGCGATTTTTTCTTAATTCTCAATGTGGCATTGGGAGGAAGTCTTGGAGGAGAGATACCGTCTAATTTTTCTGAAGACCGCATGGAAATAGATTATATAAGAATATTTCAATAATGAAGAAAACAACTAAACTTTTATCTTTTTCCTTGCTAATTCTTCTCTTTACATGTAAAGAAAACAAGCAGGAGTTAATAGCCCAAAGCACAAAAGATACGGTCTATACTATAGAAATTGAAGACAAGATCGATTTACTGTTGTCCAAGATGACTCTAGAAGAAAAAATAGGTCAAATGAACCAATATAATGGTTTTTGGGATCTTACAGGACCTGAGCCTAAGGCGGGTGATGCAGCAAAAAAGTACGAACACCTAAGAAAGGGGTATGTGGGTTCCATGCTTAATGTACGTGGCGTTAAAGATGTACGTGCCGTTCAAAAAATAGCAGTCGAGGAGTCGAGATTAGGGATTCCACTTATTATAGGTTTCGATGTCATTCATGGCTATAAAACGTTAAGTCCTATTCCATTGGCTGAATCTGCCAGTTGGGATTTGGAGGCCATAAAAAGGTCAGCACAAATGGCGGCTGAAGAAGCTTCTGCAGCGGGTATTAATTGGACATTTGCACCTATGGTTGATGTCTCTAGAGATGCACGATGGGGACGCGTTATGGAAGGTGCAGGAGAGGATACTTTTTTGGGTTCCAAAATTGCTATAGCACGAGTGAAAGGCTTTCAAGGAGACGACCTTGCAAATCACAGTTCCATTGTGGCCTGCGCTAAGCACTTTGCGGCTTATGGATTCGCTGAAGCGGGGAGAGATTATAATACTGCCGATGTAGGAACTTCTACCTTATATAATGTTATTTTACCACCTTTTAAGGCTGCTAAAGATGCTGGTGTTAGAACTTTTATGAATTCGTTTAACGAACTCAATGGTGTTCCAGCCACTGGAGATCGCTTTTTACAACGCGATATTTTAAAAGGGAACTGGGGTTTTGATGGTTTTATAGTTTCAGATTGGGGATCAATAACCGAAATGATTGCCCATGGCTATGCTAAAGACGGAAGTCATGCTGCAGCGTTAGCGGTTAATGCGGGCTCTGATATGGATATGGAATCTTATCTCTATGTTGAGGAATTAGCGCAATTGGTTAAAGAAGGCAAAGTGGAAGAAGCACTTATAGAGGATGCCGCACGACGTATATTGCGCGTTAAATATGAGCTAGGATTGTTTGATGATCCTTACAAATACTGTAATGAAGCTCGTGAAAACGAAGTAATAGGGAGCAAAAAAATTCATGACGCTTCTCTAGACATGGCTAAGAAGTCTATTGTGCTGCTTAAAAATGAAAATAACGTCTTGCCACTCAAAAAAACGGGTCAAAAAATAGCTTTAATTGGAGCGCTAGCTTCAGATAAAACAAGTCCACTAGGGAGTTGGAGAATTGCTGCTGATGATAGTACAGCCGTTTCTGTTTTAGAAGGCTTAAAACAATATAATGGGAATACCATTACCTATGCTAAAGGTGCCGATGTGTCTCTTGGAAAATCTGAATTTGCGATCGAAGTAAAAATTAACACAACCGATAAAAGCGGCTTTAATGAAGCGATACAAGTAGCGCAAAGTGCCGATGTCGTTATTATGGTTTTGGGTGAACACGGATTTCAAAGTGGGGAAGGTCGAAGTAGAACAGAACTCGGTTTACCAGGAGTGCAACAAGAATTATTGGAAGCCGTATATAAGGCGAATAAAAATATTGTTTTGGTTTTAAATAACGGCAGGCCACTAACTATTACTTGGGCCGATGATCATATTCCAGCCATAGTAGAAGCATGGCAACTGGGAACGGAAAGTGGTCATGCCATTGCGCAGGTATTATATGGAGATTATAATCCAAGTGGAAAATTACCGGTGACATTTCCTAGAAATGTTGGACAATTACCGTTGTATTACAATTATAAAAGTACGGGTAGACCATCGCTTCCAGGCAAAGATGTTGTGTTTTGGTCGCATTATCAAGATCAAAAAAATGGTCCATTATATCCATTTGGTCACGGCTTAAGTTACACGACATTCAAATATGAAAATATTGTTGTTAATAATACTTATAATGCTAGCGGAAAAGTAAATGTTAGTGTAACATTAACAAATACAGGGAAGGTAAAAGGCAAAGAAGTCGTGCAATTATATATTCATGATCTCTATGCAAGTGTAACGCGTCCTGTAAAAGAACTAAAAGGTTTTGAATTGGTTGCTTTAAATCCTGGTGACTCTAAAACGATTACGTTTACCCTAACTAAGGATGAACTAGGATTTTTCAACAACCAAGGTGAATTTGCACTAGAACCAGGAGCGTTTAAAGTGTTCGTAGGAGGAAGTTCTTACACAAGTTTAGAATCAGGATTTGAAATACAACCTTAAGAAACTAAACTTTAATTGATGAGAGATAAAACGAGTATCGTATTTTTATAGAGGTCACGCACTGCATGCCAACGTACGTTTTGTTTTGAGAAAATATCTAATAAGTGTAGGTGTATATACCATTAAATAATTAATCGAACGTCGCCTAATTCTTCTATTTTGTAGGGAAACTTATGTCCAGGAGACGCTATAAACATAAAATGGGTCGGGATGTGCCATCGTTTAGATAATTCCTGGATTTTTTCAGGTCCAAAAACACCTGGTTCTTCAATAAATTCTACATTTATTAATGGATAAGCACGATCGAGTGTTTCAATATCTTTTTTAAGAGTGCTGGCAATCGTTTGGCCTGCGTCTAAAACGGTTACTATTTTAACGTTTTTAGTCGATTCATTTTTAGAAATATATAACAACACTTTGTTTAAAATAGAAACATCATCATGATTAGTAAAATAAACATATTGTTGCTTATTAATGGTATTCAGCTCCTTTTTTATTATTTTATTCAGTCGGATAAAAAGGGCGTTTTTATCTCGGAAAAATATAATCTAGAATTTTTAACACGATCTTAAAAACCGAAGTGCGATAAAGCATAAAAAACACAACCGCCAGCGTAGGAATAAGATATTCCATAAAAATCGCTAAGTACTGTGGGTTTAAAATAATATTACCTACTATGGCAGCTGCAACGGCAAACACACCTATAAATAAGCCAAACCAGCTCGATCTTTCTCGGTCTTGGTAATCGAGAACGATTTACTTTTAAGAGTAGATTTCCTAAACCAAATAGAATCATAACCGATAAGAACGCAATGGTATAAACCCCAGCTAATTTTGCCAATTCACCTTTAGTAATCAATAAAATGGAAACACATAGCACGAAAAACAGGATGTATATTAAATAATTACTTCCTTTTTTTGTTTTTTTAAGTAGAAGATCTGGTAAAATGCGATCTAAAGCCATACGTTTCATTAAGCCACCAACACCTACAAAGGACGTTAGTACGGCACCACTTAACACTAAGGCAGCATCTATTCCGATGAGTAAGGATAGCCAATTTCCACTTGCCGTTTTCCCCATAAGAGATAACAGCGCATCTTGATTGTCAACAACAGTAGGTATGGGTATGATGCACAAAGCCAAAAAAGCAATCAACGGATTAAAAACCGTAACCACGATCCACATATTTCGTAGTGTTTTGGGGAACACCCCTTTTTCTTGTTCTTCAACATAATTAGCCGAACTCTCAAAGCCGCTAATACCTAGCATAGCAGCAGAGAAGCCCAAAAATAATGCGGTCACAATGCCTCCTTTCACGGGTGTGCTGAAATTTGAAAATAATGTTTCAGTGCCATGATCGAATAAAAAAAACAAACAAAAGCCACACAATAATGTGAGTGAGACTAAATGAAACAAAAAAATGGCAATGGCCACTTTCGAGGATTCACCAATACCCGAATTACTAATCCCATAAAAACAATTAATAATGCAATAGTGACTGGAATGATGGGAATGAAAGACCAAATGCTGTGCGCATATTTAACAGCTTCACTTGCAGAAATTACTGCGGTAGCCATATAGGATAATACGGTAAGTGTCGCTGCCAAAGAAGCTGTAGACTTCTTGGTGGTATTCAATAACGCATTATATGCGCCACCATTAAGTGGGAGGGCACCCACGACTTCACCATAAATTTTTCTAAAAAAAAATAAGACTAAGGCAACAATTAATAAAGAAATCCAAGCATATTGACCTGCATAAACAATGGCTAAAGCCGAAACATAAAGACAAGAGGAACTAATATCATTACCACAAATGGCAGTCGCTTCCAGTTGATTGAGTTTTTTAGTCATAACTAATATTTGAGTTTAAAGATAATACCTCTAACATGATCTCTTCTTCCATATTAAATAGAATTACCAATGTATTATTAGTGTTCATCTTAAAAATGAAAAGGTTAAGATATTGATATTTTAACCTTTTCTTTCAAAACCACACGATAAAACGGGTTACGATTTTATTGTTTTATGCCAATTCCGGAGGCCTGTTTTCTGTTTTGGATTCTACCAAAGCAGACACGTTTTCAGAAAGTAACACCTCTATTTTTTGTTTCCAAGCCACGGCCAGATCCATCTCACCATTAGGCTGGGAGCTATCATCAAAATCATAAAGTTTAAACTGCTCAACAGTGTTGCCCTTGGTATAAGTAAACACTAATGCAACACTTTGAACGATTTCATTATTTTGTTTTCCATTTTTTATATGCTTTTTCTCTTTCTGAACCTCGCAGGCTTTTACCTCATTGAGTTTTACCTTTTGAAAAAGCACTTCTTCTTGGTTTTTTTTGTAAAAATAAATGTGTTTAGTAGTCCTATCAAATCCTAAAGCAAACGGATAACTAACCACATAATCTGTTAGGTGTCCATTATCTTTCTTAATAAGGGCTTCTAATCCCATTTTAAGGAGTATTTCCTTTTTTTTTGTGCTTCCATACACCAGTATAAATGGTAATGCACATAGGGTTATTAATAGGGTTGAAATAACAATCATTCCTGTTTCCATGATATTTAATTTTTTTAATAAAATTTATAGTGAATTTGCAGCGCTTTTCTTTTAAAAAAAACACCTGCTTTTAATCCTAAAATGAATCACTATGAATTACCAAAAGGAATGGAAAGGGAAAACAATTTCTTTTATAAACGATCTATAAGTAAAATCGCGGTTATAGTTGTGAAACTTACAACTTTGATCTCGTGTAAGTAGCTTGTTTTTGTTAAGGAGTCCATCTCTTTTTTCAGTGTTGTCATCGAAAGATAATGGGAAGGTGTCAGGTGGAGCGAGATTAACTAGAGATTCGGTTTCTGTATCAAGATAAAGAAACAATCCCGCATGCGATAAGGTCTCGGATAGCATCATCTTGTTTTATGGAATAATCACTAGGTATTTCTGAAAACGCTAGATTGTCACCACTTACCGGTGCACAAAAAAGCAGCGAAAGGATAAGAAATCCAAAGAGATTTTTAAGTGTTTTCATAACTAATACGAACCCAGTTTTAAGCTATCAAAGTAAATACTAAAAGCATGAAAGACTCTTTATTTTAAGTTAAAATTTTTTAAAATAGTGTCTTATTTATTTAAGCATAACCTAGTCGTGAATCTTAAAACAAGTATTTATCACTGGCGATGGTCTTATTTACGAGCATCTCTTCTAAAAAGCCCAATAATATTAAAGACCAATGCACAAAATACCACCCATATAAAACCAGCTATAAACCCACCAATAATATCAGAAGGGAAATGTACACCAAGATAAATTCTGCTAATACCAATACTTAAAATTAGGATTGCCAAAATGGTTATAATAGCAAATTTCAAAAAGCTATTGATTTTAAAGTGATAGAAAAGGTAAATTAAAAAGCCATAAACAGCCATCGCTGTCATGGCATGACCACTGGGGTAACTCAAGGTTTCTACAGTGACCAAATGTTCTAGTTCGGCCTGGATCTATTTATGATTTCTTTTAAAATGATGTTAGAGCTCAATGCCATAACCAATACTAAACTTAATTGCGCCACAAACTTCCAGCTTTTCAAGATGAAATAGAAGGCAAGAGAGCATATTATTAATACTATTAAATAGCCATACACATCGCCTACATTGGTGACAAATACAAAGTAATTAGTCAGGGGTGTAGATCTAAAGGAGATGATATATTGGTAGATTGAGCTGTCGAATTGCGACAACAGGTCCGTTTTTAAATTTTCGGTGAGCTTAATAAAGAGTTTTATGCCACCAATAACAATAATAAGGGCTATCGCAGATGTTATGAGATAAGGTAGCCCTACGTCATATTTATCATAGAAACGGGATAACAACTGTCGGCACTTATTGATTATGATTTTTAGTTCTTTTTGCATCGTCTAAATATCCTTTTTTTTGAGTTCAAAACATAACTGAATTTGACAGAAAAACAAATCTTTTGTGAGTTAAATTTTTCACTTTAATTTTTCTTTAGAATTATACACTACGTTTATTGTATTAAATTTATAAAGATGAAATATTCATCAAAGATATTCTAATATTATAAGAATGTTGATTGGGATGGTGCATTTAAAAGTGTACGACAAAGACATTGATAAATGAATCTCTGACTCTTTTGGCTGATGATGAAACGAGTAATATCCACTTGAATTTCTCTTTTGTTAATCAAGCGGATTCTACAAGAGCACCCAGTAATGATCCAGGTAGAAATTTTTCAGCATTTGTTCTGTAAGCCTTTTAAAGCATTTTTCTAAAACTAAAAAGCCTTTTTGATATTTTCAAAAAGGCTTTTTAGTTTTAATAGTTACTCTATACTTTAATTTTGATAGGCAGATAGCATCCATACCAGTTTTTCTTGTTGTACAATGTAGTCACTCATCAAGGCTACTGTACCTTCATCATTGGCCTCTGAAGCCGTAGATAAAATGATTCTTTCTTTACTTAATAAGGTCTTTAAAGCTTCTAAAACACTATCTATAGCAACTTCACCAACAGTTACATTTTCTGCTGGTTTAATAGTAGAAGTCTCCATATATTTTTCAAAAGAATGAAGTGGTGTTGCGCTTAATGTAAGTACACGCTCGGCAATCTCATCGACCTTAATCAAAGCGTCATTATAGAGTTCTTCAAATTTGAGATGTAATTCAAAGAATTTTTTTCCTTTTATATTCCAATGAAATCCTCTTAGATTCATATAGAACAATTGATAATTTGAAAGCAGATCGTTTAATTGCGCTGCAGTGGTTTGCGATGCTTTAGCATCTAAACCAATGTTGTTTATCGTTTTCATCATGTTTTATTTAAAATCATTAATAGCCTCGCTCAAATCATAGACAGTGGCACCTCTTAATTGCTTTTCTAAAATGCTACTTCCAGCCGCACTTCTATAACCCCCTGCACAATGTACGACGATAGGTTTATTTGACGAAATCTTGCTGGCACTTTCTCTCAACTCATTCAAAGGATGTGATTTTGCGGATTTAAAAAACTTTTCTTCTTCCACTTCGCCAGTGTTTCTAATATCAATTATGGTATAGTTCTCAGGATGAGATTTAAAGTCTTTCAAGTCTAATGCTTTCGTTTTAACGAGATGGTCATTATTGAGGGTAATAACGGCTTTGAGTTGCTTCTCATAACCAATTTTTGCAACCCTGTTAAGCATATAGTCTTTAGAGGTTTCTTTATCAATTACTAAAGTAAAGATCTCTTACTGGTTCTATAATGGCACCTAACCAAGTTTCGAATTTTGCATTCTCTGAAACGGCTTGTATATTTATGCTTCCTGCTAAATGGCCTTTTTTAAATAAAGCCTCATCTCGCATATCGACAATTAAGCCTGTAGCGGTTGATTCCTTTTTAAAGGGAACCTTATTTAGGGCAGGTTCTAAGTTTTCGGCTCCTGTTTTATTGATGTCTACATCAAATCCAAAATAAGAAGGTATAAATGGTTGGCCATCAAGTATGGTATTCATAAATTCTTCTTTAGACTGTTTTTTAAAGGCCCAATTACTCACACGCTCATTACCTAGAGTACTACTGGCAGCATCACTCAAGTTCTTGCCACACAAGGAGCCCGCACCGTGTGCTGGATAAACCACAGCCGCGTCAGGTAAGTCCTGAAATTTAGTCGTTACCGTCTCATACATCATTTCGGCAAGTGCTTCACGTTTTGCTTTCATATTACCGGCTTTTTCACGTAAATCAGGACGACCAACGTCTCCTATAAATAAAGTATCTCCCGTGAACAAGGCTGTATCGCTGTCTTGGGTGGTAACTATTGTGATACTGTCCGGGGAATGGCCTGGTGTATTAATAGCTTTTAGGGTACTATCTCCCACTTTAATACTGTCACCATCGTCAAAGGGTTTATGTGGATAGTCTGCACCCAGTTTTTCACTATTGTAAATCGTTGCACCAGTTTCTTTATGAATCTGTAAGTGTGAACTTACAAAATCGGCGTGCGGATGGGTCTCGATGACTGCGATTATTTTTGCGTTGTTTGCCTTTGCGAAAGCATAATAGTCCTTTGGATCACGTTACGGGTCTATGATGGCCATCTCGCCGTCACTAACGATGGCATAAGAGTAATGCGATAAAGGCTTATATTCAAATTGTTTTATTTTCATTGATTTATTTTAAAGATTAATAACGGTTCTAATAATAAATTCCTGTCACTCATACCATAGTTTTTAATTATTCCTTTTGTTTTATTGTATAAATTTAAGTTATAATTTTGATTCTTGATGTAACCTGGGTTACATTAGGGGGTAAATGTTTTTTTCACATATCAAAATGACACTAAAAAGCACATACACCTTTAAGTGTTAAAAGTCATGTCAAAATTATCTGAAACAAAAGTTTTAGTAAGTGTTTTTAGTGAAGAAGAGGATTATCCTTCAAAATTATAAAGTAATAAATTTTAAACATTTTGTAATGATTTTAAGTATTCATTTGGTGTAATACCTTCTAGGTTTTTAAAAACTCTAAAAAATGTAGCTTTGGAATTAAAACCACATTCAAGGGCAATTCCTGATAGTGTATAGTCTTTATATTTTGGGCTGCTCATTTTATCCTTAAAATAATTTACCCTATAGCTATTGATAAAACCATTAAAGTTTTTATGACCACCAATTTTTATGCTGTTACTTACAATCTGAGGGGTGAATTCAATCTGCCTGGCAAATGCTTCGATTGATAAATTACGGTTTAAGAATGCTTTGTCAGTTTCAATCTTATCTACGATAATTTGAAATACTTCTATTTCTTGTTGGTTATCTTTTATTTTTTCGAGAGGATTGGTTATAAAATATTCTTTAATCCAAACGGCTTCGGTCGCACCATAGAAAGATACAATCAAACAAAATGGATAAAAAATTGAATAATGAATTAACTGAGCTGTTTCCATAGAGTTCCCAAAGCCGTTAAGCATTGCGAAAAGCCCATATATTACCATGGAAATAAAAAACAAAATAAAATATCCGTTCACGGTGTAGTAAAATAATCGAAAACGAAATTTGTAAATAATGCCGTGATATTGCCTCTTATTCTTAACTAATAGATAGCCTTTGTAAAGGTAAAATACTAATAAAGAGATGGAGGAAAGCAGATAAATTAAAGCGCCAACTCCTCTTAGTTCATTGTTAATCAATAGCTCATTAATAAGTTTTAATACCAAAATAATAAAAGGAAGTGACAAATGACTGATGAAATATTTGGTACTGAGATCAACGTTAAAAAGAGACATTAGGTAAATATACAAAACTGGACCATAGTAAATAATTGAAAAAAACAAACCTGAAATTTCAAAATATAGAAGAGGTAAGTGATCGGGATTAAAAATATCATAAATGATACCATGTAGCACAATTAATAAGAAATATGCTAATATCCTATTATGTATTTTTGATTTTATCAGATTCAGTAAAATCACAATTAGCATTAAAAATGCCAGGCTGTATTCGATTATCAGTATAATTAGTTGAATTTTCAAAAGTATTGGTGAAAGTAAATTATTAGATGCAATTTTAAAGTTAAATATAAGTATTCTTTAGGTTTTACAATTGTTCAACTTAAAGATCCGTCTTTAATTATAATTATTAAATCTACTAATAGTAGCTTTTATTGAGGAAGGTCTATATTTTATTGTCTCAAATTCCTTTTTTGATACCTAATAGATCATACTTAATAAATTTTAATGCTAACCACACTGTATATTTATTCAAAACATTTAAACACAATGATATTAAAAAGGATATTTGCCTATTGTATAGATTACTTTGTTATAATTATTTATGCTGCTTTATTGTTCTTGTTAACATATACAATACATAAAATTTTAGACCAACCTTTAACGCAATTAGATCCAATTACGGGAAATGTAATTAGTTTTTTTACACTAACACTACCTGTGTTCTTATACTTCTTTTTTTATGAAAGCAGTTCTAAAAAAGGAACTATAGGAAAACAGTGGGTAAAAATAAAAGTTGAAAACAATTCAAAGAGGAACATTTTTATCCGTGTATTTTTTAAAATTTTTCCTTGGGAAATGGCTCATTTCGGAATTCACTGGGCCTTATTTTATTCTAATCAAGGGGTAGAAATACCATTATGGAATTGGATAGTCAACATAGTCCCTCAAATAATAGTAATAATATATTTTATAACTATTGTTTTGAGCAAAGGTAAATCTAGTATCTACGATAGAATTGCCAACACCAGAATAGAATCTTTTCAATGATTTTGAAGTATAACGGCAACAAGTGCTTAATACTATAAATAAAATAGAGAGACCTGAACTTATGAAGCTGGTAATGTTTGTAATCGTGATGACTATGGACACTATAATTACGCTTTTGTAATCCATATTTCTTGAAACTAAAATTGTGATAATTGAATGAAAAAGCAAAAGTTTATAAAATATGGTTTAATGATTGTACGAATAATAATCATAGTTATTTTTTTGTTGGCTGGTTCGGGAAATTTCAAACAGATTCTACTATGGCATTAAATTTCGAAAATTGGAACTTAGACATTAATATAATGTATGTTGTAGGCTCTTTTGAAGTTTTAGGGACTCTTTTTCTTCTCTTTCCTAAAACAATGCTACATGGATGTTATATGGCTAATTGCTGTAATGGTAGGAGTACTGGTTATACATATTTTAAACTTCAAGGAATTAGATTTTCCTCTCTTAAATATTGTCTTGATAATAATACTATTACTATTTGCAAATATTAAAAGATTAATCAATCCAAATACTAAATTATAATTCTATAAACATCAAATATGAAAACGAACAAATTAATTATTATTTCTTTAATAATACTAACATCTTGTGGTGTCGCCAAATCAGATTTTGATTGGTTAGTTGGTTCATGGGAACGTAAAAATGGTAAACCAGGAACACAAACTATCGAAAGTTGGAAAAAAGTAGATGGCAAAACATACAAATGTATTTCAGTAGTACTAAAAGATAAAGATACTGTGTATTCAGAACATTGCACTATCAAAAAAGAAGGAAACGATTACTATTACATTGCAGAAGTACCACAAAACAGAAATCCGACAAAATTCAAAATTATAAAATTTAATAGTGAAGGATTCAAAGCGGTAAATCCTGAACACGATTTTCCAAAGGAAATAAATTATCAAATTTCCGGAAATACGATTATTGCTTCTATATCCGGAGGAGATAAGAAAATTGATTACAACTTTGAAAAGCAATAGTAGTGAAAATTACAGAACTAGTAATTGGGTGCTTTAATATGGATGCAATGTTAGCATTTTATGAAAATGTTTTTGACATAAATTTTAAAAATATCGAAATTAAACAAATGAAAATTCATGAAAGTTATATTGATGCTATTAAAATCACACTTTGTCCGGCAAGTATGGCAGGAATCACAGCAAGAGATAATAGGCATCAATTAAC
Organism: Lacinutrix neustonica; assembly: GCF_026625145.1. GTDB lineage: Bacteria > Bacteroidota > Bacteroidia > Flavobacteriales > Flavobacteriaceae > Lacinutrix > Lacinutrix neustonica. Next base: position 647,213 of record NZ_CP113088.1, on the reverse strand, counting down.
ATTTGCAGTTGATGATATTAGGAGTTGTATTAAGAAGGTTGAAGCATTTGGCGGAATATTTATGAATTTAACAGAAGAGACAAATAAATCCATTGAAATTGCTATTAGAGACGTAGACGGTAATTCAATTGTTTTAAAGCAGACTGTGTAACATGCTAAATTTATGATTATCTATAAGATATAAACAAAAGTAAACCAATGAATAAAATATCCGTAATATCCATGTTCATACTATTGTCAAATTATCTATGTGTTGCGCAGTATTTGACCAATAAGGAAGTCGATTACTTGAAAGATAAAGTAGTCGTTTTAGATTCCAATTCTACCTACAAAGACATTAAGTGGCAACCAGTAATCAATAAATTAAAGGATAAAAGAATTCTTTTACTTGGTGAATTTAATCACGGTTCAAAAGAAGTATTTGAACTACGAAACGATTTGATTAAATCACTTCATGAGGATTACAACTATAATGTGATTTTGTTTGAGTCTGGTATTGGAGAAGTAGCCGCAATGGATTCTAACAACGAAAACTTAAATCCGCGACCAACTAACTCAAGGTTTGTTTGGAGGTTGGAGAACCAACGAATTTAAACAGTTAATGAAGTTTGTGAAAAGGAATAACATAAATGTTGCTGGGTTTGACATTCAGAGAACAGGAAATAATTTTAATCAGTTATTTACTACCAAAGAAGTCAGTAAAGAAGATTCTTTAGAACTTTTAAATTTCGAAGTAAAATTTTCGGAAGCAAAACAAATATTATCCAATCGAAGAAGTCACTATGACTCCATTAAAACTTCTATTCAAAATTTAATTTTTGATTATGAACAATTAAAAATGCGTTTCGATGCTGACTACAATGAAACCAAATCCAATAAACTAATTAATAGGACGCTCTGCAACAGAATACACTTTCTAAAGTATATGTTAGATTGGCAAAAAACGAAAGATTGGAATGCACGTTGGAAAGCTCGGGATAGTGCTATGGCAGATAATGTATCATGGTTAATTACTAATTTTTTTCCAAATGAAAAAGTAATTATAATAGCTCATAATTTTCATATAGCCAAGTATAATAAAAAGGAAGAGGTTATGGGGGAATTCTTAAAGTCGACTTATGGAGATGATATTTACAGTTTAGGTGTATTTGCATCAATAGGAAGTTATAGCAATAATTCGGAAAAACAGAACGTTTATCAGTGCCGAGACCTTACAAGATTAGACATCAAGCATATCATAAATTCCTTGGCAGGTAATGTCAATTTTTTAGATATTCCAAAAAGCAAAACAAAACTTAATACATGGCTATTTAATGATATCATTGTGAATGATACATTTATAAACTTGAGTGGTGATAATGAAATGATTCTTTCTAAACATTTTGACGGCCTCTTATTACTCGATACTATATCTGTTCCAAATAAAATTTAGATAATCGTTAAACTTAAAACAACATGTCCTTCAGAAAACCATTATATCTAACTATTATATTAAGTATTGCGCTCATTCTCAACAGTTGTCAAAAAAATAAAACTTTTGTAAATCGGATTTTGAAAACACTTGCCAAACAGAAAAATCAGGTTTTTGTGATTGGGAAATCAATTATAAATTTTCCAGCAATATCATACCTTTCAAAGAAGTCAAATCAGGAAACACACTATTGATGATTGATAACGGAGATGGTGTTGGCTTTGTAGAACAATCCTATACCTTATCAAAACCAATTAATGAAGTTGTTTTCACACTATCAGCAGATATAAAATCAAAAAATCTTATTGGCAAAGGTGCCGGACTAAATATTACAGTCTATGATAGTATTGAAAATATATTACAAAGCGTGGATATGGGATATGGCGGCTTTAACAGTGTTACTGGTACTTCACAATGGAAAACTAAGAGTATTAAAACAATTCTTACATCAAAGGCAAAAATTATAAAAATCGGACTTATTTCTTATGGTCAAGGAACTGCATATTTTGATAATGTCGAAGTGAGTTTTGATGAAATTACAGACAGAAGACCAAGTGCTTTAGCTAAAGATTATATTGATAAAGCGGGAGATTCTATTATGATGCATTCATTATTAAAAAATAGTATAAATATTGAACCTATTAAAGAAAAAGCTTACAACATTGCGGGTGATGCCAAAACCGGTGCAGAAACTTATTTAGCTATTGAGTACATGCTCAATGCTATAGAAGATAAGCATGCTTTTTTTATGCCTGCTGACGCCAGAGAAAATTGGGAAGGTAATACAGAAGACAATAATGTTGACTACAATAGTATTAAATATAGTAAATCGGAAATTAAGGAAGGTCTTGGTTACATCAGTGTTCCAGGATTTCATGGAAATAATCATGATTTAAGAGTCGCATTTGCAGATACCATTCAAAAGCAAATTCAAACACTTTATGCTAAAAAAATAAAAGGTTTTATTGTCGATTTACGATTAAATGATGGTGGTAATATGTCTCCAATGCTAGCAGGATTAGCGCCTTTGTTTTCTACAGACACTCTTGGGTTTCTTATTGATGTCAATAATAAACGAGAATATTGGGGAAATGGAAATAGTTTTAAACGCACACAGAAAGAAGATTATACTGCTTCAACAATTCAGACAGTACTAAATAAAGAGCTTCCTATTGCTGTTTTGTATGGTAGCTCTACAGGTAGCTCTGGAGAAATTATTATTATTTCATTTATTGGAAATGCAAAGACAAAAAGTTTTGGGCAACCTAGCTATGGACTTACAACTGGTAACGGTGAATACAGATTGCCTGATGGTTCATACCTGTTTTTTTCTTCAACTTATATGGCAGATAGAAAGGGAACTATTTATAAATCCAGAATTATTCCTGATGAAGTGATAGAAGATAAAAACTCAGCTTTAGATGAGGTTTTGAAGGCTGCTATAACATGGTTAAAAACACAATAATATATGACTATTCAAGAATTTTTAGACAAGCAAACCAGAGAATGTAGAATACTATTCCAAACATTAAATAAGCTTATTTTGGATTATGATAAATTGGTAACCGTAGAAGTAGGTTCTATTATGAGTGTTAAAGAAGCTTTTGTTTACAAGCAGGATGATGTATTTAAGTACGGTTTAACAGCGACTAAAAATTATTTTTCTTACCATTCGATGGTAATGTATGCCTTTCCTGAGGTTTTAGACACGTTTAAAAGACAATCGAAAGGTATTGTCTTCCAAAAAGGGTGTTTTAATTTCAATACTTTAGAGTCTATTAATATATCAAGTTTCAGGTTGTTTTTAGAGGCATCTTCTCAAAGAGACTTTAGTCCGGTAATCAAACATTATAAGCAAAAAAAGAAATGAAAATCTTAAGACTAATACTTGGAATTATTACCACAATGTTGGTTCTAACTTTTATAGTGGAAGGAACTGAATTTTTAATCGTTAAAATAGTAAGTGGTCAATCTATGGAATACCTTTCGAATAATCAATCAGAATACTTTAAAATACGAAATCAAACATGGTTTTTAGTTTTAAAACTGGTGTACACCTTTTTTGGGGCATATCCGGCTGGCTGGCTAGGTTATAAAATAACAAAACACCTGCAAACAGCATTCTTTATAACTATTATTATGCTGCAAACATTGGTGTTTTTATATGCAATGTTCTTTTCTGAATTTAAAAGCACACTAAAAATTTACTATTGGTTTTTATTATTAATAGTTGTTTTATGTGGTATTTTTTTCAGTAAGAATTACTTTAAAAATAAAATAGCATAAATTCAAAAAACGAGATGTCGGTGTTTACTGGATATTTGTCAAACAGTAATAGTTTAAAAAAAATTATTTTAATTTATATATTAAACCTTTCTATATGGCTCATTTTTATTTTAATTAAGTTTTTTGAAACAAAACCACTAGAAGTAATACTAACGGTACTCACAACGGTTCAAGGACTTGCTTTAATTCATGTTTCATTCCTTTTGGTTGCGTTTTTGTTTTTCTACATTACAAAGCATTATGAAATCTATAGAGTGGGAGGCATGAGACAGCTCTTCAACATATTCTTTAAAATCACAATACTACCTTTATTCCTAATCACAGCGGTTTTATACGCGATAAATAAATTTAACAACAACGAAAATTTTAACGTCATAAACTCTACCGCATATAATTACAGCCCTATTTCCAAGAATTGCTATGAGCAAGATTTTAAAATAAGAGGAGCTAGTATATTTGGTTTAAATAGCAATACTGAATATAAAATGTCTACTATTATTTTAAATAATGTAGAATGGGTGGCTTTGCATCCTTTTGTTTATCAGGACAACGAAGATGATATCAAGATAAGATCTAAAAAAGAATATTGGTCAAAAAGAGATTCAGCTTATGTAAAGACTATTAATCAACTGCATTCAAAAGATATTCATGTCATGTTAAAACCTCATTTATGGGTATCGAATGGTTGGAGAAACAATATAAATTTTAAAGATTCAAAAAAATGGAATAGTTGGTTTGAATCCTATTCAAAGATAATTTTGTTCTACGCAAAATTTGCCCAGGACACTAATGTTGAGTTATTTTGTATTGGAACTGAACTAGATAAAACACTTACGGACCATAGTCAACACTGGTTAGAATTAATAAAAGAGATAAAAAAGATTTACAATGGCCAACTAACTTATGCAATGAATTGGGATACAGAATATTTTAATCCTGAGTTTTGGAGCGCGTTAGAATATATTGGAATTCAAGCCTATTATCCATTGACAACTAATGAAGAACCTGAGCTTTCTCAAATCAAAAATGGATGGCAGAAACACATAACCATATTAAAAAGGGCCAGTAAACAAATTAACAAACCTATTCTTTTTACTGAAATTGGTTATCGGGATGATAGTTATGCAACGATAAAACCATGGGAATGGTCTAATACTATCAAACGCTTTTTTAGAAAAAAATCAAACAAGACACAATACTTTGCATTTAAAGCCTTTTTTGAGGAAGTTTGGGGTGAATCCTGGTTTTCAGGATTGTTTATTTGGCAATGGAATAAATCATCAGATTTTTCTATAATTGATAGACCTGCTCAAAATTTAGTTATGAATGAATTTTCAAAACTTGTAAGAGATAATTTAAACTGTAACTAAACCCTTAAACAACTTTATTTTAGGTGAAAAAAATCAAATTTTGAGTGGTGCTATTAATTGATGAATACGCGAATAAAACAAGATACTAATAACTGTCCACAACAAAGAACTGGGTTAAAATGAACAAATCTCTTTCAATTTAAAAAGGCTCATCCTACCTAACACCTTGCAATGCAACTTTCCATTGTCCATCCTGTTTAAGAATCTTAAATGTTTCAGTTTTCTCTAAATAGACGGTTGTAAACTTTACGCAGGCAATATCGCCATTAACAGTTTCTTCCAAAACTTTAAAATTATAAGTTTGCGTTTTAGGATCTCCAGTAGCAACTATTCCTAGTATGGACATATAGGATGCATAACTATCTGCGGTCATTTGCTTCTTTAATGTAGCGTTGTTATTTTGGTGAAAACTTTCGATTACAATTTTAGCCGTATGGGTATGCGATACTTGCGACTTGCTGCAGACCATAAAGACAAGCATCTAGCTCCTTTTATTTAATATTATATGGTTTTGTTTGATATAGATGAAAATAAAAAAGGCCCTTGAACATGATGTTTATGTGCTTTTAGTAAGATTTGGTGATCTCTAAGCGGAGAAAGAGGGATTATTCGTTGATACTCGTGATTCCAATTAGGAATTCCATGACAAGCATAGAGACCTAACCCCGCTTCGCGTGTTTGATTTTATATTTCCTCTATTTCACAGAAACAAGTTTCGTTCATTTTAGAAAATAAAAAACCCACAACTTTCGTTGTAGGTTTCCTTTTGTGGAGAAAGAGGGATTATTTTATGATCCCTAAATAGGAACCCATTACAAGCATAGATCCCAACACCCCGCTGAAAAGCGCGTGGCTGGTTTTTCATTTCCAAAAATCCTATGAAGCGAGCTTCAGAACTTTTTAAAAATAAAAAACCCACAACTTTCGTTGTGGGTTTCCTTTTGCGGAGAAAGAGGAACTATCCATATTTTCAATTTTCTATATTTTGTAAGGGTTTGCAGCCCCATGTGATTTAATACGCACCGAATTACGCACCTAGTTTTTAATAACCTGCTTATGAGTTAATTTATGGATATAATTTTGGTTTTGAGTATAGAGTTTTCATCACTGATAGTACAATATAGTTATAGTTGACATTACTTTTAAATACTTGCATTGATAGTATATCCATCACAAAAAAATAAAACATAATCATATAACAATCTGAAATTTAGTTTTTTACGTCTCAAGATCTAACTTAAAAAATATAATTTAGGAAATACCCTACCTTTTTAAGATTTTAAATTGAAAAAAAGAAGTATGTTTGCCGCTTGAAAATTAACATTATTTTATGTTAATTTTTTTGATTTAGATTTAAGCAATGTTGTTCGCATTAATAGAACTTAAGTACTGATTATCGAAAAGCTTCTTATGAGTTCTTAGAATCACAATTAAGAAACATTATAATTATTCGAACTAAATAATATTATATATATGGTAAAGAAATTACTATACTTTTTTTTGATATTTTTTGTAACCTGCCATTCATTTGCTCAGAATAATAGTAGGGTTGATTCTGATGGGGATGGAGTAATGGACAGAAAAGATTTGGATGATGATAATGATGGTATTCTAGATACCATTGAAAATAATAAAAGAAAGGAAAATTTAACGCGCTGGAAAAATCGAATCAATGTAAAGTCATCATTCAATAATATCATTTTCAGGTCCGGCGGTAGTGACTGGTGTAACACTATTAATTCTATTCCGTTTTCAAAATTGGATTTCAATAATAGCTATAAAGTGACATTTAATGTACGCGGGTCAAACGATGCCATAATTGGATTTGGAATCGAAGAAAATGGTATTAGTTATGAAGATGTGGACTATGGTTTCTTATTTAAAAACAACACCTTCAAAATTTTTTCAAACGGAGTTGAAAAAACAGAAATACACTATTTTAAAAAGAAAGATCTTTTTAAAATAGTGTATAACAACCGAAAACTAAAATTTTTTCAGAACAAAATTTTAATAAAGAGCTTTGATGTAGGTCCGGATTTAGACTTCTATTTAGATACTTCTTTTCGCGGTTTCAAAGGGGGACGACATGGAAAGAGACATCATTCTGGTTATTATAATAATAGAGGGAATAGAATATCAATTTTCTCTAATTTCACAATTAGTTCAGTAGCAAATTTAGATACGGATAATGATGGTATTATAAATAGTCTAGATTTAGATAGTGATGGTGATAATTGTAATGACGTTATTGAGGCGGGATATTCCGATGAGGATAAAGACGGTGTATTGGGTACTGGCCTTCCTATTGTAGATAGTAGAGGGAGAGTTACTGGAAAAGGTGGTTATACTTCGATAGAGAATGATTATTTGAACCCATTGATTAAGGTTTGTCCTGATGAAAACGAATATGGAATCTATATAAACACAACTAATCTTCCGGATACAATTTATGATATTATAACTAGTGACTTAACTCTTTCAAACCTCATAAGTGGAAAACAAAATAGTGAATCTTTTATTGCTTTAGGAGTGGATGATGGCATTGATAAAACAGTATTTATAAAAGTAAACCCGTCAGAAAAAGCGTCAGAACTTAATTTAAGATTTGTTGTTAATGGAGGGGAAGTATCAAATATTGAAGTATTAAGTAATGGCGTTTGGTTAGTTCTTTCTGATGACTTTTATTTTTTAGAAAATAGTAAAATTAGTTTCATGAATGAAGGTTCTACGGCTATTCCTCAATTCACAATAAATCTAATTAATGGCGTTCAGTACGATTCATCAGTACCACTAACAGTTAGTGTTAACGAAAATATTGATTTGTTAGGAGCTACGTTAGAAATTATTTCACCAACGAACGTCAATCTTGTTGTTCAGCCAAGTTCAACAATAAATGGTTTTGTTGTTGATAATATGCTAACTGAGTTTGGGTCTTATAATTTTGTATTGAGAATTCAAGGAAAATTATTTAAGGGTCACTTTTTGGTTAAGGAGCCAGGTTAGGTTTATCATTAAGTTCAATTCATAATTATTCATAAAAATTTAGTTAAGTGAAAATAAGTAATAATGTGCACTATTTGGTTTACGCTATTTTATTTTTTTTGATAGGGTATCTTTTTTTAATACAAAGAACTTCGAAGAAAATAGCATTAGTAAATACACAAACCGTTTTGGAAAAGTATCAGGGATTTATTGAAGCTCAAGACTTGTATGAGATTGAGATTAATAAAATGAGCGATTCTTTTGATAGGCAAAAAGCCTTATATGAATCTAAATCTAATGAACTAAAAATTCTTTCAACGAAATTATCTAAGAAAGCTATTGAAATTAAGACAGAAGAATTGGAAATGTTGAAAGCAAAAACCATGCAGCTAGGAAAGTCTATTGAAAACAAGGCTGTTAAACAAGAAGAACTATTATTAAAAGGTATTTATAATAAGGTAAATGATTTTATTGAACGATATGCAAAAAGACATGGCATCGACATGATTACAGGAGTTACCTCTTCAGGCAATGTCTTGTATGCTTCAGAGGCAATAGACATTACAGATATGATAATTATAGGCTTAAACAAAGAATATGTTGAAGGTATTGAAAAATAGTATTATTGTTTTTTTGTTCCTTTTTGTCAGTTGTACTTCATCCGTAAACAGTGAAAAAGAGCTATTGAAATGGTTAAGTGAATCTAAAAATGGCTTTGTGAAGGTTTCTGCCGCAAATGGTTTTGTTTTATCTATAAAATATTTGCCACCCGAGTATTTAGCATTGAATGAACTGAGCAAGGATGATAATAATGGCGATAAAACTTATAATGATTACTTAGAATTATTTAATAAGTCAAGGACATTTTTGTTGACAATAAATCATGAAGAAGAAAGTGTAGATGCTTCAAAGTATGGAGTGTTTAACCTCGCGGAATATAGTCAAAGAATAAAAGACTTAAGTTTTAATATTAAAGATGTGATATTCCTTAAAACGAGTTCAGGGCATAAATACAATCCCGTATTAACGACTATGGAAAACATGTATGAAATACGCAATAAGAAATCTATTTATATGGTTTTTTCTGATGACCAAGGAGAAATATTAAATTCTGAAAAACTTGATATTGTTTTTCAAGATATTTTTTTAGATACAGGAATTTCTCATTTTGTATTTGATAAAAAAAAAATAGACCAACTTCCAAATTTAAATTTTTTAAATAAGTAAACTTATGATTACTATAAGTAAAAAACATATTAAGGTAACCGTTTACATATTATTATTTGATATGTTGATAGGGATTTTTACACCTTCAATTAATGGATTATATGCACTGACTTCGGTCCGAGCTCTCCGGAGTTTTCCAGTTTCGAACCCGTTGCAACTACTAATTTGGTAGATCCATTTACAGGCAATTTCACCTATAATTTGCCTGTTGTTCAAATTCCTGGACCAGATGGTGGTGGGTACGCTATGTCATTATCATATCACAGTGGTGGCTCCTCAGAAGAAGAGTCTTCTTGGGTAGGTCATGGATGGACACTAAATCCCGGAGCCATTAATACCAGTGTAAGAGGTAATCCAGATAGTTATGATAATACACTCATAGATGTATATAATAAAACACGTCCTAATTGGACCATGTCCGGTCTTAAAAAAACCAATATAGAAGTGTTTAGTGCATCGGAAGATGGAGGTAGCAGCGGAGGTACTAGCGCAGGAGCTGAAGATAGTGATGCTGAGAGTGGAGCGGTCTATAACAAAAGTGTTTTTGGGCTGAATTTTAGTAAATATGTACGCTATAATAATTATCAAGGAATCTCAAAAACATCCTCTATCGGATTGTCTAAATCGCGGTGCTAGTTTATCTATGAACCGATCAGAAACGGGGGTTACGTTTAGTGCTAGCATTAATCCATTTACCCTATTTAAAAAACAGAAACCAGATAATTCTAGACATAGATGGCCGAAAAAGACTAAAAAAGAAGACCCTGATAATAAAGAAAAGACTAAGAATCAGGATGAAGACAAGAAAATAGTTGTTAAAACAGGTGTTAATGGAGGAGGGTATGGTAATTTCAATGCTGCTTCTTTATTTGGATTGCAAACGTTTACAGATGTAGGACAATCGGTTTCTTTAACGAAGATGAAAGGAATGAATGTGAATTTAAGTTATGGTTTACAGATCAATCCTGCTTTTATTCCCGTTGCAGTAGAACGGGGATATATAGGAACTTTTAGTGTAAATAATTCTATTCCTTATGAAACAATAGAAGCAACAGGTTATTTAGGAAGTTCTAATGCAGGTAGAGCCGATCATTTTACAGAAAAAGCACAACCATTTGATAAAAGAGATTTCTTTATTGGTATTCCATACAGTAGTCCGGATAATCATTCCTTATCCGGAGAAGGTTTGTCCGGGGGCTTTAGAGCCTATGCCGATGGACCAAGAGCATTTTCTAATGAACAAGGAAGTAGTAAAATAAGGACATATGGAGTTGGTGTAGAAGGGATGATTGGTACAAATGTAGGGGTTGGAGTGAATCTCTCTTTTGGTAGTAATACTTCAAAAATGGAGGCGAGGTCTGATATTGGAGGCAAAACTCATGATAATATAAACTATAGATTCTATGGGGATTTAGGAGGTAAAGTTTCTTTTGCCAATAATAAAATCGCCAACGTAGAATTAAATGCAAATCCAGATTTCCCAGGAATTAAACAAGTTCAAAAGAATGTAAACGATGTAAACGCCTTTAAAGAAGATAACACTGATGTGTCTATGAATTCATCTTCGTTTATAGAAAAAATGGACGATGGAGGTTTTGGTATTAACAGTGAAGCTGGGACTAAATATGAGTATACAGAACCCATAAAGGTGAGAAATGTTTCGTCCTTAGCGTTCGGTATTAATGAAAATGATGATATAGAGAATAATTATCTAGCCTACACAAAAACCTATTTGTCAAATGAATATATTGTAAATACCTGTGATCAAAATACAGTTTCCGGAGAAATAAAAAAGGTGCCGTACGAGAATACTTCGCTTTTAGAGTTAATTACTACCCCAGATTATATTGATTTAGGTCAAGAGGGACCAGATGATGACGATTTTGGAGGGTGGACAGCTTTTGAATATCATAAAAGATATGGAGAAGATAGTGACATGGCTAGATGGTATCGATGGAGAATACCTTACAATGGATTGCTATACAGTAAAAATTCCATATCCGATGTTAAAGATGATACTGGATATGTAAATACAGGAGAAAAAGAAGTCAACTACCTAAAAAAGGTTGAAACAAAAACGCATGTAGCGTATTTTGTAACAAATAAATCTGATGCTGCTAGATTTGGAGTTTCAGGAGATATAGCACAATTTCTTAATGGTTCACTTAAAGACAGATACGATGGTTTAGGAGCACCTGAACTTACTTCTGTTGAAGACCCTTCGTCAGACCCACTTAATAAGAGTCTTAAAGGAGTAGATCAATTAGAATATTTAGAAAAGATTGTGTTGTTCTCTAAAGCACGTCCGGAAATTCCGCTTCAAGTAACCAATTTTCAATACGATTATTCTCTAGTTCAAAATTTACCAAACAATATTAATGGTAATTTCCCAGGAAATAAAACTTCCAATGAAAGTGGAAAGCTAACACTAAAGAAAGTTTGGTCAGAGTTTGAAGGAGTAGTAGATGCTAGAATTAGCTCTTATAAATTTGGATATCAATATACAAATAATCATCAAAACACTACAAGTTATTCATTAGCAGCACAAAACCCTGATTATGGCCCTCATCTTTTGGATCCTTGGGGGTTTAATCAATTTGATGGTATGGGGAGTGAGAATAGCGCTACCAATAGACACCTTAATTTAATAACCTGGCCGTATCAAGGAGATATTCCGAACAGGAATTCGATCCTGCTGCTTGGCAATTAAAACAGATTGTATTACCATCTCGGAGGTGAGATTCTAGTGGAATATGAAAGTAAAGATTATTTATATGTACAAGATCGAGATGCCATGGCAATGGTTCGATTATCGAGTGCTTCTAATACATACACAGATCCTACCTATACATTGGATTTATCTGATGTTGGGGGATATTCTGATGGACTTTGCGAAAAAGTAAATGAATATTTCTTAGAAGGAAGACCGGATTCCGACAATTTGGATGAAGTAAGAAAGCGAATTTATTTTAAGCTATTGTATGCATTAGAAAACAATATACCGGGGTTAGATGGATGTAAATCGGAATATATTTCAGGTTATGCAAAAGTAAAAAATATTGTATGTGATGGTAACTCTATTCAAATTACCTTAAAAGGATTAACTAATCCTTTAGAACCTAATTACGTAGGGGAAGGATTTACAGAGAACGCACAAGAAGATGACAATTATCGACTAACGCCTAGACAAGCGTGTTATGATTATTATGTGACCCAACGATGGGGCAAATATACAGCTGGATGTGAAGGAGAGTTTGAAAGAAAATATGAAGATGCCATTGAAAATGATTTGACTGCATGTGGCGATATAGGAAGTACAAGTCTTGATAAAGCATTAGATGCTTTAGAATATGCGCAAGACGGTATGAATGCACTAGGAGATGGAACCGTAGACACCAATTTTCCTCGGAAAGAAAATGTATGTATGCGTTTAGAGCCAAGTTTGTCATATATCAAAATCCCCCTAAATAAAGCAAAAAGAGGAGGTGGAGTACGAGTTAAGAAAATTCTAATGCATGATAAAGGTATTGAATCCGGAGATGCAGCTACGTACGGACAAGAGTATCGCTATGAATTAGAGGATGGCCGATCTAGTGGAGTGGCATCTAATGAGCCACAGGAAATGAGGGAAGAGAATCCTTTAGTAGAATTCATGCCTAAAAAAGATCAGTCTTGGATCAATAGATTAATCGTAGGTAAAGATAAAGAACAATCAGAAGGACCTATTGGAGAATCACTTTTACCATCAGCTACTGTAAGTCATTCCGGAGTTGTCGTAGAAAATATTCATACGGGAAAGACTGGTACAGGATATACAGTACACGAATTTTTTACTTGTAAGGAGTATCCATATGATAAGTTGTATGATTATCAGGTTTTAGATGGTGATGAGAGAAAATTTGATTTTGCAACCAATCGTCCGAGAGAAAGGTGTTTCGTATACCGTGTTACAGGATAATTTACATAACGATAGATTAAGTATCCCAACGCCTTACTTTAGTTATGGCTTTGACAAAGCTTGGGCGTCACAAGGATTTAGATTTATACAGAATGGTATGCATGGTGTTCCCGGATCTGTGCGAACGTATGGAGGGACTTATGCATCAGGTAGTACTAGCTACATTTCTTCCGGTCAGGATTTTTACTATTATGAACCCGGAGAAAAAGTAAGACAATTAAAAACATTTAATGGGGAAGGTGAGGGTACCTATGTATGGGATGTACCAGGCAAAGAAATGGATGTTACTCAGGAAGGATATTTGGTACAAACCAAAAATTTAGACTTTAATTTTGAAATTGATGTCAGTGCCGGTTTAACATTACCACCCCCTATTTTTGTGTCCTTTTCATTAGTGTTTAACTATAATGAGCAGTTTTTAACAAAATATGCTACATCAAAAGTTATTAAGTACCCTGCGATACAGAAGAAAGTAGTTTCTTATACAGATAATATTGCATCGACTACAGAAAACCTTGCTTTTGATTACGCGACTGGACGTCCAGTTTTAACTAAGACCTATGATGCCTATCATAATATTGCATTGATTGAGTCTAATCAAAAGCATGATGGATCCATCTATAATCTAAATATTCCTGCACATTGGAATTATTCTGAAATGGGACAGAAGTCTACTTCAGAATTCAACACAAATCAATTATTAGCGAGCTCCGGTCAAATTATCACTTATGGTGCTGATGCCAATCCTATTAATGATGATGGTACATGGTCTATTAAAACAGATAAAGTCATTTCTGCTGGTGCTAATACCTTTGCTAAACTGGCTAATGTGTCTTCCTGGATTAATAATCAAAGCGTGGAAGATGTATATGGTACATTAGGTTCCCCTTCGGTATTTAGAATGCACGAGAGTTATGCATTTAAAGGAGACGTAAAGAAATCATCAAATAGATTAACTGATGCTGGAAAAATATATGAAGGAGGAATCATAGAAGATTTCATTCCATTTGCATTTAACAATTCAACTCAGGAAGAAAGATGGGTTAAGTTAAATCAAGTTACTAAGTATTCACCAAATGGTAGTGCTTTGGAGGAGATTGACGTCCTTGGCGTATATAGCGCTTCTAAATATGGATATAATTTTACTCTACCTACAATGATATCAAAGAACTCGACTTATGATGAGATGTTTTTTGAACATTTTGAAGACAAAGAAGCTATAGAGACCAACCTTATAAAGGATGTTGCTCATTCAGGAATTTTTTCTAAACAAATTACTAGCGGAGCAAATATTATAAATAACGTTATCGCAAGAGATCTATTATCTACCACAGGAGGGTGGCTTAAGTTTTGGACAAAATCCGATGAGAAACTTATAAATCCAAAGGTAGAAATTAATGGAAATCAGTTTGCACCGTAAGTAGTAGCCAAAACAGGAGCATGGACTTTATATAGAGTATTTCTTTCACCACAATCATTTGTTGCTGATCAGATGGTTCAGGTATCGTTAAATTTCGATAATCCTCAAGTATATATAGATGACATCAAGTTTAATCCAAAAGAGTCACAAACAACCTGTTATGTTTACGATGTGAAGTCACTTCGATTAATTACACTATTTGATGATCAACATTTTGGGCTTTACTATCAATACAACGGAGAAGGACAATTAGTAAGAAAACTCATTGAAACAGAGAGAGGACTAAAAGTAATAACAGAAACACAGTACAATTTACCAAAAGAAAATCGTGATGAACTTTAGATGCATACTCTTATTGATTGCAATGTGTTGGATGGAATTTGGCAACGCCCAAAATGAAACTGATGTAAATTGTAAGAATAAAATTTTAGAATACTTGGATGGCATGGAAAAAGTTTCGACTCCTAAATCCAGTCAGGTCTATCATATGAGGTATACAACAAAAACTGAGTTTTTTGAATCCTACAACATTCCTACAACAACTACATATACCGATATGTTGATGAGTGAGAAACAGATCGTAATGGATGATGAGAATATGAAGGTCTATGGCAACGACAAGAATATGTTTGTAGTATTACCTAAAGTAGGTAAGATTTATTGGAATAACTCTGATCCAAGATTATTTACAGAGAACAACTCATATAATAAATTTCTTGAAATTGAAAGATTATTGCTTAAATCGTCCGTGAAATCTTAGTTGTAGTTCTAAAGGCGAAATAGCTCATATAATTATAATTCCAGGGAAAGATTTTGAGAAAAACACAGGGCTTACTAAGCAAGTACTAGAATACGATGAAATTCAAAAGAGAGTGCTTAGTGTAGAAAATCGTTTTAGTACAAAAAGTAAAATTAAAAAGCAGATTGTGAAGTATGAGATTCTTAATTTTCAAAGCACAAAAAAAATAAAAGAGCCCTTAGAATATATTTTCAAGGGTTCCAGCTTAAAGCAGCCATACAAAGGTTTTGAAATAATTGATAATAGAAAAAAATAAACCATTAAAGACGTCAAATTATTTTTGGAATTTGAATTGATGCCTTTGTTAGATAATAAAAAATAAATATATAGATGAAAATTAATTGGTTATATAGTATAGTTACCCTTTTACTATGTTTTTATTGTAATGTTCTGTTTTCTCAGGATAAAGGAACGTACATAGATAATGTTATGATTACTGTACCTACTTCGGGTGCAGCGACCTCCTCAGAAAATTTAATTTTTTTAACCCCTTGTAGTAATTTTTATGCAAAAGACGGCAAAGCTTGGATAAAAGTGGACTTAGGAGAAAACTATGAGTTTGGAAACACTGATTTCGGAATACCATTTGAGATATCAATGGACTTGGATATTCGAATATTAACTAATGACCCATCATCTGATCCTTCAATATCATTTAATGTAGAATTAAATAATAATAAACCGAGAAAGTATCATATACCTAGATCTCAATCAGTATATCGATAGAGATAACAATAGTACTGGCTTTTCCTACTTAACTAATCAAGTGATTGGTGTAGAAGGTACTGTTCGCAATGTAACTAATTCCGCAGCCATGATAAATCCAGCTACGGATCTAAAAATAGGACTCAATTATGAGATCAATTATGGAATTGATATTACTAATAATATCGTTGATAATTTAAGCTATACTATAATTCCGTAATCCAAAACTGTAGTTTTCCAATGGGAAAATAGCTGCGAAGCACCAGGTTATGAATTTCAAGTTTTACGACTATATAATACTAATCCTGACACCGTAGACAATGAATTAAATATTACCGCTAATATTGATTGGAAAAAGGCATTGTCACTTTACGTAGAAGGTTCTAATCCCTCAATTGATTTAACAATGGGAGAAGGACAGGGTTATTATGCCTGGAGAGTACGACCAGTTGGTACGTTTTACGAAAATGGACTAGGAAATGACCAAAACTGGGGAGCATGGAATGCACCGGATTATGGATTTTGTACGGAGTGTACCTTTAACGCATTAACAGTGAGTGATCAGGTGTTTTTCTTTACAGATCCGAGATGATGCTAAGAATTTTCAATATAGCAGAGTTTTTACTGAAGATAATAAAGTGAGTGAACAGATTACTTATGCTACTTCGCTTAACCAGGTTAAACAAACGCAACGTTATATCCCGTCTAAAAACTATAAAGTAATAACGCAAACGGTATTAGATTATTCAGGTAGACCAACATTAAATACTTTACCAGTACCTGTAGTGGGAGAAAGAATTTATAAATACAAAGAAAGTTTTGCCACAGCGAGTGAAGAGTTATATAAGGCACAGAATTTTGATGAAGATAACGAAAATGATGCTTTAGATAATTATAATGCTCCGGATATGATAGATGCTACAGGAGCCTTTGAATACTATACCAGTGCAAATGCAGATAAAAGAATTCCGGACGCACAGGGCTTTCCATTTACTAGAGTTATTTTTAGTAATGACGGTACAGATCGAGTTGTGGAGCAATCCGGTGTAGGTAAAACTCACATGATTGGTAATATGGTGGATGGAAATACTAGAACCACACGTACGCTATATGCTACTCCTACAGAAGACGAATTAGTAAAGCTTTTTGGCGATGAGGCGCCCAATCACGAAAACGTTGCCAAGATTATCACAATAGACCCAAATAATACCAAATCTGTTAGTTATATAACCAAAGAAGGCAATACAATAGCAACAGGTTTAACTTTTAGTGAAGACTCTAACATATTAGATAGTGTAAAAGGGACAAGCATTGATAATACTGTTTCAGGTATTATGGATAGAATTACTAATAATGTCAAGACTTCAGATGGATTTATGTCATCCAAACGCATTACAATACTTCAAGATAATACCAGTATTAACTTAAGTTATACAATTACGAAACAAATTCTTGATGGATTATGTAGTGACATCACTTTTGATCTCGATTATAGACTAAAAATAGAAATTTTCGATATTGAATCGGGAGTGGTAATTCATAGTTTTGAAGAACCCACATTAAAAAATTTAACAGATACGACAGATGATGATATTGATAATGTCATGGTAGATTTTGGAGATATTATCTTAAACACCGGCACTTATTATGTTCAGAAAACATTGGTTCCAAGCGATAATATAAAACTTGAGGTTGTTAATGCTGAGGATAGTTTAAATAAATTAATAAAACCATTTTTTAATTGGATCCTTAATTTTTCTAATAAAATTGATTGTGAGGAGGAAATGGAGTATTTATATAATGATATCTTTCACTTTGGACAATTAGTTTATAACAGTCAAATTAGTTCCACCGTAAATTTTAATTGTGATGGTTGTTCAAATGAATCTATATATTTTGCAAGCAAGGATCCTAGTGATCCCGAAGCAGATGACGAATTTTTAGATTATTATATAGGGCGAGAAAACCAGTATAGCATAACAGTCTTCTATTTTGATGCGAATGGAGAACTCCAACCAATTGATTACAGTCAAACAAGTACTTTGGGCGCATTAAAGCCGGTGAAGGTTAATTTTAGTACTCCTTGTTGTGATTTTACTGTTCCTATCGTTTTCACACCTCCTTTTAAAACACCAACTCCGGAGGCATTAACGGCATATTTAGAAGGGTACGATGCCACTAATCAAGTGTCGCTACAAGATCAAGTTCGGAATCAACAGCATATTATGCTACTGATCCAAATCCGTTAACTGCAGTCAACTCAAACAATTGGATAAACCCCAACCCGAGGTTTATACTTGATGATACTAAAAATTTTACATACGATCAAAATGATGATGATACTGTTGAATTATTAAATACAGAGGCGTACCCTATTGATTTTGAAGGCTATGCGATTTCAATGCTTTACGAATGCAAGAGTGCTGGAGATTCTAGTTATACATTAGAAGCAGCAGCACAAGAAATTTATAGTTCTATGCGGGGATGGCATAGACCAGGATTGTTAAATCAAATGGTATATCATATGGTTACAGACAATAATGGCAGCCAAGAATGTCCCAGGGATGTTGTTGGAAATACAGAAGCACCTCCAACAGATAGTCTGTATGAGGTTTGTGATTTTCCTCAAGCAAAAGTATTTCTTCCAGGAGCCTCTTATACTGCACAGGAGCTAGCAGATTGTTGGGAACCTATAGTCATTGAGATTGTAAATCGATTGTGTATTAGCGCTTATGGTTTAGATGAAGATGGTAACGGTAATGTAGCAGAGAGCTATGATGATAGAGGCGGTAATAGTAATGGCCATTTATCTGATAACATTAATAATTTTATTATCAGATGGATTTCTAAACCTAAGTTGATCAAGAAAATGAGAAAACAAAATGTCAATGGAAATGGCTCTGCATTGGATCAGGCAACCGATGAAATTGATAATTTGGTTAATACGTTTCTAAAATGTACAGGCTACTCTTTTGGAGATATTATAGATCAAACAAAAGATGAACCGGAAGCAAATTTTAGTGATTTTAATGCGGATTTTGTGAGTAGAACAAATTCGAAAACCAATGAAGCATATACGCTTTACGACCGAAATAGACTCTCTTACCCTGCAATAGAAGACGGAGATGGCAATATTGATTGGGTTAGTTTCTCTATTAATCCTACTGCTGATGGAAATGGAGATTTAGCCATAGATGGCGATTACATTTTTACTTCTCAAGAAGAGATAGATAATAATGTTCCGGAAAATGTATGGGCTGGGAGAATAGCAGAGTTTTTTCCATTCATTAAAGATCCTGTATTTGCCTTTAAATATTTCGAATATAAAGATGGTGCATTCCCAATCTTAGAAGGTGAAACTTGTTATAGAGATCCAAATCTATGTATTGATGAAGAAACAGGAGAAGAATTTGGTTGTTGTGGAGAGGATGCTAACGGTGATCCTATTCCTTGTAATTTCTGTGGTGTTGGATATTTAATCTGCGAGGAAACAAAAAGCGATTGGAATTGCGAACAACGCTTTACATTTTATGGATTATTAAAAAGCTATAGAGAAGAGGTGGTACCAGGTCTCGTGCCTATTAATTGCGAAAATTATTATGAAGCTAATAGTTATGTAATTAACCCCGATTACGGTTTGGAGCCTGAAAATTCTAGCCTTGAGTTTAATGATCCTACAATTCAACAAGGTTCTTTGACCACTTTAGAATACTTATCGGTGAATCTTTTTGTAGATTTTGATCCAGTTGGAGGTTATATTACAACGAGTTTGTCTAGTATGGAACCATTGGCTTCGAGACCTCAAGATGAATGGTTTACAAGTTTGGCTGGAGAAAAAGTGCCGAGATGGCATTAGTCTTGTCGAAAATGAAGCCGCTAAAATGATCGATGACTGTAACAACAATTGTGAAGATCGTAAAGGAGAATTTAAAGCTACCTTAATAAAAACTTTCCTAGACAGATGTTATGAAATAGGATTATGTAAAATTGATCCGAATGATAATATTGTTCCGGAAGCAGATATAGATGTCTTAGTTGAAGAAATGATTAAACAATGTAAGAATCAATGTGAGATTGATACATTTGCTTGTGTGGATGAAAGCTGTAGGCTACTTGGAGCACCAACAAGAATAAATAGAACAGATCCAACGGCATTGGATAAATTTACAATAAACATAAGTACTACCGATTTTGGTGTTTCAGGCCCAGTGGTAAATCCTTTGTCAATAAGACAAGGGGAAGCAGGAGAACCTACTCAAAAACTTAATTATTTTGATCCGTTAACAAAAATTACGACAGAAACTGATGCCGCGGTATTGATAGAACCTATTGGAACTAATGGTTTAAATAAATATTCTTTTAATAATTCGGGATATCCATTTGTAACTATGTGGGATATTAGGCAATCCCTTACGTATGCACAGTTTACCAGATGGAGCCAGGCAATGGAATGGACGGTTAAATTAGATGTGCCCAGTAAATGTGATCAATTCGGCAATTATAACCCTGATCTCACTTATAACAGTGAAAACCTTCCCAACGAGGCAGTATATGTTTATGATAGGTCTTACGGTACCTGGATTCAACAAAATTTTGAGATTTGTACAGATCAGAACGATTATGTAAATAGAAGCAATGAAGATGGGCCGGGAGATACATTTGTAGAAAGAAGTGACTACGTTTTCAATAGCAAAGAGCCTTACTCTGCGTCAAACCAACAAGGAAGCGTGTTTTTTGAAGTTGGTGATTTTATTGATGACGGAGACGTTTTTGATAAAAATATTACAATCACCAATTCGGTCCGGAGGTTCTTGAAGAGCTTAGGCTTTTTATTGATTTTAATGTTAATAGTACAGTCAAAGAATTAAGACTAGTTACAAGTACAGGAGAAGAATTGTTGTTGAACCCCATAGGAATGGGGATAATTTCCCCACTAGGACCGAGAATTTTTGAGATTTGAATATCGTATAACTGATTTTGCAAACATTGGAAATCTTAATACCGTTTTTGACGTTGAAGAAACACTTACATTAATTAAAACAGTTTCACAGGAGGAAGAGGATGAAAATGACCTACAATATACTTACCCGACAGGAAAGGTAGAGTCTCCTAAAGTAGGTATTAACAAAAATTTTGGTCCCAATGATTAATAAAAATAGTAAAACCATGAATTTACGATATATATATATAGCTATTACTGTGTTGCTGTTTTCAAGTTTTTCTTACAGCCGTGAACGATAGTTTCGATTATGAAGTACACGTGCCTGCCAAAGGAGTGTATGAAATATCTTTTAATTTTTATGAAGTAATAAACATTCAATTTATTCAGATTGATTTGTTTGAAGAAGAAGGTTTGATGGCGAGTTATGAGGCGATAATAAATAAAAAAGCGGATAATAACTATTATTTATTTTTTAATGATGTCGAACGCTTGGTATACATGGACCAGCTAAAGTTAGTAGTGAATAATACATATGGCAAGCCGAGATATAGGCCAGCAATTTATAGAAGTCAGGTTGCTGGATTATAATTTTGAGGTGTTAGATACCTATCGTAAAGAAATAAGATAATTAGAGAAATAAGGAATACAAGATTTATGAAAAATTTTTACACATTATTATTTTTAGGTCTATCCTTATTAGGATATAGTCAATCCGGAGATAATGTATTGATTGAAACTTCTAGTAATACTGCTTTAGTTGTTTGTGGTGATGCCATTACGTTTACGATTAAAATTACAAATAGCAATTCCGGTACATTAACTGGTATTACCTATACTTCAAATTTTCCTAATGGAATGACGCTAGAAAGTTCTGAGTATGCAAATGAAGGCTCAATTACTGAACCTATTTTTGAAATTCCGGATATTAATGGTAATAGTAGTTCTACATTTACCTATACGGCAAAAGGTAATTGTACTATTCTTACAGAATTTGACCTTGTAATGGGTAATACTGGGGTTTTTACGGTTTCAAATGTGAATAACTTGGTTTACAGTATAAATAATGGTGCAATCCAGAGTATTCAAGGAGCGTCAGAATCCTACAATATAAATTTCCCTGAGTTGTTTGTTAAAGTAAAGGATGAAGATGTTAACCTACAGGTGGGGGTTTTAGAAAAAGATGCAGATGGTACTGTTTTAAATCGAGAAATTGAGGTGACAAATAGTGGATTGGGTGCGTTAAATGAATACCGTCTATATATTGATTATGATGCAAATATAGATTTTAATGAACTCCGTTTATCTACTGGGTCAGTCCTAAACCCAGTAGGAACAGCAATAACTTCTCCTTTAGGTAACGGATTATTACGATTAGAATATATAATAACCGACTTTTCAAGCATTGGTGATGGGGATAATAAGTTTGAACAGAATGAGAAATTCACATTTATCGATACGGTTTCTTTAGATGCAGATGATTGTAATGATGCTATGCAAACAAATTATACCGCTGTTTATGGCTGTGAAGCTTCCTTTTGCGAAACTACAGATGACCAAGATGCGACTTCCATTAATTATATAAGTTTTGTGCAAGGTGTACCACGTTTCACATCTCGTACTTTTTTGGTTAAATCAGGAGATTTATGTGGAGATCCAATACAATTGCGATACGAATATACGAATGTGGGTAGTGGTTCTATTATAGCAGAAGCCGATACAGGGTTTAATTTGCAATTAACAGAAAGTTCAGAGATTTTTAGAAATTTAGGAACAAATAGTATTAAAATTAATGGTGTAGCATTACCGGAGTCCGTTTTTACAAGTTTTACGCGTTATGATTTTTCATTGAATGCGAATGGTTTATTTAGCAGTGATCCAGATGGCCCTGGAGTTGGATTAGAGGACATCGATAAGGATGGTGTGTATGATGATCTTCCAGTAGGTGCCACATTTACTGTATCTGTAGAATTGATATTACCTTTTGATACAACATACATAGATAATATCTATAATGAACAGCTTACCGAAACAGTATTTATGGTAACTCAAACATGTGTAATAGTACAAATCGATATTCTTCAGGAACAGGAATTAATCTAGCCTCATATCGGACTTCAGTAAATGATATTGTACCAGATCAATTAGCGACAGGAGCTACAGAAGACTTTGTTTTTATTGTGGATTATCTTTATATGTTTAGAGATAATTTAGCCCTAGGCGTATTAACACCCATAGACAATTATTTATCAAGATTTACCATTCCTGAAGGATATACTATTAATAATGTTACATGGCACAATTTTACGAGTGGTAATGATGCTAATGCAGTAAGCCTTACAGCAGTACCCATAGGAAATAATCAATATGAAGTTCGTGGTGGTGGTGGCCCAAGAGGGAGATATGAAGTAAATGTTACGGTAGGATGTAGTGATACTATGGTAGAAAACATAGGACCTGTTGATTGGGAAATGTATGTTGATGTTTGTGGGGGTTTCAGCAGTTTAGAATTGCTAGAAATGGCATCTACAAATGCTTTGATTTTTACAACATTTGAACGTTGTACAACAGATCCTGGAGGACCAGGCGGTTCAGGTGACGATATATGCGATTTCTCGACAGAGAGTTTTGAGGTGACTAGAAATTCGTTTGGTTATGTTGCAGGATATAATGGTAAAACTTATTATTCTAAAAGCGAACTGGGCTCCGTTCCAAGGGTGACAGCAAATACACCGGAAATTGAGTTAAATGCAGCGTACCCTCTAGATAAGGTGTTGTTTAGCGGATTAGGGACATTGAGTACTGATGATAATGAAACATACAATCAGCTCTCTTTCTCTTTTGCATATAATTTGCCGTGAAGATGCCACTACAGCT
Source organism: Lacinutrix neustonica (assembly GCF_026625145.1). Taxonomy (GTDB): domain Bacteria; phylum Bacteroidota; class Bacteroidia; order Flavobacteriales; family Flavobacteriaceae; genus Lacinutrix; species Lacinutrix neustonica. Next base: position 623,179 of record NZ_CP113088.1, on the reverse strand, counting down.
TTTTTTAGTCACAGTAATGATGGCGAGTTGTTAGTCGATGGTAATAGTTATGCGCTAACTAATCCTGTTGTGGATATTGGTAACAATAGAATTACATATACCTATTCCGTTTCAGTAAGCCCAGTCTCCGGGACAGGTATTAATTTAGAGTTGAGAGGTTTGGAATTAGTCTTAGATAAGAAGTCCAATATTCCATTATCAAAAGGCGTTCACAAGTTGCCTGTTTTTAGAGGGAAGTTTTTAGGTACTAATAACGGGGGGGTTATAGAAAGCTGTGGTACGTCAATGGGTGCAGATTTTTCATTGTATATCCCTGATGTTTCAGTTGAAGTATACCAAAATAATAGTGTTGGCTGTACAGGGTTTAGTAATGTTTTTGCATATTTACGTCTTACATCGGCTACGGGAGGAGATGATTTTATAAACGAATACCGTCCTTTAGCTATTTTTGATGAATCTATTTATACACTACCATCGGGTTATAAATTGCGCGAAGATAACCCCCTAACTAATTCGGCACATTATTATAATTTAGGAACTCCGTCAAGTAACACACCTATTACAGAGTATACGATTCAAGATAATGCAGTTAACTTACCCTTAAATGAGGTGGTCGTTCCAAGTGCAGAAAGTTCCGGTGTTTATACAGTTGCATACCGTACTTTTGAGCCTGATTGTGATCAAGGGTATACAACCCTTCCATTTGGAACCACTACAATGTTTACTTCAGATTTATATTATCAGGATCTCTTAGAAGAACCTGGAGTAATCATAGATTATTTTGCTTCTCAGAACCTTAGTAATACAATTCGATTAAGAGATTATTATAATTTACCCTTTAGTGTATCTCCCAATGAGGTGCAGGAGGGTTACGAGCGCACTACAGATTGGCCTGTTCAATTTTGTAATAATGCAGTAGGTTTCTTTTATAGCATTGGGAACCCTTGGGTTGCCTTAGAATTAGATGCAGCAGATGAAAGTACAATTTTAATTGGAGCTAAAGATCAGGCAGGTAATGTGATTCCTGATGAAGATATTACATTTTACGGCCCAATCAATCCAAGATCCGGGAAACCAAGCCATATGTTAGTTCGTATGCGAGATACACGAATTGCAGCTCAAACCTGTATAACGATCTATCCAATTGCCGAATATCGTGTTTGCGAGAATGACATATCACAAAATATTAATCTCATTTCCAGCTGGTCTTGTGATACATTTCCATTAGAAGGCACTTCTTACGATGAGACCACCGAACTTTTGGCGGTTAACTCAATTACCGACTCGCGGTGTTTTATCGTGCCAGTTTGGTGTTATTGAAGATATTGTAACACTTCGCTATAAGACAGGTGATTTAGATTGGGAAGTAAATAGAGTACAAGATGAAGTAGAACTTTGTGAAGCTACAGAATTTGAAATTAAAGTAGTAAGTGCCAAGTTTGCCAATGTGTACGATGTTGCCGTTAGTGTCGATCTACCAGAAGGCGTTAGCGTTACCGATATTGCGCAATGGAGTTATACATATGATGGAGCACCTTATACACAAGTGCCCGCTGGTTTTATTCTACAAAACATCTCAGATATAGAAGATGTTAAGATCGATGCCTCCGGTTTGGTAACCTCTTTATTAGTAGCTTCGGTGATATTACTGATGCTACAGAAAGTACGATACCAGGGATTCGATTAACAGGTAAAAACGAAATCACGTTTAAATTAAGCTTGAACTCAGATTGTAATTATAATCCTGGTAAGCCAGTAAAATTTACACTAGACGGAATTACAAACTGTTCAGAAAATATAAGTTTAGAGTTGGGACGTTATATTCCAATTAAAGGTTTAGTATTGCCCGATCTAAATGTTGATATTTTAGCAGATAATTTTTTAGTTTGTGATGATTTTAATGAAGTCACTATAACTGTAAATAATAATAGCACCGAAGCGATTGCTCAACAGCAATTAGTACTTACCCTGCCAGTAGGAGTGGCATTTGAGAGTTCTGTTTCAGGATTTCCTCCACCTAATACAACGACACCTACAACTGTAAGCTGGAACTTACCGATTTAGAAACCGTTACCACACAGACCTTTAAAATTAATACTAGACTAATAGATGTTAATAGTTTAAGCTTAGAGTATCATGTAGAGACGATCCGGAACGGACAAGCAACCTGCTTAGAAAATAATGAGGTGTGTGATCTTAAAGTAACCACCGCAGAAGGTTTTATTGAAGTTTTAAATACGCCATTTCCGAGAGATAATTATCAATCCTTTAACTAATTTCCCTGTCTGTGAAGGAGAGGCTATTGTAGTAGAAGTGTTGCTCAGCGGAACAGTTGGTGGGGGTTCTTATGTTTACAATTGGAATGTAACGCCTGTTTCTACTAATGGCAATCAATTTACTTTTAATCCTTTTAATAGTACGCAATTGCAGGTTACAGTACAATCTGCTACCAATACAGCTGCTAACTGTAGTGGTACGGCTACTATTGATATTGAGGTTTATCCAGGCGCTACACTTAACATGACGTTAATAGAAGGCGTAAGTTGTACAGATCAGGCAGATGGTCAAGTGTCTCTTGTTATAAGTGGAGAGCAGGGTACTGGCTATGTAGATCAGGCACCGTTTGAAGTTATTAATGCAACCTATCCGATTTAGTGACCATTGGTCAAGAATTACAGAATGGTGAAACACTAATCATAGACAATCTTCCTGAAGGGAATTTTAGTGTCACTATAAAAGATAATTATGGCTGTACTTTCGAGAAAACCATATATATACCAAGAGTTAATAATCCTATTGCTAATTTATGTACCACTCTATTAGCTTGTGGTACTACGAGTGGAGATATAGAGCTGTCTTTTAGAACTTTAGATGTGCATTCCGCAGTAACAGGCACTAATTATACAGGACGTATCTACCAAGCTTCTTCAGGATCTAATGAGGACCTTGTGACCTTTACAGGGACCTTTACAGATACTCAAATCCATCAATTAGCTAATGTGACATCGACTGCCATTTATGTCTTAGAGATCATTTCAGAAAATGGATGTACCTATACCGAGCTTTCAGACCACGGGTGTTACAATTGTCTCCTCAAATTGCTAATGACACCGATCCGATTTCTATGAAGTATGCTTTTCGAATGACACTCGTAATATTACAGTAACAATCGCTGATAATATCAATCAATGTACTAATTTTCAAATAGAGTCTTACACCGTTTTCTTTGGTTTGGTAGATGGCAATCAAGAATTTATAAGTAGCCCCCAAGTTTTTAACAATGTAGGGGCCACATTAGAGCTTACCGATGTTGGGGTAGGTAGTTATAAAGTAAGTGTACTACCAAGTTCGGTGAGTAATTATCCAGATGATATTGCTTCTTGTGAAGCTAAACTATTCTTTGAGATTACTTCTAAGTCTAAATTTACAGCAGAAGTGGTGTCTAAGGATCCAAGGTGTTTCGGGGACGCTAGTGGTACTGCCCATGTCATCGTTACTGGAGGCGCAGGGACCATTAGTTACCAATGGCTAAATGTAACAACAGGAGAGGTTATTTCTTTAGGATATAGCGCTACGGGATTACTAGCAGGAGATTATAAGGTGATTATAACCGATGCGAGTGGTTGTGGTAGTACAGATCCTATACTTTTTAGTTTAGAAGATCCTGCTCCATTAGAGATCCCTATTATTGAAGATATACAGACCAGCTGTGATGCGGTGTCTGGTTCAGGAACCCTAGGAGGGACAGCTTCGGATATACGTCAGGAACGGCTCCTTATGTTTTTGCTTGGTATGAAATAATAGAACAAGAAATTATTATAGCAGATGGAGATCCTGTTATTGAACAAGTACCGGTATTAGTGTATGAAGAACAAGTAGCCTATGGAGAAACCTCAAGTTTTGAAGGCATTTTAGCAGGGAATTATATGGTTATAGTTACCGATGCTAATGGGTGTACTACCGAAACTACTGTTACAGCGGTAACACAACCACCAGTAGCACGTAATTATAATATATGCTTAAGTTGGGAATCACCAGTAATATTAGAAACAGAACCAGAAGCAGAGGATGAGACTAAAGAAATACCACCGTTAGGCCCCTCAGATTTTAGGCAAGCCATAGCTGCTAATGTAGAGCGTTGTGTGGTTGATAGTAAACTACAACTAGAAGCAAATGTAGATGCCGCAATTAATGATGTTGATGCACTAGATGATGCTGTCTTGTTAAAATACAATCAAGGCGTAAGTGATGTTTACCATTTTACGTTGTATTATTATGATAGAGCTGGTAGTTTGGTACGAACTGTTCCACCAGAAGGCGTACAAACGGTTAATGATCGCGTAGCCACTGCACATACTTACGTTACTGGATACGATTATAATAGTATCTCTCAATTATCAAATCAGAATACCCCGGACGGAGGACGTTCTCAGTTTGTATATAATAATATTGGGCAGTTATGGTACTCTCAGAATGAGAGGCAGATTCGAGAACAAGTATACTCCTATGTAATCTATGATGAGTTGGGGCGCGTGCTTGAAGGAGGAGAAGCAAAATTGAACGGAAACAGTTTTCCGAGAAGATTTCTTAGTAAATAACCAGGCCAATCCGCAAGTAGCATTAAGTATTCTAGACGCAGATAAGGTAGAATACATCCGGACCACCTATAATGATAAGGTTGAGGAGATCAACTATTTGGGACAGACCCAACGTTTTTTAAGAAACAAGGTTAGTTTTATTAATAATAAAGATAAAAATGGAGCGGTTACTAAAACCTATTATAGTTATGATCCACATGGCAATGTAGAATGGTGTATCCAGGAACTACCAGGAATAGGAAGAACAGCAGTAGCCTATAGCTACGATTTAATTTCAGGTAATGTTAACGAAGTACACTTTAATAAGGGACAAATAGGTGAATACCGTCATCAATATAGTTACGATGAAGATAATAGGATTATAGCTGTAAAAACATCTAAAGATGGCTATATCCGGGATGAAGATGCGCGTTATGATTATTACCTACATGGACCGTTAATGCGAACCGAAATAGGAGAAGACAAGATACAAGGCTTGGACTATACCTATACTATTCACGGCTGGTTAAAGGGAATTAACACACCAAACTTAGAGCAGAATGCCTATAACCCGGATGGGAATAACAACCGTGGCGACAGCCCTACAAAGCATGCCAAAGATGAGTTTGGGATGGCTTTGGGGTATTACCAAGGAGACTTTACGCGTGAAGGCGTATTAAACTCAGGTTTAACCGCAGCCAATCCGTTTAACCTACAAAACCAAGTAGGTGGGGTACAGCAAAACCTGTATAATGGTAATATTAGTACCTGGACGTCTCAAATTGCAGAAGAAGCTAAAGAGAAGAACAGGGCGAGTTACCTTACAGGAAATGCCTACCGTTATGACCAGTTAAACCGCATTAAAACGGCTACTACTGCCTTATACAGTGACACAAATGAAAGTTATGATGCTATAGACGGTAATGCCAATGCGTTTAAGACGTCTTATAGTTATGACAAAAACGGAAATCTACAAACCCTAAAGCGTTATAAGGAAGATGGGCTGTTAATGGACGATTTGGAGTACCATTACGACCTGACTAGTCCTAATCTCTCAAATAGGTTAACCCACGTAAACGATGGTGTCGGCCGATTAGTGCAGAGATCAATGATCTCCCTAATCAAACTGATGGCAATTACGAGTATGATGAAACGGGTCAATTGATTCGCGATTATAGCGAAGGCCTAACTTACGTGTGGACTGCGTCAGGAAAAGTATCAGAAATCATTCCTGATAACACTAACAATCCGAGATACTCAAAAAGTACACATGTCCATCACCTATACAGGTATGGGTATGCGTGCCGTAAAACAAGTAAACCGTTTGCCTTATAATACTGCAGGAGAGGGGCCACAAATTCATAACCCAGCAGCGGTAGAGACCACTTATTATTCTTATGATGCCTCCTGGTAACGTCATGGGTATTTATAAGCGTGAAGATGAAAAAGCAAACCCTAATGATGCTAACGATACTGTTTATACTGCGACCTTTAGTATTACAGAGCGACCTATTTATGGTAGTGATCGTGTAGGACAAGATGTATTTGAAGAAGTGGTGTATACAAGAACCTATGGTTTTGATGGCATAGAACAGTATCAAGAGATTGCCGTAGATTTTAGTAGCAGCATTACCAATGCGTTAGGCAATGTATTGTTAGTACAAAATAATAACCAGGAACTTACCGATGTTAATGGGGGGACCATACAAATTGAAGCCACTACCATAGCCAAAGCAAAAGCGAACAAGGCCTTTAATGCATTGCAGTATGAGCCTCAGCAAGACAATGCTGCCGTATTACCAATCCATTCAGGTAACAACGTGATCTTGATTGAAGATAGCCAAGGCGAGGTGATTAGTTATGGCTTGGTTGCCCGTAATTATTTTAGTGCAGACCCCGATCGTTCTGTATTGTTACTCTATGATACTCAGGGCGCATTAATACCCGGATTAGAATTAATTAACGATGATTCCCTCACGCCTATAGATGCACAGGCGAAAACCGTAGTCGTGCGTCACCCATCGAACCCAACGGAGTATTTATTATTTTACAGAGATAGAGCGGCAGGATTGCATTGCGCGACCTTGCGTAACTCAGGCGGTTTAACAATTACTAAGCATGAGAATTTTGCCTATAGTAATTACGGGCGTCATATGGCGGTGATCCAGGATGAACTACAAAAAAAGGCGTATCTTTATGCCACCATGCATAGTGCAGCGGTGATTGAAGACGGTGGGACAATAAGCACACCAGCAGGAATAAACCTGGTACGCTTTACTATAGACCAAGCGGGAGCAGTGACCTTCGATGGTGCGTTGTTACCAGCTTATTTCGATAGTTTTGATAGTGAAGGTAATGGTGAATTACAAATCGCCTTAAATGGTAGTGCCATTAGTATCTATCACAATACGTCGTTACCAGAGCAGTGGACAGACAATGCAGCAGCAGAAATTCGCACATGGCAGCTGGATGCAGAGACCAGATTGCCAGAGGTAACGAGCGTAGTAATCACGCCAGTAGTTAATGGTAATATAGGTAAAGGTTCTTTGATAAATACGGGAGATGAGATCTATTATACACAGTATACCCAAGAAGTATCAAGCAGTACCGATAATAAGGTTGTAAAACAAGCCTCTAATGGAGCGGTAGTAGCGACTGGTGGCTTTGGTGATCTTAGAATTAACAAAGACGATAAGCTGTACCAGTTTGTAAGCACGACAGATAGTGGGCAAGAATGGAATCTGGATACCCGCACCGTTACAGCGCTAAACAACCTACCAGCCTCTACAGCAGGTAGTACAGGATACCAGCCGTATCAAGCCTATACCATCCTTAAAGCAGTAGAAGAAGCTACAGATGGTATTGTTTATAGAAATATAGGGCATAAATACTATGAGATCAAGGATCACTTAGGTAATGTTAGAACGGTAGTAGGCGATAGAAAAAATGCGGATCCTGCGACTGGCGACTTGACAGCCAATGTAGAAAGTTATAACAACTACTATGCTTTTGGAATGCTACAACCTGGTAGGCATAAAGATTCGAAATCATATAGATACGGCTTCCAAGGACAGGAGAAGGATGATGAGATTAAAGGGGAAGGGAATAGTATCAATTATAAGTTCCGTATGCACGACCCACGTGTTGGTCGTTTCTTCGCTGTTGACCCACTAGCATCAAAATATCCACATAACTCGCCATATGCATTTAGTGAGAATCGTGTTATAGATGCTGTCGAATTAGAAGGTTTGGAGGCTGAAAATATACATGCAAATGCTATAGTCACTAGATATGGAGTTGATGCTTTAAAAATTAAAACTGTTGATGATGCATTTGGAAACGTACAAACTCAATTATTTACTTTAAAGGTTTTAGGTAATCATCAAGAATTCTCTAATCTTAAAGAAACTTTTTTAAAGAGCCCTCAAACGATAACAAATAACCCTCTAGCAATCTATTTTCCAGCTCAAATGAAAGGTGATAAAATTTCAATGGGTGATGAGATAGCTATAAAACCAACAGCTCCTATTTTATTTGCTTTTGTTAGAGTTATGAATGTTGAAGATAAAACAAATTCATTTTCAGCAACATTTGCAACACTTTATGGTCATCCGGAAGCAGGTTATGTTAAATTTTTCGGATCATTTGATGAGGAAACAGGAGAGGTCTCTTTTGATGTTCTCACAGAAACAAGAGAATCTTTTGGTTTAAGTAAGATAGGGCCTTCTAGAATAATGCAAGTTAAGCAATGGGAAATAGTTATGGGTACTGTAAGAGAATTTTTGAATAAAACAGAGGAAGAAACGACTGTTACAAAAAAAATAGAGAAGTTTGAATATGACCCAAAAGGTTCAATGGGTAAAGGGAAATTAATAGAGTCAGAAGAAGGAGAAATTGATTAATAATTTTTATTATGAAAGAATACATAATCTTTAACATACTTGTTGTTATACTATTTGTTTTAATACCACTTAGTTTCTATTTTTTAGCAAAACAGATAAGGTCGAAGTATAATGGCAAAGTTTCACTTTATTTTAAAGGATTAATTACTTCTCTATTCTGTTTTGCGTTTTATATGATATATTTAATTCTTCTTGTATATTTTGATTTAGAATTAATGGTTTTAGGGGTTTTATATTTTGTACACGTCCCTATTTCTGTATTAAGTTTCATTATATTTAGTGTGCTATTCTTTACAAAGAAAAATACACTATCTGATTAATTAATGTTTTGATAATAAGAAACAAAATAAAAAAAGCTACCCAAATAGGGTAGCTTTTTTTATGAATATGCTTTTTTAGTTTTATGGTAAGAAATCGCCGATCACTGTGAATCCTTTATTGAAATTAATTTAGATAAATTATGATCGCAAAATGAAGTATAAGAATAAACTAATTGATTTATCAAAAATAAATAGTGTTGATGAATTACATGATGCGTTAAAGTCAAATTTAGGATTTCCGATTTTTATGGAAATAATATAAATGCACTGATAGACTGCCTATCTCGGCTTACGATATCCTGAAGAAGGTATGATCAAAATTACCCTTGAAAAAAATGAAGTTTTATTACTAACACTAAAAAATGTTTATTCTTTGAATGAGGATGCGCTTTATATCTTAATAGGAGCAATTCAATCAGTAAATTCAAGACAGATTGATAAAGGAAACTCGTCAAGTATTCATTTAAATATTATTAAGTAAATTGTTATTTAAACGTTTTCTCCCCGCTGTTCCATAATATGCGCTACTGCTAGCTTTTAGCTAGTAGCGTTACAGATTGGTATAAGAGTAAGAAATAACAAAGAGAAAGCTTTTACAGTAATGTAGCGGCTTTTTTTATTGGGTTAAAGCGAAGCGCCATCAAATAAAATGCATGAAGCTATTGAAGATAGTGAAGATCCTACAAAACATTTTCATTATCTTCAAGTTCTTTATCCAACAGAACTCAATATTTAGGTATTGAAACTGAACCAAAAAATTAGATTAATGGATGTAATTTTTAAATTAAGTGTTTTTGCATTTCTATTTTTGACTAGTTGTTCATCAACTAAATATAGTGTATTTAACTCTGCTAGAAAAGCCCTTTTAAACAAGGAAATAACTCGATTGCAGTATGATTCTATTTTAAGTAACTAGTATACTTTTCCTCTTTATGTAGATGTTAGTACGAATAAAGTATTTTCAAAAGAAGAGGTGTATTCAAGAAAAGGGGATGATAATTTATATGAATCTATTAAGTTCTATACCGATGGTCGTGCTGTTCTTTCGGGAGTTGATAAAGTAATTATGAGTTCAAATGAATTAGATAAAAAAAACAGAAATAATTATCGTTATAGAATTAATAATGAAGAAATAGAAATAGAATATTTACGAGTTAAATACAAAAAGATGTATAATATTATTAAGTATGGCAGAATATCTAAGGATACTATAGTATTTTATAAAGCAATTAATTTACAGCATAATAATATAGCTAAGCCAAGTAGTTTAAATGAGATTTATATAAAAGATAAATGAAATATTAGCTCTTTTTCGCCAGACTAACATGCTGCTCAAGATCCCTACAGACCTACAGGTAATAAAACAAAAAATAATGAAGGAGGCTAAAAATATTGATATAGAGAAGCTTTTTATAGAGTCTAAAGGGGCGCCAATAGCCATAAATGGTAAAGAAATAGTTGGATTAGACCGCTTTAAGATGATATCAAAAAAGATGCGGTTTAATTTAATTTTACTTGAAACCAATAGTCAATGGAAGCAAGGCTTTGTGTTAAAAACTAAAGGAACTTTTAAAATAGAAGGACGACCTATGATTGAAAATGTCATAGTCTTTTGGGAAGATACAATGCCACAAAATATTGAAGTAACGGTTGATTCTAAAGATAAAACTCTTTTAATTTACAATGTTTGGGATGTTGGAGATGGTGTTATGCATTATTGGCATAACGGAGCCGCCATAGAGGTAAAACAAGAAAATGAAAATAAGCGAATTTATCATTGCAATGATGGTTATCCTGATTTGGATTTTAATGATTTAATATTTAGTATATCTTGGTGATATAATTTTGAGTTATGATGAAAATAAGTATAAGGTTACTGAAAAAGATAGCCTTTTGTTTTATAATACCCGAGCATCGCAAACAAAGATAAGTAACGGCTAGCGCGAGCGTCTCGCTCGTGCGTTCCTCTGTATTGTTACTCTATGATACTCAGGGCGCATTAATACCCGGATTAGAATTAGTTAATGATGATGCCATTACGCCTATAGATGCACAGGCGAAAACCGTAGTCGTGCGTCACCCCGCTTCGACAAGTGTATTTATAACATACCATAATGTGGCGCACATGGCGCCCCATTGTGCAGAACGTTATAATTATATAAACGATAATAGCTTACCCGCATTTTCATACGCTACTATTTGGTTAAATTAAGAGAACCCATGTGAGAATTCTCCTTAAACTTTTCTTAAAAAAAAGTTAATTTATAATTTTTTACTCAATTTTTATATAATATATTTACACCAAAATTAGCATATACCCTTAATCCTTAAAGTTAAGCGTTTAATCCCCAAAAGACTTATGTTCACTACTAGTAAGAGGTGTTTTTTCATCGGTATTTGGCTATGTTCTATAGCAACTTTATTTGCACAAGATTTTGTAGAAACGGCAAAACTTTATCCTAATGCGCGACATGCAAGTCAAAGATTTGGGCATGCTGTAGGTATTAGTGGCAACTATGCCATAACTGGAGCTCATAGGGAACAATTTGATGCCAATGAAGAAAATGCGATTGAAGATGCTGGGGCAGCTTATATTTTTGAAAAAGAAAATGAGGCCTGGGTTTTTAAACAAAAACTGGTACAAGAACACCGTTGGTTTGTAGATAATTTTGGGATAGCGGTCTCTATAGAAGGTGATTATGCTGTTGTTGGTATTTTTGGAGAGGATATGGACGACCCTAATGAGGCCAATGTCAATACTTCTTATGGTGCTGCAATGATCTACAAAAGAGATGCCAACGGAATCGGCAGGAACACCAATTGATACATGCTAGCAATGAGCGGCGTACAGGCGAAAAATTTGGTTTTCCTGTAGTGATAAGGGATGGGGTGATTTTAGTAGGCGCTTTACAAACGAGTCTATGGTCTAATGGAGAGTATTTGGCGAAAGTGGGGTCTGTATATGTTTTTGAACAAGACGAAAATACAGACCAATGGGTAAAAGTAAAAAAATTGATGCCATCTGATCCTGTAGGACACGACATGTTTGGTAAAATGGTAGATATTCATAATGGGACTATTATAATTGGCGCAAGCCTCCAGGAGAATTATGAGAATGATTTCCGGGTGGGTGCTGCTTACGTATTTACTAAAGATGAGACGGGAGAATGGGTAGAAAGACAAAAACTGGAGGCCTCTAATAGAAGAAACGGGGCACAATTTGGAGAGGCTGTGGCAATAAGTGGGGATTATATTTTTATTGGGGCATCAGGACACGCCGTTTACGCAGCATCCGGTAATACCAGTCAAACTGGTGCGGCCTATGTTTTTAAAAAAGACACGAATGGGAGCTGGCAAGAAACTCAATATTTATTCCTTGATGATGTAAGTGTTTTTGATGAAAAATTTGGACAATCTGTGAGTGCGTCTCGGTAATCGATTACTTATTTCCGCTAATGAAAAAAACATATCAAGCATTACTTCCGGAAAAGGTATGTGTTATCTATATGAATTAGACTTGAGTACAGACACCTGGAACCCGATACAAACCATAAAGGCGGAAGTCAATTATTCCTCAAAAGAATTTGGAATAAAAGTAATTTTGGATGACGAAAACATAATTATTGGAGATGCCAATGATAACGGTGCCGATCAGAATTTAGAATTACAAAGATCAGGTGCTGCCCATATTTTTGAGATACCCCAATCTTTATCAACTACAGATAATGATATAGAAAATAAGTCCATAGTAACGTATCCTAATCCAGTGCGGAATGTCTTATATATTCAATCTCAAACGGTCTTAAAAGAGTGTCACATCACAATAACAGATGTGTTAGGGAGAATAGTATATACAAATCCAAATACCATCATTGATGGGGCGTATGAAATAAAGGCCAATTTTTCTCAAGGGACTTATATCTTACGATTAGTAGTAGAGGGTAAAATTTATACTACAAAATTGATAAAAAGATAGTTGCCATGAGATATATAACTATGTTTTTCTTTTTTTGTTATTGTTCCGTTTGTTTTTCACAATACAAGTTTCCAAAACAAGAGTATGCTCAATTGGTTCTAGACAGTAAATTAGTGGTTGAGTTGCTAGATGGAGAAAGTGAGTATAACGCAATTATGAATAGTAGCGTTAAAGAAGTATTTATCAACAATTGGAAGCATACAGAAGTACTTTTTTTAACGCGATCAGGAATAGATAGTCTTAGAAATATCCATAAAAACGGGTATTCCTTTTTATATCAGAAGGCGAGTAAATACAGCGAACGTAGATTTAGAGAAGATAATTTAGGACGCTCTAGTACTTATGAAGCCTTCACTTTTTCTTCTTACCGCTACTTTCTCAATATTTTAATTGAAGGAAAAAATCATTTTGTTACATCCATCGATTTTGGCACTAATAACCTAATTGAAACAGATCATTTATTCTTATACCAGCAATTATCACTATTGATACAAGCTTCTGCAGAGGGAAAAAAACCTTGGCACTTTTTTAAAGTAAATCGAAATCTTGAGCAGTTAAAAAACTCTACATTGGTGATGCCAAGGTTCCTGTTTAAAGAAAAAGACAGTAGTAAAATAGAAGACTATTATAAACATGATTATCAACTCGTTGATTTTAACGCGTACCAAGAGCTCATACTAAACAAGGAAACAGGTAAATCTTATATAAAAATTATTTGGTCTCCTCAACACAAACTTTATATGTGGATTGTTGTTAACGCTAGTGATGGGGCTATATTATCTATTAATAGCTTTGGAGGATTACATTTTAGCAATGAACAAACGGTAAAAGAGGTTATTAAAGTAAAATATCTTAAATATGCTACAAGTAAGTTGGCCCAAAAAGTGAACAATCGATATGGTTGGAAATTAAAGATATAGAATGATGCGTAAACTAATATATATTGCTGTAGTCTTCATTTGTATAGTAAGTTGTAAAAGTACTTATGAACCTTTTACAAAAAAAGTTATCAGTAATACAGAATATAAAGAACATTTTAATATTACTAGCCAAGCACCAAATGCTAAATTAACTAAAAGGTATTATTGGTTTAAATCTCAGAAAGTCCACAGCTCCCAGGGAGATTATGCTGGAGATTTGTTAGATGGTGAATATCTTAAGTACTATTACAGCAATCAACTCGCTGAGAAAGGACATTTTAATAAGGGAGTAAAAACAGGTATTTGGATTTCTTGGTATAAAAACGGACAAATAGCGACTACTGAAGGATGGGTAAATGGGAAACAATCCGGTAAAAATACATTTCAGGATAGTATTGGGAACCTTATTTCCAAAGGAAAATATAAAAACGGTTTGCGATCAGGACTATGGATATATCCTGTGAAAGGAGATACCATCCTTTATAAAAAAGGAGAGAAAGTAGTGAAGGATAAGGAGGTTTCTAAACCTCATTTTTTTAAACGATTTTTCTTAAAAAGAGATAAGACTGAAGAGCAACAGGTTAAAAAGAATACCGAAAGAGATAATACATTAAATAAAACAAATTCTAAAAAAGGAAAGAAGGTTGTAAATAATAAAACACCAAAGAGGAAGCCAAATAATAAACCTAACAATAAGCCGAACAATAACCCTAGTTTTTTTAAAAGGTTGTTTGGTAGAAAAGATAAATAAAATGCTTAAAGCGGGATCTATAGCTTATGCTATCTTTATTTGTATTGTAGTTGGGATATTTTGTTACTCATTAGTGATTATGAGTAGTTATTCAAGAATACATCAAACGATGTTATTGACCTATACTGAGTTAATTTCTAATAATGAATCTGCACAACACTACTTTTTAAATCATATTGATACTCTAGAAGAGGAAGACACTTCTACAGATCTTTTTGATAACGGGATAATGTCCTCTGCTGTGGTGTTACCTTGGGGGTTTTATAAGGTTTTACTAACAGCTTCGAGGTTCAAGAATGATACGATAAGGCAATCCATGTTGATTGGAGAAAAGCAAGAAGACAATGCCTTGGCATTATATTTAACAGATAATAGTAAAGCGCTATTTATGGTGGATGATGCTCAAATTCTCGGTAATGTTTTTTTACCTAAAAAAGGTATAAAAGAGGGGTATATTACCTCTAATGCCTATCGAAACACTAAGTATTTATCAGGAAGCAAAAGTGTTTCTAAATCTAGCTTACGAGAGATAAACCCCTCTGTTTTTGATTATGCTAATCAAGAACTCGACAGGATGAATTATAAAGAACTTAAGGATTCAGTGAGGTACTATCAGAGTTTTTTTGAAAAAACTTTAGTTATTAATATCAAAGAGGTTTTATTACAACAAAAATCACTTTACTGGCAATATTATTTTAGAATCTAAGGATTCTATCTATATAAAGAAAGATAATTTCCTTGATAATATTATTATTAAGGCGCCAAAAGTTGTGTTCGAAACCGGTTTTCAGGGAAGTGTGCAGGTATTGGCAGAGCAATTAGTAGTATTAAACGAAGATGTGATCCTGAAATATCCTTCGGGTATCTTAATAAATAAGGGCGTTTCAGAGAAAAAAGAAGTAAGATTAAAAAAAAACAGTAAGGTTTTGGGAGCTGTTGTGGTTTATGATCAAGATAAGAGTGCCCATAAGATAATTAAAATAGATAAAAAGGCTGAAGTTGTTGGTGATGTGTTTTGTAGTGGTAAGATTCAACTAACAGGTAAGATTATTGGAACCGTATATACGAGTAGCTTTTATCTCAAGACAGAAGCTTCAACCTATGATAATTACATTATGAACGGAATGATTGACAGGAAAAACCTTCCCAATGATTTTGTTAGAATTCCGCTTTTTCAACATAACCACAACCGATTATATGGCGCTATTAAACCAATGTAATTTTAAAGCGAGTTCTATTACAGAGACCGTAATTGCTATGTCAATCATTGCAACATGTCTTACTATAGCTATTATAACCTACAGTAGAGTGTTACAAACGGATCATAATATAGCTTTCTATAAGTCACAACAGAAAGTCAAGGAATTATTATTAGAAACCAAAATAAAAAAACGAATTGAAAACATAGATTATAATTTTGAATCTTTTAAAGTTCAAAAAAGAGTAGAAGAGTTGGATAGCGATTCGAGTTTTAAAATTGTATTTGTGGTCACGACACATAATTCTAAAAAGAAGTATCAATATATTGTTAATTACTAAGAAACATATTAGCCTTAAGGCGTTTACTATAATGGAATTGGTTATAGGATTAGCAATCTCCTCTATAGTCATATCGATGGTTTATATTATTTATACCAACATTTCTAAACAAATAGTGGAATATTCAAAACAACAATCTGAACTAATGGAATATAATCAGTTTCAAAATATATGGTCAGCAGATATAAGGCTGTGTAATGAACTGATGCCAGTTGATCCAAAGCGTGTAAAATTGTTAATGGCACAAGAAGATATCCAATATTTCTTTGCAAATGGTCACGTTATTAGACAAGGAAAAACCCGAGACACTTTTAATATCAATGTTAAAGAGCTGGAATTAAACGCTAAAGAGAGTATAGATGAGCATTACCAAGTCATTCGATTAAAAACGACATTGCTTGGACAAGATATTATCGTTTTTGAAGAAAAGAAAATAACCTTAGCTAAACGGTTAAACAACTATCTTTTAGGTGAGTATTAATATATCTACATATAAAGCAGAAAAAACCGTCCTTAAATCAAAAAAAGGAACCAATTTTTTTTCCGGAGAATTAAGTTTTGGAAATCATTTTTCTGATAAAGATAAGATGGGGCTTTATAAAGAGTTTTCCGTTTTATTAAATTCAGGAGTCGATTTTAGAAAAGCTTTAGAAATTTTGAAAGAACAACAAAAGAAAGCTAAACATAAAGACTTAATGCATTCCATAACAAAACAAGTGGTACGAGGAAAATCTTTGTTTGAAGCATTACAGGAATCGGGAAGTTCACTCCATATGAGTGTTACAGTATAAAAATTGGGGAAGAAACCGGAAAACTAGGTGAAGTGCTCTTAGAATTACACCAATTTTTTGATAGAAAAGTAAAAATGAAACGTCAGCTATTATCTGTTTTTACCTATCCTGCATTTGTATTACTACTAACCTTTGGTGTATTATATTTTATGATGAAATATGTAGTACCTATGTTTGCATCGGTTTTTAAACAATTTGGGAAAGAGTTACCTAGTCTTACAAAGAAAATTATTTACGTATCTGAACATTTTTCGAGTTTTAGTTTAGTATTTATAGGCTTCCTGTTGAGTATAATTGGATTACATGTTTATTTTAAAAATAACAACGTATATAGAAAATATCTTAGTAATATAGTAATCAAACTTCCTTTCTTTGGAAAACTAATAAAGAAAATATACATTACTCGGTTTTGTCAATCTATGAGTCTATTATTAGCCGCAAAGACGCCATTAGTGAATGCCTTAAATTTGGTTCAAAAAATGATAGCATTTTATCCTCCGGAGAACAGTCTAGAGAGTGTAAAGCTTGAAATCACTAAAGGAGGTTTGTTTTCTAAAGCATTATCTAAACATAGTATTTATGATTTTAAATTAATTTCATTGATAAGTGTTGCAGAACAAATAAATGAACTAGATGCGATGTTTGAGCGCTTGGCAAAGCAATATGATGAAGAAGTGCAACATCAAACAAAGATGATTGGTGTTGTCATGGAACCGCTTATTATTGTGATTATTGGAATAGTGGTAGGTACCGTCTTGATTGCAATGTATTCTCCCATGTTTGACCTTAGTAAAATTATTCAACCTTCTTAAATATAAGAAAATGAAAAATAAAAGAGAAATTATAAATAAAGGGTATGCAAAGGCTTATTCGATGTCAGAGTTAGTCATAGTGCTTTGTATTATAGGCATATTGATTTTGTTAGTATTACCTAACCAAACGTCTATAGTAGCACAAGCTAAAGCAATTGAGGCTCAGAGTATGTTAAATCACTTATATGGGTTGGAAAAAAGTCATTTTTTTAGATATTCTAAGTATACTAACGATTTTGAAGCTTTAGGATTTGAGCCTGCGTTATCAGTAAATGAAGGAGGACAGGCTGTTTATAGAATTGAAATTATTGAAGCTTCAACAAATACATTCAGAGCTAAAGCCGTTTCTCAATCAGATTTTGATGGTGATGGGAATTTCAATACTTGGGAAATTGACCATAATAAACTTTTAAAAGAAACGGTTAGAGACTAATGGAATTTATAATACTCTGTTTTTTAGTGTTGTTTTTTGGGATAATCGTATATCAAGATTTAAAATTTAGACATATACATGTCAGTCTACCTATTTTGATATTCTTACTCAGCTTTTATCTTAATACAAGCTGGATCAATGCGATTGATATTATAAAATCAATAGCCTTTTTAGTAATTAATTTTGCGTGCATTATTGGTTACTTTTCAGTAAAAGAGGCACAGTTAATAAATCCATTTAAAAAGCACATGGGGTGGGGAGATTTAATTTTTTTGATAGGTGTGATTCCAATGTTTACATTTAGAAATTATATGTTGTTTTTTATAACAGGAATGATCTTTACGCTTACGTTATATGGGATTTTTTACAGGAAATATTCTCAGAACACCATTCCCTTGGCAGGATATTTATCATTATATATTATTGTATTAGTGATTTCTGATCTCCTTTTTCCTATTAATATTTTTTACGGAAATATAGTATGAAAATAGAAGGAGACATACAAATATCTGTAGAATTACAACAGCTTATTGGTACAGATATGGCACATCATTACAGGATAGTGCCTAAAAATAACCATAAAGAACAGTTGCAATTATATATTGATAAAAAGAAATGGAGCACTGATATTGAAGCGGAGTTAGAATTATACTTAGGTAAATCAATAACATTTGAGAAAATTGAGTCAGAACAATTAAATAAAGCGCTCTTTGTTTACTATAGAAAGAATGATTCAGATCAAGCCTTAGTAAATACTGGTTCGGCAGAAGACAATAATTTTCTTGAAGATCTAATATTTGAAGCTGAAGCGATTGGTAGTAGTGATATACACTTTGAAGTATTTGAAGAAGAAGCTAGAGCTCGATTAAGAATAGATGGGGTATTAGTAGAAAAATATAAAATTCCAAAAGAGAATTATTTAGAATTAATAAATAAAATTAAGATTGATTCTAATCTTGATATTACTGAAAAAAGGCTCCCACAAGACGGCCGCATCAATTATGATAGTTTTGATGTACGTGTGTCTATACTTCCAACACTACATGGAGAAAAAGTGGTTATGCGTTTATTAGGAAAAGATGCCTCTAATATCAATCTTGAGGACTTAGGGTTTGAAAGTGAAGAAAAAGAAATTTATCTAGAAGCTGTAAAAAAGAATAATGGTATTGTTTTAATTAGTGGTCCTACTGGATCTGGAAAAACAACTACTTTGTATGCAACACTCAAGCTGCTTAATGATATTAAAAGAAATATAGTTACTGTTGAAGACCCAATAGAATATACTTTAAAAGGGATCAATCAAGTGCAATTAAAAGAAGATATTGGATTAACGTTCGCCGCTGCTTTACGATCGTTTTTGCGTCAAGATCCTGACATCATTATGCTTGGTGAAATTAGGGATGCAGAAACGGCTCAAATGGCTATTAGAGCATCGCTAACAGGACATCTCGGTATTGTCTACTATTCATACAAATTCGGCATTAGGAACAATCTCGAGACTCGTAGATATGGGAGTGCCAGCCTTCTATATCGCAGAAACTTTAAATGTATCAGTAGCCCAACGATTGGTAAGGACATTGTGTTACCATTGTAAATTGGAAGCGACTTTAGATGACAATGAGTTTCCTATAAGCTATTCATTACCACGATCGCTAAAAACCCACTTCATAGCCTGTGGATGTCAGGAATGCTATTATACTGGATATAAAGGAAGAAGGGCTATTTATGAGATACTGCCAGTGACAGAGGACGTCATGAGAGCTATTAAAGATGATACTCATCTATTAAAACAAAATTTACATTACAAATACGGAAGTCTTTCAAGTAAAGCATTTAGCCTTCTTGAAAAAGGAGAAACTTCTCTTGAAGAGATTTATTCTTTGTTAATTAACTCATAAATATGAAAAAAAAATTACTGTACTTTTTATTAATTTTAAGCATACAACTTTCTTTTGGTCAGCGCGATATCGAAAATATAGAGAAACAACTAAATGAATATGCGATAGATAAGCCTGCACTGTATGAAACGATCCAGATAGATGTGTCAGGTCTTACAGTTTATGACTTTTTAACTTCAATAGCTATAGAACATAAATTAAATATTAGTGTAGATTCTGATTTAAACGAAGTCGTTTCTAGTAGTTTTTTTGACATTCCTGTGAAAGATGTTTTTCTGTTTGTGATTAAAAAATACAATCTAAATATCGAGTATATAAATAATATTATAGTATTTAAAAAACAACAAAAAATTAAAGAAGAACCTAAAAAGAAACTTGAGAAAGAAATTAAAGTGACTTATAATGCCCTCAATGACTTTCTCACAATTAATTTAAAAAATGATTCTTTACCAAGTGTTATTCAAAAAATTACGGATGTCTCGGGAAAAAGTATAGTCCTTGCACCGGAGGTAAAGCAAGAGCGGGTGTCGGCTTATATCCTTAATAGACCGTTTGATCAAGTTATGGACATGATGGCCAAGTCTAATCAACTACTAATCACTAAGGATGAGAATGATTTTTATTATGTAGAAAAGGATATTCGGACACCAGTAGCAAATGAAAGTTTAGCAAAGAGTAACTCAAAAAATAAGAGTTCAAAGCGTTCAGAGTCTTCTTCCGAAATAGTTGTGCAGCAAAATGGGTTTTTAAGTATAAAGGCGTTTGATGCTTCTATAACAGATTTAATTATGGAAGCTGCAGAGAAGCTAAATATTAACTACTTTTTGTATGCAAAACCAGATGAAGATCAAACCTCTTTGGTGGTCAATAACATAACCTTTGATGATCTTTTGGATCATGTGTTCAAAGGAAAAAGGAGTACTTATAAAAAAACAGATGATTTTTATCTTATAGGCGATCAAAACTCAGAAGGTTTAAGAAGTACAGAGCTCATTCAATTAGAAAATCGAACCATCGAAACTGTAATAGAAACATTGCCGAAAGATTTAACAGAAAATGTAGAACTAAAGGAGTTTATAGAACTCAATGGTTTTGTAGCTCACGGTTCTAGGCCTAGAATAGAGGAATTGAAAGAATATATAAAGCAAATTGATAAGGTTATTCCTATGATTTTTATTGAAGTGCTCATAGTACAATATCAAAAAGGACATGAAATACAAACAGGTATACAGGCAGGTATCGATAAGCAAAACAGAACAACTTCCGGAGTATTGTTTCCTACCAGTGATGTCACTCTCAATTCTTCTTCTGTAAATGATTTGATAGATGCATTCAACGGCTTTGGTATTTTTAATTTAGGAAAAGTTGCAGAGGATTTTTACCTCAATTTAAAGGCATTAGAAAACAATTCTATAATTCGATTACAATCTACTCCAAAAATATCAACTCTAAGCGGGCACGAAGCCAAGCTTTCTATTGGTGAAACGAGTTATTATTTTGAACAAAACAATAGGTTGATTAATAGTGGATTAGGTAATGATATTTTACAATCTGGACAATGGAAGGCTACTGATGCCAATTTGAGTGTTAATATAAAACCTTTTGTGTCTAAAGATGAGCAAATTACACTAATCATTGAGGTCGAAAAAAGTGCGTTTTTGGGTAGAGCGGGAGAAAACGCACCACCAGGAAAATCTACACAACAGTTCGAATCTATGGTAAGGGTTAGAAACGGAGAAATGATCTTATTAGGCGGATTGGATGAATTAGAAAGAGAAAATTCAGGTACTGGAACTCCTTTTTTATCCGAATACCAGTTATAAAATGGTTTTTTAGCAGTAAAATAAAAAGAAAACAAAAATCTAAACTACACGTATTTATAAAACCTACAGTAGTATATTAATGTTTGATAAACTAAAAAATATAAACTTTTTCCAAGAGAAAAAATTTGCCATTATTGGTATTGTAATGGGGGAAGTACCCTTTTATGAGATCCTTGTTTTGGATAATAAATTAGATAATCTATCAATAATTGATTCATTTTCTACAAAACATTTCGATAAAATTAAAGAGAAAGTTGATCTGTCAATTCCAATACTTCTGAATTTTTCAGGTAAAGGAGTTGTTAGTAAAAAAGTACTTTATAAAGTAAATTATTTAAAAGAGATTCTGTTTAATGCATCTCCAGAAGATTTTTATATCTATGAATTACATCAAGATAAATATGAGTTTGTTTCTATTGCTAGAAAAGAAGTTCTAGACAATTTATTTGGCTTATTTAGAAAAGATAACTATTTGGTATTAGATTATAGTATTGGTCCATTTGTAGGGGTAATGTTAAAAAAAATATTGAATAAAGAATTGTTTTTTTCAGGTGATTCTCAATTGAATTTTGAAGAAGATTTACTAGTGGATTTTAATAATGACATCAAAAATATTGACAACTATGCTATTGGTCAAGATAAAATCAGTAGTTCTCAAGTACCCCTATTTACAACATTATTAAACCATCTTTATCCTTTCGAGAGAATTAGTTATGATTTTGAATTTCTTAAACCAAATAAGCAGGAGTTAAAATTAAAAAAGATTTTCAATAGTTCTGTGGCGTTTTTGGGAATCTTTTTTTTGGGAGCACTATTATCGAGTTATTTGTTGTTAAATTATTACAACAATCAATATATTACTTACGAGTCTCAATTGTATAATTTAAATCACACTTATAATCAGGTTAGAAAACTGGAGGCAGAACGACAGGATAAAGTTATTATACTACAAGAATGCAGAGTGCTAAAAGAAAATTTTATTGCCTTTTATGTTAATGACATTGTAAATAATATACCAAATAACATAAGTTTAATGAGTTTGGTAGTCAATCCAAAAATTAATAAAAACAAACGCACTGAAAAAATAATTTTAGAACCAAATACCATCTTGATACAAGGCGATTCAGATTCAAGTTTACCATTGAATACATGGGTAAAGGACTTAAAAACGAAAACTTGGATATCAAAAATTGAAATTCGGACTATAGCAATAAAAGAAAAAACATCGGTAAGTTTACTTTAAAAATTATAATTAAATAGTGTTTTCAAACTTCACATATAGGCAAAAATTATTTGGACTAGGAATAGTAGCCTTCCTTTTGTTCTTTGCAGCTAATAAGCGATCATTTACAATAACAAAGCAAGCGTATACTCAAATAGGCGAATTAAAAGAAAAATTGAATTATGTAAATGCTTCTACTGGAAATATTGGACAGCTAGAAAGAGAATTAAAGTTATATGATAGGATTATTGGAATACAAGGGATGGAACCAGAGATTGTCCAGCAGAGTATATTAAACTTTACCACCTCATTTGAAAAAGTAGGTATATTTGGTATGGAAGAAATACATGTCGCAGAAAGTGATGGTTTTAGTATAATTACAAATCAATTAATTCTAGAAGGAGACTATAATTCTTTAATTGAAATAATATATGAGTTTGAAAAAGAATTTGAGTCATCCAATATTGTTAGCATAGCCTTTTCAAAAGAAAAAGAATACCGAGACCCAAAAAAATAAATTAAGAGTTAAAGTAATATTTCAAAATTATGAAAAAATTAATTAGTGTATCGTTATTTACGTCCTTGTTATTTCTAATTATCGGGTGTGATGATGTGTTTGAAGAAGATATAACCAATGATTTGGTGACCGTATCATCCCCACAAAACCAAAGTGTGATTAATGGTAATTCAGTTCAATTTAAATGGAATGCTTTAAAAGGTGCCGAAAATTATAGAATTCAAGTTGTAGAAGAAAACACGCAAAGGAATTTTTTAGATTCTTTGGTAACCGGTAATAGTTTTACTTTTAACCTTAATCCAGGTAATTATAATTGGCGCATTAGGGCGGAAAATTTTGCTTATCAAACGGCGTATAATTTTCCTACATCCTTTTCAGTGATTTTTTCAAATGATTTGTTCACTCAAACGGTTTTTTTAAATTCTCCTTCACAAAATTTTTATACCAATAGAGATACTATAATATTAACTTGGAATAATATTCAAGCAGCAGACACATATAGCTTAGAGGTCGATAAAACCGTTCAAGGAAATACCATTACAGATTTTCAAATCGGCGATTTAACTAATAATAGTTATACATTGAATTCAACAATTTTAATGGAAGATGCAATTTATACTTGGAAAATAAAAGCGGTAAATGAAAACAGCGAAACTGAATTTTCTTCAAGACAAATTTTATTAGATACTCAAGTTCCTAATCAACCTTTTTTGAATACTCCGATTCTAATGGAATTACGAATAGTACAGTAGAGTTTGTATGGGATTTGGGAAATGATTCAGGAGAAGTCCTTTCTCCTTTAGCAAGTGTTCTTGAAATCGCTACCGATATTAATTTTACAAATATCATTCAAACAGAGTTTACAAATATTACATCTCAACAGATTTTAATAAATTCAGTAGGTGATTATTATTGGAGAGTGAGAGCAAGGGATGAAGCAGGGAATGAAAGTGTTTCAAGTGAACCAAGAAAGTTTACTGTAGAATAATGAATAGACGATTACTAAATATTATTTTAATGGTTTTTATGTTCGCTATTTGGATAGTCGTTATATACAAACTATTTAATTTTTTTAAAGCAGATAATCAAACAACCTACCTTTCGAAAGATGTTATTTATGCAGAAAGTTCTTTGCAAACTTTGTCTAAAGACACCTTTCAATTAAATAGAATTGACAGAGACCCATTTTTAGATAAAGTGAGAGAAAGAAAAGTGAATGTAACGGTAGGGAAGCCTAAACAAAAACCGGACAAAAAGAATGTAAAAAAAGCATTAAATAATAAAATAAGTATAGTTGTTAAATGGCCTAAGCTTAGATATTATGGTACAATTAAAGGAATAAATAGTTCTTCTGAATTAATATTGATAAAAATCGACAATAAACTCTTTAAATTAAGGGAAGGAGATAAATTAGAAGACATTGCTTTAAAAAAAGTGTATAGGGATTCAATTATAGTCGAAATGAATAACGAATTGAAATCCATATTGAAGAATCAAAATGAGTAGATAATATTCATTTTTTAGGGCTTTAATTAAAAACGTGTATGCTTAAAAAGCATTAATGTAAGTATTTTATTAATAACTAATTGAAATCCTAAATAATATATTTGTTGCACTTATGGGTTGAATTCGGCAATTAAGAATATTGCACTTTTTTGTTACTGAAAAACAATTTTATTCTTTTGAGATTTCAACATTTTAAATATGAAAACTCCGAGTGTTATAATATTTTTTTTAGGTTCGGGAGTAAATTTTAGATAATAAATCCACTCAGCACATTCCTCTACATTCTGCGAAAAGCTACATTCCAAGAAAAGAGCTTATTTAAAATAAGTCTTGGACACAATTCCCACTTTTTACTCTTCATTCCGTTAACCCTTTCCGCTCTGCTGGAAAGGAACACTACATTCCCAAGTAAAAAGCGTGAATCAAGTCCGCTAAATAAGGAAAAATCTATTTGCATTTTGTTCCACTTCTTATGTTTTATACTTCACAAGAAGTTTAGGCTCACCTCCCGAGCCATCACAACCATACCTTTTTTTGACAGCAAAATAACAACATTCAGCTTTGAACGACAGCATAACCAGGCTCACTTCGACTACGCTCAGCGTAAACTCGCTCGCACTTTTTATATGTCTAAACAAAGCTGAATATCGAAAGCACCAAGCAACAAAAAAAGGTAACAGCAACGGCTCTATGGGAAGTAAATCTAAAATGAATCTTATGAGATCTTACAAAATCCTCAAAAAGGAAGCGGAACAAAAGTTAAAAAAACAACAAAAGGAAAACGCTCCGGATATAATAAGTAAATCAATAATTCAAATAAATATTAATCTTTAAATCTTTTAATTATGATCACTCTAAAAAACAAAGTACAGTTAATCGGGAACGTGGGAAATGCGCCTGAAATCAAGACCCTAGAAAGCGGTAAAAAAGTTGCTAATTTTTCAATCGCTACCAATGAGTTTTATAAAAACTCAAACGGAGAAAAAGTACAAAATACACAATGGCATAATATTGTAGCCTGGGGTAAAATTGCCGAAATCGTAGATAAATACGTGGACAAAGGAAAAGAAGTCGCTATTGAAGGTAAATTGACTTCACGAAGCTATGAAATAGAAGCAGGAGAAAAAAGATATGTTACCGAAGTGGTAGCTAACGAAATTTTATTGCTTGGTATAAAGGGCGAAGAAAATTCTACTGAATAGCTAAAAAGACAAAGAGGGCGTTCCTGTGGAAAGATGCGCCCTCTTTTTCATTATTAAAAATCCTTTAAAAGACAATTAAAATGAGAACACAAGTTAGTGAAATAAAAGTAAGTTATCAAGAAAAAATTAGTGCTAGTAAAGCATATAAAATTCAAAATTCAAAGGATGCAGCAAGGTTGGTTTTTGATAATTGGGATAAAAAAACAATTGAACTTCAAGAATGTTTTAAGGTACTCTTACTTAATAATAGTCATTATATTTATCCAAAATATCAAGAGCAGTAGGTAATAATGGAATGCTACTTCGTGTTTCAGTTTTTGAGCGCTTTATTTTAATCCATTTATCACCATCTATACCTATCACTATATCATTTCTAGAAAGCTTTTTAACATCTGCATAGGCTAATCCTGTAAAGCAAGAAAATATAAAGATATCTTTCACCTGATCTAAACGCTCTGCATGAAGTTCCTTCTCAACCATCTTTTGAATTTCTTCCTGAGTTAGAAATTCTCGATCTACGATTTTGAGTTTTGCTTTCCAATTTATAAAAGGGTCTTTGGTTATCCAATCATTGGCAAATGCAATGCGAATTATTTTTTTGAAGTTAGTGACGTATTTAATAGCTGTGTTGTGAGCGCATTTGCGCTTTGTTTTAAGGTAGTATTCTAATCCTGAAATGAATTTATGATCAACATCTTTTACAGGAATATCGGCTATGCGATATTCTAGGTTGATGTAATCTGAAACGTGCTTTTTTGCAGTTTTGTAGCGTTCTATGGTGCCAGGAGCAAATTCTTTACCTACAAGTCTTTCAATTTTATCGTTGTGAGCTTGGAAGATTTCTAATAGCATTTTGTGCTTTATATTTTTACCTAGATAGATGTTCTTGATAATTTCGGAGGTAATCAATCCTTTATTTTTCGAAAGGGTTTCTTGGATCTTATGTACCTTGACTTTAATAGCATCCATATATCTATTAAGCTCACGAACATCAGCGGTAGTCCCGCGAACCTTTCCTGCTTCAGAGTTCCATTTAGTCAATAGTACTTTTCGTTTGATGCTAAATTCACTGCGCTTGCCGTTTACCGTAATCCTCAAATAGATGGGAGTCATACCTTTTTTATCAATATTACTTCCTTTTGGGTAAAACAATACAGAAAATGTAGTTTGCATAGGTGCTTGTTTTATATTTCTCTTAAAGATACAAAAAAATATTAATAAAAAAACAATCAACTGTTTGATTATCAATTATTAACAGATGATTCGGTGCTTATTTTTGTTTGTAATTTTAAGCACCGAATCAAGCTCCTTTTATTTAATATTATATGGTTTTGTTTGATATAGGAGGTAATTAAAAAACCCCATAAACATAATGTTTATAGGGTTTTGGTGGAATTTGATTCATTCCTAGCGGAGAAAGAGGGATTCGAACCCCCGGAGGTGTGACCCTCAACAGTTTTCAAGACTGCCGCATTCGACCACTCTGCCATTTCTCCTTGAGTGCCTTATCAAGCTATTTGCCTGAATGCGGCTGCAAATATAGTGTCCTTTTTCATTCTTATCAAATAAAAAATAAGATTTTTTATAAATTTTTAATCTAGAATAGGGATGGGTTTCATTTCATCGTTGATAGCCACGAACTTAAAGAAACCGGTGACGGTTAATTCTCGCTTATAACTATACATGTTTTCCATAAAAATATCGACTTTAACAGTACAACTGGTGGTTCCCACTTTAGAAATTCCGGCGATGAGTTCAACAATGGACCCTTCAGGAATAGGCCTTTCGAAATCTATTTTATCTGTAGATATGGTCACTACTTTTTTTCGGCTAAAGCGCGTGGCGCAAATAAAAGAAGCCTCGTCCATCATGTGTAAGGCCGTTCCCCCAAATAGGGTGTTGTAATGGTTGGTTGTATTTGGGAATATAGCTTTAAATATTCTTGTTTCGGAAGCATTGATTAATTCTTCGGTAGTACTCATAACTATAATAGTATCATTTTAATTTATCACTCTTTATCATTATATATACGAATGTAACCCTATTTTTGCAAAAAGTTATACCACGAATTTATGAATGCAATTGACGCACTACGCTGGCGCTATGCTACCAAAACCTTTGATGCGACCAAAATAATTTCCGAAGAGAAACTTAATATTCTCATGGAAGCTTTTAATTTAACAGCGACCTCATATGGCTTACAGCCTATTAAGTTAGTAGTACTACAAAATAAAGCACTTCAAAAGCAATTGGTCGAGCATTCTATGAATCAAGAGCAAGTAGCACAGGCGTCTCATGTTTTTATTTATTGTATTGAAAGGGTTGTCGATACGGCATATATTGAAAATTATTTTCAGCGCATTAAAACCATAAGAGACACTCCGGATGCTATAATCGATCCTTTTAAAGATTTTTTAATTGAAGATTTTAAAAATAGTCCTAAAGAAAGAATAGAGCAGTGGGCAACAAAACAGGCTTATTTAGCGATGGGGAATCTATTAACAGTTTGTGCCTTAGAACGCATTGATGCCTGTCCCATGGAAGGATTTTCATCAAAAGATTATGATTCCATTTTACACTTAAAAGAAAAAGGGCTACAGTCTGTATTAGTGATGCCTGTGGGGTATAGAGACCAAGATGACTTTATGTCTAAATTAGGAAAGGTACGTAAAGAGTTAAAGGATAGTGTTATTGTGTTGTAATACAGTGTCTTGGCAGGATTTTTGTTACTTTGTGTTTTTTAAGGGATCTAACGTTTAAAGGAAACAAGGAATGAAAAAACTATTTATACTTTTAGCTTTGTGTATGGGGACGCTCAGTTTTTCTCAGGAGGAAGACTATTCAAAGCTCAATTGGTTAACAGATTTTGATCAAGCGGCAAAGGAGTCACAAATTTCCAACAAGCCCATTTTAATGTATTTTACTGGTAGTGATTGGTGTGGGCCATGCAAATCCTTAAAAACCGATTTTTTCAATTCAGACGCATTTATAGTTAAATCTGAAAATTTTGTGTTATTAGAGATAGACATGCCAAGACGATCAGACATTATTACTCCCGAACAAAAAGCGAAAAATATAATTTTAATAAAAAAATACAACCCAAA
Source organism: Lacinutrix neustonica (assembly GCF_026625145.1). Lineage (GTDB taxonomy): Bacteria > Bacteroidota > Bacteroidia > Flavobacteriales > Flavobacteriaceae > Lacinutrix > Lacinutrix neustonica. The sequence continues at coordinate 593,886 of NZ_CP113088.1, read as the reverse complement.
CGGGGGGTATCCCAATATTGTAGCACTTAATAAAAAACTGCAGGTCATAGGAGAGCTATCTCGGCTATACCTTTTTACGTGAAACAGGTAGACATTTTACCTTTATAGATAGCATTATTGAAAATCAGTAATCTAGATATATTTTATTTTATTAGGCCTTTAAACTTAGTTTAGAGGCTTTTTTTATTGAGGAATTTCCGCTAATTTTGCGGTCAATTTAAAACACAATTATGCCAGGATTTGAACGCTTTGGAACGGAAGAACGAAAGGAATTACAAGATGTATTAGACAATGGAGTTTTGATGCGTTACGGTTTTGATGGCATGCGAAATGGACACTGGAAAGCGAAGTCTTTAGAGGTCGAACTACAAAAAACTTTGGAGTCTAAGCATGCCCAATTAGTATCTAGCGGAACGGCAGCTGTATCTGTCGCTTTAGCAAGTGCAGGGGTAGGGGCTGGAGATGAGGTGATCATGCCAACATTTACTTTTGTTGCCAGTTTTGAAGCTATATTGATGTTAGGCGCTATTCCAGTGTTAGTGGATATCGATGACACACTCGGTTTAGATGCACGTGCTGTTGAAGCTGCAGTGACTGAAAAAACTAAAGCCGTTATGGTCGTGCAAATGTGTGGGAGTATGGCAAATATGAGCGAGTTACAAGTGGTTTGTGATACTCATAATTTAGTATTAATTGAAGATGCCTGTCAAGCCATAGGAGGCACCTATAAGGGGAAGCCCTTAGGAAGTGTTGGTGATTTAGGTTGTTTTTCTTTCGATTTTGTAAAAACAATAACATGTGGTGAGGGCGGTGCTGTAATTACAAATAATGAAAAATACTATTTAAATGCAGATCATTATAGTGACCACGGTCATGATCATGTCGGCAATGATAGAGGGGCAGAAACACATCCATTTTTAGGTTACAATTTTAGAATTTCAGAGCTGCATGCGGCTGTGGGGTTAGCTCAGATTAAGCGTTTATCTGAATTTATTGCGATTCAGAAAAAAAACCATACCATATTAAGAGCGGCATTGTCTACAATTCCTGAAGTGACCTTTAGAACGGTTCCCGAGGGTGGAGAGGAAAGTTATGCTTTTTTAAACTTCTTTTTGCCCGATCTAGAGAGTGCAAGAAAAACAATTGAAGCTTTTAAGACTAATGGAGTAGATGCTTGTTGGCACTATTACGACAATAGCTGGCATTATGTTCGTGAATGGGAGCATTTAAAAACAGCCAAATCACTATTTCCATTGTCTGCTGAAATTAAACAAGCGTTGAATACATTAAACACAGCTTCTTTTGAGCAAAGTGATCATTATATAGGGCGTAATATCTCCTGTCTTATTAAATTGTCGTGGACAGAAGAAGAGGTGCATAGTCGTGCTGCTCACATGGTAGCAGCGATAAAAGCAGCGCTTTAAACGAAAGTCTTTAATTTTCAAAAGCTGCCATCATTTTAATAGAATAATGATGGTAGCCCTTTATTATTACAGCCCATTAGGGCCATACGCGTACTTTTCAATGCGTACGTAAATTAGACACCACCAATAAGTGGTTTAATGATTGTACTCTAGGTACTTATTAATAAGTCACATATTCAACAATCTCTAAACCATAACCAATCATACCAACACGCTTGGTTTGTTGTGAGTTAGAAATTAATTTTAGTTTGTGGATATTTAAATCGTGAAGAATTTGTGCACCAATGCCGAAGTCTTTAGTATCCATTGCAATAGCTGGTGCTTTTACAATTTGTCCTTCCACTTGCTTGTCTTTTAAAAGGCTAAGTCGTTTTAATAAATTTAAGGATTGCGATTGTTGGTTTATAAAGAGTATGGCGCCTTTAGAGGCTTTGGTAACGACACGAAACATATCATCTAATTTCTCATCCGCATTATTCGTTAGCGTTCCTAAAATATCATTATTGACTAAGGTAGAATTCACTCTAGTTAATACGGGTTCGTTAGTAGCCCAGCTTCCTTTCGTTAAGGCAATATGCACCTGATTATTAGTGGTTTGTTGGTAGGCTCTTAATCTAAAACTTCCAAAACGCGTTTCTATATTAAAATCCTCTTTCTTTTCAATTAGAGAGTCGTGATCCATCCTATAGGCTACCAAATCTTCAATCGAAACCAATTTTAAATCGAATTTCTTAGCGACTTCAATCAATTGTGGTAATCGCGCCATGGTACCGTCTTCGTTCATGATTTCTACAATCACACCAGCGGGTTCTAAGCCTGCTAAACGTGCAAAATCTATGGCTGCTTCTGTATGGCCTGTTCTACGCAACACACCGCCTTCTTTTGCTACCAAAGGAAAAATATGACCTGGTCTTGCAAGATCAAAGGGTTTTGTGTCTTTATTAACTAAGGCTTGTATGGTTAATGCACGATCACTAGCAGATATTCCTGTGGTAACGCCGCTACCTTTTAAGTCTACCGATACAGTAAAAGCAGTTTCTAATGGATCTGTGTTATTCGTAACCATCATATGAAGACCTAAATCTTTACAATGATTTTCGGTTAAAGGTGCACAAATTAACCCTCGACCATGAGTGGCCATAAAATTAATCATTTACTGGTGTTACTAATTCTGCAGCGGCTAAGAAATCACCTTCATTTTCTCTATCTTCATCATCTACAACAATTATTACTTTTCCAGCTTTAATATCGTCGATTGCTTCTTGTATGGTGTTTAATTTAAAAGGCACTTTTGATTTGGTGTTAGTAATCATTTAAATTTTTTTTAAATACAGCGCAAAGATATTGCTTATTTACGATTTTCGGGCTGAATACACATTTGATTTTTTGATTTTGGAATAGATAAAAAGATGTATAAAGGCACTACAATGGTTTTTATAACCCATTTGGATTACTTCATTAGAATAACGCTAAGTATGCTGCTATCTCTATCAATACAATCTATGCGAAGTGACGGAATGGTTATGAAAAAAAATGAAATAGTTAAAAACAAAAAAGTAGTGATACCTGTTAAACGCGTATTTTAATCGTTAATAAGGCTTTTGTTAGCTGTTATGTCGTTAAAAACAGGATGCTTAATAAGATCAAAAGCATGATAGAAATCATGAGAAGTTATTTCAATAGTAATGTTCTCATTAGAAACGATGTCTAATGGTTGTTTGCAATCTTTTTTTAAATTTTCAATAAAAGTGGTCACGATTTCGGACTTTATTTTATCATCAAAATCAATCAAATAGGTTGTTGGTTCTCCTTTTTGTATATTGATTCCAATGCTAGTTATATCCATTGTTTCAATAAGCTTATGCATTGAATCGCTTATTGTTTCATAGTCTATATTTTTTATTATAAAATAATTTAGAAATATTTTATATGCTTTCCTTAAGTTCCTATAATCTCTTGATTGTTCAACTCTTCTAATGGTATCGTAATCTTCTACAGTTTGTATTTTTTTACCTTTAGCATTAAGTTTTTCCGGGGTTTTAAATAATTTTTTAAGAGGTTCTGTAATATGATCAAACTCAAAAAGACCACGATCTGCGGTCGCTCTTCGGGTAAGGAAGATACTTAAAGGGAGCATAATCAATGTGGAGAACCAAGTAGCTAACGCCGGATTAAAAGAGCCATCTTTAGCACTATTTTTAGCAAAAATCCCAATAAAATGATAACTTAAAAATAAAACAATGGCGATCACCATAGGCAAGCCCAAGCCTCCTTTTCTAATTAAAGCACCAAGAGGGGCGCCAACAAAAAATAATATAATACAAGCAATAGCCAATGCGAATTTTTCATGCATAGCGATAATATGTTTATTTAACCAGATGGTTTTCGCTTTAACATTATCTTCTTTAGCAACAATAATTTGTTTTGTACTAGCGGTGGCATTAATAGCATAATCGAGCAATTGAACTTGACGCCTAGTGTTAAAGAGATCAAGAATGTTACCCGAGTACAGGGTGTCTTTTCGTGAGTCAACCGTTAGGTTTAACGTCCCTATATTAGAGCGATTATATAGTGTCTCGCCAAACTGCTCATACGTATTTCGACGCTCTGTTATTAATGAATCTGTTTTATTATCTAATTCTGCAATAGATAGCATGGAATATTTATTATCTGTGCTCTTGTCATCTAAATCGACAGGGTTTAATTGAGACAAGTCTAAATTTATAGTATACTCTTTGAATACGCTTTTTACAAAGGGATTCTTTTTTCTTTCTGCAGGTTTACTTGGCGGGGTGTCATCATAATAATGACCATCATAGAGAATTAATTTTATGATTTCAGAGTCTTCGGCACTTGCTAATTTCCCTGTCTTCGCAACGATTACAGTATGGTTTCCTGATATTTTAGTTTGACCTTTATGGATAACAACTCCCTTTAATAGTCTTCCCTCGGGACCATATTTGTCTTCCACCTTAATATTGAAATTGTCACCGAGTTGATTGAATTGGCCTTTTGCAATAAATTGTTGCGGCTTTACTTTAGCAATGTTCTTACGTAAATTGTAACTTTCGTATTCCGCCTTGGGAATCACATTATTAGTAAAGAAGAAAGTGGTTATCGCTAGTAATACAATAAAAACACTCAATCCAGCCATAGCCCTTTGTAACGAAATACCAGTTGATTTCATAGCAGCAAACTCATAATTTTCGGCAAAATCACCAAATACCATGATTGAAGCTAACAAGATGGTGAGCGGTAAAATTAGAGGAATTAGAGTAGGCGTAATGTAGAATAAGAATTTCAAAACTGTAGAAATATCTAAGTCTTTTCCAGCTAATTCTTTAATATATAGCCAAATCGCCTGTAATACAAAAATCAGCATGAGAATAAAAAACACGCTGATAAAAGTTTTAAGATAAGACTTTAATATGTATCTATCCAGTATTTTCACTAAGAGATCTAGTCTAGTTTATTGATGTAATAATCTTTAAATTTACTCTCGTCAAAAGTAAACAAGGTTTTCGAGATAGTTTCGTTTGTTTTAAAAGAATTAACAGTTAAAGTCGTTTTGGTACCATTATCACCAATTTCTATCAAATTGTAAATATGCTTGGTTTGGGCATCTATGCCCAAAAGGATATATTTAATGGTTGAATTTGAATCTATAGGGGTTAATTTAACGTATTGAATTTGACGTCCTTTTATATTTTGAATAATATCCATTTTGTAAGAAAAACCATCTTCATAAAAAGACAACATTTTACTTGGTGTAATGGTGTTAGTATCACTGTTTTCTGTAGAAATGGTTACCTCTTCATCATCTCGGACTTATCGTATATAGTTTTTTACCGTCAAAAATTCTAGTCGCGCCTAAAATGTTTAAATGGTATTTATCGCCTTTCATGGTGACGTCACCTCCGGTTTCTTGCTTAATTTTTTCCGCAGTGTTTTCTAAAACATATTTAAAATCGATAGCAATGTTGTCATAACTTTTAACTTTTGTTGAAACTTCAGACAAAAGTGTTTTTGCTTTAGAGTCACTTTGAGCAAAAAGCGTGCTGCTAGTGATGAATAATAAAAGTAATAATTTTTTCATGGTAAATGTTAATTTGCTATTTCTACTAGCGTATAGCGTAGAAATTTTAAGTTATTTTAATAATTTATTGACCTTCGTTTTCTAATAATTGATCAAGAGCTACTAAATCTGTAATTAAAACTTGTCTTGCTTTGCTGCCTTCAAATCCGCCAACAATACCAGCGGCTTCTAATTGATCAATAATACGACCTGCACGGTTATAACCTAATTTAAGTTTACGTTGCAATAAAGAAGCAGAGCCTTGTTGTGCTGTAACTATAATTTCGGCAGCATCTTTAAACAGTTTATCTCTTTCAGATATATCTATATCAAGACTCGTGCCACCTTCTTCACCTTCATATTCAGGAAGTAAATAAGCATCGGGATAAGCCTTTTGCGCGCCAATAAAATCGACTATTCTTTCAACTTCGGGTGTGTCAACAAAAGCACATTGTATTCGTATCATATCGTTGCCTTGGGTATACAGCATGTCGCCACGACCAATAAGTTGATCGGCTCCACCAGCATCTAAAATTGTACGTGAATCGATTTTACTCGAGACTCTAAAGGCAATTCTCGCTGGGAAATTGGCTTTAATAATACCTGTAATAACATTTACAGAAGGCCGTTGTGTCGCAATTATTAAATGAATACCAATGGCACGAGCCAATTGTGCTAAACGCGCAACAGGAGTTTCAACCTCTTTGCCTGCAGTCATAATTAAATCGGCAAACTCATCTACAACTAAAACAATATAGGGTAAGTAAGCATGGCCATCATTAGGGTTTAACTTACGGTCTTTAAATTTTTTGTTATATTCTACAATATTACGACACAACGCATTTTTAAGCATTTCGTATCGGTTATCCATTTCAATACACAGTGAGTTAAGGGTGTTAATTACTTTGGTATTGTCAGTTATAATGGCCTCAGCTTCCCCAGGTAATTTGGCTAAATAATGGCGCTCAATTTTATTAAATAGCGTCAATTCTACTTTTTTAGGATCAACTAAAACAAACTTCACTTCAGCAGGGTGCTTTTTGTATAATAGAGAGGTTAGTACGGCATTTAAACCTACCGATTTTCCTTGTCCTGTGGCACCAGCCATTAATAGGTGAGGCATTTTTGCTAAATCGATGACTAAAGTTTCATTACTAATGGTTTTACCAATCGCGATTGGTAAGTGCATATCTGTTTTTTGAAATTTTTGAGAAGCAATAACCGATCGCATAGAAACAACCGTTGCGTTTTTATTAGGCACTTCTATACCAATGGTTCCTTTACCTGGAATTGGAGCAATAATTCGAATACCTAAAGCAGACAAGGACAATGCAATATCGTCTTCTAAGTTTTTTATTTTAGAAATTCGAATGCCAGCATCGGGTACAATTTCATATAAGGTTACGGTAGGGCCAATAGTTGCTTTAATACTTGCAATACCAATTTTATAATTATTTAGGGTTTCTACAATTCGATTCTTATTTTCTTCAAGTTCTTCTTGATTTATAGTAACGCCCTCATTGTCGTATTTTTTCAATAAATCTAAAGGCGGAAATTGGTAATTACTGAGTTCTAAAGTGGGGTCAAATTCACCAAAATCTGCTACTAATTTATCAGAAAGGTTATCTGTTTCAGACTTTTCTTCAATTATTTTTTCAACTTCTATGTCAAGATGCTCTTCCTCTTCTTCTTTTGGAATTTCGATTTCTAAGGCTGCAGAAGTTGATTCCGTTTTTAGAGTCTCCGTTTGATCCATTTTGGAGGGCTTAGAAATGGTAGGGTCAAGAGTTTCTGATTTGTTTTCGAAAGCTGCTTTTATAGCTTCGGCTTCATCAGTTAATGCATTGTCAATAGGAACAAAAACATCTTCTGAAGCTTGTTTAAATTCTGTTTTTATTTCTTTTTTTGCACTTCTAAACAAAGCGCCAATACGTTCAGGTGTAAATTTAAACCGAATGGCCGGATAAGTTATTAACACGAAAATTAGTAATAATATAATCCCTACTTTTCCAACATAATCCTGTAAATAGCTGTTGAGTTCAAAGCCAATGGTGCCACTTAGATAATCACTTAAAGGTGCTGCAAAAGCCAATAATACAGACAACCAAATGACGATTATAGTACCCCAAATCCAATGTTGTGCCAGTTTTCCTTTTTTTAAATCCAACAAAATATAGATTCCCGATAAAAATATCAATCCGAGAAAAAATAAATGAAGCGACTCCAAAACCTTTATAAATTAAAAAATCGCCTAACCAATTACCAAGTGATTTTGCCCAATTTTGTGTTTCAGAAGTACGTGAGGGGAATGCACTTAATAAGCTTTGGTCTGCTTTACCAGTAAATAGATAAGAGAGCAATGCAATAAAAAGCATCACGCCACAGAGTACTAATAAGCTCCCAAAAATAAGTTTTTGTTGACTTGATAATTTAAAATCGGGTTTTTTTAATTTGGGTGCCGACTTTCTTTTAGTTGTCTTTTTCGCTTTCGCCATTATCAATGTTTAGAATGAAACAAAAATACAAATTACTACCGTTTAACCTAATTAGTTATGGTGTTTAAAATATCTTAGGAATATAAATGATAAAGCCTATAGCGATTGCTGCAATGGCCACAATAAATACGGCCCCTGCTGCCAAATCTTTTATAAGTCCAATTTTTGGGTGATACTCAGGATGAATAAAATCTGCCATTTCTTCAACAGCAGTATTAATACCTTCTATAGCCATGATAAGGGCTATAACTAAAGTTTGAATACACCATTCTATTGAGGATAATCCAAAGTATAATCCAGCCAAAGTCATTATAATACCTAAAACGAATTGCACTTTTAAGCTGGCTTCCGTTGTGATTAACAAATAAGCCCCTTTAAAGGCATAACCCACGCTTTTAATTCTGTTGACTAAGAAAGAGTCTTTTTTTTCATATATATATAAATAAACCTGTCATGTGTTTAAACGTGACAGGTTGTGATTTATTGAATGTCGAGTTATTTATTCACCTAATAAAGCATCTAAGGATGCTTCATAGTTTGGTTCATCTCCAACTTCTTTTACTTGTTGTGTGTATGTAACAATACCATTTTCATCTAATACAAGAACGCAGCGAGAATGTAACCCTTCAAAAGGACCATCTGTGAACTCTAAACCATAAGCTTTACCAAAATCGCCTGTTTTAAAATCAGACAGCATTAAAACATGTTCTAAACCTTCTGCGCCACAAAAACGCGCTTGTGCAAAGGGTAAATCTCTCGAGATACATAACACTTTGGTGTTGTTCATCTTTCCTGCTTTTTTATTAAACTCACGAACAGATTGCGCACAGGTGCCCGTATCTACACTTGGAAAAATATTCAAAACGACTTTATGGCCTTTTAAATCTGATAATTTTTGAGTGGATAAATCGGTTGTAGTTAAATGGAATTCGGGTGCCTTTTCACCTATTTCCGGAAGCTGTCCTGAGGTTTCAACAGGTGTTCCTCCTAACGTTATTTTTGCCATAGTTTTATGTTTTTAAAAATATAAAATTAAGAATAATTAGAGCTTTAAACTATTTGTTTCCTCTTTTTTTACTTTTTTGATTTTAACATAACAATATGGCATATAAATAGTTAAGTGATTCAATGGCGTTAATATAATGTTAAAGCTCAAATGAAGAGAAAACCGGCAGGAGGCAAACTACGTTTATGTAACTGAAACAATAAAATAACAGTTTAAAAATCAAAATTATGAAAACATCAAAATTAATTAAATCAACTTTCTTTACTATGGCCATTTTTGCTTCGCTTAGTGGTTTTTCTCAAGACAAAATGATGAACGAGACAACCGTAATGGTTGGTGGGGCCGCTATGTACCCTAGTAAAAACATCGTTGAAAATGCCGTTAATTCGAAAGATCATACCACTTTAGTAGCTGCTGTAAAAGCCGCAGAGCTCGTTGATGTATTAGCTAGCGAAGGACCTTTTACTGTTTTTGCGCCAACAAATGATGCCTTTGCGAAATTACCGAGATGGTACCGTTGAAACATTATTAAAGCCGAGAAAACAAAAAAACATTACAAACGGTATTAACCTATCATGTGGTTTCAGGAAAATGGAATGCAAAAGCGCTTTTAAAGCGGGTTAAAAAAGGTAAAGGAAAAGCAGAAATAACAACTGTAAGTGGAGGAATGATAACGGCTTGGTTAAAAGGTGAAGACCTTTATATTTCTGATGAAAATGGAAACTCAGCAAAAGTGACTATTGCAGATGTTAACCAATCGAATGGTGTGATTCATGTCATTGATGCGGTACTATTACCAAAATCTTAAGATGTCTAAGGACAGTCTCTTTAATTTTAAAAAAAGCCACTCCCATTGGGGTGGCTTTTTTTATTAAATCTAGAATCATAGTCTCCAATGTTATTTTAACGCCTTATAATAGTTTATAGTTATTGGAAAATAAGAACTATCAATTTTTTAATTTTATTATAATCAATTAAATCATTAAATTTAAGAAAACTATAAAATAGCGTTACATCATGGATAATAAAAATACCGAAACATTTGAAATTAACGATTCAGCAGCGAGTAAGTGTCCTTTTTTAGGAACCCAAAAAAGAACGGCTGGAGGAGGCGTGAAAAATCGCGATTGGTGGCCTAATGAATTAAAATTAAATATTTTACGTCAAAATGCTCCCAACTCTAACCCAATGGGTGATGATTTTGATTATGCTGAAGCCTTTAATAGTTTAGATTTTAGAGCGCTTAAACAAGATGTACTTAATTTAATGACTGATTCTCAGGATTGGTGGCCTGCAGATTATGGGCATTATGGAGGGTTTATGATTCGTATGGCGTGGCATAGTGCTGGAACCTATAGAATAGGGGATGGAAGAGGAGGTGCTGGATCAGGAAACCAGCGTTTTGCACCTGTAAATAGCTGGCCGAGATAATGGTAATTTAGATAAAGCCCGGTTATTATTATGGCCAATAAAGCAAAAATATGGAAACAAAATTTCGTGGGCAGATTTAATGATTCTTGCAGGAAATTGTGCGATAGAATCTATGGGCCTTAAAACTTTTGGATATGCTGGAGGGCGAGAAGACGCTTGGGAACCAGAGCAAGATATTTATTGGGGCAGTGAGACCCAATGGGGAGCAAATGAAGAACGCTATGAAAATGGAGAACTAGAAAATCCACTTGCTGCAGTCATGATGGGATGGATTTATGTTAACCCTGAAGGACCAAATGGTCATCCGGACCCGATGGGCTCAGCACAAAATGTTAGAGAAACTTTTGGGCGTATGGCTATGAATGATGAAGAAACCGTAGCGCTTGTCGCTGGAGGACACACGTTTGGTAAAGCACATGGAGCAGCAGATCCAAACGAGTATGTGGGGCCGAGCCACATGGCGCATCTATTGAACAGATGGGTATGGGTTGGAAAAATTCATTTGGTACAGGGGTTTTAGATGATGTTATTACTAGTGGTATCGAGGGGGCATGGACACCCAACCCCACCCAATGGGATCATGATTATTTTGATGTTTTGTTAAATTACGATTGGGAACTTACAAAAAGCCCTGCTGGTGCGCACCAATGGACACCAACAGCGGCTTCCAATGCTAGAATGGCACCTAAAGCGGGTGATCCTAATGGAAAACAAGCTTTAATGATGACCACCGCAGATATTGCCTTAAAAACAGACCCCGAGTATTTAAAAATTTCTCAGCGCTTCCACAAAGATCATAAAGCGTTTGAAGAGGCTTTCTCGCGTGCTTGGTATAAATTAACGCATCGAGATATGGGACCTAAGGATCGTTATTTAGGTCCTGAAGTGCCCAAAGAAGAATTACTTTGGCAAGACCCCATTCCTAAAGTTAGCTATCATTTAAGTGATGGTGATATAGAGTCATTAAAAAACATGATATTAAATTCGGGTTTAACGGTATCTCAATTAGTGACGACCGCTTGGGCTTCTGCTTCAACCTATAGAGGTTCAGACAAACGTGGTGGAGCCAACGGCGGCCGCTTACGTTTAGAGCCACAGAGGAGTTGGAAGGTTAACAACCCCGATGAATTAAATCGCGTTTTAAATATCCTAGAGGGGATTCAAAAAGACTTTTCAGGAACTATTTCGATGGCAGACCTAATTGTTTTAGGAGGCGTAACGGCTGTGGAAGAAGCTGCAAGAAAGGCAGGTTATTCTGTTAAGGTTCCTTTTACACAAGGTAGGGGTGATGCTTCACAAGAGCAAACAGACATCGAATCTTTTGGTTATTTAGAGCCTTTGGCTGACGGGTTTAGAAATTACATACAAACCGACTTGGATATTGCCGCAGAAGATTTATTAATAGATCGAGCCAATTTATTAACCTTATCGGTGCCGGAAATGACCGTGTTGTTAGGTGGACTGCGTGTTTTGGGAGCGAATTACGACGGTTCTAGACACGGTGTGTTTACAGAGACTATTGGAAGTCTAACGAATGACTTTTTTATAAACGTCCTTGATTTATCAATCACATGGAAAGCAGCGAATACCGAAGAAAAGGAATTTATTGGAAGAAATCGTAAAACAGGTGCTATGACATTTTCTCGGAACTAGAGCAGACTTAATTTTCGGTTCAAATAGCGAATTAAGAGCTGTTTGTGAAGTTTATGGTGCCCATGATGCTAAAGAAAAGTTTGTTAAAGATTTTGTCTCTGCTTGGGATAAAGTGATGAATTTAGATCGTTTTGATTTAAAATAAATGATAATAGATAAACAAAACACTCCGGGTTTTTTAACCTGTTAGAGAAATAAAAAAAAGCCACTTCATTTTGAAGTGGCTTTTTTAATTACGCTAAGTTCTATTTTTATTTGTCAATAGCGCCTAATACTCGTGTCATAAAACCATTTAAAGCCTCTTTTTTTGAGGTCCCGCTTTTAATCATTTTATTCACCTCAATGGCGCCATACATATTAGAAATGAGTTCACCAATAACGTCAAGTTCTTCATCTTTTAACGAAGGAATTTCTGTTAAAGCTTCCAAAGTTTCTATAGTCTCAACAATAAAATCTTCATCATTGTCTTCAATAAATTGTGTTAAATGTTTAATTACTGGTAATTTCATCGATACCTATATTTTTCATTTTCGATAATGCGAAAATATTTTTGTTATGCGACTTCATCAACTAATGCTTTTAAAACGTCAAATTTGTTTGTCTGTGTTTGATTTACAAATTTTCCATCTTTAAAAGTTGCAAAAGTTGGTAAATTATCTACTGTTGCCAATTGTCTCGATTCGGAAATTTTTCGGCGTCAGCAATAACAAAGGTTATATTATTTAACGCTCCAGCTAATTTCTTAACTTTTGGTTTCATAATACGACAGTTACCACACCAACTTGCAGAATATTGTACTACCACAGTATCGTTAGTCGCAATAATTTCAGATAAGTTGTCTTGACTTAATTCTTGAATCATGCTTAATTAGTTTACGTGGTTTGCTAAATACTCAGCAGTCCCTAATCTGTTTGCACTCATAGCATCTTTTCCTTCTTCCCAATTTGCAGGACACACTTCTCCTTTTTCTTGAACGTGGGTTAAAGCATCGATAATGCGTAAAAATTCGTTTACATTTCTACCAATGGGCATATTATTTACCCCTTCGTGTTGTACAGTTCCCTCTTCATCGATAACATAAGTGGCTCTATAGGTAACATTGTCGCCTTCAACAGTCACTACGCCTGTTTCCTCGTTATACGTTTCATTACTAATATCTAAAATACCAAGTGTAGACGCTAAGTTACGGTTAGAATCTGCTAAAATGGGGTAGGTAACACCTTCAATACCACCATTATCTTTTGGAGTATTTAACCATGCAAAGTGTACTTCAGGCGTATCGCAAGAAGCTCCAATGACGATGGTGTTTCTTTTTTCAAATTCTGCTTTAGCAGCTTCAAATGCATGTAATTCTGTTGGGCAAACAAAAGTAAAATCTTTCGGGTACGCGAATAATAATACTTTTTTCTTATTTTTTTTTGCTTCCTCAAGAACGTTTAATTTAAAGGTGTCACCCATTTCGTTCATTGCATCCACACTTAAGTTTGGAAACTGTTTTCCTACTATTGCCATTTTTTTAAATTTTATAATTAATTGTTTTTTCAGTAGACAAAAGTACAGCAGTAGTTAAAAAAATAAGCCTAATAAAATTTTAAAATTTTATTAGGCTATAAGTTTTGATTATAGTTAGGATTTAAAGCTTTAACCTACAGTTATTTAGCTTTAAGCTGTTTTATTTTAATATTAAGTGCGGCAAAAAACAAGGTGGTAAAAGGACTTAACCAATTGAAGATTGCATAAACAAAATACTCGCTAACGCCAACGCCTAAAACACCACTTTGGTAGGCCCCACAGGTATTCCAAGGAATTAACACAGAGGTTACTGTGCCTGAGTCTTCTAGTGTACGACTTAAATTTTCCGGAGCTAAACCACGATCTTCATAGGCCTTTTTAAACATTTTTCCAGGAATAACTAAGGCTAAATATTGATCTGAAGCAATAACATTCAATCCCAAACAACTGATTACGGTACTTGCAAACAAGCCAAAAACGGTGGTTGCTAATTTTAATAGTTCTTTAGTAATTCTTGCTAAGGCACCAATAGCATCCATAACACCACCAAAAACCATCGCACAACAAATAAGAAAAATAGTCCAAAGCATGCCATTCATGCCTCCTGAACTAAATAAATCGTTAAGCTTTTCATTATCTGTAATGATACTGGTATCTGTTAAAACAGCGTTAGTGATGGCGCCTAATTTTGAATCGGCAATACCGTCTAAAATATTTGGCTGAAAAATAAAGGCAAAAATAGCAGCCGTAATGACTCCTGTTGCTAGAGCTATTAGGGGTTTTGTTTTAAATAAGATTAGGGCGACAACCACTGCAGGTACCGTGAATAACCAAGGTGAAATATTAAAAGTCGAATCTATAGTTGCTAAAAGCCCACTTATATCCGCACTTCCAGTGGTATCTACGGTCATACTCATAAAAGTAAAAGCGATTAAAGTGATGATAATAGTTGGTACCGTTGTAATCGTCATGTAACGTATGTGCGTAAATAAATCGGTTCCAGCCATGGCAGGAGCAAGGTTTGTAGTGTCGCTCAATGGAGACATTTTATCTCCAAAATAGGCGCCGGAAATCACGGCACCAGCAATCATTCCTGCGGGAATTCCTAAAGCACTTCCAATACCTATTAAAGCAATACCTACGGTGGCAGAAGTGGTCCATGAACTACCTGTAGCGATTGAAATAATGGCTGCGATAATAACCGAAGCAGGTAAAAATATAGAAGGATTTAATACTTGAAGGCCGTAGTATACCATTGCGGGTATGATACCACTAACCAACCAGGTTCCTGCTAAGGCGCCCACTAAAAAAAGAATCATTATGGGAACAAAAACACTTCTTAAATTTTCCCAAACCTCTTTGAGCATCACCTGCAAAGAAACTTTATTTAAAAACCCATCAATCAGTGCAACTCCACCTCCCATAAGTAAAATGATTTGATTGGTATAAGTACCAAACCATTCTTGGCCATCAACAAAAAAGATATTATAAGCTAATAAGCCCATTAAGATAATGACAGGAATTAAAGCTTCCCATATATTAAGCTCTTTATTATCTATTATTTTTTGGTCTTCGATATCAATTTTTGAAAGGTTATCGTCTTGCATTTCGGTTCGTTTTTTAAGAGTTGTAATGTTACGATATTACAATAAGCTATGCAAATTCAATTCCTTACTGTAAATTAGCTATTTATATGGATTCACTTACTCAAATTGTACTTGGAGCTGCTTGTGGAGAAGCGGTTTTAGGAAAGAAAATAGGAAATAAAGCATTACTTTTTGGGGCTCTAGGCGGTACTATTCCGGATTTAGATGTTTTCATCGGGAATCTTTTATATGGAAATAAAATAGATGCCATGCTTTTTCATCGTGGCTTTATGCATTCTATCTTATTTTCGGTTTTAGGGGCATTTCTTTGTGGCTGGTTGGTTTTTAAATTATATAATTTCGGCAAACGAATAAAGACGACCACACAGAAAGAGTGGATTTTGTTGTTTTTTTGGTCCTTATTTACTCATCCTATTTTAGATTGTTTTACCCCGTATGGTACGCAATTGTTTGCTCCTTTCTCGAATTATCGCGTAGCATTTAATAGTATTGCCGTTGTAGATCCATTGTATACCCTACCTTTTTTAATTGGTATGTTGGTTTTAATGTTTTTTAAAAGAAGCTCTCAAAAACGAAGCCGTTGGCTTCGCATGGCAATCAGTATCAGTTCTGTCTATTTGTTATTTACTCTTATAAATAAAGTTTATATAGATTCTGTTTTTGAAAAATCACTCGCAGAAAACAACATAGTGTACACGCGGTATAGTACGCAGCCTACTTTATTAAATAATATTTTGTGGTATGGTATTGCAGAAACTGAAACGGAATATCAAATGGCATTCTATTCTTTATTAGATGCTAAGCCTCGTTTTTCGGAATGGCAAAAAATTTCGAAGACACGTGCCCTTTCTAAAACAGGATTTCGGGACATAAAAAGATTAGCATGGTTTAGTAAGCAGTATTACAGTGTTGAGAGGGCTTCAGATAATGAATATTTGTATAATGACTTGCGCTATCCATTGATGAAAACAAAAAAGGGTTATGAAACTGTATTTAGTTTACAGCTTTATATAGAAAAGAACAGGCTTAATATGCGAGATTTTAAACCTAAAGTAGAGGATTTTGGAACCGCAATGTTTGCCCTTTGGAAACGACTGACAGGGGTTTAAAAAACAGCAAATCAAATAGTTATATTAGTGTTTTTTTTTAACATAATGTATGTTGAATCCTGTATAATAATTAAAAATTATTATATTGCAAACCTATTAACCTCAATAACCTACAGTTATGCCATTTATAGATGAAAAAGATCTAGTTGCTATGCATGAGCAGATAGATCAAAGTAAACAAGAACTTAAGCAATTTGAAAAAAATTTTTACAGAGAGCGAAGTAAAACAGAGACGCTAAAAGACCAACGCAATATTTTTATCGGGTTATCCTCAGTATTTCTGCTTCTTTTACTTATTGGTGTTACTACATACTTTGCCAGTCCTGCTATTTTAATAAATGAAAGTGCCCTTCAGGATGATGGATTTAAAATGTATGAAACCGTTAAAATTGATTCATTAGAAACACAACTTAATGGCTATGGAGAAGGAGATAACACCTTGTTAGCCTCTAATGATTTTTCAGAGGAGGATTCTCGTGCTTCCATAGAAGATGAATTGGTGTATGCTGTTCAGGTTGGAGCCTTTGAAGAGCGCATGGTGTCTACCTATTCTGAATCCTTTATGAATCTAAAAGAATTTGAGGAGGATGAATTCTATAAGTATTCTATAGGTAATTTCGACAACTTAAATGAAGCACAACGCTTTAGAAAAGAACTTTTGAGAATAGGTTTTAGAGATGCATTTATAGCGTCGTACGAAAATGGGAGACGTATTAGGATTGAAGAAGCTTGGTAAACCTGAGTCCTTGCATAAAAAAACAAAAGGCCGTAACTAATTGTTACGGCCTTTTTATTTAATTTAGTATGGCCTCTGTTTTTAATTCTCCGATCATCCTTACTTCATTTTTTATAGTATTAAAGTTAGGAGAGTGCTGCATGACGCGTTCAATAAGTGTGTTGTAAACCTCCGGTGTACCATTTCCCTTAACATGAAAAATGAATTTTAATTCGGAAAACCAGAGTTTATAGTGGGGTCTATTCCTAAAAAGCCACTTAAATCTAATGTTCCGTCAATTTCAATTTTTAGTTCATTAATCTCCACCTTCATAGCTGTTGCTCCAGCCATAAAAGTTACCGCCATACAACCCGCTAAACCACCTAACATGTATTCTGCTGGATTAGGAGCATGATTCACGCCTAATAGTTGAGAAGGTTCATCTATAATAAATTCGAAATCTCTTATTATTTTATGGTGACCCAAAACCATATTCTTGGTTTTTACTTTTGTTTTAGTACCACTTACCCAATCTAGAGTAATGCCATAGGCCGCTTGTCCTTCTGTAGTGCTTTCCTTTACTTCATTAGTAAATTCGCTTAATCCAGCGATGTTTATGTTGTTTAACATACCAATTCCTTTTTAAATACGTTATTAATTGCTTGTTCAAAGTCTGTTATTAGATCTTCAATATCTTCAATACCCACAGATAAACGAATAAGACCTTCGTTGATGCCTATGTTTTTTTGTTGTTCCTTGGTTAAGGAAGCCTGTGAGGTATTATAGGGGAGCGAGATTAAACTTTCTACGCCTCCTAAGCTCGTCGCTTCTTTGGGCAATTTTAAGTAGCTTAGTAATTTATGAGCATTTTCGTTGCCTCCTTCAATTTCAAAGCTAATCATTCCGAGAATATTTTCCTTTCATTTGAGATTGAGCCAAGTCATATTGGTCGTGAGAAAGTAATCCTGGATAATAAACTCTTTTAATAGTGTCCTGTGCTTCTAAAAAATAGGCCAGTTGAAGTGCATTATCATTGTGAGTGCGCATTCTAAGAGCGAAAGTTTTTAAACTTCTTTCTAATAAAAAACAGGCGTGTGGGTCCATTGATCCTCCATTTTTAAGCATTTGTGGCCAAATAGTATCAATAAGTTTACGGGATCCTGAGACGGTACCTCCAATTAAATCGGAGTGACCATTTAAATATTTTGTGGCTGAATTAACAACTAAATCAACACCTAAATCTAAAGGTTTTACATTATATGGTGTTAAAAATGTATTATCAATTACGACTCTTAAATTGTATTTTTTTCCTAAAGCAACAAGGTCGCTCAGCGGTGTTATTTTTAATAAAGGATTGGTTAGGGCTTCAAAATATAACACTTTTGTGTTCTCTTGAATGGCGGCTTCAATAGCTTCAATATTGGTAGGGGAGGTGAACGTTACAGACATCCCATAGCGGTATAAATCTTCGTATAAGAAGTTATATGTGCCACCATAAATATCTCTTGAAGAGACCACATGACTTCCTTTGTCTAAAAGCGCTAATAAAGTGGAAGATATGGCTGCCATTCCGGAAGAAAAAACGATAGAACTCTCAGCATGTTCTAATGCCGATAGTTTTTCTTGAACACTCCATTGTGAAGGATTTCCATACCTTGAATAAATCATTTCATCTCTACCGCGACCTTCTTCTATGGCTTTATATGAAGCGTCATTTAAATAAAATGTAGAACATTGGAAAATGGGAGTTCCCAATGCGCCTGTATTTGGGTCATTGTATTGCCCTGCATGTACAGATTTTGTAGAATCCTTACATTCAGAATAGGAAGCTTTGTGAAGTGTAGGTCCATTTTCTCTTCTGCGCTGTAAATCGTTTAGCCATATATCTTTTTTACTATTCATTTTGACTATATTATGTTAGACAAGTATTTTGGTGGTTTGTTTTTGTGCGGTGTTTAATTCGGGCGCCGTTTTTGATATGTATTGACTTAAATATTCGGCATCTTTTTTTACGCCACCTAATGTAGCAGAACCTCCTGGTGTGCAACCAAGGTAATCCTAAGTAATACAGTCCCTTAATAGTACTTACGCCTCTGTAGTTTTTAGGATAATTATTGGCATCCATTTGTTCATTTTCTATCCAATTAAAGTTAGGTTTAAATCCCGTGGCCCAAATAATATTTTTTATAGAAGATAAGGTTTTGTTTTCAAAAACAATGTCATTTTTATTGGCATCTAAGGTTCTACCTACGCAATGAATATTTGGTTTTTTAAATAATTTTTTAACATCTGTACCTATTACCGGTTGTCTTCCTGAAACTAGTTTTTTACCAATCCAAGAATATTTTGTGACTGTTAAAAAGCCAATTTTTTTAAACCACCACCATAATGTTTTTCCTAAAATTTCTTGTGGTAATGTCGATATATTGGTGTTTCCAGAAAAATAAACGGTTCTTTTTGTTTCAGAAATATCTTGGAGAATTTGTACACCGAATCTCCAGCGCCAACCACTAGGGTGTCACCTTTTTGTAGTTGATTGGCATTTTTGTAATACTCACTATGAATTTGAAAGATGCTTTCTGAAATCTTTGAATGACAAGGAGGTATAAAAGGCGTATGAAAAGGACCAGTAGATACAATAACCTGTTTTGCCTTATAGACATGGTCTTCGCTATACATAACAAAGTGGTTGTCTTCTTTTTTTAAAGCGATTATTTTTTCGTTATAACGCACTGGAATATCAAAGGTACTTACGTATTTTTTTAAATAATGGGCGACTTCATATTTACTTGCATAATGTCCCTTTTTATGAGGAAAAGGGAACCCTGGTAAATTATTAAATTCTGATGGTGTAAATAATTTAAGAGAATCCCAGCGTTTCAACCATGGTGCTCCAGTTTCAGCGTTGGCATCAACAACCAAAAAATCTTGATTTTGCTCCTTTAAATAGTAAGCAATCGATAATCCAGCTTGACCACCTCCAATGACAATAAAATCTTTCATTAAACTGATTAATTTTTTAGCCAAATCTAGGCTTTTATAGATTATTAGTCAATCATTATGTATATTTTAGGAATATAAAACTATGGTATTTGTTTATTTTAGTTTATTTTAAAGTAATATTTGTGTTTATTCATTTTTAACAGAAAATTTTTCAATTATGCAGTTTGATCTCATTGACAAAAAACTAATAAGCTTATTACAAAAGGATAGTAAAAAAACAAACAAAGAGTTATCTAATGCTCTAAATCTATCCGTCACTGCCGTATACGAGCGTATTAAAAAACTAGAAAAAACCGGGGTTATAGATAAGTATGTGGCATTAATTAAAAAAGATAAGGTCAATAAAGCGTTTGTAGCCTTCTGCCATATTAAACTAACGCAACACACGCATGATTATGTGGTTAAGTTTGAAAGAGAGGTTACTAATCTTGAAGAAGTTACAGAGTGCTACCACATAAGTGGGGACTATGATTATTTATTGAAAGTTCTTGTAAAAGATATGGAAGCCTTTAGAGAATTTATGGTGAGTAAGCTAACGAGTATTAATCATATTGGGAGTACACATAGTATGTTTATGATTAATGAGGTGAAGCATACCACGGCTATTAGTTTGTAATTATTGTATCTTTAGTACATGCAATCAACCACTTATAAACTCACAGAATTTTTTATATTCTTTATTTTAATTCCTATAAGTTTTGTGCTTTCTTTCCCAGTTTGGATTAAAATGGGGTTAAGCATTACAGGTTTCATATATGTTATTTATGTGTTGCTTAAAATAGAAAAAAACAAGTTTAAAATAAAAGAGGATCTACATTGGAAACTGTTTTTTAAAGCAACCACTATAAAATTTATCATTATTGCGATTATTACTACGGTGTTTGTTTATCTTTTAGAGCCTTCCAACCTTTTTAAAGTACTTGTAAATAAACCATTACTTTGGTTGGTTTTGTTGGTTGTTTACTCGGTGTTTTCAGTGTATCCACAGGAATTAATTTACCGCACTTTTTATTTTCAACGTTATGAATCTCTGTTTAAAAATAAGAATGTGTTTATATTTTTAAATGCCACCGTATTTTGTTTAGCACATTTGTTTTTTAGAAATGTTTTAGTGATTATTATAACTTTTTTTGGCGGCTTATTATTTGCCTTTACATTCAATAAGACGAAATCAACACTATTGGTTACCATAGAACATGCTGTTTATGGATGTTGGTTATTTACAGTTGGAATGGGAGAACTGCTTGGTTTTCCTTCTTAATAAAGAATTTAGTTTAAATAAATTTTTTTTTATAAATTGACAATACTATCACAATCAATTTATGAAATATAACCAGATTAAGGATTCTTACAAGTCCATTTTTGAGTCTTACGAGAAGCCGTCGCTTGAAACCCATATTAAAAAAGTCATGGAGTTAGATAAATTCCTGCCATACAGTTCTACTTTTTTTTGCGTGACTAATACTCAAGATTTAATTTTTGAATACATCAGTAAAAATTTCAATGCTTGTTTGGGCATCGATGCCAATATTCTTAAAACTAAAGGCATGCGTTATTTTTGGAGTAGAATTCATCCTGAGGATGTTGAGGTGTGGCTAAGCGCATTAAATGAATTAATGGAGTTTACACTCAAAGAAATTCCCGAAAACAAGAGACCATATGCGAATTATACCTGGAATTTTAGATTTAAAGATGCCAATGATAATTATGTTAATATCATTCAAAACACGACGCCTCTTGCTTTCGATTCTGATATGAAACCCATAATTGGTTTGGCACATTACACAGTATTAGATTCAAATATTACAATGCCAATAACGGCAACAGCTAAACTACTAAATGAACAAAAGGAGTATGATACCGTTTATTTTAATAACTTTTCTCAAAAATTATTGGAAAATGGTATTAGTAATAGGGAGCGCGATATTGTACGATTACTGGTTTTAAACCATTCCAGTAAAGAAATTTCAGAAAAATTGAATATAAGTTCGCATACGGTGGACACTCATAGAAGAAATATTTTAAAAAAACTGAAGATTTCTTCAACAGGAGAATTAATAGGTATGTTAAAAATGAATAAAAGCCTTTTGTAATATAGATATTGAAAATACTCAAATTGAGTATTGTTCACTTTAGAGAATTAGTTGATATTTATAATCGCTATTAATTAATTTATTTGATTAAGCAGCCGTTTCCAACCAAGTGTCTTGGTTTTTATGAGATGGCTGTTTTTTTTTTTTTTTTCAATTGTGCAATCACAGTAATAATTTTTTAAACTTTTTATTCGTATATTTAATTTAATATTAATTAAAAACCAAAAATTATGAAAAGTAGTATTTTTAACATTAAAGGTATGCACGTGTTATCCGAGAGAAAGTCAAAGAACTATTATGGGATCTGGCGGTTATAATGCATCACAATGTGGTTGTTCTTGCAGTGGATCGGTAACAGGCCCCGCTTATTGCCATAAAATTATGGCTTGTCCTCAGGTTTATACTTGTAATGAGGAAATATAAAGATATAGTACTAGTAAGAAAAAGCCTGTTTATTTATTATAAACAGGTTTTTTTTATTTCAAATAATAGGTAATGAGTGCAATGAAGTAAAAACAGATAAATTGCATTGGGTTTAAAAGAAAAATCTTTCATTGACTTCGCTATTTATTTTTGTAATTTTACGCCCTGTATAAGAAAACAAAAATAAATCTTATGAGTAAATATGATGTAGCCATTATTGGCTCGGACCTGGAGGATATGTTGCCGCAATACGTTGCGCACAATTAGGAATGAAAACGGCACTAATAGAAAAATATGCGACGCTGGGTGGTACTTGCTTAAATGTAGGCTGTATTCCAAGTAAAGCACTTTTAGATTCGTCTCATCACTATGAAGATGCTGTAAAACACTTTGAAGAACATGGTATTGACATTCCAGGAGAAGTAAAAGTGAATTTAAAACAAATGATTGCTCGTAAACAATCTGTTGTCGACACTACCACTGGTGGTATAGAATTCTTAATGAAGAAAAACAAAATTGATGTATACCAAGGGGTTGGGAGTTTTGTCGATGCGACACATATTAAAATCACGGGTAAGGATGCTACTGAAATCGAAGCTAAAAACACCATCATTGCAACAGGATCTAAGCCTTCGAGTTTACCTTTTATAACTATAGATAAAGAAAGAATAATTACCTCTACGGAAGCTTTAAAACTTAAAGAAATCCCAAAACACATGATTGTCATTGGCGGCGGTGTTATTGGATTAGAATTAGGTCAGGTGTACAAACGCTTGGGTGCAGAAGTTACCATTGTAGAATATATGGATCGTATTATTCCAACCATGGATGCCTCACTTTCTAAAGAATTAAATAAAGTTTTTAAGAAGGCGAAATTTAAGATGGAAGTCTCCCATAAGGTGAAGTCTGTGGAGCGTGTTGGAGACGAAGTCATCGTGAAAGCCGATAATAAAAAGGGTGAAGAAGTCACATTTAAAGGAGATTATTGTTTGGTATCTGTAGGGCGTCGTCCTTACACAGAGGGATTAAATGCTGAAGCTGCAGGGGTTAAATTAACAGACCGGGGGCAAGTAGAAACTAACAATCATTTACAAACCAATATTAAAAATATTTATGCTATTGGAGATGTGGTTAAAGGGGCGATGCTCGCACATAAAGCGTCTGAAGAAGGCACTATGGTTGCTGAAATAATTGCAGGTCAAAAACCACATATTGATTACAATTTAATTCCAGGAGTCGTTTACACTTGGCCGAAGTCGCTGCTGTTGGTAAAACAGAAGAAGAACTAAAAGAAGCAGGCGTAAAGTATAAGGTGGGATCTTTCCCAATGCGTGCTTTAGGAAGAAGTAGAGCCAGTATGGATATTGACGGATTTGTAAAAATCTTAGCCGATGAGAAAACAGATGAAGTCTTGGGTGTACACATGATTGGTGCACGTTGTGCCGATTTAATTGCAGAAGCCGTAGTGGCGATGGAATTTAGAGCCTCTGCCGAAGACATTGCACGTATGTCTCATGCACATCCTACCTTTGCAGAAGCAGTAAAAGAAGCCGCTTTAGCCGCAACGGATGATCGTGCTTTACATGTGTAACAAAAAAATAAAAAGAGCACTCTTCACTAGTTGAAGGGTGCGTTATAAATAAAAAGCGAGTCCTAGGACTCGCTTTTTATTTATAATAAGTACGCGTTTGAGATAGAGACAAAGACAAAGACTATTAACCATATTGTTCTAAAACAGATAAGACCTCTTTTTTGTAACTCCTACTGATAGGTAATGCTTTCTCAATGATGTTAATATGCTCATTGGTAAAAGAAACGATATGTTTTATAGAAATAATATACGAACGGTGAATACGCATAAATTCGGCTTTGGTAATTTAGCCTCAATGGTACTAATGGTTTCTCTAGTAATTATAGTTTCTGTTGCTAAATGAATTTTGATGTAATCGCTATAGCTTTCAATGTAAACAATAATATTAAAATCAATTTTGATCATACGTCTGTCTGAACGCACAAACATAAAATCACTGACCTTATGAGCTTGGATCGCGTCTTCTTTGTAAGTATTGTAGACTTCAAAATAAGTATTTACAGCTTTTAACAATCGCTCAAAGGCAATGGGTTTCAGTAAATAATCAACGGCTTGCAGTTCGAAACCTTCCACAGCATAATCCCGATATGCCGTAGTAAAAATCACCTTGATATGCTTATTTATAGATTTTGCAAAGGCGATTCCGAAATCTCCGGCATATTGATATCAAGGAACACTAAATCTATGTTATGCGTATTAATGCAATTAAATGCTTCAATAGCATTGCTGCAGCTTTTAACGATTTCTATAGCATCTATTTTAGATACATGTGTGGCAATGATTTCTCCGGCCATTTTTTCATCATCTACTATAATACATTTTATTGTATTAGACATGGGCTTCTAATCTTTTAATGTTTAGGCTCAGTGTGACTTCAAAGCACGTATTCCCCTCTGTGATTTTTAATTCGTAATGGTCTTTGTACAATAATTCAAGACGCTTTTTTATATTCTCTAAACCAATACCATGCTTGCTATTCGTTGTATTATGGGAGGTGTTTTTTATATGAAACACTATGGTTTCGTCTTCACAGGCGATAGCAATGTCTATCTTGAGTGTTCCATTTTTAATAAACCCATGTTTAAAACTATTTTCAACAAACGGTAAAAATAACATAGGTGAAATTTGGGGTGTTCCCACGCCTGTTTTTGAAGTAAAAGATACGTTCAACCGGTCGTTAAAGCGCAATTGTTCTAGAGCGATGTAATCTTTTATATGATTTATTTCCTCTGTTAAACTCACAAAAGGTTTATCCGCTTGATAAAGCAGATAATCTAATAGATTGGAAAGTTTTAAAATCATTTACGGGGTTTCATCTGCTTTCTTTAAGGCAAAACCGTACATGGTGTTTAAGGTATTGAATAAAAAATGGGGGTGAATTTGCATCTTTAAATAATGCAATTCCTGTTCTTTTAATTTGAGCTGCGTTTCTAAAATTTTCTTTTCTAATAGATTCGCTTTTGTACTATTTTTTAAGTTTAATTTTAATAATTTAAAAGCGCTAACCACAACAACTATCAAGTAAACGCCTGTCATTACAAACAATAAGTTTTTAGTGATGGGATTCATTTGGTCATGTTTAAAATTTGACAAATAAATCAAACTAAAAAAGATAGAAAGCATGATTAAATACGCCGAGATGATTAGCGTGTATAAGCTGTAAACAGCAAATAGAAAATAGCGTTTAGTGACTAAATACTCGGTATTAGTTTATATATAGAAACATACGTAGTCGCAATAGTAATGGGCATTAAGAACAGAGAAAATGCGAGTACGTTATGGTAATTTTTACTATCGGTTCCAAAAAAATACGTAAAAAATAATAGTACGATACACCAAAACACACTATGTGATAGTAGCTGCACCAGTTTTTTAAATAAGAATCTCTTTTCTAGCATGAATTATAAAACTCTTACAATAATAACATATTTTTGAAGGTATTTCATGTTTTATAGACGAATGACGCGTTTAGCAATTGTTTTGGCCGTTTGTTTAATCGCTTACTAAACCCGTCGTTTGCCGCATTTTATTTTTTTGATGTGATATTCGCACTAAGTTTGAATCATCTTAATCAAAACACCTAACAATTATGAATGTATTATTAGTTTCAAATCGCTTCGTCGAAGGCGGACCATTATTTATGTCACTTATTTTAGTGTCACTTTTACTTTCTGTTTTCTTTATCATTAAAGGTTTTTTAAATGTAAAGAAAGATGAAGCCGTTTCTATAAAAATGATCAGTTTAGCAACAGATGCAAGTCTTTTAGGCTTGACGCTTGGTTTTTTAGGCTCTGTATTAGGGCTTATCCAAGCCTTTGATGTCATTCAATCTATCGCTAATATTGATTCAAGAGTGTTGGCTGGAGGTCTCAAAGTGTCTTTGCTAACTGCAACTTTCGGGCTTTTTACCTTTGTTATTTCT
This sequence comes from Lacinutrix neustonica, assembly GCF_026625145.1. Lineage (GTDB taxonomy): Bacteria > Bacteroidota > Bacteroidia > Flavobacteriales > Flavobacteriaceae > Lacinutrix > Lacinutrix neustonica. Next base: position 567,327 of record NZ_CP113088.1, on the reverse strand, counting down.
AGAATAGGGATATTAATTTTAAGAGGGATACTAAAAGAATAACACTTTTATTTTACCACGAAAAAGCGCCTCTAATTTATTAGAGGCGCTTTTTGTTTGTTATATAAAGTCTGAGGAAAACTGTTTAAATAGCTTCGATTAAATCTCGAATACGTAATCTTTTACTATAATCGTCATCTTGGGTTTCACGAATAAAACAGTGTGAACTAATACGCTCATTTTCTGCTCTATCTATTAATTGCTTTGCAGTAAAGGGGCCATACTCAATGGAGTTTTCAATGTAATAGTATTCGTGATTGTAAATGATTGTTACGGCTTTATTAATGTACTTTTTATGTAAAAATTCAGTGATGGCATCTCGGGAATTTAGAGGGCTGTTGCTTTTGCTTTCATTAATAAAAACAGCTAACGCCTTGGAGCGCCTGTCGATATCTAAGGTTAAAATATCATCATCTCTAAAACTAATTTTAATGACGTTTATTTCATTGTTACTGGTAATTCTAATATATTACGGGTTTACATAATGCCATTTCGCTTGTGCAACAGCACCATCTGTGGAAATCGTGAGTAAATTGTCTGCAAAGAAATTATAAACGGTCTTGGTTTGTTTAATCTCATTAACAAGCACCCAGTTATTATTCACCAAGCGATTAATAAAATTAGAATCCTCTCGGATATAATTTGTTGTTCGAAAGTATGTTATGAACCGTTTGCATATTTAAATCTAATTAATTAGATCGATATTCGTATACGAAACGCAAGTTTTTAGATAAAGGTGGTAAATCTATCGATGTTTTACTTAAAAAGTTTAAACACTGGGAGTTACATAGTTATTTTTTCTTGTTTCTTTTGTTGTAATTTTTGTCCCCCTTCGTTTTTGGCTTTTTGTACTTAGCCGCAATTTTAAACTTGTAAGAACCGCCTAAATTTTCTTTTGAATTTTTTTCTGATCGCTCATGAAAAGCAGCACCAGGTTCTTCATCATTTTTCTTTCTCTTGTGCGGATTGTTACGTTCTCTAATAACTTCGCGCTCTTCCTCAATCAATTCTTTGGAAACTTCAACCTGTTTAGGCAAATCTAATAATGGAATTTTCATGTCCATTAGCGCTTCTATGTCTTGTAACGCTTGCTGTTCTTTTTCGGTTGATAATACCAAAGCACGACCTTCTCGTTCTGCACGTCCGGTTCTACCAATACGGTGCATATAATTTTCGGGGTAGTCTCGGGGTATCAAAATTGATGACATGAGACACATTGTCAATATCCAGTCCACGAGCCATAACATCTGTCGCTACTAGGATACGGTTAAAACCTTCACGAAACTGTTCAATACTACGCAATCTGTAATTTTGTGTTTTGTTAGAGTGAATAACACAAAGTTCTTCTTTAAATTCTTCTTCTAAGGCCTCAAATAGGCGATCCGCCATTTTTTTATAGGCCACAAAAATCAATACTTTATTAAAGGTTTCTTCGTCTTGAAGTAAGTGTTTTAATAAATTGAGTTTGGTATAGAAATTTGGAGCGTCGTAACGTTCTTGCTTAATGTTTTCTAAGGGTGTTCCGAAGTGGCAATCGACACTTTTTCTGGTGCGATAAAGAAATCGTCAATTAAATACTCCACATCTTTAGTCATGGTTGCAGAGAACATAATATTTTGGCGACGTTCCGGCAGGATATCAAAAATATTTATCAATTGATGTCTAAACCCCAAATCCAGCATAACATCGACTTCATCAATAACTAATTTTTGAATGGATTTCAATTGTAACACGCGACTCAAAGCTAAATCGTATAGTCGTCCTGGTGTGGCTACTAAAATATCGACCCCTTGTGCAATGGCTTGTTTTTGTGTATTAATATTGGTGCCACCATAAACCCCTAATACACGGGTGTTAATATACTTTGAGAGCTTTTCAATCTCATCCACAACCTGAACCACCAATTCACGTGTAGGCACTAAAACCAAGACACGGGGATTTTCCTGTTGAGAAAATGGTAAATGCTTTAAAATGGGAAGCATATAGCCAAAGGTTTTTCCTGTACCCGTTTGTGCAATACCAACCATATCTTTGCCGCTGGCAACAACACTAAACGCTTCCGCTTGAATAGGAGTAGGTGTTGTAAAACCTAGGTCGTCAAGCGCATTATATAATGGGGTGTTTAAATTTAAGTCTCTGAAATTCACAATAATTATTTAGATTGCAAAATTACTACTATTATTTTGTTTACGCTAAATGACTCTCATGTATTTGTATCGTATAGCTTGCGTCGAAGCTTTCATCAATGGGTAAGGCTATTATACCTTCTTTTTCTATGAGTTGTTTTGTTGTATTCTCATGATCTGTAATACCCAACCAGGGCTCAATACATACAAAATGGGCGTTTGGTTTTGCCCAAAGACCTAAGTATTGATATTCTTTAAAAGAAACAGTGAGTATTTCTCCATTATTTTTACTTACTAAAGCCACTGATCTTGAGGCTAAATCCTTTAAAATAAGTGCGTCATTATTAAATAAATCGGGTTTTAAAGTAATGTTTTTTGGGGTGTCGAAAACCGCTTTAGTTTGGTCTGTTAGTAAACCGTTTTTTTTATTCAATAAATAGCTTTTTGAAATTTCTTCTTTTTCAAACACGAGACTGTAATCTGAATATTTTTCACCAGCGTATAAGGGGCATTTAAAAGCGGGATGGCCACCAACAGAAAAATAAATGGTTTGTTTGTCTAAATTTTTGATGGTATAAAGAATCTCTAGTGCATTACTGTGAAGGGTATAGGTTATTAAGAATTCAAATTTAAAAGGATACCATTCTAATAATTTTTTATTGTGTTTTAAACTAAAAATAAGAGAAGTACTCGTTTGAGAGATGCATTTTATATCTTTAGAATGTCTAATAAAACCATGCTTCGGCAGGGTATAGGTCTCATTCTTATAAATATATTCCTCATTTTTTAAAGTACCAATTATAGGGAAAAGATTAGGGGCAAAGCTACCCCAAATATCAGGGTTGGCGTCCCACATAAATTCATTTTTATTTTTTACGGAAGCAATACGACAAAGTTCTGCTCCAATTGGGTTGACCGCTATTTTTAAAAGCGCATTAGATAAGGTATACATGTTTACTGGATTCAATAACTATGTAACTAAAATAGCCCATTTTTTATCAATTCTCACTAACTTTACCATTCATTTCGTGATATTGAGAACACAGCAAACACATACATTAAAGAATAGCGATAGTTTCAAGCAAAACCTCTTAGCTTGGGCCCAACAATTTGATGATGTGGTCCGGTTGGACTCTAATCATTATGAGCAAAACTACTCCAGCTATGATGCTGTATTGGCTGTCGATGCCTTTACCGCAATACAAACAGATTATTTAGACGCTTTTAATACCTTGAAAGAATATCAAGCGCTAACTAAAGACTGGATTTTTGGCTACTTAACTTATGACCTTAAAAATGATGTAGAGGCTCTAGAATCCAATAATTTTGATGGTTTGCATTTTCCGGACCTGTATTTCTTTCAACCTAAAAAGATTTTTTTATTCAAAGGGAATGACATTGAAATCTTGTATTTAAATGGGGTTGCAGAGGAGCTGGAAAATGATTTTGAGCTTATCAGGAATTACCATACAGAAAAAAAAGCGGTCACTAAAAACGATATAAAAATAAGGCTGAGAATTCATAAAGACGACTACATGGAGAAAGTAAAGACGATGCTCTCTCATATACATAGAGGAGATATTTATGAAGCTAATTTTTGTCAAGAGTTCTATGCGGAAGACACAAGTATTGATCCTCTTGATACCTATAATAAACTCAACGCCATTTCTAATCCTCCCTTTGCCACTTATTTAAAAATGGGAAATAGATATTTAATGTCTGCCTCACCGGAACGGTATATAAGAAAAGAAGGTAAAAAAGTTATTTCTCAACCTATAAAAGGAACCGCAAAACGGGAAGAGGACATCATTTTAGATAATTTGCTAAAACATGAGTTGGCTTTCGATGAAAAAGAACGCAGTGAAAATGTCATGATCGTAGATTTAGTAAGAAATGATCTATCACATACGGCAATAAAAGGAAGTGTGATCGTGGAAGAACTTTGTAACGTTTATAGTTTTAATCAAGTTCATCAAATGATTTCTACTGTAGTTTCTAAGGTTCAAGAAAACACCAATCCTATTGACATCATTAAAACTACGTTTCCTATGGGAAGTATGACTGGAGCACCAAAAATATCCGCCATGCAAATCATAGAAAGCCTTGAAGAAACCAAACGCGGACTCTATTCGGGAGCCGTGGGTTACATCACACCTGATGACGATTTTGATTTTAACGTGGTGATTAGAAGCATCTTGTATAACGACATAGAAAAATATGTATCCTATTCTGTAGGTGGTGCCATTACTTCTAAAAGCGATCCGGTAAAGGAATACGAAGAATGCTTAGTGAAGGCAAAGGCGATGCGGGAGGTTCCGGAGAGTTAATAAGGTTATAAGTACGTGGTAAAAGAGAAAAGCCGGAAGATAAAAGAGTAACTATGAAAAACACCTTCACTTTTAATATTAGAAATGTAGAATTATTTGGTCAATACTGGACTCGGAAAAAGCAAAAGGCGTCGTTCTTTTGGTGCATGGTATGGGCGAACATTACTGGCCGTTATGAAGAAGCTGTAGTGCCTTATTTTTTAAAAAACAAGTATGCGGTGGTCTCCTTTGATCAATTCGGTCATGGAAAGTCTCATGGAAAACGCGGGCATTGTCCTAGCTATGAAGCACTATTGGAGAGCCTAGAGAGCGTTATAGAAAAAGCAAAAACACTATTTCCGAGAGGTTCCAGTATTTCTCTATGGTCATAGTTTAGGTGGGAATATTGTTATTAACTATGCCCTAAGGAAGCAACCAGATATTAAAGCCATTGTGGCGACAAGCCCGTTTCTACGCTTAGCATTCCAACCACCAAAATGGAAGGTGACTTTGGGTAAATTAATGCTTAAATTAGCCCCATCGGTGACCTTGCCTAGTGCTATTGAAGAATCAGCAATATCAAGCATTCCCGCGGAAGTAAAACGCTATCATGAAGACCCTTTAATTCACGGCAAAATTAGTCCTATGTATCTGTTTCCTGTCATTGACGCTGGTGAATATGCAATTGCCAATGCCTATAAGCTTAAGATTCCCATTTTAGTTACCCATGGAACAGGCGATAGAATTATTGATTATAAAGGTTCAGTAGATTTTACTAACCAAGCCCATGGTGCAGAGTTAAAATTGTACGACAACGGGTATCACGAGTTACATCATGATGTCTGTGCCGAAGAAATGCTACTAACGATAGTAAAATGGTTGGACAAACACTAAATTTGTGTCATGCTTAAAGCGTTTCAACATCATATAAATAATAGCTTGTCTTTTTTACAAGGAAGTAGAATTTTAATTGCTATTTACGGCGGTCCGGACAGTGTAGTGCTTACCCATTTATGTCATGAATTAAAGCTAAAGATCTCATTAGCACATTGCAATTTTAATTTACGCGGACCGAGAAAGTGATGCAGATGAAGCTTTTGTATTAGACTTGGCTGATGCTTTAGATTTAGAAGTCTTTATTCAACATTTCGAAACGGAAACTTATGCGGAAACGCATAAAGTGTCTATTCAATTGGCTGCCCGGGAGTTACGATATGAGTGGTTTCAAGATGTAGCGGCACAACTTAAATTTGATTACATTCTTACCGCACATCATGCCGATGATAATTTAGAAACCTTGCTCATTAACTTAACACGGGGTACCGGTATTGACGGTCTCATTGGAATTCCTGAAATTAATGGCAATATCGTGCGTCCTTTATTAAAATACTCGAGGGAAACATTAGAAACCTATGCTAAAACCCAAGATATAAAATGGCGGGAAGATAGTAGTAATGCTTCTACTAAGTATTTAAGAAACAAGCTCCGGCATGAGGTAATCCCAATATTGAAAGAAATCAACCCGCAATTACTTCAAAATATAGCGCAGACCATTAGTCATTTAAATGATACAGCAGATATTGTTGAAGAAAGTGTTGCTGCAGTTTTAAAACGTGCCATAAAAAGTATGGATGAACATGCGATAGTCTATAATATTGAGGCATTTATAAAATTAAATAATCCTAAAGCTTACTTATTTGAAGTGTTTAAAGCCTACGGCTTCTCAGAATGGAATGATGTCGAAAGCTTATTAACCGCTCAAAGTGGAAAACAGGTCTATTCTGCCACACACAAATTACTAAAAAATAGGGGCACGTTGATTTTAACGGCTTTAGTTTCTGAAGACACTCCAAACGATATTCTTATCACTTCCGAAGATAAAACGATAGAAACCGAGCAGGGTCTTTTGTTTTTTGAGGAGGTTGAAACACGCGCTGTTCCAGGAAAGCATGAGATCTATGTCGATGCACAAACGTTAAAATTTCCTTTAATAGTAAGACATTGGAAAAAAGGCGACTATTTTTGTCCGCTGGGGATGCAAGGCAAGAAAAAGTTGAGTAAGTTCTTTAAAGACGAAAAGCTATCTTTGCTAGATAAAGAAAAATGTCTGTTATTGTGTTCGCAAGACGACATCATTTGGGTCATCAATCATCGGGCAGACGACCGTTTTAAAGTCACTAAACAAACCCGTAAACTATTAAAAATCAGCTTTCAGAAATGAAGTATCTCTTAAATCTACTCTTATTCGTTTTATTTTTTATTAACTCCATTTCAGCACAAGTGTTAGAACCTGTAAAATGGAATGTTTCGGTAGATAAAGTGTCTAACACAGAATATAATTTAATCTATACCGCTGACATAGAGTCGCATTGGCATCTATATTCTCAAAATTTACCAGAAGGCGGCGCTATTCCTACCGAATTTATTTACGATTCATTGTCAAAAACAAATGATTTTAAATTGATAGGTAAAGCACAAGAGAGCAAAAGTATCACCAAATTTGATAAGGTCTTTCAAATGGATCTTACGTATTTTGATAGCGAAGCGACTTTTACACAAAAAATTGAAATTTTAAACCCTAGTATCACGTCCATTGAGGCCGAAATCTCTTATCAGGCCTGTGATGATAAAATGTGTATTTTTGAAAGTGAATTGGTAACGTTTAATTTACCCGCAACGGCTCCTAAAAAACAATCTAATATTATAGATCCAGTAAAATGGACCTCGGAAGCTAAGAAAATTTCAGAGACAGAATATGAAATTATTTATACGGGGTTAATTGATGACCATTGGCATTTTTACTCGCAAATAGAAGGCGAAGACATGGGGCCCATTCCTACGGCATTCACTTTTGAAGATTCAGAAGACTATGTGTTACTAGGAGAGACCTCTGAGTCTAAAACCAAAACGGTATTTGAACAAGCGTTTCAAATGGAGGTGCGTTATTTTGAAAACCAAGCCATTTTTAAACAACGCTTTAAAATATTAAACCCTGAATTAAAAAGCATTACCGCAGAAGTATTCTATCAAGCCTGTGATGACGAAAAGTGTTTAGCACCCACGGTCTTCGAGTTTAATACCTCTCTAGACGGCCAAGCACAACGTACAGAGGTTATAGGATTAGATGCAGCGAGTCAGGCGAAATCTGAAGCGTTAAACCTAGGGGTCACCGGTTGGGATAATTACAAAAAGGAAGCTATCGCTAAGAAGAGTAATTTTACCATTTTCTTTTTGGGCTTTTTAGGGGGGTTAATCGCCTTGTTAACACCTTGTGTGTTTCCTATGATACCTTTGACCGTCTCGTTTTTTACTAAAAGTGCTAGCGATTCTAAAAAAGGCTTGGCCAATTCAATACTCTATGGCTTCTTTATCTTTTTAATCTACGTTTTACTCAGTTTACCCTTTCATGTATTAGACTCTTTAGATCCGGAAATACTAAATAACATTTCAACGAATGTGACTTTAAATATTATTTTCTTTGTCATATTCATTGCCTTTGCGTTTTCGTTTTTTGGGTATTTCGAATTGACCTTACCACATTCTTGGAGTGCCGCTTTAGATAATAAAGCGAATAGTATTGGTGGTATTATAGGTATCTTTTTTATGGCCATGACGCTTGCCATTGTTTCCTTTTCTTGTACTGGACCTATTTTGGGTACGCTGTTAGGAAGTTCCCTAACAAGCGATGGAGGAGCGATGCAATTAACAGCGGGAATGAGTGGTTTTGGTTTGGCTTTGGCTTTACCATTTACATTATTTGCCATGTTTCCGAAATGGTTAAACTCATTGCCAAAATCCGGTGGTTGGTTAAATACAGTAAAAGTGGTGTTAGGTTTTATCGAGATAGCACTGGCTTTAAAATTCTTATCGAATGCCGATTTAGTAAAACACTGGGGCATTTTACCAAGAGAGGTATTTATTGGCCTTTGGATCATCATTGGAATTGGTTTGTTGCTTTATTTATTGGGAAAAATCAAGTTTCCACACGATGGCCCTTTCAAAAAAATAAGCTTTAGTAAAGGCGCTTTTATCTTTTTAGTGGCAGCATTTGTTGTGTATTTAATTCCAGGATTAACCAATACAAAGTATGCGAATTTGAAACTGTTGAGCGGTTTCCCGCCGCCACTGCCTTATAGTTTATATGAAAAGGATTCAGAATGTCCATTAGGTCTCAACTGTTATAAGGATTTAGAAGCAGGCATAGCAGCTGCAAAAGAGCAAAATAAACCTATTATGCTGGATTTTACGGGGTATGCCTGTGTAAACTGCAGAAAGATGGAAGAGCAGGTTTGGAGTCAAGATAAAATCTATCAAATTTTAAATGACAACTATATCATCATCTCATTATACGTCGATGATAGAAAAGAATTGCCCGAAGCAGAGCAATTCAAATACATAAAAGCCAATGGTTTAGTTAAGAAAATTAAAACCATTGGTGATCAATGGGCCACCCTACAAACAGTGAATTTCCAAAACAATTCGCAACCCTTTTATGTATTATTAAATCATGATATGGAATTGCTAAACCACACCACTGCTTACACACCCAATGAAGATGAGTATTTAGAGTGGTTGAAAAATGGTTTGGAAAATTTTAAGAAGTAGTAACTAATACCGAAATGTCACACTGAGCTTGTCGAAGTGTAATTATATGAAAATCCAAGGCCAAATAGTAGACATACCAAACCAAAGCATATACAAAGGCGAAGTCACCATTGCAAATGGTAAAATACAAGCTATTGTAGAAAAAGACCACGAGGTCACGCATTACATTTTACCAGGATTTGTAGATGCGCACATTCATATAGAAAGCTCTATGTTAGTTCCAAGTGAGTTTGCAAAACTAGCGGTGACGCATGGTACGGTAGCCACCGTTTCAGATCCTCACGAAATAGCCAATGTTCTTGGTGTGAAAGGCGTGGAGTTCATGATTGAAAATGGGAAACAAACGCCTTTTAAATTCAATTTTGGTGCCCCATCTTGCGTGCCAGCCACAAGCTTTGAATCGGCAGGAGCCATCATTGATTCTGAGGATATAAAAACCTTAATGGCAAATCCGGACATTAAATATCTAGCGGAGATGATGAATTATCCCGGGGTATTGTTTGATGACGAAGAAGTACTTAAAAAAATAGCTTGGGCAAAACAGTATAATAAGCCCGTTGATGGCCATGCACCCGGTTTACGTGGGGACGATCTTACTAAATATATCGCCGCTGGAATGTCTACAGACCACGAGTGCTTTACTTTTGAGGAAGGCTTAGAGAAGCTTCAAAAAGGGATGAAAGTCATCATTCGAGAGGGCAGTGCAGCCAAAAATTTTGAAGCCCTTATCGCGTTATTGCCACAGCATTTTGAAAACATGATGTTTTGTAGTGACGATAAACATCCGGACGATTTGCTAATGGGTCACATTAACCAACTATGTGCAAGAGCAGTTTTAAAAGGTATAGATATTTTTAAAATACTACAAACAGCGTGCATCAATCCCGTGAGCCATTATAATTTAGATGTTGGATTGTTAAACATTGGTGATCCTGCCGATTTTATTGTTGTTGAAGATTTGAAAACGTTTAAAACCTTGCAAACGTTTATTAATGGTGAGTTAGTCTATGACTTCGGAACAGTAAATATTAAAGACGTTACTTTCAAAAACCTTAATAATTTCAATTGCGATAAAAAGCATGTCACGGATTTTAGATTTGAATCTTCAGCTGAAAAAATAAGAGTGATTGAATGTCTTGATGGCGAATTAGTAACCAATGAAATTATTGCCAACGCTTCCATTGAAAATGGTAATTTAGTATCAAATAGAGAAACGGATATTCTTAAAATGGCAGTGGTAAATCGCTATAATAATGCGAAGCCCGCGATGGCGTTTATTAAAAATTTCGGATTAAAAGAAGGCGCAATAGCTAGTTCTGTAGGTCATGATTCGCATAATATTATTGCGGTAGGAGTCAATGATGCGGCCATTTGCAAAGCGGTAAATGCTATTATCGCCGTTAAAGGGGGGATTTGCGCAGTGAATGCTTCCGAAGAAAAAACAGTCCCACTACCAGTGGCAGGGATTATGAGTGATAAAGATGGTGAAACCATAGGTAGACAATATGCTGAATTGGATACCATGGCTAAACAATTGGGTTGTACGCTAAATGCCCCTTATATGTCCTTGTCGTTTATGGCCTTACTAGTCATACCTGCTTTAAAATTGAGTGATAAAGGCTTGTTTGATGGCGAAACATTTAAATTTACATCCTTAGAAGTAGACTAAATTTACGCTGAATATTAAAAAATAGTAGTAAACCAGTTTGAAATTGCAGACAATACATCAGAGATACTATTAATCACAGAACTTTCATAAGGGATGCCCTTACCTACAGCATACGCTACAAAAAGCACGTACAAAAAGAGTAAGATACGGGCGTGAATCCGTCGGAGGCCTTTTCGGGCAAATACAAATATAAAAAACACAATACTGGTTATAAGTAATAATAACACCCTCAATTGACCCACATTCTCAATGGTTTCTGTACTCATTTCAATAGGACCATAAATAAGGGTGAAAAGAAAAAGCGGGAAGCCTAAAGCAAAACACACATCAAAAATATTACTCCCTAACGCATTGGCAACGGCATCATCGTAATTGCCTTTCTTAGCGTCTTTATACGACATGATGGTATCCGGAACACTAGTGGCCGCTGAGGCTAATATAACAGACACAAAATAGATGGGCATGTCTATAGCAGAGCCAAAATCGTCACAGGCTTCTACCAGCCAAAAACAAGCCAAGCCAATAAAAATTACAGACACTAGGAGTAAAGCTACTGCTTTTGGGCCGTTAATTTTAGAATCACCCAATACCGTGGTTGCTAAATCGCCTTTAAAAAAGGCCAACACCCGATCCCCACCTTCCGCAGTGGCTTCATAGTCATTTTCAACAGTTCCAGGACCTTGACTCAATAGCATATAAGCGACATAAACAAAATACAAACACATTAATATAAACCCATGCACCCAGTTTAAAGAGGTGCCTGTAATGACGAAAATAAGGGCCAGTTCAGCCAATAGTAGTGCGATACCATCGCGTAAAATAACTTTTCGAGACAGCACAATCTTTGAGCTCACACCACTACCTATGACCACTAAAATAACAACGGCAGGAATAATCATGGCGTTAAAAACAGCACTTCCTGCTGTAGTTCCAATGCCACCAGCAAAGCCGTCTTTATCTTTTAATACAAATAAAAAGAAGAGTGTGGTAAATAATTCGGGCAAGCTGCTTCCAATAGCATTAATAGTCGCCCCTTTAATACCTTCCTTCATGTTCCTCCCTAAGTAATTGGAAGCCATTTCAAAACCATCACAGGCGCGCCAAATGATAATACAGGTGATTAATATTAAACCTAAAGAAGATATAATTGCCATAGAATTTATTCTGTTAGGCAAATCTAGAAATTATAAATTAAATAATGGTTTATGGATCGTTATGTTTTTTACAGGTGGTATTCCATGTCATGAACATATTACAGGTAGCCCATGAAGTGAAATGACAGCACTACATTTAGACGGCTTAAAGTTATTGTTGCCTTGATAATACTGAGAATTAAAGGACCGTCTTTTTAATTTCTCGAACATAGCGCATTAACCTTATTTTAGCCGTGAAACAGCCCGATGGCCTTGCCTAAAACGGTCATAACAACGATAAACACAAAGCATTCCATAATTGTTCTATAGGGGTTAGCTATAAAGTGACTATATCCCTAACTAGGTAGAGGGTTGAAATTATAAAACTAGAGAACATGAGTTGAAAACCTGTGGTGCAGCCACAAGCGTGATAGGCTTTCTCAACTTTGTCTGACCAATACTGATTGTCAGGCGGCTTTAGGTTTGGAAAATTGAAGGTGATGCGATCAAATGTCGAATTTGAAAGCAGTAACGAAAGCGCTTCTTTATTGGTAATGATGAGATTATTTTCCATTGTTTTGTTGATTAAAGAGTCGTCTTATTTTTAAATATAAACACAGTGCTTACTCCAACGAATAACAGAAACTTGCCAGTTAGTTAGTGTCTGTGGGCTAGAACCCACGGTGGGAAACATTAAGTTCGCACGATCGTCTCTATGAAGTAGAACACAAGCATGTCCCATTTCATGAGCGATCATATTATTTGAAGTATTGCTTTCGGTCATAATGTAATTCGTAGAGGCTGCCATGCTACAGCCGCCTTTACCATCAGGAGTCACATCATCCACCACAAACACCACAATTTCTGCACCATATCCTAGTACTCTGCGCCAGCCATCTTCAAATTTACAAAGCGCTGTTGCCAACTCATAGAAAGACCCTTGAATCCACCAGTCGCTAAAGAAGCCTTCGGCATTACAAGGATATTCTAAAGGATTATTTGGCGCGTTTATAGCAGAATTGCAACTGCCAGTAAAGATTAAATTGACGTTACATAGCCTATCCATATGCTCAATAGCCGCATCTATTTGTGGTTGTAAATCCGTTTGATTGGCTATAGGTTTTCCCTCGTGGGTAGGTATAATAAGACCAAAATACATTTTCTTTCGCGGTCGAATGCCTAATAAACTTCCAATAAAATCAAATAAGCCAACAATACGCCAAATTATTTCGGTGATCCAATTTAATAGAGTTCTAATGATACCTCCAATTATGGGGATGCTTAAAATAAGATTAACGACTAAAGCAATAACATCTAAAATGAAAGAAATAATTTCACAGACCACTCTAGTGACCCATTTACCAACGATGACTACAACCCATTTTATGATTTTTACTAATAGAATTTCAATCCAGCAAAACCACTTATTGCAGCAGGCGCACCACCATTTACATTTTCGTCTACTACATCGTTCTTCTGCTCTTTCTTCCCACGTTTCAATAGGTTTTTCGATTTCTTCTTCGACCCATTCTTGTATTTCTCTACAGACTCGTCCCATGATAAAAATGTTTTGATTTAAGAATTAATGGAAATTGAGAACTAAAGGTTAACATTAAAATTCGTTTTTTAAAAACCTCATAATAACTCGTACTTTCCAAATCATAATAGGCAAAACTTATAGCTGTTCTTAGTATCGTTTATGAGGTGTAGAGTATTTTCATATATAGAACAGAAACTTTAAAGAAGGCACTAAAAGAGGGGGTGTCTCACTCACAAACCATCGTTGTTATTTAAAGGGTGCGCTAAGGTAAAGCGGTGCTAGAAGAAATATAACCCAGTGCTTAAGGTTTGTGAAGCTTATTTTTTATGGCGTAGAGTACTAAGCCCGTTCGACTTCTTATTTTTAATTTTTCGAAGAGGCAATCGCGATAACCATCTATTGTTTTCGGACTTCTACACATTTTTTTGGCAATCTGTTTATAGGTCAACTCTGAGCACACATATTTTAAGAATCTTTTTTCTTGCTCTTTTAGTATTGTTTTATTTACGCCGCGAACTTTTGTAAAAGAGTTTACAAGGATATTAGAGACGCTACTGGTATGGTAATACCCATAAAGTATGACTTCTGTTAATGCCGTTTCTAAAGTCTTGGTTTCAATTTCCTTAAATAAATAACTTTTAATTCCGATTGCAGCATGTTAATAATTGTGGCTTCATTTTTTTCTTCACAGAGTGCTATTACAGAAATTTTTGGATATTGTTCTCGTATATATTTTACAATATTTACGTCATCAGACACGGGTATAGGGAAATCGATCAATACTAAGTGGGGTAACGTTGACGAAAATTTCAATTTATTTACAAGCTCTTTTTGGTTAGAACAGGTATACATAACCTTGAAATTTTTAAAGGAATTTATAACTCCGAGATAAGGCTTGAGAAAATAAGTTATGATTTTCAACGATAACAACAGAATATGAATCCATAGATAGATCTTTAAATAAATAATTCAATTAATAAAGCGCATTAAGGGCTACTTATTTTAAGCGTTGTTAGGTACTTAAAATTAGTGTTTTCCCCCTAATAAAACAAGTTATTACACCATTAAAAAAAGGTTATAACACTCTAATACAGGGTGTTGATTATTCGTACTTTTATTACAACGTATCAAGCTGTTTTATAATGGATGAAGTTTTATTAAGTAGGCGTGTACTTTCAGACGCTGCAGTAACGCGATTAACGCTAAGAACAGAATTCGTGGCGCTCGATATTCTGCATATTGGCAGTATTCCATCCTGTCTAGAATCTTATATAACTAAAAATAACATCCAATATAAATCTTCTAGTACTCATAGAGACCATACTGAAGTGGATATTATTACGGTTAATAATGAAAGTTCTATTAGTAATAAAACATTAAAGGCGCTTGATGATCTTAAACTCATAGTAACCTATACCACTTCTTTATACATAAAAGCGGGATCAGAGTTCATTCACTTTTCCCTCATTCCTATTTTATTAAAATATTTAGCCAAGATTAAAGGATCTATGAACTTTTTGAATAAAAAGATAACCACAGATAGCGCGGATATATTTTTGAATAAAGTCACCAAAATTATAGATGAAAATATCGATAACGATACGCTAAACATGCAACAATTAAGTGAGTTGCTGTATATGAGCAGGAGCTCATTGAGTAAAAAGATAAAAACGCATACCGGATTAAAACCAACAGCATTTATAAATAAATATAAATTGGAAAAGAGTAAACATCTACTCATCGTCACCAATTGGCAGATAAGCAGGATATCTGATGCTTTAGGGTTTAGCTCCCAACAGTATTACTGTCGCTTATTTAAAAAACATTTCCGTGATAATCCCACGCAATATAGAGTATGCCATAAGGACCAATCGTATAAAGTTGACTCAATACCACAAAAACCATACACAATAATGCAAATCTAAAACGTAATAGATAACTAATTTTATACAGATGAAACGCGCATGCTAAAAGCATTATCACTAAAGAGAGTGATAAATAGCGAATAACAGGTGACCGTTGAAAATAAATAAATAGAACACATGAAACGCTCATGCTAAAAGCATTATCACCAAAGGGAGTGATATATAGCGAACAACAGGTGGCCGTTGAAAATAAATAAATACAACACATGAAACCGCATCTTATAATAAAGCTCAATAATCAAGATGAAAACCCAAGGTATGATTATTGGGAGACCTTGATTAATGACAAAAGTAATTTGAGCAAAAGCTTTGTTCCAAATATAGATGCCATTATAAACAAGACCTATAAAATAGATTTTATCGCGTCTCAAAACTATAAATCAAAAGACAAAAAGTGGTCTCCGGAAGAAATAAGGTCCGGATTAGATAGAATTTATAGACTCATTCTTCTCACCAATAATACTACGATTCCTCAGCAGTTAATTGATGATATTTCCTTTTTACCTAATGTCGTATATGTTCATGAAGGGCAAATTACGACCAGTGACATTCCAAGACAAGAATTAGCCGCCACTCAAAGTTTAAGCTCAAAATACAGCGATAACGCTATTTATTTAAAAGAGGGACATCTTTGGACAAAAGGACATCCGAGAGATTAAAATTGCCATTTTAGACACCGGTATTGAAACCAGTCATTTTGAATTTGAAGTACAAGACAGCCAAAACCCTAAGTTTAAAGATCACAAAGACTTTGTGAACATTATCGATGGCGCACAACAGTTTGTTGGAGACTTTTTAGATATGGATGACATTCCAGATGACAAAGTAGGGCATGGAACCCACGTGGCAGGAATCATTGGCTCTAAAGGTCATAAAATGCCCATTGGTGTGGCACCCAATTGCACAATAATACCCATAAAGGTACTGGGGGCACTCAACGCTAATGGTAAAGTTGTGGGAGCTGGACTCATAGACGATATTAACTCAGGGATTAAATATGCTGTAGATAAAGGAGCAGATGTGATTAATATGAGTTTAGGAATAAAGCATACAGGCGGTGGTTTACCACATCGGGATGTTATTAAATATGCCTTAGATAACGACGTTACCGTAGTCGCTGCTTCGGTAACGATGGTAAAAAAGACAAATATTATCCTGGTGCTTTAGATTATGTGATTGCCGTAGGGGCATCAGACAATGTCGGCCACGTGGCACCTTTTTCTACCTATGGCGGACACGTCTCAGTAACGGCACCAGGGGTCAATGTCTATAGCTCGTTCTTAAATAATGGGTATGCCTTGTCCTCCGGAACCTCTCAGGCATCTCCCTATGTTAGTGGTACGGTAGCCCTATTAAAATCCTTTGCCTATCAAAAAGGGAAAAAAATAAAAAATGACTTAATACGAGACATCGTACAACGCACAACCGATAAATTTAGTAATCAATTTAAAGATGAAAAATCGGGGTTCGGAAGAATTAATGTACTAGATGCATTAAAAATGTTAAACTATAACCTGTAAAAAATGTATTATGAATAAAAATGGAACATTATCAGAATCTAGGAGTAGTAAGCTTAAGCTGCCAAGTATAAATAATTTAACGTACTACAATCAGATACCTAGAACCAGCGATTTACTAAAATCAAGCCAGTTTTCAATGGATGCTGCGGGCAGTTTATTAATTTCAAAATTCTTTATTTCCCCAGCCACGATGCGTTTTGATGATTTGGTTGAAGAATCATTGTTTGAACTCAATAAAATAATAACGAACAGAATGAAGGTGCCTTCAAAAGAAGCCCTTTTAAATAAATCCATTCAAGAACTCTTAGGCGAAGACGGAAACCTTAGTGCTAAAACAAATAACCAATTTAAACACTTTATTACCAGTCACGGGCATACAGGAGTGATGACTAAAGTGGCCTCAAGTATCAATAATTCTACTATAGATCAACTCTCGAGAGCTATTTTAACAGAGGAAGGGATTTTTCTGTTCCTAGCATGTAGAGCCATAATTGGTTATGAAATTTTGGATTGCGAAGGGATTAGCGCAAACATGTTTGAGTCGTTAGACTTAGTGAAATCGTATGTCAATGTGCAATTGGTTGACAAAATCATCAAAAAAGAGAGTCCGGAAGTAAGCAAGAAAGAGGTGAAAATTCTGAAAGATAAAATTGAGAATACACGTATTAGTTACTTTCCAGGAGCACCGAAAAAGACGATCGAAGAATTAATAGACGATTTAAAGTCTCGGAGGTAAATTATACCTATTAGTCATGAACTTTCTAAATAGTGGTAAAGTGACTTTAGATAGAGCGACGAACAAAGAATCATTAGCCAAAAAAATGGTGGATTACCTATTAAAACTAGGGTATAATGAAGAATTTAATCACGAGGAAG
This sequence comes from Lacinutrix neustonica, assembly GCF_026625145.1. Taxonomy (GTDB): domain Bacteria; phylum Bacteroidota; class Bacteroidia; order Flavobacteriales; family Flavobacteriaceae; genus Lacinutrix; species Lacinutrix neustonica. The sequence goes on along the minus strand of NZ_CP113088.1, from coordinate 549,588 downwards.
AAGACAACACAACACAAGAAGAAAACCAATTAGTTCCGAGATGAGTTTGAAGCTATAGAAGGTGTCGGGAGTGTTATTAAAAAAGAATTGATAGAAGTGGGGATCATGTCTTTTTCGCATTTAGCTTCCTTTGATGAAGATAGCCTTAAAAAAAGATTAAAAAAAGTAAGAGCTAATATTAATTACGGTCAGATACTTGAACAAGCAAAATTTATTGCTAAAGGTCAATTTAGAGAACTACTGGCGTATCAAGATAAATTAAATAAAAGATAAAATTATGAGCACTGAAGCAATTTTATGGCACACGTTAAGTGAAGTCTTAGGTAGTTCTAGTGACGTTTCTAGAGACCCAGTAAAGAACGTTTACTATAATGAAGTTAATGACTTTGATCATGTTAATTCATTTCAATTTTTAGACCCACTTAATTTACCAGGAGGAACCATTAATGTGGTGAATATTCAAAACGCAGCATCACTATATGCTATTATGATATTAGGTGATGAGATGGGCATTTTTAGGGTGGCAGATAGCATTTTAAAATATGTAACCATGGGTAGAGTTGATGTAGAATCTACAACAACCGCAACAAGACTCTATAATTACATGCAACTAAGAGATAATCGTACGTCTTTCGATGAGCGTTCTATGTGGTATAAGCAAGTCTTTGATATTGGTAATGGCAATACGGTATCAGATATGGTCACCAATGAAAACTTCTTACCGCTTTGGGAGAATATGATGGGAGAAGTAATAAAGTATATTGATAAATACGAAAGTGCAGACGACCCATTACGCGTTTCAAAATCCGGAATTCAACAAGTGATTACAGATCTGCAACACAACCTATCTAGAGCAGCCTCCGGTATGGTTAAAATATTTGTACCGAGAGATGTATGCCCATCTTGAGGATGCCATTCAAATTATTAATGCCGAAGAGTTAAGAGATCAATTAGGGCACGGTATTTCAAGAGACCTCCGGAACATTGTAGAAAGCGTGAGTATGGAAGAGTTTAATTATTTCCCTAATACGTCTTCTTTAAGAACCATTGCAGATTCGGCTAGAAACATCATTTTAGATTTAGCCATCTACAACAAAGCCACCTTTAGTGAGGATCAATTCCAAAAATTTGTAAGCAATGTTGAAACCTTTATTATAGCACAACACCAGTTTCAAAAAAGTAGTGAAAGTGGAGACGATTCAGAACAAGGCGGTGATTTTGAAGACACCGAAAAAGAATTTGAATCTATGGAAGAAAATTGGGATTTCTAAACACTAAAATATAAAATTCATGAATAATCCAAAACACATAAAAGAGGTAGCTCGTGATAAAGCTAGAGAAATCCTATCAGGGAACGACACCTTTAAAAACATGTCCATTGAGGACCAAAAGAAGATGTATGTTAGTGTGGTAGAAGATCAAATAGATAAACTGCGAAAAAGTAATGGGCATTATCAGGACGACTTTTCTCAGGCTAAAGAGAACTTTCTTGAAAAAGCCACAAGACAGGCAAAAGCAAATCAGACCGCTAATAGAGCTTCCAATTTAATTGATGACTCGCGTCATGAAAAAGGGTTTGAAGAAGGGGTAGATGCTTTTGAAGATTTAGTAGATTCTGTAGATTTTCCAGCATTTGTAAGGGATTTACTTAAATCCGTTTTTGATGCCAATATTTCTGTTATGAAATCTCAAACCGATGATTACATTCGGTTAATGAAAGAAGCAACTTCAGGTTTAGCAAAATTTATTAAGCAAATCGATGATACCACAACCTTCGCTTACCTGGCAGAAAACAAACCCGATGAGTTTAACATTAGTTTGGAAGAAGATGCCGATGGTGGCGAGAAAATGAGTCTTACCGATCCTAAAGGCGAGGCTGTAGACATTGGTGATAATGAAGTTAAAGCCAAAATCATGGATGCCAAAATTAAAATGGCGCAAGAGCATCGTGCGGCTTTGAGAGAAATGGTACTTATGGGATTAACGCGTTTAGTGGTAGATAAAGGGGTGGTTGAAGCTGAGGTTAATTTTGAATTTAAAGGGCAACGTACTGGAGAGAAGAAAGACAAGGCGATTAACAAAACCACGTCTTCTACAGGAACCTCAGGAAGAGCAAGTACTGGCTTAATAGGTAAAATATTTGGAGGCGGTAGTATAGGTAGCACCAAGAGTAGTCAAACCACGAAATTTAGTGTGTCTTCTGCAAAAAGTACTTCTGAAGATGAGCTGAAAGCAAAGTTAAGAGGTTTTGTTAAAATAGAATTTAAAACAGATTACTTTAAACTAGACAATTTTGCGCAAATGTACGCACCCCCTTCAGCTGAAGAAAAACAAGCGGCTTTGCCTGCAGCAACAGCATAATGATGTAAAAACGTAAAAATGGCATTAGCATTTTTAAAATTTCGAGGTAGAACTAATGGGAACTACAGTTTTCAAGCAGATATAGGAACTGCAAAGTATTTTAAATATGTTACGGCATCAAAACAAAAAAAAATAAAAGTTGGAAAAAATGAATTCATAACGGTATTAGATGAAAATAAAAAAGTTTCAAAAGTGTATCAGCTTAATGAAGCCATGCAGAAGATAAATAAAGGTGGTTTTCCTTTAATGATACCTGAAACCGAAATTGATGCTGATGCAAAATATGTGCAGTTGTATAGCTTCTCAAATAGCAGGAGCAAAGCACCAACAATATCTAATATTATTAGGGTATATCCAATGGTAGGAAGAACCCATAATTTGACCTTTAGTAATTCATTAGAAACAACCATTAAAAACGAGTCTATCATGCAAGAAACGTTAGTTAGAAATAAAGCATTTAATTACCAAGAGCCTAAATTAAGCAAGGTGATGTTTTGGAATGCAATAATAAATGCATTACCAGCGCTACTTGGGCATGCGGCTCCTGTAATTGGGAGTCCGGTTGGCGGGTCAAATACTAATCAACCGGCAACAAATACCCGAATAACACAGCAGAAAGCAACAAAACAAGTGAAGTGATAAGTAAGGTTGTTGAGGTTTTAGAAGCGATTTCAAATAATGCTAACCCAACACCTGCTAATGCTACTATAGCACCAGCCACAACAACAGAAACTAGTCAAACCTCGCAACCAGCAACAAATGGAGGGGTACAACAACCAGCGCAATCCATAGCATCTACTAGACTTAGTACCGCATATAGTTTAGAGCCGTGAAACCATTATAGGTCTTAAACCTATTTTAGAAAAGTTGTTCTCACCGGAAGCCATACTGGCAATAGGTGATGATCCACAAAAATTATTTCTCGCCATTAAAGATGCCGTACAAAAAACAGAAGGTACCAGTACCAGTAATGTTACCAATGTAGTCGAAAAAGCGCAGAATGGTATTGAAAAGAGTAATGGTCAAAAATATTCTGAAGCTAAAGTCGCTCCGGCATTATTAGCAGCATTGCCAGCATTAATGCCGGTAATTGAAAAAGCATTAGATCCCAAATTAATAGAAGCCGTAGGTAACCAACCTGTAAAACTATTTAAAGCCATTGGAGATGCGGTATTAAAAATGGATGAACAAGAAATCAAGCATTTAGAAGCGATAAATCCTGGAGTAGATACGGCTGACGATATTGCGAAAATGCTCATTGGGATGAGTATCAATTCATCAATGTATAAAGAAGATATTATAGACTTCAAGCTAATAAAAAGTTTAAATCTAAATTTTAAAAATACCAAGACCGTTAATTTTAAAAATAAACAACGGGTGCTTTATGGTAAAAACCAACGTATCGCTATCCCTTTTGAAATCACAACCAGTAACGGGCGGTTAAATAAAATTCTAAAAAAATCGGTCATTCAAATCCTTATAAAAGATGCAGAAACGATGGCTTTGGTTTTTCGTAAAGATATTAAATTAGTTAATGTCGATATCAGTATAGACGTTAATGAAGCCTATCTCACTGTAGAAGAAATTAAAGGAATCCCTAGTAATAAAGAACTAAAATTAGAAGTGTCTCATGTCCGGAAATCTAATAACAATGAAAATATTGGTGTTTTTAAAAGCCATTACATTCATTTTATAGAGAGCTATATTTTTGACAGAATAGGAGAAGAAATTGGAGAACCTATACCATTAAATGATATAAATGTACATAGAAATTATTGGCATAAAATATGGGAAGGTGGTTTTTCTCAAAGTAACAGGTGGCATGTAGAATTTGATTTAAAATACTACTACCTATTAAACACAAATTCACAGGACCTTTCAAGACTTGAAACTAAAAAAAGTATTACAGAAGATAATGTAGAATCAGGCCAAGAACATCCAGGGAGACGTAAAGTGAAAGCGAAATTAAAAAGTGGTACAGAGCTAGGAATGCAAGCCATAAATGATGTGCTGGCTTTGCTTAATCAACCCGTATTAGAGGCATCTATTCTTGAAGTGTTAAGCAAAAGTGATCTAGAAAAAGTATTCCAGCAAGTCTCGAGAATGAGATTAGAAATGAAAGGTCGGGAAGGGGACACAAGCACATTATGGGCGTATCCGGAAATGTCCTTGTATAAATTACATCTTTCTCAAATTGGGGATGTAGATGCCTATGGGCAGGTGGTTCGTTTAACCCCTATTGAAAAAGTCATTCCTAAACCAAATTTTATACATTTTATAGGAACAACATCAGAGCGTTAATATTATGGAAACTAAATTACCAGATTTATCACAAATGTCCTCTAAAACATTAGAGTTGGAAACCGTTTTGGTCAACGGACAAAAATTGCTTTTTGATAAAAAAGTAAAATTAATGCCCGTAGAAATAGAAAAACAAAAAGGTAAAATAGATTAAAAATGGACGATGAAGATTTTATAGCGTTGCATGAATTTATATTAGAAATGGCTAATGTCGATTTCTATCTAACAGAGCATTATTTAGATGAAGAAATCGTATTAAAACCAAAAAAAATAGAGACCCAAACCCCCGTGCAATTAGCGATAGAGATTGACGAGAATAACGAAGTGAAAATTGGAGCCATCCCTCCAATGTATTATGTAGAAACCACATTTATGCCCGTTTTTCATAATATCAAATTAACTATAGAAACAGAATAATAATGGCTAACACAAACAGAGCATGGAACTTAGAGTCTTTTTTAGATTCGCTTATAGTAGAGCTAGATAAGGCCGAAGAAACCCTGTCTGTTAAAGCCATTAATAAACCATTAACCTATGCGGTGAAAGATGTCAATCTAGAAATGCAATTGTTTCCAAGTTTTGATGGCACCAATGTGAAGTTTGTTACCGCAGAACCCGGGCAACAAGGCGCTTCTAAAATTGCCATTCAGTTGGGGTCTATTACAGATCAACAAATTAGAAAAACGTCAAAAGAGCCCACGAAGTCCAATGACATCTCCATCGATTTAATAGAAGAGATTGATGATGAAACAAAATCGACATTACGCAAAATAGGGGTGACCTCTGTTAATGATTTAGATCAAATTCAAAAAAGTAATGTCGACTTAGAGCAAATAAGTAATAAAAAAACCAATTATGGAAAACTAGCCAATCTGTTGCAAAAGGCCGGACGAAATAATCTGCCTCCAACTGTAAAAAATGTAAACTTCAACATTAGTAAAAGCGGTTCTTTTGTGGTGGTTGAAGGTGATAATTTAGTTGTTGACAAACGCTATACCCCTGTAGCAGTGTTCAATGGCAAGTTGGCAGAATTGGAAAATGCAGATCAAGGACTACTAAACATAAAAGTGCAAAAAGAGCATATAAACGAAGCCGAAAATGAACTGGTCATTGTTTCAGACCCGTTTACGATATATAAGATGAAGCTTAATACTAAAAACAATAGTCATGCTTAAACATAAAAGTTTTGTAATTAAGAGTGCTAAAAAGCCAAAAAGAAGTGTGAGGTCGATGAGCATAGAAACGTCCAAAGCATTGGAACCAAAGCTGGCAACTCATCAACCAGAAGAAGGAACTTCGGTCATTATGATAAAAACGAAAAGATTGAACTTGTCTTACCACAAAGTTTAAGTTATGACGTTGAAGATACGGAAATGAGTCATGCGCATAGTTACGACGCACAGCCACCAAAACAAGCACAAGAGTCGCCTTTAGCTTACGAAGAAGTTACAGAAGATAATAACGAAGATTACAGTGATGCAAATGCTTATTTTGAAAATGATGCGGGCCTGGTTAAACAACAATCTAATCAACAGGCACCTGCCCCTAGAAAAAAGAACACATTAGAGGCGGAGGAACCTAATAAGGAAGCGACTGTAGCTCATGAAGCGGTTGTAATGCAGCCGGAAGATGTGTTAGATGAGGCGGCTATACGAGAACAAGACAAGAAATTTGAGGAAGACATCCAATCTATTTTAACGGGTAAAAAACAATTTGATAAAGCCGGAATAGAAAAGGATCCGGAAGAAGCCGTAAAAGATCAAAATCATGGTGTGTTTAATAAAAAAGACAACCGAGACGATTGAAGATAAATTAAAAAATGACCATGCCATTTTTGATAAAATAGCACAGAGTATGGAAATGGCGAGCTCATATGACTTGGGATCTATTGCCATGGATAAAAAGTTCGATTTTCTAGAAAAAGAAACCGACAAGGATTTTACCAAAAAAATTCATGAGTTGCTAGAAGAGGATGCGCCAAAAAAGAAAGAGACTATTGAAGATGCAGAGAGTGTAGGGCATGAGACCGAAAAAAAAGAGGCAGCTCCTGAGGATAGTGACAAGATTGAAACCAAAGATTTTTTAAACGATTTAGATAAGTTAAACGCCATTGAAGCCAATCATAAAAAAGAAGTTTTAGAGACCTTATCATCTCAATCTAGTTTCAATAGTACCATTAATATCAAGCACAGCTATTTAAAGAGCAGAGTGTTTGCTGTAAGTGGTAGCACCGTTGAGGTTCAAATTGATTCTAATTGGACACCACTTAATTGTTCAACACTTAATGAGTTACATGTCACATTAACGCGGTCGGTAGATTATTGGCCGAGACGATGAAAAGGGCACAAAACAATTTAGAATAGGAGGCCCAGATACCAAAACATGGAATGATTTAGAGACCGGAAACTATTATCTCACCTTCTTCTTTGTTAATAATACAAACCCTAATTGCGAGTTAACCGGTACCATAGCAGTTAAAGCATAACCATGAACGACGTTCAATTAAAATAGATACAGCCATGAGTAATAGATTTTTATTTTTAGAAAAAGAGTTAACAGATTTCGATGCGAATAACACGAAAAAGAAAGGTATCCTGTCCAAAACAAAGTCCAGGTATTCAACTCAGAAAATTGCACCAGCAGTAGCTGGAGCGGTGGTAGCGGCAGTAGGTGTTGGATGGAAAATTTTTGAATTTGCTTGGGCGCAAACGGAAGGCGATATTAGTGTAAAACTCGCCAGAATGGAGGGTGCAAAACTACCTAGTGATGATACGTCCTTTCAAAACAAAGGGGTTTGGCAGAAAAAAACCATACGGGTTTATAAAAAAGTTGAAAACTATGTTAACGATGAGATCTCAGCAAAATTTGATCTCTCCTTTAAATACAATGGGTATGGAGTGGGTTATGTAGATATGGATCATGTAGCTTCCAACGATGCCGTAGGATGGGGATTAAGAGTAGAAGCTAAACTAATGGCAGATCCTCAAAATTATAAGTCGAATAATGGAGGGCAATCCATGTCCATGATAGAGGTGACCTTTAATTACCGTTTCACTAGAGCGATTGGAAGTGATGTAATAAAAATTCAACGCTATAAGTTATACGGAGACGGCACGGTAATATAAACACTAATGAAACTCTAAAATACTATTATGAGTAATCGATTTCTTCAATTAGATAAAGATATAAAAGCCTTTAAAACAGGTAGTTTTTATGTAAAAACGAAGGCCTTGCCAACAGCGACTAAACGAAGAAGCCATTTTGAATCGGTGCGGCCGAGTACGCGAGAATGTACCAACATTTAGTGTTTGGTCAAAATGTAGCACGGGTAGCCCCTAAAACTTTAAAAACAAGTGCTAAAGGTATTGCTTTTATAAAAGAATGGGAAGGGTTTGTAGAAAACGCCTATAACGATGCACTGGGCTATTGTACCATTGGTTATGGACATTTGATAGCTAAAAACAAATGTGAAGACATCACGCTTCCTTCTGAGTTTAAAGGAGGCATAAGTAAAGTAAAAGCAGACGCGCTGTTTTTAAAACGTTTGCCGAATTTTGAAAAAGCAGTACAAAGAGACATCACTGTTCCCCTGTATCAATACGAGTTTGACGCTTTAGTCAGTCTACTATTCAATACAGGGTCTAATTTCTTAAATGTTGGTGGCGCTGGAAAAGGAGAAACTAAAATTAAAAAGTACATCAATGCTGGGCACTATGCTAAAGGAGCTGACGAGATGCGAGATGTTACCAATGGCGGACTAGAGGGTTTAGTAAAACGTCGGCTTTCCGAAATCAAATTATTTAAAACAAATGTGTATGATGCCTCTCATTAATATGTAAACCAAAACGCTATGATACGTTATCAAAACATAAATACTTTCTCAACACCAAGACGGAAAAAAGTGGTAAAAAAACCACTTGAAGAGAAAAAGGCGCTAAATTTTTCGGGACGAACCCATGCTTTTAATTATTTACCACCGAAGTAGTCAGACCGTTTTCTGAAATGACGACCTATGCGACCCAGCAGTCACTGGGGTCATCCGGATTAACATGGCCCGGTGCCACACCGGAACAACTAACGTTTTTAAAACGCGTGTACGACATTAATCTGGCACGAAAAGCCAATCAAACCTTTGTAAATGATGTGCCGGCAAATGAGTTGTCAACAGTAGAAGGCCGCTTTGAATTAAGAACCAATGCGGCACAAGCGGCTATTAATATGTTGCAAGCCATTCGAGCAGAAATCACAAGCGCTGGAAAAAATGTTCAGGTAGGCCTCTCCAGTGCGTACCGCTCAGCCTCCCATCAATTTGCAATTTGGAATGACTTAGTTACCAATCAATATTATGCCGCGACAAGAACAGAGCGGGAAGCACTGCAAGGCGGAGCTCATGGTGATGCCGCAGCATCGCATTTAGCAGCATACACTAGAGCACGCATAGCAACACCGGGGTATAGTAATCACAACAATGGATTAGCCATCGATATAAAAAATATCCAAGACGGGAAATTGTATAGGAATAAAACCAATACACAAGCCACTGCGGCATGGAGAACCACCTGGGCGTGGGATTGGTTAGTTGCGAATGCAGCGACCTATAACTTTTATCAAAACCTGCAAATTGACGAACCTTGGCATTGGGTGTATAGACCAAGTAGTACCGATTTAAGTTTACCCGAAACTTTAAATTTAGGAGAACACCTCCCTAAGGAAAAAGAATTAGATGTCGTGGGACGTATTTCAGGAAAAATTTTAAGAGGAACCCCGGAGTTTGATGCCCTAGTTAAAAATGATAATGCGAAAATTATTTTTAAAGATGAAGAGGGCACAGGTGCCGATCGTTATATGACAAGCAAAATGAGTGAGAAGCTAAATGCTCCGGCAGATCTCGTGATACAAGAATGGGGGCCTGAAATAAAACTAAGACTTACCGAAGCTTGGGACGAAAATAATGAACATGCCACATCAAGCGTGCATTATGAAGGTCGAGGTGCAGATTTAACAACGAGTGATAGAGATGGTAATAAGTTAGGACGCTTAGCAGGCCTGGCTGTTTTAGCAGGCTTTGACTGGGTGCTGTATGAGGATAAATACCATGTACATGTGTCTATGAAAAAGTAAGGAGTTGAAGTTTTAGAAAATTATAATGATTTTTAGAAGTAGGTCCTTAAAGGAAGTCTATGGTGAATTTTTCTATTAAACTTTCATTTGGAAAAAAATCTGAATTGTGGTCAATACACCAAGGTTATAAATTTTCTAATCAAATAAATAGAGTCAGAATCATAACATGTAAATTCCTTAATTATAATAAGGACTGTTAGGTGATTTAAGCTCTTACTTATATAAGTAAATTTTTTCTAGAAGCTACCAATAGATTTAACCACTGTAAGCTGTGAGGGAAATATAAAAGCAACTAATAAACTATCAGTACCACACAAGAAGTCAATTATTAATGCACATAATAATGCAGCTAATAAAAAAGTAAAATTGATATTATTTATAATAACTTATATTCCATAGTTCAAATTTCAATAGATAATATCTATAATTAGGTAACAACTAAATACAAAATATGTGCATATATTTGTATAAGAAAAAATACCCCACCTAATAAATAAGTGGGGAATGATTGAAACTCTAATGTTTCGGTCTATTATTGAGTTACTTGTATTATCTAGCGTCTGAAACTATAACGATAATACTTATTAAGTAAAAAACAATGGCTACAAGCATATAAACGGCTTGTAGTTTTTTTTTGTACCTCATACTTTGTATGAAAATTTTAGGTTGAACTTTTAGTTATTTTGTAATAATCCGATTACAATTAAGACCTCAAAGCCTAGTACAAATTTACTCTTTAATCAACTTATCAAAAGGTGGTTTTACCACAATTAGCCTAATGTTATTAACTGTTTTGAATTATATTAACAATTAATAAGCAAAAAATACTTTGTAGAGTTGTTTAAAGTCACATTATAATTATTTCCAAATTTTTAAGTCTGTTAATAACATGAAAATTTATGGCATTTCGATTATAATAAATTATCTAATTCTATATCTCGGACCGCAAGTAATAGCATGACTATTAATTCATTGAATTTTCTTACATTTAAGGAAAACTATCAGTTCTATGCTCAAAAAAGTTTATGGCAGTGCTGTTTTGGTGTCGATGCCACAACCATTACAGTAGAAGTTAATGTTGATTCCGGCATTGGTTATCATTTAGTAGGGCTTCCCGATAATGCCATTAAAGAAAGCAATTATCGCATTGCTGCGGCACTTCAAAATAACGGGTATAAAATTCCAGGAAAAAAGATTACGATTAATATGGCACCTGCCGACTTAAGAAAAGAAGGCAGTGCGTACGATTTAACCTTAGCCGTAGGTATTTTGGCGGCTTCTAAACAAATCCAGGCAGAACACATAGAAGATTATCTCATTATGGGCGAGTTGTCTTTAGATGGGAGTTTACAACCCATTCGTGGGGCACTACCCATTGCGGTTAAGGCATTAGAAGAAGGGTATAAAGGCTTTATTTTACCCTCGCAAAATGCAAAAGAAGCCGCTATTGTTGAAGGCTTAAAAGTGTTTGGTATTGATAATATTAAACAAGTCATTCATTTTTTTGATAAAGGAGACCCCATTGAACAAACCATTATTGATACCAAAGCAGAATTTGAAAAAAATCTCAATTACCCGAATTTGATTTTAGTAACGTTAAAGGTCAGGAATCCATAAAACGCTGTATGGAAATTGCTGCGGCCGGTGGATATAGTGTCTACTTTTTTAGTTGACGATAAAATTGTATGGTGTGAAAATGATGGACAAGAAAATTTTGAGTTGCAAAATATAATTGACATAGTTGATGATCTACAGGCTGTTTTTCCTACAGATATTGAAGAAGATGATACATTAATTTGTTTGGGCGTAGTTAAACATTTAACCTGCATTATGCATTAGAAATAAAAAAGAGCTGGGCTTAAATTATTAATTTGGAAGAATAAACCGTCCATCCATGGTCTTTTTGGGTGTTCAATACCATTTATACTTTAAAAACGTGATTAAAAGTGTTCGTATAAAATCCATGATACCTCTCATATTGAAGATGTAGAGAAGTGGGTTAATTTATAAACTTATATCCAAATAGAGACTGAAGTATATTACAAAAGCAGTAAAAAAACAACAAGAGACAAAAGACACTATATTAGTAGTCAGTTAAATACACCGGAGTGTTTTTTAAAATCAACTAGAAGTCATTGGCTGATTGAGAATAAATTACATTGGAGTTTAGATTTTATTTTCAAGGAAGACCAAAGTAGGAAAAGGTTTAAAAATACAACTGAAAACTTCTCAATTATTTTAAAAAACAGTATTGAAAATCATGCAAGAAAAACAGAAAATTAATAAAAAAACAAGTATTCAAAGGATGAGAAAAAAGGCAGCGTGGAATCTAGGCTACCTCATTGAAATATTCGAGTTTTAATGCGTTTAACCTGCATAGGTAGTGCTTATTAATAAAATAAAATATACCTTTGCTATGGTCAATTTAGAAGCGTTTATCATAAAAAAGTTTTTAAATTACAGTATAATTCTTTAATCTATAAAATTAAAACCAATTAAACATGCCTAAGTTACATAAAACCCAATTACTATTATTTTTTTCTTTCTTTATCATTTTTTCAACTTTTACTTATTGCCAAGATATTACTGAAACTATTAATTATTCACAAAGACAAGGCGCTGATGAACAATGTTCATTTAGTGGCTGTACATATTTTGGTGGTTTTGGAGACATTATTTCATATACAAATAGTTCAGTAACGAATTCTAGTACTAAAAATGCAAGGTATTTATTTGAACATCCAAATTTCACTAATGATAAAATAAAAAGGATTGTATTAGAAGTAGAGATTAGTAAATATGGTTTTAGCACCAGTGGCTCTACAATAATGCAAATAAGAGCTCCCCAAACTTCTTGCAATGAAGATGTTCCTTGGTTTGGTGGGTTATCGTTTGCTGAACAAGAAGATTTGTTTAACTGTAACCTTTTTGGAAATATTGTATTTCAAGATGGAATAGGTACCACCAATATATCTCCAACTACTCATAATTTGTTAATATATGATGAAAATTTATCAGGGTTTTCAAGTCAAACCTTAGCTTATTTTAATCCTAGTAATGATTCGCTCACTCTTTCTTTTACGCCTATTGTTGGAGACACCGGAATTCATTCTGCAAAAATTCATATTACCTATGAGGGTAATAGTGTTCCGGACACACCTTCTTTATCAGCGACTTCAAATTCAACTTCAAGCATCAATTTAAATTGGACAAATATTAACAGTTCAACAAGTTATAATGTTTTTAGATGTGATAATAATCAACTAATTGCAACAACAATAAATAACAGCTATACAGTATCAGGGTTAAATTCGGAACCAGCTATAGTTATAAAGTTCAGGCTGTTAATAATAATGGTGTTTCAAACTTTTCTAATTGTGCAAGCGCCACAACTAATTGGCCTGCAATAAGCAATAATGTAATAGGAAGTAATCAAACAATTCTTTACGGGCAAAGTGCATCAACCCTTAGTGGTAGTATGCCTAATGGAGGAAATGGGGTATATCTATTTCAATGGCAAAAAAGAATTACTGGGAATTGGGTAAATATAGGAGGTGCAAATTCACAAAATCTCAATTTAGGAATTTTATATGAAACAACCCAGTATAAACGTTTAGTTACCTCAGGAGGTTTTACCAATACAAGTAATAGTGTTACAATTACTGTAGTAATATCTGAAATATCAAATAATACAATACAGTATCATGGTAGTTATGATAATCAACTAATAGGAAGTATACCTACAGGAGGAAATGGTTCTTATGAATATCAGTATCTTTTTGTTATTGATAATATATTATTAGGTTGGAGTAAACAAACTATCGCATTATTAAAGAGTGAACGGCTTATTGCACCACCACGACCTGAATCCTATAGATTTAGTACACCTTGGAGTACAAACAAAGATTATTTTGATCTACTTTCTAATGGTACATTAAGCTACGCATATGAACGAGGAATTCCTATAAAAGTTTATCGAAGAGTACGATCAGGAACGGAAGTCAGTATCAGTTTTTCTAATCAAGTAATTATTACCCCATGGTACAGAACTAGTAACAATTTAGAAGATGTTTTAGAGAATGGAATTCCTTTTTCTCGTTTGGAAGATATAAGTGAGACCCAAATTACTAATATAATTAGTATTAAATTATACCCAAACCCTACCTCAAAGCTTATTAATTTTGACATTGGGATAAATAAATTTGCTAAAGTTAGAATTATGCTATTTTCGATAGACTTGTCTGTGAATGATATTGTTTTTGATAATTACATTGATTCCAAAAAAGTAATTAAATATCACATTCCTAATCATTATCGCGCAGGTCTTTATAAATACAAGGTGTTTGTTGATAATGAAGAGCTTAAAAATGGAACCCTTATTTTAAAAAGATAACCTTTTAATCGTATATACAATTTATAAGTCAAGATAATAATACATTCCCTGAGTTATATGTATTTGAGCAAAACTATAGGGCGGATTTGTAATCCGTGCCCATTAAGGGCATCTATATACCAAATGGGACAAATAAATAAAGTGTGATAATGTAAGTGAGAGAACCGCTTTTTTATTTGCGTACTCCTTGCGGCACGGATTGCAAATCCGCGCTATCTCAGTTAAAAAAGCTATACTAAACGTTAGTAATTTATCTCAACAGCTATATTTTATAGAGATTAAATCAGGAAAAACTAAACAAACACAAAAATTTATAAAAAATTAAGTGCTATTTTATTACAGAAAATAAACCTTTCAGGAATTCAATTCCTGAAAGGTTTTTTGTTGCAATGATTTTTCTTATTTTTAAGGAACTAATATGAATCTATGCTCAAAAAAGTTTATGGTAGTGCTGTTTTTGGTGTCGATGCCACAACCATTACAGTAGAAGTTAATGTTGATTCCGGCATTGGTTATCATTTAGTAGGGCTTCCCGATAATGCCATTAAAGAGAGTAATTATCGCATTGCTGCGGCACTTCAAAATAACGGGTACAAAATCCCAGGCAAAAAAATTACGATTAATATGGCGCCTGCCGATTTAAGAAAAGAAGGCAGTGCATACGATTTAACCTTAGCCGTTGGTATTTTAGCGGCTTCCAAACAAATACAAGCCGAACATATAGAAGACTACCTTATCATGGGCGAACTGTCTTTAGATGGGAGTTTACAACCCATTCGTGGGGCACTACCTATTGCGGTTAAGGCCTTAGAGGAAGGGTATAAAGGTTTTATTTTACCCTCGCAAAATGCAAAAGAAGCCGCTATTGTTGAAGGCTTAAAAGTGTTTGGGATTGATAATATTAAACAAGTCATTCATTTTTTTGATAAAGGCGACCCCATTGCGCAAACCATTATCGATACCAAAGCAGAATTTGAAAAAAATCTTAATTATCCGGAATTTGATTTTAGTGATGTTAAAGGCCAAGAGTCCATTAAACGCTGTATGGAAATTGCCGCTGCTGGTGGACATAATATAATATTAGTAGGCCCACCAGGCGCAGGAAAAACCATGTTGGCTAAGCGACTCCCTAGTATTTTACCACCCATGACTTTAGAGGAAGCGTTAGAGACGACTAAGATACACTCCGTAGTGGGGCGTGTAAAGGCAGATACTGGTATTATGGCGCAGCGTCCGTTTCGGTCGCCACACCATACGATTTCTAATGTGGCTTTAGTTGGCGGTGGGAGTTATCCACAACCTGGAGAAATCTCACTATGCCATAATGGGGTGTTGTTTTTAGACGAACTCCCCGAATTTAAACGGGAAGTTTTAGAGGTTATGCGGCAACCGCTGGAAGACAGAGAAGTCACCATATCGAGAGCTAAATTTACCGTCACCTATCCGTCCTCATTTATGCTAGTGGCTAGCATGAATCCAAGTCCAAGCGGTTATTTTAACGATCCGGATTCACCAATAACCTCAAGTCCTGCAGAAATGCAACGCTATTTAAGCAAGATTTCAGGCCCATTATTAGACCGCATAGACATACATATTGAAGTCACGCCCGTGCCTTTCGAGAAATTAAGTGAAACACGTCAAGGGGAATCTTCCATTGCCATAAGAAAACGGGTGACCGAAGCTAGAGCACTGCAAACCCAGCGCTTCGCAGATTCTAGTACCGTGCATTATAACGCACAAATGAATACCAAACAAATAGCCAAACATTGTGCCTTAGATGAAGCCTCGAAAGTCTTATTAAAAACAGCTATGGACCGTTTAAATTTATCGGCAAGAGCGTATGATAGAATTCTTAAGGTATCACGAACGATAGCAGATTTAGAAAACGCGGATGCCATTACAGGCAGTCACATTAGTGAGGCCATTCAATACCGAAGTTTAGATCGCGAGGGATGGCTGGGGTAGTGCTGAGGTTTAATTTTGTTTCACTCACAGTCTCCGTTTTCATTGTCTAACTCAAATACTAACAAAATGGCACGAGTGAATGGCTTTGTGGGAATAAAACGGTGACGTCTTGGGTTTTTAATGGCTGTGTGCTCCAAATACATAAAAATTAACGATTTAGGTCAGAAAACGCTCGGTATTCTTTGCTTATAATGAGAGATGCGAGGGAATGAAAACCGACAAGACGCTTAGATTTTAACATTTTTTTCCTACATTTAAAACCTAAACTAATATTAATCACATAAACTAAACCTATTTATGCCTACACCTAAAGGAATGATTACAGCCGCCCAGGCTCAGAATTTAAATGATAATTGGACAAACTTGCGATCAAGAGCAAATGATAGTGCTGCAGGAAAACCGGACAATCGATCTTCTTGGTATTCTTTCGATGATTTACAAGACTTTTTAAACATAATTAAAGGAGATAATCCGGATGTCAATGGTGTTCGCTTTTATTTAGGAACGGAAACTAGTCTTATAGATAAAAAGGGGTTAACCACCATATTTATGGTACCTACAGTCGAAAAAGATGGAATCACTAGAGACATCCCTGGAGCTCGAGGGATGGATAGAGGAGCAGAAGGTGATCCACCTGAATCAGGATATCCACAATAAAAAGACTCTAATGTTAGAGTTCTTGTATAAACATAATAGTTTAATAACTCTTAGTATTGAAGGTATAGCAGCTATTATTGGTGTTTGGTTTTATAAAAAATATCGAAACACAGCTGCTATTTTTTTTATACTAATACTTATTTGCCTTTTTATTGTGGATGCCGTAGGTTTCTATCCATTATATTATGGCAAACTTGATTTTTTAAAACCTTTAGAAAATAGCGTTTTCAGAAGAAATCATTGGTGGTTTACCATTTTTTTCGATGTGGTTGTTATCACGCTTTTTTCAATATTTTACCGGAAAATATTAAAAAATAAAATTCATAGGAAAATTTTAAAATACGGCACTGTCAGTTATTTACTGTTTTCTCTTATACTTATTTCAACTCATTTAGAAATCTTATTTAATAGTGCATTTCCTATCTTGTATGTTTTACAAACCCTAATTATTTTATGTTGTTCAATATGTTATTTTATAGAGATACTAAAGAACGATAATATTTTAATATTTTATAAATCCTTATATTTCTATGTAAGTATAGCTATTTTTATTTGGTGGGTTGTTATCACTCCTTTAATTTTTTTTGATATGTATTATGTTCTAGAAGATAATAGTTTCATCCTTCTAAGGAGAAGTATTTATATTTTTTCGAATATCTTCATGTATCTCACGTTTACAATAGGCCTAATCGTCTCAAAACCCGAAAAAAGAGCATAGTCGTTTTTTTTTATTACTTTTAAAAAAGCTATTAACCAAAACCCTTTCTATGACATAGACTTCAAATCGCATGGCGTGTTATACTCACATCTGTAGTATAACGCCTTACCAAAACCAAATTAACCAACATTAAAATTCAAAAAAAATGAAAAATTTAGGAAGCCTTATATTAGGTTTAATTATTGGCGCATTAATCATGTACTTCTTTTTCTGTAGTGGTGTAAAAGCCATGGAGGCAGAAATTATTAAACCCAAAGGGGTGATCACCGCAAAAGAAGCAATGGTATTGGACAGAGCTTTTAACTCAAGACACACGCTTATTAGTGACTCAATCGTAAAACGTGAAGATAACCGTTCGGCGTGGTGGTCTTTAGAGGACATGCGTAACTATTTAAATTATGCCGAAAACCAAAGTAAAGAATTAGGCTATACCATGGATGGGGTACGTGTGTATTTAGGTGCTTATCCGGATACAACCGTAGATTCTACAACAACCGTGGGCTATACGACCCTATTTATAGCACCCACATCAAGCGAAGTAGGGCTCAAAGGTGGCGCTGGTGCCTCATTTAGAGCAGATGGCGGAGATGTGCCCGGTGGTGATCCATTGAATGATGGAGGAGATGGGTACCCACCATCAGCCAATTATCCACAATAATAATATTTAATTGGAAGAATTTTTAAAAGAAAATTATAAAATTCTTACATTGAGTATAGAATTTTTAGCAGCATTTAGTAGTTTGTACTTTTATCACAAGTACAAAAATACAGCTGCTAAATTTTTTATTTATTTTATTTTTTATTTATTTATATGTGATTTTATATCACTAAACTATTATTATTTTGTTAATAATTATCTTGTTTTTTTTAAAGGAACAATTTTAGAAAAAAATAAGTGGTGGTCAACGCTTTATTGGAAAATTGGAGCTATAATTTTTTATTCATTCTATTACAATAAAATTTTAAAAAAATCAATTTTTAAAATTTTATTAAAAACCCTTACATATTGTTTTCTAATAATATCATTTGTAAAAATTTTTAAAAATTGGGATGATTTTTTTGTAATATCTTTCCCCATAATAAGTATTCTTGGAGCTATAATCATTTTAATGTGCTCAATATTTTATTTTATTGAAGGATTAGAATACAATAAAATCCTTGTATTTTATAAATCAATTAATTTCTATATAAGTGTTTCCATATTTATTTGGTGGTTGATAATAACCCCCTTGGTATTTTATGATTTATATTTTTCAACCTCAGATTGGAATTTTGTCATTCTGAAATGGCAAATTTACCTATTCGCCAACATCTTTATGTACACCACTTTCACCATTGGTTTAATTGTTTCTAAACCAGAAAACTCATCTAATGAATAATTTTTTAATACTACTTCAAGAACCACAAGTATCTACCGCAGCAGAGCGTTACTTACTCATTTATATGATAGGAGTATTAGTGGTTGTCACCACACTGGTTATCTTATTTTTTATAGTGTTCCGGAAAAGAAAAAATAAGCTGTTAATAGATAAAATGAAACAGCAACAGGCCTTTGAAGAAGAACTCTCTAACGCACAAACCGAAATACAAGAACAAACGCTTAAAAACATTGGTTGGGAATTACACGATAACGTAGGCCAATTGTTGGCCGCCGCAAGTATGCAACTCAATATTTTAAAAACCCAAATTAGTGACGAGGTTAAGGATAACTTTGCAGAAGCGACAGATACCGTAAAGCAAAGCTTAAAAGAAGTGCGCATGCTATCGCGCTCATTAAATAATGAAGTGATTTTGAATATTGGTTTTGAGCAATCGATTACCAATGAACTCAACAGATTGAAAAGAATGAAATTTGCTTCGGCAGAATTACTGGTGAAAGGAGAAGTGATTCCGTTTAAGAATAAAAAACATGAAATCATCGTCTTTAGAATTTTACAGGAGTTCTTTTCTAATGCGGTAAAGTATTCGCATGCTAAGAGCCTTTCGGTAACACTAAACTATCTAGAAGACACTCTTAATATTACAGCCACAGACGATGGTAAAGGCTTTGATATGGAAACTGTTGTAAAAGGTTCGGGATTATTAAATATGACAAGTCGTGCGGCGCTTATAGGTACAGAATATAATTTGTCTTCTAAAGTGGGTGAAGGCACGCGATTAGAATTAACCTATCCTTATAAATCTGAATTTTAAAATATAAAAAGACGTACGGCAAGTATAAACACGGCCAATCGTTTAGCTTTTAAAATTGATGAAGACACCCGATAGGAATTGACCTATGCTTATAAATTTGAAGAATAAGTAACCTCGTAACCTGCTCTCCTCTTTATTTAAAGAGGAGAATGAATTTCAGTTTTTTTAAACTGGAAGAAAGAGGAGTTTTCAGAATAATAATAAAATAGCACCCAGATTATATAGTAGTATTAGTTACTTGTTAAAAATAGCTTACGCATTTTAGGTTCAAACCATCCGAATGTCATAAATGACATCCACCTTCCTTTGTCTAAAGGAAGGAGTTGGTATATTGGTGTTTTTGTGCGAAGTATTTAAATATGAGGAGATTTCATGTTTTTAGTAAGCACTTTTTAATAAAAGATAAGTTTAAGCTATTGCTTAAAATGCGATTGAATGTGACTAAATACAACAGCCAAATTTTCAAATACCATTTTGTTTTCAAACCGAATAACAGTATAGCCCAAAGCTTCCAAGTACCTCGTTCGTTCTAAATCATACTGTCTACTGGCAGCATTGTTGTGTACCTCGCCATCCAGTTCTATAATAAGCCTTTCTTTAGCGCAATAGAAATCAACAATGTAATTTTTAATACTATGTTGTCTCGTAAACCTTCTGTTATGAAATTGTCTAGCTTTTAGGTGTTTCCACAAAAAGGCTTCGGCTGGTGTAAGATTGGCTCGCAATGCAGCACGATAATCCTTTAAATATTTAAGGCTGTGTAAATTTTTGCCTTTCATTACTATTTTACTATTATAATTTGTCTTTAATATACGGTTAAATTCTAAAATAGCTCACGCATTTTAGGTTCAAACCATCTGAATGTCATAAATGACATCCACCTTCCTTTGTTTAAAGGAAGGAGCGGGTTTAATTATGCTTTTGTTGTTAAGTGATTAATTATGAGTTGCCTTTATGTGTTTTGTAAGTACTCTGTTATGTATTTTGGTTTTCAGTATTATTTGTGTGGTATCTCTTTTATGCACTTACATTATAAAATAGCTGGCGCATTTTAGTTTCAAACCTTCCGAATGTCATAAATGACATTCACCTTCCTTTGTTTAAAGAAAGGAGCGGATATGTTGATGATTTTGTTGTTAAGTGATTAATTATGAGTTGCCTTTATGTGTTTAGTGAGTACTCTGTTATGTATTTTGGTTTTCAGTATTATTTGTGTGGTATCTCTTTTATGCACTTACATTATAAAATAGCTGGCGCATTTTAGTTTCAAACCTTCCGAATTTTATAAATATCATCCACCTTCCTTTGTCTAAATGAAGGAGCGGATATGTTGATGATTTTGTTGTTAAGTGATTAATTATGAATTGCCTTTATGTGTTTTGTAAGTACTCTGTTATGTATTTTGGTTTTCAGTATTATTTGTGTGGTATCTCTTTTATGCACTTACATTATAAAATAGCTGGCGCATTTTAGGTTCAAACCATCCGAATGTCATAAATGACATCCACCTTCCTTTTTTTAAAGTAAGAAGCCGATTTATAGTTAAAAAATAATCCTTCTCAAGGGGATAATCTCAATGTCTCGAAGCTGGCTCTCCTCTTTTTTAAAGAGGAGATATGAATTCTAATTTTCCTTAGAAAATTAGAAGAAAAGAGGAGTTAAAATAGTTACATCCATTTTAAAAGCGTTCTAACAGTTTTAAGTTTCCCAGTATACGGCGCATAACGCACAGGTAAGTCTAACCAGTTTGCCTTTTTAACTACTGCTTTTTTGTGAGAAAACGTATCAAAAGACAATTGGCCATGGTACGCACCAATGCCACTATTACCCACACCACCAAAAGGTAATCTGTGATTTACAAAATGAATAACCGTGTCATTAATACAGCCACCACCAAAAGAGAATTGGGTGATTAGTTTCTTTGCGGCAGTCTGGTTGGTGCTAAACACGTACAATGCCAAGGGCTTGGCGTAGCGGTTTATAATGTTTTCTAGATCGCTAATTCCTTCGTAAGAAATTATGGGAAGAATGGGACCGAAGATCTCATCTTTCATCACTTCGCTATCTAATTTTGGTTCATCAATGAGCGTAGGGGCGATGTAGTAGGTTTCAGCATCTGTCGCGCCACCAATAATGCAATGTTCGTTCGCTAACATTTTAGACAAGCGCTCAAAATTATTTTGGTTTATGATACGGGCAAAATCGTGAGATGCTTTTGGGGTATCGGTATAGGCCTTTTCAATTTCTATTTGCATGGCCTTATAGAAAGCTTCTTTTTTCGAGGCTTGAATTAAGACGTAATCCGGCGCAATGCACGTTTGTCCGGCATTGATGAATTTACCCCAAACAATACGTTTTGCCGTTAAGGGGATATTAGCCGAGGCGTCAATAATACATGGGTTTTTCCCTCCCAGTTCTAAAGTCACCGGTGTTAAATGCTCAGCTGCCGCTTTGGCTACTATTTTACCCACCTTAACACTACCGGTAAAGAAAATATAATCCCATTTCTGAGCGAGTAACGTGGTCGAGACGTCTACACCGCCTTGCACTACACAAACATGTTCGGGTTTAAATACGGTTGATATAATCGCATTTAAAAGCGCGGCAGTATGCGTTGTTAATTCGCTGGGCTTTAAAATCACCGTGTTTCCTGCAGCGACTGCGGCAATTAATGGAGCCATGGCCAGTTGGTACGGGTAATTCCAAGGGGCAATAATTAACACGGCGCCATAAGGTTCAGAATACAATCGGTCTGTAGACGGAAAATTGAGTAATGCGGGCAGCACCCGTTTTGGTTTTGCCCAACGCATCATGTTTTTAATGGTGAGATCCAATTCAGACAAAACCACTTGCGTTTCTGTTAAAACCGATTCGAACGCGGGCTTTTTAAAATCTTTGTCTAAGGCTGCGATAATATCGTTCTCACGGTTGATTAATTCTGCTTTTAAACGTTTTAAGGCTGTTTTTCTAAACGCCACCACTTTGGTGTCACCAGTATCAAAATAGTTTTTTTGAGCACGTAATAATTCAGGAATCATAAGCTTCGATTTGGAGAGTAAGTTACGATTTCCTGTAAGGTTTTAAAAGGGGGCTGGTATAAAATAAAAAAGACTTATAAGCAGGCTTCCCGCACCGGATCTTTTGGTAAAGGCGCTGTAATATTTAGAGCCTCATTGGAAACCGGGTGAATGAATTGTATGTTTCTTGCGTGTAAACTAATACTGGCATCTTTATTTCTGCGATCGAAACCATATTTTAAATCCCCTTTTATGGGGCAACCTATGCTTGATAACTGTGAACGAATTTGATGATGTCGCCCCGTTTCAAGATTGACCTCTAATAAATAATAGTTATCCAAGGCCTTTAGCGTTTTATAATGTAGAATCGCCTTTTTACTTTCGGGCACCTCCTTAATATAAGCGGTCGATTTATTGTTTTTAGGATTTTTACGCAACCAATGTATCAATGTATCACTGGGTTTCTCGGGCGCATTTTTTACCAAAGCCCAATAGGTTTTAGAAATGTCTTTAGAGACAAATAATTTGTTTAAACGGGGTAATGCTTTACTGGTTTTAGAAAAAATCACCAAGCCTGTAGTGGGTCTGTCCAGCCGGTGCACGGTGCCTAAATACACATTTCCTGGTTTGTTATATTTCTCAGCAATGTACTCTTTTACCACATCACTCAAAGGCTTGTCGCCTGTTTTATCCCCTTGTACAATATCTCCGGCACGTTTATTAACCACAATGATGTGGTTGTCTTCGTAAATGACCTGAAGGTTAGAACTGTTGGATAGTATTTTTGATTGTTGGGTCACTGGAGGATTAGATTCTTGAATTATTAAATGGGCTAAATACTTGGGGTCGATTTAAATTTAGAAGTCACAGTATAAATTACAGAACTATACAATCTACTCTTTTTGTAAATTTCTAAATCTTTAAATCGATGCATGCTTTGTGTATTTTATTCATGGGAGTAAGTTTTGAAAATCTACCCCATCTAAAAATCGAAAGCCTTCAAATTAATATTGTTCCGAGTCATTTGGAAAATCACCACTCTTTACATCTTTACCATATTGATGAAACGCACTGGTCATCTCTTCATACAAATTCATATAGCGACGTAAAAACCGCGGATTGAATTCGTGTGTCATCCCAATCATATCATGGGTGACTAGTACTTGCCCATCAACCCCATTACCGGCACCAATTCCAATCACTGGAATAGAGACACTTTGCGCCACTTCTTCAGCCAGTTTTGCAGGTATTTTTTCTAAAACTATAGCAAAACAGCCCGCGCGTTCTAACATTAAAGCATCATCTTTAAGTTGTTGCGCTTCTTCGTCTTCCTTAGCTCTTACCGTGTAGGTGCCAAATTTATATATAGATTGTGGTGTTAAACCCAAATGGCCCATAACAGGAATACCCGCATTTAAGATGCGCTTGATGGAGTCCTTAACTTCACGACCACCTTCCATTTTCACCGCATGTCCTCCAGATTCTTTCATGATACGTATGGCAGAACGCAAGGCTTCTTTTGGATCACTCTCGGTAGCTTCCAAAAGGTAAATCGACCACCACTAAGGCACGTTCCGTAGCACGAATAACAGAAGAGGCATGATAAATCATTTGATCCGCAGTAATAGGTAAGGTCGTCTCATGACCCGCCATCACATTACTTGCAGAATCTCCAACCAAAATCACATCGATACCAGCGCCATCAACAATTTTAGCCATGGTATAATCGTAGGCCGTAAGCATTGATATTTTTTCACCCTTAGATTTCATATCCACTAAGGTTTTTACGGTAATTCTTTTGTAATCGTTTTTAGCTACTGACATTTAGTTAATTTTAAATTGGAGTGTAAAAATACTAAAATAAGTATATACCCTCGATTTTTATTTCCTTCTAAAAATCAATACATTGCAATAAATTTCGTTTTATGAACTACTATTTAGGACTCTTACTTTTTATTTGTTTTGGAAGTATATCTGCCCAAACAGATATAGAAACCGAAGTAAAACAAACCATTACTACTTTTTTTGAAGGTTTCCATAAACAGGATAGTACGATTATTAAAAGTGTGATTTATAAAGACGTGATCCTTCAGTCCATTGGGAAAAATAGAGCGGGAATTATACAATTGGAGACACAAGATTTCCCAAAATTTTTAAAATCCATCGTTGCTATTCCAAAAGATCAGTCATTTGAAGAAAAGCTATTGCGTTATCACATTCAAGTCGATGGAAATATGGCCAATGCATGGACGGACTATACATTTTGGTTCAATGGCGTGTTCAGTCATTGTGGCGTTAATTCTTTTCAGTTGATTAAAGAAAACGATCAATGGAAAATTTTCTATTTAGTAGATACGCGTAGGCGAGAGGATTGTGACAATTAATGTATTGCCCTAATTCCAGTATTGTTTTATCAAGCGTTTATGAGAGCCAATCACTACGACGGTATATAAGATTTCTTATTTTAACAGTCAGACAGACTGACCCTAACAGCTAAGCCACCTTCACTCGTTTCCTTATACTTCGTATTCATATCTTTTGCCGTTTCCCACATGGTATCAATAACTTTGTCTAAAGGGACTTTTACATTTTTAGGATCGGTCTCTAAAGCCAATTCAGCAGCGTTTATGGCTTTAATCGCACCCATAGAGTTACGTTCTATACAAGGTATTTGCACCAAACCAGCAATGGGATCACAGGTTAAACCTAAGTGATGTTCCATGGCAATTTCAGCAGCAATCATGACTTGTTCGGAGAACCTCCTAAAAGCTCGCATAAGGCAGCCGCGGCCATAGCAGACGACACACCAATTTCGGCCTGACATCCACCCATGGCAGCACTTATGGTTGCTCCCTTTTTAAAGAGACTACCAATCTCACTGGCCACTAATAAGAATTTTTTAATGTGATTAAAGTCGGCCTCATGATTTTCAATCACCAGATAATACATTAAAACCGATGGAATAACACCCGCACTCCCGTTTGTAGGGGCCGTAACGACCCGGCCTAGGGCCGCATTTACTTCATTAACACTTAAAGCAAAACAGCTCACCCATTTTAAAATTTGCCTAAATTTTACTTCACTTTGTCTAATACTTTCTAGCCAATCTTGAGGGGTTACATAGGGTATTTCAATGTTTAAACCTTTGTGCATGTCAAAAGCACGACGGCGTACATTTAAGCCGCCGGGCAAATTGCCTTCGGTATGACAGCCTATAAACATACACTCTAGCATGGTTTGCCGATTTTGTTTAATTCAAAATTGATGTCTTCTTCCGAGCGAAGTGATTTTTCATTTTCATAAACAATCTCAGAAATGGATTTATTTTCAGCGATACAAAACGCTAACAACTCTGACGCTTTAACGACAGGGAAGGGGAATTCCTTTTTTAATTCGGTGTTTTCCTTATGTACCGTACGTTCTTCTTTTACAACAAAACCACCACCTATAGAGTAAAAGGTAGAAGTGTGGATCATTTTTTCGTTTGAATAGGCCTTAAAAGTAAGCCCATTGGCATGAAAAGGAAGAAATTCTCTATTAAATTTTATATCCGTTTTTGGAATAAAATCTATTATTTTTTCATTATTTAAAACTAATTTTTCGGTATTATTTATTGAAGCGATGATAATATCAATCGTTTCTGTAGGAATAATCTCTCGGATCTGAACCACTTAGTCCTAACATAAGCGCAAGATCTGTAGCATGGCCTTTTCCAGTTAATGACAATGAGCCGTATAAATCTACAGTTACTCGATTAACATTATTGAAAACGTCTTCATCTTTCAACTCATACAACCAGCGTTCGGCAGCACGCCAAGGTCCTAAAGTATGGGAGCTAGAGGGGCCTACACCTATTTTTAACATGTCGAAAACCGAAATACATTCCATAATTGTGAAAACGTTTTATTGGGGCAAATATACTTTACATTTTTATACTTTTTCAATAAAGTCAGGGCTATAATAAAGAGAATTTATTGGGCACAAAACAGACGAAAGACTAAAAAAAAGGACAAAATCCTAACATATTAATATTCTTAAAAAATTGTTAATATTTTATGATTTTGTAATAAAATTTAGTTTAAAATTGTCATATCTATAACACATTGATTATTAATGTTTAACTAATAGCAAAAAATGAAAACAACAAAAACCAACAATTTATTTTTAATGGGTGTATTTACCTTAGCAACTGTATTGTCATGCAGTACAGATGAGAATGAAACAGAAGCGCCAATGGAAGCTGTGATCTTCGAAAAAATTGATGAATCCATTTCTGAAACTCAAAAAGAGTGCGGTTATGTGGATGGAAATTGGAGTAGTACCGCTTATTTAACCACAAATTGGGGGTCGACGACTAAAACAAATTTCATGAACAGCCAAAACAGTAAAATTGCTGCGGTATGGGGAAGACCAGCAGTAACCTTGCGTTTGGTTAAAGATAATTCTAATCCAGGATCTACTTATAATGCGTTGTCTTATGGTTCGGGTAAAATTTATTATGGAGACGCCATTTATAAAGATGCTTTATCTAAAGGCGGGAACATTGTAAACGCAATGATCTTAGCTCACGAATTTGGTCACCAGTTACAGTTCACTTACAATTATCCATCAGTAAACGAAAATACAGCAAGAGCTGGTGAATTAGAGGCAGATGGTATGGCAGGCTATTATTTAAGACGACCTACTGGGTATAATAAAACCAGTTTTTCACAAATAGCAAGTGCTTATGATTTCGCAGCATCTATTGGCGATAATTGTACAACCTGTCCTAGTCACCATGGAAAAGATTATCAAAGACGTTCTGCAGTACGTTTAGGGTTCTTATTGGGAGCTTACAGTTTAAATGCCTCTAGTTTTGATTACAACTTTTTCTATTATTATTCAGGCGTGTTAAATGGACAATATAGACAGGTAAACTCAGAGTATTTTGATGCTAAGTTAGATGCCTACATTCGTTCGCATATCGATGAACTTGCTAGAATTCAAAGTGGAGAAATGACAGACGAAGAATATTTCGAATTGGAGTAATGCTCAAACTTCAATAAAACAAAAAAACCGGAACATTTAATTGTTCCGGTTTTTTTATGTGATTCACTAAGTTCATCTACTGAACAAATCAGTCTGTGTAGTATGTAAAGAGTGTCTAAACGGAGTTATTTTTTTTCAAAACGCTCTATTCTACTATAGCCCATAACCGCTTCCAGATCTGAAAGATCTACGCGATTTAAGCCATCTACATTATCAGCAGGAACAACTACTACTCTAAAAATTTGGTTTTGCGTGTAAGATGCATCTAAGGTTCCAAAATCGATAGTACCGTCTAAAAACAGCCTTACATCACTTTGGGTGAAATCAAAGTTGTACGTTAATGTTCCGGTATTAAATTCGACATTTTGTGGTGTTAACCTCCAAATATCTTGCCCGTTGATCGTATCCCGGAGTAAATAAACTAAAGTAACATCAGAAGGAAAGACTTCAAATCCATAAGGTTCAAAAATCTCATAGTTATTAGCGGCATTAAAATTAACTTCTACTTCAAAAGCACTGGAAACAATAAGTCCGCCATCTTGGCCATTAGCTCCATCGAAACCATCAAAGCCATCCCTTCCCGGAGGGCCTTGGCTGCCTTGACAAGCGGTTAATAATAGGCCAAAAACGAATACTACTGATAAGAGTTTTTTCATAATATTTTTTTTTAAAGGTACTAAGACCTTTTTAATTAGTGGTGATATACATTTGCTTATTACTTATCATATATTGTACCAAATTAATTTCTATGATTTAAACGCAGTTTTTAACACGAATAACTGTTAATCTTTAATACTTGCTTTTTATCTATGGCTTTCCACGCTATCTCTTATAAATTAATTAGATACCGCGGCATTTTAATCTTAGATACTACTGGTGTAAGGTAGTGTCCGTTGGTCTGCTGCTCTTGAACAAATTTGCGCATCACTATTTGAAACTTTAATTTTCTCTTATTTATATGATATAATGAGTGTAACCTATTGACAACTAGTGTAGTCGGTTTATTTATTAATTAACTGACCAATCGTTAAACCGTAGTCAATTCCCGATGAATGTTGGCGGTGCTTTTGTTCTTAAAAAATCGTTAAAGAATTATCAATTTAACTGGATTATTTTACTTAGAATTGTCAAATGTTTAACGAATTAATCAATAATATGACTAATTCATAATTTAATTTAAATGAGAATATATAATAGAAACAAAATTGTGTTTACAGGACTTTTAGCCATGGCGACATTTTTTTCTTGCAGTAATGAAGAAGAAGATATGGTTGTTGAAGAAAATAATGTTTCGGCAGATAAACTTTATGATATTCATTCCTTCAATGATGGTTTAAAGGATTGTAGTTATATTGATAATAATTGGGGGCAAAATGCATATTATGATTATACCATGGTTAATCAGACTCAAACGAATTTCTTATTCAACCAAAACACAAAAATTGCAAGCGTCTTTAATATAAGTACGGTACCAACTGCATTTGTACATGATAACTCAGGGAGCACCTATAATGCTATTTCTTACGGACAAGGGTACATCTTATTTGGAGAAGACATTTATAGAGAGGCATTATCTAAAGGCCGAGATAGTACCAGCGATGATTCAAGCTCACGAAGTAGGGCACCAATTACAATTTAGAAATGGATTTCCTTCAAGGAGAGAGAATACAGCAAGAGCTCAAGAGTTGGAAGCCGATGGTTTTGCAGGGTATTATATGCGTAAGCCTGCAGGATACAATGCAACATGGCAACAAGCTGGTCCAGCGTTTCAATTTGCTTATCAAATTGGAGATAATGGCGTAAATAATCCTGGTCACCATGGTACACCAGCTCAAAGAAGATCTGCAACACGTTTAGGGTGGTACTTAGGAGAGAACAACTTGACTGTTTCAAATTTTGATTACTATTTCTTTTATTACTATGATCAGTATGTATTACCTGCAACTTTAAAAATGAATATGGATAAACCAGCTGACATTGATAATAAGGTTCACGAATTCATACTTTCTAAAGTAGAAGAACTTAGAAAAATTAATAGTGGAGAAATGACACAAGAAGAATTTGAACAGTTAGAAGACTAAATACAAGTCATTCAGTAATCCCTTTAAATAGGCTACCAACATATGGTAGCCTATTTTATTTTTATGACATCGTGTCAGTCATTTTGGCTTGGCATAATCATTGACTTAATCCTAACGTAAATAATAATAAAAACACATTTCCGCATTAGCGGTAAACTAAAACAAATAAAAATTATGAGTAAGATTATTGGAATCGATTTAGGAACTACCAACTCTTGCGTTTCTGTAATGGAAGGTAACGAGCCAGTAGTTATCCCTAATGCGGAAGGAAAAAGAACAACTCCTTCGGTAATTGCCTTTGTAGAAGGTGGAGAAATTAAAGTTGGAGATCCAGCAAAAAGACAAGCGGTAACAAACCCAACTAAAACAGTTTATTCAATTAAGCGTTTTATGGGTAACAAGTATTCTGAGTCTAAAAAAGAAGCAGAACGCGTACCTTATAAAGTAGTAAAAGGAGATAATGACACACCACGTGTTGATATTGATGGTCGTTTATATACGCCACAAGAATTATCTGCTATGATACTTCAAAAAATGAAAAAAACAGCTGAAGATTACTTAGGTACTTCAGTGAGTGAAGCAGTAATTACTGTTCCTGCTTATTTTAATGATGCACAGCGTCAAGCGACTAAAGAAGCTGGTGAAATTGCAGGTTTAAAAGTACGTCGTATTATCAACGAGCCAACAGCAGCAGCTTTAGCTTATGGTATGGACAAAAAAGGAACAGACCAAAAAATAGTAGTGTTTGATTTTGGAGGAGGAACACATGATGTTTCTATCTTAGAATTGGGTGATGGTGTCTTTGAAGTATTATCAACAGATGGTGATACACACTTAGGTGGTGATGATGTCGATCAAAAAATTATTGATTGGTTAGCTGATGAGTTTAATAACGAAGAAGGAATGGACTTAAGAAAAGATCCAATGTCTTTACAACGTATTAAAGAAGCTGCAGAAAAAGCGAAGATTGAATTATCTTCTTCAGAGCAGACTGAAATCAATTTACCATACATTACAGCAACAGCAAGTGGACCAAAACACTTAGTACGTACATTAACACGTTCTAAATTCGAACAGTTAATTGATGATTTAGTTAAAAGAACAATAGAGCCTTGTCAAACAGCGTTAAAAGCAGCAGGATTATCAAAATCTGATATTGATCAGATTATATTAGTAGGAGGGTCTACACGTATTCCAGCAGTACAGGAAGCTGTAGAAAAATTCTTTGGAAAAGCACCAAGTAAAGGTGTGAATCCTGATGAAGTTGTTTCTTTAGGAGCAGCCATTCAAGGTGGAGTACTTACAGGAGATGTTAAAGATGTATTACTTTTAGATGTAACACCTTTATCATTAGGTATAGAAACAATGGGTAACGTGATGACGAAACTTATTGAAGCCAATACAACGATTCCTACAAAAAAATCACAGGTATTCTCAACGGCAGCAGACAACCAACCTTCAGTAGAAATTCACGTGTTACAAGGTGAAAGAGCAATGGCTGGAGATAATAAAACAATAGGACGTTTTCACTTAGATGGTATTCCACCAGCACAAAGAGGAACACCGCAAATTGAAGTAACGTTTGATATTGATGCTAACGGAATCATAAAGGTTTCAGCTACAGATAAAGCAACGAACAAGACACAAGATATTCGTATTGAAGCGTCTTCTCGGTTTAACTGAAGAAGAAATTAAAGCGATGAAAGCAGATGCTGAAGCAAATGCTGAGGCCGATGCCAAAGCTGCAGAAAATGCTAAGAAATTAAACGAAGCAGATTCTATGATTTTCCAAACGGAAAAGCAATTAACTGAGTTTGGTGATAAATTATCTGATGATAAGAAAAAACCAATCGAAGATGCTTTAGCTGAATTAAAAACAGCATACGAAACGAAAGATATTGCAGTTATTGAGCCAGCGTTAGAAAAAATTAACGAAGCTTGGAAAGTAGCAAGTGAAGAAATGTACAAGGCACAAGCAGACGCTCAAGGAGGAGCAGAGCAAGCTGGTCCTACAGATGCAGGAGCAGGAGCTAAAGGTCAAGAAGCTAGCGAAAGTGATGTGGAAGACGTAGATTTCGAAGAAGTGAAATAAATAATTTAGTGTTTTCATACTAAAAACGCAATCATTCATATGGTTGCGTTTTTTTTTTTGACCTATTATTTTAAAAAATAACCAATTATTATTTTTAAAAATTGATGATATTTTAAAATTTTATAGATTTGTGACCATAAACCCAAATGTATTATGAAAAAATTAAACGTATTACTTATTGCCTTATTTCTCGTGTTATCTGCATGTACTAGTGATGACGACACTACAGATGCGCCTATTGCATCTGAAAGTATTCTAGGAACGTGGATCGGTCAAGATGTTGATTATACAGGAGCATCAACGACAACAGGCCAAGGCCAAAGTATCAATTCTACTTTTGTAGGAGAAGCTTATGATGTTGACTACACATTAACTTTCACAGAAGACCCAAATCAAGTGGTGTCAAATGGTTCTTATAGTATTGAATTAACAACGACAACCTTAGGACAAACACAAACCAACACAGTAGAAAACCTAGAGTTTTTAGGGAATGGTTCCTGGAGTCTATCTCGGAAACCAATTAACTATTGATAATGATGGTGAAATTTCTGTAGCAACTGTTTTAGAAGTTACAGCAACTACTTTAAAATTAAGTTATAGGCAAACAGAGGAGAGTATAGTACAAGGTTTTAAAGTGACCACTTTTGTTGATGTAATTATGACCTACACTAGAATGTAATTTTATTTATTATTTTACTGCGCAATCATTCATTTGATTGCGTTTTTTTTGTTTTATAATTTGGCTCTTAATACAACTGTGAAACCCAATGTAAAACTGAGCTTGTCGAAGACTTTTCTCGCTTATTTAAATGTTTTTTTTAGCTTGAAAAACTTCGACAAGCTTAGAGATACAAATGGGATATGATTAGTCTTTATAACAATTATGCACGCATAATAAATTAATCATTATATTTGTACGTGTTCTTTTATTTAAGAACAATACAATTATTCTGTTTAATAAAATACATTCCTAATTTATATGGGAATAATAAAAAATATGCAAACCAAACTTACACAGCTCCTAAATATTAAATACCCAATCATTCAAGCTCCAATGTTTTTGGTCTCTAACGTGGCCATGGTAACCGAGGCCATGAAAGGGGGGATTGCAGGATGTATTCCAGCTCTAAACTATAGAACTTTAGAGGAATTGCGTGCTGCCATTCAAGAACTGAAAGCGAATAAAGTAGAAGGAGGCTCCTTTGGCTTTAATTTAATCGTGAATAAATCAAACTTAAAGTATAAGGGACAGTTAGAAGTGCTGTGCCAAGAAGGGTGCGATTTTATTATTACTTCTTTAGGAAGTCCGGAAGAAACTATTAAACAAGCACATAAAGTTGGGATTAAAGTGTTTTGCGATGTTACCGATTTACATTTTGCTGAAAAAGTACAACAACTAGGCGCCGATGCGGCGATTGCAGTAAATAATGAAGCAGGCGGACACCGAGGGAATTTATCTCCAAAAGAATTAACAAACCTATTAAGTGAAAAATTAGATATCCCAGTTATTTCAGCGGGAGGTGTAGGGCACAAGGGCGATATCGACAAAATGATAAGTTATGGTGCTGCGGGTGTTTCAGTGGGAAGCCCTTTTATTGCTTCTGTAGAAGCAGGTGTGACCGACGAATACAAACAGGCTTGTGTCGATTACGGCTCAGAAGATATCATCATGACACAACGTATTTCACGGTACGCCCTGTACAGTAATTAACACCCCTTATGTTCAAAAAATAGGAACCAAAGAGTCTTGGTTGGAATCGGTATTAAATAAAAATAAAAAGCTAAAAAAGTGGGTTAAAATGATTCGCTTTTCAATAGGTATGAAAGCGACTGAAAATGCAGCTAAAAAAGCGACGTATAAAACGGTATGGGTTGCTGGTCCTAGTATTGAACATACCAAAGCGATTCTACCTGTGAAAGATATCATAGCAAAGTTGGTTCAGTAACAAGTTATTAATTGCTTAATAATGTAAACTTAGATATTTTTTTATAGAGATTAGTTTATAATTATTCTTTTTGAAATCACTTGGTTTTCAGATACCATGTGAATCATATATATGCCATGTAATTGTGAGACATTGATGCTGTTACTGTCATTATCAACTCTTGTTTGTAACACCTTTCTTCCAGTCATATCATAAATAGAGAGCTTCGTTTTGGAGTCTAATCCGGTAATATTTATAATATTAGAAGCAGGGTTAGGGTAAATAGTAACGTATGTATCCTTGAATGTGGTAAGACTTAAAACCTGATCTATAGGCCAATCTACACCAATGGCTGTGCCCCGGAGATGTTCCGCTAACTCAGGATAATCTATAAAAGGGTTTCTATTATGTTGATAAGCATAATAAATGATGTCATTTCTATTTTCTTCCCAGGCATCAACAGGATCATTACGGTGCCAATCCATTAAAGTAGACCACACGCCATGTACAGGCTCATTATTTCCATTTGGGAGCATCCATTCAGTAGGTTCTAAATCGGGATATGCGTCCAGGCCTTCGTAACGAACAACCATATAAAACAACATTCTTGCAACATCGCCCTTAACATCATCACGAGGCTCAAAAGACCAATCCACGGTGTCTGTTTGTGAACCTGTAATATTGCCCCATTTATCGGTTACATTTTGACAATTGGAGCAATTATTAAAACTCCTATTGTTGCGTATACTATTTGTAGTGTTATCTAAAGGCCTTAACGCGTGAACATCTGTTCCAGGTCCCCTAGTCGTACCAAAGTCACCACGCGATTTGGCCCAAACGTGCTCTCTAGTCCAACCATTTCCCGAATTATATTCTTGAGCAGCATCTACAGAGACTCCTGAATAAATAAGGACGACATTATTTACATTATTTGGATCTCTATCGGTATCTTTTAAAATATCCCACACGTCTGTGTTGGTACTCGTGTAAGAGAATTCGATGTGATTATCTATAATATTATTTAACTCAAATTTGAGGCTATCATCCGCTAAATTTTCAGCACTTTCATAATAGTCTATAGGAATTTGAGCAAAAATGAGATGGGTAAACAGAAGGGCTGTTACCAAAGAGGAATGTGATTTTGGAGTCATATTTGTAGGTTAAAGGGATAGTACTCATATGTTTATACTTGGGATAGCAATTATAAGATAATTTTGAAGGTATTTACTATAAAACACAAATTATTTAGAATTTATTTCGTATAAGTTAAAAAGTATTTTTAATAGGCTTTCTCTTTTCGTTTTTTACACTTTACTTTGTATAATCTGCTAAAAGAAAACAATGTTGAAGAAAATTGGTTTATTTATAGGTATTATTATTGTCGTTTTTGTGGGGCTAATTTATTGGTCCTTGTCAGGTACTGAAGAAGAATTTAAGACCGCCAAAATTGTTGGAATGCATAATATTGAAACGGTAAATTTTCGAACGTTAGACTCTGTTTTAATTGCGGCTAGCACGCTTTATGAAGCCGATGAAATTAAACGTCTTATGCAAGGCGAACACTATCGAGAAGCTTGGGAGACTCCTATAAAAGTACCCGTATTATTTTTAGATTCCCTAAAGGGAGGGATGGAAGTTTTAAAAAAAGGTGGCGGCAAGCAAACTCAATCTTTGAAATTAAAATCGCATAAAGGTGTTGAATATACCATAAGAAGTATAAATAAGAACCCAAAAGCTTTAATCCCTGACTTTGCGGAACCTTGGGGTTAGAAAACATTATTGTCGATGGTATTTCTGCACAACATCCTTATGGAGCTGTATTAGCTGCAGAATTATCAAAACAAGCCAACCTATTGAGCACACATCCCAAAATAGTGTTCGTTCCTAAACAAAAAATACTAGGGAAATACAATGAAGAATACGGCAATCGTCTATTTCTTTTGGAGTATGAAACGAATAGCCATGGCAATTGGACCACATTTAAAAATGTTATTGAGATTATTGCGACAGACGATTTACAAGAACTAAAAGTAGACTATGGTAAAAATATTTCTATTGATAAACCAACATTAATAAGAGCCCGGTTGTTTGACTTCCTTATTGGAGATTGGGATAGACATGCTAAGCAATGGGGATGGATGGTTCAAAAGGAAAATGAAAAATACAGGGCGATACCAATAGCGGGAGACCGTGATAATGCTTTTTTTAAAACAGAAGGGGTCATACCAACAATATTAAGCAACGAAAACATTGTTCCTGAGTTGCGACCGTTCACCAAAGAAATAGAGTATATGCCTGGGTTAGTGTACCCTTTTGATCGCTATTTTTTATACCGTACATCGGATTCCCTTTTTGTAATGGAAGCTCAAAACCTTCAGCAACTACTAACTGATAATGTACTACAGGAGGCTCTTAGGGTTTGGCCAAAAGAAATTTCACATTTGGATGGTCAAGAGATTATAGAAAAAATAAAAGCCGGACGCGAGCATCTTGTCGAATATGCTAAAGAATTTAAAAGAATTATAGATGAACAAGGCCTTCTAAATGAGCCCTTAAAAGGCTCTAAAAATCTTAATTTGCCTGATCATTTAATTAAATGTTTCGATTGTAATTAATAAAGAGACATCACATACGTCTTTTACAATAACCCCATAGCATTTCCCTTAGAGATAAATACTATATTTGCTGCTATTAAGATGGTTTAGAAAGCTGTAAACAGGGTTTGTGATAAAATCATCAACTGTCGCGCATCGGTTTAATAATAGTGGTAATTATAAGGCAAATGACTTACCTTAATTAAATGACAGCCATAATGCTACAGCGAAATAGGGCGTATTGATAGTTATTAGTCGCGTACTTATTTCTCTTCAACGTCTGTTTCGTGCCACCTAAATTTAAAAATGAGACCAAATGAAAAATACACCGCTTAGGGCACCATTAAAGAGTTGGGATTTGTATGCTCTATATCTTCAAAGGCAAGCAGAAGCATTTACTACAAATACTGAAATTGAAATACTCAATGAGTTTAAAGAAAAGTTTAATTGGTCTTTTGATGTTGAAAAAGCACTGAAGGAAAATACATTTGAAGCGATTGTATTAACAAATATAGATCAAGAGATTCAATGGGTTAATAAAGGTTTTGTGCAAATGACAGGTTATGCTGCCAATTATTCAAAAGGAAAGCGGCCTAAGTTTTTACAAGGAGAAAATTCTTCAATAGCCGCTTTAAAAGTAATAAGAGATAATATAAAAAAGGAACTTCATTTTAAAGAACGCGTTATAAACTATAGAAAAAATGGACAAGAGTACGTTTGTGATATCGAAATTTTCCCTTTAAAAAATGAAGCGGGCAAGGTTTCTCATTTGTTAGCTTTAGAAAATGAAGTTTATAATTGAGATGCATATGCGCTAAGTATAACAGTAACTTAAAACAGAGAAAGTAAGTTTATTCAGTTTTTTAGCCAGGTCATATTGTGAATGAAAGCTTAAAAAAATAGTTGAAGTATTGATTTCTGATTTTAAAAAAATTAAAAACGCTTAACAACTAGTATAAAATACCTTTGATGAGATGGGCTGCCTATACAAACGATTTTAGATCAAGAGAATAGTATCTACAATGACTACAATAAGTAAGCTAAAGCGAAAGTAAAAACCAACTAACTAACCTTTAAAAATATACCTCCTAAAAAAATAGGTCATACAAAAAAGGGGGATCTGCTTAGATCTCCACTGCCGAACTTATGTTAGATAAAACAGTTTTAACTATAGGGATTTTAGCCCATGTAGATGCTGGGAAGACTTCAATTACCGAGTGTCTGCTGCATCATTCAGGGGCAACCACATCTCAGGGTAGTGTAGATAAAGGTTCTGCTATTACCGATGGGTTAGCCATGGAGAAAAGTAGAGGGATTTCTATCAAAGCATCGGCCGTTAATTTCTCTTGGAAGCACAACGAATTCCAGCTGGTAGATACACCAGGGCATGTTGATTTTTCTGCTGAAGTAGATCGTTCGCTTTCCATATTGGATGCTGTAATACTAGTGGTTTCTGCAAAAGAAGGCG
Source organism: Lacinutrix neustonica (assembly GCF_026625145.1). GTDB lineage: Bacteria > Bacteroidota > Bacteroidia > Flavobacteriales > Flavobacteriaceae > Lacinutrix > Lacinutrix neustonica. The sequence continues at coordinate 511,674 of NZ_CP113088.1, read as the reverse complement.
TGCAAGCTCACACGCTTAACTTATGGGAGCGCTTGATGGAGCGTAAATTACCTGTCATCATTTTCTTTAATAAAATCGATCGGGATGGAGTAGATACAGCGCAGGTTTTTTTAGATTTTCAAATAGAATTAGGCGCTGCCCTTTTCGCACTAAACTTCCCCGATTTATCTGATCCGAGACAAACCTAAATTGGTACCGTTTACAGGGTGTGGGAATCATATCAACGCGACGCTCCTTGATGCCTCTTTAGAGAATTTAGCGGACTGTGATGAGCCTTTTCTAGCACGTTATTTGGAAGGAGATATTGCTGATTTAGCACACATTCTAGAGAAAGCTACTCGGTACATAAAAACTGGAGAGCTACATGGTGTTCTCTTCGGAAGTGCTAAGCTAGGACTGGGGATAGAAGGTTTGCTAAACAGCATGGAAACGTTGATGCCCCAATCTAAAACCTACTACTCAGTCGCAGCTGCTAAGGTTTTTAAAGTAGAGTTCAATGAAAAATTAGGAAGACTCGTGTACATAAAATCTTATGGAGGTCTGCTTAAAACCAAAGACAGCATTCGATCTCAGCAGCTCGGTAAGGACATTAAAATAAATCAGATCTTTAAACCGCAGCTTGGAAATCTAGAGCAATGTCCTAAACTGGAAAAAGGAGAGATAGGAGTTATCACAACTTCTGATATGATCCTTTCGGGAGATGTGTTAGGCACTGAAAATCTAGATGATGACTTTTCGAAGATTAGTACTGTGGTCTTGGGAGTGGAAGTAAAGGCAACTGAAGATAAAGATTATCAGAAATTAGGCGAGGCTTTAGAGATTCTTAATATGGAGGATCCTATGTTAGATTTTAAATGGTATAAGGAAGAAAGAGAGTTTCACCTAAAAATTTTAGGTCCAATTCAAACAGAGGTTTTGAAAGATAGCTTAGCCCAAAGATGGGCGATTGCCGCAGAATTCCTCGAACCTAAAGTGATTTATAAAGAAACACCTACTGCGTCAGCGGAAGGCTATGTACGTTATTGGATGCCAAAACCGTGCTGGGCCATTATGACCTTCTTAATAGAGCCAGCACCACTAGGAAGTGGTGTTTCATTTACTTCCAAGGTAAGAACGACAGACATTAGTAACAAATATATTAATGAGGTCAAGCGAGCCATTCCTTGGTCTTTAAAACAAGGCATTAAGGGTTACGAAGTCACTGATTTAACCATTACGCTTATAGAAGGTTCTGAACATACGGTACACTCCAACCCAGGAGATTTTCTATTAGCCACTCCAATGGGCGTGCTCAGAGGATTAGAAAATGCAGGAACAGATCTTTTAGAACCTATGTATGCTTTTGAAATTAAAGCCAATCAGGATTTATTAGGGCCGCTTTCTAGTGATTTAAACCAAATGAATGCTGAGATAGATGCTCCTGTTTTTGAGAATGATTTTTTCATTATAAGAGGAAGAGTTTCAGTAGCCGCTGCCATGAATTATTCTATTAAATTTAACGCGACAACCTCCGGGAAAGGACGTCTTAAACTAACGCTTGATGGGTATAAGAAAACCACCACTACTAATGACAAAGTGAGGAGCTACAAAGGCGTGTCGCCTCTAGATGAATCTCAATGGATACTGCATATGCGCGGCGCTTTTAAAGCAGATGAGCGCTGATCCAAATGAAAATAAAATTCTGTTTCAGGGAACAAGGTGTTTAATTGCAAAACAATAAATGAAGCATCGTATATGCAGCTTTCGGAGGTTGAACAAAGTTCAACGTAATCTGAAAGACTTCCAAATATAAAATTGGGCGTACTTAAAAATGGACAGCATCATTACTTCTAGATCTCTAATTGCGTTAGATTAAACCTTATAAAAAAAACTAAAACCCACTAAAAGCAACATTTTTTATCGCATGCCATTCCCCCTTCAAAATGCCATAACAACACGTGCTTCGTCTAAATCCGTCTAGCATTAGAGTGTCTTGTTTTAACACGCCTTCCAGCGTAGCTCCAATTTTTTCAACAGCTTTTCCGGATTTAGAATTACGTTCATCAATTCTAAATTCTACTTTTTCAAACTGAAGGGTTTCAAAAGCGTGTTGTAGCATTAAAAACTTAATATTTTTATTCAATCCTGTGCCTTGAAAATCATCACCTAACCACGTCCAGCCAATGTGTAGCACTTTGCTTTTATGGTTTATAAGTCCAAACCGTGTACTGCCAGCATAGGCTTGCTTTTCTTTGTCATATATAATAAATGCTAACGTGGTTTTCTGGTAGTAACCATTGACAGCCACTTGTACATAAGCCTTTAGTTTTTCGGGTGTTGAGATATCACTAGGCGAGTAGAAGATAAGGTCTTTTTCTTGAGCGATATTTACTAAATAATGGTAATTGCTCAAATCTAAAAGCATGAGTTTTACGCGGTTATTTTCTAAGGTCATATCTAATTAAACCATTTATAAAATTGACATTCACCACGTGTTTTCCTTCAAAAGGAATAATTTCTAGGTTTGTTCCAAATAATGCTTCAGCCCGTTCCTTTTCATAAGCTGCCCGTTCTCTATTTATATATTCATCTTCTGTACCATAAACCAAAGACACCTTTGCTTTTAAGAACTTAAAATCCTCAGGAACCAACTCTTTAGGGATACCTCCGAGTGTAAAACCAAGTGATGGCATGGCAGTTGTCGTTTAGCAATATAACGAGTAGCCACACTAACGCCTTGAGAATAGCCTAAAACAATGAAATTCGTGCCTTCTCGAATCTTTTCGGCCTCCATAACGGCGTCAAAATATTTAAAAATATTGTCAGTTTCTAAGGTCGTATTTTCTTTAGTTAACCAACTGGCACCAACGTGTTTAAAATTGGAACCTTGATAATATAAACTTGGGGCTTGAGGCGCAATGATATAATGTTCGTCAGCCTTTAAATCTTTGAAATAGCGAATAAAGTATTTACTTAGATACCCCATGCCATGACAAACAAACCAAATGTATTTTGTTTTTTCAGTCAAGGTGTTTAGCGTAGAATAGGTTTTTTTAACAGTAAAAAATATTTCTTTTTCAGTGGAATGCATTGCGTGTTTGTTTCGTATTTTTACAGCTTAAAAATACAGTAAAAACATGAGTTTAACTAAAAACGAAGTCTTACAAAAAGCTAATGCGGCCTCAAAAAACACATTAATGGAGACCTTAGACATTGAAATTGTGGATTATGGGCATGATTTTTTAATCGCCGGAATGCCAGTAACACCAAAAGTACATCAACCGGACGGTGTTTTGCACGGTGGTGCTACAGCGGCCTTAGCAGAAAGCGTTGGTAGTTTTGCCTCTCATATTTTTATTGAAACGCAAGACATGTTCGTTCGTGGACTTGAAATTACTGCCAATCATATTAAAAGTGTGAAAGACGGCTTTGTATACGCGAAAGCAACCTTTTTACATAAAGGTAGAACCACTCAGTTATTAGATATTAGAATTACAGATGATCATGATAATTTAATTTCTATTTGCCGATTATCTACCATTGCATTGCCTAAGAAAAAAGCATAGCATGAATTCAGACGATTTTTTTGATATTGCCAGTGACCACTTTGAAGATGCTTTACCTTTCGTAATCTATAGAAAACCAAAGACCAATACGGTAAAAGGCCTCTTTCAACAGGATACTGTGGTGTATACCTCTAAAAACCTTACCGAAAGTGGATTTGTTTTTGCGCCTTTTAATTCTGAAGCACCAACGATTCTTACCCCTTTAAAAGAATCACAATTATTTGAAACTGAATTTGTAAGAGAAGAAACGTTAGCGTCCCGTAAAACCAAAGAAATCTTACCTGCTACAGAAGCAGAAGGAAATCATATCACGTTGGTGGTTAAAGCCATTCAAACCATTGCGTCTACAGATTTAAAAAAGGTTGTTGTTTCAAGAAAAGAAACGGTACCCCTCTCTCAAGGGAATCCCATTCAGCTTTTTAGGCGTTTACTTGAAGTCTACACGACAGCGTTTGTGTATTGTTGGTATCATCCAAAGATCGGACTTTGGCTTGGGGCTACTCCGAAACCTTATTAAGTGTCACTGGGAATCGGTTTAAAACAATGGCTTTAGCGGGCACTCAAGAATATACCGGAAATGCGGCTCCTAAATGGGAAAGTAAAGAAACCGAAGAACAGCAATTGGTTACCGATTTTATAGTTGAAAGCCTTAAGTTTTCAGTACATCAGTTAAAAGTAGGAACGACTCAAACGGTTAGAGCGGGCAACCTTTTGCATTTACAAACCTTAATTTCTCGGTACAATAGCTTCCAATTTAAAAACGATTGTTGATGCGTTGCATCCAACGCCTGCTGTTTGTGGTTTGCCAAAAGCAACAGCAAAGCAATTCATTCTTGAAAACGAAAATTATAAACGGGAATTTTACACGGGGTTTTTAGGAGAATTAAATTGTCAAGAACGTACCTCTAGAAATACCAATAGACGTAATGTGGAAAATAACGCCTATAACTTGGTAAATACGGTCTCTAACTTATATGTTAATCTGCGGTGCATGCAACTCTCAGATGTACAGGCTAGTATTTATGTGGGAGGCGGGATTACCAAAGATTCGATGCCTAAAAAAGAGTGGGAAGAAACCGTGAATAAAGCAGAAACCATGAAAAAAGTATTGTTTTAATTTCTTTTATTTTGTTGGGTTGACCACATTCCAAACCTATAATTTCACTAAATTTGTGTCTTGATGAAGTACCCAAAAATTCCACTCGCACAAACCATTATTCAGCTTTGTAAAGCTAAGAATATTCAACACATCGTTTTGTCTCCAGGTAGCAGAAATGCGCCATTAACTATTGGCTTTACGTACGATCCTTTTTTTAAGTGCTATAGCCTTGTAGATGAACGCTGCGCGGCCTTTTTTGCTTTAGGGATTGCACAACAAATACACCAACCAGTGGCAGTCGTTTGCACATCAGGAAGTGCCTTACTTAATTATTATCCAGCAGTAGCCGAAGCGTTTTATAGTAATATTCCTCTAGTGGTATTAAGTGCAGATCGACCAAAACATTTGGTAGGTATTGGAGATGGACAAACCATTAATCAGGAGTCTGTATATAAAAACCACATCCTTTATTCAGCAAATTTAACTGAAGATTTAAGAGATGAAAACAAGTGGGTAAATGAGGCGATTCCAGTCATTAAAAGCACGAATAACATACACGAAAAGTATTTGATAGTGCAGCAGGACATTCAGGAAAAAAATGAACTGGAAATCAATAAAGCGCTTAACGTGTCTATTTCTAAAAAAGGACCGGTTCATATAAATAGTCCTTTTAATGAACCGTTGTATGATAGGGTTGAAACGCTATCAGTCAATCCTAAAGTTGTTCCTTTAGTACTAAAACAAACGGAAGCCATAGATTATACGGCATTAGCAAAAGATTGGAACACATCAAAACGAAAGCTGGTTTTAGTAGGGGTTAATGAACCTAATGCCGTTGAACAACAATATTTAGATCTTTTGGCGCAGGACCCGAGTGTTTTGGTCATGACAGAAACCACGTCTAACATTCACCACAAACGGTTTATTCCAAGTATAGATAAGCTTATAGGAGCTTTAAGTGAACACGAATTCGAAGCCCTTAAACCGGAGATACTTTTAACTTTTGGAGGGTTAATCGTGTCCAAAAAAATCAAGAAATTTTTAAGAGTGTTTCAGCCAAAACAACATTGGCATGTAGGCGAACATACCGCGAATGATACTTTTTTTATTTTGAATCATGTGTTCAAACTCCCTTTAAATAATTTCTTTTCAAGGTTTTTACCAAAAACAACATCTATTGAGAGTGATTACAATAGTTTTTGGTTACATGAGATGAACTCCGAGACGTGAAAAACATGAGAAATACATGGGGGTGATTCCATTTAGTGATTTTAAAGTATTTGATGTTTTATTGAAAAGTATTCCAAACGCTACTCAATTTCAAATTGGTAACAGTTCGGCCATTCGTTACGCACAGCTATTTGATATAAACCCAACGTTGCAAGTGTTTTGTAATCGTGGGACTAGTGGTATTGATGGTTCAACAAGTACCGCTATTGGAGCAGCGTTGGCGTCTAAAAAGCAAACGGTCTTTGTTACTGGAGATTTGAGTTTCTTTTACGACAGTAATGCGCTTTGGAATAATTATATTCCTAAAGATTTTAGAATACTCCTTATTAATAACAATGGTGGTGGTATTTTTAGAATATTACCAGGTCATAAAAACACAGAGAATTTTGATACTTATTTTGAAACGACTCACCATTTAAAAGCACAAAAAATAGGTGAGTTGTATGGATTTGAATATGAGAGCGCCGCTAATGAAGGAGAATTAAAGGCAGCATTATCAGAATTTTATCATGCAAGTGATCGTCCAAAATTATTGGAGATTTTCACCCCTAAAAATGAGAATGATGATGTGCTTTTAAAATACTTTAGCTATATCAAATAGTTGAAAACACACTTGTTGCCCCATTTTTATTAATGTTAATATTTTCTAAGGAAGAAAATTTTTTATACCAAAAAAGTGTATCTTTAAGAATCAATATTAATTAAAGAATTAAAACAATATGAGTAAAAGAGACGAGCTTATTACAAAATATGCTGCAGATTTAAGGGACAAATGTGGAATGAATCCTGAAATGGATTTATTAACAAAAGTCACGATAGGTTGTGGCCCTTCCATTTACAACAAAGATTCGGCTACGGTTTCCGGTACGGACCCGTCAGAACTAAACACGGTTAAAAACAATTTTTTAATCAAGAAATTGGGTTTAAAAGACAGTTCAGATTTGGACAAGGCTATAGACGCAGTGATGGAAAAATATGGGCGTTCTAATAAGAATAAGTACAGAGCCGTGGTATATTATTTACTAGCTAAGCACTTTAAAAAGGAATCGGTTTACAACTAAAATAGTTCATTCATATATAAAAGCGTTACAATATAAAGTTGTAACGTTTTTTTTATATAACTACCTTTGTGGCATGATACAAATAGGACAGTTTAATACATTAGAAATTCTTAGAGATACCGAACCTGGATTATTTTTGGGTGACACGGAAGATAATGAAGTGTTATTACCCAATCGGTATGTACCGAGTCTTTTAATATAGGGGATACCCTAAAGGTTTTTATTTATTTAGATAATGAAGAGCGTCTAGTAGCCGTAACCGATGAGCCTTATATTGTTAATGGTGAGTTTGCTGTCTTGCGTTGTAACGAAGTTTCAAATATAGGTGCCTTTTTAGATTGGGGAATGGTAAAGGAATTACTGTGCCCGTTTAAGGAACAGGCCTTCCCAATGAAAAAAGGAGGCTGGTATTTAGTGCGGTGTTATTTGGATGAAAAATCTGAACGATTGGTTGCTTCTAGTAAAACGAATCAATTTTTAGACAATACCGATTTAACTGTTTCTGAGTTTGAAGAGGTCGATATTGTCGTATCGCACCCCAGTGATTTTGGGATGAATGTTATTGTAAATAATTTGCATTCAGGATTAATTTATAAGGATAACATTTTTCAAGAGTTGAGTATAGGCGATAAAATGAAAGCTATCGTTAAAAAGATTAGACCAGGAAACAAACTCGATATTGCTCTTGGGCAAATTGGTTATAGAAATATAGAACCAAATGCAGAGAAAATCATGCAAGAATTAGAAAACAATTCAGGATTCTTACCATTACATGACAAGTCCTCACCGGAAGATATAAAAGCACATCCGGAGATGAGTAAAAAGAATTTTAAAAAGGCGATTGGATCATTATATAAACAAAAAATGATCACGATTGAAAATGATGGGATTAGAAAAAGCTAAAACTATTTAACCATAGTTTTACTAGTTTTAACATCAGCATTACGCTTTTTAGCCCAAGCAATAGCGTCGTTTAAATCTGAAAAATGCTCTACTTTGGTGGAAAGAAATATCTTTTCTAAGGTTGCGTTAATCCAGCTTCTTTCGGTGTAACTAACAATGGCGTAACCATTTAAGGCGTGATTGTTTTTAAAAAATTTAAGCCAATCTGCTGGGTTGACCGAATACTTATTAACCCGATTGGTGATGTAACAAACCGAAGGATCAGGGCCATAATGACTATAGGCGGCTTCTATAATATCTCTAGCTTCCTCCCAAGTGTAAGAAACTCCTGGATTTATTTCTGCAACTATAAAGTCTTTAAAAAAATAGTAATAACCGTATTCAGAAAGGTGAATGTCTTCTAATTCTTCGGTTAAGTTGGCGTCTTTAATTCTCATTAAAAAAAAGATTAGGCATATAACAATATACATCCTTTTCTTGAAACTTTATCTTTTTTAGATGAAAGCTTTAAAATTAAATTTATCCTAGAAAGTAGGTCATAGTGTTTTTTATTGAGAGCTCGCATGCGGCTATTTTCTAAGCAGAATTTTGTTTTTTAAATAGCGTATGGGTCATCCAAGTCTTTGCAGAGTATACATCTGTAAAATTTTCATATTGGACTTTACAAAACCGTTTTTCAAGGTTTGCATTCATTGTGTTTAAATCGCTATAGCTAACGACACCATAAAGTTTTAGATTGGGAAAATGGCCAAGGAGTTTCCCAAATTCTATGGGAGAAATGGAATAGTCATGAATCCTATTTGAAATATACCCGAAACTGCTGCAATCTTTGTAGAATAATTTTATGGCTTTTAAAAGGGCTTTAGCCGTTTTATAATTTAAATGGATGCCTTCATTTATCTCAGCAACAACTAAAGATTTAAAAAAATAAAGGGTTCCTATTTCATTTTGAAAAACATCTAATATTTCAGGAACTAAATCTGAATCTTTTAAACTTATTTTCATTGTATTTTTAATATTCATTCCGCTAATTAAACGACTTAATGAATTGAAAAACAATGCTCTGTAATACTTGTGTTAATGTATGTAATAAGTGGAAAGACGATATTGAATTCATAAAAAGAAACGTATGCTCTAAAATCCAAGGGGATCAAGGAGTTGTTTTGTGCTGAGATAATTAGTTAGGAGGAAACGGCACTTCCAATCTATTATTATTCATTCAATATTTTTTTGTTTATGTTAATAAAACCATCGTATAGAGAATTGGATTTACTGTATGGAATGGGGCAAAATTGTCTTTCAAGATCGGCAGTCCTATCATCAATAGTTTTATAGGTTATTGTAGAAAATGCTTTTAAGTTTTTAAGCATACTAATAAAATCTGGAAACTCCAGTGCTTCAATTGAAAATGAATTGATTCTATTAGAAATATAACCAAAGGGCTTTTTATGGCCATAGAACTTTGAAATGGCCTTTAAATAATCAATTGCAGTGTCTAAACACAAATGTTTTCCTTCATGAATCTCAGATATCACTATGTTTTCAAAAAAATATAAATCTCCTATTTCGAAATGGTGGGCTTCAAGAATACCGGGCTTAAGGTTACTTTCTATTGTTTTCATTTAGAGGGGGCTATTAAATGATCAGAGAATATTTTAAATTATAGTAGGTTTTCTTAATCAATGAATCATGGTAATTAATATGCCTCTAAAATTAAATAAAATCGATTACATTCAAAAGATTTAAAGATAAAACTTAGATTTCCCCTCTTATGTATGCTCTATTATTAAAATCGTTCTGAACATCACTCTGATATGAATTAGACTGTTTTTTTAAATAGCAATGTTGGTCATAGCAATAGGCTTGCTTCATGCCATACATCTCAAATGCTCTGTAATTTGTTTCCCTATTTTGTTTTCTGCCCTATTTAATTTTTAATGTTTAAAAAATCATTAAATAATATAGAATGTATATCGTCAATTTGCTTATTTTTAACCCTGATTAATAGATTGATATGAATGAGATTAAATGGGTGAAAGCCAAAGACTACGAAGACATAACCTATAATAAGTGTAAAGGAGTAGCTAGAATAGCCTTTAACAGACCTAATGTTAGAAATGCTTTTAGGCCAAAAACGACCAAAGAATTGTATGATGCTTTTTATGATGCGCAAGAAGATACAAGTATAGGGGTGGTTTTGTTATCTGCAGAAGGTCCATCAACAAAAGATGGTATTTATTCCTTTTGTTCCGGTGGCGATCAAAAGGCTAGGGGACATCAAGGGTATGTTGGAGAAGATGGCTATCACAGACTAAATATTTTAGAAGTACAGCGGCTTATTAGGTTTATGCCAAAGGCCGTTATAGCTGTTGTTCCAGGTTGGGCAGTGGGTGGTGGTCATAGTTTACACGTTGTTTGTGACCTCACGTTAGCGAGTAAAGAACATGCGATTTTTAAACAAACAGATGCCGATGTCACCAGTTTCGACGGTGGTTATGGTTCTGCTTATTTAGCAAAAATGGTAGGTCAGAAAAAAGCACGTGAAATTTTCTTTTTAGGAAGGGATTATTCTGCTCAAGAAGCTTATGATATGGGTATGGTGAATGCCGTTATTCCTCATGAGGATTTAGAAGCGACTGCCTATGAATGGGCGCAAGAAATACTGGCTAAATCACCAACATCTATAAGAATGTTGAAATTTGCTATGAATCTAACCGATGATGGTATGGTGGGACAACAAGTCTTTGCTGGAGAAGCCACACGGTTGGCTTACATGACTGATGAGGCAAAAGAAGGTCGAGATGCGTTTTTAGAAAAACGTAAACCGAATTTTCCAAAACAATGGATTCCTTAAAAAAGGCATGAATAAAAACATTTCAAATTGGTTCTCTGCCATACGCTTACGCACCCTACCTTTATCTATTTCCGGAATCATTATCGCGGGTTGTTTAGCCGAATATAATGGGGTGTTTAATTGGTTAGTCTTTTTGCTTGCCATAGCTGCAACCATAAGCTATCAAATCTTATCAAATTTGGCCAATGATTTAGGGGATGCAGAAAAAGGAACAGATAATGAAGATAGAATAGGACCTATGCGAGCCATCCAAAGTGGAAACATCTCCCATGAAGAAATGTTACATGCTATAAAAATTAATATTTTAATATGCATTGGTTTAACAATAGCGCTTATTCTATCTGCTTTTGGATCTAAACACATATTATTAGCACTAATCTTCTTTGTTATTGCCTTTCTATGCGTTGTTGCCGCTTTAAAATACACTATGGGTAGTCATGCTTATGGGTATAAAGCACTGGGTGATTTTTTCGTTTTTATTTTTTTTGGATTAGTAAGTGTTATTGGCTGTTATGTGCTGTTTGCGCAGCAAGTGGATCATGTGGTCATATTGCCAGCAATAACCATTGGGTTATTAAGTACCGCTGTTTTAAACCTCAATAACATGAGAGACATCGAAGGGGATACTAAATCAAATAAAATTACAATAGCGGTTAAATTAGGAGCGCCTAAAGCTAAAATATATCATTATAGTCTAGTTATTACCGCCATCATTTGTTCCCTGTTTTTTGGATTGTTATATTATGTCTCGCCTTATAATCTTATATTTTTCATCGCCTATATTCCCTTATTATTGCATTTAAAGCGCATAAAAACGATTAAAAATTTAAAAGATTTTGACCCTGAATTAAAAACATTAGCACTTTCAACAGTCTTGTTGGCTATATTATTAGGTGTCGGACACATTCTCTAAGTTCTATCTTTAAGCCATTCGTTTTTCAAGTCTTCAGACAGCTTACCTGTACCATCGTGTTTCCAACCCGGTGGTTTTATAAAGTAGCGCATGCTACTTAATATAGATTTGTTTTTAGAAAAAACATCTTTAAACATATTGAACCATTCAGAGAAGGCTATTTTAAATAGGTTGTAAGTTTTTATGTTTTCCACTAAACCATACACCACTTTTTCGTCGTCTAATTCCGGTTGGAAGGTTTTAAATAATTTATCCCAAATAATAAAAATACCAGCATGATTTCTGTCTAAGTAAATCGGGTTACTGCCATGATGTACACGATGGTGCGAGGGTGTATTCATAACCGCTTCAAACCATTTTGGCATCTTGTTTATGGTTTCTGTATGAATCCAAAATTGATAAATGAGACTGATAGACATTTGAAGTATAATCATGCCAGGGTGGAAGCCTAAAAAAGGCAGCCACAACCAAAAGATAAAGGTGTAAAAACCGCCTGACCAAGTTTGACGTAATGCGGTGCTTAAATTATAGTTTTCTGAGGAGTGGTGAACCACATGAGAGGCCCAAAAGAGTCTGCATTCATGCGATATGCGGTGAAACCAATAATAACTAAAATCATCTAAAAAAAGAAGTAAAACAAAACTCCACCAAGTTATAGGAATCGTAAAAAGTCTAAAATTATTATAAATATAAAAAAAGGCAATTAATACGATTGTTTTAGTTAAAAAACCTAATAACACGTTGCCAATACCCATAGAAATTGAAGTAAAAGCATCTTTGGTTTTATACGTTTTTTGTTTACGCTTATATAACACGTAAATCTCTAAAACTATTGATGCCACAAAAAAGGGAATGGCGTATAAAATAATATTTGGTAACTCTTGCATTTTGGTTATAAATTGAACCACAAATTACAAAATAAATTAAGTATTTTTGATAAAAATTTATGGAAGCCTACTACCACAAATATATTCTTGAATTTAAAACCCCAAGCGGCACATCTCGCGGGGTTTTGAAAACAAAGGAAACTTGGTTTATAGTCTTGTCTTCTCAAGGAAAAAGAGGCATAGGGGAGTGTGGTATTCTTAGGGGGTTATCTATTGACGATAGACCCGATTATGAACAGCAGTTGGCGTATACTTGCCAAAATATTCATAAAGGTTTAGCATTCTTGTTGGCTAAAAACAGAGAGTTCCCCAGCATACAAATAGGTTTAGAAATGGCATTTATGTCTTTAGAAGCCGAAGACGATTTTGTTTTATTTCCTTCCGAATTTACAAAAGGAAATGATAGTATTGCCATTAATGGATTAATTTGGATGGGTGATGCCAGCTATATGAAACAACAGGTTCAAGAAAAAATTGAAGCGGGTTTCACCTGTATAAAATTAAAAATTGGTGCTATAGATTTTGAAACAGAGCTTAGTTTGTTAAAAAATATCAGGAAGCATTTTAGTGCAAGTGATATTGAATTGCGTGTCGATGCCAATGGTGCTTTTAGCCCAGATAATGCTTTAGAGAAATTAAAACGTTTATCAGACTATCAATTGCATTCTATAGAGCAACCTATTAAACCAAAGCAACACGACGTTATGGCTTCATTATGTGAATTTTCCCCAGTGCCTATTGCTTTAGACGAAGAACTCATAGGTGTGTTTTTAGAAGATGAAAAGCAAAAAGTATTAGAAACCATACAACCACAATACATTATTTTAAAACCAAGTTTTATTGGTGGCTTTCAAGGGAGTGACAGTTGGATAAATTTGGCTGAAAAACAAAATATAAAGTGGTGGATTACAAGTGCTTTAGAAAGCAATGTGGGTTTAAATGCTATTGCACAATACTCCTATTTAAAACAGAACAAAATGCCACAAGGCCTTGGTACAGGTAGTTTGTTTATCAATAATTTTGCTTCACCTCTACAAGTCAAAAAGGGTACATTACAATACAATACAATACAACAATGGAATTTTAATTTATAAACTATGAATTACATACAACAAGCCTTTCAATACAAACACGATTTTTGGAGGTATTTAGTGGGCTCTTTATTAATAGTTATCGCATCAGTTATAGGGCAGGTTCCCTTTACTTTAGCTGTGTTTTTTAAAGCCTTTAAGGACGGTAAAGATTTAACAGCATTGAACCAAAATGATCTAATGGGACTATTAGAGCCCAATTTAAACCTCTTCTTATTACTTATTTCTTTTGCTTTTGGTTTGGCCGGGCTGTTTATCATTGTAAAAACGCTTCATAAGCAAACGCTAGTTTCATTAACTACCGCCGGAAAAAAATAGACTGGAAACGCATTTGGTTTGCTTTCTTTTTTTGGGGCATTATTTCTTCGGGACTGGTTTTGGCAGATTACTATATGAACCCGGAGGGATACGAGTATAATTTTGAACTTAATAGGTTTATTATTTTAGCCATAATAGCTATTGTGTTAATCCCTATACAAACCAGTTTAGAGGAATATATTTTTAGAGGGTATTTAATGCAGGGGTTTGGTACACTTGCCAAGAATAGATGGTTTCCACTATTATTAACATCTCTTATTTTTGGAATGCTCCACATCGCAAATCCGGAAGTTGAAAAATTGGGGTACGCCATTATGATCTACTACATAGGTACCGGTCTGTTTTTAGGTATCATTACACTTATGGATGACGGCATGGAGTTGGCTTTAGGATTTCATGCGGCGAACAACTTATTTACAGCACTTCTAGTGACAGCAAATTGGACGGCCTTTCAAACGCATTCTATATTAAAAGATACCGCAGAACCTGCTTTAGAATTTGTTGATTTGGCATTACCCGTGTTCATTATTTTTCCTATTCTCCTTTTTATCTTTGGAAAAGTATATAAATGGACCCACTGGAAAGAAAAATTATTTGGGAAAATTGAAGTGCCAGCAAGTGAAGACTATAAAATTATAGAAAGTGACACCAGCATTTAATAAAGTTCATAATAGATTTAAACTCAACGGCACACATTTTAATTTTAAAGACCTCAAGGAGCTGGGGTATAGTTTTGTAAAAGAAGGGCAGGTTTATGAGGAGCATATTGGACAATTTTTATTGGACTGGCAAGACAACAATACCCATATTCAAATGAAAACCTCAGGCTCAACAGGTCTTCCAAAAACTGTAGAAATACCCAAACAAGCGCTGGTTAATAGTGCTATTGCTACTGGGGATTACTTTAAATTGAAACCAGGTGATAGGGCATTACTGTGTTTGCCAGCGCATTATATTGCAGGAAAAATGATGCTCGTTAGAGCTATGATTTTAGGTTTGGAAATCGAGTGCATTGAACCCAAATCGAAATTGCATATAGATTTAGATAAACAATATGACTTTGCTGCGATGGTGCCTCTGCAACTTGAACACTCCATGGATGCGATTGATAATATCACACAAATGATTATTGGGGGAGCAAAAATTTCAAATGCGTTAATACTTAAAATACAAGAGCTTAAAACTAGTATTTACGAAACCTACGGTATGACAGAGACTGTTTCGCACATCGCAGTGAAGCAAATCAATCATTTAAAAAAGGGCGAAGTGCCAGTGTTTAAAACCTTACCTAATATTTCAATCACTCAAGACGAAAGAAATTGCCTCGTTATTGAAGCGCCTCAGATTACAAAAGAAAGAATAATGACCAATGATATGGTCAAGTTACACTCAAACACCACTTTTGAGTGGCTCGGTAGAATAGATAATATTATCAATACTGGAGGAATCAAAGTACATCCTGAACAAATAGAAAATGTGTTAGACTCAAAAATTGAGTCGCGATTTTTTATTGCTTCAGAACCAGATGCAAGTCTTGGAGAACGTATTGTTCTTGTTGTTGAAGGCGCAGAAGAAAGTGTTCATGCTTCAGCTTTTAATGTATTAAGTAAGCATGAGAAACCAAAAGTTATTTACTATATCAATTCGTTCATAGAAACCGCTTCAGGGAAGGTTCAACGTAAAAAAACGTTACAACGACTCAAAAAATAGGGTTCACTCATTTAAACGCACGGTTTACTCATTCTTTATTTTTTTTTAGATGCTTTGATTATAGTTTAGCCTTAAACTTTAATCTAATCAACATGAAAACGATATTACCTATTACCTTTTTACTGTTTGTGCTTCAATCTTTTTCTCAAGAGATACCTAGAATAAGTATTAATGATTCTACTTATTTAGAATTGACAACGTTGAAGGTGGAATCTGAAATAGTAGGAAACGTGGCGACTACAAGCTATACCATGCGATTTTATAATGCTACAAATCGCATTTTAGAAGGAGAGTTGGCTTTTCCTTTAGGACAAGGTCAGGCCGTTACATCGTTCTCAATGGACGTTAATGGAACCATGAGAGACGCCGTTATAGTTGAAAAAGAGTTAGGTAGAGTCGCTTTTGAGAGTACCATTAGACAGCAAATAGATCCAGGGTTATTAGAAGTAACAAAAGGCAATAACTACAAAGCGCGAGTATACCCTATTCCGGCAAAGGGTTTTAAAGAATTGCGAATTGAATTTGAGCAGGAATTATTTATTTCCAATGGAAATTATATATATGAAATTCCTTTTAATTTTAAAACCCCAGTAGACTTCGAGCTAAAGATCGCTATTTATGGTAAAACTCAGAAGTATAAAATTATTGAAGGTAAACACTTAGATCTTAAGTTTACAAGAACACAAGGCGTTCACTACTCAAAAGTCAGTAAAAGCGAGTGGCTAGCAAACCAATCGTTAAAAATTGAATTGCCAGTAAGCACAACAGAACACGTAATTACTTATTCAGATTATTTCAATCTTTATAAGGTTATAGATCCAAAAACAAGATTAAAACAAAAGCCTAAGCATATAACTGTTTTATGGGATGCTTCTTGTTCTATGCAATACAGAAATTTGGAAGCCGAAATGAAGCTGTTAGACAACTATTTTAACTATTTACACACGCTCACTGTTGATTTTATCAGTTTTAGTAATTCGGTTGAAACGTTAAAGACATTTATAGTAAAAGACGGGAATTGGAATGCTTTAAAAAAGCAGATGAAAACCATTGTTTATGATGGGGGAACGTCATACGCTAATCTAAATTTGAGTCGCTTAAAAACGAATGAGATCTTATTCTTCACCGATGGCATGTTCAATTTAGGTGATTTAGAAACAAACATTCAAACACCAATATATACTATTAATGCGGTTAATGCTGCAAATCATACATTCCTTGAAAACAAAGCGACCGAATGGAGTGGGAAGTATATTAATTTGAGAATTACAGATGTAGAACAAGCATTTGAAGCACTTAAATATGACGCCTATCAATTTCTCGGTATCGTAGAAAATAATTTAGTTAGTGATATATATCCCAAAACAAGAGTAAATGTAAATTCTGAATTTTCTATAGCTGGAAAATTTAAAGAAGCCACACAAATAGAATTGTTATTTGGTTATGGTAATACCATTACAGAAAAAATACTAGTCAAAATTGATAAGCGCTTGCGAAATAAATTAGCAAAGCGACTTTGGGCAAAAAAGAAGTTGCGCTATTTAAGTAAAAATAAAGAAGACAATAAAAACGCGATTATTGAACTCGCGAAAAAAAACCATTTAATTACGGCATTTACGTCTATGATTATTTTAGATAGGCTAGAAGATTATGTGAGATATAAAATTGAACCACCAAAAGCCCTCAGACAAGACTTTAAACAAAGGATGGAAAATAGTGTTGAAGATGAAGTTGCCAAATTGGAAGCAATAAAAAAGAAGCGCGTTGCTCTTTTAGAGGATTATAAGTGTGTCATGAATTGGTATAACACAGATTATCCCATAGTCCTCCGAGACACCTATAACAGATACTATAACTCCTGTAACTAGACCCGAGCCAACAATAATAACACAACCCACAAGTACTAGGTCTCAAAACGAGCCTGCTATAACAGTTAATAATACAACACATGCAGTAGAGCGTCCAATAAATGATGAGATAGATACAAACAGAAAAATAATATCAGGAACAATTTATGACGAAGCTGGCTTACCCCTAGCAGGAGTAAATATTATTAAAAAAGGCAGTAATTATGGGACGCAAACAGATTTTGATGGTAATTATGCTATAAATGCAGAGACTGGTGATGTATTAAACGTTTCGTACGTTGGATATGTGTATAAGGAAATTACCATTGGTAACGAAACTGCTATAAGTTTCAGTATGGACTTAGATGTAGAGGCTATAGACGA
Organism: Lacinutrix neustonica; assembly: GCF_026625145.1. Classification (GTDB taxonomy): domain Bacteria; phylum Bacteroidota; class Bacteroidia; order Flavobacteriales; family Flavobacteriaceae; genus Lacinutrix; species Lacinutrix neustonica. The sequence continues at coordinate 493,832 of NZ_CP113088.1, read as the reverse complement.
AGTGGTTGTTACAGCTATAGGAATTTCAAGAGAGAGTAGATCTTTGGGGTATTCAACAACTACTATTCGCTCTGAATCTCTCACGGAAGCGTTAACAGGTCGTGTTTCAGGAGTGCAAATACAGCAAAATACTTTTCAGGCAGGAGGTTCAGACAACGTAATTATTAGAGGGATAAGTTCCGTATCTAATAATAGCAATCCATTATATATTGTTGATGGTGAAGTCGTCTCTCGGAAATGTAACTAAAGAAATGTCATCAGATGGTATTGCATCAATAAACGTTTTAAATGAGGCTTCAGGAACAGTAATATATGGTAATAGAGGAGGTGATGGGGTCATAGTTATTACTACAAAAAAAGGTTTAATAAAACATGCAGAACGCATTGAGACACTCAATAAAAAAATAAATGAGGTGGTTCAGTTTAAAGATTGGACTCCTGAAGCCAATTATTTAAAGCAATTATCAACTACAAATAGCATTGAAGAAGCCTATGAACTATACCTGGAAATTCGTAAAAATTATTATAATACGCCAACATTTTTTATTGATGTAGCCGATTTTTTTGAGGCTAAAAAGGAACGGGAAATCGCCATTAAAATCTTATCAAATCTTGCGGAAATAGAGTTGGATAATCACGAGGTTTTACGCGCGTTAGCGTACAAATTAGAATCTTTTGAAGCTTATGATGTAGCACTTAATGTCTATAAAGAAGTTATGAGATTAAGACCTGAAGAACCACAATCTACAAGAGATTTGGCTTTAGCTTACGAGAATGTTGGTAATTATCAAAAAGCATTCGATTTATTATTTACGATTATTAATGGCGATTTGGTTGAAAAAGATTTGAACGGCCGGTTCCACGGTATTGAACAGTTAGCATTCATTGAAGCGGGACATATATATCAACGGTATAAAGACAAACTAAAATTGACCAGTACTCAAGAAGGACTTATTAAGCCAATCACTACTGACTTACGAGTGGTTGCTGACTGGAACCATAATAATACAGATTTAGATTTATATATTGAAAATCCAAAAGGTGAAACTATAAGTTATAAGCAGAAGTCAACACGTTATGGTGATAGGTTATCAGAGGATATGACTGAAGGCTATGGACCAGAAGAATATTTAATTAAAGAAACGTTAAAGGGAGCGTATAATATTAAACTGAATTATTATTCTGATACCGTGCAAAAGATATCGGGACCAACCGTAGTTAAAGTGACTATCTTTAAAAATTATGGAAAGGAAAACGAAATCAAGCACATTATAATTTATAGATTAGATAAAGAGGAAGAAGAAATAGAAATAGGCGGCATCAGTTTTATATGATACTTATTCAAAAAAGAGGCATGTCATGCTTGTCTTTCTATTTTAATCTTCAATACGATACAAAGCTTATTGTTGCATTTTAAGATAGTAGTCGGCAGAATGCTTGCCGGAACCATAAAACAAAAAGGCAAGGCAAACCATTAAAACGATGATAGCGAGAATTAAATTGGTTGTATGCATATCTCCGGTAAAATTAATGATGACGGCACCAACTAAAATAGGGATTTGTGCAATAATAACCCATCCGGTTAGCAGTCCAAAAACTAAAAGTATACCACCAATAAAATGTGCTGGGATGACGTAGTGTAATAAGATCATACCACCGGGAATATGTTGTATAGGTTCAAAGAGGGCATTTAGGGTACTAATATTTTGCATGAAGGATAAGCCCTTCATAAATAAAAAAAGACCTAAAGCGATGCGTAATATATCTATTGAAAAGTGAGTGTGTGCGTTTGCCCACTTATTTAGTGATTTAATGGTTCCCATGATTTAAAAGGTGTTGATTATCAGTCATTAAGATACGAAAAATTATTGAAATATTTTAGCCTAAAAGAGTTCTAACACTAATTTCAACCATGCGATAAGCATCTGCATAAGAAGATTATAGGTTGCCTATTGGCCTATTTCTAGTTCTCATATAAAATGTGAGTGATGCAAGTAAACCAATGAAGCAAAATCCAGCCATAATTGCAAAAGCAATTTGATAGCCTGTTTCTTCGCCCTTATAAGCATCTAAAAAGTAACCATATAAAAGACCAGCAAAAATATCCGGAGTATAACCCACAACAGAAATAAAGCCAACAGCAGTGCCCGTTATAGCTATGGGGATTTTTCCTTCTTCGAGGGTCGCGAAATAGAGTACTCTTGCCGAATAGACTCCGAGGGCCATGATTCCAATGGATAACACAAAAAATAAAGCACCATTAGCATCTATAATTCCTGAGGCAAAAATAAGAGCCGTGAGGGTCATGAGTATAAAGCCCATAGAGAGCCACAATGACGCTCTTGTACGGTCTGCTAGTAGTCCAATGCTGACACCAATTACGGGTCGCATATACAAAAGGTACGTGCCAATTTTAGCCGATTCCATCTTATTATAAAGCATGACTTCTTCAGCATATTGACTAAACAGATCTGTCATTTTATAAGCATAATAGGCACATATAATAATAATCATCAAGAGCCACACCGTCCTAAATTTCATGATTATCTTGAAGTTTTCTAAGGTAAATACTTTGATGCTTTTAGGAGTGTTATTTTCAACAGTATTAAATCTTAAAAAGAAAAAAACTAAAAACGCAATGCCTATAATCGCGTAAGACAGATATAGGACAACACTAATAAATGCTTCCTGACGTTCTATAATAGAGGTAAGTTCGATATCCTTTGAAATGAATAAAGAAAACATCAAAACACCAATAGAACCAAAAAGGGCAGCGACCAGTCCGCGTCCACCATCTAAAAAACCAAAGGCCATGCCTTGATGGTTTCTTCCGCCCCAAATTACGGTGGCTTTTATCATAGCAGCCCAAAACAAGAAAATGGTGGTAAATCCCCAAAAGCCATAAAGGATGTGAAGCTCCAATAAGGTAGGATAGGTGGTCAAATATAAGCCACCTAAAGCTGTAAGTATTAAAGCAACAGATATTAATAGGTGAGGCCTAAAGCGATCGGCAAGGGGACCACCAAAGAGGTATGAAAAAAGCGCAACAATGCCATAGACAGAAAAGCAACTTCCTAATTGGGTTTGATTTAAAGTAAATGTTTCTAAAAAAGTAGATCTGAAAAGACGTTGCAATACAAAGGGTAATATAAAAACAGCTTCACCAGCTAAAATCAATAGAATGATAGTTAAAGCGGATGAAGTGTTTTTTTTCTTATTCATTACACCTGTAAAACACCCATGTTAAAAGGTTTTTCAATAGGCGCGTGGTTAGCAGCCTCTATTCCCATACTAATCCAAGTTACGGTTTCTAATGGATCGATTATGGCATCTGTCCATAAGCGTGAAGCCGCATAATAAGGTGAGACTTGATTGTCATAGCGATCTTTTATTTTGCTGTACAACTCTTCTTCTTTTTCGGAGTTATGGTTTCGCCCTTTTTTAGTAAGGAAGCCTTTTCAATTTGTAACAACACTTTGGCGGCACTGTTACCACTCATAACAGCTAATTCTGCACTAGGCCAAGCGACAATTAACCTTGGATCGTAAGCTTTGCCACACATGGCATAATTTCCAGCACCATAACTATTACCAATAACAATCGTGAATTTAGGCACAACGCTGTTACTAACTGCATTTACCATTTTCGCACCATCTTTAATAATACCGCCATGTTCGCTTTTACTTCCAACCATAAAGCCAGTAACGTCCTGTAAAAAGACTAATGGAATTTTCTTTTGGTTGCAATTGGCTATAAAACGGGTGGCTTTATCGGCACTATCATTATAAATAACACCACCAAATTGCATTTCGCCTTTTTGTGTTTTAACTAATTTTCTTTGATTAGCAACGATTCCAACGGCCCAACCGTCAATTCTTGCGTAGGCAGTAATGATGGTTTGTCCGTAACCTTTTTTATACTCATCGTAGTCTCCATCATCTACCAAACGGGAAATAATATCTAGCATATCATACTGGTCTGCTCGCGATTTTGGTAAAATACCATAGATGTCTTCCGGATTTTCCTTAGGTTTTTTTGGATCCACTCTATTGTAGCCCGCTTTATCATAATCACCTATCTTGTCTACTATACGGCGTATGGTATCTAATGCATCTTTATCATCTTTTGCTTTATAGTCGGTAACGCCTGAAATTTCACAATGGGTGGTGGCTCCACCAAGGGTCTCGTTATCAATAGTTTCCCCAATGGCGGCCTTTACTAAATAACTTCCAGCTAAGAAAATACTTCCGGTTTTATCAACAATAAGTGCCTCGTCGCTCATGATAGGCAAGTAGGCACCACCGGCAACGCAACTTCCCATAACGGCTGCTATTTGAGTTATTCCCATGCTACTCATTATAGCATTGTTTCTAAAAATACGGCCAAAATGTTCTTTGTCAGGAAATATTTCGTCTTGTAAAGGCAAATAAACCCCAGCACTATCTACTAAATAAATAATAGGCAATCTGTTTTCTATAGCAATTTCCTGAGCCCGCAAATTCTTTTTCGCAGTAATTGGAAACCAAGCCCCTGCCTTTACTGTAGCATCATTCGCAACCACGATACATTGTTTTCCATTCACGTATCCTATTTTAACAACAACACCACCGGAAGGGCAACCACCATGTTCTTCATACATGCCATCACCAACAAAACCTCCTATTTCTATACTCTTCGTGTTTTTATCTAATAGATAATTAATACGTTCTCTAGCCGTGAGTTTTCCTTTTTCATGATGTTTATCGATGCGTTTTTGCCCGCCTCCTAATTTTACCTGTGCAAATCGGGTTTTTAAATCTGAAACTAGTAATTTATTATAGTCTTCGTTTTTATTGAAGTTAATATCCATGTAATATAATTTTGATGCTAAAATACAAAGATTTGTCAACAATAATAAAGTTAAAATTGTATTAAATCCTACTGTAATATATTCCTAGGAAAGTATTTGTTGTATCTTTGTATTAAATATAATTTATGAAAAAAGTTATAGCCTTTGCAGGGAGCAACAGTAAAACATCCATTAATAAACAGTTAGCAACCTACGTAGCTAATTCTATTGACGGTATTGAGATGAAAGTTTTAGATCTTAATGATTTTAACCTGCCTTTGTATAGTATTGATTTAGAGAAAGAACAAGGCATTCGAGAACCGGTTGAAAAATTTCTAAAATATATTAAAGAAGCGAACGGTATTGTTTTATCGTTAGCAGAGCATAATGGCGCGTATTCAGCGGCCTTTAAAAATTTATTTGATTGGTTATCTAGAAAGGAAGTGAAGTTCCGGAATAAGAAACCCATGTTATTGTTAGCGACATCGCCAGGACAAAATGGAGCAAAGTCCTGTTTGAATATAGCGATAGATCGGTTTCCAAAACACGATGCAAACATCATTGCCAGTTTTTCCTTGCCGTCTTTCAATGACACCTTTTCACCGGAAGGCATTACAGATCCTGATTTGCAAAAGGAACTCAACGATGCCATTGTAAGTTTTAAAAAAGCATTGTAATGGCTAATATTTCTAAGGTTACCAACAGCAAGTTTAAAGATAATAGATTCAAAGCATTTGTTAACATTATGTATACTGCAAATTGGTTGTCTAACAAACAGGTCCTCTTTTTTAAGCCTTTCGATATTTCTCCGCAGCAGCATAATATTTTACGAATTCTAAGAGGGGCAGGAGAACCGTTAAAAGTACAAACAGTGAAAGAGCGCATGATAGAACGCGCGCCTAACGTAACACGTTTAATGGATAAACTCATATCTAAAGAGTTAATTGCCCGAAAAGCATGTAAGACTGACCGTCGGGTGGTACACATAAACATCACTAAAAAAGGATTAGCACTATTAAAGGACATAGATGTCGTCTTTAATTCAGATATATTAGAACAAATAACACAAGAAGAAGCCGAACAATTGAGTAATTTATTAGATAAAATAAGATGAAAACCATTATACATAAAGCAGCATCAAGAGGGTATGCAAACCATGGTTGGTTGCAAGCCAATCATTCATTCAGTTTTGCAAATTATTATGATATAGAAAAATTACAGTTTGGGGCTTTACGTGTTTTAAATGACGATATCATAGCGCCAAAGATGGGATTTGGCACACATCCTCATGACAATATGGAAATCATTACCATTCCTATAAGTGGTGAGTTAAAACACAGAGATTCTATGGCTAATGAATGGCTATCGGTGAAGCCAGGTGAAGTGCAAGTGATGTCTGCAGGGACTGGAGTACAACATTCTGAAATCAATGGCTCGCAAGAAAAGTATCTTAGCCTGTTTCAAATTTGGATTATTCCAAATGCGAACAACGTGGCGCCTAGGTATGATCAAAAACGTTTTAATCCTGAAGCGCGAAAAAATAAGTTTCAGACTTTAGTATCTTCAATTAAAACAGATGACGCAGGGTTGAAAATTCATCAAAACGCAAAAATTTCAAGGATTGATTTAAATAAAGATATTACCATAGAATACAACACCCTATCAAAAAATCATGGAGTTTATATAATGAATGTAAGTGGAAGTGCTTCAATCAACACGCATAGTTTTGAGACTAGGGATGCGCTGGGCGTCTCTGAAACGGATGCGTTTTCCATTAAGGCAAATGAAAATTCAGATTTATTACTAATAGAAGTCCCAATGTAATTTTTAATAAATAGGCATTGAAAAAGCACACTTTACAGTGTGTTTTTTCTTTTTAAAAACCGATATTTGTAATTCCCTTTTTAAAGAAAACAAATATGGCAATGAACAAAAATACGGTGCTTGCTTGGGCGACCACCATAATGATATTAGTAGGATTAGGTTTAATAGGTTTAGGAGCATTCAGGTACGATGATGTCGCTGGTTGGGGTTTCGCCGCTGTAGGTGTTGGCTTTTTTGCCATCGCGTGGGTGTTTAATGCATTAAAAGGACGTGTATAATTATGAGTGATGATAAAAAAATAATATTTTCAATGTCTGGTGTGACTAAGTCTTACCAAAGTGCAAATACGCCAGTTTTAAAGAACATATACCTGAGTTTCTTTTATGGCGCTAAGATTGGAATTTTAGGACTTAACGGTTCTCGTAAATCTACATTGTTAAAAATAATTGCAGGTGTTGACAAAAACTATCAAGGTGATGTGGTGTTTTCCCAGGATTATTCGGTGGGTTATTTAGAGCAAGAGCCCCAGCTAGATGAGAATAAAACCGTGATGGAGATTGTTCGTGAAGGTGCGGCTGAAACGGTGGCCATACTTGATGAATATAATAAAATTAATGACCAGTTTGGTTTAGAAGAAGTCTATAGCGATGCCGATAAAATGGAAAAGCTAATGAACCGACAAGCAGAACTTCAAGATCAAATAGACGCCTCTAATGCCTGGGAATTAGATACGAAATTAGAAATTGCTATGGATGCCCTTAGAACTCCTGATGGCGATAAGAAAATAGCGGTGTTATCGGGTGGTGAGCGCAGGCGTGTGGCATTATGCCGATTACTCTTACAAGAACCCGACGTACTTTTACTAGATGAGCCTACGAACCACTTAGATGCTGAGTCTGTACATTGGTTAGAGCACCATTTAGCACAGTATAAAGGGACGGTTATTGCGGTAACACACGATAGGTACTTTTTAGATAATGTTGCAGGTTGGATTTTAGAATTAGATAGAGGAGAAGGCATCCCTTGGAAAGGGAATTATTCGTCATGGCTAGACCAAAAATCGACGCGTTTAGCGCAAGAAAGTAAGACGGCTTCTAAAAGACAGAAAACCTTAGAACGCGAGCTAGAGTGGGTAAGACAAGGTGCTAAAGGACGCCAAACCAAACAAAAAGCACGTTTAAATAATTACGATAAACTCATGAGTCAAGATCAAAAACAACTTGACGAAAAATTAGAGATTTATATTCCCAATGGACCACGTTTGGGTACCAACGTTATAGAGGCTAAAGGTGTAAGCAAAGCCTATGATGATAAATTATTGTATGAAGATCTTAATTTCAACTTGCCTCAAGCGGGCATCGTTGGTGTGATTGGTCCTAATGGTGCAGGTAAAACGACTATTTTCAGGATGATTATGGGAGAAGAAACACCTGATAAGGGAGAATTCAAAGTAGGTGAAACGGCGAAAATAGCCTATGTGGATCAAGCACATTCAAATATAGATTTAGAAAAATCCATATGGCAAAACTTTAGTGATGAACAGGAGTTAGTCATGATGGGAGGAAAACAAGTGAATTCTCGTGCTTATCTAAGCCGATTTAATTTTAGTGGAAGTGAGCAAAATAAGAAAGTCAAAATGCTTTCTCGAGGTGAGCGTAACCGCTTACATTTAGCCATGACACTTAAAGAAGAAGGCAATGTATTGCTTTTAGATGAGCCAACCAATGATTTAGATGTTAACACATTACGTGCGCTAGAAGAAGGTTTAGAAAACTTTGCAGGTTGTGCTGTAGTGATTAGTCACGACCGTTGGTTTTTAGATAGAATTTGTACGCATATATTAGCTTTTGAAGGTGATAGTCAAGTCTATTTCTTTGAAGGCGGGTTTAGTGAATATGAAGAAAATAAAAAGCAACGATTGGGCGGGGATTTAATGCCAAAACGTATTAAGTATAAAAAATTAATTCGATAAGAATAAATAGGATATTATTAAAACAAAAGAGTCAGCGTATAAGCTGACTCTTTTGTTTATGTCCAAATTCTAATAGATGTGACCTGAGGTAAAGTCTTCATAGGGTTTTTCTTTCTCTTTTTCTTCTGCTTCTTTTGAAGCTAGTTTTGACAGTCTTTCACTTTCCTCTATTAAGCGCTTGCTTTCTGCTTGAATTTTATATTGTTTTATATATAAAATAACACTAATACATAAAAAAAGTAACACTGTAGAAATAATAATAACAGAAGCGGGATGTAGTACAATGAGCGTTTTCATTGGAATAGCGTAATATTGTTATTTTTTGATTAAAAACGCGTATAATGTTAGGATTTAAACGCGTATAGCACCTCTAATATAACACAAAAAATTTAAATAATATTACTAGATTTTAAAGGTTAAATCTATTTTTTGATCGCTATTTATTTTTTAATTATCTCGGATACCAGTTTAATTGCACAACGTCAATGTCGGGATTGCCTTTATTAACCAAAGTCTTAAACTTATCAACATCACTTAAACCTTCAGTGCCTCTATAATGATACGGGTATACTTGCTTAGGCTTAAAATCTAAAACCGCACTTGCAGCGCGCTCTACTGGCATCGTATAAGGTAAATTCATGCAGACAAATGCCTTATCAATAGCACTCAAGCTGCGCATTTCTCGGTATGTCTTCTGTATCTCCAGTAAATATAAATACGTTCCTCCTCAAGCGTTAAAACATAACCATTACCGCGTCCTTTTTCATGAAATTTTAAGGCCTCCTGTCTTAAATTATACATCGGGATGGCTTCCACCTTGAAGGCTTCAAAATCTTTTATGTCCCCGTTATTCATAACCAAAGCATTAGATTGTAATGTTTCCGGTAATTTATCAAAGACGGCTTGAGGCGCTATAATAATGGACTCCTTCAAGTTTAAGGCGTCCAAAGTTTCAATATTCATGTGATCGCCATGAATATCAGTTATAAAAACATAATCAGGTTTCTTATAAGCTTCAAATGCCGCTGCACCACCTGTTGGGTCTATATACAATACAAGATCACCATACTCTAAAACTAATGTCGCATGCGAAATGGGATGGATCTCTAATGCCGCTTTTAAATTCATTTCCTTTGGTGTTTCAAGGGTTACAGGATCTGTTTTTTTTTCGTCTTTGCAACTAAATGCAATCAACCCGAGGCCTACTACCAGATATGCAATGGTTTTCATAATTAAAAGTTTTAATAAAGATACCTCTCTTTGATTAAAAAAAATAATTTGTAACATTTTTATAACATGTCATACTTATAAGAGCAGGAAATTATTTCGAGAACTAATAAATTTTGCCGAAATTGCTTCTTAAAAACGTACAACCTTAAAATACCAAATATACTATGTCTGATGATTTTGATTTATTAGAAACCAGCTCAAGTGAGAAAGCCGAAAAAGTTGATGTTAATTGGGGTAAGGCGATAGATACTATGAAGTCTAAGCTTGCTCAAGAGGACGATCCGGAAAGTCGCCGAGAAAATATTAAATGCCACCTTAGATGATGTGGTGCACATGGCCGAAAAAGACCGATCGACCTTGTTGGATGCCATTAAAGACTTAACCGATTATCAAGATGAAGTTGGTATTTTATTTGAAAGATTCTCATCACTTAATGCTGGAGAACAAAAAGTCATTGACGACGCTCAAAAAGCATTGGAACGTGCAAAAGTGGAATTAGAAGATGCTCAAAACAAACCAGATACCTGGTGGAATAACCTTTGGGGACGTAAAAGTAAAATAGCTAAAGCAGAGCAAGGACTAAAGGACGCCAAAAAAGTGCGAGCTGGAGCAGACAATAAAGCGAAAGCGATGTTTCAGGAACGCATAGAAAGCGCCGATATTCAAACACTTTTAAGTGAATTGTCTTATAAATCTCAAGCAGCGGTCACACGCTTAAAAAACCGCGAAGTTGAGATTAAAGAAGTGGAAGAAAAATTAAAGGAGGCCATTGTTGAAGCGTCAAAAAATCATACCAAAGCCTTAGAAAAGAAAAAAGAGACAGAGGCCAAACTGGATGAACAATATGCTTTACTCAAGCAAGCCCGTCAAGCTTTAGAGGAAGTAGCAGATAAGCAATCTACAGCTTACTCCGATGCTTTATCACAAGTTACAACGGTTGAGCAAAAAGTAGAAGAACTAGAAGGTCTAAAAAATGCTTACACAACCCTAGCAGCTTCAAAGGATAGCTTTGTTCATAAACATAATTTAACGATTAAAGTATTAACTTCTTTACGTTCTAATTTACAAACACATCGCGCAAAATTAAAGAGTGATACAGACGAACGTTTAAAATATTACGATGGATATGTCGTAGCCTTAAAAGCAAGAACAGATCAAGAATTTGCGGCTATTTTAGAGCACTTAGGTGTGAAAACAGATGAGCACATTGGTGAAACTTTAGCCTCAATGCATACAGCAAGTGCTAAAGCCCGTCAGGAAATGATGGATAATATTCCAGTTCACGAAAAAGTGATGCAAGGGGTTTATAGCAGTTATGCAGAAGCTTTACAAGAAATTCGTGCTAAAGATGTAGATATTCAAAAGAATTTTGCAGAGCGTTATGGCATCGATATGAAAGAAATCTTTGAAGATTATTACAAGGCAGATGCTAATGCACCTTCAGGTGGCGCTGCAGCTCCAGTATCAAAACCGGAAACTAGCGACGACGATTTGCTTTCTTAACATAATGCGGGCGTTACCTACTTTTGCTTTTTATGGCAAAAGTAGGTCAGGCTTTCGGCAGTCGCTCTCTGCGAGGAGCTCCAACAAAGCCTCAATCCCTAACGCAAAGTGAATAGACCATTTACAGTAATAGATGTATTTTAGATTAATAGTTAGATTTTTTACTGTTTTATTTGGTATCATGGCTATGTACGCGATGTGGGATTATATTGGGGGTAATAAACCTCAAATAATTCGAATTATAGTGTTCGTAACTTTTACATTAACAGGCCTATTATATCTTATTTTCACTGAAGAAAAAAGCTAACTATTTATTGAATATTTATTAATAACAATCGACTAAATATAAAATGTCTATAAACCACATAGTAACACCTTTAGATTCAGCGATACTGGACTCCAAAGAACAATATGTTTTTTATCACAAAATGGTTGATTTTGCCTTGAAAGAACTCATTGTTAGTGTACAACAACATAATTTATGTACCTCTCAGGAAATGACGTTTTTCAAACAATACTGTGATCTCTTGTTGTATTCTATCGAAGCCATGCGTATAAAATACATGTATGACGATGAGGATAACCTGAAAGTCGATTTAACCCATTCGGGTTTCCCAAATTACTTAGAGTTTCGCTATTTATTTAATGATTTGTCATTACGTGATAATTATTTAAATAAATTAAAAGACGTTAGTGAATTACAAGACGCGTTTTTAGATGAGTTACTGCGTAAAAAACAACCCATAAAAAAAGATAAATTATTTCAAGCCGCATCTATCGTCTATTATACATCGGTAGAACAACAATTTATATTTAACCGCTTTGTGCAAGGAAAAATTATAGACGCACCAGTAGGAAGTCAAGCAAATTATATGGTGAGTTGGAGTTTTTATGATGTCTCGCATAACAGACCCTTTGTTTGTTTTATGTACTTCGATTATGATGGTAGTGTTATAGAAGACAAAGCAGAGATATACAAGGTATTAAAAACAGCAGCAGATCGAGAGATGCATTTAGATACCATGGCGTACGGAATTGACAGACGTTTAAAACATTTGAAACCAAAACATATTAAAAGGATCGATTTAGGGCCGTTCCATAATGTATTCGCAAAGGATGAAAATGTTGTGACGCATTCCATTTTAGAAAGTATTGCTAAAAAAGAAGTGCCACTGGAATCTTACGCCTTATCCCTAAAAGTCGATGAAGTTTATTCCGGTAGTGAATTTAAAGAAGGGGGGTACTTTACTAAGCAAACGCTGCAAAAATGGAGCGAAGTGATCTATAATAATTATGTCTTTGCGCCACACCGTATCATCCAATTATTATACAATAAGAATTCTGAAATAATGAATGGACTATCTAAACTGCCTTTTGAGTTAGCTGATCTTAAAATTAATAAAAAATAAATACAAATGTTCTATAACTCAACTTTTATAAAAGATAAACAGCTGGATATTTTTACTTTTAAAAAAAAACACTTAAAACCGAAATTAACAATTGTCATACTCGTTTTATTATACTCTTTTAACGGTGTAGCACAAGAAAAAATAAAAATATTAAATGGATTAAGTAGTGAGACTGGGCTTATTATAAATGATTCTATAACTAAGTATTTAATCAATAAAAGTTCGGTGATAATGCTTTTCATTTGGTAAATGAAATAGCATTGTTGGATAGACGCCAAGATACCGATGGTTATAATAAAGCAGTAAGTTTAATAGAGAAAAAAGCAATAGAGTTTGGATTAGAGAATGTGAATGTTGAGTCCTATAAATCAGACGGGGAAACTAGTTATTTTGGAGATACTCCTCAGGAAATATGGTCTGTAAAAAAAGGAGAGCTAGTAGCAAAAACACCCTATTATTATAAAATAACATCTTACGACGATTTGCCTATGTCTTTGGCAACAAATAGCTATTCTACAAAATCTACAGCAACATTAATAGATATAGGCGAAGGAACGAAAAACGATTATATAGATAAAGATTTAAAAGGAAAAATAGTACTAACAAGTAAATCGCCATACTCAGTAATAAGAAAAGCAGTTTGGGAAAAAGGAGCAATAGGAATTGTCTCTTATTATACAATTCCTTATTGGGATAAAACAAATAGATTAGAAGGAGATTTTGTAGACCAAGTTGGCTGGTCCGGAATGCCAAAAGTCGATGATGATAAGAAGAAATCTTTTGCATTTATGATTTCTAATAGAAAGGCAAAAGAATTAAAAGAGCTTTTAAAAAAGGAAGAAGTAAAGCTTCATGTAGATATTGAAACGAGTTTCGCAAAAGGTGATTTTGGTATAGTATCAGGAGTTATAACAGGTTCAGAATTTCCTGACGAAGAAATTATTATAACTTCACACATAGACCATTATAAACCAGGAGCTAATGATAATGCCTCGGGTAGTGCTGTGTCTCTTGAGGTAGCAAGAACATTAAACACTCTTATTGAAGAAAAAATAATACCTCGCCCTTTAAGAACTATTCGTTTTTTATGGCTACCTGAATTTACTGGAACTAAAGCATGGTTTTCTAGACATTTGAAAGACAATAAAAAAAGATTGGTGAATTTAAATCTAGATATGTTAGGTGCTAATTTAAGTAAATCGAATTCATTTTTTTCTATTAGTTATACTCCGGATTGGAATGCTTCATATTTAAATGCTTTTTCTAATTCGATTATAGATTTTTTAAATACATATAACAATACAAAATATCCTAAACGGAAAGATTATAATATAATTTCTGTAAATGGATCACGTAATTATGTAAATGCAAAGGCTGAACCATATACAAGAGGTTCGGATCATCAAATATTTAATGATTTTGGTATACCAGGTATTGCATACAGTACTTGGCCGGATAACTTTTATCATTCTAGTCAAGATACACCAGATAAGGTTGACCCAACGCAATTACATCGTGTGATATTTACAAGTTTGTCTACAATTATTATGAATGCTTATGCAGAGGATGATAATATTATAAATATTGTAAACCTTGTAGAAATGTATGGTAAAAATAGAATGAAAGATAATGAACTTGAAGCAAGAAAATTTCTATTAAGTAATAATAATACAAAAGCGCATAATTTATATTTCTCCTCACAAATAGTAAGCTATGGCTATAAAAGAGAAATAAAAGCATTACAATCTATTCTATCATTATCTAAAGTTGAGAATACAGAAAAGATAATTACAGAAAAAAAGAATCAGTTTATAGAAAATGAAAAACAAGTTATTGAAGAACTTAAAATATTAGCCATACAAAATTCAAAAAACAAAAGTTTTAAAACATATCAGTTGTCTGACATAGAAAAAAAATCACAGAAAAGAATTCCATATAAGGATAAAACAAAGCAGTTGAATTCATTTTATACGGGTTATACTACTGAAACAAATGAGAGGTATACAAATGTTAATAAAGGAATAAATAAAATACTTAGTATTCTAAGAGATAGAGAAGTAGGAGAACTGCGTATTTACGAATTTGAAGATATTATATTAAGCTATGCAAATGGTATTAATTCTTTATTAGACATTAGAAATGCCTTATTTGCTGAGTATAAAATAGAAATACCTATAGAATTAATTAAAGAATTGTTTGATGTTTCTGAAGAAGCAGGTATAATTAAATTTAAGTAATTTAAAAAAACATGGAACACAATTCAACATTCCCAATAAAACAAAATGAACTCGATTTGCTTCGCGATGAGGCTAGCGGATATTTAAAAAGCATTCAATGGGAGCAAGGTGCACGGGCTAAAAATAAAGATAAGAACGCAAAAGATGAATCCATTTTGCTGTATTTATCACGAGCGAATAATGGGAGTAGCGCATCAGAAATCACTTCGGTTTCTAAAACGGTATTGGCATTAAAAAAACGATTGTTACCAGATTCTATTGCGATTCCTGTCTATTTAAATCAAACACTTTTCGCCATACAAGAAGGTTTAGCTTTGGGTATATGGGTAAAAGACAGCTACTACGACGCTTCAGGACTATCGAGTTTAAATGAGCGTAAATCGGCTTTAGATTCTAACGGAAAACGAGAGTATGAAAGTAAAATGCATACAGCAACTGCATTTATGTTATTTGCAACAGCCTATAACATTTTATACCGTTTAAAACCTCATGCTTCAGACGACTTAACCGTGATGAAACAAAAGTTTGCAGGTTTGCCCGAAGTATCTTTTATGTCACCACTAAAAGGTGTCGCCTGTGCGCTGTTTTATTTTGACAAATATTTAGGGCATCCGAGACCTCATTAAAAGTGATAAAGATGTTATCGATTTTTCAGTGGTTTATTTTGAAGCGTTAATCGACGAAATTCAACTTCGTAAAAGCAGCTTAGAATATACTGAAACGATTGTAGATAGAACCTATAAGCTAGAAAATTCTGAATTCTCTATTTCCGGTTGGGATAATGTATTTGCGGGTACTGCTAAGAGTATTGAATTTAATAAAGTTCAGTTTGAACAAATTGTGGGGAATAGAGATGCCAAACATTTCGCCCGCCGACTAACCGAGCGCATGTTGAGCTATGATTTCGAGGCGAAGAAAAATCCGTTTCAAGAATTGGGAGGTTTTATGCCTGTCTTTATGGGGTACGGTATTCCAGGAACTGGTAAAAGTATGCTCATAGCAGCCATCGCCACCCGGTTAAAAGAACATTGCGATCATTTAGATATTCCATTTTTATTTCACCCCATGCCGAGACACTTTAATTAGTACGTTTCAAGGAGGGTCTGCCGAGAAAATGGTAGAGTGGATGAAACCCATGCAAGATCCAACGAAATTAATTTTTGCTCCCATTGATGATGCCGAGAATAATTTGCAGGAAAGAACCGCTCAAGGTGTTTCTGCGGGGGTAAAAGAAGTGATCGGGGTGTTCCTAAGGTATACAGAAGGGGCATACGCTGTAAATTATGGGAACAGTTCTATTGGTTTATTTACTAATTTACCGGAAATGTTAGATAAGGCTGTCATCTCTCGTGTGCAAGGGCGTTTTAAAATTGATGGCGCGAGAACCACTCATGATTTTTTAGATCAAGATCATTTATGGTGGCGTAAATTAGATAAGACCATACCAGATTTTGTGAATATGGCCCGTTCTAGTGATTACGAGTTTTTAAAAGATCAAGGGTTAGCAAAGACTATGGGAGACATTTTAAATAGTGTTGAAAAACCTTCAGAAGCCGTAGTTTTAGAAGCTTATGATAAAGCAGAACAACATTATAATGTCAACGAACATGAGTTTTATGGCAATTTATATTTAGAGATTCAAAAGATTTTCCCATTCTTCTCATCAAGGGATGTCCGTAATATTCAATCGGCCATTTCATTACGTTTAACCGATTTTGATTTAGAACAAGATTGGTTTGATAACCCTGAGATATATTTTAAACAAAATTATGAAACCAAGTTTAATATGCTCCAAGAATTAATGAAGCAAAACATGAAAGGTTTAGATTTTTCTGAAATTAGAAGACAAGAGGTCGTGCGTTACTTAGATAACGTGGCAACCATTGCCGATACCGATTTTAAACGTCAGGTGGATGCCGAGAGTAACTCAAATGAATATTGATTTGAAAGCTAGAGAAACGTTTAATCATGAGTAATACTAGAATTAAAAATTTAAAAAAGGAGCTATTATCACACCATCGGTATACGTTAAATAAATTAACCTTCGATTATCAATTAAATAATGGTGAATGGGTCACTCAAATTCGAGAATGCTATGATCGCGGGAATGGTGCGGTGATACTTTTGTATAACAAAGAGAAACAAACGGTGGTATTAACACGGCAGTTAAGAATTCCAACGTATATGAACGGGAACTCAGAAGGTTTACTTATTGAGGCTTGTGCAGGTTTGTTGGATGATGACAACCCTGAAGACTGTATAAAAAAAGAAACAGAAGAAGAAACGGGATATCGCATAAACCATGTGAAAAAAGTGTTGGAAGCCTATTCTTCTCCAGGGACTCTAACAGAAATACTACACTACTTTATAGCCGAATATTCTAGTGATATGAGAGTTAACAAGGGGGGTGGTGCTAAAAATGAAACAGAAGATATTGAAGTTCTCGAGATGCCCTTTAAGGAAGCTATAGAACTCATGAAGCGCGGAGAAATAAAGGATCTTAAAACAGTTTGCCTTTTGCAATATGCACAGATAAATAATATTTTTAAGAATTAAAAGGGCCAATGAATTTAACTTATATATCGTAGAAAGAACAGAATAACATGCAAAAACTACAACAAGCTAATTTGTACAGGAGCGAACTCATTCCAGTAAGTGGAAAACTCGTGGAGCGTTATAATAAAGGCTTGATTAAACTTGGATTTACAGCAACAACTTTAACAAACTTCTCGATTGATGGTATAGGGTGGAGCCCGTAAATTGCAGAGGAAAAAAATAATGTACACTATTTAAATAACGGGGAAGCAAACACGCATGGCATATTAATTTCACCCTTACAAAAAGGACTACCCCTTTACGTACCGTTTCACTCCTTCGACCGAGACATGATGCTGCAGGTCTTTAGAACGCACCAACATAAAATTAATGATATTACTCGGGATAGTGCCATTTGTATAGATTTTGATCAGAACATAGATGCGTTTTATGAACCCTTAGACGTACTGAAATATGATAAAGTGACCATTCGTTTTCATTTGATAGATCATCTCGATCTGGTTCAAAAACAGCAATTATCATTAATAGAAACATTTAAACGAGGGCATAATTTTATAGACGAAACGCTACATCAAAAATTATTAGAATCTGCCAAAACCTATGGTGATTTAAGAGGACGGGATTTGGAGTTACAAGAATTGCAGTACAGTAGCTATTCATTTTATACTAAGGCTTTTGGAGGTGTTTATGTATTGCGTGATTTTATTTCAGAAATCGTCGTTTTCGAAGATCTAAAATGGTATAAAGAGGCTATTAAAGACACCACTCATGAGGTCTTAATTTATCATATTTCTCAACCCGAATTGATGGAAAAACTTCGAGATCATATTATAATTGAATGCGATTTAGAAGCCGTAGTCAAAACGGAACGCTATGAACGCATTAAGAAATTTGAATTTGCCTCAACTTTAAAAGAAACCCAACACCCCATTAAAACAATATTAAATGATAAGGTGTTGTTTAAGAGTTATTTAAACAAAATGGATATAAATTCTAGAAAGCGGGTCATGAGTGTAGAGCGCTATTTGGAAAAAATAGAAGTAAGCAATCAATATAAAATTGCTGATATCGTAGATGCCAAGGTTTATGATGCCCTACATCAACCCCATTCTTCTTTATCCTCAAAACATATTGACCTTATTTGGAAACTTTTAGTAAATGTATGTTCTAAAGATGTTTTATTTTTATACTGGTACGATAAAGAACAGTTTTATAAAATGTATGACACCTGGGATGATTCATTAAAAGAATGGGTAATTCAGGAAATTCGTAACAATATTTGAAAAAGAGATACTAATAGGTTAGGAGTTTGACGTTTTGTTAAATGGATAATGGAATTTATAAAATGGATGAAGTTTAAATGTGAAGATTTAATCATTTGGCAAAAAGGAATGAATTTGGGTGAGAATATGAATAGCTTATCTAAGACATTTTGTTCGATGAATATTATGATAGCCTCTAGAAATAAAATTAAAGAATAAATTTATTAAATACGAGTAGGGAACTTCAAGTTTCTAATTTAGTGCCTATAACAAAAATAACCAGCTTGAGTAAGGAACTTCAAACGTCTTACTTCGTGCTTCAAACGATATAAAACCATGATGTCACTAGAAATAATACTATTTATTGCCTCAATCCTTTTCGGAATGCTGATGTATTGGAGAGAATCGAAAAGCAATAAGATTTATAGATTCTTTAATACACTCTTTTATTCTAAAGCGCTACAAATGAAACCCGAAAGTAAAAAAGGCTTTGTCTATAGGCAATCCTTTTTAATGCGCTTGGTGTATATCGCCGCTTTATTTTTAATAGCTATTGTCGTTGCGCGCTTTATTATACCTATCGACCTCGCGACCATTTCCTTGTTTGCTTCTAGTATTTTTGGGACATTGGTAGGAACGTATTTCGCCCATTTGGTTTTTAAATCTTCAGAAGTCTTAGATGAGCAAGGAGCGTCTTTGGCAGATGCTGTAAGTGATACTGTTGAAAAGGGTAAAGACTTCATTAAAAATTTAGAAACCGAAGACGCTAGGGTGGTAGATGCGGCTAAAGGTGAAATTGAAAAAGAACCTAACCCAAATAAGAAAAGTGCTCGAGAGCGTTTAAAAGATAAAGGATATATGTAATTACTTATCATTCCGCACGTGATGCAGAATCCATAAACCATAAACCTAAATAGATGCTGCATCGAAGCGCAGAAGGACAAAACCATAAAATATGATTAAAAACTATTGGAATAAAGGCAGGAAACAAAAGCGAAATGTTGTCATTTTATCTATAATTGTTATCGCTTTACTTTTCTTTTTAAGAGACGATTATCAACCGGCATTGTTATTTGTGCGTAAATTTATTTTCGTGATTTTACTTAGTGCTATTGTCCTATTCTTTGGATTATGGAAATTTAGAAGTCAAGCTTCCACTGGCAAACGCGTTTTTATTTTGGCGATTTTGGGGGTGTTTTTTGCTGCTTTTTACTTTGTTGGCTGGAAAATGGAGCTCTACGATTATATGAAAACCTACAATGTATTTAATGATTTAAATAGGGTAGAAATAGATGAACTGCCGCTAACTCAAAATGAACGAATCCAGCCCTTAAAGAATATTCATTCTATGGCTAACGAAAGTGTAGGTGAAACAAAAGATGTGTCCTTGCCACATTTGGTACGTGTAGATAATGAAAATAAATGGACGATGGCGATTCAACCTACCAAGAAGTATTATTGGCAGGGGATGCGAGATAATACAGAAGAAGTGTTTTCTGTATCGAGTACGACGCCGTTTCCGCGTTTTTCGAATGAAAACAGAATTCCAGTCACTTTTTCTATTGGAGAATCTTTAAAGTTTAGTAGAAACACTTATAATGCGGTCGTACAGCGCTTTAATCCTTGGATGCTATTAAACTATGAGCCTAGCGACACCTTTTATATGAAAAATGATACGGGACAATGGGTGGAAGTGGTGAGCTTGATTAAATGGAAAGGCTTCTTTTTTCCATACCCTTCTTTTGGAGGCGTGATGATTATTGAGAATGGAGTGCACTATTTTAAGGATTATCTTGAACGGGTAACCATTGGAAAAGGAACGTTTATAGCTCCGGAGGAATTAAAGAATTATCCATTTTTAACACGACAAAATATCTTAGCAGAAAAAGTGTCGCGTTTACAAGGGGAATCCTTAAAATTTTTAGGAGGATTTAGTGATCCCTTACCATGGAATATGAAAACGGCTGTTAAAATTCCGGATTTGGCAGACGATCAAAATCAACAACCCTTTGTCACCGATTTTAATTTTGAAGATACCCAAGTTCCAGCGTATAGCGGCTTGTATCATTGGTTTGGTTTGGAACCCATAGGCGATGAACGCTCTAGTTTGACCTATAGTGTTTTTGTCCCTGCCGATGGCTCAGACAAGCTGTTTTATTATGATCATGCCGCAAAAAAACAAGGTTATGCGGGTGTTTCTGCCATGCCTTTAAAAGTAATAGAATCTCGTAAAGAGTTTGATTGGAGTGTGAATAAACCGGTAGAGTTTAGACCTTATATAAAAAATATAGCGGGACGTAAAAGACTCTTTTTCTTGGGAACCATTGCAGCCGTTAAAGAGGGCTCAGATAATTTTGATGGAGCAGCGACGCCAGATTTAGCATTAATTGATAGCGAATACCGGGATGTGGTTTGGATAGATGTAAAACATCCTAGCAGTTGGGATAAGGAATTATATGATCAATTAAATGAAGCTTGGCGTTCCAGCGAAGGGGAACGTATTAATGATTATTACATCGATGAAATTAAGCCCATTGAAACGATGACAGATTCTACGGCAAATGTGATTGCAGTGGATACTACTAAATTTAGAGCCAAAATCACTAACAATAGTAAAGCGATAGATGATTTACAACGCAAAATAGATTCTATAAATAAAAAAAGAGAAGAGGAGGAAATTTCGAGATTACAGCGAAAAATTGATTCTTTGAAAGGCTTGTAAGCCACAAGAATACGTGTGTTCGACTTTAAATATTTTTGCTTTTTCAATTTGGAAGAACCCAAGTTTAAAGCATAAAAACATTGTTAATCACCTTAGCTAAATTGCGTAAACAAGTCATTAACAACATGTTCAATTTGTAGGTTCTTTTGTTCTTTTTGCAAAATAATTGGAGGTACGATGCGCTCTTTACAATCGCTTATTGCGCAACGTTCACAAGTCACACCAACATTAAAACGTGGTATTGTTGGATCATCCCAAAAAGCAATTTTACGTTTTAATTGTTGATTTATTAATAAGCCAACACTAACGCTTCTGTACTGATTGGTTTTAAAGGGATCTCTTGTGGCAGAAGAAAAAATCAAATAGGAATGTTTGCTATCTGGATAATGAGAAATTTGCATGTCAAATACATGATCTTCATTCGTTTTCACAATGTCTTGTAATACTTTTAGCGAAATCCATCGCCTACAATAATGTTCATCAGTTTCGTTAGCATGAGGCGAATGTTGATGCGTTAAATGGAGCTCTTTGTTAAGAAAGAATTTTTTGTCATCTTTTTTATGAACAAACCTCAAAAAGAATAAATTTTGGAGATTAAAATCCTTAGGTAAAATATTGGTTAGCCGTTGGTAAAAGGATTCGGAGACGCGTTAAAGGATTCGGCAATAGAAACAAAAGTCTCCTTATCAAACGTTTTTTTCTTAAAGAGTTTTTTTAGTTTTTTACTCAATATAGTACGTGGTAGCAATAATGCACCCGCAAAATAGGACGCATAAAAATTATTCAAAACTTGATCAAAATTTTCAAATTTAATCCAAGAGAACGTGTATAAACGGGCTTCGTATTTAAGATAATTATAGGCGATTTCTTTAGCGTATATAAAGCTACGTTGCGCATCATCGATATGATTTGCTAAGAGCAGTGTTTTCGTTTTTGGAATAAAAATAGAACGTAAGGTATCTAATTCTTTATGTTTTTCTAAATCTTTATTATTTATAGTATAACCATATTCTTCAATTAAAATTTCCTCTAATTCTGAAGATGGAAGGTTTTGGCTCAAATCAATTTGATAGGCTTTAGCGAACGATAGGACACTCTGTTCCAATTCATCAAAATAATTGTTGTTGGCTTGTTGAAAGGAACGTACAGAGGCCAAGTAAAAGTTTTCTTTGCTAAAACTGTAATGCTGTGCAATTTCTATAATAGTACTTATAAAAGCATTGACTTTAGCTGGTGCATTAGCAACGATATCAATAAGCGTGCTTTCTTGAATACCAAAAACCTCTAACGGAATCTCTTTTAAAATTTTTGATTGTAATATGTCTCCAATTGGAGCAAGGTTTTTGTCCAGTTTTAACGACACAAAATGATCGTATGGAATATCTAATTTTTCAGCTAGTAGCGCGATTTTATCTCGGTTTGGGATATTTTTTCCCTTTTTCTATTTCGTTTAAATAGGACTTAGACAAACCACTAAGTTTAGACAAACCAAATAAAGATAAATTTTTCTCAGTCCGTATCTGTTTTAGTTTTAAGCCAAAAATAAGTTTGATGTATTCTTCTTCCATGATTACAAAGATACTATTTTCAGTGCATACTCGTTCTTGCGAATCATAAAATTCAGCGAACGTTCACTTAGATTTAGTGCTTTTTATAGGGGATATTCCATTTTTATATTACAACGTTTGTAAGGGCAATTTGCTTCAACGGGAATGTCAATAAACCCATATTTTCTATAAATATAAATCGCATTTTCAAGACGCGTGTTCGAATAGAGTAGTAGTCTGTTGAAGTTTTCCGTCCTCGCAAAATCAATGCAATGTTGCATGAGCTTTTGTCCAATTTTATGACCACGATATTCGGGTGAGACCGTCATTTTGGTTAGCTCGAACGCCTTTTGTTTTGGTAATGGCATTAATGCAACAGTACCCACAATATTATTATCTAGTAATGCAAAAAAGATGTGCCCCCCTTTGTTTATAATATAGGTTTCGGGGTTGGATAATACCTCTTCATCAAAAGGTTCAACGTAAAAAAAAGTTTCAAGCCATTCTCTATTTAATTGGTAAAACGCTTTTGAATATTTGGTTTTAAATGAAACTATTTCCATATTATTTCAAGTATGAATTTGCGACAAACAATACCGTAAATATTGATAAAGTTATTAAAAGTGTCATAACATAAATAGACGCATTTTTATTTTTACCACGCAAGTTATCAATTAATGCCCAAATGGGAATACCTATTAATCCTAACAATGCAGGAATGGTTAATAATTCTCCAAGAATTCTAATTATTTGGACTTCGACCTTAAAATAGTAAACACCAATAAGCATACAAAAATACAATAAGATAAGTCCGTTAATATATAATCTTAACTGTTCTATTTTTATCCTATTAGTCATAGTTATTGGCTCTAATAAAGTCGGTTATAAGATAGGTAATTAATTTTCCTACTTGATGGTTTTGCTCTGTATTGGGTGCTGCTTCGCAAATATGTAAATAAGCAACCTGCTTTTGCTTTCCAAAATAATTGACAAACTGCCGCGCTCTACTGGTAGAGAATCCACTGGGTGTTTGCGCACTGCTTGGGATGTTTTCTATCGCATCACAATCAATTTCTAATCCAAACTCAACTTTATCAATATGCTTCTTAGCGCGTTTCATTTCGGCTTTAAAACTTAGTTCTTTTCTAATTTCAATGGCTTCAAAAGTCGTGTATTGTAATTTTTTATTCTCCTTGAATGTCTCTAAAAGACCCTCAGAGGTGTAATTTTCATGCAGTCCAAACACAAAATAATTATTCAAGAATCCTTCGGCAAAAGCGTAACTAAAACCATTGCCACTATGTCTCCCTTCCAATGCTCTAAAATCTGAATGGGCATCAAAGTTGATCGCATTTATTTTGTGATTAAGTGCGAGAGACGTCCCTTTTATATTGCCGTAGGCATTATTATGGCCGCCACCTATAAGCATGGGGATTTTTCCAGCTTTTACAATAGTATAAACAGCATCACATACTATTTTATCAATTTCGACCACGAGCTTCCTAGCTTTAGCAATGTGTTTTTCAGTACCTTCTTGCCATTTGGATAACTTTTGCAACTCACTAGTAAAATCTAAACAACCAAGTATGAGTACTTTATTGGCGTCGTTAAACGTATTGTTTTGGGTATTTAACAAAACTTTAATAGTAGCGTCCCAGGCATTGTAGGCGCCAGTTTTACCGTGATTTGCAAGAACTCCAATGTCTTCCGGTAATCCTAATAAGACATACTGGACGTCTAAAAGTTTTAAGTCCTCGTATATGTTTGTGTTTGTAGACAACACTTTTACGTGTTCACCAAATTTAGATTCTAAAGGACGCTTAGAAATTAAATTTTCAATTTTAGATTTTGTCATTAACAAAAGTGTATCCATCACAATTATAATTGTTTATATAAAAAAAATAAATTTACATTTAAAAAAAGAACTAACAAGCATTAAATTTAAGAAAGAAAAACTTAAATTTCAGCTTTAAAACTTAACCCTTAAACTTAAATTTTACTTAAAAAACAACAAAAATTATGGCAAACAATGCAGCAAATACAGGATTAAAAGTCGCTTTAGGAATCGCTATAGCCCTCTTTATAGGAGTGGTTGTCTTCTCATCTTCTTTATACACTGAAAAAAAGGAAAACGAAAAAATATTAGTTGAAGAAAAAACGAAAGTCTTAGACGAATTAACAGCAATGCAAGCGCAATATGATGTAGCATTGAGTGAGAATACTGTAGCTAATCAAAATTTAATTGAAGCGAAGCAACGTATTGATGGTTTAATAGATTCATTAAAAGTGTCGGATACCAATTTAAAAAGTCTATGGAGCTATAAGAAAAAATACTTAGCGCTACAAAAGGAAATGACAACCGTTCTAGCTCAAAATGATAAATTGAAAGTTGAAAATCAACTATTAGCGACGAGTCTAGATAGTACTAAAATACAGCTAGACGAACGCAAGATGTTTACAGATTCTTTATTAGTTCAAAACACAACTTTAGCCGATGTTGTTGAAAGCGCTTCGGCCTTAAACACGAATACCCTAAAAGTAACTGGGGTTATCGAGCGTAGTTACGGAAAACAAATTCCTACTGAGCGCGCGAGCCGTAGTGACAAAATTAAAATTTGTTTTACAGTGGCTAAAAATAAGTTAGTTCAAGCTGGAGATAAAGAATTATATGTTCAGGTCATTGATCCTAAAAACAATATTCTAGGTGCCAACGAACAAATAGCTTTTGGTGAAGAAACACTTAATTATAGTGTGATTAGTAAATTCAATTATGAAAATGAAAGTTTACCTATTTGTGAGTACATTTCTAGAGCTAGTGAAGATTTTGAAAAAGGGAACTATAAAGTAAATGTTTTCAATGGAAAAGAAATCGTTTCAAGTTCAATCTTTGAAATGAGATAATTGAGTTCATTTAAAAATATATTAAAAAACCTGAAGGCATCCCTTCAGGTTTTTTTTATGAGTTTAATATTGGGAAGCCTCAAAAATATGCCAATCACATTTAAAGAGTCCTCAAGATAAGTATATAGCGTATTAAAAAAAGTCTGTATTTCGGGTTGACGCCTTAATAGAATAGTAAAGGCTTACCATTTTAAAATCAAAGGCATTGCCCATTGATAATGACTTGGTCGATGTGGTTTTCTCCAAAAGCATATGGCAAAAAATTATAACTAGGCACTTTCTTTGTGATTATAATATTTGCTTTTTTTCCCTTGGTAATACTTCCATATAAATTACTAATGCCCATGGCATAAGCGCCATTTATAGTGGCGGCATTAATGGCTTCTTCAGGAGTGAGTTTCATTTTAATACAGGCGGTACTTACTACAAAATTCATATTTCCGGAAGGTGTGGAACCTGGATTATAGTCGCTGGCTAAGGCTAATGGTAAACCGGCATCTATAATTCTACGTCCTGGTGTATAGGGAATGCTTAAAAAATAGGAACAGGACGGCAATGCTACGGGCATGGTATTACTCCCTTTAAGCGCATCAATATCCTCTTGGTGCAACTCTTCTAAATGATCGACGCTTAAAGCATTGTGTTTTACAGCTAAAGCGATACCTCCAAAGGCATTAAATTGATTTACATGTATTTTTGCACGTAAATGAAACGCTTTTGAAGCTTCTAATATTTTTGCAGTATCGTCTAAAGAAAAATACCCTTTTTCACAAAACACATCCACATAATCTGCTAGGTTTTCTTTTGCTATTTGTGGAAGCATCTCGTGGATTATTAAATCTAAATACCCTCGTTTGTTGTTTTTATATGCCTTTGGTAGGGCATGTGCACCTAAAAATGTGGCTTTTATTTTTAGTGGAAAATTTTGTTTGATTCTTTTAATTATCCGAAGCATTTTGAGCTCTGCTTCTGTAGACAAGCCATAGCCCGATTTAATCTCAAGAGCTCCAGTACCCATCTGCATGACTTGCTCAATGCGCTTTATGGACTGTTGGTACAGCGCTTCTTCAGAAGTGTTTTGAAGTACTTCGGCACTATTTAAAATGCCGCCCCCACGATTTGCTATTTCTTCATAGGATAATCCGTTAATTCTATCTACAAATTCCTGTTCTCTATTACCAGCATATACAATGTGAGTATGTGAGTCGCACCAGGTTGGAAGCACTATTTTACCTGTAGCATCAATGGTTTTTGAAGCCTTGATGTTATGGCAGTCTTCCATTTTTCCGTAGTCAACAATAGTATCATCTTCAATAAGAAGGTAAGCATTTTTTAGAGAGGGAAGTATTTTCATATCCTGGCCTACAACTTTTAAAATGGTGTTGTCGCGTATTTGAAGTAACTCTTTAATGTTCTTTATTAGAATAGACATAGCTGGAATTAATAAGTATCGTTTAAGGTATAAAGTTAGCAACTAAATATGAAACAACAGCTAAACATAGCGTTAATTCAAGGAGTGAAACAGTTTCTGTAGTGTTAGATTCTAGAGTACTAGTTTTGTATAAATTAAGTGAAATCTGTAAAATTAATATGCAACGACACCGTCACTATTAAAATGATACCAATCAAAGTAATAATCCAATTTTTAGTTCTTATAAAAAGTGAGGAAACGAAATAAATGATAATAGTGAGAAGTCCTATTATGGCGGGTATCCATTTAATAATTATTGCAGCCATTCCCGCTCCGGAGTAATCTGCAGTAAAGGCAATAGTGCTTCCTATAATTTCAAATATAAAGATGAGTATTATATTGTATTTAGGGTCATTTATTTTGTCTCTCATGCTTCAAATATAGGATAAAATGTAAAAATTGAATCTTTTTTTTATTTTGTTTTATACCGTTGAATCTACCCTCTATAACGAAATATTATTTTCGGCTAACAATAATTAACTACTTTCCGTGTGCAAAATGTTGAATCTAAATACAAAAAGGGTTTATATTTCCTTAACGCATCTTATGAAACCATATTTTAAAGAAAGCTTTAATTATGTTAATTCTTTCAACACGCTCCCGAATCTATTTTTAATACATTGTATGAAGCCGCAGAGTATAGGAAACTGGAGCCAGGAGACAAACTTTTAAGTCAAGGTAAAATTCCCAACAAAATATATTTAATTTTGAAGGGGGTGGTTCGCGCCTATTTAATTTTAGAAAATGGGAAAGAGGTGACTACCCGATTGTTTAATCCTTACATGTTTTTTGCTTCCATTAAAGCGTTATTAAATAAAAAGCCATCCAGTATTATTTATGAAGCCTTAACGGAGAGTGAAGTTCTTGAATTAGATTTCACGACGTTCTCTAACTTATGTCATAATCATTTAGATGTCATGGGATTGTATGCTAAGGTTTTAGAAGATACTATTATTAGAAGTGAAGCTCGATTTATAGAGTTTTCTTCGTCCGACGCTACCAAACGCTATTTAGATTTACGTAAACGTATAAATAATCTTGACAACCTCATACCGCAATATCAAATTGCTGCAAGTATAGGGATCACACCGGTACAATTAAGTCGTATTAGAGCCAAACTCAATTAATACAAAATACCATTCCTTAACTCATGTTAAGTGGAATGGGCATAATATGTTATAAACTTGTAGTATAATATTTTCCCAAGATAATAACTAACTAAACAAGGAAAGCCCAATAAACCATTTGTTTATTGGGCTTTTAACTTCATTTATTGATGGCTTATTTCAAGCCACCCACCATGTTTTCTCGGTCTTACCCATGCATCATAATCTTCAGCGGTAACATAGCCTAAATTAATAGCTTCGGTTTTTAAAGTCGTTCCATTTTTATGTGCTGTATTTGCTATTTCGGCCGCTTTATAATAACCAATTTTAGTATTTAGAGCCGTAACAAGCATCAACGAGTTGTTTAGTAATTCTTTAATAACATCGTAATTTGGTTCAATACCGAAGCACAATGTTCTTCAAAACTAGCACAAGCGTCCCCTAATAATTGAGCAGACTGTAAAATGTTACTAGCCATCATGGGTTTAAATACATTGAGCTCATAGTGGCCTTGTGTACCCCCAATAGTGATCGCCACATCGTTGCCCATAACTTGTGCGCATACCATGGTTAAGGCTTCACATTGTGTAGGATTTACTTTTCCTGGCATAATGGAACTTCCTGGTTCATTCGCTGGAATAATAATTTCACCAATTCCGGAGCGCGGTCCGGAGGCCATCATTCTAATATCATTCGCTATTTTGTTTAGTGAAACGGCTAATTGTTTTAATGCACCATGAGATTCTACTATGGCATCGTGAGCTGCTAAAGCTTCAAATTTATTTTCTGCGGTGATGAATGGCAAGTTGGTAAACTTCGCGATGTATTTCGCAACCAATTCGTCATAGCCTTACGGAGTATTTAATCCAGTACCAACAGCGGTTCCGCCTAAAGCAAGCTCTGCTAAATGCGGCAAGGTGTTTTGTAACGCTTTTAAACCGTGATCCAATTGTGAAACATAGCCTGAAAATTCCTGACCTAAGGTTAATGGTGTGGCATCCATTAAATGTGTTCTACCAATTTTAACAACATCCTTAAAGGCCACAGCTTTATCATGTAAGGTATTGCGTAGTTTTATGATATTTGGAATGGTATGGTCTGCTATTTTATGATATGCAGCAATGTGCATACCCGTTGGAAAGGTGTCGTTTGAGGATTGCGATTTATTAACATCGTCATTAGGTTGAATCGTTTTCTCCCCTTCACCAACCACTTTTCCCGCAATTTGATGGGCGCGATTTGCTATTACTTCATTCACATTCATGTTGGATTGTGTTCCGAGAACCCGTTTGCCGGATAACCAATGGAAATTGATCGTCGTGCTTGCCTTCTAGAATCTCATCACATACTTGAGCAATTAAATCACGCTTTTCTTCGGCTAAAACACCTAATTCACAATTGGTATAAGCCGCTGCTTTTTTGAGATAGGCAAAGCCATATACGACCTCTAGTGGCATAGACGCAGGTGCCCCAATTTTAAAGTTGTTTCTTGAACGCTCCGTTTGTGCGCCCCATAGCTTATTTGAAGGGACTTGAACTTCTCCCATTGTGTCTTTTTCTACTCTGTATTCCATGTGATTTAGTTGTTTAGAACACAAATTTACAAAATTCAGAAATGTTTTTTACTTCAAACTATAAAGTAAATCCAACTTTTATTCCTCCCCATTTAGCAGCGCTTACGGTGTTGATTTCTCTAGTGATCAAAGTTACGGTATATTCAAAATACATGGTTTTTGTTTTTAATACGATACCATAATTCAACTGGCCAGTAAAACGTCTGAGATCTTTATGGGCAATCGTGTAAGGACTACTCTTATTAAAAAGCCCCCCTGTAATGAAGCATCATATCCCACGTAAATGCCTTTTACCTCTGAATAAAAATACAATCGAAAAGCTTTATTTGGTTTTGTAGGTTGATATACCGAATTAACAATTCCTATTTGCGTTGAAGTACCAATAGAAGCATTAGTAAAAAGAGACCCAAGTTTTAAACAACCCTGCGCTTGAAGGGAAAACAGTCCCTGATATTCAAACACTTGTTTTTCAATGCCTATCTCATAATTTAAAATGACGTCATTTTTTATTTGATGTTTCCAACCTCTTGGAATTTTATTACCAGTAGCCTCATGAATAGCCACTTGCATCTCTTCACCAAACGCACCAGGACCTATAAGGCCAACATTAAAAGAAGAAGACAACCTTATTTTGGTAGTGGTATTGGTAGTTATATAAAACGATTTTAAATAAATAGCAGCGGCAAAGGGGCGGTCTCCAAGTTGAATATTGGTACTCACATAATCATTGGGGGTAAACCCAATATGCTCCAAAGCTAAACCATACTTTTCTTTACGATTGGCAGCATCGAATTTAAAAAAGAGCGCATGGATTGGGTTGTTTTTAAAACGAGATGATACCCATTCAAAAGCATAGCCTTGCGTGTAATTTTCATCAGTAGCAGCAAAATAGTCATTGTCATAATTGAACCTGAAATATTCAGTAGTACCGAAATCTCTGTAAGACGCCAAAGGATCTATTTTTTGACAGAACATAAAGAAAGGAATACAAAAAAGAAGTATTAATGGAGCACGATTTTTATACATATTAAACTTACGTATTTTTCTACTTGGCGGTTTTTAAAAGAAGCAGGAGTCTTATATTAAGAACTCTGTTAATAATTCTAAACTTTATATTGTATAAAAAAACAGTTTAACTTATCTTTGTCCAAGATTTAAAACAAGACACTAACAATTATGTTCGAATTTGACCAATATTTAGGCTTTTTAGCATTCTTAACCATCTTAACCATAGGTTTTTGGTTAATGATATTTTTATTAACGTTTGTTATTCCTTACTGGATTGGCGGGAGTTTAATTGAGCGTCTTAAAGAAATGAGAGAAGAAAAAAAGGCGAAGCGTAAGGCATAATTCGCTTTCTAGTAATATAAAAAAAGGGAAATTCAAATTGAATTTCCCTTTTTTGTTTCCCTATGTTCGAGTAAATAAATTTATACTAAATGAGGTGTAAACGTATGAACCTGAAGGTTACCCTTCAAAACCATCATCGCCACCATCGTAACCGCCACGTCGTTCTTGTTTCTTTTTCTGATTGAATCTATAGGTAAATGATAAATTAAAACTACGTTCTCTCCATTGGAATTCACTTTCGCTATAAAATGTTGGAGTAGTGGTAGTTTGCGTACGTTTCCTACTATTGAATAAATCACTAACGTTTAAGGCTAATGACGCTTTATCTTTAAATAAATCTTTACTAAAGGCTAAATCTGTAGAGAAGATACCATCTCGTTCATTCTGTGCATCTGCACTGGGTCCTCTGTAAGATAATCGTGTTTGCCAATCTATATTTCCTGGTAATGTATATTTATTATTCACTCTTGCAAACCAACTTGTGTTTGTATTACTTAAATCCAATCCATTAGGTGTAACGCCTTCCGTTTTATTTTCAAAGAAATTAAAATTGGCATTAACATTCCATTTTTTTGTTGGTCTGTATCCTAGCGTAAATTCAAAACCAAAACGATCTTCATTAGCTAAATTTATTGGCGTTCTATTAATAACTGCTAAGTCTTGACCGTTAACATTAACCGTCGTTCCTGTATCAAAACTCACAAAGCTAAACCCATCGGTGGCCTGCGAATAATAGGCAGACGTATTAAAAGTAAACTTTCCAAAACGTTTAACATAACCTAAATCAACTTGTCCTGAATAACTAGGATCTAAATCGATTTCCTTGAAAAACACTCGTTACACTGGAGCGAGATGGAAACGGATTGATAAAATAAGACCTCGGCCTTCTTAAACGTCTGTTATAGGCTAAAGTAACATTTTCACTATCACTCAATTCATAATTGAGATTGACTGTTGGAAATAAGCCGGTGTAGTTCTTTTTATTAAAATCACCACTTGTTGGTTGGTCTAACGTTAATCTTGTGTTTTCCATTCGAAGACCTAATAAATACGAAAACTTACCAATCTTACTTCCATATTGGGTATAAAAAGCGGTCAAGTACTCTCTGTAATTAAACCGATTAGTTAAATCGGTATTCACTTCAAAAGTATTGGTGTCTGCATTTAGAAACTGCACAATGTAATCTGTGTTTTGGTCATTAAAATTCCCGCGATAACCCGCTTCAAATTGTGATTTTTCACCAATAGGAAGTACATAATCGGCTTGCAATAAGATGCGTTGTGAATCGACAAGGTTAGCCACCAATTCAGAAGTAATACCGTTAACGTTTACTGAAGAATTCTCATTGTCATAGCTGTCTTCATACTGAAAATCAAAGGTAAATTTATGTCCGCTAGTATTAAATTGTTTATCAAAATTCACAGCATACTGAATGGTTTTTTCATC
The DNA here is from genome assembly GCF_026625145.1 of Lacinutrix neustonica. GTDB lineage: Bacteria > Bacteroidota > Bacteroidia > Flavobacteriales > Flavobacteriaceae > Lacinutrix > Lacinutrix neustonica. The sequence continues at coordinate 460,893 of NZ_CP113088.1, read as the reverse complement.
TTCTAATTCCGGATCTAGCCTTATACTTGAACTCAGTAAATTTTCATTCTCATCATAAATATTCAGAATGTTTGTCGTGTTGTTTTGATCGTCACCTAAACTGTAGAGTAGAGAAGTGGTTAAAGAGGCAGAATCTGTAATGTACCACTCGACACCTAAATTGGTGTTGAAGTTTTTACGAACGCGGTCAAAATCACTACTTTCATCTAAAAAAGTATCTCGGATAGTCCTCTAGCAATCCGGTAAGCGTGTCTATTTTTCTGTTGAAATATTGAGAATAGGAAGAAGAGCGGCCAGGCACCTCCCGATAATTATAACTCGTAGTATTAAAAATATTTAAATCTCCAGTTCTATAATTAATGTTACCGTAAATACCTGCAGAGGGATTGTATCCAACGTTTGTAGTCATGGCACCATTTAAGCCCTGTAATTTACTACGTCTTAAAATGATATTTATGATACCTCCAGTACCTTCAGCATCATATCGCGCAGATGGGGAGGTAATTACTTCTACCTTTTCAATAGATTCGGCAGGAAGTTGCCTTAAGGCTTCAGTAGAATTTAAACCGACTAATCCCGAGGGTTTTCCGTTTATTAAGATGCGCACATTGTCGTTCCCGCGTAAAGCGACATTACCTTCAACATCTACAGAAACAGAAGGGACATTGTCTAATACATCACTTACAGTACCTCCGCGAACGGTGAGGTCTTTACCAACATTATATATTTTTTTATCGAGCTTAATTTCTACGGTAGTCGTTTCGGCAATGAGTTCAATGCCTTCCAATGCTTCCGCATTTTCTTCCAAATAAATGGTGCCGTAGTTGGCGTCTTTTGTTATCGTCTTATCACCAATAGTCACCGTTTTATAGCCTATATACTCTATACTAACACTGTAGTTCCCTGTTTTTACAGCGATATTATAATCACCGTTTTGGTTCGTAATCCCACCGGTTATTGTTTTTGCATCATTTTTACTCGTAAAAATAATTGTTGCATATTCTAAAGGTATTTTAGAGGATTCGTCCGGAATCTTACCGGAAATGTTTACCTCGACCTGAGGCTTTTGCGCTGCTATATTTAAAGAGAATAAGAAAAGAAAAGCGTAGGTAATTGTTTTGAACATATTATTAGTTTTGCAATGTAAGACTGCAAAAATAAAGGATGGTTTAAACGTCCTTGGTTAAATCTATGTTAAATAAAAATCCTATAAAATCATTTCACCGCGCTTTTTTACTTAAGAATATCAAATATCTTTTTAGGAGGTTTACCAATAACAGCCTTTTCGCCATTGATAATAATGGGGCGTTCTATAAGTTCCGGATGACTTATCATAATATCTATAAGTTCGCCATTGGTAAACTCAATACCAGATTCCATAAGGTGTTTAAATTTTTCAACCCAAAGTTTTTCCCCTGTTCTAATAAGTTCTATGGGGGAAATTTTAAGTAGATTAATTATTTTTTCCAGTTTTTCTTCATCAAGTGGTTTATCTTGGTATTTAATAACTTGATGATTGTGTTTGCTGGTTTCTAATATTTCGATGCAAGCGTTTGAATCTTGAGAATCGGGGTTGTGATATATCACTATCATTCGTTAGTTGAATTTAAGAGATTTTGCTATTAATCATTAAAAGCTAGTTAAGGATAGCTTTGTTTTTTTTCATACGTCTAATATTTTTTTTATCGATTCCGGTGGGCGACCAATGACCGCTTTGTTTTTATTAATCACTATAGGTCTTTCAATAAGTTTGGGATGCTTAACCATCGCATCAATAACTTCTTGAGCGCTTAAATTTAAATCTTTATAGTTTTCTTTCCAAATACTTTCATTTTTCCTGGCTAAATGTATTGGTTCTATCTCTAGTAAAGAAATAATATTTGTTAATTCTTTGGCTGTAAGCGGGTTGTTTAAATAGTTTATTATTTCAAATGCTTTTCCTGAGGCTTCTAAAATAGCTAAGCCCTCTCTCGGACTTACTGCATCTTGGATTATGATATATTTTTAACATATTTTATGTATTAAGAAAGTGGAAGTTTAATCCTATTAATTACAATTGATCGTCTTTGCCTTGTTGTCCCATCATCATTAGATAGGCTTTTAGAAACGGCGTAATATCACCATCCATAACGGCATCTACATTTCCTGTTTCATGTCCTGAGCGCACATCTTTTACCAATTTGTAGGGATGCATGACGTAATTGCGAATTTGACTTCCCCATTCAATTTTCATTTTCTCAGCTTCTATATCCTCACGTTGTGCCAATTGCTTTTGTAGTTCAATTTCATACAATTGCGATTTCAGCATTTGCATAGCACGAGATCTATTGTCATGCTGCGAGCGTGTTTCACTGCATGATATTTGAATGCCCGAGGGTTTATGGGTTAATTGCACTTTAGTTTCTACTTTATTCACGTTTTGCCCTCCAGCACCACTAGAACGCGCCGTGGTAATTTCAATATCAGCTGGATTAATGTCTATTTCAATAGAATCATCAACCAAAGGATACACATAAACAGAGGCAAAGCTCGTATGGCGTTTTGCATTGCTATCAAAAGGAGAAATCCGGACCAATCGATGCACTCCATTTTCACCTTTAAGCCACCCAAAAGCATACATGCCTTCAATTTCTAGTGTCACGGTTTTTATTCCTGCGACATCGCCTTCTTGTAAATTAAGTTCTTTGACTTTGAAACCGTTTTTTTCAGCATACATTAAATACATCCGCATAAGCATATTTGCCCAATCGCAACTTTCAGTACCCCCAGCGCCGGCCGTAATTTGAAGTACAGCACTCAGCGTGTCCCCTTCTTCAGAAAGCATGTTCTTGAACTCTAAATCTTCAATAGCAGTAAACGCTTTTTCATAACGGGTTTCTACATCGTTAGCGGTCGCTTCCTCTTCTTTATAAAAGTCGTAAATAACCTCTAAATCTTCAACCAGTGTATGTGCATTGTTATAGTCTTCGACCCATTTTTTTTGCTCCCGTAGCGATTTCATAATCACTTCAGCAGCTTTAGAGTCATTCCGAAATTAGGATCAAAGGTTTGTTCTTCCTCATTCGGATTTCTATGCGCTTGGCATCAATGTCAAAGATATTGCCTTAGCTCAGTAAGGCGGTGTGAAAGATCTTTAATTTGATCTGATGTAATCATGGTATTGTAGTTTAAAACAAAAATAGAATTAATAGCAAGATTTGAAAAGTATTAAGTAGTTATTTTATAGTTTTATACACAAATAATTTAGTTCGAAAAACACCTATTGAAACCCATGGTATTTAATATATTGATTATTAGTGTTTTAAAAGGTTTAAAGAAAAAAATAAATAACAAAAAAATAGATGAGAATAGATCTAAGAAGTGATACAGTAACAAAACCGTCTAAAGGCATGTTAGAAGCCATGCAGCAGGCGAAAGTAGGAGATGATGTTTATAAGGAGGACGACACGGTAAATGCTTTAGAAGACCGTTTGGCCAAAATGTTTAATAAATCTCATGCCTTGTTTTTTCCAAGCGGAACCATGGCAAACCAAACCGCTATTAAATTGCACACCAATCCCGGAGATCAGGTCATTTGTGACAAATATGCCCATATTTTTAATTATGAGGGAGGTGGTGCATCGTTTAATAGTGGCGTCTCTTGTAAATTAATAGATGGGCACAGAGGGATGTTTACTGCAGATCAGGTAGAAGCGGCAATAAATCCGCCGGACTTTTACCATAGTCCCTTAACAAAATTAGTGGAAATTGAAAATACAACCAATAAAGGCGGTGGTGCGTGTTGGGAGTTTAATGAATTGGTAAAAATTCGTAAGGTCTGTGATTCACATCATTTGGGATTTCATTTAGACGGTGCGCGTTTTTGGAATGCTTTCGTTGCAAAAGAGGAAACCACTCAGGATTATGGCAACCTGTTTGACACGATTTCTGTTTGTTTAAGTAAGGGGTTGGGATGCCCGGTGGGATCTGTTTTAATTGGTGATGAATCGTTTATGAAAAATGCCATCAGAATTCGAAAAATTCTTGGTGGAGGGATGCGACAAGTAGGATATTTAGCTGCTGCGGGTTTATATGCATTAGATCACAATGTTGAAAAACTAAAGGAGGATCATAGTAAAGCTAAAGACATTGCTGTTACTTTAGAGAGCTTAAAAAGGGTAGGTAAAGTAGAGCCCGTAGAAACCAATATTATTATTTTTAGTTTGAATGATATCTCTCAGGAGAAAAGTTTTCTTGAAACCTTACAAAGTAAAAATATTTTTATCAGTAGCTTGGGTCAAGGGAAATTGAGAATCGTTACGCATTTAGACTATACTCAGGAGATGCATCATGTCTTTTTAAATGTATTACGTGCTTTATAAAACATCTTATTTGTTTTATAAAGTGTTGATTTTTAGGGGTTAAATCGGTATTACAAGTTTGAGCGAACTTATGTGCGGTTCATCGAATTCTTCTCTGTGTTATGTTAATAAAAGAAGAATAGAGTTTGATTGCATCTAATTTTATACGAAATTAGTAGGAGAGGCTATAAGTCTTCTTAGGGTCTTAAACGTTAAAATTAACCATTAAAATCTCAACTAAAATGAAAAACGTATTACTAACATTATTATCTTTTGTAGTCTGTTCTATCGGATTTGCACAAGATTTACCAACGAATCCTGAACCAGGAAAATGTTATGTTCGATGTGTAACACCGGACGTCCGGGTGAATCAAGATGTGTCCATTCAGGTAGCGCCAGCATACAAAAAACTAAAAGTTGTACCTGCTCAGTATGGTACAGAGAAAGAGGAAGTGGTCGTTCAATCAGCTGGAAAAGAATTATCAGTTGTTCCAGCAAGATATGAAACACAAACTTTTGAAGTTGAAGTAAAAGGGCCAGCACAACGACTTGAAAAAATTGCGGGAACCACAGATGTAATCACAGAAGAAATGGTAACAAAAGAGGGGTATCAAGAGTTGTCTGTTGTACCTGCAACCTATAAGACGGAACTTTTTGAAGTCACTGCTGCCGATGTAGCACAAACCCTATCTGTCATTCCTGCTAAAATGGGGACTGAAATATTTGATGTTGTGGTTCAAGAAGCGAGCCAGCGGTTAGAAGTTGTACCAGCTAAATATGAAACAAGAACAGAGACCATTGTTGTTCAACAAGCATATCAAAAACTAGAAACTGTTCCAGCCCAATATGAGACTAGAACAGAAACAGTAATAGTTGCTAATGCAGGACAACGTATGGAAGTGGTACCTGCAAAATGGACCACGGAAACAGTAGAAGTTGTGGTACAACCAGCATCAACCAAATTAGAAATTATCCCTGCGCAATATGGCACAGAAAATGTGGAAGTTGTGGTAGCTGAAGCTGGGCAGCGTTTAGAAGTTATCCCTGCAAAATGGGGAACGGAAACCTTATCCTACAAGAAAAGAGAATATGGATCTACTTTAACGGTAGTACCAGCAAAGTTTTCTAGCGATTATCAGGTGGTTGAAACTAAGCCAGCAACGGCTAAGTGGGGAATGAGTGAGACACCTGCTGCAGATTGTGCCTCTAGTGATCCTAACGATTGTAGATATTGGTGTTACAAAAATGTGCCGGCGCAAAATATTACCGTAAATACTACGGTTTTAGCTAATGACGCACAAGTGATAACAAAAGCCGGTTGTGATATGGCTAATACTAATAGTGAAGCGTGTGGCATGGGAACTTACACTAGAAAAGTTGTACTGACTCCAGCGACTACTAAAGTAATAGACATTCCAGCTGTCACTAAAATGGTTAAAAAAACGGTGATGGTTACGCCAGCAACGACAAGAACTATAGAGGTGCCTGCTGTAACTAAAATGATTAAAAAAACGGTTTTGGTTTCTCCAGCAACAACCGCGAGTCATAGATATTCCTGTTGTAACCAAAGAAGTTACCGGAAGAGTCATGGTAAGTCCTCCAACCACAAAGGTTATTGATATCCCTGCCGTAACGAAGGAAGTAGAGAGAACAGTCATGGTGACACCTCCAACAACAAGAGTCGTTGAGATTCCCGCAGTCACAAAAACGATGAAGCGTACTATTGTTGCCCAGCCAGCAACAACTACTGTTTTAGAAATTCCTGCAAAAACAGCATCTATGAAGCGAACAGTATTGGTAACCCCTCCAACAACACGAGCCGTTGATATTCCTCCTGTATCGACGACTATTAAAAAGACAGTTATTTCACCTGAAACGATACGGGTAGTAAATATTCCTGCCGAAACGCAAGTGATGAAACGCACGGTAATGGTGACTCCTCCAACAACAGTTGTTAATGATATACCGCAAAAAACAGCACCTTTAACACGTACCGTTTTGGTGAGTGATGCTAGAGTAGATGAAGAAACGATTCCAGCCATACATAAAACAATTACTAAAGAAGTGTTACAAACAAAAGGCGGCTTAACGACTTGGAAAGAAGTGGATTGTAAAATAGTGGAGTATAACGATCTTAATATTAACTGGGACTTAGGTTCTGCTACACTAACACCTGCTGCTAAGGCCGAGATTGATGCCATACTGTTACCTGTATTATCTAATGGGGTTTCAGTTGAAATTGCATCCCACACAGATTCTAGAGGGTCTGCTGCGTCAAACAAATCTTTATCTGAAAGAAGAGCTCAAGCCGTAACTAATTATTTAATTGCTAAAGGAATTAATTCCTCTAGAATTGTCTCTAACGGCTATGGAGAATCGAGATTAACTAACAGATGTTCAGATGGTGTTTCTTGCACAGAAAGAGATCACTTAGCGAATAGAAGAACTCAATTTAGGGTTATCGATGCGAACTAAGTAGTAGGTAAACATAATTTATATTTAAAAAAGTAAAAAGGAGCCTGAGCAGTTGGGCTTCTTTTTTTATTTAAATAGGTTTTTTTAAACTAAAAACGGGGTGAAATGTTAAATTCTCAAGATTAAATGCGTTTTTTATCGTTAAAATGCACTTTTTATTTGTTTGTATGAATAATTTGAATTATGTTCGCTTTATAGATGCAACTAAATGATAATCAAGTAGTTGTTTTGAATATAAATTTACAGCTCCATTTAACCTATTGTACCTATGAAACGAGCCTACCTCACTTTATTTTTAACCTTTGTTTGGTTATTTGTCCTAAATGCGCAAAAAGCGGTTTATGAATTACCACAAAGAATAGCTTCTTCAGAGGTGTTGAAAACAGATGGATTAATACAGCCTCATCTAGACGATTTTATGCGTTTATGTAAAGAGTATGACATTAACTGCACCGATAAGCTATTCAAGTTAAAAGAAATAGCTATTGTCGACTCCTTAAAAATGACATCAAGAGGAGGGACATTAGGTATGTTAGTTAGAAACGACAACCATGATGTTGAAAAAATAATTTTTAGCTGGATGACACTTTTAGATAAAGAAATTTTAAAGGTAGTTGCGTTCCATGAATTTGGACACTATTTTTTAGGCTATAAGCATACATGTAAAGATTGTAATATTATTATGGCTGAAGTGAATACAAGCTATTTTGATATTGTTAAAGACTGGGAGTATCAAGTGGAACAATTATTTATTAATTCACCTGAATATTTAAAAAAAGAAAGTCTTATAAAAAATTAGTCTGCTAAGGACTTATTTATGATTAGTTGATACAAAAAATCCTGCCTAGGCAGGATTTTTTATTTAAAGAGGTCCATTCCAGGAATATTAGGCATGCCGTCTTTGGCAACAGCAGCTATTTCTGTTTCGTTAACATTGGTCGCTTTTTCTATAGCCTTATTCAAGGTTAATATCAAATAGTCTTCAAGCTGCTCCTTGTCCTCCAAAAGAGAATCGTCAATGTCAATAGACTTAAACAGTCTGTTTGCAGTGAGTGTCACTTTCAATAGGCCATCACTACTATTTTCATCAATTAAGACGGAGTCTAAACGTTTTTTTGTTTCCTCTACTCTTTGCTGGGTTTCTTTTAATTTTCCCATCATTCCCATTAAATCTCCAAACATAATTTCTATTTTTAATGTTATAAAATACAAAGTTATTAAATTAGATAGTTATTAACCAATTTAATATCTATTGAAAAATCTAATCATTTTATTCCTTATAAGTTTTACTTTTGTTTTACTGTGAACACAAAATTTAAATATGACAAAAAATCACGCTTCTATTGAAGCTCCATTGGCAAAAAAAATTGAAAAAAAATTAGAAATCCATGATGATATCCGGTTGGACAACTACTTTTGGATGAATGACAGAGACAATCAAGAGGTTATTAATCATTTAAATTCGGAAAACACGTATACAAAAGGAAAGCTTAGACATACAGAACCTTTTCAAAAGACCCTGTTTGAAGAAATGAAAAGTAGAATTAAGGAAGATGACACTTCTGTGCCTTATAAACTGAATGGGTATTGGTATATTACTAAATTTGAAAAAGGTCAAGATTATCCCATATATACAAGAAAAAAGGAAACCTTAGAAGCAGACGAAGAGGTGCTTTTCGACTGTAATGAAATGGCCAAAGGGCATGCTTACTTTAGACTAGCGGGCATTTCTATCAGCCCAGATAACACTATGGCTGGTTTTTCGTTTGATACAGTGAGTCGCAGACAATATACATTGCAAATTAAAAACTTAATAACCGGAGCGGTATTTTCAGACAAAATTGAAAACACTACCGGCAGTTCTACTTGGGCAAACGATAATAAAACTTTATTTTATGTAAAAAAGGATGAAGTTACACTGCGTTCAGATAAGGTCTTTAAACACAAATTGTACACAGATGTATCAGAAGATGTTTTGGTATATCATGAAGACGATGAAACGTTTAATTCCTATGTATACAAATCAAAGTCTAAAAAATTCATTATTATAGGTTCCTCTAGTACGCTTACTACAGAGTACCGCATTTTAAATGCAAACACACCAGATGGTGAATTTAAAATTTTTCAACCAAGAGAACGTGAATTAGAATATTCAATCTCACATTACGGGGATCATTTTTACGTCATCAGCAATAAAGATGGTGCCACCAATTTTAAGCTACAAAAAACCCCTGAAACTCAAACAGGAAAAGAACACTGGACGGACGTATTACCACATAGAAAAGAGGTTCTTCTAGAAGATATAGAGATTTTTAAAGATTATTTGGTAGTTAATGAGCGTGAAAATGGCATGAACAAAATTCGAATTATCAATTGGAATGGGAGTGAAGACTACTATTTACCATTTGATAATGAGACCTACACCGCAAGCATAGGTAACAACCCCGATTTTAATAGTGATACATTACGCTACAGTTATAATGCCCTAACCACTCCAAGTTCTGTCATTGATTATAATTTTAAAACAAAAATCAAAGCGGTTAAAAAAGAACAGGAAGTTTTAGGCGGAACCTTTGATAAAAACAATTATGAATCCAAACGTGTTTGGGCCACCGCAAGAGATGGTGTAAAAGTGCCCATGTCCATTGTCTACAAAAAAGGAATGGAGTTGAATGGCGAAAACCCAACGTTACAATATGCGTACGGCTCTTATGGGTCCACTATAGACCCTTATTTTTCAACCATTAGATTGAGTCTTTTAGATCGTGGATTTATATATGTCATTACCCATATTCGAGGGGGTGAATATTTAGGTCGTGAATGGTATGAAAAGGGTAAACTTTTATCTAAAATGAATACTTTTACCGACTTTATAGACTGTTCAAAATATTTAATCGAGAACAAGTACACTTCTAAAGACCATTTGTATGCTATGGGAGGAAGTGCAGGAGGTTTATTAATAGGCACCGTTATAAATCTAAACCCGGAATTATATAATGGCGTCATTGCCGCAGTTCCTTTTGTAGATGTTGTAACTACCATGCTAGATGATAGTATTCCACTTACAACAGGGGAGTATGATGAATGGGGAAATCCTAATGATAAAACCTATTATGATTATATGAAGTCTTATTCTCCATACGATAATATTCGTGCACAAGACTATCCAAATATTTTGGTTACTACAGGCTTACATGACTCTCAAGTGCAATATTTTGAGCCTGCAAAATGGGTGGCTAAATTGAGAGAATTTAAAACAGATAAAAATAAATTATTATTTCATATCGATATGGAAGCTGGTCATGGTGGTGCTTACGGACGATTTGAAAGCTTAAAAGAAGTTGCATTAGAATATGCTTTTTTATTAGATTTAGAAGGAATTGACCATTAAAAATAAATTGCTTATTTTTGCGGGGTTTAAGGTTGCATTTCTAACTAATGGTAACTGATTAAATATTGTTTATGGCACACAACAAGCAAGTTTTTGATAATGTATTGGACTTAATTGGCAATACACCCATGATAAAACTGAAAAAAATGACATCTGAGTTTAAAGGTAACTTTTTAGCTAAAGTTGAAGCGTTTAATCCAGGGCACTCTTCTAAAGACAGAATCGCACTTTACATAATAGAAGAAGCAGAAAAGCAAGGCATTATTAAACCTGGCGACACCATTATTGAAACGACTTCCGGTAATACTGGTTTTAGTATTGCAATGGTGAGTGTTATCAAGGGATATGATTGCATCTTAGCGGTGAGTTCTAAATCTTCGGCAGATAAAATAGACATGTTGAAAAACATGGGCGCCAAAGTGTATGTTTGCCCTGCGAATGTAAGCGCAGATGATCCTAGATCTTATTATCAAGTGGCAAAACGATTACATGATGAGATTAAAGGTTCGGTTTATATCAATCAATATTTCAATCAATTAAATATTGATGCCCATTACGCGTCTACAGGTCCTGAAATTTGGAATCAAACGCAAGGCGAAATTACTCATTTAGTGGCCTGTAGTGGAACTGGGGGGACTATTTACGGTACAGCTAAATATTTAAAAGAGCAAAACCCGAATATTAAAATAATAGGAGTCGATGCTTTTGGTTCGGTTTTAAAAAGTTATCACGAGACTAGAGAATTTGATGAAAAGGAAATTTATCCATATCGCATCGAGGGTTTAGGAAAGAACTTGATACCAACAGCTACAGACTTTGATCTTATAGATAAGTTTATTAAAGTAACTGATGAAGAAAGCGCACATACCGCTCGTGAAATAGCAAAAACAGAAGGTTTGTTTGTGGGGTACACCTCGGGAGCTGCCATGCAAGCTGTAAAGCAATTAAATGCAGCTGGAGAGTTTAAAGCTACCGATAATATTGTTGTCATTTTTCCAGATCATGGCTCGCGTTACATGAGTAAAGTATACAGCGATAAGTGGATGAATGATCAAGGCTTTTTTGATAGTAAAAATGAAGAAGCAGCTCAAGCGATACAATACATTAAATAAAAGAAAAGATATTACTAAAAGGCTGATGTTGATGAACATCGGCTTTTTTTATTGTTAATAATAGAATGTAAAAAGATTATGCAAAAAACTGAGAATTGCGTAATTTTGTAAATTCTAAACTAACTAGAAAACATACATGAAAGATTTATTTGCAAAAATATACAAGGACAAAGGGCCTTTAGGAAAATGGGCGGAGCAGGCAGAAGGTTACTTTGTGTTTCCTAAACTGGAAGGCCAAATTTCAAATCGAATGAAATTCCAAGGAAAAGAAGTGGTCACGTGGAGTATTAATGACTATTTAGGCTTAGCGAACCATCCTGAGGTTCGTAAGGTTGATGCAGAAGCTGCTGCAGAATATGGTTCTGCATATCCTATGGGCGCTAGAATGATGTCTGGTCACACAGAACTGCATGAGCAATTACAAAATGAATTGGCAGCCTTTGTAAGTAAGGAAGCAGCTTATTTATTGAACTTTGGTTACCAAGGTATTATGTCTACCATTGATGCTTTAGTAGCAAAAGATGATATTATTGTTTATGATGTAGATGCACATGCCTGTATTATAGATGGCGTTCGTTTACATATGGGGAAACGCTTTACTTACAAGCACAATGATGTAGAGAGTTTAGAAAAAAACTTGGAACGTGCCACAAAAATGGCAGAACAAACTGGAGGTGGGATTTTAGTTATTTCTGAAGGGGTGTTTGGAATGCGAGGAGAACAAGGACGATTAAAAGAAATCGTTGCCCTTAAAAAGAAATTCAATTTCAGATTGTTAGTCGACGATGCACACGGTTTTGGAACATTAGGAAAGACAGGAGCAGGTGCTGGTGAAGAACAAGGTGTTCAAGACGATATTGATGTGTATTTTGCAACATTTGCAAAATCATTAGCGAGTACAGGTGCTTTTATTGCTGGTGATAAAGAAATCATGGATTATCTAAAGTATAACTTGCGCTCACAAATGTTTGCAAAGTCGTTACAAATGCAATTAGTCGTTGGTGCACTGAAACGTTTAGATATGTTGCGTACCATGCCGGAGTTGAAACAGAACTTATGGAAAATTGTTGACGCCTTACAATCCGGTTTAAAAGACAGAGGTTTCGATATCGGTACAACACAAAGTTGTGTGACACCAGTGTACTTAAACGGAAGTATACCGGAGGCTATGGCTTTAGTAAGAGACTTGCGTGAGAATTATGGTGTTTTCTGCTCAATAGTTGTGTATCCTGTAATTCCAAAAGGATTAATTTTATTACGAATGATCCCAACGGCAACACATACCTTACAAGATGTTTCAGATACTTTAGATGCTTTTGATGCGATTAGAACCCGTTTGGAAAACGGAACTTATAAACGTATGTCTGCAGCTTTAATGAAAGCCATGGGTGAGTAGTTCTATTAATACAATATAACATACATAAAAAAAACCGATTCAAACGAATCGGTTTTTTTATTTACAATTTTAAGTGATATTTTTTTTGTACGTCTTTCTGCGCTTTATAACGACAGGATCAAAATGTTTCCATATTTTGTGTATCGCTTCATTGTCTTCTAATTCGGAGTTCTATAACAGTTAATAATTCCTTTTTTAGTAAATGTTTCGTAATATTCATTAAAAATAACGGCATGTACACCTTTGTTCTGATAGTCTGGATGGACACCAATGAGGTAAAAAACAACGTCTTTACTCGTTTTTTTAGCCTTTAACAATCCGGCAAAACCAAAGGGGAATAATTTACCATTCATATCTTGTAAGGCCTTAGCAAAACGCGGCATTACGATGGCAAAGGCCACCATGTTATCCTGTTCGTCAACAATAAACTTAATGTATTACGGGTTGACAAAAGAGATGAACTTCTCTTTAAAATACTCTTTTTGAATGGGTGTAATCTCTACAAAAGAAGATAGTGAAGAATAGGATGCATTAAATAAATCAAACATCTTATCGGCATAAGGCATGACTTCAGATGTTTTATTGAGTTGCAGCGCTCTTAACTTGTAACGCCTTTTAATAAGTTCTTGTGCCTTTTTAAAAAATTCAGGTTTTACATTTTTAAAAGGAAACTTACTTTCAGAATACGACTTTTCAACAGTATAGCCTAGGGCTTCATAGTGTTTAATATAGTACTCGTGATTATACCAGGTAATCATATTGCTAATCTGATCAAAGCCTTCGGTCATCACACCCACTTTATCTAAATTGGAAAATCCAACGGGACCTTCAGTGTATTCTAAGTGGTTCGCTTTACCAATGGCGTTGACTTCTTTTAAAAGTGCGGTTGAAACGTCTAAATCATCAATAAAATCAAACCATCCAAAACGCATTTTTTCTGGTTTTTTTTATTGACTTCCAACCAATTAATTATGGCTGCAACACGACCAACAAGCTCATCATTTTTATAAGCTAGAAAAAAAGTAGCTTCAGCGTCTTTAAATATGGGATTTTTGTCCTGATCAAAAGTGGCCATTTCCTGACTAATAATAGGAGGTACCCAATATTTTGAATCTTTATAGAGCGAAAAGGGAAAGGTTACAAAGGCTTTTAATTCCTTCTTGTTAGAGACCTTTTTAATTATAATCATAGGCTAGTCTTCATCATCAAAATCAATTTCTATTTTATCTTTGGTATGTTTAGTTTCACCTTACGGTAATTCTAAATCTTTATTGTCTTTTTTCTTTTTTCTTTTTTTATTAGCTCTTCGTTCCGCGGTTGCTTCGGCAGACGTACCATTATCTATGCTGGGGTCCTTATGAAAATCTAAACGGTAAGACACGCCCGGATTAACTCCAAAAACAGAAGGCGTGTCTTTTGTGTTAAAGGTTAAAGCTGTATCTAATTGGAAATTTTTACTCCATAAATAAGCTCCGCCAAAACGAAATAAATTATCGGCATAAAAATCACTTTTAATTCCCTGCGTTTCTCCAAATAAAACCCATTGCTCACTAATAGCTTTCGTGAGTGTTAAAATATATTGAAAATCCGAATCGTCCGAACCTATTCTATCTTTTGAAAAATTCATAATAAACACCCATCCACTTGAAAAATTATTTTGTGTTGCTATCATGACTTTCGGGCTAAATCCTTCAACGCCAGGTGCTGTATACGGATTATCTTTTGAATCGAAATTAGCACCTACATAGACAGCTACTGCAGGAATTAATGAGGACCATTGAAAGCGTTTATTGGCATGATAACTATACAAACTAGCGTTGTCTTCCCGGTTTTTATACGGATCATAAATCAAATATTTAGCTCCTAAGGTGACGTGTTTAAAATTAGACCGTTTCACTTCGTTTGAGATGGACGAACGAAAATCTGTTTTTGTATCATTTTGATAAGACCCTTCAAGGTTAATTTCTAATTGCGGAAAAAGCAATCCATAACGCGCAGCAAAATCAACACCAAAACCTTCTACGTTATATTTTAATGGGGTGTGCTCTTCTTTAACAGTAAAAGGTCCAGCTTCAAATTGAACAACATTAGTGCCTACAGAAAAGGCTGATCTTGATACCCCGGGGCGGTTGGAGTTTATGACCTCGGTGTATTGCGCATGCGCCGATATACATACTGCGAAAACCAAGAGTGTTAGATATCGTTTCTCTAAAAACATAAGTAAGTTGTTTAGCTCCAAATATAGAGATTTTATATTTTTTTTAAGTATTTAAAACTGAAATTACAGGCTAAGTATTGTATTTTTGTATGAAAAAATAATTCTATTAAATTGTTCCTATGCAATTATTACGAACCATACTTATAATTTTAGTTGTTTATTATGGCTTCAAAATTTTATCTCGACTGTTTGGACCACTTTTTTTCAAGTATCTTAAAAAGAAAGCGCAACAACGTTTTGGTGGTCAATTTGGTGGTTTTCAAAACCAAAAACCACCACAAAAGCCTCAAAATGAAGGGGAAATAACGATTGATAAGATGCCCGACAATAAATCCTCAAACAAAACTGTTGGCGAATATGTAGATTACGAAGAAATTGATTAATTTTCACTTTCAAAGTTTTCATTTATATTCATGCAGTCAACCATAAAAAAAATCTTGCCACACATACTCGTATTTGTTGGCTTTATTATACTTTCATTAGCTTATTTTAGTCCTGTCTTAGAAGGTAAAGAGATTCTTCAGAGTGATATTGTGCAGTACAATGCCATGGCAGAACAACAGCGCAATTTTAAAGCTCAAACGGGGGAAGAAACCTATTGGACCAATAGTGCTTTTGGTGGGATGCCAACCTATCAGTTAGGTGCCCGATATCCAAATAATTACATTAAAAAACTGGATTTGGTTTTGCGATTCTTACCCCGTCCAGCAGATTACCTCTTTCTGTATTTTATTGGTTTTTATATTCTGCTTTTGTGTTTGAGAGTGAATTTTAAATTGGCAGCTCCGGGCGCTTTAGCCTTTGGGTTTTCGACGTATTTAGTAATTATTACGGGTGTAGGCCATAACAGTAAAGCACATGCGATTGCTTATATGCCCTTGGTTCTAAGTGGTATACTACTCACATTTCAAAGAAAATATATTTTAGGATTTATTGTTACCGCCATAGCCATGGGGCTGGAACTGGTGGCTAATCATTTTCAAATGACCTACTATTTGATGTTACTTGTAATAATTATAGGTGTCGTTTATTTGATAGATGCTTATAAAAAGAAAGTCTTACCACATTTTTTTAAATCAGTAGCGCTATTACTTGTAGCTGTCATTCTTGCTGTAGGAATGAACGCGTCAAATATTTTAGCCACTCAAGAGTATGTAAAAGAAAGTACTCGCGGAAAAAGTGAGCTAACCATAAATTCCGACGGTTCACCAAAAGCTGTTGAAACAGGATTATCAAAGGAAAAAATTACAGAATATAGTTACGGATTTTTAGAAACGTTTAATCTGTTCATTCCGAGGTTGCTAGGTGGTGGTATGGGGGAGAATGTAGGAGAGGATTCTGCTTTTTATGCCTTTTATCTAGCTCAAGGGGCTTCACCAGCACAAGCTAAAGAAGCCGCTGAAAGTGTGCCCACTTATTGGGGAGACCAACCTATCGTTGAAGCGCCTGCCTATGTAGGTGCAGGCATTCTGTTCTTATTTGTTTTCGCACTATTTTTAGTTAAGGGCCGATTAAAATGGTGGTTAGTAGCAGGAACTTTAGTCTCTCTTTTATTGTCCTATGGAAAGAATTTAGGTTTTCTAACCGACTTTTTTATTGATTTTGTGCCACTTTACGACAAGTTTAGAGCAGTCACTTCGATACAAGTAATCCTAGAATTGTGTATTCCCGTACTGGCAATTTTTGGCTTAGTACGATTATTTAATGACTACGAAAAGGATGAAAACAAAATTAAAGCTTTGAAATTCTCGGTACTAATTACAGCCGGAATGGCTGTAATATTTCTCATAAGTAGATATACCGGAATTTTAGGTTTTAATTTTGAAGGCGCACGTGATGCTTCTTTTAAGGCTAATTATGGCAAACCGTTTTTAGACGCTATTGTGACCGATAGAAAAATGATTTTCACGAAAGACACGTTAAGAAGTTTATTATTTGTATTACTTTCAGGTGGGATTATTTATTTGTTTATTAAGAAAAAATGGTCGGAAGTAAAAGTCATTATTGCATTTGCCGTCTTAATAGTATTTGATCAAGTGGGCGTTGACCGTCGCTATGTAAATACTGAAAATTTTGTTGCTTCTAGATATGTTCAAAAACCATTTCAAACGAATACGGCAGATAAAAAAATATTCTCAGATCATGGGAACTTTAGGGTTTATGACATTAGTTCTGGTGAAGGCAGAGCGACCTCGCAAAAAGTAAATGCCATGACTTCGGCTCATTAAGTGCACCGTATTTTCATAACTCTCTCAATGGGTATCACGCGGCAAAACTGAAGCGTTTCGATGAGTTGTTTGATTTCTACATTTCAAGAAACAATATGAATGTTTTAAATATGCTAAATACTAAATATATCATTGCTGAAGATGAATCACAAAAACCATATGCTTATGTAAATGAAGCGGCTAATGGTAACGCCTGGTTTATTGAGGCCATGCAAAAAGTGGGATCGGCTAACGACGAAATGCTTGCATTAGATAAAATTGACAATAAAAAGTTGGCGGTCTATACTTCAGAACGGACGTTAAAACCAATTAATAAATTAGATTCTTTAGCGTCTATAAAAGTAGTGGAGTATACCCCTAATTATATAAAATACAACGCTTATAATAATAATGATGGGTTCGCTGTTTTTTCTGAAATCTATTATAATAACGGGTGGAAAGCATTTATAGATGGTCAATCAGCCCCGATTGAAAGAGTCAATTATGTTTTAAGAGGATTAGAGATCCCAAAAGGAAAACACACCATAGAATTTAAATTTGAACCAGAGGTCGTAAAAACGGGAAGTGCTATTTCTTTAGCCAGTTCTGCCGTATTGTTACTATTGTTAATAGGAGGTGTGTTTTATGAGTTTAAAAACAAAAAGGTTGAATAAGAAAAAAGTTTTAATCATTACCTATTATTGGCCACCAGCAGGAGGTCCAGGAGTACAACGCTGGTTAAAATTTGTAAAATACTTGCCTGAGTTTGATATTGAACCTATCGTTTACTGCCCTTACAATCCTATTTATCCACAAAAGGACGAAAGTTTATTGGCTGAAGTTTCAAAGAAGTTAAAGGTTTTAAAGCAACCTATAAATGAACCTTATAAAATCGCTAATTTCTTTTCAAAAGATAGTAAAACCATTAGTAAAGGGATTATCCCGGATGAAAAAAAACAGAGTTTGGCACAAAAAGCCCTATTGTTTATTCGGGGTAATTTTTTTATTCCGGATGCGAGAAAGCACTGGATAAAACCATCTGTAAGGTACTTAATGACTTATATTAATGACTTTAATATAGATACTATTATTACCAGTGGACCGCCACATAGTTTACACTTGATTGGACTGCAGTTAAAAGAAAAAACAGGTGTAGAGTGGTTAACCGATTTTAGAGACCCATGGACTACTATAGGGTATCATAAGCAACTAAAATTGACTCATGCTTCTAAAAAAAGGCACAAGGCATTAGAACGAGAAGTCTTAAATACAGCAGACTCAATTATTGTAACAAGTGATAATACCAAGAGTGAATTTTCTAAAATCACTAACAAGCCAATAACCGTCATAACAAATGGTTATGATATAGAGAAAACTGAAAACATAATATTGGATTCCCAATTTACAGTATCACATATTGGTTCATTATTATCAAAACGAAACCCTCAAATATTATGGAAAGTACTGAGTGAGTTAATTATAGAAAATGATGATTTTGCTAAGAGTTTTAAACTAAATTTGGTTGGTTCAGTAGGGGCTTCTGTGCTAAAATCCATTAAAGATTATAATTTAATGAGCCATCTTACTGTTGTAGGTTATGTGTCACACAAAGAAGCACTTAAATTTCAAAAACAATCACAAGTATTATTACTTATTGAAATAGATTCTATAGATACTAAAGCAATTATTCCTGGAAAATTATTTGAATATATGGTTTCTGAAAGACCAATACTAGCGATTGGGCCAACAAATACAGATGTTGAAAAAATAATTAAAGAAACAAACACCGGGCATTATTTTAATTATGATTCTACTACCGAGTTAAAACATCACATTTTAGTGCATTTTAAATCATTTCAGAAAAATACTTTAAAAACAAACCCCATAGGCTTACAAAAATATAGCCGCAAAAATTTAACTCAAACATTAGCGCAACTCATTCTTAAATAACAGCAGGCAAGTTTATGGGAATAGTGATTAAGCAATCCATACAGAATACGGTAACCACGTATATAGGTTTTGTAATAGGTGCCATCAATACCTTATTTCTTTACACCCACTTTTTAACCAAGGAATACTTCGGTTTGGTAGGTTTTGTACTGTCTACAGCCAATATAATGATGCCGCTATTTATGTTTGGCGTGAGTAATACATTGGTTAAATTTTACACATCTTATAAAACTAAAAACCAGCAAAATGGTTTTTTAACCCTGATGTTGTTTTTACCACTATTGATGATCATTTCTGTCGGATTGTTTGGAACATTAGGTTATGAATGGATTAGTAACTGGTTAGCGAGGAAGAACAGCATTATTAAGGATTACACCTGGTTAATTTATGTTATCGCTGTAGCTATGGCGTATTTTGAAATCTTTTTTGCTTGGAGCAAAATTCATTTCAAAAGTGCTTTTGGGAATATTATGAAAGAAGTGTTTCATCGAGTTTGTGTAATGATATTACTCATTAGCGTTTACTTAAAATGGCTTACTGTTTCCCAATTTGTATATAGTTTAGGAGGCGTTTATGTTTTAAGAATGCTAATCATGACAATCTATGCGTTTAGTATACGTTTCCCAAAGGTTAATTTTAATTTTAATTTTAATGTGGGTTCTGTTTTAAAATACAGTTTTTTAATTATCATTGCGGGTTCTGTGGCGATGTTAATGTTAGACCTAGATAAATCGATGTTGGGCTTACTGGTGCAAATTGATAACATCGCCTCGTATAATGTCGCTATATTTATTGTAACAGTGATAGCCGTACCATCCCGAGCCATGCATCAAATCACCTATCCATTAACGGCGAAATTAATGAATGAGAAAAACTTTAAAGACCTTTCTAATTTATATAAAAAAAGCGCTCTAAATCTTTTAGTTGTTGCTGGTTTGCTGTTCATCTTAATAATTGCAAATATAAAAGAGTTATATACCATATTGCCTCAAGATTACAGTCAAGGGTTGTATGTGGTTATTATTACGGCAATTATTAAATTATTGGATAATCTTTCAGGGAATAATAACTCTATTATATTTAATTCAGATTATTATAGAATTATTCTCTTTTTTGGCCTTCTCATTATTATGGTGGCTATTGTTTTAAATTTTATATTCATACCCAAATACAATATAAATGGGGCGGCGACTGCTAGCTTTTTTGCGCTTTCACTTTACGGTATTTTGAAAGTATGGTATGTTAATAAGAAGTTTAAAATGCATCCGTTTAGTAAAAAAACGGGACCGACTTTACTATTAATAGTGTGCATTTCTTTACTGTTCTATTTTTGGGATTTCAATTTTGATCCAATTATTAACATAGTTTTCAAATCATTAATAATTAGCATAATCTATGGTGTTTTAGTACTTCGCCTGAAGCTCTCGAATGATATTTCAGATATTATTAGTAGAATAATAACACATAGAATTAATAAGTAAAAACTCCTTTTATTTTGTTGTCTTAAACAAAATAAAAGGAGTTGTAAGTATCATAGTACATAGGACTTGGGACTTAATTAAATTCGCTATAGGTGTGTAATGATTTCAAGGTTTCTTCATAAAACAAGATGGCAGAAATTAAGTTAGACTTATCTGAATAAGGTAATATCTTGTTTTGAAACTCAAGTGTATTATTAAAATAATTATCGGTTGCCTCGTGTTGATCCTCTAAAGCCTTTCTATGATCTTTGGTATCAGGAATTCCTAAAGAACTCATAGTGACTCCGGGCATAGTTGCAAAGGCAATGTTAGGTAATATTTTAACAATCACTTCTATTCTCTCAATATATAAGGTCAATAATTTTCCCTTTTGCAATTGGCTAAGTTCATCACGGTCATGGTATTTTGAGATGCCTACTTTTCCATTAATGATGGATAGGGGTTGATCTTTTTGAGCAAAACATATGCTCACTATTAGTAAAAAAGCAAGGCTTAGTAAAGTAGGTTTTGTTTTCATTTTTTTAGGATTTAAATTAGTTTATGTTGAATTATAGTTGTCAAAAGTTTATTTAAAATTATCTGTTACCTTTTCTTGAACCAGAATTTCGTGTTTGTGTCCCTTTGGAAACAGAGGTGTTGGAACGTGTACTTCTTGATTCTGACTTTCTAGATCGCGTTGCTCCGGTTGCTGATTTCTGACTTCTTGAAGCAGAGGCTATACGGGTATCATTTGCTCTAGATGTGTTCGAATTTGAACGCGTTCTCGTTTTATTAGGTGTAGAAACGGTTCTGTTAGATCGGTCATTACGCGCTTGTGAACTATTACGTGTTCTTGTATTCGTAGCATTTCTTGTCCTAGGAGTGTTTGATTGCGCTCTCGGTATTTGGAGTTGTAGAATTACCTCTAGTTCTAGGTGTTGATGCATTGCCTCCGGTTCTTGGTGTAGTAGTAGAAGTAGTGCCTCTCGTTCTAGGTGAAGACGTATTGCCTCTCGTTCTTGGGGTTGAAACAGAATTGTTTCCTCTAGTTCTAGGCGTAGATACGTTATCACGCGTTCTTGTTCTAGTTGGCGACGAAGCTCTAGTTCTTCCATTTGTATTAGAAGCATAGCTTCTGTTTCTTGAGATCGTATTACCTCTTCTACTAGCGACAGCTGTTGTTCTTCTGTAATTATTAGTATACGGTCTGTTATATCTATAACGTATAGGTGTATAATGTTGTCTGTAAGGTCTGTTATAAACGACGCAATGGTTGTAAGCAGGTATTGCATAATATCTATGCCAAGGTCTGTAAACATACCCTCTGTTGTATACATTTATATATCCTGTACAGTGATCGAAAGTATTGTATCTATTATAATGTACATACAACCCGCCAACTCTAGTAATAAATCCGCGGTTGTTGTAGTTAATATAAATATCTCCAGCCTGAGTAATGCGACCGTAGTAATCATAATAAATAGGTGTGTTTTCAATTTGAATAATGGCACCGTACTCGTCATATTGTACATATGCGCTGTAATCATAACCAGAATTAAAACTTATGTTAACATTAGGCGAGCCTATAGAGACATTAACTTTTGGTCCGTAATTAGGCATGTAAAAATCAAATTGCCCATCTGCATAAACAGAAAACTCAATACCTTGTTCGTTAAAAATAAAAGACTTCCCATATCCTCGGTAAGATGATACTATCGTTTCTGAAGTTTCTTCTTTGTTAATTGCCTCTGCATTTACAGTTATACTTGTAAGAAGTAAGGCTGATAAGAAATACATTAATTGTTTCATAATATTCGTTTTTAAGATTGAACACTAACAGAAATACAAGCATCGTGCCAAAACTATATTGCTGTCGTTTTGTAAGTTGGGTAATTACCGTTAACTTCGCAGTATACTTACCATAAGCAGAAAAACATGTCTTTAAAAAAATTAAATCCTGAAATCAAAGAAGCATTAGAAAACAATAATATTACGATGCTAACACCATTTCAAAAAGCGGTATTACCAAAAATAAAAGGGGGTGCCGATTTATTTTGTATTGGAGACAAAGACGCTGGTAAAACAACCGCAATAATCATTGCAACCATGCAAAAATTGAAAAGTCAAGCTTTTGAAGATGCACCCGAGCACTAATTATTGTTGAAAATAAGGTGGAAGCGTTAAAATTAAAAGAGGCGTTTTTAAAATTTAGTAAACGCACAGATTTAAGAATATATACCGCCTACGAAGAGCAAACGTTGGATCAACAAAAAGAAGAAATCTATTACGGACAAGATATATTAATAGCGACTCCCAAGCGTTTAAATAGGTTGTTTTTGTTGAATTCTGTTAATGTGAGTCAATTAAAACTTTTTATTATTGAGGATGCCGTATTCGCTGAAAAAGGGATGCATTTTGCAGATGTTAACCGTATTCCGAGAAAGCATGGATAAATGTCAGTACCTTATTTTTGCTGAAAAATTAACACCACGATTACAGCGCTTTGAAGAGACATTTATGTATAATGCTCAAATTATTAAAGGGTAATATTCCTCTATCTAAGAAGGAAGTAGTGCAAAACTTAGTTTTCTCAAGTTCAACGACGAATGCCTTCGCCACTCCAATTGACTCTATTTTATTTAATGAAGCATATTATAAATTTCTTAACAATATTATGTGGTTTCCTATTTTATCTTTACCAAAACTTAAAATATGAAAACAGCATTAATTACAGGAGGAAGTAGCGGAATAGGTAAACAATTTGCTCAAATTCATGCAGAAAAAGGAGGGGATTTGGTTTTGGTTGCTAGGAGCGAAAAGGAGTTGTTAGATATAAAACGAGAGTTAGAGTCCAAATATAAAATTAAGGTTTTTGTCATAACTCAAGATTTAGTTAAGTCCAATGCGGTTCAAGCCATTTACGATGAAGTTAAAAGGCAGAACATTAGTATAGATTACCTAATTAATAATGCGGGTTTTGGTGGCATAGGAAAATTTCATGAAAGAGAGTGGCAAAAAGACCATGACATGATCCTTTTAAATATTATGGCTTTGACGGCTTTAACCCGTTTGTTTTTACCTGATTTTGTAGAGAGAAATGAAGGTCGAATTCTTAATGTATCCTCAACGGCGAGTTTAATGGCAGGGCCTTTGCAAGCTGTATATTTTGCAACTAAGGCTTATGTTACTTCTTTTAGTAATGCGATAGCAGAAGAATTACGGGATACAAATATTACTGTGACAAACTTAATGCCCGGTGCCACCGAAACAAATTTTGGTAAAGTATCGGGTATGGATAAGACAGCGATGTTTAAAAGCACAGCCAGTGCAAGACAGGTTGCAGAGGATGGTTATCAGGGCATGATAGACGGAACCCTAGATGTTATTTACGGTTTGACTTTTTCTCAAAAAGCGATGATGTCTATGCTACCACTAGTTCCTAAAAAAATGATACTCTCACAAATTAGAAAAATGCAAGAAGTAGAGGAGTAAAATAAAAAAACTCACAAACTTAGATTTGTGAGTTTTTTTTATTTGTAAGCCAAGCAGTTACTTTCTTTTCTTAAGTTTCTTCTGCTTCTTAACTTTACCATCTTTCTTATAATAATAGTAGTCGTCATTATCATTGTGATCATTCCAATCATTATCGTCATGCGTTCCATAATGACTTGTAGAACATCCAGTAACGCCACAGAATCCACAACCTTGATTTCTAAAATTAACGTTGCCAAAGATGTCTATAATTTGTCCGCGTCTGTTGTATTTTAAATGTAAACCTCCAACTTTCGTTAACCAACCTTGTCTGTTATATTGCATATAAACAGAACCTAGACGTTTGACTTGGCCTACACGGTTATAGTTTACAAAAACGTTACCAATACGTCTTACTTTTCCATCCCTGTCATGCGTAATAATAACCCCTCGGTCTCTTGGAGTAGAAAACCTTACTTGTGTTCCAGGCGCTCCAAAGGTTCCATTTACGCTGGTGCGCCTGGTATTCGATCTTCTATAATACCCCTCATCATGTGAGTTATGATTATCATCAATATTGGTATTGAAATCAAATGAGCCATCAGGAAAAACTAAAAATTCTACACCACGCTCAATAAATTGGATTGGATCATCAAAACGGTAGCGATTACTAGTCAAATCTTCACCTTGTGATGCAGATTCAACTTTTTCTGCTGCTGTTACAGTTGTTAATCCCATTAACAAACCTGTAAATAATAGTACTAATTTCTTCATAGTAATACGGATTTAGATTTTGTGCCTACTCTTTAGCTTTTCGGCTTACGCTATTTGCTATTGATACTTTCAATTCGCGTGCCAAACTTGCTAACGCCTATTTTCACTAGTGGTTTCCAAAGAATTAAAACAAGATTAATTAATGATTTACAGGGGCATTTCAATTAAAATGATTATTTTTAAAATTGAAAACCGCTATAAATGTCTATTTCTTACTCCACTTGTAAAAATTGTGAAAAACAGTTTCAAAGTCGCTATGATTTTTGTCCATATTGTGGTCAGAAAGATAGGGAAGAGCTAACCTTAAGCTTGCTTTTTAGTAACACCATAAGTAACTATTTCTCTGTGGATGCGCGCTTTTTTAAAAGCTTTTTGCCATTGCTTTTTAGACCGGGCTATTTAGCCGAAAAATTCATTGGAGGAAAACGTTTACTCTATTTGCACCCCGCACAATTATACCTTTTTATTTCAGTGGTATTTTTCTTTTTGTTTTCTTTTAGTACTCGAAAACAAATAGACAGCGTAAATAGTCGTTTTGATAATTTTTTTAGTCCTACACAGGTTACAAATAGTAGTGTTAGTGGTAAGGGAACAACTGATTCTACTACTTTAGAAGTACTAAACACTAATAAAGAAAAAGATTCTATAGCAAAGACAGAACTTCGTAAAGTTTTAAATGACAATGTTTTTTTAACCGGGTTGACGCAAAAGCAAGTAGATTCCTTAATAGAGACTGAAAAATTTAAAAATAATAGTGTTTTGAGCTCCAGTTTTAATGAAAGCAAAATCGATTCATTAATCGCGGCAAAAGCGTCAGATCATGAGATTTATAGTGCAATGGGCTTGAAAGAAACGGATGGCGCTTTTAAAAGACGTTTATATACTCAAGGATTGAAATTTTATAAATCTAAACAAGGTGGAAGTATTTTACAGACCTTTTATGATACCATACCGATTGCCATGTTTTTCTTATTGCCCATTTTCGCCTTAATTCTTAAACTATTGTATTACAATAGGGGCCGTTACGCGCATCATTTGGTTTTTAGTTTTTATTATTTTGCTTTTCTATTTTCCGTGTTTACTATTATTCTGACGTTGAATTTTATTATGGAGATCCCAAACTGGGTAGTTCTAGTAATCACGTTGTCTACATTTAGCTATTTACTAATCGCTATTAAGCACTTTTATCGCCAGGGATTGTTTTTAAGTTTTATTAAAAGTGGATTAACGGCGTTCTTATTTTTGGCCCTGGTAATACCTATTACAGTGATTTTTTTAGGATTGTTTTCTTTTATGTTTTACTAAAAACTAGAGCTTTTCTTGCAGATATTTTCCCGTTTCTGAAGCCTTAACCTTAACAATCTCTTCAGGGGTGCCGGAAGCTACTAAATGACCTCCGTATTCACCGCCTGTAGGTCCTAAATCTATGATGTAGTCGGCACATTTTATAAGTTCTAAATTGTGTTCTACAACAATAATGGAGTGTCCTTTTTCAATTAAGGCATTAAAGGATTTTAACAACTTTTTAATGTCGTGAAAATGTAATCCCGTGGTGGGTTCATCAAAAACAAATAATGCCGTTTCTTTAGTGTTTCCTTTTCCTAAAAAAGAGGCCAGCTTAATACGCTGTGCTTCTCCTCCGGATAATGTTGAGGAACTCTGACCTAAAGTAACATAGCCCAATCCCACATCTTGCAACGGTTGTAATTTCGTTTTTATTTTTGTGACGTGGTTCTCATCAAAAAATACGATGGCATCGTCAATAGTCATATTTAAAATATCATCAATATTTTTATCGGCAAAAGTGACTTCCAGGACTTCTTTTTTAAAACGCTTCCCTTTACAGGTTTCACATTCTAAATGCACATCGGCCATAAACTGCATTTCAATGGTAACTTCGCCTTCACCTTTACAGGTTTCGCAGCGTCCGCCATCAACATTAAAACTAAAGTGTTTCGCGGCATAATTTCTAATCGTACTCAATTTCTGTTTACTGTATAGCGCACGAATATCATCATAGGCTTTAATGTAGGTCACTGGATTAGAACGAGAGGACCTCCCAATAGGATTTTGATCTACAAACTCGATGTGTTTCACATTGCTATAATTTCCTTTGAGCTCTGTAAATTGACCAGGCTTATCTCCAAAACCCGTGAGTTCTTTTTGTAATGCGGGATAGACTATTTTTTTAACTAAGGTACTTTTTCCACTACCAGAAACACCTGTAATGACGGTAAGCATCCCTAATGGAAAGCTGACGTTTATGTTTTTCAAGTTGTTTTCTCGAGCGCCTATAATGTCAAGACTATATTTCGAAGTGCGCCGTTTCTTAGGAACTTCAATTTTAAGTGTTTCATTAAGGTACTGTGCCGTTAGCGAATTGGAAGCTAAGATATCTTTATAGGTGCCTGTGGCCACCACATGCCCCCCAAAAGTTCCCGCTTACGGTCCGATATCAATAATTTCATCGGCCTCTTTCATAATATCTTCATCGTGTTCAACCACAATGACAGTGTTTCCTAAATCTCTTAAGGCTTTTAATACAAGTATAAGGCGCTCTGTATCCTTTGGATGTAACCCTATACTTGGTTCATCAAGAATATACATGGAGCCCACCAGGCTACTTCCTAGTGATGTTGCTAAATTTATACGTTGACTTTCTCCGCCAGATAAGGTGTTCGATTTTCGGTTTAACGTTAAGTAGTCTAAACCGACGTTGCTTAAAAAAGAAAGACGGTTATTAATTTCAGTCAACAATCGTTTTGCAATCGTGTGATCATGAGCATTCAATTCTAACTGTTTAAACCGGAGGCTCAATCTATCGAGGGGCATTTCAACTAAGTCTGTCAATGTAGCCCCGCTTATTTTAACATAATTCGCTTCCGGCCTTAAACGCTTTCCATGACAAACTTTACATTTTGTTTTTCCACGATAGCGTGACAACATCACTCTATTTTGGATTTTATAGGCCTTACTTTCTAGTTCGGCAAAAAAGGTATGTAGTCCTTCAAAATATTTATTACCGTTCCATATGAGGCTTTTATGTGCCTCACTCAATTCAAAGTAAGGTTTGTGAATAGGAAAATTAAAATGGTGTGAGTTATTAACTAATTGATCGCGATACCAACTCATGCTTTCACCACGCCATGGGAAAATAGCATTTTCATAGACCGAAAGTGCCGTATTGGGGATCACTAAATCATCATCTATACCTATGACGTCTCCATAGCCTTCACATTTAGGGCAAGCTCCATACGGATTGTTAAAACTAAATAAATGTACATTAGGCTCTAAAAAGGTAATGCCATCTAACTCGAACTTATTACTAAAATGGCGCATCTCTTTATTAGAAGACGCGCTTGATAGCGATTCAATAAAGCACTCACCTTTACCTTCAAAAAAGGCCGTCTGTATGGCATCTGCCAAACGATTAAAGAAATCCTCATCATCTTTAGTGACAATTCTGTCAACAACTAAAAACAGATCTTTTGTTTTTTCTGTAATATGTTCAGCAGCGTCTAGACGAATAATGTCGCCTTCCGCTTTAATTCTAGCATAACCTTGGGCATTAAGCGCCTTTAGTTTATCACTCATGTCACGACCTTCTTCTAAATGAATAGGAGCGAGGAGAAGCAGTTTTTTACCTATAGGGATACTTTTTATATATTTTAAAACATCTGAAACCGAATCTTTTTTTACTTCCTCTCCGGAATGTGGGGAATACGTTCTTCCAATTCGGCAAATAACAATTTGAGATAATCGTAAATTTCTGTGGAGGTACCAACGGTAGATCGTGGATTGGTTGAATTTACTTTTTGCTCAATGGCAATGGCAGGAGCGATGCCTTTAATATAATCGACTTTAGGCTTGTTTAATCGTCCTAAAAATTGCCTAGCATAGCTAGAAAGGCTTTCCACATAGCGTCTCCGGCCTTCTGCATACAGCGTATCAAATGCTAAACTAGACTTTCCTGAACCTGATAACCCTGTAATAACAACCAATTTATTTCTTGGAATAACGACATCTATATTTTTTAAATTATGCAATTTTGCACCTTTAATGATGATGTTATGTTTTGGATTAACTTCGGAAAGCTTAATGTTCATAGGGTTTTATAAATTTTAAGGGATACAAAGATAAGACTTCTATTTCAGCTTAAAAACAGATTATTGTGCAATAAAATGTTAAATATTCTGTTTTTTTTTGTTTTTTCGGAATGATTGTTGTTATATTTACCTTCATTAATAATTATTTAATTTTCAAGCCTATAGCATACAATTACTTTTTTAATTTACAAACCTAAATCTAATGCTGAAGTCCTACCTTCTGCAGTAAAAAAGTAATGATTATGCGACAAGAAATTATATCAGATGCTATTTTAGTTAGTAGCTACCTCAAAGGCGATGAAACTTCACTAGAAATTTTAATAAAAAGACACAAGCAACGTATTTATAGTTTTATCTATTCTAAAGTATATGATAGAGACGTGGCAGAAGATGTCTTTCAAGATACTTTTATCAAAGTTATAAAAACGCTGAAAAGAGGAAAATATAATGAAGAAGGTAAATTTTTACCTTGGGTGATGCGAATTGCTCATAATCTGGTGATTGATCATTTTAGAAAAAATAACCGCATGCCTAAGTTTGATAATAGTGGCGAATTCAGTATTTTTTCTGTGTTATGCGACAGTAGTTTAAATGCCGAAAAAGCCATTATAAAAGATCAGGTAGAAAGTGATGTGAGACGTTTAATTGAAGAATTGCCTGAAGATCAAAAAGAAGTGTTGGTGATGCGCATGTATCAAGATATGAGTTTTAAAGAAATTTCGGAGCGCACGGGAGTTAGTATTAACACCGCTTTAGGGCGTATGCGTTATGCCTTAATTAACATGAGAAAAGTGATAGAAAAACACAATATTATTTTAACGAATTAAAAATATACAATATAAGAGAAAAAGTCACGTTATTAATTTGAAACAAAAAGCAAATAAATGGCAAAACTTTACTCTCAAAATCCTAAAAAAGACAAAAAATTGAACCCAAAAGATGAGACAATACGTTTTATTCTTAATTACTCCAAGGCTTTAAGTGTTATAAATTATAAAAACATGGAGTTTGAAGCACTCTTGAATTAGACTAAAAATCCTGATTTTTTAAATCAGGATTTTTTTATTATTTTTTTCTAGAGGGGTAGGTTGAAAATTATTTTTTAACTTTTTCATAGTCTCTTAAAACAGAAGCTCTTCCAATGGTCTTTGTTATGATATCTTTATTTAAATCCCATCCACGGGCTGGAGAATACTCTCTGCCATACCATATCATTTGAAGGTGTAAATCATTCCATGTGTTTTCTCGAAATAAACGCTTCGCATCCTTTTCAGTTTGTGTCACGTTTTTACCATTGGTTAAATTCCAGCGATACATGAGTCTGTGAATATGAGTATCTACTGGAAATGCGGGGACACCAAACGCTTGTGACATTACAACACTGGCTGTTTTATGTCCTACGGCAGGTAAGGCTTCTAATGCTTCAAAACTTTGGGGAACAAGGCCCTCATGCTTTTCTATTAAAATATGCGATAGCCCGTGAATCCCTTTACTTTTCATTGGGGATAGCCCGCAAGGCCTGATGATGTCTTTAATTTCTTCAACACTCATTTTAATCATATCATAAGGGGTATCTGCTTGTGCAAATAACAAAGGGGTGATCTTGTTCACCCGGACATCTGTGCATTGCGCAGACAGTAAAACCGCAATCAATAGGGTGTAAGGATCTTTGTGGTCTAATGGAATAGGAATTTGTGGATATAGGGTATTTAACGTATTTATAACAAAGTCTACCTTTTCTTGTTTGGTCATTAGTTGTATTTTTGAGCGATACGAATGAATTTCAAAATTACAATTATGAATACACTAAAACAAGGCGATAAAGTACCAAATTTTACAGTTAATGATCAGGATGGTCATGCGATATCTTTGAGTGATTATAAGGGGAAGAAATTAATAGTTTTCTTTTATCCTAAGGCCAACACTCCTGGTTGCACAGCAGAGGCATGTAATTTAAGTGATAATTATAAAACGTTACAAGACCAAGGGTATTCTATTTTGGGCGTTAGTGCCGATACTGAAAAAAAACAGTCTAACTTTAAAAATAAGTTTCATTTCCCTTTTCCCTTATTAGCAGACACCAATAAAGACGTTATTGAAGCCTTTGGTGTATGGGGAGAAAAGAAGTTTATGGGAAGAACGTATGATGGAATTCACCGTAAAACGTTTTTAATTGATGAAAATGGGGTAGTTACTCATGTCATCGATAAAGTAAAAACCAAAGACCATGCGGCTCAAATATTAGATTTGTTATAGTCGTTTTACCTCAATCTTTTCCATTAAGTTAACTAGTGCATCACACAGGTCAAAGAGCCTTTTGGTTTAGAATTCTTTTTGAACCAACTTTCTAGGTCCGGAAGAAGCGTTGGCAATAAGCTCAAAATCTATAACGCCAAGCACCAATTCTTCTTCTGTGATGACTTCTACCTTCCAAGAACCAGACTTGATGTTGCTTTTAAAAGTATAACCACGGAATCCACCATCTCTTCCTCCAGTAATATTATAACCTATGTCTTCCACAATGTCCCACTGTTTACTCTTAGGGTTGTACCAATTCCAGCGGTGATATATTTTTTTTGATAAATCTGTTGGTGCAAAAATCGATGAAAAAACATATACATTTTCATCAGGATGGTGCACAAATTGTAATCGGTGACTTCTCCAAAATATATACCATTCATCCTTTTCGTAAGTCACCACATAATTATTACCATTCATTTCAATATTATGGGCCACGAGACCAGTGTCCATAGCCAAAGGGACGGGAGGAATAAGATTAAATAAATAAAAGGTGTTTATAGAAATATAGATGGCGAATATAATACCAATGAGTTTACCTAAGTGTATTTCAATCCGTGTACTAGGACTTATATAGTAAATACTAATAATGAGCAATAATGTGCAAATGAAGCTAATAACTCCTGAAAAAAGAAAAATAGCAGTACTCATCTCCTTTATTAATACAGGTACCATGAAGGCAAAGAATGTAAAGCTTATAAAAAAGTATATACTAAACTGTAGGTATTTATTAGAGATTCTTTTCTTTAAAAACTCATTAGCGACAAGTAGCGCGACCAAAATAATAAAAAAGGCTAAGGTCTTAGATAACGAAACACTTCTAGAAAAATAAATAACATAAGCACTCGAAAGGCCTCCGAAGAAAAACTGAATAGCCAAAGGCAAATACGCTTCAAAACGGCCAAGAATTGTGTTTTCCCAAGCCCCATCATCGACTAGATTATAGAGATATAAGGAAGCAGTAAGCGCGGTCATGTGAAGGCACAATACCACCATATCATACAACCTATCGATGCGCCCAAGCGTGAGCGTGTCGAAAATAAAACCTGCGATAAAAAAAAGGATAGGCATATATTTTTTATGCCGTGATAAGAAGTTTCTAGGCTTACTCTGCTTGGTTTGATCTACTGTTTTATTCATCTTATTTTATAGGCCTGTTTTGATACAAAATAAATGAATCTATCCATCCATAAGTAGACATATTTAATCATTTCAAATGAATATAGATAGCCGAGATAATTATCTGTAATCGATATATTATACAATATAATTGATATGACTTATTCGCGATTATGCGCTTCTTCCGTTTCGCATCCGAACAAACTTTTTTCCATTATTAAACTAGAAACGCCTTTTGGTAACATACTTTGCCAACCTTCTTCACCGAAGCGATCATACTTAATACTTTACGAGAGAAGACATTGAGTGTCGTTGGATCATAGTCTGTAATATCAACTACTTTTCCATTATACTTAAAGAATTTATACAATTCTTTCATTCTAGGGTGCACTTTTAAATTATCGCTAGTGGTTAATGTACCATCTTCATTTTCCATAGGGTAGAGATACACTCGTAAATCTTTAAAAAACAATTTACCAAAGGCTTCTAAAATACCACCACTTAAATGGCGATAATATTTCTCATCAAAAATATCTACTAAATTATTAACCCCCATGGCTAAGCCCATCCTGGCTTTTGTGTATTGTGAAAAATATTCTACTAATTTGTAGTATTCTTGGAAATTTGAAATTAAAACCGTTTGCCCGAGTGAACACAGCAGTTTCGCTCTATCCATAAAATCTTGCTCATCGATTTCTCCCTCTGCACGAAGATTAGATAGTGTAATTTCAAAAATAACCTGCGTTTGGTCTTCGTCTACTTTATTTTCTTTCAAAAACATGTCTAAAGATTTCTCATACATGTCCATATTTACTTTCGTTACAGGTCTAAAACTTCCGCGTAATGCTAATATGTTTCTTTTGTAGAGGACTCTAGCTGGCAGTACGTTGTTTCCATCTGGTGCAAACATTACGGCATCTGTCATGCCGTTTTTTACCAGTTGTAAACTCATTAAACGGTTATCCACTTCAGAAAATACGGGGCCGGAGAAGTTTATCGTATCAATTTCTAATTGATCTTTATCTAAATGATCATATAAATAGCGCAATAGTTTTCTTGGCGTATTGTACTTATAAAACGCACCATAAATAAGGTTTGTCCCCAATTTACCTAAAGTCTCTTGTTGTAAGCGGGCATCATTTTCTTTAAAACGAATATGCAATACAATCTCGTTGTAATCCTGTTCCGGATCCACTTGATATTTTATACCTACCCATCCATGTCCTTTGTATTTTTTAGCAAAATCGATAGTTGCTACCGTGTTGGCGTAGCTAAAAAACATTTTATGTGGATGCTTATCGCGTGTTATACGCTGCTCAATTAAATTTATTTCATGATCCAGCATTTTACGCAAGCGGGCTTCAGTCACGTAACGTTTATCATTTTCAATCCCATAAATGGCATCGCTAAAATCTTTATCGTATGCCGACATCGCTTTTGCTATGGTTCCGGAACCACCGCCTGCCCTAAAAAACTGACGTACAGTTTCTTGCCCAGCACCTATTTCAGAAAATGTCCCGTAAATATTTTCGTTAAGATTTATGCGTAATGCTTTATCTTTTAACGACGGAATAGTTTCTATATCTTTATCTCCTCTTAGTGTGATTTCCATAATAAATAGGCAACGATTTGTGTTACGTACAAAGGTATCAAATAAGTATAGCAAACAAAAAAAATAACTTATTTTTGTGAGAAACAATTTCTCTATTGAAAATCACTTTTTTAGGAACAGGAACGTCACAGGGTATTCCAGTTATTGGGAGTACACACCCTGTTTGTTTAAGTGACAATCCAAAGGATAAACGGTTGCGTGTTTCTGTTTTAGTGGAGTGGAAGAAATATACTTTTGTTATTGATTGTGGGCGGATTTTAGGCAACAAATGCTACGAGCTAATTGCACAAAATTGGATGGTGTTTTATTTACACATGAGCATGCCGATCATACCGCTGGACTTGATGATATTAGACCATTTTTTTTTAAACAAGGTGATATTGACATTTATGCACACCGTCGTGTCTTAGGCGAGTTACGAAAGCGATTCGACTATATTTTTACTACTGAAAATAAATATCCTGGAGCACCAAGTGTGCGTTCGCATAGTATTAAAAATGAAGCTTTTAAACTTAAGGATATAGAAGTGATTCCTATTGAAGGGTTTCATCATAAATTACAGGTTTTTGGATTTAGATTTGAAAATTTTGCTTACCTCACAGACATGAAGACTATTCCCGACTCTGAATTAGATAAACTAAAACATTTGGACGTGCTAGTATTAAATGCCTTGAGAGAAGAGCCACACCTATCGCATTTAAATCTTGAAGAAGCACTTGCTCTGATTGACAGACTTAAACCTAAGCGTGCTTATTTAACACACATTAGCCATCAATTAGGGTTTCATGACGAAGTACAACAGAAATTACCAAAAAACGTGTTTTTAGCTTACGACGAATTAACTATTTATATTCCAATTACTAAATCTTAAAAAATATTATACTTATGAAGAATCGCATATTTATGTATCTATTTATTTTTTCTTTATTGCTGTTAATCTTTCAGTATATGAATTCGAAGAAAATTTTTGACGACAGTAATAAAAAGGTTGCTAATACAGAAATACAGATTAAAAAATATCAAGATTCTATACTTCAATTGAATCAAGAGATTACAGATTTGTCTTATTTTAATTTTGATAGTAATGAGAAATCTTATTTCTATTTTGCTGATAAAGGATATGACATGTCAAAGCTGCTTCCAGCCATTCAAGACGGGTTATATACCCAAAATGAATTTGATGGAGACGAGCATCCATTAATACCTTATGGGTCTAGTGAAGGCAATAGAATGCAAATTAATATTGTACGTATTTTAAATCACAAATGGATTATTGCCGATTTTACAGACGGCCAATTTGAAGGCGAGCTTTTTATAACCTATGAAATTGACGAAAAAGGCGACTTGAAGTATAAATTGGTAGAATCTTTCTTATACCCCTTATAGCGTTTTACTTAACTTCAAAATAAGTATTAGAAAGAACATATTCTCCATCCTTGGTATAACCTTCAAACCTAATTTCATAGGTTCCATGATCATCTGAGGTATAGGTTTTAAAAGTCTCATTTTTGCTATTAAGTGTGATATTAGGAATCCAAAGTAATTGATTTCTATAATCCGGTATGTGTTTATATTGTTCCTGGTTTTGATACTGCGGCTGATAATTCATTTTATTACTTTCTGAGATAGTTATATTTGTATTTATAATGAACTCACCATTGATGGACGTTTTAAAGTCCTGTAAGAAGGTCGTGACCCCTATGACACCTTGATATAAGTTTGCACCATAAACATAGTCCCCTTGTACTATGCTAATAGATTCGATTTTTTTTGGATTGAAGTCAATCAAATCGTTGTTGTTTTGTACAATCATTCCATCTACAACAATCAGAGGTTTCAAATTTGTAATACTATTATTTTCTCTTGAAGCATTATCGGCATGCACTATTATTTGGTAATCATCCCCCTCTTTTCGCAGACCAGCTTCGGGAATGACTTCTATAAATGTTTCTCTAACCGTTTTAAATCGTGTATAGTCATCAAGCACATATTTTTTTGCGGTATTATAATAAAAGGGATCTCTTTCTATCGTCTTCATAATGCTATCTTGTTTATTTTCAAAATAGGCATTTTCAATTTGAGATTTTATGCTGCGTTGCTCTATAATTCTTTTTAAATCCTTACTGATACCTAAATTTTTAAATGTAAGCGCTTTGTAATTAGTCTTTTTAGGTTCAATTAATTCTATTTTAAAATCATCATTATTATCTTCAACAAGTTGTATCGTCATTTCTTCATATGTTAACAAATGATCAATATTGAAAAAAAATTGTCCTTGAGCATTGGTTTTCGACATTTTAAAAATAGGATTTTTGCTTACAATGGAAAGGGCTATATTTTTATTTTCGATATCTAATGGTTGGGTTGTATTGGTTATTTTACCCACCAATAATTTACCTCTCATTTCAGGGAAAAATACAATATTAGAGGTGTCTAATGTTGTATAATTTTGAGAAGTTTTATATTCAACAGAAACCGAATCTAATTTCTTAATAGAAAGACTATAGTTGCCGTTTTTTATTTTATCATTTACTAAAACATCTACAGCTAAAGCCTCTCTGTTTGTGTAATTTTTTTTTGAAATATTTAGGGTAATATTTCCGTTATCGTGTTGTTCTAGATTTAGCGTATTTGCTTTTGTTATTGCAATGGTTTCCGCGCTCTCACTAAGGGTTTGATTAACTGAAGAAAAGGGATTAATAATATTAATATCTTTCACATATCCACCTTTTATAGAATTATTTTTTGACCAATTGGTATAAGCTATTAACTTATAATTTCCAGTTCTTAATTGTGAAGGTATAAAAATGTGATGATTGGCACTATGATTTTTTATAGCCAAAGTTTGTTTTATGATAAGATTATTATCTGAATCGATTAGCTCGACATAGCCTACTTTACTTATAGCGCTCGGCTTATTTTCACTAAAAACGAATAACTTATAATATAAATATTCTCCCACCAAGGCAAAATCAGTAGTTGTGTGAAGGGTTGTATATTCGTTAGGAATTAATAATAATTCATTAAGGTTTACTGTTGATTTCTCTGCTTGGCCATTTGAAACAAATGACACTAAAAATGCAAATAATATTATTGTTGTTTTTTTCATAATTATTCTTGCCAAAATTCAGGTTTTATGTTAGAAGAAAAAGAAGTACAATCACCACATTGTGGACTAACAATTTTATAGGTATCAAATCCACCACTCAAATATTTATAATTATCAAAAGACAACCTTTCATAAAGTTTTGCACGTTGATCTAAATAATTATACTTAAGTATTAAATGGTTTATATTTAAATTAAGGACTTCTGTTTCGTCAGTTCTATATTCACAATCAAAGGGATATTTTGGTTGGGGAATACCTACATCAAAATAATTAAAAAACAATCTTTTAGAGGAAACAGATGCTACTTCAAAATATCCAGCAATTTTTTCGTTTTTATTATTTATAGATTCTATATTACCCACATTATATCCCGGCTGACTCTCAGAAAGTAAGCTCTCGTTAATTCCTAATTCTTTAATTATTTTGTAATAGTTGTAAGCTTCAAAGCTTTGCACATATTGTTTTACCAATATACTATATCTTTCTCTAAGCAAGCTATTTCTTTTGTCTAGAGTTCTTACGACGAACCTTTCAACAACATTATTATCAAGTTGATTTGTTGAAGTTTGAATAATACCAATTGACGCATTTGTCGTGTAACAAGTACGTTGATCTACTGTTTTTGGTTCCAGTCGTATTTCATATTCCTGACCAAAGTTTTGAACATTTGATATAATAGCATTCAGGCTGCTATAATAAGGAACAACAATTTTGTGAGTTTCTTCATATTCATATCTAAAATATTGCGCGCCATTAATATCATTTTCGCTGTTGACAAATATTTGGACTCCCTGATCATCACTGTATATAGCATACAGGCTATTTATTTGAGAAATAGGAGTAAGATTGGTTTCTAAAGACTGATACTGCTTACCATTTTTCGTTGTTATAAACAGTTTGTAACTCATGTTTTGGGAGGCTTCAAACTCTATGTTGGACACATATTTGCCCTCTGTATTTTGCGTGAAATGATATGTGTTACCTTGGCTATCTAATATTTGAACATTGGCATTATTCTCTAACTTTTGCTCATTTCCTTCAAGTAAGTACGTTCGTGACAGTTTAATTTCTTGAAATTTAAACTCATTGGTAATGGTTCCTTCAACTACCAAAACGCTTTCAAAAGCTTGTGTTTCTAATTCTATTTCTTCTATGCAGGTAAAGCAAATAAAAAGAGTGGCGACGAAGATGATTTTAAATATTTTTCTCATAATTAGTCTTCCCAAAAATCAGGTTTTATATTAGACGAAAACCAGGTGCAGTTACCACACTCAGGGCTAATAATTTCGTAAATAAAGCCATCTAGCGATACATCTAAAAACTTAAAATATTCTCCAGATCTCATTAAATTATACAAAACACGTCTATGATTTGGCGTTCCAGGTGAACCACCATCTAATCTGTAATCTAGTTTTAAATGATTTTTATTATAGTTATTCACACCACCAGCATCAGTTTCATATTCACAGTAATAGGCATAATCAGGTTGAGGCATATCTAAATCGGCATAATTAAAATATAGTCTTCTCGGAAGAAACAGAAGCGACATCAAAATACCCGACTATTTTTTCAACGTTATCATTTATAGAAATGAGATTTCCAATAACATATCCTGGTTGATTTTCTGAAAGTAGACTCTCACTAACACTCAAATCATGAATAATCTTATAAAAATTATAAGCTTCAAGGCTTTGAGAATATTGTTTAACCAATATGGAATATCGTTCTCTAAGGACGCTATTCTCTTTATCAATAGTTCTTACTGGGAATCTATTCACCGTATTATTATCAAATTGAGTTGTAGACGTTTGAATGATTTCAAATGATGAATTTGTAGTATAACAAATACGCTGCTCCTCTGTTTTGTCTACCAATACAATTTCATACTCAAATTCGATTAAATTGTCAACAACATTAGTTACAATAGCATTAAAATTACTGTAATAAGGAACAATGACCTTGGAGGTCTCTTCATATTCGTATCTAAAATATTTTGCTCCATTAGGGGCGTTATCACTATCAACCAATATTTGAACCTCATTCTCTTCACCCTCATTGTATTCTACATAAAGACTGTCTATTTGTGAAATAGGGGTGAGTTTAGTTTCTGTAGATTTATATTGTTTGCCATTACTGGTCGTTATATTTAATGTGTAACCCATATTAGGCACTGCTTCAAATTCAATATTAGACACATACACCCCTTCCAAATTTTGGGTAAAAGTATATAAATTACCTTGGTTGTCTAATATTTGAACATTGGCATTATTCTCTAACTTTTGCTCATTTCCTTCAAGTAAGTAAGTGCGTGACAGTTTAATTTCTTGAAATTTAAACGCGTTCGTAATCGTGCCTTCCACGACTAAAACACTTTCAAAATCTTGCGTTTCTAATTCTATTTCTTCTATGCAGTTAAAGCAAATTAAAAGAGTGGCGATAAAGATAACGTTAAGTATTTTTCTCATAATTAGTCTTCCCAAAACTCGGGTGGTATATTAGATGTGAATGATGTACAATCATCACATTGAGGTTTTATAAAAGATGTAAAAGAAGAGGCATTAAAGTATCCTTTCACATTTGTATTTGTGTTAAGTCCGGAAATATTACCCGAAACAAAGTCTCGGTCGACTTTCTGATAAAACAGTTTTTAAACCTTGCGTATGTAATTCTAATTCGTCATTGTAACTCAAACAAAGAAAAAAGACAGCAAGTAGCACTATTTTATATATACAATTCAATCGATTAAAATTTAAAATTATAGGTTATGGTCGGCACTGGAATAGAAAAAATAGAAGTTTTAAACGCTTGCACTTTTCCATCGTTATTTACAAAAAAAACAGAATAGGGATTGTTGCGACCAAGGACATTATATACTGAAATATTCCGGAAACTGTGCGCCAATTTATTAAGCTTATGATTACCTTCTATATTAAAACCAATATCTAACCGGTAATAATCTGGAATTCGAAATTGGTTTCTGTCACTGTATAGTACTTGTTCGCTGCCTGCAAAAATAAATTTTCCAACAGGGTAGGTAATCGGTCGTCCAGTTTGATAAATAAAGTTGGCAGACATGCTATAACGTTTCGTAATTCTATAATTGGTGACTAAACTAAAATCGTGAGGTTTATCATAATTTGCTGGAAAATATTCCCCATTATTAACTTGTTCTTGTGGAATATCGCTATTTAATTTTAGCATTGCTCTCGGAATAACTATACCCTAACCAACCATTAAACAAGCCCTTTTTCTTTTTTATTAATAATTCTACACCGTATGCTTGACCTTCACCTTGAAGTAGTTCTTGCTCCAAAGCTTCATTTAAAATTAATTCTGCCCCAATTTTATAGTCTAGAATATCAGACATTTTTTTATAATAGCCTTCAATGTTAATTTCTAAAGCACTGTTATACAGGTTTTTGTAAAAACCCAAGGTGTATTGATTCGCGCGTTGGGGTTTGGTATTCAAATCTGAAAGCTTCCAAGTGTCAGTAGGAGAAATGGTGGTGTTGTTAGATAATAAATGGATGTATTGCAGGGTGGTGTTGTAGCTCGCTTTTAATGAAAAAGTAGGGGTTAACAAATATCGCAATGAAGCACGATACTCTAATCCACTATAATTTTTAATACTCTCATTATTACCATAAGTGTTAACGGCTATGACAGTAGATTCCGCCCTTGGTTGCCCTTCTTCATAAACATTTTGAGTGTTTGGCCCTAAAGCAGAAAATCGAGAATACCGTAACCCAATATTAAAAAGTAATTTTTCATTGACCTCAAATAAATCTGAAATATAAATTGCAGATTCTAAACCTTTTTCCTGATTTAAATTTTTAGGAGTAAGGATAGAATTTTCTCCTAAGGGTTTAACATTTCCTGGATTAACCTGATACAATTTGGTGCTGATACCGTAGTCAAATTTATGCTTCGCACTATGAAAATATTTCAAGTTTAATTTCAGCTGCGTTTCATTAATTTTATAATCAAATTTAAAATCATTATTAGAATTTGCCTCGTAACCAATACCATATTTGTACTGGCTATTGACCGCTATCAATTCACTTTGATGTTTGTCATTTTTAAACGTGTGATTCCATTTCAAGGATGCTAAAGCATTATTATAACTAAAGATAGAATCTGAAGTTATGCTAAATTCATCTTCACTAAAGTATCCTGTGGCTTGAAATTTATTATTCTCATTAATTTTATGATTATATTTAATTAATCCATCGTAAAAGGAAGCTTTACTATTTTTTAATGATTCTTCATCCAAAGATCTTAATATCCAATTAGAATAGGTTGCCCGTGCAGCAGCCGTAAGTGCTATTTCGTCTTTTTTAATCGGTGTTTGTAAACTTAAACTTCCTGTAACTGGACCAATAGCACCTTCACCTGAAAATTTTTCATAGTTTGGTTCTTTAGATTTAATATCGAACACAGAAGAAAGTCTGCCTCCAAATTCTGCAGGAATACTAGCTTTATAAATATCCAGTGATCCTGTCACAAAAGGGTTAATAGCAGAAAAGAAACCTAAGAAATGCGAAGGGCTGTAAATTACCGCGTCATCTAAAAGAATTAAATTCTGGTCTGCACGGCCTCCACGAACGTTAAAACCAGCAGAACCTTCACCTGCTGTTTTTATCCCAGGCAGTGTTGTAGCAACCTTTAAAATATCGCGTTCTCCCAAAATAACAGGCACCGTTTTTAGGCCTTCTATATCTATTGAAGTCACTCCAACAATTCCTTCTTTAACATTGTTGTTAGCTGTTGACTCTAAAATAACTTCTGCTAAGGTCTCTGTAGCTTCCGTCAAATAAAATTTAAAAAAACCTTTGCTATATACCAAAAGCTGTTTTGAAAATCCGGTATAGCCTAAAAGTTTTGCTTCTATATTATTGAGTCCCAATGGCAGTGTAATAGAAAACCTTCCGTTTTTATTGGTAACGGTGTTTCTGTTTAGTTGATCTGCAATAATGGCCACACCCTGTATGGGTTCACCAGTAGTTTCGTTAATTACCAAACCGGAAACAACAACTTCGTTTTCGACTAAAGTCTCACTTTGTTTACCAATAGTGACTAAGTTTTTATTATTGTATTCGTTATAAAAGACCGTCTCAATTTCTAAAGGACGCGCATGCTCTTCCTCTTTGAAAAAATCGTCAGGTAATGCTTTAAATACCATGCTGTTATTTGTTAAAATAACTTTGTCCTCAAAAATAATATAGTTTATGGAGCGATCCAGTAAATAAATCATTTAGTATAAATTCTAAAGAGACCTCTTCATAGTTTTTAGATATTTTTTTGGAATCCAACCATTTGTCTATATAATAGAATGAAAGTTCCGTTTTCACCTCAATGGAGAGTAATACTTCTTTTAAACTAAGTTCCTCAAATGAAAGAGTAATATTCTCACTTTGCGCACATAACATATGCGAAGAAAGTAGAAATAAAGAGTATATAATAAGTTTCTTCATGTAGTTTAATTAGGCGTTATTCGTATTTAATTTGAAGGCAATGAAATGTATTAAGTAGAGATACAAACCTTCATCGTCCTCATTAAACTTTTTCTCATTTTCTTTACTCTCTTTTTTAATATCTTTTCTCAGGTCGGGGAATATTTTTCTTAGATCTTTTCTCGAGTCTATGGCATAGAAAACATTATTATATAACAAGAAATAACTATCTGATTCGCGGAATAAATAGGTGATTTGAATTCCTTTTATTTTTTCATCAATCGTCTTTTTTCTTTTCGCATAGAATTTAATGGAAGGCGAACTAAAAATAACCTCCAAAGGTCCGTGAAACGAGTCCTTTGTTTTCTTCAATGAGCCCTGCATTAATAAACCTATGATTCTGAAAACTGAAGGAATCAATTTTGTTTTTAATAAGCTCAATATTTAAAAAGCTCTTATTGCCCATAGGTTTGTAAATCAACTTATCATAAAGTATGTCGTATTTAAGCTCAATATTCATAAAATATTGTCCGTCATAAAACACATTACCTTTTTGGTAGTTGGCTTGAAGGAAAAAAATTATGATTTTCTACAGTAGGTTTATAAAGATGATAATACCGTTTACCGTTATATAATTTTGTGTTTTCGAGACCTATAATGTCATCAAAAATTTCCAAACCCTCGGGTTTGTTTTCTTGAGCTTCAGAAGAGAATACATATAATGTAAAAATGAAGCAAAATAATGGCCATTTTAACATTTTTATTTTTTGGCTTTTCATTGGTTGATAGCAGTTAAAATTATAATAAAATAGAATAAGGAAAGCACCAGAGACATAAATACGTCTCGCACTTCGTTATGGGTGTATAAAATTTGAGTTGAAAACAACACCTGATATAGGAGTGTTCCAAAAAAAAGGCAAAAGTTACCCCTTGATTTTTTTTTTGGAGATTAACAACATCAATAGCACAATCGAAGGTACTAAAAAACAGAAACAAAATTACTCATTTGTTAAAAAAACTAAAATATTACAGCATTCGTATTTAAAACATATAATTTTATTTAATTCTGAATTTTAAGTCTACTTTTTAACCAATCTCTAAACTCATAAAAATTTTGTGGCGCAACGCCATGACCAACAGGGAATTCACTGAATTGGTGTTTTATATCTAAAGCTTCTAAAAATTTTGGTGCTTGTCTTGCCCAATCGACAGGAATCACTTGATCTACAGAACCATGTGAGCAATAAAAATTTAAATGCGCATAATTTTCTTTAGGCTGTGTGTCAAATAAATCGGTATTTATATACCCACTCAAAGCAATGATATTTTTAACTTTTTCGG
Source organism: Lacinutrix neustonica (assembly GCF_026625145.1). Lineage (GTDB taxonomy): Bacteria > Bacteroidota > Bacteroidia > Flavobacteriales > Flavobacteriaceae > Lacinutrix > Lacinutrix neustonica. The sequence continues at coordinate 417,061 of NZ_CP113088.1, read as the reverse complement.
GATAGGTAAGTGCTACTGCATAGCTAAGGATGGTACCTTGGCTAAACCCTAAAAGAGAGACATTGTTTATATCAACAGGATATGTGGCTAAAACTTCATCTATAAAATGTGAAATCTTATCACGTGAGGCTATCGCTTGTTCATTATCACTCCATTTGCCTTTCTCTGCATCAAAGTTAATAGCATACCAAGCATTACCGTAGGGTTGCATCGTGTGAGGTGCTCTTACAGAAACAATGAAGAGTTCTTCCGGTAGTTCTTGAGCAAAAGAAAACAAGTCGTTTTCGTCACTGCCATAACCGTGAAACAAGAGGAGTAAAGGGGCGTTTTCTTGTAATGAAGACTCCCGAACGATGTGGTGTAAAGATAATGCTGCCATTAGTTACCCAAATTAGCAAACCATACCTGAAACTTCTCGCCTAATACTGGAACAAGCTTCATTTCTCCTTTTATAGCATAGATTAGCGCATACAACCAAAATGAGAATGTGATTATCCATAAAATGGTTCCTGTCCAACTATGTAAATACCGTTCAACCACGTTCGAAAAAATAAGCATGATAATTAAACCTATCATTTGTCTTATGTGAAAATTGGTAAAAGGATTCTTCTTTTCCAGATTCATAAATAAGGCTATTAATGTGCCTATAAATGTAAAATAGCTAAGTATCGCTAAAGACTTCCCTTCTGTAACAGTTTGTTGATTCATACAATTATAATTCAATTTTATTATTGGCGATAATGCCATAAACTTTTCCTTTTAAAACGGTATCTAAAAACAGGCTGTTTTTAGATTTAGAAAGTATGTTGTTTTCTGTAAACGTATATTTTGAGTCAGGGTTAAATAATGTCATATTGGCCATATGGCCTTCTTTTAAAAAACTAGGGTCTATCGCAAAGCGCTCTTTTCCACTCGTTAGTAGTTTGATGGTTTTTTTTGTCGAGAATAGGGTTTGTAATGCTCCAAAAGCACTTTCTAAACCTATAGTGCCATATGCAGCATAATCAAACTCGACCTTTTTATCTTCAATGGTTAATGGATTGTGATCACTGGTGACCATGTCTATAGTGCCATCAGTCACCCCCTCAAGAAGTGCTTTAATATCATGAGGCGTACGCAATGGAGGTAATACTTTAAAACGGGTATCAAATTCTTTTAATGCCGAATCATCCATAAATAAATTATGTATCGCTACACTACAGGTGACGTCTAATTTCTTTTGTTTAGCGACTCTAATCAATGCTACAGCTTCTGCTGTAGAAATTGTGGGAATGTGTAATTTACCTCCAGTATACTCTAAAATGGACAAGTCTCTCGGCAACTTGTAAGGCTTCAGCCAAATTAGGATTCCCTTTTAATCCCAAATTAGTGCTTGAAACGTGTTCATTCATTACCCCGTTGCCTGCTATTTTATTTTCTTGGGGAAATGAGCAGACCAATCCGTCAAAATTGCTCGCGTATTGCAATGCGATTTTCAATAAATTTGGGTTATCTATGGGTTTTTTATAATCTGAGAACGCCACTGCACCAGCGTTTTTCATGTCAAAAAGCTCCGCAAGATCAATGCCTTCACTATTTTTAGTTAATGCGCCAAAAGGCACTAAGTTGACAGCAGAATTTTGAGCTTTTGATTTTATAAAAGACACATCAGAATGACTATCTATTACGGGATAGGTGTTGGTCTGTAAGGCGACCGCAGTGAAACCTGATTTTGCTGCAGCTATTAGTCCGTTCGCAAGGGTTTCCCTATCTTCAAAACCGGGCTCTCCAAAACACACGCTGCTATCAAACCACCCTTGAGAAACATGAAGATTATCGTGTGCTATTTCTTTATAGTTCTTTTCGTTTTTAATGCTTTTGGCGATTTTAGAGATGTAGCCTTTTTCGATTAAAATATCCTGCGTTGCATTATGAAAATCGCTCTTAGCATCAATAATGGTAGCAGATTTTATGAGTACGTTCATTTAAAATATTTTAAGATGAGCATTTCAATAATTAAAAGCGCTAGCGCAAAAATAACAAACCATTTCCATAGCGCATTCACTTTATTATCATTTTTTATAGTTTCGAAAGCCGCTTCGATAGAGCTTACAACTGTACTTTTTTCTATCTTAGAAAGCTCCTGATAAACCAAATTACTTTCATTACGATTGTAATTATAACTTATGTTTTGTATGATTTCTGCTTTGTTTTGAATGCTATATATTCCAGCAGTGTCGGGCGTTTCATTAGTGGTTATTGTTACTTTATTATTAAAATAATGTTGTTGAGGAATTACTTTTTTGTCGCCATTCACTAGAGTCAGTACCGCATCTTGTTGTAAATCGGTGGCAATATCAAAGGTGTTTTCTTTACCAATGGTAAGAAATAGTTGCGCTAATTTCAAACTTTGCTTAGAAATAGTATAAAAGGTTGGCACTATTAAGTTCACCTCCTGAAAATTGGAATTTGTTTTATTTAATGGCGCACTAAAAACATACAGGTTCTTGTTTTCTGATAAAAATGGCTTTCCATCTTCAAATTGTAGTACTGGTGACGTATTTCCTATGGATTGTGGGTAATAGGACTGACTCTTCGGGTATTGAAAATTTGTCACTCGCTTTTCAAAAACACCGTCTCTATATATCGGATGCGAATAATTGATAGTGGTTAATCGTTTTTCTGTGTTAGATAGCGCTTGAAATGGTTGAAAGTTATAACTCCTTAATAATACGTTATAAGATGGTAAATCTATAGTTTGTGGTGGGATCAAAATGACCACACCACCATGAGTTGTAAAGCTCGTTAATGCTGTGTTTAGAGACGTAGGGATGTTTGATAATTCGTTTAATATAATTAAATTCTGATTCACAATATCACTATAATTTAGCTGTGGAAGCCGCGTGTTTTTATAGTCAAATTCGTCTTCAGCATACATGCGTTTTAAAAAAGAATCGCTGGCCTCACTAATGGCAAGCACGTTAACTTTGCTAGCCGTGTTAATATTAAAAAACAAGGTGTTATCAAATTGTAGACTGGTATCCTCAATCTTAATTTCTCCTTTAATACGCGTATTGTTTGGTATTGTAAATACGGTCTTGGCCTTATCTTCAAGACGTAAAGCCGTTTTACTTAATAAGTTTCCATCATGGTAAAGTGAAACCGGCAAGTTGTCTATTATAGACCCTGTATTCTCTAATGAAACGGTAATTTCTAAACTACTAGCACTGCGCTTAGAAATATAAACACTATCTATTACTGCATTATTTGTATTTGTAGGTTTTAGTTGTACCAGATGGGTGGTAATTAGTGAATCATTTAACCCTTTAAAAGGCATATCTTTTTGCTGAAAATCACTGATAAAAACTAAGTTTTTAATAGATTTTCTGTTTTTTGTAAAATACTTTTTTGCTTTTAAAAGCGCCGCCTGATAGGGGATTTGATTGGAAGCATAATTTAACTGCAACAAGTCAGTGGTCATGGCTTTAATGGTGGTAAAGCGATACATGTTATCATTGGTAATTAGTGCTATATTTTCATCTTGGGGAACATGGCTAATTAAATCTTGAATGGCACGCTTTAAAAGTTCTCCCTTTTCACCTTTAGCCTGCATACTAAAGGAGTTGTCTAAATAAATAACGGTTTCTTTTTTAGTGTCGAGCGTTTTATTTTTTGAAGCATAAGGTTGCGAAAAAGCGACGACTATGGTGGCAAGAAGCGCCATTCTTATAAATAAGATTAACCACCTTTTAATTTGTGAGCTTTTACGTGTTTGTAAGGTGATTTGTTTTAAAAATGCCACATTGGTAAATGCTTCCTTTCGGAATTTACGCAATTGAAACAAGTGAATGATTATAGGGATTAGCAGTAAGAATAGACCGTAAAGAAGTTCGGATGTTTAAACTGCATTGCTCATTTTGATTAAACAAATATAAAAACTAAAACTGATATACGAAGCGCTTTAACAAAAGAAAAAATAATCTTCCATAGACTGCATATTTCGCTCGTGTAAATAGGTTTTAATTACAATTTGTTGCTCTGTATTGGCAACGCTAATGATGCTTTGTGGTTTTTTTAAGCGCTCCGGATATTGAAAGGATTTCATCTCCTGATCATAAATGTGTTTTCCAATTTTCTTAGGATTATCACAAATCCAATGAAACGGCACCTTTAATGCAATGAGCTTTTTTGCAATTGTCTTGCCTTTTTTTCCCGCGCCCCGCGACCACCAAAGGTCTTATAGTATTATGATTTAGTTTTAAAAAATAATGGAGCTTGATGTCTATAAAACTGTTCTCGGCATAATGCGCATCGGTTCTAGAGGCTCTCGCTCCGTAATCCCTCCAATAATGTAACACGACATTGCAAGGAATGACTTGGTATTGGGCTTCATAAAAACGGAACGTTAAATCGTAATCTTCCGGATAGCGTAAGGGGTTAAAAGCATTTATGGACTCTAAATCGCTACGATGGATCATCCAACAAGGAGAAGGAATCACACATTCTTTATAGATTTCGGAGTAATTATTTCCTTTTATTGTTAATCCATTCAACCAAGTTTCATATTTCCGATACCCATCGCTAATGCCTTCTGCCGAAAAATAACTAACCAACCCTGTAGCAATATGTCGCTCGCCATTTTGCAGTAGTTTGTTTAATAAGACTTCAAGCTTTAATTCGTGCATGATATCATCACTATCCATTCGCGTGATATAGCTTCCTTTGGAATGAGAAAACCCCAGTTTTAGGGCAGAAATAATTCCGAAGCCCTCATTTTTTAAAAGTTGTATTCTAGGATCTCTTTTCGCGTAATGATTAACCAAATCATAACTGTTATCTGTAGAATGATCATCAACGATTAACAATTCCCAATGGGTGTATGATTGATTAACAATAGAGTTTAAACAGGCATCAAGGTAGTCTTGTGTGTTTTTAAAAGGAATCAATATACTTATGAGAGGCTCCGGCATGGGCGCAAGATACTAAGGAGAATGATGTTAATTAACATTAATTAACAAAATTTTGTAAGTCAAATTAGTAACAAGATGTACTTTTGAACGTCTTAAGAGAAATAAGACCATCAATAAAACTATTTAAAATGAGAAAAGAAGTATTATCTGCACTTTTTGCAGGATTAATTTTAGTAGGCTGTAATTCTACAAAAACAGCCACGGGAAAGAATGATTTAGCGATTGCCAATCCTATAGAAGCTAGTGTAGATTTAACAAAAGTAATCGATGACAAGGCTCCTGTGGTTATTAATCCAGGCCGATTTACTGAAGACGTCGTGACTTATAGACTGCCTCGAGTAGTGCAAGGCACGTATTCTGTTAGTGATTTCGGAAAGTATATAGACGATTTAAAAGCCATTGACTACAATGGTAATGCCTTAGTGGTTACTAAAACAGATACCAATACGTGGACGATTGCCAACGCCAAACAACTAGATAAGATTACTTATTATGTTAATGATACCTTTGACATGGAAGTTAAAGGTGGCGGTATAGGAAAAGAAGTTCCTTTTTCTCCAGCAGGAACCAATATTGAAGACACTAATTTTGTTTTAAACCTGCATGGTTTTATTGGATATTTTGATTCTTTAAAAAACGGGCAATACACATTAAAGGTTACTGCTCCACAGACCATGACCAAAACATCTGCTTTACAAGAAACAGGAACGGTTATGAATGCCGATGGAACTTCTATGACTTCTACGTATTTTGCGCCAAGGTATTTTGATATTACAGACAACCCTATGTTTTATGGTAATTTAGATGTCGAAGAATTTAATGTAGGCGATATTAAAATTGTATTAAGTGTTTATTCTCCAAACAAAGTGCACACTGCGGCTAAAGTAAAAGAAACTATGGAGAAAATGATGCAGGCACAGAAAACGTATTTAGGTGATGTTAATAGCACTCCAAGATATGACATCTACTTGTATTTATCTGAAGGTAAGCCGGAATCTCCAAAAGGTTTTGGAGCACTAGAGCACCATACTTCTACAGTTGTAGTATTGCCGTAATCTATGCCGGATGAAGCATTAGCGAGTAGCATGGTTGATGTCGTTTCACACGAATTCTTTCATATTGTTACCCCATTAAGTGTACACTCTGAAGATGTGCATTATTTTGATTATAATCAACCCACCTTTTCAAAGCATTTATGGATGTACGAAGGGGTAACAGAGTATTTTGCAACGCTATTTCAAGTGGATCAAGGTTTAGTTTCTGAAGACGAATTCTATGCTAAAATCATGGGTAAGATAAAAGCAGCATCTAGCATGAATGATGCCATGAGTTTTACAACGATGAGTGAAAATATTTTAGAAGAACCTTACGCAGCACAATATGTTAACGTGTATCAAAAAGGCGCATTGATTGGGATGTGTATCGATATTTTAATGCGAGAAGAAAGCAATGGAACTAGAGGTATTTTATCTTTAATGAAAGAATTATCTCTTAAATATGGAAAGAACAAACCCTTTACAGATGACGATTTAATTGCTGAAATTACTGAAATGACATACCCAAGTGTGGGCGCCTTTTTAGAAACGCATGTTGCTGGAGAAACTCCAATTAATTATAATGATTTTTTTGCTAAGGTAGGATTGATGTTACAGGAAGGAAAAGTACCAACCAATTACATTCAAAATGATGGTGTTTTAATTTTTGCTCCGAGACATGGCGACGATGACGATTCCTTTCTCAGAGGCGGTAAAAGATAATAGTTTTTGGACAGAAAATGGTGTGATACCCGGAGATGTTATTAAAACAGTAGATGGAAAAGCGTTAACCTTGCAAAATGCTAATGAAATATTAACCGAGGTTTTCATGTGGAAACCAGGAAGAGAAGTAGACGTACGTATAGATAGAAAAGGTGAAGAAATTGTTGTTAAGACAACATTAACACAGTCTTATACCATGGGTTCTAAGTTAACAGTAGATGAAAATGCTACCGAAAAACAAAATGCATTAAGAACAGCTTGGTTAAAGGGATAATTAGAAGAAACAGAAAATAAAAAAGACCAATTCATAACTTTGAATTGGTCTTTTTTATTATTCGTTTTATATTAATTTTCAATGGCTGCTATAGAAAATTGAAAGGTGGTACTTTCTCCTTCCACAGACGATACTGAAATACTACCTCCCAATGAATTTATTAATTTTTGAACGGTCGACAAACCTATACCATGCCCTTTATTGCCGTTTCTATCAACATTGCCAATGGTAGTAAATAATTCAAAAATTTCTTTCTGCTTGTCTTCTCGGAATGCCAACACCATTGTCTGTAATGGTAAACTGATAGAGTCCATCTATTTTATGACAATCAATGTTAATGATGATTTCTGTTTTGTCGTTATATTTTAGACTATTGCCTATAAGATTTAAAAAAACCTGCTCTAATGCCGCGCGGTTACAATAGAGTTCTTCATTTTTTCTCGGAAAATTAATTTCGCACTCTAAGTTTATGTTTAATAAATCAACAATCTCCTCTAAGAGGTGATGTAAATCAAAACTTTCATAATTGTCTTCTATTTTGTCACTTTCATAGTGCGCTAATAACCCCGTAATATATTCACTTAAAGTAAAAGAGGCGCTTTTTAAATAATTTAGGTATTCCATACCTTTTTTATCTAGTTTCGAACCGTATTTCATCTTTAATATATCTGAGGTCACTATCAAATTTGCTAAAGGCATTTTCATGTCGTGAGATACGGTTCCGGCAAACATTTTTAGTTCAGCATTTTTCTCTTTAAGAGTGATCTTGGTTTCGTTTAGTTCTTTGTTTTTTTTACGTAATTCAAATAAATTAACCACTTGACTGGCTAAAGAAATCAAAGAGGTTCTCTCGGAGTTCTGTGATTTGCCTTGGCTTAGTATCAAAGACACAAAGGGTGCCTAATTTATAACCTTCGGCATTCACCAAAGGGGCTCCCGCGTAAAAAATGGCATTGTGATCTTTAACTAATGGATTGTCACTAAAACGTTTATCCTTACGTGAATCCTCAACAATAAAAATATCATCATCAGTTAAAATGGCATGTCCACAAAAAGAAATGTCTCTAGGCGAATCGTTAAAGGGAACGCCATAATGAGATTTTAAAAAATTTTTATCAACGTCTAATAAGGTAACCAAGGCTATTGGGACTTCAAAAAGTGTCGCAATAAGAGACGTGATATTGTCAAAATCTCTTTCTCGGAAGTGTATCTATAAGGTTGTAGCTCTTTACCGCCTTTATGCGTTCTGCTTCATTTAAAGGGATTTCAGGACTTATCACTAGTTTTTTTTTAAGGATGAATCAAAGATAATATTATATCGCGTTGCTATGGGTACAATTGGCTGTAAAGTGTTAAAATTTTAACGTATTGAGTCTTAAAAGCTTTCAAAGACACCCAGTCCAAAGAGCGCAAAATCATATTTTACAGGATCTTGGACGTCCAATTGTCTCAAAGCCTTGTCTAATTCAGCTAATGCCTTCCCATCGTTTTGTTTTCGGTTTAATAGCCCTAACTTTCGCGCGACATTACCCGAATGCACATCTAACGGACAAGATAATTGAGCAGCCGAAAGGCTTTTCCATATCCCAAAATCTACACCTTGTTTATCCTTACGAACCATCCAACGCAAATACATATTAATACGTTTGGCTGCTGAATTTTTAAGGGGATCACTAATGTGTTTTTGGGTGCGCTGTAAATGTTCAATTTCAAAAAATGCCTTTTTAAAATAATGGATGGCCTCTTGTAAAGAGGACTTTTTAGCATGTTTGTTAAACACAGCTTCTAAACCATGGTGGTTTTTATAAATGTGCTGCAGGGCTTTAACAAATGTTATAAAATCGATACCATTAAAAGTTCTATGAACAAATGGCTCGAGTTTTTTTAAATCACTGTCTTGATGATTGCGTATGAAATCATAAGGGGCCTGTTCTAATAACCCCATCATTTTATTTGCATTATTAATGATGCTCTTTCGGTTTCCCCACGCAATGGTCGCTGCTAAAAAACCAGCAATTTCAATATCTTCTTTTTTACTAAATAAGTGGGGGATCTGTACAGGGTCACTATCAATAAACTCTAGGGTATTGTATTGAGCGACTTTAATATCCAAAAACTCCTTAAGTTCAGTGTTATTCATCGATAATGGGAGGGAAGTATTATTTGACTTTTAAGCGATTAGAATACTGTTTTTGTTACACAATCTTTCCATCTACCATGGTTAGTTTTCTATCGGCTAAATTTGCTAGTTCTTCATTGTGTGTCACAATAACAAAGGTTTGTCCAAATTGGTCTCTCAGTTTAAAAAAGAGATTGTGTAGGTTTTCTGCACTTTCACTATCTAGATTTCCTGAGGGCTCATCGGCAAAAATTAAGCTCGGATTATTAATTAATGCTCCGGCGACAGCAACACGCTGCTGTTCTCCTCCGGACAATTCATTTGGTTTGTGATTATATCTATGGGATAACCCTAAAAAATCAAGCAATTCTTTTGCGCGTTTAGTTGCTTCGGCCTTAGGTGTTTTTTTTATGAAAGCCGGAATACAAACATTTTCTACTGCGGTAAATTCGGGAGTAGTTGGTGAAACTGAAAAATAAATCCGATATGTTCATTTCTAAATTTAGCTAATGCTTTTTCAGACAGGTTACTAATATCAATGTCGTTTATAACTAAGGTTGCTTTTTCCTTCTTATCTATATAATCTAAAGTCCCTAATATTTGAAGTAATGTGGTCTTTCCAGCGCCGGAAGCGCCAACAATAGATACAATTTCTCCCTTTTTAATGTGAACGTTTACACCTTTTAAAACATGTAAATCGTCGTAATATTTATGAATATTTTCCGCTTTTATCATCAAAATTTTTATAAAAAATGAAAATACTACTTTACAACCTAATGCGCAACTTTAAATGGTTTTTGAACGCTTTTTAAACACATTTTTTAAATCGTTATAATCTATAAAATAAACCATCCGTAAAGAAAACGTATTGCGTTGTTCCTGTTTGAACAAGTCGTCCATGCTGTCAAAAAATCCAGCTTCAGAATTATTAGAAAAATTAAAAATCTGATTTCTGTACAATGCGGTGAGTTGACTTCCAGGTGCAAATTGCCAGGTGTAACTTAAATCTAAATTCCATGTATTAAAGTTAATATCTCGGTGAGTAATCCGGAGCATTGCTTATTGTAGATTTTGTATACACTTGAGATTCTTTTAAATACCCATTGTCCTGAAGGACATACATACTGTTGTCATAAGTCACGGTACTTAAGTAATTTCTAAAACTAAGTGTTAAAGCATTAAAAGAATTAAAATTATAACTCCCGTAAATACTAGCCTCAATATCTATTCTATCTCTTTGTCCAAAAATAATGCGATCATCAATTTCCTGTCCATTGACATAACCTCTGTCTCCGGAATAATCATCATATTCAAACCCAAGCACCATAAGGAAGTTGTCATTAAATTTAAATCTCGGATTTAACCCAAACCACCAATTATTAAAATTCTGTCTATCATCATCTAAAAAGCGACCATAACCCATGTTGGCATCTAGAGCAAAAAATAAGTTATAATTGCTAGACATCCATGTATTTGCTTGTGCATAATCTTCGGTAATGAAATAGCTATCAAAACCATTTCTAGGCTCAAAATAATCGTATTGCTTTCCTATATTCCAGTTCGCGTTAATTCCAAAATTGTGAAGCTTTTTGGTTTGACCATTAAAATTAAAACCAGTATTTGCTCCCGTATAAGTATTTGGATTGGCTAATTGATTGTAATTAAACCAAGAGCCTAGATACATTTGATTAAAAAAGGAGGTAGGCTCAAAAATACGATAACTAACATCTGCTGAGACATTACTATAATTGTTCCTGAACAGAATCCCCAAGTCATTAATATTATAATTTTCATCGGCGTAATCATACACTAGGCTATAGCGTATCTTTCCGCTATTTTTACCTGCTCCTATTTTTGCCGTATAGCCACTTTCTCTATTTGGCACATCATTAAACGAACTTCTTTTTTACTTCGGCAATCGCACCGTAGGTGTTTTTTTTATTGATTAAATCGAAGAGTAACCCCGTGACATTAGCATCTCTAAAATCGCCATCACGTGTGACATTAGTATTAATTAAGGTCACCGATGAGTTTTTATTAAACTGCTGGTCTAGCACCATAATATTGTAGTTCGTGAGTGGCTCTACAAGTTCTTGTCGTCTTGAGAAATAGGTCTCTTCTAAATTTGTCTCAGGATTTATTCTATTGTCACGAGACTCTATATCTGCATACGTCTTTTTAGTCACTGCATTAAAAAAACCAATACCTAATCCCTTTTTTGTTCTTCCGAAACTTTCACAGCATTCAAGAGTTGCACTTTGCCTGGGTATTCAATAACTGTTTCATTACTGTTTAAATTTAAGCTTCCCGATGGTGCATCACCCACACGTCGGGAATAAAATAAATTTCCTTTATTGAATAAGTCTACACCTTCTTTAAAAAATTGTCTTTGCTCAGCAAATTGTTGTTCGAATGGGCCTAAGTTTAATTCTACATTATCAAAACCGGCCTGACTAAAATCGGGAATTAGTGTGGCATCTAGCGTTAGATTTTCGGTAATGCCATATTTTACATCTAATCCCGCAGCAAAATCAGTTTCAGTCGCTCCATCAAAAGAGGTCACCAAACCGAGGCGTAAGGAAAAAAGCTCAACCGTGTTGGAGGTGTAATATTTTTTATTCCTATTAATTCGGCATTATATAGACCAATATTTCCCTTGGTAACATCTATAGCGTTCCAAGTCATTTGCTCACGAGTTTTTCTATAGTGTCTATGAAACTGAACGCCCCATACTGGATTTTTCTGTTGTGTGAAACGCAAGGCTCTGTATGGAATTTTAATTTCAACAATCCAGCCATCATCTACAATTTTAACACTGCTTTCCCATACCGCATTCCAGCCAAAATCTTCTCCGTTGCTAGGGCTTTCAACGGCATCTGCTTGTGTACGCGAACTAAAAACAAAAAATTCAGTATTGTTTTGAGCGTCATTATTGGGGTTGAATATTAATCCGAAAAAATCAGATTGTCCAAAGTTATCTCTTTGCGTAAATTGGCGCATGATATCATTCGGATTGTCATAGCAATACGCCGCAACATAAATGCCTGAGTCGTCATAAGTCATACGTACGGTAGTTGTCTTGTTTTCTGCTGCTTTATCTCCAACTTCCGGTCTAAATTCTGTGAAATCTGTAGCTATTTGCGCGACGTTCCAAGCGTCATCATCTAACACACCGTCTATTTGAGGAGGCGTCTCTGTACGCTGTATTTGATACACTTTTTTATCTTGAGTGGCAGCACTCAAAGTCCATAGGATCACTATGGAGAAAAACAAATAATATTTCATTAGTAGTTTGATTGGTTAATGATTGATAGTCTAAAGACTACCAACGTTTAGCATTGTTACACTTTGTATTTACAAAACTACTTTTGTACCTCGCTATTATTCATAATTAAAAGTTAAAAAACAAGGCCTTTAAGGGCCTATACTGTTAAAATGAACATTTTTAATTAACTTTAGATCATGGAGAATAAAATTTTAAAAATCGCCACATTTGCTGGTGGTTGCTTCGGTGTACAGAAGCCGTTTTTAATAGGGTAGAAGGGGTTGAAAAAGTAATATCAGGCTATACTGGTGGCCAAATAAAAAATCCAGCCTATCGTGAAATAACTTCAGGACGCACTGGTCATGCTGAAGGAATTCAACTGCATTACAATCCCGACAGTGTATCCTACTTAGAATTGTTAGAAATTTTCTTTGCGACTCATGACCCAACCACCCTAAATAGGCAAGGCCACGATATTGGTACGCAATACAGGTCTGCTATATTCTACGCTTCGGAAGATCAAAAAAATCAAGCAGAGGCTTTTATCTCGCACTTAGACGCTGAACAGGTTTTTGATTCAGAAATAGTCACAGAAGTAACCCCTTTGGGGGCATTCTATACTGCAGGGAAAGAACATCAAGAGTATTACGAACGACATACGGATGCTTCCTATTGTCAATTTGTAATTCATCCAAAGATTAAAAAACTAAACACCTACTATAGTGATAAATTAAAAGGAAACAAAAAGAACGTGCTTTAGAAAATAAGAAAAACCAATAGATTTTTAATAATTATAGGTTCCTTTAATATCTTATTTCTTTGTGTTTTGTAACAAATGACATATTTTGTTTACTAATACTTGGCAAATGACAGCTTTGTTTGGAACGTTATTTGCATGATTATCTATGCAACGCAATTTTTAACTATATGAATTTAGAACACTTAAACAAATACAAAAAATTAGCCGCTAGTATCCTTTTTGACGCTATAGGATACGCCAGCTTCATTATACCAGGCATCGGTGAGATCATTGACTTAGCGTGGGCTCCAGCTTCTGCATGGTTAATGACTAAGATGTATAAAGGACCTGCGGGAAAAGTAGGGGCGGCTGTTTCTTTTATTGAAGAAATTATGCCAGGGTTGGACGTTGTTCCCACTTTTACGTTGATGTGGTTATATACTTATGTCTTTCATAGGCAAAGTGAAGCGCCTACTGACGAACAGGTTATAAAAATTAAATAACTCGAAAGCATACTATTAAGTATGCTTTTTTTTAATACAATAGTTTTCTAATGCCAATAAATATAAATATCATTCCTGAGTAGCAAATAAAAAAAGGGATGATGGCCGCTTTGTAACCAAGGACTAATAATACTGCAATAATTAATAATTGAAATCCTAAACCAAATGTGGAAATGGCCGTCATCAACCAATTTGGGAAGGTTTGTCCTTTCATCGCATTTCGATCTAGAAAATAGATGGTTTTATCAAAGACACCGTAAAGTAATTTATATAAGCCAAATAAAATATTAACATGCTGTTGTTTCTCTCCATCTAGCGCTTTGGGTGTCACGTTCTCAAAAATACGGCTTGTTGTGTCACCATCGAACTTGTTTCTTAAAATGACATAATAATAATTGTAAAGCGTCCCCTGTAATTGTACTCCAAAAAACGCTAATATGGTATACCATATATTATAATCTGTAATGTGCCAGATCGCTAGTAATATAAAAAAATTAAGAACAATATCGGCAACAGAGTCTAAATAGCGACCGGTATAAGAGGGGGTTTTTTTAAGTCGGGCTAATTCGCCATCAGCAGCATCCGAGAATGGATTTCAAAATCAAAAAAAAAGCGGCAAACCAATACCAACGGTAAAGTATACACACGATGGCTATTACTCCTGAAATTATAAAGCCTATAGTTACATGAATAGGGGTGAGTTTCGTGTTTTTTAAGACTGCGGCAATGATTTTAGCAATCGGTCTTCCGTAATCTGATACATCCACAAATTTGTGGGCTTTAGGTAATTTTGACATTAATAGTTATACGCACTCTAAATTTTGTGGAATATACCTCTCTAGCACAAAGGACTAGTGAATTTGCTTTAATGTGAATATTAATCAAAGATACAACATCTTCTTTTGATGCTCTAAACCGGGTTATTAATTATTTAAATTTCTAAAAAAATCTATTACTATTACTTACAAATTATAAATACGCAGTAAGTGTCATAATGATCATTGTAAAAACCACTAAAATAATAAATAAGGGCATGATAAATTTTAGCCATTTATTAAAGCCTACTTTCACTATGGCTAAGGATGCCAAGATCAAACCTGTAGGGTTTATTAAATAAAATAATCCCATACCGTATTGGTAAGCATTAACTACAATTTCTCTACCAACACCTACCGTATCTGCTAGTGGTGACATGATAGGCATTGTTAGAACGGCCATTCCTGAAGAACTTGGAATAAAAAAAGATAGCATGGCGTAAATTCCTGTCATGGCACTTGCAAAGAAGCCTTTATTCATGCCATTGGTTACACCACTAGCATAATATAACATGGTATCACTAATCAACCCATCGGCCATGATTACGGTAATGCCTCTTGCGATACCAATAATTAATGCAACTCCTAATAAATCTCCTGCGCCTTTTACAAAAGTATCAACAAAATCGGATTCTTTAATTTTAGCAATAACCCCAATTACAATAGCGCCAACTAAAAAAGTGGCAGTCATTTCTACAAACCACCATTCTAAGAATACCACGCCATAAATCATAATCGCAAAACACATGGCGAAAATAAAAAGGGCTAAACGGAGACGTGTTGTGAATACTACCATTTCGGTTTTTACATTTCCAAACAACGCTGCTATTTGCTGACTTTGTTCATAAATAATGGATTGTGTTGGATCGCGTTGCACGCGTTTTGCATAACGCATAATATATATAATACTTATCACTAGGCAGGATAGGAGCATTACAATACGCCCAGCTACACCCGTGGTCCAATTAATACCTGCAGAATCACTGGCAATAATAGTACTAAAAGGGTTAATCGTGGAGCACATAGTGCCAATAGAAGACCCCACAAAGATACAGGCAACACCAACCAAAGCATCATATTTTGCTGCTAAAAAAACAGGAATTAAAATAGGGTAGAAGGCAATGGTCTCTTCTGCAAAACCGAATGTCGTTCCTCCAGCAGCCACTAAAACCGTTACTAAAATAATGAGCACAAACTCTTTACCCTTTAAAACAGTTGCTAAAGAAGCAATACCAGCATCAAAAGCACCAGTACTATTTATTATGCCAATAAGACCACCAATAATTAATACTAGAAAAATAATATCTGCAGCCTCTATTATTCCCTTTATTGGTGATTTTATAAATTCTAATACACCTTGTGGTTTGGCTTCTAACTTTTTATACGTGTTTGGAATGTTTATGGCTTTATAAATATCACCATTAGTGAATTTTTCTAATGGGATTTTAACAGTCAAAGCATCTAAGGTATTTTGAGTTGCAGGTAAACTTTTAGTATCCTCCATGCTAGTTTGTATAAAACGATGTTCTGTTTTATTATAGACTAACGTGTCGTATTTTCCTGCCGGAATAATCCAGGTTAATAAGGTAACTAATGCAGCGATAATTAGTAAAATGGATTGTGCAGATGGGAATGTAATGTGCTTCATATGTGTTATTTCTGCAAAGGCAGAAAACTGTTTTTAATAGCTATTAGTTAATTTGTTTTGGATTCGCTTAAGCTGAATCTTCGAGGTCTTACCTTCTTAGGGCGTACAAAATCGTGAAATTTCTTTAACAAGACTAAAGATAGTATTATTTTTAATCTGAATAATAAAAACGATGATAGCAGACATACACGACAGTTGGAAAGTGCATTTAGAATCTGAATTTGAAAAGCCTTATTTTAAAGCGCTTATGCAGTTTGTTTCTTCTGAATATAAAACGACACAATGCTTTCCACCGAGCCAACTCATTTTTAACACGTTCGAAAAATGTCATTTTGATGATTTAAAGATCGTGATTATTGGGCAAGACCCTTACCATAATATTAATCAGGCGAATGGCTTGTGTTTTAGTGTGAACGAAGGTGTAACGCACCCACCGTCCTTAGTTAACATTTTTAAAGAAATAGCAAACGATTTAGGAATCGCTTATCCGCAGAGTGGCAATTTAGAACGCTGGGCCAAACAAGGTGTGTTTTTACTCAATGCCACCTTAACTGTTAAAGCGCATGAGGCAGGAAGCCATCAAAATAAAGGATGGGAACGATTTACTGATGCGGTTATTAAAACGATAAGCTATGAAAAGGAAGGGGTTGTTTTCTTACTTTGGGGTGGTTTTGCTAAGAAAAAAGTAAAACTAATTGATGAAAAAAAACATCATATTTTAACTTCAGGACATCCCTCGCCATTGAGTGCAAATCGCGGGTATTGGTTTGGTAACAAGCATTTTAGTGAAACGAATAACATTCTAAAAAAGAAAAATTTAAAAACAATAGCGTGGTAGCTTAGTTTACAGTAAATGCATAAGCACCATTTGCATTGGCATCTACTATAGTTGAACTTATAGTTATTAATGCTTTCTCGTAAATACCGCCATCTATTCTTAGTTTACCATCATTATCTATTAAAAATCTACTTCCAGCTAAGTAAAATATTCCGGATTCGGTAAAGTGATACTGAATTTATTTTTGTAAGAGGCTCCATCAAAGATACTACGAGCAGTTATAGTTTGATTTTCAACTAGTGTTTCACCTTCAATAGTAGTAATGTTCTCTGAGGTTAGCGGAATTACAGCAATAGTACCAAACGATGTTAGTTTGTAAAGTGTAAGCGTATGTTGATATCCTGACTGTCCAGCCTCAGCATAATCATAATCTGTTAATAGAATATTTTGTCCGGTAGAGGTCATCTGCTCATCCAAAATATTGGTTTCTATGATAATACTTTCGTTTATGTTAAAAGTAGTTTCATTATTTTCAATTTGAACAACAGTATTGTTAATTATATCAATTTGAGTAGGGAAGAGTTCATCATCCTCACATTGGGTATTTGTAAAACATACAGTAATAACAATAAAAAAACTAAAAAGTTTGAAAGCTTTCATATGCAGTGCTATTTATTCTTTAGATGAACGAATAGCGTAGTGGTTGCGTGGAAAAGGCTAAAGTTTTTCAACCAAATCCTCATAGTCCCATTTTTCACGAATTATATTTAGTGCAAGTAGTTGATTCTGAACATTTTCTATAGTTTCTCTAGAAATATTCTTTTGAGACCAATTCGTTAAACTTAACCATTCCTGCACGTCTTCCAATTCTTGCTCATAACGATTAGCAATCATTTTATCGATACTCGGGATGTCTTTAAATTCGGATGTCGTATTGTTTACAATCTCTAAAATAGTCTTAACAGCCGCTTTATTAGATTTCAAAAAATCCTCACGAACCGCAATAACAAAACAAGGCCAAGGGCTAGGACAATTGCCAACACGCCTAAACGTGCCGTTATCAACCAAAGGTTTTGTTGTAAATTTTTCCCACAGGAAATAGTCGGCGCTTCCCTTAGTTAATCCTTCTACAGCACCCTCTAAATTTTTTATGACTTCAAAGTCAAGGTCTTTTTCTAGATTCCAATTATTTTTTTTAGCATTTATATAGGCCATTAAATGAGATCCCGAGCCATAACGACTAATGGCTGCTTTTGTTCCTTTGAGGTCTTTGATGGTTTGATATGGTGAATCACTAGCAACATGAATCCCCCATATAAGTGGCGATTCTACAAATACCTGGACAATTTTACTTTTATTTCCTTCTATTATATCTTTAATAATACCTTCAGTTAAAATAACGGCCATGTCTATGTCACCGTTACGCAAGCCTTTGCACATGGCACCCGTACCACCAAAGTAGTCTTTCCACCGAAAATTTATGTCTGCTGCTTTATACTCACCGTTTTTAAGTCCTAAGTACCAAGCCGATTAAAATGTTCGGGCACACCTCCAATATTAATCGTCTTCATCAATTATTCAACTATTTTATTTAATGTATATTCAATCAATCTATTGACTGTTTCTGTTGGGTTTTTACTGAACTCTCCTGTGGCACGATTCGCAATGATGGCATTCATTGATAATGCACGATGTCCTAAAAGTTTCGAAAGGCCATATATACCAGCTGTTTCCATTTCCAAATTGGTAATGCTTTTACCTTCAAAATTGAAGCTTGCCAATTTGTCGTTTAAATCCTTGTCCTGAAGCGCTAAACGTAATACACGTCCTTGCGGCCCGTAAAAGCCAACGTTAGTCGCAGTAAAACCTTTATGCGTTTTATTAGAAGCTAGTTTTTCCATGAGTTGCGCATCACCTTTTACCACATACGGACTAGATTTAGCCTCAAACCAATTGGTATGATGCATCAGGGCATTTGAAATATCTTTATACTGAAAGGCTTCGCTATCATAGAAATGTAATAAACTGTCAAAACCCGAGGCATATTCACTAATTAAAAAAGCATCTATAGGAATAGCCTTTTGAATGGATCCGAAGTCCCAATACGAATAATATCAAGGCTTTTTAGCGTTTTGTTGATTTCTCTGGTTTCCAAATTAATATTAACGAGAGCATCCAATTCATTAAAAACAATATCAATATTATCGGTACCAATTCCTGTAGAAAGGACGGTTATTCTTTTTCCTTTGTATACACCAGTTTGCGTATGAAACTCACGTTTTTGTGTTTGAAACTCAACAGAGTCAAAGTGCTTAGTGACACTAGCTACCCTATCTGGATCACCAACCGTAATGATAGTCGTTGCAATATGTTCGGACGTAAATTTAAATGATAAACACTACCATCTGGATTTAGTATGAGTTCTGATGCTTTAATGGGCATTTACTATTGTTTTTATAAGTTTATTTTCTTTTTTATTATACTGAAAATCTGTTTTATTAACCCCTCCAAATTGAAAATCAAACGCTAATGCTTTAATGAAATTTTTCTGATGTTCTATAGCCAAATGACCATTTCTATTGAGTACTAAGGCATCTTCAGTTTGATCATAAAACAAGGATAAATCATTAATCATGCGTTCTAGTTGAAGCTCGACAAAGCCATAATATCCTTGATAATGCAAACAATATCCAAGCAATTGATGCCGTGATTTAACTTGGTGTTTTTTAATAAGCATCAAGGTATTATACTCCAATGTGTTTAAACCGCTACGTGTATCGGGAAAGCGTCTCATATGTGCTTTCAGGCAATTACTTAAGTATTTAAAACTTGAAGGTCTAATAATTAACTCTGTGAATAGGTTATGGTCCTCTTCACAATAAATGCGCCATGCCTTTTGAGCGGTAGCAATATCGTCTACGTTAAGCTTAATCTTATTTTCATAATGAGTAAATAATTGTTTTTCTGTTAATCTTGCCGAGACTTTTTAATTCTTTTTCTCCTTCAACCCGACCACTGCAAACCAAGAATAATGGCAGTTTAATGTTTTTTTGTTTAATCAAACAAATGGCAGCAATTAAATTAATGTGGCAAAATAAATTGTATTCAAACCATAAAACAATCTCAGAATATTTTGAGGTGTCCTTTAGTTTATCAAACTCATTTTTAATTTTTTCCACATCATATTCAACATTATAAACACGCTCAAGAAACTTTTTTCTTAATTTAAAAAACGCTGGTGTATTGATTTCTTTTAAAGTAGGGCCTTCACACAGCATTTCATGCCAAGTTAAAATATCTCCTTCAAATTTAAATTTTGTGAGATCGTCTGTTATACTTGAATCATTAACGATATGAAGTGTTGTTTTTGACATGATTAGCCTCCAACGCGTTTTACATTAAATCCTTTTTCTTTTAAGATTTCCATGATTTTGTCACGATAATCCCCTTGAATGATTATTTTATCCTCTTTAAAACTTCCCCCGACACTCAATTTTTGTTTTAACTCTTTTGCAAGTGCTTTAAAATCCTCGGTAGCACCTGTATAGCCTTCCAAAATAGTAATGGGTTTACCTTTACGTTTTTCATATTTACAAATAATCGGGTCGTCTTGTAACCACAAAGAAGCTGTTTCTTTACTTGGCTCAACTTCCTTTTCTTGGTGCTCCGGAAAGAGATTTTTTAGCTGATCTTTTAAATCCATTGTCTTTAGTATGCAATTGATAGTATTCAGTCTACAGTGTATGCGTTTGAAAAAATCACCTAATGTAACCTGTGTACTGTTTACTTTTTTAAACCCAATTCAATCAAACGCTCCTCTAGAAACTCGCCAGCGGTGATGTCTTCAAATTGTTTTGGGTGTTCTTTATCGATACAACTCTCTAATACATCTAATTTCATTTCACTAATAGGATGCATAAAGAAAGGAATAGAGTAGCGGCTGGTTCCCCAAAGTTCTCTTGGTGGATTAATCACTCGGTGAATCGTTGATTTTAATTTATTGTTCGTATGTCGTGATAACATATCACCAACATTTATCATGAGCTCGTCTCGGCTCTGCAATAGCATCAATCCACTCTCCTTTATGGTTTTGCACCTGCAAACCACGACCTTGAGCGCCCATTAGTAAGGTTATTAAATTAATATCACCATGTGCAGCTGCGCGTTCGGCAGCTTTAGGTTCTTCTGAAATTGGCGGATAATGTATAGGTCTTAAAATAGAGTTTCCATTATGTATGTAATCATCAAAATAGGTTTCTTCCAAATCCAAATGCAAGGCTAAAGCACGAAGTACATATTTCGCCGTTTTTTCAAGCATCTGATAGGTTTCTTTCCCTACTTCATTAAACGCTGGAAGTTCTTTAACTTCTACATTTTCCGGGTATTCTTTGGCACGTTCTCGATCATCGTCTACATACTGGCCAAAATGCCGAATTCTTTTAAATCCCCTTCTTTTTTACCTTTGGCACTTTCTTTTCCAAATGATACATAACCACGCTGGCCGCCAATACCAGGTATTTCATACTTTTGTTTTACCTCTAAAGGAAGGGAGAAAAAGTTTTTTATTTCACTATATAATCTATCCACTAGTGCTTCATCTAAAAAGTGTCCTTTTAAGGCCACAAATCCTATGTCTTGATAGGCTTGACCAATTTCATCTATAAATTTTTGCTTTCTTACTGGATCATCAGATAGAAAGTCTTTTAAATTAACACTCGGGATACTTGTCATTATAATAATATTTTAATAGTCTTCTATTACAAATGTAGCGAAAAACGAGCAAATTATATAATTGATAATTCTTATTGTTAATAATTGATTTTTCGGCAATAATCTTATATTTGACAAACTTTTTTTATGAAGTCTAAAACACTTATGGAACCAAATATTACTTATCAGAAGCATACCCTTTCTAGCGAAATTTTAATAGCACTGTACAAGAATATGCTAAAGCCTCGGTTAATTGAGGAGAAGATGCTTATTTTATTAAGACAAGGAAAGATTAGTAAGTGGTTTTCCGGCATTGGGCAAGAAGCGATTTCAGTTGGAGTCACTATGGCACTGCGTCCTGAAGAATACATTCTTCCCATGCATAGAAATTTAGGGGTTTTTACGACGCGTGAGATCCCATTACATCGGTTATTTAGTCAATGGCAAGGGAAAGCAAATGGTTTTACTAAAGGACGTGATCGTTCTTTTCATTTTGGCACACAAGAATACAATATTGTAGGCATGATTTCGCATTTGGGACCACAATTTGGTGTTGCAGATGGCATTGCACTAGCGAGCAAATTAAAAAACAAACAGCAGGTGACTGCTGTATTTACAGGAGAAGGTGGTACCAGCGAGGGGGACATACACGAAGCATTAAATGTGGCTTCCGTTTGGGAATTACCAGTCTTATTCTGTATTGAAAATAACGGCTACGGGTTATCAACACCAACACATGAACAATACAGGTGTAAGGATTTAGCAGATCGTGCTTTAGGTTACGGGATGGAATCGCATATTATTGACGGTAACAATGTCATCGAAGTGTATTCTAAGATTTCAGAGATAACCGCTAGTATGCGCAGCAATCCACGGCCCGTTTTAATAGAGTTTAAAACGTTTAGAATGCGTGGTCATGAAGAAGCGAGTGGAACAAAATATGTGCCTCAAGAACTCATGGATACTTGGGCCGCTAAAGATCCTATAGATAATTTTCGTTCTTATTTGATAGCCAACGAAATACTTTCAGAAAAGCAAGACGCTATTTTTAAAGCACAATATAAAGCAGAAATTGACACCGATTTGGTCGCGACTAACGCGGAATCCCTTATTATAGCTTCTGAAAGTGATGAATTAAATGATGTATTTCAAAAATTTGAATATCAAGAGTTTGCTGAAAATAACAAAACAAAAGAACTGCGTTTAATAGACGCGATATCTGAAGGTTTAAAACAATCTATGGAGCAGCACGATGATCTGGTAATTATGGGACAAGACGTTGCAGAATATGGTGGTGTATTTAAAATAACCGATGGTTTTGTAGAGCAGTTTGGCAAAGATCGCGTACGTAATACACCCATATGTGAATCGGCAATTATTGAAGCCGCCATGGGGTTGAGTATTGCAGGTATTAAGAGTGTTGTTGAATTGCAGTTTGGCGATTTTATAACCTCAGGTTTTAATCCTGTGGTGAATTATTTAGCGAAGGCACATTACCGCTGGAATCAAAATGCAGACATTGTTTTGCGTATGCCTTGTGGAGCAGGCGTTGCAGCTGGTCCTTTTCACTCACAAACAAATGAAGCGTGGTTTACAAAAACGCCAGGTTTAAAAGTCATATATCCTGCATTTCCTAAAGACGCGAAAGGACTTTTGGCAACAGCCATCAACGATCCAAACCCTGTATTGTTTTTTGAGCATAAAGCGTTATATAGGAGTATTCGTCAAGAGGTTCCTACCGATTATTTCACTATTCCGTTTGGAAAAGCAGCCAGGCTTAGAGAAGGAGAAGCGATTACCGTTATCGCTTTTGGTGCTGCCGTACATTGGGCACTAAATGCTTTAGATAAACATCCAAACATCTCTGCAGACATGATTGATTTGAGATCGTTACAGCCGTTAGATACAGAAACCATATTTGCCTCTGCTAAAAAGACGGGGAAAGTGATTATTCTTCAAGAAGATTCCTTATTTGGTGGTATCGCTAGTGATATTTCAGCATTACTTATGGAAAATTGTTTCGAATTTTTAGATGCCCCTGTAAAACGTGTGGCCAGTATGGAAACACCAATTCCATTTATTAATCAATTGGAAGATCAGTATTTATCTCGTGATAGGTTTGAAGGAGAATTACTAAAACTACTTGATTATTAGTAGTTTTATGAAAAAATGTCATCTTTTATGAAAATTTTTCAGTTTTTTTAAATTGGTATTTTATTTGCTGTTATACGAGTAGATAAAATGTTTAATTTAAAATTATTAATTATGAGTAATTTAATTCCAACAAAACGTGGAGTAGATAGCTCCAGTAGATTCTAAATTAAGTACAATTTCAAATTTATCCACTTGGATGGACGATTTACTTTCAAGTAATTTTGGAAATGAATTTGTGTCAAACTTTAATACTGGGATTACGCTTCCTGCAGTAAACATTAAAGATAGCAGTGATGCGTTTATTGTTGAAATGGCCGTGCCTGGTTTAAAGAAATCCGATTTTGATATTAATTTAGATAACAAAATGTTAACGGTATCTGCTGAAATTAGAACGGAAAATAATGATGACAACGATTCTAATTTCACGCGAAGAGAATTTGGATATTCTTCATTTAAAAGGACATTCACACTTCCTGAAACAGTAGAATATGAAAAAATTAGTGCCACTTATAACGATGGCATATTATCACTGAGTCTTCCTAAACGGGAGGAAGCGAAAAAGAAACCCCCAAAATCTATAAGCATATCATAACCTTAAGATGAGCAGCATCAAAAAAGCCTGTAATTATATAATTACAGGCTTTTTTAATAAAATCGATCTAGCAAAATTAATGTGTATAGCGGGTTACGCCGCGCCATAGGCCATCTTTAGTGTTACTAAATTTAAAGACATTTTTATTTATAAAAAAATGGTGATTAGTAATTCTTCGCGATTTTCTTAAGGTATTAATGATTGCTTTCATGATTTTTATGTTTTTTGATTGATTGATGTATAATCGTTTGGGAGTGATTATCTGTGACGTCTTTTTAAGTTCCACGTATAACTTTTTGTACCTTCTAATCTTCCTGATAATTGATTGTTATTTAAAGTTCTCATGATATTGTGTTTTTTGATTGATTGATTGATTGATGATTTTAGGTATTATCTATGACGTCGTTTTGAATTCCACGTATTACTTTTTGTGCCTTGTAATCTTCCTGATAGTTGGTTGTTGTCTAAAGTTCTCATAATATTTTGATTTTAATTGATTGATAATTATTGATTTATACTCTATAGACGATGCAATTTCAAATTTGTTACAGTACTATGTAATACATAATACATTTTTAACAAATTTTAACATTTTAAGAAGGAGAGTAGTCCTTTAAAAGTCCAGTAGGAGGGTGTGATTTCATTAAAAACCCATTAAATTTTAAGACATTAATAAAATTTTAGCATTTAGGTATGGTTTTTGGTTTATTTTCGAAGAACCTTTGCATTACAACAGATGAAATTAAAATTGTTTTTCATACTCACTTTCTTAAGCACACTTTCTGTGAGTGCTCAAATAGATAGTAAAAATAAGTCTCTAGCCATTCCTGCTGAAAAAGTGGAAGATCCAAAGGCAGACAATGAACTCATTGTACAGCCTGCGGAGCAAAAGAATGCCTCGCCGGATGAGACCTCTAAAAAGGAGGTGACCTTACCAAAAACAGAAACACTTCCTGTTGCCGAAAGAAAAGCGTTTTCAATAACCAAAGACAATGAATTTCGAAATCCGGCAGAACTTTACCGAAGCAATTAAATAATGCACTTAAACTAAAAACGGAGCGGGAGCGTAAAAACAATGGTAGTTCCACCACACAATATCTAGGGGTGTATCTTACTAAAGCCAAGCGTATAAATGTGATGTATCGTGACCATAGCGCTGCAGATGGTGACCTTGTTAGGGTGTATGTGAATGATGATGTTATGGTGAGCAGAGAATTGTTAGAGTCTCATACTAAAGGCTTTTTTCTAACGCTAATAGAAGGTGACAACGTAGTAGATATTGAAGCCTTAAACGAAGGTAGCAGCGGGCCAAATACAGCCGAAATAATAGTTTTAGATGACAAAGGTGATGTGTTATTAAGGAGTCAATGGAATTTAAATACAGGTGTAAAAGCTACTTTTACTGTACGACTTATTAAAGACGAATAACCTAAACTTTAATATTTTCTTTAAAATATCAATCCAAATTCGTATTTTTACAAAAATTTTTGCTAATTCCGGCAATAATTAAATTATATACTTAAAAAAGAATGGCAAAGTCGCAACAGACATTTAACAAATTAGAAAAAGAAAAAAAGCGTCTTAAGAAGAAGGAGGACAAGAGAAAGAAGATGGAGGCTCGAAAGGCTGAAAGAGAAGAAAACGGAACAGATGGCATTCAGTTTGCCTATGTAGACTTTAATGGCAACCTGGTAGATACTCCGCCGGATCCGAGAAGATAAAATCAAAGTTAAAGCAGATAATATTGTTTTAGGCGTGCCTAAAAAAGAAGATTTGCCGTAACAAGACCCTATTAGAAAAGGAAAAGTTTCTTTTTACGATTCTTCAAAAGGTTTTGGTTTCATCATTGATGCTGAAGATTCTGAAAAATATTTTTGTCACGTGAGTGGTTTAATAGATGAAATCACAGAGAATGACAAAGTACAGTTTGAATTGGAAAAAGGTATGAAAGGTTTAAATGCCGTTCGTGTTAAGAAAATATAAGCTTACTTTTAATTTGTAAAAAAAACCTCAATTATCAATTAATTGAGGTTTTTTTTTGCGATCCCTACATAAATTCTAAGCGCCTTTATTTAAGGACTAAGTGAATTTCATTGTTTTCAATTAATAATGGCGGCACAACACTAACAGGCCTCTTGGTAGTATTAATAGCCCATGCTTTGGTTCTAATTATTAGTTACTGGCTCTAAGGAACGTCCCAATATATTATACAAGCGCGCTATAGCAATGAATTCTTTTATTTTAAGTGTGTTATCTTTAATTTGTGCATCAATTAATTTTTGTTCTCGAGCGTTGATTAGGAATAAAGAACTTTCTCCAAGAAAAAACTTGCGCTCTTCAGCTGCCACCATGGTTTCATAATCTTCTATAATGTCATTTATAAGCAGGTTTTGTTTTGCTAGTGATTGTATTTCTGCCTGTACGGCATTGATTTTATTTTTCAGGTTGAGTGCTATAGTCTTGCGTTCAAAATTAGCCTCATTTAATTTTAAATTCGCCAGCCTTAAATCCCCACGTTCTTTTCGCAATAAAATTGGAAAGCTAACATTTACAAAGGCTTTATAATTTGAGGTGTTAAAGGCGTTGATCTCATCGAATTGTGAGGATAAAAAATGATACTCTAAATCTATTTTTGGTAATAATTTATTTTGTTTGAGCGCGCGGTTTATGGTCAATCCACCAATTTTCGCATCGATACTTAATAATTTAGGATGGTTGTCCAACAAGGCAATGGTATCTGTGATACCCGCTAACACCAATGAGTTTTCTAGATTTTGTTTTGCGGGAAGTACAGGAATCGCATAGTCTTGTATTTCTAGAGGAATCGTATTTAACCACAAATAGTTACTCACTTTTAATGCGGCTTTTCTCCTTTTTAGTGATGCCTCTTCCGGATTAAGTGCTCTGTTTTTTAATATAATGCGGGCTTCAGTAACCTCTATCATAGCCTTTTCTCCTAATGCCGCGCTGCGTTCCACGGCTTTAAATCGGGTAGAAGCATTTTGAAGAAATGCCTCATAAACATTTTGCTCGTTAGTCGCTTCTAGCCATTCAAAATAAGCGGTACTCGCTTCAAAAATAAGGTTGTTTACTAGTAACTCCCGATCTGCTTTCGTTTGATCTCTAAAAAAACGGGCTTGTTTTAAGGCAGCCATACGTTCATTGATTAAAAAGCCTTGTGCTAATGAAAATGAAACACCCGCACTGTATAAGCCTCCATCAGGAACGGTTAGATTTGGATTTAGGTAGGCGCCTGAATTTTCTTCAAAATTGGCTTTAAACTCGATGCCATACCAAGTAGGGACTTTAAAAGCAGCATTAAGTTGATCATAATATGTTGTCTTCTTAAATGCTTTTCGGTCATAATCGACTTCAATTTTTGGATCAAAACCACCTCGTGCTTTTAACAAGCTAGCTTCCCCCATGCTTAGGGTTAAGTTTGCTTGTTTCATTACTGGATGGTGTGCTTTTACATATGCCAAATATTCCTCAAAAGACAATTCTTGTTTTAACCCACTATTTTCTGATTGGCCAAATACCATAACCGAGGTTAGAAGTAATAAATAAAGCACGTTAGTATTAAATGTTGTCATTTATTTCGAGTCTTTTTTTAGTTCCCCCTGTGGTTGATAATAATTAGGAGGGAAGCCATTAAGTTTTCGCCACAGTTCAAACCAAATGGGTACATCATCTAATAAACCAAGTGCTTTTACACCAGATCCGACACGAATAGCTTCAGGCCATGCATAATCGGTCTCATCTCGCGCCAACAGGATTCTAAATTTTCCATTATCACTAATAAAACTTTCTATGGCTACTACTTTAGCGCCATAGGTGCCAAAAGACACGTTGGGCCAACCACTAAAAACAACAGCCGGCCAGCCATCAAATTGCACTCTAAAAGTTTCTCCTAGGTGTACCAATGGTAAATCTATGGGTTTAATATATGTTTCTACTGCTATATCATAATTTGCAGGCATGATACCAACCAAGCGTTCTCCCTCCTTAAAACTTTCACCAATCCCTGTCTTTATGGCTTTATTTATATAACCATCTAAAGGTGCTTTGATGTAATACATCGCACGACGCATTTCATAATTGGCATAGTCATTTTCTAATTTTGAGACTTGTGCTTCTGTATCAAATTGATTTGACTTAGCCGTGAATTTATCACTTTGCGCTTTAGAGATTTTGTCAATATATTCTGCCTGAATGCGATTTATTTCTACTTCAGCATTTAGCACCTCGTTTTTAGCGGCTAGATATTTATTTTCTAAAGAGATTATTTTAGCCTGAGTTTCCTGAAGCTTTAGTCTTTTTTCTTCCACCTCGGTTACCGATTTTAACCCTTCATTTTGTAAGGTTTCTATGCGGGAAAATTGTTTTTCGGCGATGTTTAAATTGGTTTTAGAGGCTTCATAATCGATGCTATCACTCTTTACTTTAAGTTTGCTCTGTAACAGTTTGTTTTTAGCTTGTTCTAACTTTAAAAGGCGTTCTCTTTGGAGTGCGGCAATTTGGTTGTCTAAGGCATTAACTTTTGAGCCATAGCTTTCTACCGAAAAATTCTTAGATTGAATTTGCTCGCCAGTTCGTTTTACAAGATCTGGATTGAAATAATCATTCTTAACTTCAGAAACAAAAAGAATCGTATCTCCTTTTTTCACAAAATCCCCTTCCTTTACATACCATTTTTCAATGCGTCCTGGAATGGGAGATTGAATGCTTTGCGGTCTTTGATCGGGTGTTAATGTGGTCACGGCTCCATTGGCAGTAATGTTTTGTGTCCAAGGCAAAAACAATATAATCACGCAGAGTACGGCGAATAGTAATAATAACCTATTAAAATTTTTATAGTGTGATTTACCAAAAGCTCTTTTTGAAGATTCGTAATGCGATATATCAACTTTAGTATTTAATTTATTATCTGAAATATTTAACATATTATTTCGTGTTAATTATTTGTCCATCGTTTAAAATCACAATCTTATTGGCCTTCTGTTTCCATAGTTCATTTTGGCTCACCACGACAAGTGTCCAGTTGTGTGATTTGTCTGTTAAAAAATCTATGATTTGTTTGGCTTCACTGGTTTCAAATTGATCTAAGGGTTCTTTTAGTAATAGGAGTTTAGGGGCTCTCACAATGCTTCTAGCCAACATGATTTTTTTCGAAATGGTATATGAAATTTCCTTGCCTTCGGGATATAGTATGGTTTGTAGCCCCGTAGGCATTTCTTTTACGAAATTTTTTAATCCTACATTTTTTATCACACTTATCACTTGATCTGTAGTTATAGTTTTATCCCCAAAGGTGATATTTTCCAATAAGGTGCCTTCAAAAGGTGTTTCCTCGGTTAGTGTTTGCCCCAATTGAGAGCGATAAGAGTTTAAATTAATGCCAAGTAATGATTTATTGTTCACATAAATTTTGCCTTTGGTGGGTGCAATTAAACCAGCAATAAGTTTTAATAAACTTGACTTTCCGAGCCACTTTGGCCTGTAATTAATAGTGTTTGTTTGGGTTCAATTGTTAAGGAAATATTATCTATAATTGGAGCATCACGATTGGGAACAGTAAACGACACTTCATCTAACTCAATAGTTAAGGGGGCGCTATTGTCTTCTAAAATCTCACCGTTTTGAGATTCTAGTGGCTTATCTACAATTTTACCTAATTTTTCTATGGACGTTAACACATCATATATCGTTTCTAATCCCGAATTAATTTCTCTACCGAAGCAATAACTAAAAGGATGATGATCTCAGCGGCCACAAATTGACCAATATTCATTCTTTGGTTTAAAACCAATAAGCCCCCAATGATTAACAGTCCCGCGGTCACCAATACTTTAAAGCCTATAAGTTGAATAAATTGAATCACTAAAATTCTAAAATGATTTTCTCGTGTTTCTAAGTATTTGGCAACTAACTTATCATTTTTTTCCATGGCCAAACTGGTTTTTCCTGAGAGTTTAAAGCTTAAAATGGAACGCGCAATTTCTTGTATCCAATGCGCCACTTTATATTTGTTGTCAGATTCTTCCAAACTGGTTTCCAGTCCTTTTTTAGCCGTGAATTTAAAAACGACATACACTAGTATAAGTAAGAAAAATCCGTAAATAATAAAAAAGGGATGGTAAAAGGATAATAACATTAATCCGAAAATGATTTGTAATAGGGCCGCAGGAAAATCTATTAAAATCTTAGACAATCCTTTTTGTACTGTTAGTGTATCGAAAAACCGATTGGCTAATTCTCGCGGATAATAACCACTCAACCCACTCATTTTCATTTTTGGAAAACGGTAAGCAAATTCAAACGATGCTCTTGTAAATATTTTTTGTTGCACATTTTCAATGATACGTATTTGCATGAGTTGTAATACACCAACAAACACAACCCCTAAGGTTACTAGTCCAACCAAGACAATCCATGAAGTGCTAATTTGTGCACTTTGAAGTAAATTAATAATCGCTTGAATACCTAAAGGAAGAGATAAACTTACCAATCCAGCGAATATGGCGTAAAAGAAAATTTGTCGTATGTCTTTCCGGTCTAATTTAAGCAGGCCAATTAAACGTTGCCATGCGTTGATTACATTTTTCGCCATCTATTTTGTAGTTAAAACATTAAATATTAAATCTTTAAAAAAATCCTTAGGTTGAAGTGTGGTATTACATTCTGTTATGGATTGAAAATGCGCTTTTAAAAAATGTTGATGCATAGCCCCTTCAATAACGGTACTGGCTAAGGTTAACGGATATTTGTATGAAGCATCTACTTCAACAATCATATCCTTTAATCTATTAACCAGGCGCTTATAAACAGAGAAATACCCTTCTTTATTTTCGCTATCGACTTCTTTTGTTAAGTAAGATTTTGAGTATTCATTAATAACAATTCGTTTTAATATAATCTCATCAATATGGCTAAAGGAAGAGTCTAAATTTGTTGTTTGGCTCAATACATCTATCGCTTTTTCTAATTTAGATATTCTATTGTCTATACTATTTGTAGACAATACTAATTGATACTCAAGCCAAGTCCAATACCAAGAGGTCAAGTAGAGTAGTAACTTATGCTTACTTTCAAAGTAGCGGTAAATAGAACTTTCATTGGATCCAATTTTAACACCCAATTTCTTAAATGTAAAGGCATCAAACCCAATGGTATCTATTAGAAGAATACTATGCTGAATGATCCGTTTTCCTAACTCTGAAGATTCAGGGTCTTTTAAATATATCTTTTCATTAATATTTATGGTTAAGTTTGAAAGTAAATATTTCATTATAATAAATTTGATTGCAAATATAATAGTATTACTATTAATACTGAAATCAAATTAACTATAAATTAACTTTTAAAAAACATGAGGGATTAATCGGTATGGCTTATGGCATTTTGCAACTCGAAAAGCTCCAACTCAAAATAAGGTACCGCTGCTAAGAAGTGGTCAAATAAATCGGACATCACGTATTCGTAATTTTCCCAGCGTTTGTCCTTACTAAAACAATAGATTTCTAGAGGAATGCCGTGAGCTGTTGGCTGCAATTGTCTAGCCATAAGCAACATGTTATTGTTAATGGCAGAATGTTGCTCTAAATAGGTTTGGATAAATTTTCTAAAAACACCAATATTGGTCATGTTTTTACCATTTATAAGCAAAGACTTATCTACTTTGAGGGCATTATTTTGTCTTCTTATTTTATTTTGCATTGTAGTAAGGTAATCTGAAATAACTTCAATTTCTTTTAACCGTTCCACATCTTCCGGTGTTAAGTATTTAATCGACGATTGCTTGATGAGCATGTGTCTTTTAATACGTCTACCATCAGAATTGGTCATGCCCCGCCAATTCTTAAACGAATCTGAAATCATGGCATAGGTAGGAATGGTTGTAATGGTATTATCAAAGTTCTGAACTTTTACAGTCGCCAAGTTAATTTCAGTAACATCACCATCGGCGCCATATTTTTCGAATGTAATCCAGTCGCCAATACGCACCATGTCGTTAATAGACACTTGTATACTGGCTACAAAACCTAAAATAGTGTCTTTAAAGATGAGTAAAATAATGGCCGAAGCGGCACCAAAACCAGTAATGAATTTCAAAAGCGAAACATTACTAAAAACGGCAACCGCAGCAAACATACCTGCAACCCAAGCAAAGATCATAAACACTTGGATGTAACTATCTATAGGTTTATCACGTAACCGCGGTAAGGTTTTAAAGTAGTCTTCCGAGTATGTAAAATACTGCGTACAATCCAAAGGGTTAAAATTATAAAAACGACTTGTAAAATTTTACGGATAGGAATTTCTATATACTCAAAATCCACAAAAATAATAGGCAGTAACTTTAATGCTATCATTAGGGGGATAATATGAGCCACATTTCTAGGCACTTTATTGGCTAGCAATAAATCATCAAATGGCGACTTGGTGTGTTTTGCAATACGTTCAGAAAGTGCGCGTAAAATTTTTCTAATAATGCGGTCTAACGTATAAACAAGAATAAAAGCAATTAGCAATAATGTTACCATGTTTAGAGACTTCGCCGAAAATTCAGTGAATCCGAAGCTTATATAGTAATCATAAAAAAAACAGGATATTTGCTCTTGCATAACGATTTCAATTTAGTGCAAAACTACTCAGATTTATTGACTTGCAACTCTTGAAAACCATAAATTCATCTTAAATATGAATATCTATGGCTTCTACTGTGCCTACCAGCATATCCTTTAATAAAATAGAGCCCACACGCACCCTTACTAAACGTAGTGTGGGACACCCTACTGCAGAGGTCATTTTGCGTACTTGTCTAAATTTCCCTTCGGTAAGTGTGATGGAAACCCATGAGGTTGGTCCATGACGTGCGTCCCTTATTTTTTTTGAGCGCTCCGGAAATTGAGGCGCTTCTTTCAATTTAAAGACCTGACACGGTTTGGTCTCGGTACTTTTTACCATCAAAACCAATTTCTACACCCTGTTGTAATGTCTTTATTTTTTCTTCAGAAATGACCCCATCTACTAGAGCATAATATTCTTTTTCTATGCCGCTGGAATTAATATAATCACTCAATTTACCATCTGTGGTTAATAAGAGTAGCCCTTCACTTTTTTCATCTAATCTTCCAATTGGCATAATACCCTCTCGGAAATGCATCAAGCTCACCTAAAAAACGTTTGCGTTTCTGTTGTGTAGAATTACTCGCGAACTGGCTAAGCATGCCATAAGGCTTATAGATTTTGAAATGTTGATGCTCCAAGGGCTTCACTGATTGGTTTAGATTAAAAGAGTTGTTGTGGCACGCGCGAAACGTGTTGAAGGACATTAATTACCATTTAAAATAGAATGTACTAAGACTTTGGTTAAGGGTTGCCCGTTAGCTTTTGCACGAATAGCCTCGTAGCTATATCTAAAATCACAGCCCTGTTGATAGTCACTGCAGCCATAGGCTGTTTTTCCTTTTATGATCGTGCCTTTTTTGCATTTAGGACAGGCATTCTCTCCGGGAGCGTTTTGGATTTTCGTTTTTCCTTTTTTAGGTTCAAATTTTAACTGAAAATGATCGTTAAAACGAATCAAGCCCTCAGAAGACTTCTCATTTATTTTAAACCCTTTTAAATTTACCGTAGATCCTTTTTGCAGCAAACGGATGTATTGCCTTTCAGAAATCGATTTGCCTTCAAATTTAAACGGCATTACAAAATTACAACCGGCTTTAAAAGCAGAACATCCATATGCCGATTTTCCTTTAATAATAGACCCTTTTTTACACTTCGGACAGATTTCAGATGCAATTCCAGCAGCTTTACTCGCTGGTTTTTTCTTTGCGGTTACCGGTTTATTATTGACTGCAGAAATGTTTGCTTTTTTGGTTTCACTGCGCACCTCATAGACCAAGCGGTCCACCATGTGCTTCATTTGTTTAATAAAACTAGCCGCACTAAATTCACCTTTTTCAATGTCTTTTAATTGTTTTTCCCATTTCCCGGTTAATTCAGCAGACTTTAACAATTCGTTTTGAATGGTGTCAATCAATTGAATACCAGTAGCTGTTGGTATGACTTGCTTTTTATTACGCTTAATATATTTTCTACGAAATAGAGTTTCAATGATATTGGCTCGCGTAGAGGGTCTTCCAATCCCGTTTTCTTTCATTATTTCGCGCAGCTCATCATCATCGACTTGTTTTCCTGCGGTTTCCATAGCGCGTAGGAGGGATGCCTCTGTATATTGATTCGGGGGTTTGGTTTGTTTTTCTAAAAAAGAAGGTTCATGCGGGCCTTTCTCACCTTTTACAAAGGTGGGGAGTATCCCGGTTTCCTTTTTATTTGCAGTCTCCTTAGTTTCAAACACCACGCGCCAGCCTTTCTCTAAAATCTCTTTCCCTGTCGTTTTGAAGTTCACCTTTTCGGCCTTACCAATTACGGTCGTGTTGGAGACTTTACAATCGTCATAAAACACTGCAATAAATCGGCGTGTGATAATATCGAAAACCAGTTGCTGGTTGTGCTGTAAATTCATTTGAACGCCGGTTGGGATAATGGCGTGGTGATCGGTCACTTTACTATCGTCAAAGACTTTTTTCGACTTTTTTATTTTCTTAGCTAAAACAGGAGCTGTTAAGGTGGCATAGTTTGTTAAATGTTTTAAAATGCCTGATACTTTTGGATACACATCATTGGGTAGAAACGTTGTATCTACTCTAGGGTAGGTGACCACTTTCTGTTCGTATAATTTTTGAACAATCTTTAGCGTGTCATCTGCCGAAAAGCCAAATTTCGTATTGCAATACACTTGTAACCCGGTGAGGTCAAAGAGTTTTGGCGCATACTCATTGCCTTTCTTTTTGGTAATCGAAACAATCTCAAAATCATGTTCTTTAACAATGTTGGCTAGCTTTTCACCATCTTCCATTTTTAAAAACCGCCCCTCTTCGTAACTAAACAAGGTGTCTCGATATAAGGTTTGTAATTCCCAATAGGGTTGTGGTACAAAGTTTTCGATTTCTTTAAAGCGATTCACTAACATTGCTAACGTAGGCGTTTGCACACGACCAACAGAAAGCACTTGCTTGTAACCCCCATGTTTTACCGTATACAACCGTGTGGCATTCATTCCCAATAGCCAATCGCCTATGGCACGAGAAAAGCCTGCGTAATAGAGGTTGTCGTAATTAGCTGAGGGTTTTAAATTATTAAACCCTTCCTTAATGGCTTCAGTCGTTAAAGACGAAATCCAAAGCCGTTGTACTTCTCCTTTGTAATTGGCTTGGTTAAGGACCCAGCGTTGTATGAGTTCTCCTTCTTGACCAGCATCACCGCAGTTTATAACCACTGAGGCTTTATCAAATAAACTTTTTACAATTTTAAATTGCTTTTGTATTCCGGAATCTTTTGATACTTTGGTTTCAAAACGTTCGGGAAGCATGGGTAAGTTATTTAAATCCCAGCTTTTCCAATAGGGTTTATAATCGTTGGGTTCTTTAAGGGTGCACAAGTGCCCAAAGGTATAGGTTACTGCATAGCCATTGCCTTCATAGTAGCCATCACGCTTCGTGTTGGCCCCTAAAACGGCTGCAATTTCTCTTGCGACAGATGGTTTTTCGGCAATACAGACTTTCATGATATACGGTCTCTTGTTTTTTTAAGGTCAAAAGTGACACTCTTAAAGTGAAAAATATAATTCTTTCCTAGATATCGCTTATTTATTCGCTTTATTTAAGACCTGCAAAATAAGTGAATTTCATAAGTTATAGACCGCAATTTGTCAGGAGTTATTAACGACGGTTTTAAATTTTATACAGCACCCTGCAAACTGATTAAAAACAAAAGGATTACCGTGATATGAACCACCGGAGCCCCTTCATTCCAAGATTTATGCTTTCCTAAAAGGATGACTAAACTGTGATAAAAAACAGCAACAAACAAGATTACTGCTATGCCAAAAAGAAATAGAAGACTTAAGTTAAGCCCATGTTTTGGTTGGTTGAAACCATAGTTAACGATAAGAAAAACCAATGTTATAAAGACATAATATACAGAGGTCTGTCTTATTCCTTTTTTCAATGCTCGTGTTTTTTAAAACTACAAAACACAAAATTTTGCAAGGTCTCAAATGGTGTTTTATGGTCTTCTATGACACAGCGCTTTTTTTCAAATCCATTTTCAAACGCCGAGGTTAATTGTGTTTCACTGTATTGTTGTATGTCTAGACCACTGCATTTTTCGGGACCGTTTTCAGAAAAAGTTCCAATAATTAAATAGCCTGTAACCCATGTTCCGGCAATGGTTTTATATTTTTCAATCTGCTCTGGTGTGGTTAAAAAATGAAATGCCGCTCTATCGTGCCAAAGATCAAATGGCATTTCCGGCTCATAAGACGTGATGTCACTCACCACCCAAGTCACTTTTTTTGCTCTTTCACCCAGGCGTTGTTTTGATTTTTCAAGGGCTTTCAATGAAATATCTAGTACGGTAATGTTTTCGAACCCTTGGTCCAATAAATAATCTACAAGTTTGCTATCCCCACCGCCCACATCTATAATACGTGCACGCCTTGAGAGACCTAAGGATTTTATGAGTTCAAGAGACGTTTTTGGGGTTTCTTGAGTCCAGCTTACTTGGTCCGGGTTTTTCGTTTCATAAACGGTTTCCCAATGTTCTTTTCTGTTATCAGCCATTATAATGAGGTTTTGGTCTTAGTGTTTAATGGTACAATGATATGAAATTGTTTTAAAATGTAATCCAGTTCCTTTGTTTTATCAAAACGCGACCTTTCAAGTCCGATCCATATCGTTAAGACACTTTTCATTAAACAAAATCAAATGATTCTATGGCTGTTTTGTTTAGAGATTTAAATTAAGTGATCTTATTTCCAGTAAAAGACAAGCTTTAAAGCATCGGTAAAAACCACAGGTAAAGTCAAGGAAGTAGACTAGACTAAAACGTTTTCTAATGTAGAGTCTACACAGAAAATAGCAGATATTCGCGATTCGTTCACAATATGAATCATGCTAGCCGTGTCCATACTAGATTCAACACTAAAAATATTAACATCTGCATTTTTGTAATTTTTAACGTTCTCTAAAAGCGGCCCATTCATGACGCTAATATTGGTTTTATTTGGAAATCGAATCATCGCTTTAAGGTCTTCCATATCGGTATTTGAAAATTTCAAATACTGAGCATCGTCAACTATAAACACGTCTATTTCACCTTTCCAGTTCTTACAAATTAAAAGCGAGAGGAGGGTTGCTAAATCGTTATTACCTATATCAAACGTTTGTTTCCAATTATTTGGGATCTTAGTTATCCAAAGATTTATATTTTTTTCAAGCGCTAAACTAGCGGTAGAAAACGGAATATAAATAATCATCCCAAAATTATTCTTTTTAACATCAGCTATTAATGTGTCGTAAAAATTTAGATTAACAAGTCCGGTGTCAATACTAACAAAGATAATATTAGGCTTAAAAAAAGCGGCATTAAGTGATTGCATGCTTATATTGATTGTTGTATTGAGTTCTCTATTTTCAACAAAAGCATAAGACATAGAAATACCACTTTCTTTATATTTTTGTGAGGCATTTTTTAAAAACAACTCGGTGTTTTTTTGTTCCTCCGGGAGCTCATGGAACAGCGATAAAATTTTAATAGAACCATTTGGATGAATGATAGAGTGAATGAGTTTGTAAGAACTTCTAATGTCCTTAGGCATAGTCATGGGAATCAAAAGATCGGGACGCCATGATCTCACTTCTTTCTGAGGACTGAGATTGCTAGATTTTTTGGTTGCCCACTCGGCCAGTGCAGTAAAAAGACCACTGCGTGAATCGCCAACCTCAGATTTTAATTTCAGATTAACCAAATAGAAGTAAAAAATAACAATGAATATCAGGGAGGTAAGTGCCACAATAACATTAATAACAAACATGATGGCTATGGATCCAAAAGCCCCCAACGCTGGGATAATTAAAGGGACTTTTAAAGTAGGCCTGTAACTCGGTAAATTTAAGGATTGCTCAACCAGCACAACAATATTAACCATGGCATAGGTAGTCATGAAAAACATGGTAAGGATGGGAGCAATGGTATTTAAATCCCGTAACGTGATGCCAATAAATACAATAACAGCAGTTATTAACATAGCATTGACGGGTTCTCCTTTTTTTGATAGTCTTGCGAGTTTCTTACTCTTTGGTAAAATTTCCTTTTCAGCTAGCGCCAGTAGAATACGTGGTGCACCAATAAACGATCCTAATGCCGAAGACAGGGTTGCGCCTAATAAACCCGCTAGTACTATGGGTCCGAAAAGTGCTTTGTCGATAAATAAATTATAGTTAGATACTAGTTCTTTTGGGGTTGCTATAAGGGCAGCAACAAATATCAAACTAATATAAATAAGGGTGGTTAAAAGGACTGCTGAGATAGTTCCCTTTGGGATGCTTTTTCGTGGACTGGTTAAATCTCCGGACATGTTTGCTCCCGCCATCACCCCTGTAACTGCTGGAAAAAATACGGCAAAAACAACCCAAAACGACGTGCCGCTAAAATCATTCTCGATAGAGCCTGTGTATTTGCCAAACCATTGGAAGTCGTAATTTAAATCGGTAAAAAATAGAGCGCCATAAATAGAAAGTAACGCGAGTACTATAATGCCAAGGATGACATATTGGATTTTAAAAGCAAAACTCGTGCTCACAAAGGCAATGCCCATAACCAATGAAAAAATACTCACATCTAGTAATAGTGCATTTATATTTGGTAATATAGAAACCGAGACCTTCTCTAAAACCAAAAACATACATGGCCACGGCTAATGCTTGTGCAATATAGAAGGGGATTCCAATAGCGCCTCCAATTTCCAAACCCAAAGATTTTGAAATAATACTAAAGGCCCCGCCAGTACCTATACGAACATTCGTGGTAATTGAAGATAAACTTAAGGCAGTAGTAAAGGTTATGGCCACCGAAATCAATAAAATGGTTAATGCCCCAATAACACCAGCATTACCAACCACCCAGGGTTGACGAATGAACATGATTACACCAAGTATTGTTAAAGTAGTTGGTGTAAAAACTCCAGCAAACGTTCCGAAAGTCTTTTTAGTCATCTAACTAAGTTCGACTATTTTTGTTAGAAAATCAAGCGACCCAATGGCGTTTGATGCAAGTTTCGTTGTTTTTAAAACCCTATGCTATTACCATGCGGTCACAAAACACTTAAAAATCTCACCGTTTTCAAATTTCAACCTGAGCATTGGAGAGTAGCCTTCTAATTCAGAAACTTTTAATATGGGCATTATGTCTTCATAATTTTTCCAATCAACATTAGGTGTGACCTCTAATAACCAATCAGTTTTTTTGGGTTTGTAAAATTTACACCCTTTAAATTTAGGCAAGGTATCATAGGAGAAATAAAAGCCATAAATGCACTCAGGGTTTAAGGTATTAAGTGTTATGGTTTTTCCATAAGGCACAAAGAGTTGTGCTTTAAAGTACAGTTGCTGTTTAAAATTAGAAGCCATAACATTTAAACGCTCTAGTAATGGCTTGGTTTCCGGCCGGTAGAGTAGTGGTAATTGCTTGTTTTTGAGTTTGCTTAACTTCTTATTTAACGTGTCTCTCCGCATGGGACCAATACAGTGATCTATTTCAGTGGTACCCACTGTGTCATCGTATAAATAGAATTTAAATTGAATTTCTAAATGGACAGGTTGCTTATCATCTAATAGCAAACAATCTAACTCTCCAATAGTGAGATTCGATTCTGTTTGAATTTGAATGTTTTCAGACAGAATTTCAATGTTATCAAGACAAGAAATTTCACAAGTAACAAAACGCTCCACCCGTTGCCCTAGTCTAATATTATAAGGCATAAACCCAAAGAATGCGGGGCTTTTACTAGGTTTTTTTAGAAACGGATCCATCCCCAAAACTGATTGTAAAAATAAGTGAGGGGTGTTAAAAAAGCCAATAAATTGTGGTTGTAAATTTTCTTGTTTGTCATTCATATTTCGGCTTAAAAGTAAGCATTATAATTTTTTTTTAAATATTATTCGTGTAAAGCCTTTAAATCGTTGTATTTTTGCACATCGCAAAATCTTAAAAAAATCAATTTCAGGCAATGGCAGTTACTACCTTAGAATTAGAAGAACGCAAAGAAGGCAAGAGTTTATATAGCTATCAAAAGGGTGCTATAGACAAAATCTTTAAGTGTTTTGAAGAAGCCGAAGAAGATTACCATCTGCTTTACCAATTACCAACGGGTGGTGGAAAAACAGTTATTTTCTCTGAAATAGTAAGACAATATTTAAAGCATCACAAAAAACAAGTGTTAGTGATGACACACCGTATAGAATTGTGTAAGCAAACCTCAAATATGCTTACCGAATTTGGTGTGACTAATAAAATTGTAGATTCCAAAGCAGATTTAAGTGATCAAGGCGATTATAACTGTTTCGTTGCCATGGTAGAAACGCTAAATAACCGTTTGAATGATGGGAAACTCGATATTTCAGACATTGGTTTGGTGATTATTGATGAAGCGCACTACAATTCGTTTACTAAATTGTTTAAATTCTTTGAGAAATCTTTCATTCTAGGGGTTACAGCAACGCCTTTGAGTAGTAATATCAATTTACCAATGAAAGACAATTACAACGAGTTAATTGTTGGTGAAACCATTCAATCTTTAATAGAAAACGAGTTTTTAGCGCGGGCGGAAGTGTATTCGTACAACGTGG
Organism: Lacinutrix neustonica; assembly: GCF_026625145.1. Lineage (GTDB taxonomy): Bacteria > Bacteroidota > Bacteroidia > Flavobacteriales > Flavobacteriaceae > Lacinutrix > Lacinutrix neustonica. The sequence continues at coordinate 376,004 of NZ_CP113088.1, read as the reverse complement.
GTTTAACCTCATTAATTGTGGGTGCCAATGGTGATTACACCGTAAAATCTTCTGAGGATTTGTATACCAATACAGACATGCTTACGAAGCTTATTCAGGCTTACGAAGAGCGTTGTAAAGGTAAGAAGACTCTAATATTCAATAACGGAATTAACACGTCGCTGCATGTTTACGACACGTTTAGACGCGCAGGATATCCTGTGGCCCATTTAGATAATAACAACACTAAAAAGGAACGTAAGGCCATTTTAAAATGGTTTAAAGAAACACCGAGATGCTGTTCTAACCTCGGTAAGTATTTTAACTACAGGTTTCGATGAACCTACAGTAGATGCGATTATTCTTAATAGAGCTACAAAATCACTAACTTTATATTACCAAATGATTGGTCGTGGTTCGCGTATTCTAAAAAGTAAGAATAAGTTTACAGTGATTGATTTAGGAAACAACCTACATCGTTTTGGTCCTTGGGGAAGTGACTTAGATTGGCATAAAATTTTTAGATCTCCAAATTTCTATTTAGATGGTATTTTAAGTGATGATGATTTAGAAAGTAACTTTAGGTATGAAATGCCTGATGAATTGCGTGCTGAATTTTCTAAATCTAAAGACGTCTATTTTGATATCAAGGCCATGTACATCCAATCGGTTAGAGAAGGGGATTCGTCTAAGGTTATTTTAGAGCGCTCTATTCATCACCACGCTTATATTTGTACTGAAAACAGTGAAGATTTGTGGGATGCATTAGCCTTAGCAAAACTATTAAAAGAAGACATCGATTACCGTATTCAGCGGTATACAAAATGTATTAGTAAGAGTACTTTTAACTTTGTAGAATGGCTAAAAGACGATTACAAGAAGAAATTAAACGCCTATCTACGTTCTAATTTTGATACCCTTTTTGAAGAGATTAATGGATTTCCTCCCGAGGATTAAAGCATACAGTACCGTTGCGTTAACGCCTATGTTCTTATAGGATGGCTACGTTTATTATTATATCAACTCATGTCTAACGACTAAAAACTACAGGCTACATGTCCACTTTTAAAGATTTAGGAATCAACAAAAACTACGTTAAGTCGTTAAAAGAATTAGGTATTAAAACCCCTACCGACATTCAAGAACAAGCCATCCCAATATTGCTTAATGCTAAAACCGATTTTATTGGTTTGGCACAAACAGGCACTGGGAAAACAGCGGCTTATGGGTTGCCAGTATTGCATAGGATAGATCCTAATAAAACAGCGGTGCAAGGCTTGATTATTGCACCAACACGGGAATTGGTTCAGCAAATAAAAAAACAGCTCTTTAAATTCACGAAGTATAACGATAAAAAAATTTTTATTGAAGGGGTGTATGGTGGTGAAAAAATAGACATCCAAATTGCGAATTTACGACGTGTTACGCATGTTATTGTCGCAACACCTGGTCGTTTGGTTGATTTGTTAGATAAAAATATTATCGATTTAAATCACATTAACACCGTAGTTCTAGATGAAGCAGACGAAATGCTTAGCATGGGCTTTAAAAAAGACTTAACAACGATTTTAAGTGCCACAAACAAGAGCGCACGAAATACCTGGTTATTTTCTGCGACCATGCCGGAAGATTTAAAGCTCATTGTGAAACGCTATATCTCTGCAACGGCTGCGAGTATTGAAATTAATAGAGAACGTATTGTGAATGCTAATATTTCACATCATTTTGTTCAAACCAGTATTGCTAACAAACCGGACACGCTAATCAAGTTACTTGAGGATCGGGAAGACGTACGTGGTATTATCTTTTGTAAAACAAAAGCAGGAACGCAAGCTTTAAAACAGCAATTACAAAAGGAAGGGTTTAATGTGGATGCCTTGGAGGGTGACATGACGCAAAAAGAGCGTGATAAGGTGATGCGTGCCTTTAAGAATACGAATCTTCAAATTTTAATTTCTACAGACGTGTCTGCCCGAGGTATTGATGTTGATAATCTTGGTTTTGTCATGCATCATCAATTGCCGTAACATTTAGAGTATTACACACATAGAAGTGGCAGAACGGCTAGAGCTGGCAAAAAAGGGGAATCTATTGCTTTAGTATTGCCAAATGAATTACAACAGCTTTACAACATAGAAAAAACCTTAGGCATTAAAATCAAAGAGTTGACACTATAATCTTATGTCGTTATTCACTGAAAGTATTACTTCAAATTACACCCCTAAACGACTAGCAGTCAAGTTAAACTCTAAAGGAGAGCAGTTTGTTTTGCAGGGGCATCCTTGGGTGTTTTCTAATAATATTACTAAAATTAATGACGACGCGAAGACGGGGGATTTAGCCATTATCTTCGGAAAAAACAAGAACAGAGTGATTGGTCTTGGTTTATATGATGCCCAATCACCCATACAAATTAAAATGATTTATAGTGGTACTGCTTCTGCTACTATTGATGCTGCATTTTTCCATAATAGCATTGAAACTGCTTTCGCCAAGCGGGACGCTTTACTAAAAACAAATACAACGAGTTACCGCTTACTTTTTGGTGAAAACGATGGTTTCCCTGGCTTGATTGCCGATGTTTACGCAGGGGTGCTGGTGGTAAAATTATATTCTGAAATATGGTTGCCTTATTTAGAAACCATTCTTAAAAGTTTGCAAGCAGTTTCTCAGGTTGAGACTATTGTGATTCGTTTGAGTCGTGGTTTAGAGCAATCTAAATTACACAAACTCACTAATGGAGAAGTCGTTTTTGGTGTTTTAGAAAATGAAGTGGTGCACTTCGTGGAGCACGGTGTTCATTTTTCGGCCAATGTGATTAAAGGTCACAAAACGGGCTACTTTTTAGACCACCGAAACAATAGAAAGCAAGTAGGTGCGTGGAGTAAAGGTAAAACCGTTTTAGACGTGTTTTCATATGCTGGCGGATTTTCGGTACATGCTTTAGCTAATGGTGCGAAGGAAGTTACCAGTTTAGACATTAGCAAGCAAGCTCTTCAAATCGCCTATCAAAACGGAAAATTAAACGTGTATTCCGGCACGCATAAAACCATTGCCGACGATGCCTTTGTCGCCATGAAGCGTATGATTGCTAATGGTGAGACGTTTGATGTTGTGGTTATTGATCCACCTAGTTTTGCCAAGCAACAATCGGAAATTGATTTAGCCAAAAAGAAGTATGCTCAATTGGCCGATTTAGGGATCAAGCTTACAGCAAAAAGAGGTTTGTTGGTTTTAGCGTCTTGTTCTTCACGCGTATTAGCACAAACTTTTTTTGATATCAACGCTCAAGTGCTAAGAGCGAGCAACCGGAGTTCTGATACCATTTTAAAAACAGGCCACGATCAAGACCATCCTATAGGATTTCCTGAGGGTGCCTATTTAAAGTGCGGCTACTACCGCTTTTTAGATTAGGTATTAATACGCTTGTATGTATTATTATAATTGATAGGAATAAAAAAACGACCCTTTTGGGGTCGTTTTCCTATTACTTTTAACCTATGTTTTTTTTAATTAATACGTCTGCATAGAATCTTTTCTTTTGTCTAATTGCTTTAACAAAGAATTTACTGTTTCCGCCGCGCTTTTATGAAAGGAATCTGTAGCTGTTTCTGCAAACAACCGTGGGCCTGGGGCACTCAATCGGATGGAGGTTTTCATTTTCTCATCTCTATCACTGGTGTTTTCGGTTTTAAAAAAAACATCGGCGCGGATTACAAATTCATACTTATTAAATAATTTTTCTAATTTTCCATTTACATAATCTTCTAATTCCTGGCTAGCTGTTACGCCATCATATTCATAATTCACTGTCATAGTTTTCTGTTTTTGAGTTATATTTAAAGATAGTAAAAACCCCCATAGCTTTATTCAATTTAACCTAAAATTATGAGTTTTGTCTAGCATGTATAAGACCATTCGCTACCATATTTTTCGTACTTTTATTAGACAAACCACTCACCTTGAAACAACTAATGGACAATAAGCCTATTTCTGACCTTCACAATCATCCCAGTTTAAAGCCTTACGGGAATGCTACGGCTATTAAAACCCTTTGGGATTTTTTCAGAAACAAACAGCCTAAAGATTATTTCAAGCAAATAAGCCTTCGTAAATGGATTATTAATATCGTTCTAAAGAAGATGGCGACGTATTCTCAGTCTAACCTAAACAGTTGTTTTGAAGGGCATAACCGCTTGGTATTTTGCTCGGTGTATCCTATTGAAAAGCCCTTTTTAAAACCCAATCGCCCGTTTTTAAAAAGCAAAGCCATCCACACTTTTATTTTAGGGGTAATATTTAAAAAGAAATGGAATAAAACCAGTATTGCTATCGATAAAAAAATAGTCTCTTTATTGTCCGGTATTTCTTTAAAAATGGCCAGTCGCCTCATAGACCCCATACATGACCCGCGTATTGATACCATAGATTATTTTAATGATTATATTTTTGAGTATCAGTACTTACTGCATGCTAGTGGGAGTCAATCGGAAAAAAGGATTCACGGTAAACTGCCCAAGTTTCAACTGGTGAAAAACTATGAAGATTTTATGAGTACTAGGGCAGACGATACTATTTGCGGGATTATGACTATCGAAGGCATGCATGCCTTAGGCGTGTATTATAAACGTGATCTGTTTGAAACGGCTCGTATTGAAGACTTACCCTTGGAGCGACAAAATAAGTTAAAGCTTTCTTTTATTGAAAACATACAAGCCATTAAGAAAGAGCAATTTCCGCCCTTTTTTATAACCTATGCGCATCATTTTAATAATTTACTAGTGGGTCACGCCAAAAGTTTTGCCGATGCCAAAGGTACTTTTGATCCTGGTTTTGCTGATATTTTTGACCAAAGTGTTGGTCAAGATCTTGGGATTTCTAGTTTTGGACTCACGCTTATAACCGATCATTTGCTCTCTAGGCATAACGGACAGCGTATTTTAATAGATGTGAAACACATGTCTGTTTTTGCTCGAAAAGCATATTACGATCTATTAGCCAATAACAGAGCAAAAAGCAGTCTTCTCATCGACAATGTACCGATTATAAGCAGTCACAGCGCCGTGAATGGTCTTGCGACTTTAGACGAGGCACAAGCCAAGAAAGACAGTTTTAAAGGCAATAAGAATTCTTATGTGAGTCTTTGGGATATTAACCTTACCGATGAAGACATAGTCGCGGTTTTTAAATCTGATGGGCTCATAGGGATTTGCATGCATGACGGCAGAATGCCCGGGAATCGCTTCAGGAAAAAATTAAAAGCCTCTAAAAACAATCCGTAAATTACTAATAAACTACATGTGCAAATGTTTCTTACCAATGTGTTTCATGTGGTGAAAGTGACTCTAGAGTACATTAGAAACCATAACAAGAGCAGTAACACATTGCCTATAGATGAAATAGAGGCTTGGAAAACGGTATGTTTAGGCAGTGATAATGATGGGATTATTGATCCCTTCGATAATTTTAAAACAGCTGCCGATTTGCCAGCCTTTAGAGCCGCTTGCTGTCAAGCGCTCAATGATTATGTGCTACCGGAGTACCAAGGCTATAATGTAGTCTCCTTACCCAATGAACACCAAATGACATTGCAAGAAATAGACGCTTTAATGATTAATCAACCCATTGTTGAAGCGATGGATAAAGTGTTTTACGATAACACCCACGCCTTTTTAAAAAAGTATTTTACTAAGCAGTATTTGGGCCAAGAAGCCTCCGATTTCATAGTGTAACGAGCGCCAGGTTTTGCCTTTTATAAGTTTCAAAAAGTCTACTGTTTTGGCTGCTCCGTAGCGCAAACACGCCTCTAAACCTGCTAGATGTTTTTATTTAAGTAAAACCTATTAAAATACTATTAACCAGTTAGTTACCATGTTTTTAATTCGTCATCACCCGCACACTATAGTCTTAAACGGATACATACCACATTAGAGATTAAAGATCGCGTCTCTATTTTTAATCGAGATGTAAAACAGCAGGCACCTGAGTGGTTAAATAAAGGGACACCTGATTTATCTTACCATTAAAAATAGGGCAGAAGGCCCCTTTAAAATTAGTGGAATACCTCAAGACGAATTATTTTAAAAGGCAGCACATAACGCCTGATTATCTTTTAAAACCTAATTAAACAACAGTACCCTTCCCTTTTTTAGGCTGTAGGGTTTAATAGGTGGTTTTAAGGGAGATGTGAAAAAAACAGGTCTTAAAATGTGTTAAATTTTAAATAAAAACTCCTAAAATAGTTTTAAAGCGCTTGACACGTATTGGTATCATTAGTATTTTAAAGCAAAACACTATTATTATGAAAACAGTACTACTAAGTTTTGCCATTGTGTTTAGCGGTCTTTTATCTGCACAAGATATTTATACACAAAAGAACACCGAAATCCATGATGCTGAAGCACAAAGAATAACCAATGCATACAACAGCCAATTGGCATTAGACGCCAATCAATTTTTAATTTTTGAGAAAAAAATTGAAGAATTCTTGATTAAACGCGCTAAAATTGAAGAACGGTTTAAGGGAAAGGAGAAGCTTGACATGCTATACAAAATGCAAGCACGCGAAACGAAGGAAATGAACGACATTTTAACTCGGCCACAACTGGCGCTTTATAAACGTATTAAGAGTGAGATCCAACCGTTAATGGTGGTGAAAGAGAAGTAAAGGATCCCTATATTAACCTAACTCGATACTTGTTACTAAGAGTGTCGGGTTTTTTTATGGATGGTAACAGCAGAACGTGTAGCCGCTTGGATGGTGTGACACCCTATCAATATAGTATCTTCTTTGGAATGCCTACTGGTTTACAGTCTGAGAACACCTTGGGTTAGTCTTGAATCATCATTTTATTGTACACGGCATGAAAGGCTTCTGTACCTTTTGTAGTTAACGCTGGACGTAATAAGCTAAAAAGGAGTTGCAGGTAGTATAATAGTTTTTGCTCATCCTCGGCCTTATTATGAAAATAAAGGGCGTCGGCAATCCAAGCATTAAAGACAATTAAAAGACCATGTATAAACATTTTTACCTGTTTATCATCCGTGACGTTGCGCATGTAGCCATTAGCCATTAGGAATTTAGAAATTTTAAAGAGAACACTTTGATAGACCCGGGCTCTTTCGATGCTTTTTTGCTTAATGCTAGGGTATTTGAGATGTAATTCGTTACTACTTAAAAATAAAAAGCGGTATTTCAGGGTGAGTTCCATCATGTGTTTTATACTAGACATCATAAAATCGAACTCAAAGATGTCGTCTTGCACCCGTTGAAAATGTTCATCCAATTCATCCAATAAGTTTTGATGCAAGCGCATGATAATGTCCTCTTTTTTTGGAAAATGGTAGCAGAGGTTTCCATAACTCATACTCAAATCTTCACTAATGGTTTTACTTGAAATGGTATTCAAACCTTTATCGTTAAAAAGGGCTAACGCCGCGCTAAGAATGCGATCTTTTGTATCCATGCCTCAAATATAGGCATTATTGCCTAATTACAAAATTTTACACTATATTTGCGTCTAGGCAATAATGCCTAATTACAAGTTGCCCTATAAAACAGCCATGGAAATAGCAGTACCACAGACCAAAGGAGGCGAGTTCCTTTTACAAAACACCAATACCGAGACTTTATACAGTGTGGAATACCGCTCTGAAGAAGCACAAATGATACAAGAGACGGTGCGTCAATTTCTATCGAATGAAATTTTCTCTCGTTTAGAGGTGTTAGAAACCCCGGAGGGGATGCAATTAACACCTCAATTATTGAAGCAATGTGGTACTTTAGGTTTGCTGGGGTTGGAGGTGCCTGAAACGCTGGGTGGCTCTGATTTGTCATTAACCAACACCTTGCATTTTGTAGAAGAAATGGGAAAAAGTTACAGTTTTGGTGGTGCAATAGGTTTGCAAACGAGTATTGGGATTTCACCCATTGTACACTATGGGAGTTCTTATATTAAAGAGAAGTACTTACCACACATGATCACTGGGGACTTACTCTCTGCGTTTTGCCTAACAGAACCCAATGCAGGCTCTGATGCCAATTCGGGAAAAACACGGGCGACCATGACTGCCGAGGGTAATTATGTGATTACTGGCCAAAAAGCTTGGATTTCTAATGGCGGTTTAGCACAGCTCTACATCGTTTTTGCTAAGATTGAAGACGACAAGAACCTCTCGGCATTTGTTGTAGAAAAGGCGTTTGGTGGCACCACTGTAGGGGCAGAGGAGCAGAAGATGGGCTTATCGGGTTGGTCTACCACCCCTTTGTTTTTTGACAAGGTGCTGGTCCCGAAGGAGAATTTACTTGGCGAACGAAATCAAGGCTTTAAAATCGCTTTAAACACCTTAAATACGGGGCGTATAAAGTTGGGTGTTTCTGCGCTTGGCATTAGTAAAATGACAGCCAATTACGCGGTGAATTATGCTATAGCCCGTGAGCAATTTGGACAATCGATAAGTGATTTTGGCGCTATAAAAGAGAAATTAGCCCAGTATGTACATTAAGATTTTTGCATTAGAAGCCTTGGTCTATCGTACGGCCAACGCTATAGATCTGTTACGACACGATAAGGTCGCACAAGGGCGCCCTTACATGAGGTCTAAAACCGAAGCTTTAAAAGATTTTAGTATAGAATGTGCTATTGCCAAGGTGTATGGTTCTGAAGTTCAGGATTATATTGTAGATGAAGGACTTCAAGTATATGGCGGCATGGGCTATTCGACGGAAGCACCTATGGAACGCTTGTACCGAAGCGTGCGCATCAGTCGTATTTTTGAAGGCACTAATGAGATTAACAGACTCTTAATCGTTAAAGAATTCCTTAAAAAAGGGCTTAAAGGAGAACTCGATTTGTTTACTCCCTTAACGGCATGCCTTGATTGGTTAGAGAAAAACGAAGGGGGAGACTACGGCAGTAGCCCCTGGAGTGAGCTTTTAACCATCGTTGCCCATTTAAAATCATTAACCTTAGTGGTAGCTGGCGTCACCGCGCAGAAATTCTTACAAGAGTTAGAAGAAGAACAAGAAATTGTAACCCATATTGCCAATTTACTCATTGAAATTTATGCCTTAGAAAGTGCGGTGCTACGGGTGAGGAAATTAAAAAACGATCCTAATCTGGAGGCCAAAGCGATACATATGGATGTGTTACATGCGTTAGCTTTTGAAACCAGCAGTAGGATGGAGGCTAGTGTAAAAGCGCTCATGTTTTCTTTTGATGACCCTGAGGATGCGGTACAGATTAAAAACGCCTTAGCGGCCTATTCAACAGTACCCCATCGTAATATTAAAAAACACAAAAGAGCGGTAGCCAATTATTTTATCGCTGAAACACGTTATACCCTTGGATAATATGAAAAAGATAGGATTAGTACTTTCGGGTGGTGGCGCTTTAGGGGTTGCTCATCCGGCCTTAATAAAAACCATAGAAGCCCATGGCTATCGGCCAAACTTAATATCAGGCACGAGTGCTGGCGCCTGTATAGGGGCCCTTTACAACTGGGACATGGCCCCGAAGCCATGCTTGATATTATAAGAAAAGAGCCTTGGTTTTTTATCGATTATAAGGTGTTGAAGCAACAGGGGATGTTAGACGCGCAAGAGCAATACCTTTCTTTTGATAAGTACATTCCGGAGGAATTCCCCAGCAATCAACTGTACATCACTACGTTTGATTTAATACAAGGGGAGTCCATTTATCACAATTCCGGTGATTTAAGAACGGTGTTAAAAGCCGCCTGTGCGTTATCTACATTTTTTAAGCCTATGGAATATGAGGGTAAAACCATTGTAGACGCTGGATTATCTAACAATTTTCCAGTAGAACCCTTAATAGGACAGTGTGATGTGTTGCTGGGCAGTTATGTAATGCCCAAATTGGCCCCACAAGATTTGCAATTGGAAAACACACAACATCTTATGAATCGCTTAATGACCATTAATAGTTATAATAATGCTCATGCGAAATTTGACCATTGTGATATGGTTTTTGACCATAATTATTTAAAAGACTATAAAATTTTGGATGCTCATAAACTGGATGAAATTTATGAGCAAAGTTTAATGTTTTGCGACGCCCAGTTTAAACAGTATTTAAATCAAACACCAAGCTCGGGTAATAAGATGCCGTTTTAAGGATATCGTATATTTTATCATACCAAATAAAAACAAAGAGAACGGGTTTAAAAAAATCCTATTTGACATAATATTAATTATATTACAAGAATAGCGTATAATCAAGTCTTTAGACAAATATGCGTTGTCTTATGCTAGATGAGAAAACACAGGCTCTAGAGGCTCAATTTGTAGCCTCAGAGGTCAACCGTTTAGGCTCTGAAAAATCTACAGATTTTTCCCTAGCTACTTATAGGGATTTCGTTGTCCGCTCTAAAGTTGGTTTTCGCTATATTCTTTATAAAATGCGCCGTGAAAGTCAAGCTATAATGGTAAAGTCTGAAAAGGAAGCTTTTGTAAATTCGGGTAAAAAACCGAACATAGAATTTTGTGGAAAAAACATAAAATATCAAACGGAAGCCGTCGAACTTGTTTTGAATGATAAAAAACTTCCGTGCTTCCGTAATTTGGCTATGTGCGGTCTTGTTTGGCGTTGTCCTATTTGCAGTATGAAAATATTGCAAGGACGGTCTGAACAACTTTCCGATATTTTGATTGAACACGAAAAAACAGGTAATAAAACTGGCTTTATAACGCTAACGATACCACATACAAAAAAAGACACCTTAAAAGAAACCCTCGATAAAATTAATGATAACTATAGACGTTTTCAGCAGACTCGTTGGTTTAGGAATCATAAAAAAAACATCATTGGTCAAGTTAAAGCCCTAGAAATAACCTACACTAACCAAAACGGATGGCATCCGCATTTGCACATACTTTATTTTTATAAAACTCACAATGTTAATCAAATACAATCTTTCCAAAAAGAGTTAGTTTCTAAATGGGTTGATTTTAGAGATAATAATGCTAGGCTTGTAGGTCAAGATTATCAACTATGTTATAATAACTCAATAGATTCTTATGTTAGTAAATGGGATATAATAAAGGAAGTAACAGCAGTCAACGTAAAAAAATCTAAAGGCTTCACGCCTTTTCAAGCACTTAAACGGCTTGTAATTAAAGATTATTCAAACTTTAATCAGCGTTTCTTTTTGGTTGAACGTTTTCGAGAATATTCAGAAACAACCAAGGGAAAACACCGTTTATCTATATCCCCAAATCTTTTTAAAGAGTATCCGAGAGGTTAAAAATAAATCAGATGAGGAACTATTGAACGAAATCAATGTTGAAAAAATAATATTAAAATTTCAATACATCATTTGGTTACAGATTGCTAAAAAGAACCTCGAACCTCATATAATTAATGCGTACTTATCTCAAGGCGAAAAAGGTGTATTATCCCTTATAAATTCCGTAGGAATTGATTTTGATGTTTTGCTAGATAACGACGAAATAAAAACCTTAATATAATGAAAAACTGTAAAACGTGTCATCATTTATCTTTTGCCGAGCATTATTCGAGTGTCGGTAGATGTGCCAAGTATCGGAAAATTGTCAATTTGGAAGATATTCAAAGTTGCCATTTTGACTTAGACCAATTTATACGTGAAGAACAAATGTTTAACTCTCGAATGATGCGTTACATAGACAGCGAAATACATTTTATAAATAAATCAAATGAACAATTAACACTTAAATTTTAAATTATGAAAACTAGATTACAAAAAAAAGCCCAACTCGAAATGGCGTTATTGCTTGATTTACCATTGTATGAAATTTTAACAGCTTTTGGCATTGAGCTTAAAGAAAAGTATTTTGTTAAGCAAAATTCATACGGGCTATTTGACGTTAGACGTCGGGTTCTCCTATTTTTTTCGCTTAGAGTTGGAAAAAATTTCCCTAACAAAAGTGAAGCGGTTGACTACTTATTAAAATTTACTAATTTGGAAAATTACCTACTTTAATTCTAATTTGTCATTGTTTTAACCCTCCCTAATGAACATGACGTAACATTCTTATATTATGCAAATAAATTCTAAACAAGTTAATCAATTATTACTACAACAAAGTAGGGATGTGAAGGTCGTACACAACCTTTACCCTGAAAATATTATATACCTTTTTTCTGACAATGTCAATATTAACCGCTAAATATTTAGTTCAAAAATTAGGAGTGTCTCTTACAACTGCAAAAACTTACATAAACGATATGAAAGACACCTATCCCAAAGCCAAACGGCTTACAACGGTGCATTATATCGATTATTTTGAAAATTTAGAAAGAGAAGACCAATAATGTAAAAAAAAGTTCAAATGTGTACAGATAAAGCCATAATTCCAATTATGGCTTTTTTTTGTGCCGAACTTTGTAAAAAAACTTAAACAAATTTTATCTATTCTCTTATGAAATTACATTACAAAACAGGCGTAACCGAGACGGGCGAATTACGCATTACTAAATCTACAGGCGCAATTCTTATCGGTTGTTCTAAACCTTTAAGCGACTTAACTAATGAAAGAATTACTATCCATATCGAAAAGGAAGGTGGTAACTCTGAATTGCATACTAATGTGCTTTTAAGGCATTTTATTGCTGAAAGCCTTTACGGTGACGGTAACCTAAAACAAACTACAGTAGGCGTCGATGTTTCGTTCATCGCTTTATGTGAATTAGGAAGAAACGGTTCAATTCCTTTAGGTGTTAACGAATCTATAAAAGTTGCAATTTCTACATTGGAAGCAGCAGAAACTTACAAAGTGTTTTCATTGGAATATCCGCAAATAGCTGAATCTATCTTTTATTCAGAAAAAAACACCATTTTAAATGATGAAACCTCTCGTAGTTTCAATGTAAGTAATTCACGTATGATGACTATTGAGGGATGGCAGTTTACACGTGATACGACGTTTACTTTTATCAATGGTCATAGAGTGAAGTATACGCGTGAAGAATTGGAGATGATAACATTTGATTTAGAATCTAGTTTAGGTGTTGATATAACAAACGGTCAAAACGTCAACGCTATAGGAGATGCACTAGTGCTATCATTAGAAGGTGTTGTTCAAATTGATTTTGAGAAAATTAAAGGTTTCCAAGAAGTAACTTTTGCCAATGAAATGCCAATCCAATAATCTCTGTAAAACCATGTTAAACAAACAATTAGTAACAGATAGTTACCCGTCAGGTGGGGTGGTTTATACCGCCCCTATTATGGGGAGTCTTCCTCCTAAAACAGGAGGTTATAAATTACCTATACCAAAACCGACTTTTATAAATCCCCTTTTAATTAAAGTGGCTCCGACTCAGCCCGTTCTGAGTACTGCTCCATTTGTTAAAAATGAGATTTCGACGGCTACTTCAACGCCTGTTTCGAGTCCAAAGGTTTTGCCAAGTGATGAAACACTAGTAAAGAAAATTACAGAAACACCCGAGAAAACGTCTAGTTTTTTAAATGGCACTTTGAAGAAGGTAAAATTCGGTAAAATTTTAAAATTCGCTATTCCTATAGGCTTTGCACTTTTAGTTATAGTTGGAATATACAAACAAATTAAAGTAAACAATAAATCTAAATACGCTTAAAAAATGGGATTCTTTAAAAATTTATTCAAGAAAAAACCCGGAGGAACATTCTTCGGTAACCTTTTACGAAAAGGGGCAAATGTGGCTACAGGGGGTATCTTAGGTAATGGTGCTGGTCTTGCTGCGTGGGAAGCTAAACAAGCACAACAACAAGAGCAAGCTGATATGATAGCTTGGCAGAACTCACAAAAAATAGGTTCAGCTTTAGGCAATATGGCAAAGCCATTTGTAGAACCTGTGATTGATAAAGGAAGTGAAGCAGGCGCAAAAGTTTGGTTGATGAAGAACTGGTGGAAAGTGCTTATTCCTGTAGTCGTGGTTATAACAGCAATTATTTTAATAGTAAAACGCAAACCCCGTAGAGGTTACGCATAATTCAAACAAATTTCAAAATGAGTCAAAATCAAAATAACGGAGCTGTCCGTTTAACAAAGGAACAACTTCAAGCGTTAAATAATGGCAATGGTCCAAAACGTTCGGAGCAACTTATAAAACTATTCAAAAAGGAAATTTTATAGGTTCAACTATTATAAATGCGTGGAATAAATCACGTGGTAAGGGTTTAATAACTGCTACGGTGTCTCCGTACCACAAGAGTAAAAATCATGTTGAAAGTAAAAAGGGAAATAAGTTTCAACCGATGATGTGTACTATAAAATACTCTAACTCTGGTCATGAAAAAATGTTTCCTGTATTAATGAATATCAACACAAAGGTTGTTGTTTTAGAAGAGGTTGGTATGGTCGTTACTCCTAACGGAAAAGGGCAAACTAGCGGTTTGAAATGGGCAACTGGTTACTTTGGTAAATTCACTCGATAATTATGAAGTCAGTTATAAAAGTAATGCGTTTAGTTTTAAAATATGGTGCTGTAATATTTACCGTAATTGAAATTATAGAGTTCGCAACCGAAAAGTTAGAGAAATATTCAGACACGAAAAATGTGTCTAACTCTCACAGAAAAATGAATCAAAATCTTTAAAAGTAGAATAGTATGTCAAAGTTACTCTTAATTCTAATCACGTTAACAGGATTAGTAATTGCTTATTTCAAGTTAAAAAAACCCGTTGAAACTAAATCAAGCGTTAATACCTCTGAAAAAACAAATTTCCTTAACGGCTTTGAATTAAGACCCGATGATGACTACGGAAGCGGTAAATTTGGGGCGAGCAGAAAAAGAACTTTATTGTCAGGTGAGGTAGTGAAATATTCTCACAGAGGCTTAGATGTTTCTTATCAACCGTTCTCCCCTCTGCCTGCTCCGTTTAAAGGCTATATTAATCGGTTAGGCTATGTCTATGAAGGCAATGACGAACTTCGGTTAATTGAATTTATAGGAGTTGGATTGTTTAGTGGTTACAAAATGAAAATGATGTATGCTAGTGTTCAATCCGGGTTTAGTAAGTTAAAAGTCTATAATCAGTATGAAACTATCGGTTATGTTCAAAACATGAAAAAGAACTATTCAAAGAACATGACAAATCACGTCCACTATGAGTTGTATGACCCTAGCGGAAAATTAATAAACCCCGAAAAATATGTATAATGGAGTTACTCATGGAATCAATTTTAACAGATTCGACCTTTACGATTGTTTTGAAGCTGTTGTTATTGTCTTTCTATGCCTATAATATTCACTTAAAAAACAAAAACGATAAAAATGATAAAAATCCTAAATTTAATTAAAAAACATTTCTTTGTTATAATAGTAATTATTATTGCTATTTCATTGGGCTTATTCAAATTCTTAAAAAAGAAACCAACCGACCAAAACGGTGTTGCATCAGGTTATTTAAACGATATGAACGTCCCCCAAAATGAGCATAAAGATTATAATCATGTTGCTTTGAATGTGGCCCATCATTTGGGAACTGCTTACTCAAAGTTTGACCCAAGGCATTGGACAGAAAACGACCAAGAAGTGTATTCGTTAATCAAGTTGTTAGATCAAAAAGGTTTTGATGTGGTATCTAGTTTATACTTTAATGTTTACGCAAAAGGTAACACGTTGTCTTCTGACTTGGCACGTTTGCTTGATGCTGAATACTATGAGAAATTAACCGTTAAATAAAATAAATAACAAAAATGAAAAATCTAAAATTAATATTATTACTATCGCTTTGCTTTTACTTTACACAGTCAACTAGTGAAGCTCAAAATTATGATAACATGAAAACAAAAGTTTTATATTTTGACGCTCTAGGCGTTGTTAAAGATGTAACTATTACACGCGGTTCAACTGCAACTATTCAAGATTCACATATTGTATGTGGTTTCTCTGACTTGGATAATAACATTATTGATGTGCCAACAAAACTACGTTCTCAATTAACCAATTATGAAAGGCTTATTTGTGAAAATAAGATGCCTATAGGCTGTCTTTTAGAAGGAAACTATAAAGAACATAGAACATTTAGTTTTGGTGACAGATACCAACCTTATTTGCAGTGGGAGGGCGTTTATTTAACATCTGCTAATGAATACCCAAAAATTAGAACCGCTCAAGTTACATTTACTAGAAACGATGATTCTCTTTTCGCTGTTTTTCTAGCCCCTTATTTAGATGGCGTTAATTATGCACTCAATCTTAGAAGTCTTGCAGATTTGAAAAAAGTTGACTATGTAAGATTATATTATTTTTTAAATGCAACGGATGAAGCTAACAACGTTGAATCAAATGCTTTTTTCTTTAAAGTTGCCCCTTACGACCTTATGGAGAATGAGTTGGACTCGGGTGTTTTGAATTTTATTCCTGAGTAATAAAGAGTAGGGGTAAGGCTAAAACCTTGGTTTTCAACTATGTTTCGTTATTTGGAAAATCAAAATTAATAGCTATATTTGGGGTGTCGAATTAAAAACTCTAAAAATATGATTACATCCTCACGAAACAATATGAGCGCACTTAGTGGAATACTTTGTGCGTTTTCTTTTTTAAAAACTTTTTTTTTTAATTTTTTTGATTTTTTTTCTCTGCATACGTAGCACGTGAAAAGGATTTGATTTTTCGAATTAAAATAACTACTTAAGATATAAAAGACAGCTTGCCTGTCTGACTTTCTTAAGTCGTTATAAATTTGAAAAATTCAAATGCTTTTTGTTTACACTTAACACCTTACTTTGATATGAATATAGACCTTAGAAACATTAATAGCGACTTTGAAAGTGCTATACTTAAAATTAAAAAAGCTTACAATTTCAAAACCAATACACAAGCGCTTGAACACGCTTGTACGAGATATTTAGAAATTGTCTTAAAGTTTGAAAAAGAATCTCACGAACATACACAGAGAACTTTGCAATATTATGATTTACTAGATCAAGTTGAAAATTACTTTGAAGTTAAAGAAAAACTCAAATCACGTGTAAAACAGAAATAACTTGTCAAATATCCATTTCTGCAGAAACGAAAACAACGTGAAAGTTGTTCCAGGGTTTTGTTCCTGGTAACCTTAAATCACGTTAAAAGTAAAAACATGACATAAAAAAAACGGTCATTGTGGGGTGTCGAAGTCCCTAGACCGTTTAAATTTCTAAAAATATGATACAAATATATATAAAAATAGTTTTACTTACTATTAATTATAGTACATTTTATAACAATTAGCGAAATAGCGCTTTTGGGCGATATTTTACATAATTAATGATATAATGTCTTTAGACTTATATCGAGTAATTATGTACAAGCTAATTGTGGGTCTTATCTCAATATTTAAATATATTTGTGAAATAGCGATATTTGACATACTATCTAAGTATAATTACCCTGTGGATTATTATACTTAGATACAATGCATTCTATGAATTTAAATATATCCTTATAGTTCAAGCTTATTGTGGCTCGAATCACAAGATATAATTGTAGCTTCGTTAGAATAATATAGATGTGTAGCTATAATGTCCCCAGCCGCATCAACTCGCAGTTTATAGCATTGATGTATTAATCCATTCTAAAACTCGTGTAAAATATCCCGAAGCATTTGTTTTCATTAGAATAATTGGAACTTGGGTCATTAAACTAATAAGCGGTTTGCTTCGCAGCGTTTATAAAACATTTACTCACGTATTTATTATTTAAAATATTTGAGTTCGTGAATACTAAGTATTTGTATCTATAATTTACTCACAGCGATACTATTTTATTGGAGTTCGTGATGTGCTTCGCAGTTGCCGTTATGTAAAATTACTCACAGCTTTAATATTTGATAAATCTGTGTTCGTGATTATAAATCATAGATTTATAGTTGCCGCTGCCAAACGCTCGATTGTTTAATAAAATCAAATTGCTCCGGCAATTTATTTTAAACACAAATGCGAAGCATTCATGAGCTCCTTATTAAAACAATAAAAATTTTGCGAATAATTTCCAACGCTTGCCAACGCCAAAAAAAAGCTAGCTTTTAACTATTATTGAAATTCTCGTATTCGATAAAATGTACTTTATAAAAAATTTAGACGATTACTCACGTCTTTAATATTGTTTTAGACGTGTTCGTGAATGCTTCGCATTTCTCGTAAGTTTGCCACAAGAGTATAAAATTTAAAAAAAATAAATTTCTATACACTTGCTCTATTTACAACTCCTACTAATGTCTTATTTTCATTACTATTCAAAATTCTATTTTACATAATGTTGATATTAATAATCACCAAAAAATATGATTAGATTTGTTCATATGTCTTATTGCTTATAAATAATGGAAATAAACCAATATCAAAAATTATTTGATTTTATATTTGATACTGTAAAACTACAGGAAGCTGATGTCATTAAAATGACCTCAAAGTTATCTGTGGATAAATATATTAAAGGAGATTTTATTCTTAAGCAAAATCAAATTTCTAAATCTTTAAAATTTGTTTTATCTGGTATTTATAGAGTTTACCAGTTAAATGATGGAAAAGAAATTACCAGCTATTTTAATTATGAACAAAGAAATCCTCTTGTAGCCTCTTTTGTTAGTTTATTAACTGAAAAACCAAGTGCCGAATTTATAGAATGTATTGTGCCAGGGAAATTAATTTCTATAGCGTATTCTGATTGGAAAGAATTGTACAAAACAAGCTTAGAATTAAACACTTTTGGCAGGCTGATGGCCGAAAAAAACTACTTATATGCTATACAACGCATAGAATCTTTGCAATATCAAAGCGCATCAGAACGATATGAAATATTTTTAAAACTCTACCCTAGCCTACTTAATCAAATACCACATCATTACATTTCATCTTATTTAGGAATAACTCCGAATCTCTCAGCCGTATTCGTAAGTCCTTGGTTAAAAAGTAAATCTTACCATACATCAATGCAACTACTTTTTATTATTCGGAAATTTGAATTATGGAAACGACAAACATAAATACTACTTGGGAAAAAAGATACCCGAAAGCAAGTTTAGAAGACATTGAGGACTGTTATTCACTAGTTGTGAAACATTATTCTAAGCCGAACAGACATTACCATAATTTAAATCATATTAAGTCCTTAATTAGTCAAATAAAACAATTATCTCTTACTACATATAATGAAAATATATTGATTAATGTAGCCATATTTCATGATGTTGTTTATGTTTCAGATAGAAAAGATAATGAACAGAAAAGTGCTGAATTTGCTAGAAATTGGTTATCAAAATTAAATATGGATGACAATACTTCTCAAATAATTTGTGATATCATAAGAGCAACATCTAATCATGAATCCAATGATTTTCTAACGCAGTTATTTATTGATATGGATCTTTCTATTTTAGGAGAAAACGAATTGAACTATCAAAAATATATCTCACAAATAAGAAAAGAGCATTATAAAGTTCCTAATTACTTATATAAAATTGGTAGAAAAAGATTTTTAACCAAAATGCTATCAAGAACTTTTATTTTTTCTACTCCAAAATATTATGAATCATTGGAGAAAATTGCTAGAAAAAATATAACGAATGAATTAAACTCTTTATAATCATGTCTATAAATATTGAATATATAGAGGGCTTACCAATAATAGAAATTGAAAATTTTATTTCAATAGATCAATGTGATTGTTTATTAAATAACAGGATAAATCAATTTGAAAGTGCTATTAGTCATTATCCTGATTATTATAGAAATAATGATAGACTTGTTGAAGATAATGATGACCTATCGCAAGAGTTGTTTGGGGTATTAAATGAATTTAATGAAAATTATTTTAATGATTTTGTTGGATTAAATAACCGATTACGGTTTTGTAGATATCAGAAAGATCAATTATTTTCTAAACACCAAGATGGTGTACATTACCCAAATGATAACCATGAGTCTAAATATACTTTCTTATTATACTTAAATGCTCCGGAAAGTTTTTCCAGCGGAAATACAGAATTTTTTATTTCAAAATATGATGAGAAACCTTGTAAAACAATTATACCTCAAAAAGGAAAACTAGTAATTTTTGACCATAAAATTTGGCATAAAGGTGCTAAAATTACTTTAGGCAACAAATATATTTTGCGCTCAGATATTTTTGTGAATAGACAAATGGAGTTTAAACATCATAAAGGTTATATATGGAGTTTATTAAGTAGTGATAAGAATCATTTTTTTAGCTGCGGAAGAGATACTACTATTAAACTATGGGATAATGAGTTAAGGCTTATCAATTCAATTAAAATTCATACTAAATCTGTATTAAAAATAGCACGATTGAATAGCGATGAATTTGTTTCTTGCTCTAGAGATTTTACATTAAAAAAATGGAATTATTCGGTACTATTTTAGCATCTATAGCTCTAAATGAAATGATTATAAGTATTATAGCTAATTCTAATAAAAAGCATATCATAGCTGTTGGTACAAGTGGTAGTGTTTATGTTTTTAGTTATGAACTAATATTACAAAAAACAATTAAGGTGCATAATAATTGGATTTGGGATGTTATACTATTAGATAATGATACTATAGTTACTTGTAGTGAAGATGGATCTATGGTTTTGACTAATTTAAATGCAGCATCTACTAAATGTCTTTACAAACAAAATGAAGCACTTTTCAGCCTTTGTAATACAACAAACTCTATTTTTATAGGAACAAAAAACGGTAACGTTATTTACTTTTCTTTAAAAGGCAATACAGCAAAAACAATACACTTACATAAAGATATTATTAGATCTATTAAGTATCATAAAAATGAAATTATAACCTGTGGTGAAGACAACAAAATAATGGCTTATAATCCTACAACAAAACTAAAACGGAAAATTGTACAAACCGATAATTTTATACAAGATACTATTGTGTTAAACAATCAGCTATATTCTGCTGGGTTTGATGGAAGTATTACTATTAGTGCGATATAGAGTATTTTGTTTATCCTCTATTCTATTTACATAATAATTTTAGTCTTTAGAATTTCAATCAATTCTTTAGAACCATATTTATAGATATCATTAATGTTCAGTACAGTTATTTTATTATAATAAGTATTTCCAAAAGCCTCTTTAATGGCTTTTAAATGCTTGTTTTCCATTACAAATACATTATCAGCTAAATCTAATTGTTCTTTGCTTATATAGTTTGTTCCAAGCTTATTACAAGTGTTTTTGTTGGTTCCAGCAGAATCAAAAGAAAAATTAGGATAATGTTTGCTAAAATAATCTTCGGCAGTTTTTGAACGGTCTTTATTAGCTGAACATACAAATAGTATACTTTTCATAACTAAAGTTTTACATTCTCTAAAGCATATTTACTTAATTCTGGAATTGCATTTGTAAATACACTAACTTCCCAATTGGATAAATGTTCTAACATTACATTATTGCTTTTAAATATAGAATTTGGATTTAAAAATTCTGTTGATGGAATTAAATATAAAACTCTCGCTTCGCTCTCAATTAAAAGAACTAAACTAATTAATAGATTTTCATTTAATTCTCCTAAATCTTGCTTTGAGATTTTAATAGATTTTTCTGTTCCAGCATCAATAGACTTAAAGAATAATTGATTAGAATTACCATTATTAACCTCAATATTATAAACTACTGCTTCTCTCCCACTTTCCTTTTGTGACAATTATATTTGAGCTTTTTTAAGCTCTGATTTCATAAAGTTTAATGCATTTTCATTGAGAGAATTCATAGATTACAAGATACTTTTTTAAGTTTAATATCTTTTGTCTTGAAACACTAATAATTAAAGATGTCTCGGTAGACATTTTTAAATTATTACAAAAACAAAAATCAAGTTAGGTATTTTAAAAATTGATACTCAATCAATTCTTTAAAATAGTATATAATTTTGGAAACAATTACGGCTCATTCGCTATATTTTAGGAAACATTGTAACTATTAACATTGCTTTGAAATCCGTTGTATAACTAGAATTCTTAAAAAACTGTATTACTAAACCCCTAAAATATATTGTTTTAACCAAAATTTTATGAGGCCAAGTTTAACATTAAGATTCTATTTTACATAATGTAATAGAATTAAACTAATAGATATTAATCACCTTTTGTGTGCTTATGCTTTTTTAATGGTGGATAATCTTTCTTTTTATCAGGAGAAACTCTTCTTCTTTTGTCTAATGAGCCATCATCCTTTTTAGGTTTTGGACCAGGTTTAATTGCTTCAATTGTAATCATAATTTTCTATTTATTAATTTGATAATAGTTTTAAAAACCAATCTAAAATTCTTCTGAAAATTGATTTTTTAGTTTGTTTTACTTCTAAATCGTCGTAATAGGCTTTTCTTTTTCTTGCTTCAGATTTACGACCAGCGATGATTTCCTCTTCGCTCCAATCATATGACCATTCAATATTTCCATTAGTAATCCAGTAGTGTGACCTACAAGGTAATTCCCAATTACCAATTGATGGATATAAAGTCGGCTTATTATTAGCTTCCTTAAAAGACCATTCGGATGGGTCTAATGGAGTCATTATTTTATTTTTACAGCCACATGGACACAAATGACCTGCAATACCATATTCTTCAGAAACATAAAGTATTCCTTGCTCTAAATCATTTGGTAAATATTTTACTTTTAATAGTTTAACTTTTTCCATTCTCCCCTACTAAATTTACTCCATCGACATTAAATAGCATGTGGAAATAAGAATTGTCATCCAAATAAAAACCTCTAACTTGTTTATATTTTATAACTGCTAAACATGCATTTAAAGCGTTTAGTTCTGAAATTTGTATATTACTTTTATAAACATCATCGGGAATATCACTTAAAGGAGCTAACCTTTTATCTATAATCTTTTGTGTAGATTCAACTGAAAAATATGTAGTACGTAGTGTGCCACTTATTAAACCCGTATCTTTATCTAATCCCATACCCACATCTATAAATGGAATTTTCATTTTCATAAGTAAATTGAATATTTCACCTCTAGAATCTCCACTATCCACACACACAAAAGCAAAAGTGACTCCAGTTAAATCTTCTTCCGAATCGCTTGTAATATAGTTTGGATAAATATTTATACTGTTTCGGAAATTTTGATAACGGTTTTTATATACTTCTGTTTTTCTTTTACCTAAATCTTCTTCATTTAATTTCCCAGGAGAACGGAATGCATTATGAACATGAAACCAATCTCCATCAAATCCTTTAATTTCTTTAACTGGAGTTTTAACCAAGAAATCCAAAAGGTAAGAACCTGTACCTCCAAGTCCAATTATAGCAATTGTATCTTGTTCAAGTTTAGCACTTAACTCTCCTATTTCTGCCCTACTTGTTAGAGTATCTCTAAATTTAAAAACAGATTTAGAATTTTCATCAACGACTCTAAAAGTATAAGGATTGGCATCAAATTTATCCATTGCTGGTCCGGAAATTATGGTAACATAATTTTCAATTTTTTCGAACCAATCTTTAAACTTCCCACTAGGAGGCTTGTTTGAAAACGACCTTTGCACAACTAAATCTTTTGAAGTCAAATGAACTGATGTCGCACCACCACCAAGATTTCTAATTGGCTTTCCGTTTAATTCATGAGGATGACTACCACAAAAGAATATTTGATGGTCTTTCATGCTCATTTTATTCTGCTAATAAAATTTACTATTGAAACTATTGCCCCAATTTTTAGGTTTCCATTATTGTCAAGATAAGGGATATCTCTAACAACAAGATGATTGCTATCTATTGCTAATGCATATCCCTTTTTTAATAATCTTTCAATATCCTGATTATTTTCTGCTAAACTTACTATCATTTCTATTTAAGATTGTCCAGTATGTTTCACTTTAAAAATCATTCCTTCTTTTACTCTAACTTTCCCACCTGGAGATAAAATTCCAGTTGGTTTATTTCCTTGTCCTCTTTCATAAGTAACCGAATAAGTTCTTTACGGATGTTGCGGGAAATCGGGAAATGCAAGTGTAACCAATTCATCATAAGTGATATCGTTCTTTTCTTCTTCATGAGGAGTTCCATTGACAATAATGGTTACCTTTTCTGTTTTTTCGTCTTTTACTAAATTTGAGACCATAATTTTACTTTTTTTGTTATTAAACAATTTTTTATGGTACAAATAAATGAATACATGGCGCAACCCATATGCGCCATTAATTTTTTTTATGATATTTTGTAATTTTCTTTAGCTTTATTAAAATTATTTCGAAATATATCTTTAATTTCATTAGGTGAGATTACCCTTGCATGACTGCAATAACTATAGATTTTTGAAAAGAATTCATATGATGGTTTAACTGTAACTTTTAAAATTAGTTCCTTTTTTGTATCCTTCAGGATTTCTTGAGTTGGATGAATTGGTAGTGTTTTTAGGTAGTGACCTTGTTCGGCATCAAATGAAATTGTTACTTCAACGGGTTCATCTTCAGAAACAGTGATACCAAATGAATATTTAAAATACTCCGCACTGTTAAATTTTATTTCCTCAAAAAAATCTTCAGTTGATAAAACATTTTTAACTCTGTCTAATGCGAATGTTATATAACTATCATACTTAATATTAATGGCTATCAAGTACCACATCAATTTATCTACTTTCAATAATATTGGTTTGACTCTATGTGTTTTAGATTCTTTACCAAATCTTTCATATTCCACTTCGATAATATTCCTTGATGAAATTGCTTTTAGCAAATCAACAATAAATTCTATTCCTGAAATTGGTGGATGTGTTTCTCGGCTCAATTAAATTTTTTAATCTAAATAATTTTTTTCGCTCTTCAGAAATGTTTGAGCTGTCTATAACCTTCTTCATGGCTTGAGATATATCTCTAAAAACAGGATAGTCTTGATATTGATTAATTGTTTTTGCATAAAATAGCAGCGCATCTATTTCTCCATCTTTTAGTTCTAAAGCAGTGAAAATCTCCGCTGGTATTCCTGTGCTATACCACTTCTTTTCTTTTTCATCATATTTAATTCCTAAATTTCTTCCAAAAATAGTCTCGTCATCCCTTAAGTCTTCCGGATCTTTTTGAACGGTTCGATATCCAACATCTATTCCGCTATTTAAACAGGAATGATAAATGTGTTTAGAAGTAAAACTTCCTTCTCTACTCAATACCTTTAAGATGATCCTATATCTTTTTAACGCTTTTTGGTTATCTGCCATTATAAAGTAATTTCCTTAAAGTGTTCATAAACCATAACCATAGCGAGAGTATCTAACTCACAATACTTGAATAAAGCTATACTCAATTCATCAATCT
The DNA here is from genome assembly GCF_026625145.1 of Lacinutrix neustonica. Lineage (GTDB taxonomy): Bacteria > Bacteroidota > Bacteroidia > Flavobacteriales > Flavobacteriaceae > Lacinutrix > Lacinutrix neustonica. The sequence goes on along the minus strand of NZ_CP113088.1, from coordinate 350,761 downwards.
CTGCTTGAGTCATATCAGTATATTGCATTTTACTGTATGTTGTCAATGCCGCTCCTCCATCTGCTATTCCTTCAATTTCGGAAAGTGTGTTTACTAATGCATCTTCTGTCCAATCCTCAAAAACTGGAGGCAATAATTTATAAGGGTTTAATACGTTTCCATTCTCTTGTTTTAGCCATACATGATTATCAGAAAAATTCATGCTAGTTAGATTTATTTCACCAATTGATTGAGAATACTTTTTTAATAAATAAGGACTTGAATTAATTGAAGCTGGTAAAACTTCTTTTAGTGAATTTGAACCTTTAGTAAGAGGGTTATAATAGTAACACTTCTCTAAATCCCATAAATCCACCATATCTCTTTCTCCGAGACCATTCAATTGCACTACCACGTTTAGAATGTGATATGGTTTGGATAAAACTCATTAAGTCTTCTTTATCAGGTTCATCAGAATCTTTTAATTGAATATAAATAGCGTTTAAAATTGTATTTTCATGATGCGAGTATCTAAAAATAGTTCCCTCATAATTAATTAAAGCATCTCTTAAGGCTCTAACAAATTTAAAATTCGGAAACTCTCTTATCGTATTATTTATATACTGATTTGCATGTTCTACAATTCCGTTTTCATGATAAATGTGATGAGAAAATTGAAAAGCAACTTGTTCATATGGTTTGAGCCCTTTATTAAATGGTAAAGCAGACATACTCGTTTCAAAATCAATAAAATGCAAAGGGAATATCCATTTTTCTAATTCATTTTTTAAACCATCTTTGTCAACATAGTAGGAAGAATCATTATTTATTTCTTTTTCAATTTGCAACCATTGTCTATTTGATGTTGTAAGTTTTTCAGCTTCTACTTTTAATCCAATATTATCTACTGTCAAATCCTTTTTAAAAACAATGCCATCCTGAAATAATTTATTCCCTTTTCTAAAATCGTATATGTCAAATATGTTTGGTTGGTTAAACTCTTTTTCTCCCCATTTATGTTGTTTACTAAAACACTCCTTGAAACCAGACTTCAATTTCACATCATTACTTTGAGTTAATTTAAATTCGCACTTCTTGCAAGCACTAAAAGAAGTAGGCCAATTTGCGTAGGTTTCATTTTCATATAACTCTTTGAATATTAAAATAGACTCTTGAAAGGTCAAATTCTCATTATATTTATGCTTATTAGATTCAATACCATCTACAATTTCCGTAACATTTTTTCTACCTAGAACTGAATTGCCAATTTCCTCTATAGCATTAACTTTACTAATAATACCAGTACGATTATTTCCCTTTTTTGTAATCCTAAATAGTTGATTTAGTCCATCAACACTCGCAGTTTTAGATTTATCAGCCATCATTATAAAAGAGTTTATTTTCCAATGTGGATAACAAGATTGGATTACATGCTTTTGAAATGCGACATCAAATAAGTAGGGTTTCCAACCTGCAACCATTCCACCTCTTTTGCCAATGAATAAAAATTCATCATCTGGTAAAAATGATTTAGATTTCACTTCAATCAAATCAATTATATTACCCTTTTTTACTAAAATATCTGTTTTTATATATAATCCTTCAAATAGAAAAGCAGCTTCATAAATTATTACATTCTCTTGTTTTAAAAGCATTTGGGTCATATTCCATGCTTTTTTATACTCCCAAGTATCTTCGTCTATAAGTGTTCCTCCAGGAAAATGCAACCTTGCAAGTTCTTCAACTTGAAATCCGCCTTGAGCTAATGCTTCTAAAAAAGTGTCTTCCTTTTTAGCATTAGCATATTCTTTGTTACTAGTGTAAAAAAGTTTGTTCGGACATTCTAGCCCAAGTTTGAATCTTGACTTTGATAATACCCTCATAATTTTAAATACCGATTTTTACCATAGTTCAAAAACTATAGTCAGTTGAACTGAATAATTAATTACAGGGAGAGTTTAAATATACTAAAATTTAACACGTAATAGATTACGGGAAACCATAATTAGAGTAATTTGTATTAATAAACCATTCCACACACATTATGCTTCCCTCCTACGTCGTCGCATAAAAAGTGTTCTATTAACATCGCAGAAGAATCTTTTGAGAATAAATTTTTTTAAGGAACTGAAGTAATATCTTTCGCTTTTAACCAAAGCTCAAGTTACCCTTCGCCTAATGCTCAGGACAGGCGCCACGCAGAACATTATAGTACATTTTATAACAATTAGCGAAATAGCGCTTTTGGGCGCTATTTGACATAATCAAAGCTATAACCAACACGCAGTGTTTTATATCTGTATTGATTATGTCAAGCTAATTGTGGCTCGAATCATAACATATAATTGTGGCTTCGTTAGAATAATTTAGTTGTGTAGCACATCGAGATTCTATTTTGCATAATAAGTAAAGGATTTATAGTAACCTTTATTGAATGTGAATTTTGTTCATTTATACATAAACCATTCAAAAACTCCATCGTAAGCGAGCAAAAAAACTATTTCCTAACGGTTTATACTCTTCAAATTGAAAAAAGGACTGTCCTGTAAAATCAAGTTCCCAATTTGTGGCTATAGAATACCCTAAACTCGGGATTATAATAACTGATTGATTTGTAGGAGAATAAATAGTGCTGAACGTCCCCTTAAAAAGCGGTGTGAACTCTTTGGCGCATTGTAAAAATCCTGAAAATTCAAAAGGCATTAAGTTTTTAGCATTTAAATTGGTGTAAACCAATGTTCCTAAAGTATTGGATGCTTCATTATGACCACTAATATATAAAATAGAACCGTTGATATAGAGTCCTTTTTTAAAACCATAATCTACAGATAAAGAGGTGCTTAATGTGTTTTTTGAATTGAAATAGCGCTCATATGGCACAAAATAAGTGACTTCGCCTTTAAACCCAGCATTGTTTAAATTCCCAGCCCATCCCGCTCCAAGAATCCAATCTTTTTGGTAAACGCCTGTAATTAACTGAATATCATAAGACCCTGTATTGCATTTGTATAGGGCTGCAACGATATGATTATTTTTAGCACTCCCCTTTTTTACCGCTACTTCAATCTTGTTGAAATCCCCTAAATAATATTGAACGCGAAGCGCATCACTTCCAGGACGCTCTTCGTAATCAAAATCAAGCAGATTGTAGGTATTGAAAATATCGTTGGGGTTCCAGGCTAAATTCATTCCCCAATTAATACGTTGCCTACCCAAAGTGATATCCCAATTGCCTGATGTATAATTAATTAAAGCCCGATCTATAGTGGTATTTAACAGTAGGCTTCCATCATCGATGAGATTCCAAGATAAATCAACCGGACCAAGATCCTGAGAAATGAAATTTGAAAAACCGAATATGTTTTTAACATTATCACCATAAAACAGGCGATTTCTGAATTCTAATCTAACGGAAATTTCTTCCAAAGGCATATATTTAAAATTAAGCCGGTTGTGTAAAAAGGTAGTCCATTGCAACTGGTCGAGCCTATCCATAAAACTAAATTCATTAAGGTTCTTGAGATAACCGGATACCACGAACTGTTGTTCTTTTTCTTGCGCTAATGCATTAAAACTTATAAGCACTAAAGCGGTATAAACCAGGCCTTTTTCATTAGGTTTAACTTGGTGTTTGTAAAACATCTGAATCTATTTTACCATCCACCAATGTGATGACCCTTCCGGCCTTTTTAATCACTCTCCTGGTCGTGTGTGGAAAACAAGAAGGTGATTTTTTCTTCCTTATTCAGTTTTGCCATAATATCCAGCAAATTAGCAGCAGATTTCGAATCTAAGTTTGCTGTTGGCTCATCTGCCAGTATTATTTTTGGTTTAGACGCCAAGGCTCTCGCTACGGCAACACGTTGCTGCTGGCCTCCGGACAGTTCGCTTGGTTTACTGTTTATTTTATCTTCTAATCCAACGTCTTCCAATAACGATAGCACCCGTTTTTTACGGTCGTTTTTTGGCATATGCTGTAACTGCAAAACAAAGCCCACATTCTCTTTTGCTGTAAGTACAGGAATCAAATTAAAGGCCTGAAATACAAATCCTATATTGTGCAATCTAAAATCGATCAGCTTGTTTTCTGAAAGCGTTGTAATTTGAATCCCATCAATAAAAACAGTCCCTTCGGTGGGCTCATCCAATCCCCCCATCATATTCAGTAAGGTCGATTTTCCGGAGCCGGAAGGTCCAACTAACGCCACAAACTCACCTTCTTCTATATGCACATGCACATTTTGAACCGCATGAACGGGAATCGTTTTAGGATTGAATGTTTTACTCACATTATGTGCATCTATAATTGTTTTTGCCATAACTTTAAATTTTACGTATTGCTTCTGATGGGTTTAACTGCAAGGCTCTGTAAGCAGGGTAAATTGCCGAAAATATGGCCGTAATTAAACACATCAAGACGATAATTACATATTTTTCTTGATCTAATGCCGGATAAATCATGGCGCTGAATCCATAGGATGCCAATCCTTCTGAAAACATCGAGATGTTTATTCCTGTTTTCCCAAGCACTGTAACCGTCAACCACCCAAACAGCAGGCCTATTGGAGCCCCTATGAGTGTTAAATAAAAGGTCTCTAACATAATCATTAGAAATATCTTTCGTTTATTCAACCCAATAGCCATTAACATTCCCAGTTCTCGAATACGCTCTAGTACAGCCATAAGCATGGTGTTGATGATACCAAATGTTAAGGCTAATAGAATGATGCCGCTAATGATATAAGTGTACAGGTTAAAAGATTCTATAATCAGTCCTAACTCAGGCGACAATTCTTTCCAATCTTCAATTTTCCCTGTAGAGACTACCGTTTTACTATGGTTTTTAATGGCATCTAGTTGCGCGTCATCTTTTATCAAAATGGCTATTTCATGACTTTCAGAAGGCTTTAATTCTAACAAGTCCCTTAAATGCTTTTGTTGTACATAGACGTTGACTTCATCTAAAGAACTATTTTTAGACCTGTAGAGGCCCCCTACTCTAAAAGCTGCTGATACGATTTCTGAATGAACATTGGTAAAGGTTAACACGACTTTACTTTTCAATTTAATTTTAAGTTTTCTCGGCTAATTTTTCTCCGATAAGAATCTCATTATCCTTTCCTGAATTAAAATAAGTACCTTCTCTTAGGCTTTCTTTTAATCTCATTTGAGTAATTTCTGAAGCAGGATTAATACCATAAATTTTCACACCACTTGCTGTTGTTGGAGACTGTACCATTCCTGTTGCAATAACACGGGAACTTACCGAAGCGATGCGATCATCTGCTTGCAATGAGTTTACAACGGCATTTGTATTTGTAATAGTGAATTTAGAATCGTTCTCATCTTGAAATCTAGGATGGTGTATTTGAATATGAGATAATTGTTTATAAACCGACTCATCGATGTTGTTTTTATACAAACCCCAAGCAAAAGACAGAATAAACACTCCAGCCCAAACCCCAATGATAATAGAGCTTATCACCACTAGACTTCGGATGTATTCCGCCATATATTCCGCCAAGCAATTTGAAATAACATAACTAACTATTTATAGCTTCTACAGGTTTTAATGTCATCACCTTATACCCGGGATAAAAGGCGAGCAATATCGATAATAGTAAAACCACTAAAGTTTGAACAATAAAAATTTTCTCATGACTAGAGAAGTAAATGATGGATTCTATACCATAATCCTCATAAACTTCTTTGAGCTCACCAGTAAAATGAATGGGATACGCGGTAAACCATTTTATAACTAAAAAACCAGCAATAACACCTGTAAAACATCCCAATAAGGTGATCATAATGGATTCTAAAAAAAGGACAAATGCTAGTAAATGTTTTTTCATTCCGATAGCAATCAAGATGCCTAATTCGTGTTGTCGCTCAAAAATCATCATTAATAAAGTGCCAAATAATCCAAACGAAATAACAAAATATAAAATCCCGATAATGATATAATGTCCTGTGCTATCTGCTTCGATGAATTGATCCATTTCTCGCATCATTTCTTTCCAGGTCATCACTTCGTATGCATTAGCATCTATTGATTCTTTTAAAGACTGTTTTACCCTTTCGAGGTTTGTTGTTTTATCCAGCATTACCGAAACGGAGGTCAACCTGTTTGTGGCACCGTGCATATATTGCGCTTGTTGTAACGGCATATACACGACACTGTTATTCAATTCGATAGCTCCTAATTTTATGAGTCCTTTTACTCTAAATTTTGCTGCAGCACTACTGGCATGATAGCCTTGCCCTAAAAGCACCACGGTATCATTCACCTTTAATTTTAGTTGCGATGCTAAACCTTCACCTAAAACAACAGCATGATCAGTAGTGGTTACAATATATTGACCCTCTGTGATTTTTTCGTGAAGGTTGTTGACTGCTTTTTCTTTAGCAGGATCTATTCCTAAAATAAGCACACCTTTAGTTTTATCGGTATTCGATGCTAGTGCAAATGTTTGTAAACGAGGCATTAACTGTGTAACATTTGGATTATTAAGCAAATCTTGATAGAGTTGTCCATCTTCCTCAAATGTATTGTCAATAGATTGTTCTTCCCAATAGCCTTTCTGATGGATTTGTAGGTAACCAGATGAATAACTCACCACATTATGAATCATATTATCGTAAATGCCATCGGTTAACGAACGAAAAAGGATAGCCAATAACACCGCAAAAAACACAGAGGTGGCGGTTATGATGGTTCGACGCTTATTGCGCCAAATGTTTAACCAGGCTAGTTTTAGTAACATTATTTTAATTGTTTCATATTCCTCGTGACAAAGAAGTTATCGTTAATGGGCTTATCGAAAGTGATATCATTGTAAATTATTACAGTGCTGTTTCCTTCCTTATCAACTGGAAACATTTCAATTTTTGAAGTTATTTTCCTGCCTCCTATTTCTTTAACTTCACTGGAATTCATGATATTAACCAATTCACCATCTTCATCATAGAATTCAGCTTTTAACTGTAAAAAATCTTCAGAATCAATCCATACAATTACTTTTTCCCAAACAATAGCTGCTGAAGGCTTTGGAATCATTTCAATTTTGTAACAGTCTTTATTGAAAACCGTTTCATTTCTTAGTAGTTTATGATCATAATCAGAAACAGAAGATGCTTCTTTTACCAAATCATCATTGGTAAAATCGGTTCCCATCCAACTCTGAGACATCATGGATGGTGGTAGTTTGATATTGCGTTCAATAGATGGAATCCAATTCCAAACTTCCTTGATACGCTTTAAAAAAACAGTACCCTTTTCTTTTGCTGGACTCGTTACCAATATCATTGAATAATCATCGCCTTTTGTCCAAGCTTTCATGTTCATTTCTCGGCTCCAAGTAGGTCTAATAATTTTAATGGTTATGTCGGCCTGTGAAGTTTTACCACGCATATTATCATCAGCTTTTTTTACAATTTCTTTTGCTGAAAGATCTTGTTGGAGTTGCATAGACATCAATACTATTATGCAAACTAAATTGTATGCGCTAAATTTTATGAATTGTATTTTCTTCATAAAACCAAAGTTAATTGACTAAATAATATCGAACTATGATATATGTCAACTAAGAAGGACGTATCCGAAATGCTAAATATGTTTAGACAATAGTTTAAAATTTAAACCATTCCACACACTTTACGCTTCCCTCCTACGTCGTTTATTCATTGCTGGTCTATTTTATTAAATAGGAATTCATGCATCTCACAAGTTCGATGTCGTAAAAAGTGTTTATTCACAAGATTTCTATTGTTTTAGAGGAGTTCATGCATCTCGTACCTCGATGTCATTAACATTGTAGAGAAACCTTTGAGAATAAATTTTTTGAAGAAACTGTAGTTTGCCAAAGCGCCAGCTGGCCCATTCGCTAAAATAGTCCACAGGACTATTTCTTAACACGCTGTCCTGCTTTTACCAAATCGACGAAGGAGATTCGCGAATACCTCTAAAACAATAATAAAGAGGTGAGCAAAGCTCAAGTTACCCTTCGCCTAATGCTCAGGACAGTATAATTCAGATTTGAAGTTATAAACCGACATTATATAAAATGTCAATGTAACATTAAAAAAAACTTCAGTTTTATTGTATTGTGGAGAAAAAAATCTAGCTATAAATTATTTTCATAGTCCATACTTTGATTCAGTACACGAACAATCAAAATATCAATAGCTGTAGCCAAATAAAAAATAGTGTGAGATTTATAAGAAAATCGTTTTAAAGACAATACAAATTCTGAAACATCGCGTCCAAGACTGCTATTATCTGATAGCACTTGAAAAATATCGTGTATTCCAAATAAATAGCCTTGCGCCTGCTTTAATCCAAACGTTTCAATGCCATACTCATACATTTTGGCAAGATCAATTTCAGCTTTTCTAGATATTTTATAAACGCCCATCTGCTCGCATGCGTTCTTCGACTTCTTTCATAATATCCGGAACAGCTTTATCGCTAATACCGCTTTCCATACCATCTGTTATGGCTGCTTTTAGTGCAGAAAATTTAGCATTTTTTGCCTGATCACGTCTTACTAAATGACGAAGATATTCACTATCATTGGTAAAGTCCCCAATTGTAATTCGTGATTTTATCCACTCATCTTGTTTTTCTGTAAATGTTATTGTTTTTCTAATGGTAGACATAACGCTTCTTGTTTAAATAATCATACTATTGATGCAATTTAATGTGTTTGATTGAATATTACAAAAAAATAGAGTTCTAATTTTATGTGTTTAGTAACTATTTCCATTCCACACACATTCCTCACGCCTATCTATTGTTTTAAGAATTCGAGAATCTCACAAGTTCGATTTCCACTTCGCTCCTATCCCTTCGACTACGCTCCTATCCTTCGACAAGCGCAGGACTGCTTTGGGCAAAGCGTATTTACGCTAACCGCTTCTATTTTATAAATTAGGTGTTCGTGAACCGCAAGCGGTTTATTCGCAAAACTATAATTGTTTTAGAGGAGCTCATGAACCTCCTTAGTCGGTTTATTTGCAAGACTATTATTGTTTTAGAGGAGCTCATGAACCTCCTTAGTCGGTTTATTTGCAAGACTATTATTGTTTTAGAGGAGCTCATGAACCTCCTTAGTCGGTTTATTCGTAAAACTATAATTGTTTTAGAGGAGCTCATGAACCTCCTTAGTCGGTTTATTTGCAAGACTATTATTGTTTTAGAGGAGCTCATGAACCTCCTTAGTCGGTTTATTCGCAAGACTATAATTGTTTTAGAGGAGTTCAGTAACCTCCTTAGTCGGTTTATTTGCAAGACTATTATTGTTTTAGATGAGCTCAGGAACCTCCTTCGTTGGTTTATTCGCAAGGTTAATAGTATATATTGATCCTGTGGATGATTATATGTAATACAAAAACAAAAGCACTAAATATTATTAAGTACTAATAACGGTAGAAGCTAATTGTGGTTTCGTTAGAGTAATTTAGATGTGCAGCTATATTAAGTAAATGTCCGGCAGGCATTTTTAGCTAAATACGATTTAAAACAAGATTTTAGTAAAGTGTTGTATCCAAATAAAAGAAACTTACTACTTCCCTATTGTATATCTAATCAATCATCCACTGGATAATCGCTTAGAAATAGCCTATTGTTTTACCCAAATCGAGCTAGCGAGATTCATAAACTCAAATTTATCACATATAAAAACGTGAATAAAATTCTATGAGCACATTTTGCTTGGGTTATACTCATGCTTTCAATTTCTAAGACTTAAACAATTATATCTATATTTGTCGGCAACCATTTCCAATATGAAAAAAACTACTGTACTAATTATCGTGTTCCTCATTAGCCAAGTTTGTCTTGGACAATGGACAAATCTTAATTCTGAAATTGCAGATACACTTACAGACATTGTTTTCTTTGATCAACAAGGGGTTGTTACAGGAGAAAATGGCTTGTATTATACTTTAAATGGTGGTGAGGGAAGTGCCAACTGGCAGCGTTTTGAGATTACAGATAATACCCAATCGGCACAACTTTATGCAAATACAAAGTTTACCAGTTGCCACTCTAATGCAAACAGTTCACCAACAAATTTTACGGTTTATGCTGTAGGTGAAGATTTAGTAAACAACAAAGCTGTAATAATGAGTCTTGAATTTCCATCACTCAACTACAACATTGTTAGTTTAGATCTACCCAATAGCCGCTTAACCGATATTAAATATGGAAAGGAGTTTAGTAAGTATTATGCGGTTGGTAATAATGGATTATTACTTACATTCATGAATGATATTTCTAATTATGGAATTGTTAATAACAACATTACAGACGACTACACGGCTATTAATTTCAATACCGCTGGTTATTTAGCGCAGATAGGAAGTTATAATAAGTATTTCAGATTAAATACTTTTACAAACCAACTAGACGAATACAGCACACCTGATGAAATACATAACGATCTTACCTCAATTCCCTATTCTGTTAACGATAAATACATGAGACATAGTTTCACTACTAAAATTGTGTATTCTGAATATGACTATGGTCCAATTAACGGAAATACAATATTAGCTTCACGGAAGCAGAAATTTTATAGGTACAGATCATGGAATTTTCATGTCAAATACAGCTAAAGATATACTACAATGGCAACCAAGTTACGCGTACTTTAGAAATTAATGCCTTTTGGCGCATTAATAGTGCCTCAACAATGTATGCTTGTGGACCTAATGGCACCATCTTAAAACACGAATCGGCTAACGATGAAGCCAAACCTTATGTACGTATTCTTTTTGATGGTGCATGCCTTTCAGAGTCTTCTACCGAAATATCAGCTATTACAGGAGACACAACCACTTGCGCATGGTACATTGATGATGTTTTTGTTAGTTCAGATTGCGAATCATTTAGCTATTCATTTAGTACCGTTGGGACGTATACTATTAAGCTAGAAGCAACTTATAATGGCATAACTACCCAAACCACAAAAACAGCACACATTGTCAACGACCCACAAATTGATAAACCAATAAACATACTTGATAATATCTTATGTCACGAAGAGTCTATTCAAATCGAAATCAGTAATTCCGAACCTGATGTGGTTTACACGCTTCATAAAGAGAATTCAAATGCTATTTATGGCACAAGTGAAGTAGGAAATGGAGGTACTGTTACTTTAAACTCAATACCAGTAAATGAAACCGCTACCTTTCTTTTGAATTCGGCTAATGTTAACGCGCGTTCTTGTACGAGAACATTTACAGATACCTTTGAAATTATTGTAGAACAAACCCAAGCTAATTTTCATGTGGGTTTATTAAATGCCTCTACAAATGAAGACATCACATTTTATCAAACTAGTGCAGATGCTAGTATTTTTAATTGGTCTTTTACAACTGCTGCTAATTCACTTTCTACAACGGGAGAGAATCCAACAAATTCGTTTAATTCCACGGGTGTACATGATGTGACTTTAACCGCGAGTTCTGTAAACCAATGTGTAGACGGTATCACACTAAGCAGCCCAAACATTTATATAAAACCGTTAGAAACAAACGAATGTTGGTCTTACATTAACCAAAGTGAAAGTCCAACTACAGGAGCTAATAGTCATGACATTACGCATATAACGGAAGTCGAAGACGGCTATTTAACTGGCGGCTATTATAGAAATGAAATATTTGGCACTACTCATGGCATAGAGTATACTATCAATGATTCTAATGGAGGTTTCTTATCAAAGAGTGATGATAACGGGACATTAAAATGGTTGGTTTATACCAAAGGTTCTAGCGTCTCTTCCGTATTTTCTTCTGTGGAAGATCAAAATGGCGATATTTATCTATCTATTAACGGTAATGACTGCGAGTTCTTTGATAATTCAGGAAAGAGAGTCACATTTAATAAAGGTGGTAACATTGTAAAACTCAATTCTAAAGGCGAATTAATATGGTATATGGCCATTCGCACGTTTGCTCCTACAGGCTTAACTGTTGATAATAATAACGATCTACTTATATATGGATCCTATGATATTTATGGAGATACTCAGCACCATGTGTATTTAAATGATATACTTGTTGATGAGGTCGGAACTATTATTTTTCGAGAATCAGGAGGTAGGTTTTGTAACGGCATCATTAAAACAACTCCGAGAAGGCAGCATTCTATGGGATAATGAAATATTTTCAACTTCAGGTACTTTTGGAACAGACCAGCACACAAAGTATATTGGTGTAGATGCTAATAACAATTACTATGTAGAAGGACAATACAAAAACCACATGTACATCTATCATACAGGATCTACAGAATCTACCAATTTAGATTATCACCAATATTCTGCTGGCGGAAGTTATTATGCTCATGTTTTAAAGTTTAATACAGATGGCGCTTTACAATGGACTACAAGAAGCTACATCACAGAATATGGACTCTATAAAGGTGTTTTTCACCACGACGTAAAAACCGATAATGATGGTAATACCTACATAACAGGATCTAGTAATTATGGTGGTGCTGGTTTTAGTCATGTTCATAATGTTGAAAATGCAGATGGCTCTACATTTTCTTCCGATCAGGCACAGACCTTCTTTTTAAAGAAACTTAATGCAAATGGTTTTATAGATTGGATCATTGGTACCGAAGAAGATATCAATACAGAGTCAAAATACCCCTCCGGATGGCAATTAGAAGTAAAGAATGGTGTGGTTACCACTATTGGAAAAATAAAAGCGAATATTACAACGCCAGAAAATGTCATATTTAAATCTAGTGATGCTGGTAATATTACAGCCTCTTTAACTGCGAATGATTTATTTATTAATTCTTATACCACAGAAGGTATACTAAATAAAGTCACTATTTTTAATTCAATAATTGACGACCCTTATAATATATTATACAAAGGTTTAATTAGTAAAGATATAGACAACTATTATATTGGAAGTAATTTTGGGTCATCGTTTTCTAACAGGGATGGTCGAATTAATTTTTTAAATAGTGAGTTTTGTGGCACCATTTATAATAACACCTTATCTGTAGAAGAATTTGAAAATCAAGTTAAAGTATCTGTTATTCCGAATCCTAACAGTGGTGCGTTTAAATTACATTTGAACACATTCTATTCAAATTGTAAGGTGAGTTTATATAACGTTCTAGGACAACTTATTTCTAAAGAAGAGTTTATAAATAATTCTGAAATTAACCTGAAAATAACAGGAGAAATCGGTATTTATTTTGCCGAAATTAGTATTGATGATAATTTTAAACAAAGTGTAAAAGTGTTAGTTAAATAAGATTCTATTACAAAAATAAAGCAATAGAATATTTAGATTCACAAGAATATAGGTATCGGGTAGCTACTTTTAACACTCTTTTTGTGTTAAATAATGATTTAGGAGTATTCAGTAAAATACATTTTTAAAGGAAGGTATTGTTCCATCCTTTGTATAGTTTTATACATACTTAAAATCCACTATTCACCCATTTAAAAAAGCTTTGACTACTAAAAATTAAATAAATAATTTATTCAACACACATTACTCACGGCTACATATTGTATTAAGAATTCGTGAAGCTCACATGCTCGATTTACATGACACTCCTACGTTGTTTATTCATTGACTACTATTTCATTAAGAAGGAATTCATGCATCTCAAAAGTACGATGTCGTTAAAGCATATTTATTCAAAAGGTGCGCTAAGCAAAGTTATCCGCTACACATTCTTTTCGTCATCCTTGATTTAGACTAAGATACTCATAGTTAGAGTATTGCTATTTTGTTGATTTAAAAATAGCAATATTTAATCTAGTCAAAATTAACTGCATATCAGCAAATATCATTCGCATTCCTAACTTATATTTAGTACAATAATTCATCTAAAAAAACACTATGGAACTAAAAGACAAAGTAATAATTATAACAGGTGCGTCAAGCGGTATTGGCGAAGCCACTGCAAAAAAATTAGCTAAAAACGGCGCGAAAGTGGTGCTTATGGCACGAAGTGAAGACCAATTGAACACCCTTAAAAAAGACATCGAAAAAGACCATGGACAGGCCTTAGTGGCTGTTGGTGATGTGACTAAAAGTAATGATTTTAAAACAGCTGTAGAGAAAACAGTGAAAGCTTATGGCAAAGTGGATGGCTTGATTAATAATGCAGGCTTAATGCCTTTATCTTTTGTAGAAAAATTAAAAACAGAGGAATGGGACCAAATGGTTGATGTGAACATCAAAGGGGTTCTTAATGGCGTAGCTTCTGTGTTACCGAATTAATTAAAAGTAAAGGCGGCGCTATAATTAATGTTTCGTCTATGGCGGCACACCGTTATTTCCCGGGTGGCGCTGTTTACTGTGCTACGAAATCGGCTGTAAAAATGTTTTCTGAAGGTTTGCGTCAAGAATTGGCTCCAAAATATGGCATTAATGTGACTTCTATTGAGCCTGGTGCCGTTGCTACAAATCTTACAGATACCATTACCGATGAGGATATTAAAGAAAAAATGTCTGAAATGCAGGAAATGACCACCTTAGAATCTGAAGATATTGCCAATGCGATACATTATGCACTAACACAACCAAAGCGGGTTAACATTAACGATGTTTATATTGTACCCAGCGAACAAAAGTAGTACATAGCGACCCAATGCTTAACGACCATTAATATTCTAACTTATACCCTACACCATGGACGTTAGTCAGTTTAATGGAATCATCGTCTTGTAATAGTTTGCGCAGTTTAGAAATATACGTATCTAAACTCCTGCCAACAATAACACCTTTATCTTCCCAAACCTTTTTTGTTAGTGTATCACGTGTGACAATTTGGTTGGGATGCGCAATAAAAATGACTAGTAACTCACACTCCTTTTTAGACAAACTAATTTCAAGCGCTTCTTTAATGAGTTTGTTCTGTTACAGGTAAAATTTGTAGTTTCCTATAACTTCGAAGTTTTCGGTGACTGGTGTATGCGTTGTCTTTGCGTTTTGTTTATGTAGGACAACCATTAACAATACAAAACCCGCAGCTAAAACCCAAAATAATGAATCCCTTGCGGTTACCATTGGTTTTGGAGCTTTAGTAAATTTCACAGTAATGGTGTAACACCCCTTCTCTAAAACTCTACCAATACAGGGCACCATGCCTTTTTCAATAGTATCCTTCATTTGATAGCTGTAAGCCACTTGCGGATCTTTACATTGCAAAACTTCAGTCAAATAGTTTTGTGATACGTTTGCTTTTTTAAAGCTATTTGTCATGATGCGCACTAAACTATCGGGATGGATGATTAGGTGGTTTTCAAACGCTATTTGGTATTTGAATTCTTCTAAAACAATAATAGGTTTAACACGTGATGTTGCGTCTTGATTATTTAGTAATAGTTGATGGCCAACATCACGTAGCGCCACTTTTATAATATCGGCATTAGTGCTATTGCTCTGTGTTGTACACGATTGTATTAGAGTGCCTAATACAAGTATTAACAAGCTTTTAAATAAATAGGTGTTACGTTTCATCATAATTACTTGTAAATAACATACAATTTTAGCACATTTTACATGAGTTGACACTTCTTTTACATTCTTTTGACACTTTTTGAGTGAAGTAACTCTAGTTTTACTTGAACACTAAAAATAACAGTTATGAAAAAAGAAATGAAACTTTTAAGCTTGGTAATGATTACATCGAATCTCATGGTTTTGAGTTGTGACCAATGGCGCAGTGCAGAAGTAAAAGTACAAGTAGAAGAAACGGCATTTAACGTAGTGAATTTGCCTGCTAATCCTTTAAATATTAAGGAAACTAACAGTAATCTCTTTAGCGATTTTATTTATGATGTGGGCCCAAGGTTTCAACCGATGACGGTAAGTGATTTAAAAAAAGCGACTTCCATTCGTGATTTTATGTCTCCGAGAAACGTTTCATTCTATAATTGATTTAAAGTCTGTAGCGGTTGTTGCCATAAAAGATGATAAAACATTTAACCAACAAGAATTAGGGTATACCACAGACTTAACGCCTAAACAACTAGCACTTTTAAAAACTCCAAATGCTACTTTAGATTTTTATATAAGAATAGCATTTACAGCCATAAACTTACAAACGGGGCAGATAGAAGATACTTTTGATTCGCCACATTATTCTGTTGTACGAGATACACAAGCCACTTATGCAAATGGAAAAAAAGCGCTGCTTGCGTTTTTAAGAACAAGAGGCCAAGAAGCCGTTATTATTGAAAAGGTTGAAGCTAGAAAATTACAACCGGCGAAACTTCATTTTACAGTGACTAAGCATGGAACGCTTGATCATATTCGGTTGGACAGATCCTCAAATTATCCAAAGATTGACCAACTCATGATTGATTTAATTCAGCAAACACCAGATCATTGGATTCCTGCTAAAAATATAAAGGGTGAACAAGTGAATCAAGAACTCGTGGTCTCTTTTGGGTTATTGGGGTGTTAGTTACGCTCAGGACAACTGCCTATTTTACGCGTCGCGAAGGCACGAATCTCCCATTGGAGAAAAGGACACATTTAAGCCCGTTAACACAAAAGTTAACGGGCTTGTAATGAGTATTAGATTAATTCCTCTAACGTTTAAAATTAGTCTTATGGTTCTAGTGCAAAAGCGGCATTTTTACTGGCATCATGCTTTACACGACTTTGACCATCGGTAGCCATAGTATAGACATGTAAATTTTGACCGAAAGCCGCCTTACCTATACCACTGTTATAACAGGACCCTAGTAAGGCTTACGGTGTGAACTCCTGGCTATAAATTCCAGTAGCCGTATCTAAGTCATACACTGCGGTAGACGCGATCACCATACCGTTGCTATTAGCATTAGATACAGCACCACAAGTCCCTTTTACCACACCAAAACTAAACACCGCAAAATTGTTTGGATGCCTGGCCTCAAAAGTGATTTCAAGGTCCTCTTCTGCCCCATTTGGTTTGTATTTCACAAAGCCACAACAATCTACAGCAGCAGGAGCACCATCAACATTTATGGTGAATATATCGGCAACACAACTTTCATTGTCAAACCTCATGACCATCTTAAATGCATCTGCAGTACCACCAGTAATGGCATTTCCTGTGGGATCATCCAACAAAATATCTGGCGCATTTTCACTAAGGCCTGCATTGTCATATTTAGGGACCTTAAGAATATCTCTTTGAATATTGCTGAGCAGATTCCCAGCCTTGTCAAACAGTTCTAATTTGAATTCATATAAGCCATCACCACCTGGTAACTGAGTCGTATCAAAATTAATAGTACTCATATTATAGGTTTGCTGATGCCATTGTGGTTCTGACGATTGCGCCACATTAAAAGGGGCCTCACTAGGTGATTGTGGTGGAATGATATACAGATTGTCGTTATCTCCAACAGAAAAAGGACCCAATTTTACACTGTCCGGCCCGATTTGAAGGTCACCATTAGAATCTAAATATTCATAATCATAGCCTTTTCTCACTTCACCTCCGAGACGGAATCAAGGGTTTAAAGGAATCGGCTACTGCCGATAAATCTGCAGACCTTAACTGACGGTAACTCCATCTATAATGATAAATACCAGTATTAGGAAGGTCACTACCAAAGCCCATATAAAATGAAGGTTTGCCTCCAAACGGACGTTTATAATCGCCCACAACTGATTCTAATATACCGGGGTCACCCGTAGCACCTGCATCTGTTAAACCAATACGGTTATACGCTGTTGCTTGATTTGGTGGTGACTGAAAGTGGTCCGTTTGCTGAATATGTCGCACGCTCGTATGGTGGCTTATCGTTCTTAAAAAAACCAGATCACCTCCTATAGGACAGTTACAACAGCAATCTCCTGGTACCCGAGGATCGGTAATTGTTATGTTGATATTTGTACCACAGGCGTAATTCCAATAGGTATGACATGGAATTGGTGGCTTGTACACCGTTGTCCATTCGCCATTAATGAAATATTCTACCCGGATATAAATGTCCGGCTTATCACCAAAGCATGAATAGGTAATGCTGGTATCAAATCTTCCATTGGCATCTGTTTTAACGACGGCCAGTTCTTTACAACGGTAAAAATAAGGCCACCACCAAGGCCATAAACAAAACCACGGATGGAATAAGGTGTAATTGTTTACAATAGATTCTCTAATAGTGTTGAGATTCCCCGAGGCGAGTTGTTGTTTTATCTCTGACCCAAGTTTTGGCAATTGTGCTGTTATTTCTTGACGCTTCATTTTTGCTGATTTCGTATCAAAGATATTCACAGCTTGGGTTTGCCCTACTACAGCGGGATCCAAACGCTCAAATGGCGGTGGATCTGGAAAAGGTCTTGGCACTGGTTTTATAAGTTCAGGTTTTAATATGGCATCCGGGATTTTTGCAATAATATGGTCCGGAATCCTATGGATCCAAAACCGTAGGTGATCAATCTCACAAATATGTACTCCGGCATTACAAACAGCCTTATTTTCCCAAACAAAGCCACTGTTAAACCATTTTGATAATTTTCCTGTGACACGACATTTACAATACAGCCAAAATTGAGAGAGGCTCTCTGGTATGGGTTGTATTTCAACGGTACCACTTTTTATAGTGCTTAGAATAGGTTCGTAAGCTTTATAGCTTTCCATTTCCTGAAGATTCGTCACCTTTAAAATGCGTTTATCGGTTGCAGGAGCAATAAATAATCGCAATTGATCTAAATTAGGGGGTGCTTTACCCTTATCAGAATTGCGTGTTTCCAGTGTATTAAAAACAAGTGTATTGTTTTCAGCTATTTGCTGTTGAAGCAATAGCCCTCTACAGTTAAAAAGAAAGCCTATGAGGTCTATTTTCTCATTGGGTTTCTGTTCGTAGTTCAAAGGCACCTTGAACCATGGTTTCTGTTCTTTTGATTTTTTTTTCATAATAACGTGTTTTAAGATAAGCTGCACTATTTGAAGTCGCCAAAGGCATACTGAAGTGACAGCGTTATGGCGTGTTTACTAAATAAATACACATTAAAATTATGAGTTATAACTAGGTTAAACAAGGGGGAATTCACCCCTTTTCATAAGGGGTTATACTTGTATTAAGAAAAATAAGCAGGTTTTATAAGCCGCAATAATTTTGAAATAGAATGCCTTAAAATACTAGTTTTTAATAGCATTCCACACGTTATGCTTCCCTTCAACCTCATCTCTACTTTGATTGATCGTATTCCAGTAACTTACCTTATTGTATGCATTTATTCCGGATTTAATAGGTTATCAACAAAATTCTCATCAGAACGCGTTCCAAAGGGATCTATGGAAATGTATTTGGGTAGTTTATCCACAATTATTTTAAATGTCATAGTCTCTTTATTAATTTGATGTGGTTTTAGATACAAAATGGTATCCGCTTTTGTTATCGCGTTAGGATGCTTTAAGAAAAGACCTATAGTAATTGGTTCATTAATGGAAATCTGCTTTATTTCTCCACTATATAAACTTTCAAAACGTTTCGCTTTCAGTTTAACTGTTACTTCGAAAGTCCCATTTTCTAAAGCTTTATAAACACTATCCTCAATACTTAAATCATAGGTTATTACTTTTTTAAACCAATCGTCAATTAGTTTATGATGCTCTTGTGGTGAAATGTTATAAATGGCGTTTAAAAACTCTAAAGAATGCACACTCAAATGCGCGTCATCACGGTGGTTTGTTACCAAGGTTTTTAATACTTGATTTACTTTATCTTCACCAATCAAATCTCGCAAAGCAAGCATTACTGTATAGTTCTTCCCATAAGCTAAGTAGCCTTCTTCATCTACTAGATACAAAGGTGGCTCCGCTAAAGAGGCAGAAGCTCTACCCGAAAAATAACGCCTATTAGCCGTTTGACTCAATTGATAAACGGCTCGTTTACCGTAAATTTTTTCCATCACAACAGCTTCTGTATATTTAGCAAAACCTTCGGTGAACAGTGATCCTCCTTCTACAATTTTTGGTGTTAGTATATGCCCCCACCATTGATGTGCTACTTCATGAATGGTTCTTTTTGCAACTAAATTAAAGGCCTCTGTGTCTCTAACATCAGATAAGTACAACTTATCTTCTACCATACTAATCACGCCTGGATGTGCAAAGCCACCATAGCCTTTGGACAAGAATTAGAATCTGTAGGCACGCGATTTAAAAAAATTGGCGCTGTTGTGCGCTGTGATGAATTGATGAGCGGTAATAACACAGATAATGTGCTTGATGTACAGGTAGGATTGGCAAAGGTGGGCGTGCTTAGAGCATTAAGCGAAGCCATATTTCACTCCAATCCATCTAGTGATGATGACGCTGAGTTTTCGGGTCTGCCATTCTATCTTTCTACAACAAGCGCTCAAGAGGTACAATATGATACGGGTAGAGGTATGATTGGCGGCTTATCAGAACTTGAAGCTAGAGTCTGCCCTGGAGATGATGGGTTGGGTACTGGCGCCGATCTCTTTGTGATGTCTAGCAGAGCACGCTGGCGACTCATTAAGGAAATCGAAGATAAAGGGCTTAATCCGAGTTTTTCTTTTGTGAGCTCACTCAAAAAATTCAATTACACTTTCACGGTTTACCAGTCCTTACTGGCAGAGTACGAGAACCAGGTGGAGCCAGTGCAAGCCTTACGGAAGCATGGGCCTTGAAGTTATTTGGTCCTAGTGGTATTCGCATCCTTCATATTGGAGGGGATCATTTTGGACTTCATACCGATGAAGTTAATACTATGGCTACTATGGATGCTCAGGGCGAAGTGAGTTCAGCCTCTTCAGGCATTGCTGTATATGGCATCTATTCATTACTGGTTCCGGAACCACAAAGTGTGGCTCGCCTCCTTCAAGTGCCTACCCAAGATCCCTTTACGCTACCCTAAATAAAAAGAGCATGGGAAATTTTAAAACAGATTCAGAAATTGAAGCGTTGAATGAAGTGGACTTAGTGGCAGAAATCAAAAGCATTAAGGAACTCCTTTTTTATAACGAATTCGCATCTAATCAAGATAAGTTAGAACATGAGGCCTATTGGCAAAAACTAAATAATAGACTTAAAACCTTACGTAAAACACAGTTAAAAGAACGATTGTCCGTGGGTAGACATGTTGTTGCCCAAGATAACACCATACCACACAATGGGAGAAAACTAGGCCCTCCGGACATAATTGGTGAGCTTACCGAAGATGATTTGCGTCAAATTCTTGAAGCGTCTAAGGATTTAGAAAAACACGACCCACAGGTAAAGCACTCTTTACAGGCCATATTAACAAGAAGAGAGCAAGAACTTGACGCACTCGCTATACAAAACAACCACGCTGAAGGTCCCCAAGGAGACTTATTAAATCAAGGTCATTACAATGCGGAAAGAAGACGATTAAGCCGGCCTGCACATAATCAAGCATGGACAGAAAATGAAACTGAAAGACAGCATTATGGGAGTCAACGAAATCGGAAACCATTGCGCGAGAGCATGGTGTTGTTTTTATTCCTTTAGGAGATTTAAGCGATAGAGCGCAATATCAACAGGAATATGATAGGTTACAGCGCATGATCGCACAGCACGAATTAGCGCATCGCACTAGTAAAGATGCTTATGCGCATATGGATGGGTTAGATAAAGTTTTATTAGCCTTTAGTGAATTAAAAAATAGTGATATTCTCACTAATGATATTAAGGAAGAACTCAATAAATTATTACAGCCAGCCAATATCGCACTTTTTTCAGCCATTTTTGCCGCCTTTTTATTGTTACAATCTGGTGGCCCTTTAGCATGGATAGCTACTGGAGCAGGTATCGTTTTACTTATTGCTACTTTTGGTACCCATGTTATAGATTTAGGGCGGGCTCTTGCTGCTATTGCCAATGCAGAAAATGAAATTGAGTTTAGGCAAGGTGTAGAATTATTGGCACAGACCATAGCAAAACTGGGTATAGATTTTCTAATCACCATCGTTTCAATGGGTGCGGCTAAGATTGCTGGAAAAGCAGCATCAACTATTAGAGAGCGATTTAAGGTTCCTGAAGCACCAGCAACTCCAAATCCATCACCATCACGTTATCCACCAGGCGGAAGACGCTTACCCCTGTATAGAAAGCCACCTCCGCAGCTGGTATCACCTATACCACCTAATACAGGGCCCCCAAGATATCCTCTAGGAGGACGCAGATTAACAATGTATACTCCGGAAACGGTCCCGTCTAGGCCAGGAGGTGCACCTACTAAAGCCTCAAATCCGGCGACAGACCCGGAAGGCTATATGAAAGCCTGGGCGAGTGAAGCTGTAAGAGATAGAGCTTTAAGTCTAAAACAATTAATGGAAGCAAATCTTGCAGAACGCGCGTTTCGGTCTATAACCGCTGGCGTTGGAGCTTCTATAGAGTCCCTCGCGCCCGGATTGGTAACCAACCCGTCCGGCGTGGTTAGTCGTGAAATAGGTTTAGTACGGCTTTGGGTGTCTAGCTCAGGAAAGTATGTGCCAAGAAAACCATGGTGGCAAAATAATGTTTGGGAAGATCTCGTGCCTTGGATTAAAAAGGCAAATAAGGCTTCAAGAACTCACCATGCCGAGCGGCAGTTAATTACAGCCAATAGTAAAATATTTATTATTGGAGCTACAAAACCTTATTGCCCCCATTGTGCAGCACATCTCTATTTGAATAAAATAACTCCAGCTACAAACTATACTCGCATGGGAATAAAAAGACTGCAAGCTTTTCTTAATGAAATTGGTGTTTCGGGAAAAGTGTTACAAAAGCATGTTATTGCTTTACGTACACTTTTTGGCTTACAACCTCATTGAAACTGCAAGTGCTGGGGCATTTATCACTAAACCATGTATATTTCTATGATGTTATTCCATAGATATAGAATGGACGAATAACAAACTTTAGCCTACCGTTTGTTAGGTATGGAATAATTATTTAACAAACACACCCACCCGTTTTAATTTAACTCTGTCATGATTTCCGAGAATAATTCGTAAGAACGTATTCTGTCGTTTACCTCGTAAATATTGGTGACCGCGATAAGTTCATCGGCATTAGTTTTCGCTATAAACGCTTTTACTTGGGCCTTAACTGTGGCTTTACTACCAATAAAAGAATATTTTAGCATTTGATGTACTTGTGGGTGTTGCATCAAGTCCCTAAACTCATCTGTCATAGCTGTTGGAGGTTGTACATAATCCCGTTTACCTGTAAATATTCCAACAATCATACGAATTAAAGAAGTGGATAGGCGTTCGGCTTCTTCATCGGTATCTGCTATTATAATATTTACTCCAGTGATTACATAAGGTTTCTCTAAGTGTTTTGAGGGTTGAAATTCTTTACGGTAAATGTCAAGTGCTTCCCATAAATGCGTGGTTGCAAAGTGACTCGCAAAGGCATAAGGCAATCCTTTTTTTGCAGCTAAATGCGCACTATCTGTACTAGAGCCTAAAATATAAATAGGGACTTTAACACCCTCGGCTACGGTGGCACGCACTTTAGCACCTGCATTTTCGACAGAAAAGTAGGTTTCTATTTTTTCTAATTCCTTAGGAAAGGAATGGGCGGCTTGCATAAAATCCGAACGTATGGCTTGTGCGGTCTCCCTGTCGGTTCCTGGTGCTCTCCCTAAACCGAGATCAATGCGATCGGGATATAAAGCGGCTAAGGTACCAAATTGTTCCGCCACAAGTAATGGGGAGTGGTTGGGTAGCATGATTCCTCCGAGAACCAATGCGAAGTGTGGTTGTGCCTTGGGCAACATACCCAATTAATACAGACGTTGCACTACTCGCTATGTTAACGGCATTGTGGTGTTCTGCCAACCAATATCCGGTGTAGCCAAAGCTTTCAGCCCGTTGCGCCAATGCAAGCGCATTGTTATAGGTTTCTTTAAGCGTATGGTCTTTAGAAACTAAAGCAAGGTCCAAGATGGAGTATCGGGTGTGTTTGGTGTTCATAAACGTATAAGTGAGCTGTATTGTACGGTTTGAATCTAAAACGAAACAGAATGCGTCATTGCATCGCCGCGTTTATCACTTGTATTTACAAAGATACTATTTATGTGCAAAAGGGGATTTAGTCTAATGTGATTACCTCACTCTTTAAGACCCACTTCCCATTAATCTGCTCACTGCGTGTTACGGTAATCTTACTGGGACCTGTTTTTTTAAAAACATCGATAAGATCGAGGTTTTTATGAACGCTAGTATTTATTACAATAGGCTCGGTAAGTAAAGTTCCATTGGTTGCATTAAAAACATAGAGGGTCTTGGTATTGGGTTTAAAATCCCAAAAACCAATCTCGTCTGCACCGTCGTTATTAAGGTCTTTTAAATTTTCCAATTGTGATTGGTACGCCCCTTGGATTGTGATGGACTCTAAGTCCTTCGCACTAAAAGTAATTACACTGTTGCACGCCCCTTTACACGAAATCAGGGCGTCGCTTCCAGCCTCCGTTTTTGTAGTAGTGCTTATTTCCGGAGAGATCACCGTTGCATAGTCTGATATATCATCGCCGTTAAAATCACCGAACAGCTGCCTGTTCTCAGATTGAAAAGCCATATTTTCACGTGCACTGGGAAAAATGGGAGCATCAAGATCTTTAGCATTTTTAGCAACCCCTTCTCTTATTATTTGGAACGCACCATTTCTAAACATTACAGAAAGATAAGCGGGATAGTCTGCTTCTATTCCGTTATAGTTAACGCGTTTGGTGAAGGCTACTAAATAGCTTCCTGCCTCTTTCGTGATAACAAGGTCATCATTTAAAATACGCTGTGTATAGTCCGGAAACTGTTGAAACAGTAAATTCTTATCGCGTTGCACTTGGGGCCTGGTGCGCTCTTTGCCATAATAGTTTACCCTAGCCATATAGTCGCGTCCTAGATATGGTGCCTTGAGTTGTGTATGGGCTTCGTTCCATTTTTTTACAAATTGACGCACTTCTTTTTCACCTTCAGGATTGATCTCATTGCAACCAAGTAATAGTAAGACAAACAGGCAGGACATCAACGGGAAATACTTCATAGATTTAATGGAATTTTAGCTTTAAAATTGAATCATAAAGATACATGATTTTTTGTTGACTTTAGGTTTCATGTGTTTACATAAAAGCACTAATTTGATCATGCCTTTATGTAATTATATAAGATGGATGCTCTATTTTCCTATTCTGTAAGTGCAACAGACTGTTTTGATACTAAAAAAAAGCCACTTACACCAAGGTCCGTCTTTTTTGGTTTTTATAAGAGATCATGTATACTGATATAAAAAATTGCCAACGCAACAAAACAGATCTATTTAAAGTTTTATTGTTTTCTCTCACAGAAAGGTTTTATGGCAGGGTAAGAATGGTGAGAAAATAAAGTATATTGCCTAAAAACAGAATTAGAAACTAATTACTCCTAAATAAACCCTTATTTAAAACAACTACTCAATTTTAAAACAACTATTAAATGGATTTTACAAACCCGTTGGTTTATGCAATTCCTTGTTTTTTAGGCTTTATTGCAATAGAGCTTACCTACAGCAAAGCTTTTGATAACAAACAACTCTATAAATGGAAAGATTTGTTATCAAGTCTATCGCTTGGTATTGGGTCTGTAATAGTCGGTGCGCTCGTGAAAACAGTAGCCGTAGTCTTGGTTTTTAATTTTGCTTATGAACTATTCAATCCTATGTTAGATGGCGTTCGTACAAATATAATGGGCTATGAGTCTTTTGGATATGCCTGGTACCTGTGGTTGATTTGTATGCTTTTAGATGATTATTCTTATTACTGGTTCCATCGACAAAATCATATGATCCGCTTTTTATGGGCAGCACATATTGTTCATCATTCTTCAGACAATTTTAACTTAGGAACTGCTGTACGCAACGGTTGGTTCACTATTTTTTATAAGCCTTTTTTTTATGTTTGGATTGTAATCATTGGTTTTCCACCGGAAATGCTAGTTGTTTGTATGGGAATTGAGGCCATATGGCAATTTCAACTCCACACGCAGTACATAAAAAAAATGGGGTTTATAGAAAAATTTATAAATACCCACACCATGCACCAAGTACACCACGCGCGAAATATTGAATATATGGACAAAAACCATGGGGGGATTCTCAATATTTTCGATAGGCTTTTTGGAACTTGGAAAGAATTAGACGATTCCATCGCTATAGAATACGGGGTTTCTGTACCTCCGATTCGTATAACCTGTATGTTATTTTAACCCACGAATACAAAAACATTTGGGACGACATCAAGAAGTCAAGCAATTGGTATCATAAGTTTATGTATGTTTTTGGTCCGCCTGGCTGGAGCCATGATGGCAGTACCCTGACCATAAAGCAAATAAGGAGAGAAATGGTAAAAGCACCTGAAAGCAGCCTTGTAAAGACGGCCTTATCCTAAAACTATAAACAACCCTGTCTGATTCATTTTAGTTTTAGGGAAAAAGAATAGAAACAGAACGTGAAAGTGGGGTAATGCTTCTCTTTTTCCTTAACAAGACCAGTTGTTACTCATTGCTTATCAACACAGTAAAAACAATCCTTTTATTATATTAATAAAGGGCGTATTTGCAACTAATTTAATTATATTTGATAATACCAATAACTACTTATACGCTATTGAATGATGAAGAAAGAACTTGTGGTTCTTGATTTTTTTAAAAATAAATCTTTTTTAGATACTTTATTTTACCTGTCTATTTTTGTTTCAGTAATGGTTAGCTTATTTTTAGAAAAAAAGTGTTTATTGTACACGGTTCCTGTTGTTATTTTCATCATCTTTTTAAAATATATCAGTCTTACCAAAAAGAAAGCAAACCTTCTTTTTGTTTTTGCCTTGAGTACTGTAATCGTTTCAGATAGTTTAGCCTTTTACTGTTTTGAAGATTATTTTATGTGGATTACTCTATTTACTTCTGCTTATTTAGTGTGCTCTACAATCCTACTCATAAAATATTTAGATAAGCGCAAATTAAAATCATTATTATCTATATCCTTGCTTATCGGTTTTTTATTAGTGGCTTACCTATTGTATGCTATCCTTGAATTGCTAATGAACTATATTCCAGATCATTTACTTTTCTTAACTTTTTTATGTGCTTCTAGCCTCGCCGTTTATCTAATCACCATTTCAATGGTTTATGTCAATGATAATTATGGCAATGGCGTTTTGCTTCTAATATCTCGGACTTTTTTATTTTTTCCAGTTTGCTTTAAGTCCTATTAATGAGTTTTTATATTATAACAGAACGTTTACCGTGTTAATAATAATAGCTCATATTTTGTCCATCTATCTTTTTATGAAATTTATAGCTGAAACTAAGGTTATTACTTCCCGCGACATGAAAGAAAACTATTTTTAAGAATTAAGCGTTTCTGTTTTTATAGCGTTTCACAGCATCTTATAAAGATGATGTTTTAAAAATGGATGTTATAATTAACTTGAGAAACTTTATAAAAGGGCTGTTTCCCTATTAGTCTTCATTTTGCGTTAAAAGTGAATTGGCTAAGCCGTTAAAGGGACTCTCTTCATCTTTAGCCAATGCATTAAGTAATTTTTTAGATTTAGTAGTATTTAGGTAACTTAAGCCTGTTAGTGCACGTGTTTTCCAACCGTTTATTATGCTTTTTTTAATTTGAACCCTAGCGGAATCAAGAGACATTTCTGATGCAATTTGCAAGTCTTCTTTACTTAAACCAGTTTCAATTTTTTGTTCAGAAATTAGCTTTTGGTTCATACGCATCCGATTCAATTCGGATCCTGTTGTACTTTCTAGATATTGAGCAGGAGGTCCTTCCTGAAAACCATTAAATAACAGGGGTTCCGGATTAGAAACGTTTTCCAATAACAATTGGATAAGCGCTTTGTCTTCATTGATACCACAATTTGAAGTCTGCCATTCTGTATATATTTTGTTCGCATTCACATTGATTTGAGCCTGAGAAAAAAGACCTATAATCAAAAATCCTGTGATACAAATAATATGTTTTGTTTTAAATAAATACATGATTTTTAATATTAAATTGATTCTGAAATTAATTTGCAGGAAAAGCCCCATCTGTCCAAATACGCTTATCAATACTTAAACAAGTTGCAGAAGATGCATTATGCCCACAACCTCGGTAGGGGCTCCTGGTCTTGCATTGTAGACGCTATTTATAGCCGAATTAGATAACAAATGCGCCCGAAAAAGCTGCCCTTCAGTAATAAATTCCCTAGTGCTGCTAGCAGAATGCATGATTCCTGTCTGATTGAAATTGGCATTACTATTGGTATGAAACAATCCAAAATCATGCCCTAATTCATGTACGAGCAAATCTGAAAGTGTGTTTTCTCCCATAGCTACAAAATCACTACCAATAGAACACGCCTGCCCTCCGGAACTTCCTCCATCTACAGTCCCCACGTAATAAATATTAATTTTATTGGCATCCTTACCTATATCATTTTCAATCCCTGATTGAAGCGCACAGGTATAATTATAATACGTTGGGGCATCCGGGTCGCCTGTAGCATCTACAATTTCAAAAGGACTAAACCGCACGCCCATTCTTTCGGTATTCCAAACATTGGCCGTATAAATACAATGACTGATGGCAAGTGCGCGTTGTGTCGCAAAATTGCCTTTTACTATCCAAACTTTTACTGGAATCTGTATCATATTGTTAAAATTCAAATCGGGTTCATCACGATTGGCGGTCCAGTTTACTGGAGTTGTAATGGCCACAGGACGTTCACTATTAAACCCTATGATTTCCCCATTGGTACCCGCTCCTGTAAAGCTTCCTATATTTCTCAAATTAGAGGAAGCTGTAAAGCTATTATCATTTTGCTGTACGCCTCCCTTGATGCCATCAACTAAGATCCCTGTTTCACTGGAAGAAGCGTTATTGATTTTTACCAAATCATCATCCTGGGGCACAGGTGAGCAGAAATAAGAAAAGCGGCAATATCATATATTGCATGCCTTTAATTTGTTTTTTTTGATATAGTGTATGCATGTTTTCCCAAAATTTAATTCATTACAAACAAATTTAGGATATTGAAAATCAGATAACCACGGGTATTTCCCCTTTTTTTCACGGGACATTTCCCCTTTTTTTTTGAATTTTGGAGATGCAAAGTGATTACATTGAGCTGTCTTTCTTGCATTCAAACGTTACCGAGTCTTGAGTTTAACTTCTATACTGTTTGGTTAACTGGCGTGGTTTGATTAGATAAAATACGCTCAGATTATAAGTGTTTTTATTATGTATTTATTGTTTTTTCATGGCTCTTATGTTGTCAAACAATTCCTTGTACAACCCGCGAGCGATTAATACTTTCATGATCTCATTGGTGCCCGCATAAATTACGGCCACTCTATTATCGGCATACATTACGGCAATGGGGTACTCCCACATATAACCATAGCCGCCAAATAATTGTAGACACTCATCGACCACTTTACCATGCATGTCTGTGGCAGAAAACTTCGCCATCGAAGCACTTTCTGCCGTGAGTTGATTCTGTGATAATAAGCGTGTACAGCGATCTACAAATGCTTGATGTATTTGTAATTGCGTCGCACACTCAGCAAGTTTGAATTGTGTGTTTTGGAATCCAGCAATGGGTTTCTTAAAAGCGGTTCTTGTGGAGGTGTATTCTATGGTGTTTTCTATGGCGCCCTCTGCTCCTCCAATAGCATTAATGGCTACGGTTAAACGCTCCCTAGGCAATTCAGCCATCATGATTTTAAAACCCAAACCTTCTTCTCCTAATAGATTTTCTTTAGGAACTTTGACATTATCAAAAAATAATTCACAGGTATCTTGTGCTTTCATACCTATTTTTTTTAGAGGAACTCCTTTTTCAAAACCTTCAAAGTGACTCTCTATTATTAACAAAGACACGCCTTCGTTCGAGGTGCCGAGACTGGGTTTTTACTGCGACTATAGACATATCACTCATATACCCATTGGTTATGAAGGTTTTCTGCCCATTTACCAAATAATAGTCTCCTTTATCCTCGGCCGTTGTTTTAATGGCTTTCAAATCACTACCACAATTTGGCTCAGTCATACCTAAGGACGTAATCATTTTTCCTGTAGCCATTAAAGGAAGGTATTTTTGTTTTTGAGACTCGGTACCATATTTTAATAAATATGGAGCAATAATATCTGAGTGTAATGAAAACCCTGGACCACTGATGCCTTTTTTTGCCAATTCTTCAATAAATAATGCGCTAAAGCTAAAATCTAAACCACTACCACCATAGCGTTCCGGCATGTCGATACACAGTAAACCCAATGCGCCCGTACGTTCCCAAATCTCTCGGGAAACCATACCCTTTTTTTCCCATTCATCGGTGTGGGCTATAATTTCATTGTTGATGAAATCTTGAATCATTTGTTGCATCATGTGATGTTCTTCTGATGCATAGATTTCTCGTGCTAATAAAACATTTTGTAACATATCTCCTCCTCTATTAATGTGCTTTTTCTTATAAAATATAGTAGGCTTTCAAGGGTTTAAAAGTATTCTTTATAATAATAATTTTTAAAACCATTAGCGTCATCTTACATGTAAGCATTATTATAGACACAAATTACGGTTTACATCAAAATTAATGGGTATTTCTTTGAGATAATTGAGATTGGTGACGCTTTTAAAATAAAAAAAAGATGCTTCAATTATAAACTGAAACATCTTTTAGCGACTAATTAATTATTTTTTTATTTTACAATCAATCTTTTTACAATCGCATTATTGCCTTCAGATTTAATTTTTACAACGTAAATACCGGAACTAAGTCCTAAGCTGTTGGCCGAAAAAGTAGTCACACCAGACTGCAGTTTTGTTTCATGTTTTTGCTGTCCTAGAATGGAATAAATGCGCACCGTCATTGCTTTGCTGTTCATATGGCTCACACTCAGTGAGAATTGATCTCGTGTTGGATTAGGGGTCATTAGTATGGTTAACCCATCTTCATCTTCGGTGCCATACATTGGCGTTACACCAGTATAATCAGTCCCTTTTTGTGCTACTACAGAACCTCCACACGATCCTTCATAAATTTTGACATTGGAAAAAGTGGAGTTATTTCCGAGCCTGCATCATTATCATTAATAAATACTAATCGATCCATATTTCCAGTATAGAATGCCCCTACAGGAATGATATAGTTTTTAGTACCACTAACATAGTTATTATAGTTGGTGACTCCATAATTTTGATTTCCATGAACTTTGAAATATCTAGTGGACGATAATGTATTATCATTTTCAAAACCAAGCCCATGAATTTCTCCTTCAGAGGTACTACTAAAATCAAATGCGATCACTGTATTTGGAGTTACTGTATAATTTAGAGGGATATATTTCCATGTATTATTTTGTAAAGCTAATGTCGTTCCACTTGCTGTATAATTCCCTGCTGCATCTTGATTAGAAAAAGAAAGGAGTTGGAAAGCATCAAAATTAATAGAATCACATGTTGAAGGCGGTGTTACAGTATCATTTTGAATGTGTATCGCATCAATAGCGATATCACTTTGCCATCCACTACTGCCCGAACCGGTAACCGCATTAAAACGCAATTGGACGCTTGCTTCTCCAGCAAATGCAGAAAGTGCTATACTGGCTTGATTCCAATTGGCGCCTTGTGTTCCTGTTCTATTAAAGACAGGCACCCATTCGCCAGTGTTGTTGGTTCTTGCTTCGACATCTAAGGTTTCTATGGCTGTTCCCTGCATATGATATTGGAACACTAACGTGGGCGTATCGAGCGCGCTAAAATCTAAGCATGGAGAATTTAAAATGGCTCTTTTATTTGGGAATCCTGTGCCATCTCCTGAAGCTTCTACATAAAGGTAGAAGTTACCGTCTGCGCCACTACTAGGTCCTGTTCCGAGAAGAGGGTGTGCCGCCGAATCTCCTGGTCCAGTCCAAATCATCAACTGAGGTCTCTTGAGACCAATCTCCAAGGGTAGTTTCAAAACTTTCTGTGCTAGGGAAATTAGAAATGTTCCCTACACAGTCCGTAGACCCTGGGCCATCTATATTAGCACCTATTTGAATGGCATCAATAGCAACATCTCCTGTGTAATTACTGCCGGTAACCGTGTTAATTCTTAATTGTACACTTGTATTTCCTGCATAAGCATCCAGATCAATAATTACGGCATTCCAATCACTACCTTGTGCACCAGTTTTACTAAAAAGGCTCACCCAATTGCCGGCATTTCCTGTTCGTGCTTCTACAGTTAATGTCCCAATAGTAGCACCAAACATATGATATTGAAAACCAAATTTAGCCGTTGACAAACTACTTAAATCTAAACAGGGCGAATTTAAAATCGCTCTTTTTGTTGGATATCCTGTTCCATTTCCTGAGGCTTCCACATAGATATACGAAGTACCATCAATAGCACTGCTGGGTCCAGTACCAGTAGAAGGTGTGCCGCCTGAATTGATTGTCCAGTTTAAATCATCCCCAGTAGCTTGTTTCCAGGCACCTAAATTGCCTTCAAAACTCTCACTATATGGGAAAATAGATACATTTCCTGAACAAATCTCACCAGTAGGAGGAGATGGATCTAATGCACCATCAATATCAAATCGAGAAAAGAAATTCCAAATTTCTTGTGAAGTGTTTACGTTCCCTCCATTCCAGCTATGCCCTTTGCCTTGAACTGTAATAAATTCTGCCGTGACACCATTATCACCATTATCCCAAATAGCGCGTGTAGACCCACCTCCTAATTGAATAACTTCGGTGTAGCATCCCCATTGTTGTAATCAGACCAGTATTCCATTACATCCTTTATAGGTTTATTAGACCCGTTACCGTTTATAGAAATGGTACCATCATTAGTCCCTGTGATTTGTAATACCGCAGTTGGGTGTTGTGGTTGACATTGGTTAGTATCTATCCAACTTCTAGTCATACTTCCCGCTACCGAAGCCACAGCTGCAATTCTTGAACTTAATTCGCAGGCGAGTCTATAACTAAAAAAGCCACCATTTGAAAATCCAGTGGCGTAAATACGTTTATCATTAATATTATAATCCGATTGAATTTTATTGATTAAAGCGTCTGAAAACCCTAAATCATCCTCATTACCACCAAAACTATTATTTATAGCCCACCCGGAGAAAAATCCTCCTAAACCTTGAGGAGTGACAAATATAAATTGATTGTCTTCTGCCAATTGCTGAAAAGCACTTTGGTTATATTGAATATTAATCGTGTTTGTAAAGCCATGAAAATTTAATATGAGAGGCGCTGGTTTACTAGCATCGTAACTTTGTGGGACATAAAGACGGTATTGCCTTGTTTTTCCATCGTGTTGTAATGTGGCGTTAATAACTTGCTGTGCGTAACCAGAGAGTGTGGTTGAGAGGGTAAGAAGCAAAAGTACTAAAGTTCTTTTGGCGAGGGTAATTTTGGTGTTCATTGTAATGGTTTTAAGGTTAATTAATTAAAAAATATGATCTATTCATATAGATGTCATACTGTTAAAAAACAACAAAACACACAATTTACCTTACTAATATAGTTAATATATTGAATTAATTTTAATTTTATAAGTGTTTTTTTGTTGAATTAATAAAAATAAGCCTTTTCACAAATTAGAGAAAAGGCTTTCAGAATCAGCTAATACCATCTTTGTTTTTAGTTCGTTTTAAGGGGTTTAAAAGGAAAAATAAAGAAAGCGTAACATGTATCTTACGCTCTAAAATTAAATTGAGAGCTCATGGTAAAAGCGCTATTACATGGGGTGAATATACTTTGTAGTTGTCTTAAACATACATTACGTAAAAACGTTTACTCGCTATACTCTATTGTGATAAAGAGGTATTCGTAGCACTCCTTCTTTATATAGGAACTATAAAAAAAGAACAGCATCTAAAATCCTTATAGATGCTGTTCTTAACTGGATTTACTAGATTATTTTAAAGATTTCATATCAATTACAAACCTATATTTAACATCATTATTGGTAATACGCTCGTAAGCTGTGTTTATATCTTGCATGTCTATAAGCTCAATATCACTCGTAATATTATGTTCTCCACAAAAATCTAACATCTCTTGTGTTTCTTTAATACCACCAATTAGAGAGCCCGCAATTCGCTTACGTCCCATAATAATACTCCCACCATGAAATGGCTTTAAAGGCTCTACGGCACCAACTAAAACCATGGTTGCGTCAATTTTAAGTAACCCTAAATAGGGATCCATTTCATGACCTACCGGAATGGTGTTTAAAATAAAATCGAAACTCCCTTGGTGTTTTTTCATGTCCTCCTGATCTTTAGAGACTAAAACGTCATGAGCGCCTAAACGTTTGGCATCTTGTCCTTTTTCTCGGTGATGTTGTAATCATGACCACATGTGCCCCCAATGCATAGGCAAATTTAACGCCCATATGTCCTAAGCCGCCCAAACCAATCACGCCTACTTTGTCTCCTTTTTTCACTTTCCAGTGGCTTAATGGCGACCAAGTTGTCACACCTGCACATAATAAAGGAGCCGTTGCCGCGGCATCTAAATGTTCCGGAATACGTAGAACAAACTTTTCATCTACAACGACTGATGTTGAATAGCCTCCATAGGTTTGTGCGCCTTCAATATATTCATCTCGGACTATTATACGTAAATGTGGCTCCTTTTTCACAAAACTGTTCTAAATCTTGCTCGCAAGAGGAGCAGGTTTGGCAAGAATCTACCATACACCCTACACCTACTGCATCGCCTACTTTGTAGTTATTGACCCCATGACCAACTTCTACTACGCGACCAATAATCTCGTGTCCTGGCACTACTGGATATGTTGATCCTTTCCAGTCGTTTCTCACGGTATGTATATCACTATGACAGACACCACAATAGGTAATATTAATTTTTACGTCGTCTGTTCCTACAGCTCTTCTTTGTATGTTTAAAGGTTTTAAATCTGCTGTTGCTGCTGTTGCTCCATATGCTTTTACTGTTGTCGTTGCCATAATTATGCGTTTTTTAAAGTTACTTTTAATTCAATTTCTGTATTAATACTTTAGATACAGGGTGCACTTGTTTAGCTTTATGTGCTAATTACTGGAATTGTTCTACCTCAATATTTGGCACATCTCCTTCTAGGTTGAAGCAAATTTTTGCAATGCTTCCCTCTTCAAAAGTAACGCTTACATCAACCTCTAAAACTGTTACTGTAAAATTAGCTTCGTTTAGCAAGACATTTAATTCCATAGTAAAACAACCGGCATGCGCTGCCCCAATTAATTCTTCAGGATTTTGGTTCCTTGCGCTCCATCTTCAAAACGTGTGTGACAGGAATATTGTGTTTTATTTAGAGCTTTACTTCCTGTAGTAAGGTTTCCTAGTTCTTATATACCACTGCCTTTCCATTCTGCATTCTCTTTTCTTGTAAATTTCATCATGTGTTTTTAGTTAAACAGTTTCTTTAGCCGCTTTTGGATAATCTATATACCCTTTCGCTCCTGTGGTGTAAAATGTATCTTCATCCCATTCTGCTAGATCAAAGTTATTTTCAAAACGTTCTACTAAATCCGGATTAGAGATGTATGGCTTCCCGTAGGCGACTAAATCGGCATAGCCTTCCTCGATAATTTTATTTCCTTTTTCTTGATCAAACGCAGTGTTAATCATTAATGTTCCGTTATACAACGGCCGGAAATGCTTAGCGATTTCTGTAACAGCATAAGGTATTTCTGAAACATCGGAAAAAGGTTCAGAAAGATGCACATAGGCAAGATTATAATTGTTTAACTTTTTTATAAGGTATTCAAAGGTTGGGATAGTGTCTTCATTCATAGTCATACCAAACAAACCATCTAACGACGGATTAAAGCGTGCACCTATTTTTTCCTGTGGAATGACTTCTTTCATGGCGTCGAGGACTTCGAAAAAGAAACGGGTTTTGTTTTCAATGCTTCCGCCATAGGCATCGGTTCTTTTATTAGATAAACCATTAAAAAATTGATGAAACAAATAGCCATTAGAAGAGTGTATTTCCACACCATCAAAACCTGCTTTTACTGCATTTGCAGCTGCCTTTTGAAAATCTTTTACCGTTGTTTTAATCTCTTCAACAGTCATTTCTTTGGGCGTAACCGTATCTTTAAAGCCTTCTGGAGTATATGATTTAGCGTTTGGGTTTATGGCTGAAGCCGATAATGGTAACTTCCCGTTATGAAAATCGGGTGAGACATCCGTCCTACATGCCATAGTTGAATAAAGATTTTTCCACCGTTATCATGTACACGTTGGGTTACTTTTTTCCACCCTTCAACTTGCTCGTCTGAATAAATACCAGGAGTATTTACATACCCTACAGCTTGAGTAGACACTTGCGAGCCTTCAGTAATAATTAAACCTGCAGATGCACGTTGCTCATAATACAAACCATGCAAATCATCTGTTGGTATGTGGCCCGCATTATCTGCTCTACTACGCGTCATGGGTGCCATAACGACTCTGTTATTTAGGGAAATGTTTTTGTTATATGGGGTTAATAAATGTTGTTTGCTCATGTATTCATTTTATAATTTGTTAATGCAAACAAATATAAAGCACTACAACACCAATGGTATTGACCTAAATCAATTAGGATAGATTTAACTTTTTTCTAACTCTACTTAAGTTTTCCGGCGTGACCCCTAAGTAGTTTGCAATGTCATAATTTGGAACTCTGTCTTCTATATTAGGATAAGAGTTACAGAATTCGAGATAACGTTCTTGTGTGTTTTTTTCTTGTGCAGACAAAATTCGTTTGCGTTGCGCAATGAAAGCACTCGTGATTAAAATTCTAAAATAACGCTCAAAAACAGGGGCTTCAGCGTAAATTTTTTGAAGGCTATTATAATTAATGGATAGTAGTTGAGCGTCTTCTATGGCTTCTATATAAATATTTGAAGATCCTTGATTGTAAAATGCATCAAAATCACCAATCCACCAATTTTCTACTGCAAATTGAATGATGTGCCTGTGTCCTTTATTGTCTATGTAATAAGCCTTTAAGCATCCTTTTACAACAAAATATTCGTGTTTTACAAAAGTCCCTGGTTTTAATAAAAAAGCACCTTTTTTAACTGAAATTTCATTTAAAACCGAATTAAATAAGTGTATAGCAGGCGCTGTTGTATGGATATGATCTCTAATGTGTTTGGTGATTGAAGGATACATACTACAAAGATGATAAATTGATTGGCTTTTCGCAATACGAAAAGTAATGAATCACTGCGTTTATTTTAAATTCCAAAATTAGACTTTAGAACGTTACTAATTATTCCAAAAAGCATGTCTTGAGTTGAGGTTAGTGTGATTAATCTGCCACTTACGATTCATTCATTATTTTGAAATGACATCAAAAATTATTGGAACAGCATTAAGGATTGGTATAGAAAATAGTTGCACCATTTATTTAATAGTGCCTAGGCCAATAGCGTTTTTTAGAGATCGTTGACATAATTAAGGGTATTATAGTTTTAAGCTTTAAAATGTTAAAAAAAGAAATTGTTCTAAACTAGAATAGCCTTATGTGCTAGTGCCATTAGAAATACATTTTAGGTATCATACTTCTTAAACTATCATACTATGTACAAAATACAAAATTGAAAAAACAGTTTCTACTTCCTCCGGCGATGAACTCGCGACCTCTACTGCAGTATCAACAATAGTTTGCCAACCTAATCCAGCTGTAAATACTGGAATTAACTGCATCCATTTTGGTCTATTAGCATCAAAAGCATTTCTATAAACTGTTGGGAAAGCTACGACAGAAATTATTATTGCAAATAATACAAAGTAATAATCTTGGTACACTTCACTTGGAGAACCAAAGTTTCTCGCTTCCTTATAAAAGGCATAGAATGGCTGAATTAATACACCAATAAATAGTGCTAGCCATTGGAATATAGCTTTGGGTCCCGACGCAGGGTTCTCGCCGCCTACACCTGATTTGAAAATTGAAGGTTCGGAAGTGTTACGGTAAAGCGAAAAATAGTTTTGTGAATCCATAAAAATAAATTTAAAATATTAATTTACCTGAATTGTTATCGTTTTAGTTATACTATTAGAGAGGTCATCTAAAGCACTAACTTTAATAAAAACCGGTGTTGATAAATCAAAATCACCTGTATCGGTATGGAAAGTAACAGTCATATTCCCATATTGATCAGTTGTTGCATTATTAAGACCTGTAAATCTCCCGACTTCTACTTCTTGGTCTAAAATGGTCCGGAATGCTTTAAAATCAGCAGAAGTTCCTTCACTTACCACTCCTTCATTACGCGTTAAAAAGGTGTTTAAGGTCACCGATGAGGCCTGGGTAATAACGACAGCGGAAGGCTCAACAATAATATTATCTGCATAAGCCCTATGGGTTACAATATTAGATTCTGCAATGTAGGTTTTAGACTTTGCGGTAACCTTAGCATTAAAAAATAAAGGATCTACTCTATTGGGAATACGTACTGTTACTGTCGCGACTCCATTTGCATCTATAGGACGTGATGCTGTTGCTCCTGCTATTCCAAGAAAGTCGCCTGCAGATTTATTAAATTCAATGGTTTGAATATTATCTTCTGCTTCTGCAGAGATACTTGCTCTTAATACAATCAAAGACTCACCGTTAGCTAAAACAGAAGTAATAGATTCTTGACTTTCATTTTGTGTCTCTAACGTAATCACGTTGTCATTAAAACGGTCATCATCGTTATGACACGAACAAACAATGAGCGTTATAAAAATTAAATAGAAATATTTCATTATCGTGCTATATAAAAGTTTGTAAATGTCTTAATGCAATGACCGGTTCCCACCAGTATTTCCCTTTTGTACTATCTTCGGGGTATATATCTCCATTTTTATCGTCGTTTACTTTGACATCAATAACAACTGGAAGTTACGGAGTAGCATTTGCATTTTTAAATTTTATCTTAGTCCCAAACTCTTCAGAGAATTCATTAGTTTTACTATTGAAAGGAATTACTATTGTACTCTTTCCATCTTGAAAGGTAAAAAGGTTAGGATGCCTTAATGCACAAGTAATAAAACCATTAACAGGACCCGAATGATTGGGGTCCATTTTCACAACTATTTTTATTCTCACACTTTCAGTAGATATTTTTTCACCGAAGCCGAAGCGTTAAATAGTAAAATATTGTTAACTGGACTGTATGATATGCGGTTAAATGATAAGTTAGCTGACATAATTTATTGTGTTGTGTTTAATATTTTACCTACACTACCTAGCGCTTGTGCTATATCTAAATCGACAGAGAAAGATATGGTGGGTGAGACTTTAAAGGTTTGAGTATCTATTAACGGGTTTGGATTGGTTTTATAATGCATTAAGGCGCCTGCATTAATTCTAAACGTTCTGTTTAACCGCCATCCAACGCCAGTAAGTAAGCTGCTTTTACCAAATAAAGGCTCAAAATTGTCCGGCTTATCGGTTAAAAGTTGTGCCATTCCTAAATAGATGCTAAAGCGTTTAAAAAACGCATCCCAACCTTCTAAATCAGAAAACAAGGCTTCTCGGTTAACGGGTCTAAAATAGAAGTTAGTACCTTCATAGATAAAAACACTTTCTAAAGAAAAGGCATATACTAACCCTAAATCTATACCTATATAAGCGTTTTTTTTCGCGGTCAGGTCCATATAAATTGCTTCTTCTATAGAAATAATATCCCTTATAAAAGCATCATTTAATATATTTGGAATGGAAGACGCTAAGGCATTTATTTCGGCAGTTTTTAATTCAATTTTCTTTAACTGTTCTAATACATTAGAAATGGCATCTCTTATTTTTTTAATTTGAACGACTTCAGAGGCTTTAAGTATCGCTTTGTTTTCAGCATTAGTCACGTTTTTCGAGACTATTTTATTAAAAAAGGATTGTATAAGTATGATGGCGTTTTTATCTAATTTACCTTCTCGGTTCTAAAGTTGTACCAACTATTTTATATTTTCTATTCAGTACGGCATCTAAATTATACTTAAAATCATCAAAGAAATAGGAGCCAAAGCTTTCTATGGTCACCGTTCCGTTTCCTACAGCAGAAGCATTTACTGGCGATGCTAGTATCTTTGTTAATTTCTGTGAAGGTTTTACATCTCCATTGACTATCTTGAAAACAGTAGTGATAACACTTGTATCCTCTTCAACGGTTTCAAAGATCCGATTAATGGACCGTGAGAGGTTATCCTTTAGAGTACTCATCTCAACCGACTTATTGCCCAAACTGTCTATTGTGGGAAATAAATAAGACTCGTATAAGGGTAAATTAATAGACATTGAGATACCATCAGAATTATAGAAAGTATCTGCTTTCGCATACCTTTTTATAAGTTGTTTCAAATCAGATTTAAAATCTGCAATACTAGTCGCGCTAATAGTCTCTAGGTCTGAAAACCTCAATTTCACTAAGTTGAAAGTTTCAGCTTTTAAGCTTTCTTTATCGGTAATACTTAAATTAATTTTCTTAAAGGCTCTAAAATTAAATTGGTAAGGCACATTGGGATGCAGAGGCCTGATGGCTTCAGGAAATACGGCGACACCTACCGATTTTTTAATCCTTAATGGGAATGAATCACCTTTAAAATAATGCCAAGATTTCTTGACATTGGGATTAATTTCATAGGTGAAATAAATAGAATCGTATTCCGTTTTAAAGCTTTCAAATGTAAAGCTTTGATCGAATGGCAATACAGTGGCGGTTGCCTCAGTATTAATATCAATTTTTATATTTTGGTTTTTTTTGGTTTGACTCATTACTATGCTCATACATAATAATGTCGCACTAATTAGGAAAATGGTCTTTTGCTTCATAGTAATTAAATAATATATTTAACTCTTGGTTGGTAATCATTCTATTGCTATTAAAGCCTCTTGGGAGAGAATATTGTTGTCTTAGGGAAGTAATATGTAATAAATATAAAAAAAAATATCCATCGGTGAAATGAATCTTGCCTTTTTTATTGTTTTAATACGATTAATGCGTCGTGCTTATATTTATGATATTTGAAGTAATTAGCGTTTTAAACTTCCATTTCATGGGCAAACTATGAACAACATTGAGAATAATATTTAGTGAAATCCCGTCGCCCTCTTTTTGTTTTTTTAATATTTAAAACCCACTATCTGTAGGATTATAGTCCCAACCTGCAATGGTCTTCTCTCCTCTTGTTTGTAAGTACATGGTCTGTCATTACTAAATCTCGACACCCTTTGGTTTAAGTTTTTAACTCCTGATTAAGGCTAAAAAAAACCACTTTAAATAGTTTTAAAATGGTTTTGTCTAAAATTTTAATAAAAATTTTAACATTGATAAAGACCACTCCATGGATCATAACAACAAACTTTCTCACCATCTACCATTATAAACGAGCCGTCTCCGCCACATCTACGTGATGGTCGTCCTCCGCCAATTATACCTTTTTGCTCCTTTGAAGTTAATTTTTGAGCGCCTTCCAAATTTAATAGTGATTTTTTCATAATTTAAAAGTTTTATGTTAATAAATAAATCGAAATAAATTTAGTGATTATTTTATGTGTTAAAAACTATTACATTTTACAAATTATTTATCAAATTTTAAATGCTTTTGTTGTATTTATATTAATTTATTGGTAATTATTAAATTTAACATCATCATGAAGATTGTTTTTCTCCGTTCTGATCTGAGATCAAATCTTTTTATTTTGCTAATAATAGCAAGTATTTAGCGTTAATATTTTTCAAAACACTTATAGAAATTACTGTTCAAATTTTTATCCTTTATAGCCGTCTATAGTCTAATGCACTTTTTTAAAGGGGTTTAGCACTGCAGTTAACGAAATGTTGTAACCTATTATTTACTACACCTCACCATGCCTCACAACACTAATTAAATAGCGGACTAATGGTTTGTTTTCGTGATTACAAAGTACAATTTTGTAAGTTCCACATACCCTCTTTTAATTTTGGGATACGATTACTTTTCCTGAAACTATTGTTACAATATAAAATTTAGGTCGTCATCAAGGTAACCATCACGAACCACAAAATTTCTATAAAATGAAGCTAAAGCTAATACACCCCAAAACCTACTATATAGAATTTAAGCAATTGTTTAGATTCGTTGTCAACCCTATTTACAATTCCACCCAAGTATTGACTAAACCTCAAAAAATAGCGGGTACTTGGACCATGTTTGTCGTGAAGTTTGTATTGACAGTAATAGTGGGCGCATCCATTGGTGTATTTTACGATGCAGAAAATCTAACCACCAGCAACATGAAAGCACGATTCTCTCCTTTGGTCTTGTTAGTGCTCTCTCTACTTATTCTCCCTTTGCTTGAAGAAGGTGCCTATCGATTATCTTTGAAATTTAAACCAATATTTCCGGCCATAACGTTGAGTATATTCACTTATTACATTTTTAGTAAGGGGGTATACCACACCAAATTAAGTGATGTTTATTCCCATTTTATGGAACGATGTCTCATTGCTCTTTCTGTAGTGCTTGTATTCTATCCCTTATTTTCTATCCCTAAAATAAAACACGTTCTTGAATTATTTTGGACCAACCATTTTAGATGGATCTATTACGGTTCCTGTTTGCTATTTGCGTGGTCACACATAACCAACTACGAACTTACAATAGAACATTTGCTCCTAATGCCCTTAATTACAATGGACAAACTGGTTAGTGGCCTGTGTTATGGGTATACTAGGGTTCATTATGGTTTTTATTATTCATTTGCCATTCATATGCTCAATAACAGTATTGGTTTTATTGTGGCGCTTTTTTTAGTTTGAGATATTAAAAGAGACCAAGCGTAATGGCTTGGTCTCTTGTATTTGATTTTTATGATCTGGCTACTACTTAGGACTATTTGGACATCCGCTAATGCTAGTCCCATAATACCGATAAGAATTAGTCCCGTCTATTCCAGGAGCATTGCCTTCTTGAAACAGTAAAATAATATCTGAACCACCAAATAAGAAATACCCAAACTCCTCCCCTTTGGCTATATTTCTACCTTTTGTGGCCGACATATGAACACCTGAAACCTGACACATGCCAACAGGAACCACCGCTACAATACCCATATTACCCTCTTTAGATTGAGTAGTATCAATTGTAAGAATACCACGTGCTTGAGTAAATTGATACCCTGAATTAGGTGGTTTAGGTGAATTGGAGTCATCAGGGGCACTAAAT
This sequence comes from Lacinutrix neustonica, assembly GCF_026625145.1. Classification (GTDB taxonomy): domain Bacteria; phylum Bacteroidota; class Bacteroidia; order Flavobacteriales; family Flavobacteriaceae; genus Lacinutrix; species Lacinutrix neustonica. The sequence goes on along the minus strand of NZ_CP113088.1, from coordinate 307,583 downwards.
TGATTCGTTTTGGGGTCAATGTTAACTTCCAAATACGTCAAGCCGCTAACAGCACGACATTCATCCACCATTCCTGAAACAGGTGCATGAAAACGGTGATAGGAATAGGGTCCTAAAAAGTAATGTACAAAAGTGCCATTGGCAAATTTGCTGGCATGCGGACTTCCTTTTAGTAAATCTGCCACATTACCTATAACATGTGTTTTTTTCAAAACCGACGTGGTTTTCTTTGAATCATCATCTAGAATATTAGAATTTTCATCAATGTTATACATTTTTCTAAAGGTGCAATCTGCGGGAGCCGTTATTACTGTATTATCTGTTGGCGCATCAATGGGACGTAATCCAGGATTTAATTCTCGAGCAAAAAACTGATTGAAGGTTAACCATCCACTTGGGCTGTTAGGCTTTCCGTTTACTAAAGAATCATCAATTCTATAATAAGGTGCATACTCTTTAAAGGATTTCCATATGTCGTCATTAAAAGATTCTGTAGTGTTTAAAAAATCGCCCCAAAGGTTCGCATAATCCACTAACCATTCTTTAAAACCATCAATATTTTGTACAATAATGTCTCCCTTTTTTCCTACCCCTTGGTCAATAAGAAAGTAAAAGTGACATAAATGGTCGTAGACTTCTTGTGCATATCCTTTATCTGCATCTCTCCAGCCTTTCAAATCTGTTTGATGTGGAATCCAGCGACTAAAGGTCGTGATGTAACTAATCCACTCATCTACCGTTGTAGGCCATTCTAAGACCTTGTATAAATCTGTGTTTAATTTCCCGTTGGCTTGACTTTCGGCTTTATTAATGGATTCTACTAATAATTCTGAAAGCCCTGGATCATTGTCTAGCCAGTCTTTGATATATGCAATGGCATCACTAGTACTTTTAAATGTTGTTGTTTTCATAATTTTGGTATTTAAATGGATTAATATTTATTTTAAAGAGAGTTGTTTGCAATAGCAATTTGAGCGCCTACACGTATGTAGGGTCCGTTATCTGAATCCACACCTGGCATAGGATTAACCACAGTAAACTGCTTTACAGCCCCTGGTTGAAAAACTAAACATAAACTAGAACCTCCATAACTAAACCAACCCAGTTGATCGCCTTTATTAATATAGTCTCCAACTTTTATAGGCTCGCCATTTTTTTTAACGATTTTAATTGATGAAATCTCTGTAATACCAATAGGCATTATAGCGACTAAGCCAATTTTTGGATCTTGATGCTTTATTATAATAAGTCCTCTGGTGTTCACATTGGCTTCATAGCCTTGAGAATAAGTACCGCCTGTGGGGTCCCAACCTTCGCTGGGTAATTCACTAAACATATACCCATTAATAACACGCGCTTCTACTACTTCCCCAGTAATTGGAGCATGCCATCTGTGATAATCGTGTCCACTTAGAAAGCTTTGCAGAACATCACCTCCTACAAAGGCGTTGGTGTACTGTGAATGATCCAACATATTCGACAAGGAATAGTTTTGACTCTTAGTTTCAAATTGGTCTGTAAGCTTCACACCTCTTGCTAAGCGATATACAGTACCATCATTTGCCGAACCAATGACAAAGTCATTATTTGGTCCGTCTATTGGTCGACATATAGGAATTACGTTTCTGTGGAAATAATCATTAAACGAGTTGAAACCCCAATGTGTTGGATCTTTCGTTTTGTCTTCCTTAGTAACAAACTGGTTTAAATTATTTGCAATTACCGATTCGGGAGACAGCCAACCCTCCGGTGACGTGGTTACCACACTAAGAGATGCGGTGCTATCCAAATAATCGCACCACGCTTGCAATATGAAGCGGAGCGCAGTATTAAAGGCAACATTCTTAAATACTGACCAGCCGGATGATGTCGCCATCATATAAACAAACAGGCCGAGACATTGGAAACGCCGTATGGCTTACTTTGGGTTCAAATTCCGGAGCCCTTTGTATGATATAATTCATGGCAACAAAAAGATCATCAAGGGATGCGATGGTATATTGCACATGGGGTTCATAGGCTTTATGAATGGCAAGTGCTTCATGAATCATAGCAGCGACTTGTATCTCTAAACTCCTGTTCTTTATAAGCATGGCTTTCATTTGCAAAATGGAATAAGCCATGGTGTACTCGGCGCCCTGTTTTTTCTTTTCTTTTTGCGCAGCTTCTGCGGTCGTACTTAACCATTTGCCAATATGCTGTATGTCCTTAGGTAGATAACCTGCAATGACACCAAAACGCTGTTTGTACTGTATTTTAGCGTCTTTTACAGGGTTTAAAGTCTCAATGGGTTTAGATTCTGTCATTTTCATACTGCTAGTTATTATATAATCTATTGCTTTTAGATACAACAAGGTCGTACTTTTTAGCGAACTATTTTAGCGTGTATATACCTGTTTTTTAAATAATTACAATTGTTTTGCTACCCTTTCGTTTGGTCTAAAACAATTATAAAAAACAGGGTTTTTTTTTAAATAGATTGTTATTGTTAGAAACCTGTGATATGTGTAACTCTTTTCTTTTATCATGTAACTGATTTACCCTTAAATAGAATGACCTTTACAGAATAACAAAAACAATAAAATTATGATAACGAAAATTTTGAAGAAATTTCAAATACTAGCAATGATCCCTTTATTATTGGTAGCAGGTTGCTCGAACGATGATGATGGTTCAACACCCGTTGTATCTCCAGCAGTGGTAGGTACTAATCCGGATGTAGACGGTATAGATGTAGCTATCAACACCTCTATTGAGATTAGTTTTAATAAGGCCATGGAAACTTCCACTATTAATACTTCAACCTATACCCTAGTAACGGAAACTACAAATGTAGTAGGTACGGTAACTTATTTAAATGAAACCGCTATTTTTAGTCCTGCAAGTAATTTGCAATGGAATACGGTATACACGGCAACCATAACGAGTGGCGCTAAAGACATATCGGGGAACCCATTAGCCGCTAATTATTCTTTCAGCTTCACCACAGGTATAGAGACTGATATTATTGCACCTACAGTTGTTTTAACAGATCCGATTGATAATGCTATTGATGTGGCTAGAAACAAAGCCATTGCGATTACTTTTGATGAAAACATGCGTGCAGCCTCTTTTACAGCGACCTCATTTTCACTAGTGCAGGGCACAAACACAATAAGTGGCTCCATAGAATATGCAAATAATACAGCACGTTTTATTCCGAGATACTATTTTAGATGCTGGCTTAAGTTACACTGCTACCGTTACTAATGATGTGACAGATTTGGCAGGTAATGCTTTAGAAACAGAAGTGTCATGGACCTTTTTGACGGGTACCACTACAGGATTGTCAGTAGTAAACTTAGGCGCATCGGGTAACTACGTTATTTTAGCGAAAACTGCAATAAATAACTCACCAACATCAGGGGTTACTGGTGATATGGGATTGAGTCCAGCAGCCACCACTTTTATAACAGGTTTTGGACTAACAGATGCTACAGGCTATGCGACCTCTCCACAAGTAACAGGTAAAGTATATGCGGCTGATATGGCTTCTCCTTCAAATACCAATCTAACTACAGCTGTTGAAAACATGATCACTGCTTATAATGATGCTGCTGGCCGACCAACACCTGATTATTCAGAGTTAGGGACTGGTAGTATTGGAGGGATGACCTTACAAGCCGGACTTTACAAGTGGACGAATACAGTAACTATGGCTTCTGATGTGACATTATCAGGTAGTGCAGACGATGTTTGGATTTTTCAAATATCCGGAGACATGATGATGAGCTCTGCTGTTAATATTACCCTAACGGGTGGCGCAAAAGCTGAAAATATTTTCCGGCAAGTAGCGGGTGAGGTTGTTTTAGGAACAACGGCTCATTTTGAGGGTGTTGTTTTAAGTATGACTGGTATTACCATGCAAACGGGAGCTTCAATGAATGGCCGATTATTAGCACAGACTGCTGTAATTCTAGATTCTAACACGGTTACAAAACCATAATTACAAAACGTGTAATTCATATATTAAAAAGGCCATCCTGCATTCGCAGGGTGGCCTTTTTAATATCTTCTAAATTTAGTTTGCGTTTAATTTGAGTTGTTTGTAGAACGATGGTGTTAGACCTGTTATTATTTTTGAGTTGGTTAGACCAATGAGCCGCATTACTATAATGTAGTATATAGGATACCTCTGCAAGATTCAATGCATCATAAAAAAGCAATTCTTTTACCCGTTCAATTTTATGTATAATTATAAATTGCTGAATCGTAATGCCTTTAATTTCTGAAAAGGTGTTGGCTAAATAGGTATAATCATAACCCAATTTTCAACTTAATATTCAGAGTAATTTAGCTTACCCTAAAACTCCTTTCTTACAGTCATGAGATGCTCCTTAAATGCATTAATTCACTGACATCCGCAATGCATTTAAAAATAGATCACCAAAAGCAGGACGGAGTCACTGCAAAACATCCTTTTTTGTATTATAAATCCTCTAATACGGTCTAAAACCGAAGCGTTTATACCAATTTAAAATTTAAGTACATATTTATGTTTATATCAAAAGAAATGATACATTCGCTTCATTTTTTAATCTACTTAATGGAACATAAAAAGGTATTGATTGTTTATAATGATTATGGCATTTCTTATTTATTTAAAAAAATTTTAGATAAACCAAATGTTACATACGTCACAGCAAATTCCTTTACTGAAGTGGAACAAATACTATTAGAGAGCTCTTTTGATCTTATAATAACAGATGTTACCATAGAAGGTGCTTTTACTAATGAATATCTTTATTATCTTAAAACCAAACTTCCAGGGACATCTATTGTTATTCTGTCTGAAATGAATCAAAATGACATCAAGAAAGAAGTCAAGTCACTGGGTATTCATGATTTTATAAGCTTGCCTACGACCGTTACTGATTTGAATAATAAGATTAATTGCTTTTTCTAATGGGACTACAAGACCTCATTGTTTTTATTTATTTCCTACTATTTATAATGGTATTACTATGGGCGGCTCTTGCCTATAGTCTTATTTATAGATATTTTAGAACGAAAGAACGGATTAAAATTAAAATGAAAGTTATAGATGCCATCGCGCTACGGTTTTTAGATCATAAAAGAGCGACTTATAAAATGCATTGGTTACGAAGGTATGTGCAATCTAAAAGACAACGATGGTTTATTGCTGGCATATTTTTAAAGGTCAATAATGTCATAACGACTCTAGATGACACCAGCTTAAAAACAATGGCTGCAGATATAGGTTTAACCAAGGTGCTGTCTCAGGATTTAAAAAGTTTGGTATGGCAAAAAAAAGCAAAAGCGCTTCTGTTTTGCTATGAGCTCGGACTCACAGAGCACCTTAAAACAATTACATCTTATAGAAATCATAGTCATATTTTGATTCGAAGAGAAGCTCAAATTGCATTGGTAGTCCTGTTAGGGTGGAAAAGTTTAAAATTATTTCCGTACATCACCTACCCGATTTCACTATGGCAGCAAATTAGAATCATTGAAAAACTAAAAATATACCATCCCGAACCCATTGAGAAATTTGTAATACTAGCTTGTCAGACCGAAAATCCTTACGTTATGGAGCTCCTAGTACGTATCATTCGTAGCTTTGATTTAGAACATTTTAAAGGTTACAGTATTGCTCAAATTGAATCTCCGGAACTGTTTTTAGCCGAAACTGCTTTAGAAACACTGCAATCGTTTGAATTAAATACATTAGATGTTAACCAAATTAATTTATCACTCCAACGCATGGGCCAGTCTCCCTTTAAGCTAAAAGTCGATGCTTTTATATCTCAACACGGAAACCGTCTTTCACAACAACTATAATACATGATTGAATTTATACGATACGGATTAGATTATTTCTTTTTTGGATATGGCATCGCCTTATTTTTATGCTACTTTGGTTTCGTTTTGCTTGCTATAGCGGCCATTAAATCCAATGCAAAACGTGCGGAATTCCTAAATGTAAACGACATTAAAGGCGCCAATGATTTACCTAGTGTAAGTTTGATCGCTCCTGCGTATAACGAAGGGAAATCAATAATCATAAATGTAAAATCATTACTCTCTATACAATACCCCTATTACGAATTGATTATTGTAAATGACGGAAGTAAAGACGACTCATTAGAACAACTCATCAAAGAATTTAGTTTAGAAAAAGCCATAGTTCCTCAAGTTTCAAATTTAATATCACATGCCAAAGTACGTGACGTATACCAAAGTAAAGATTTAAAATACAAACATTTAACCGTTATTGATAAGGATAATGGGGGCCGCGCAGATGCTTTAAATTGTGGGATTACTTATGCCAATACAAATTTAGTCCTTTGCACAGATGCCGATTGTATTATTGAACAGGATGCGTTGCTAAAAATGGTGCGTCCCTATTTAGAAGAAATAGACCGAGAAGTCATTGCTTGTGGTGGTGCTATAGGCATCGCCAATGATTCCATTATAAAAAATGGTACGCTAAAAGAACTACGGTTACCTAAAAATATAGTGGCTAGAATTCAAGTCGTAGAATACATCAGGGCGTTTTTATTAGGTCGAATGGCTTGGACTCAAATGAATGGCTTATTATTAGTGTCAGGTGCTTTTGGATTATACCCAAGACAGCGGGTGCTTGAAGTTGGCGGGTTTGATCATGCGACTGTAGGTGAAGATCTTGAATTATGCATTCGATTAAGAGCACATATGGAACGTTTAAAAAAACCTTATGACGTGGTGTATATTCCTGAAACCCTTTGCTGGACAGAAGCTCCTGCTTCTTTTAAAGTATACATTACGCAACGTGATCGTTGGGCAAGGGGGCTGTGGGAAACGATTAAAAAACACAAATACTTATTCTATAATAGAAAATATAGAGCTACTGGCATGTTGTTCTTCCCCTATTGGGTCTATTTTGAGTTGGGCGCCCCTATTGTAGAGTTTTTGGGTCTCATTTATCTTATTGTATGTGCTAGTCTCGGTATCATTAACTGGCCTTTTGCTATCGCTTTATTCGCCGCAGTATATCTTATAGGTTGCATTTTTTCAACGGTTTCAATACTGTTATACACTGTTAATTTTAAGCATTATGCCAAACCGTCAATGGTTATTAAGCTTTTGCTGGCGGCTTATTTAGAATCTTTTGTTACCCATCCCGTAATGGTGTTCGCTGAGATGAAAGGTTATTTTAAAAAAATATTTGGTATAAAATCAACTTGGGGCACCATGAGTAGAAAAGGGTTTACCACAATTAAATAAATCTATACTGCAGTGGTTTAAAATCTGTGCTTTATGCCAACCGTTCCAATAATTTGATTACCCTTTAATTCATTGTTTAAGTCTTCTTGCAAATAGCCAAAATTAATTGTGAAACAATAGTCTTTAAACCATTTATTTACGCCCACATTGACATATTTTGCAATTAAATCTGGATTATTGGCGACTTGAGTAAACCTCGACGCATCATCTGGTGAAATACCAGTACCCAATCGTATAAAAACATAATCTCCAGCGTCTTTTAAATAATATCGCGTGTTGAGCTGATAGTTCTGTATTAATTTTCCGTTTTTCTCTCGGACCAATATAAGCTCTTCCATTGACATAAAAACGACCCATATATTTGGTAGCACCAATAACAGGTGTAAAAAAAGACCCTGAATCGAATTCCAAATACCTAAATCCAGCCTCCATTTCTATGATGTTTTTAATAGAATAATATAAGGAAAGACTCCCGCCAAAGTTTTGGAAAAAATCGGATCCCGATGCATTTATACTTACATAAGAATAAAGTTTTTTAGAGAACACGGGGTAGCCCTCTAACTCATAGAGTATGCCATCCTTGTTAAATCTATCACTGTAAACAGCTCTTGCCGTTATAGCATGCTTTCCAATAAACCTCGTGTAATCTAGACTTACACCGTTCCATGATTTGTTTATTGGATACGCTTTTAAAAAAGAGATAAATTCATAATTCACACCTATTTGATTGGCTTTCATGCGCTTTAAAAGGTCCTGCAATCTATAATTTTGAGTATGGGTTAATGCTGCCGTCTGTATGGTATCTAGGATGCGTTTCGCTTCGTGAGACTCTTGAAAAGATAATAATGCTTCCGCTAATGATAAATTATAATCTACATCCGCAGTATAATATGTGCCTACTTGATTATGAAACGCGAGTAGTTTCTCTTTTGCTGTATAGCGCACTATTTGCTTTAAAACGGAAGGCTTTACCTCTAAAGTGTTTGATTTGGAAAGTAAATAGTTGATGTCCTTTTCAGCGTTCTCCAATTGTTCGTTGTCCTGTTCTAATTGAATTTGAAATACGCGTATCTCATGGTACTCGGGCGTTAAAAATAAAGCGTCACGGGTTAGTGATAAGGCCGAATCATACTGTTTGGCACTATATAACTGTCTCGCTTCATTATAGAGGGAGTCTACATCCACCTCTTTATTCTGAGCAAAAAAAAGGATTGGAGTCAGCACAAATATTATAATAGAACTCTTGAATTTATTCATTTTTTTAACCTTATAAATAGTTAGTAAATGAACAAATTAAAATCTAATATTTATAAAAAAATCAAGAATATATGTCCCGTGAAAACAATATATTTTTAATTATAAGCTAACACTATTTTAAGGAGTAATTACTTTAGCTTTCTTGGAACAAGCGATCCATGACGTCATCAAAAGTATGGTGTTTTGGCTGGGGAAATTCCAAATTAAAAAGTACCTTGGCGAGAAAATCTCATATTTATTCAATTACCATGGATTCCACCTATAAAAGCATCATAGAAACCGCCTACAAACAAACCAATTTACTTGAGAATAAAGGCAAGGTAGCGACGTATATCCCGGAACTTGCTAATGTAGATGACAGCATGTTTGGTGTGCACATAACGACCTTAGATGGAACAGGTTTTGGGATGGGGAATAATTTACAGAAATTTTCAATTCAGAGTATTGCCAAAGTGTTATCATTGACGTTAGCTTACAAAATTCTTGGTGAGAAAATCTGGACGCGAATAGATGTAGAGCCTTCAGGAACCAAGTTTGACTCCCTCCTATTATTAGAAACCTATCATGGCATTCCGCGCAATCCGTTTATAAACTACGGTGCTATTGTTATTTGTGATATATTACTCTCTCTTTTGGATGATGCTCGTGAAGAATTTCGCGAGTTTGTAAGGGATTTAAGTGATATTCCAGATCTTAATTATTCAGATAAAATTGCAGATTCTGAAAAAGCACATGGTTATAGAAATACAGCACTCTGTAATTTTATAAAATCGTTTGGAAATATAGAGAATGAACCCGCAGCAGTCCTTGACTTTTATTTTGATATGTGCTCTCTTGAAATGAATTGCCAACAGCTCTCTAAAACATTTACTTTTTTAGCTAATGGTGGACATAAGTTATTAGATAACAAAAAAATTATATCAAAAAGTAAGTCTAAACGAATTAATGCACTCATGCTTACCTGTGGGTTTTATGATGAATCCGGTGAATTTGCATTTAAAGTGGGTTTGCCTGGAAAAAGTGGTGTTGGAGGGGGCATTGTTGCCTTATATCCAGGCAACTATGCTATAGCGGTTTGGAGTCCAAGGTTAAACCCAAATGGGAACTCTTTTAAAGGCATGAAACTGCTTGAAAATGTTACCACACATTCTGAATTAAGCATATTTTAGAAAAAATTTGATAATACATGCTAGTACTATATATAGTTTATATTAAAGTGTTGATTAATGGTATTCGCAAGGGTGGATAGTTTATTTTTTGCCCTGTTTTTCTTGCCTCTAAAAACTTTTAAATATTAACGGTGACTCTAACAATACATTAACATAAAAGCACGTTTATATATTTAAATTTCGACCATTAAAAAATGAATATACTTCTTATGTTTTTATGAAATTAGTGATAACTGTCCTTCTCTTAATTGGAATTTCTTTAAGTGTAGGCGCTCAAAATGAGCAGGAACCAGCAGCTATGGCACCAGACTTTAGTTTTAAATCAATTTTAGACGCTGAAAAACCGGCAATTACAGCCTTAAAAGACACGCTGTTCCCTGTAGATCTTAAAGCCGAATATTGGGACCCTACCGTTTGTAACCCTTATAGGGATACTGCTGTTACATTTCCCGTGCAACTTCAATTTAGAGATTCTACTTACCACTCTCCTATTTTTAAAGACAAAATAGTTACCTCGCGTTATGGTTGGAGAAATGGAAGACCGCATAGAGGGATTGATATCGATCTAGTGACAGGTGATAGTATATTAGCCATGCTAGATGGCATTGTTAGATTGTCTAGAGCTAGTAAAGGCTATGGAAAAACAGTGATTGTAAGACATTATAACGGATTGGAAACGGTTTATGCACATTTGTCTGAATTTGGAGTAAAAGCGAATGATACCTTAGCTAAAGGCGATTATTTAGGCAAAGGAGGGGTTTCAGGAAACGCACGAGGGAGTCATTTACATTTAGAGGTCAATTATAAGGGTGTTTCTATCAATCCGGAATATGTGTTTGAGTTTGAAAATAACAACATAAGGGCTAAAGCGTTTTGGGTCACCAGCAATTGGACACGGCCTATTGAACACAATTCAAAGCGTCAAAGTGAGATAAAACTTTTATTAACAGAAGAAGAAGCGCTTGCCAGTGTAACAAAACAACGGTCTATATATATTGTTAAATCCGGAGACACCTTGTCTATGATATCGAAACAAAACAATATCTCTATCGCTTCGCTTTGTCAAGCCAATGCTTTAAAAAGCAATGCTATAATTAAAATTGGTCAAAAATTATTTATTGAAAAGTAACCAAAGTAAAAAAATAGGCCTATCTATGAGTTCCCCATTCTAGGATTTGCTTTCATTTTAATCTTTCTACTTTTAGAAATAATCATGCTACAAAAACCAAATTTCTCCGTGATGACTCCCATGCATTTATAAACCCCAAGACCATGTATTGGATAGTTATAAACGACTTCTGTAAAATGCACTGCATCAAAGTATTTTCCGTTTTTATCAACGAAGGTGCTTAACCGCATCAGTTTACCTTGCGCTGTTGTATTGTGCCTTGTATTAACCAAATTGCCATAAATAATGACTTGTTTATTTACATAATGACACATGTGTTCTGATAAGATATCGTTCTCCATGACTTCATCGATTAATTCAAAATAACCACATAATGGAAAGCCTAATAACGCCATTTCATCGTACGCATTTTCGGTTGTGCTGGTTTTTAATAAGGGTAATTTGAAATGTTTATGAGTGGCTTTAAATAATTTGGGCTGCTTAGTAGTCGTTTTAGTAGCGTTTAACTTAAAAATAGCTTGCCATAATAATTCTGTTTTCGATGTTTTAGTAAACCTAAAACACCCAATGCGTATTAAAATTGTTAATTGCTCAATACTAATGGTGATGCGATCTATAAAATCTTCTAAAGAGGTATAGCGACCGTGCAATTGACGTTCGCTCAACACGCGTTGAATTACTAATTTCTCTAAATTTTTTAAATAGCCAAAACCAAGAAAAATAGCTTTACCAATTACTTTATTGGGATGATCACTCGTATTAATACAGGGCAATTTAATGGTGGCACCTTGCATTTTAGCTTCATGCAAATAATGTTCTGCACTGTAAAACCCACCGCCATTATTTAAAACGGCGACCATAAACTCAATGGGGAAGTAACATTTTAAAAATAAACTTTGATAACTTTCTACCGCATAGGAAGCCGAATGCCCTTTGGCAAAGGCGTACCCTGCAAAGCTTTTAATTTGATTCCACACTTCAAAGATCAATGCGTCTGAGTACCCTTTATTTTTACAATTTGAAATGAATTTTTTCTCAACGCCAAGGAATTCTTCTCCGGATCGAAATTTCCCGCTCATACCACGTCTTAAAATATCGGCTTCTCCCAGTGTTAAATCGGCAAATTGATGTGCCACTTTTAATACATCTTCTTGATACACCATAACACCATACGTATCTCGGCATGATTTGCATAAGAATGGGGTGCGCCTGTTTTCTGTGTTCGGAAAACGGTGTCTTTTTATAAACTCCTCTTTCATTCCCGACCCGTAAACCCCGGGTCGTATTATGGAGCTCGCGGCAACCAAGCCTAAATAATCCTGAGTTTGTAACTTGGTCATTAAACCACGCATCGCTGGAGACTCAACATAGTACGCGCCTATTGCTCCTCCACTTCTGAGCAAATCATTAATCTTTTTATCCTTTTTAAAACGCTCTAAATCATGAATATCTATGGGTGGTACTTCCGGTCTGTTTTCTGCTATGATTTCTAAGGCATCCTTAATTTTAGCTAAACCCCTTTGCCCTAAAATGTCAAACTTAAAAACACCAACATCTTCTGCAATGAGCATGTCAAATTGAACCGTTGCAAAACCTTTTGGAGGTAAGAAGGTTGCCGAATATTGATGAACCGGTTTGTCAAGAATTAGAATTCCTGCAGAATGCACGCTTACATAGTTAGGAAAACCGTCAATCAATTTTCCATATTTTAAAACCAATTGCCCAACTTCGTCCTGTTGATTTTGCGGTAAACGCCCGTTACTTAATTTATCAATCTCTTCTTTTGGCAATCCAAAAACCTTACCCAATTCTCTAAAAACAGCCTTATATTTAAAGGTGTTATAGGTTGCCAAAAGTGCCGTGTTTTCAAACCTATTAAAAATATATTGTGTTACATCTTCTCTGTCTTTCCATGAGAAATCGATGTCAAAATCAGGTGGTGATGCTCTAAAGGGATTTATAAAGCGTTCAAAATATAAATCCAATTCTATAGGGTCTACATCTGTTATTCCAAGAATATAGGCTACTATACTATTCGCACCACTACCCCGCCCCACATGAAAATAACCTTTACGTTTCGCGTAAGAAATGATATCGTGATTGATTAAAAAGAAACTCACGAAATTTAGGGATTTAATCGTTTCTAATTCTCTGTTTAAGCGTTCATAGACCTTATCTGTTGGGTTTTCATAGCGTCCGGGCAACCCATCGTCGCAAAGTTTATGCAAGAGCGTAACATCGTCTTCAAAGGTGTTGGTATAGACACTTAGGTTTTGAGAGTGCCGCGCATTACCAAACCCAAAATGAATCTCGCATTGGTTCATTAGTTTGCGCGTGTTTTCTATAATGTGAGGGAAATCTGAAAAAGCCATGGCTAACGCTTCTTGAGACACCATTTTTTCATGCGGTTTGCATTCTTCAGCTTGCGGAAGCTTGCTTAATAAACAATTATTATCAATCGCCCTCAATAATCTATGGGCGTTGAAATCTCTTTTATTTCGTAGCGTTACGGGCTGTTGTATAACGAGTTTATTTTCAAGCGCTTTAAGCTTTGAAAAACGAAGTTTGCTAATTTCAGCAATAGAAATTCCTATAAACTCATGAGCTTCAAAGGATAACATGTCCTGCTCTAAAACAGTCTCAAAAGGATAAATAATATAGACGTTTGAGAGTTTTGGTGCTTTATCAGGAATCTTTATTTTATTTTCTAAATGCTGTGATAAAAAGCGGTTTAATTCAAAAAAGCCTTGATTATTTTTAGCAATACCAACAAATTGTTGTTTTGCCCCATTTCTAAAATCAATCCCTACTATGGGTTTGATGTCTTGTTTTTTAGATTGTCTAATAAAGTTTAAGCAGGCAGATGTATTATTAATATCTGTTAACGCCAAACAGGAGATATCATTTTCTTTGGCCAATTGTAGTAATTCAATTTCAGAAAAGGCCCCATAGCGAAGCGAATAATAGGTATGACAATTTAAATACATTATTGTTTTCTATGTGCTAATAAAATGGGAGGTTCACCATTAAAAGGATTTTGGAATCTTCCTATTGTTTTTGCGCCTATAGAAGAGGCTCGCATGATACTCAATTCACCATATTTCTCTCTTACGCCATCCATGGCTTTGTATAAATTGAGTAGTTCTTCTGTATCATCAAATAGATTTATTTGGTAGTTACCACTAACAATATCCGTCATTTTCACCCCTACTAAGCGTACTAATAATCTTCGATTGTAAAGTTTTTCAAACAACTCTAAAGCTATTGGAATAATAACATGGTCAGCACTTGAATAGGTTATTTTTACTTGTTTGCTGTAGGTATTAAAATCTGAATATCTAATTTTTATACTTAATGTTCCCGCTAATTTATCTGCCCTTCTTAATTGAAATGCCAAATTTTCGGCCATAGCAAAGATGGTCGTTCTTAATTGTGCCACATCTATGGTGTCTTTATTAAAAGTACGCTCGGTAGAAATCGATTTTCTTTCATGAAAAGGGATTAAAGGGGGATTATCTATGCCGTGGGCTCTTTTCCAAATGGTGATGCCGTTAACCCCTAACGCACTCGCCATCATCTCCACCGGCATCTGCTGCACCACACGCACCGTATCGACACCTAAATTTCTAAGAATTTGATAGGTCTTTTCTCCCACCGATGGTATTTTACGAATAGATAATGGCGCCAAAAAATCGCGTTCAAAACCCGTATCAATTTTTAACTGATTGTTGGGTTTTGCTTCTCCTGTAGCTACTTTAGAAACAATTTTATTACCTGACAAGCCAAAGGAAATGGGAAGGCCTGAATTTTTTATTATTTTTTGTCTCAATTCGGAAGCATATTTATAGCTGCCATAAAATTTATCCATGCCCGTTAAATCTGCATAAAATTCATCGACACTGGCTTTCTCAAATACCGGAACGTTCTCTTTAATTATTTCTGTAACTAAATGAGAATACTTAGTGTATATTCCGGAGTTACCCTTAATCACAACGGCTTCGGGACACAAACGCCTAGCCACTTTCATTGACATTCCTGAATGGACACCAAAGGTTCTCGTTTCGTAACTGCATGCGGCTACCACGCCTCGATCTCCTGTTCCACCAACCAGTAGCGGTCTGTTTTGTAGACGACTATCGATTAATCTTTCGCAAGAGACAAAGAAGGTATCCAAGTCTAGATGTAATATAGTATTTAGCACACTACAAATATAGTTTGGAAATCAAACAATGATTGTTTAATTTTGAAACATTATGAATAATTTCTCAAAAAATATTAAATACCTAAGAGATTTAAAACAGCTTTCTCAGGAAACGCTGGCTGAAGAATTGGGCGTTAACAGATCACGAATAGCAGCACACGAATCTAATAGAACAGAACCTAATATAGACATGTTATTAGCGCTTTCTAATTACTTTAAAGTGCCTATAGATGCTATTTTAAGAAACGATTTAAGTAAATCCAATGGCAAGTCTTTTATAGAGCTAGGCAACCAACGTGTGTTATTTCCTATCACCGTAGATAGCGATAATGAAAACCTAATAGAGGTGGTTCCTATCAAAGCCACAGCAGGCTATTTGTCCGGATATGATGATCCCGAATACATAGAACAACTTCAAAAAATAAAATTACCCTTTTTACCTACAGGAAAACACAGAGCCTTTCCCATTAAAGGTGATTCTATGCTACCCATGAAAGATGGGGCTTTTGTTATTGGCCGTTTCGTTGAAGATAGAAGTGAAATAAAAACAGGCAGAACTTATGTTTTATTGACGCTTAATGATGGGATGGTTTATAAAAGGGTCCTAAATAATATTGCTGTTGATAATTCTCTCACCTTGGTGTCAGACAACAAGGCTTATGATGCTTTTAAGGTTTCTATTAACGAAGTATTAGAGCTATGGGAATTCACTTGCAGTATAAATACACAGGAATACAGCGAAGAGGAACTGAAATTAAGTAGTATTATGAATATGTTTAACGAGCTTGGTGTGGAGTTAAAAGCTTTA
The DNA here is from genome assembly GCF_026625145.1 of Lacinutrix neustonica. Taxonomy (GTDB): domain Bacteria; phylum Bacteroidota; class Bacteroidia; order Flavobacteriales; family Flavobacteriaceae; genus Lacinutrix; species Lacinutrix neustonica. Next base: position 291,753 of record NZ_CP113088.1, on the reverse strand, counting down.
GAAAAAATACTAAAATAGTCGTATTACTATTAAAAAAACTCTGAACTAAAACGCTTTAGTCTATGAATGTGTTAATTTACCGCCTGAATTTAAAAGTTAATTAATAAAGTATAATAGAAATATTTTTACCACCTTTAATCTTTTAACAGCTATTAAAAGACAGAAAAGAATACGGCTAAGAAGTCATGAAGGAAAATAAGAAACAAAAAACACTAGAAGTAAAAGAAAGTCCGGAGAGAGCGATACAATCTCTGTTTACTGTGGTGATAAGAAATCATATTCACTTAAGTAAGATTGCAGATAAAAAAGCTAATTTAATTATGGTCATTTGCTCTTTATTATTATCTATTATACTAACGAACTCCTATCGCTATATTGTTCAAGACGATGGCAATAGCAATAGTGTGCTCCGGATACCTACAGCCATATTTATAGTCTTTATGTTGGCGACCATCATTTTGTCTATTATTACCACGATACCCTCGGTTACAAAAAATGGGTTGAATAAAGAGGAAATCGTCGATAAAAAAATAAATTTAGCGTTCTTTGGGAATTTTTATCATATGCCTATAGAAAATTATGAATGGGCTGTAAAAGAAACATTTAAAGACAACTCCACCATATATACCAACCTCACGAAGGATTTATATTTCTTAGGTATTGTATTGAACAAAAAATTCAAACTATTGAATATCACCTATAATCTCTTTATTATAGGTTTAATCGTGAGTTCTATTTCTTTTATCATCGTTTTAGAGTTCTTATAGAAGACATTTCTGTCGTAAAATGACGTTGTGATTTATTTATCTCGGTTTGTTTGTACAAGTGAACCAATACACCTTTACTTTATTACAAAAATGCGAGTAAATGCATGTGTTACGTAGATGTGAGACAATGAAAACTTAGGGCTAACATTAATCTTCATTGTAGATATAGAAAATAATAAAAAGAGGACGTATTAGTCTTCAGCTTTAATTGCAATAACTTTGTCTGTGGTGATTATTTTTTGTTTAAATTTATCTACCCCATCTACCTCCAAAGCAAACTGTTTACCAATATAATCTCCATTTTCAAAATCATAGGTTTGTAAAGGCGCGTTATCTTTCTTTATAATTTGAACCGCTTTCTCTTCCTCGTCTGTGAAAAAATAGGAATCGCCTTCAAAACCATTAAATACTACCTTGATCGTCAATCGTTCCTTATCCAAAGAACTATTACTATTATTGGGGTCATTCTTTAGACCACCTAGAAAAAGTATTGTGCCAAATAAAATGAGTGAAATAATCGTTTTCATAGCTAATGGTTTTAATTAATTTTGATTATAAATAACAGTCATGAGGGGACTATTTAAAAGTAATAATTACTTGTTTATTTACGCTAATAATTAACTAATTTTGTGAGTTTTTAACGTGTTTTTAACGAGATATTTGTAACCTATCTAAAAGGTACTAAATTGTATCCAAAAACACTAGACTATTAACATTGCCCTAACACATTTATAGGTTTTAGATTTTGAAATTTAACCAATTAAAAAAATGTGCCGTCTCTTTTAATAAATAGAAATGATATTATAGCCCTAAGCCTATGATGGTACTTGGAAATAAAATTTCAGCAAAAATTAGCAGAATATAACAAATAAAAAAGCCCATCATTACTGATGGGCTTTTTGTAAAACTTGGAAGTATATGTATTAGATAACTTTTACGTTTACTGCGTTTAATCCTTTGTTACCTTCTTGTAAATCAAATTCAACTTGGTCGCCTTCGCGAATTTCGTCAACTAATCCGGAAATGTGTACAAAATGATCCTTGTCAACTCCTTCTTCAGTGATAAAACCGAAACCTTTTGCGTCGTTGAAAAATTTTACTGTTCCTTTACTCATTGTAATGTAATTTTAATATATTATTTATAATGCAAAGATGGCACCAATAATTTAATTAACAACAATTTAATTCATTAATTTTCAACTAAATAATTATTTTTTTGTGTAAACCTGCTATTTAAAAGCAATAAAAAAGAACTTTTAGATCTGCTAACGTCCTTTATAGCTGACGTTAATCCTAAAATTATGCTAAAAAAAATAAAATCATTCGGTTTAGTTCTATCTTGTAAGAAAACGATAAACCATGAATAAAAAAACAATTTTAATTACAGGTGCGGGATCAGGGTTAGGAAAAGGCACCGCATTAGGTCTTGCGGCTAAAGGTCATAACGTTATTGCTGGTGTTCATAAATGGGAACAAAAATCAAGATTAATTGAAGATGCACAAAAAGCGGGTGTTACGGATACTCTTGAAATTATAAAATTAAATATTTTAGACTTAATGGACTGCCGGAAGGCTTGGCAATACGACATAGACATCCTAGTAAGTAATGCCGGAATAGGTCATTCTCGGACCAGTTTCTGAGATGCCAGTAGGATTAATACGTGAAGTTATGGAAACCAATGTGTTTTCAAATTTGGAGTTTGCTCAACCTTTTATAAGAAAAATGGTAGCAAAAGGTAGCGGAAAATTAGTCTTCGTTTCTTCAGTTGCCGGACTGTCTACCACCCCCTATTTAGGCGCTTACAATGCTTCTAAACATGCACTTGAGGCTATAGTACAATCGTTACGAGATGAATTAACACCAATGGGTCTTACCGTTGCGACTATTAATCCAGGACCATATGACACTGGTTTTAACGATAGAATGTATGACAACTACGCACAGTGGTTTAATGAAGATACCCATTTCACACCAATAAAAAAGATTGAAGCCGCCGCGAAAGTCATGGCAGAAAATCAATTTGATCCTCAGGCCATGATTGACAAGATGATAGACCTCATTCCTCAAGAATCTCACGATTTCAGAACGATATTACCCGATAATTTTGTAGACCTATGTAAAAAGTATCAAGACAACCAATATAGCATACAATCGGATGCTGTAGATCCTTCAAAAAAATAGAATTTTTTAAGCATGTATGTAATACTCTCATGATTAGAATTCTTGGGAGTATTTTTTTATGAGGTATTCTTGATAAGCCTCATATAAATAGATGTCAGGCAATGCTCTATTTGCGATTCATTAAGTTATTGCCAATTACAACCATTTCTTTTTCTTAAAATAATACAACATGCCTATAGCAACAACAGCCATAACGCCCCACATAATAAAGTAACTGTATTCATATTTAAGTTACGGCACCACTTCAAAATTGGTACCGTAAATGCCTGCGATAAAGGTGAGCGGTATAAATATTACAGAAAATACCGTTAAAAACTTCATGATGTCATTTAATTTGGTGCTTATCGTGGTATGATAAATATTGAGTTGATCTGACAAGATTTCTCTATAACTTTCTGAGGTTTCTATCGCTTGATTAATATTGTCCTGAAGTTCTTTATAATGTACATGATTGCGATCTTCAATAAATTCTGATTCCATTTTTGATAGGTTTAGAATCATTTCCTTGGCAGGGTTTATGTTTTTTCTTAAAAAGTTCAATTCACGTTTATAACCATTAATTTTTTCAAGAACCCCTTGTTTTGGATCGAGAAGCAGGGACTCCTCAAGATTTTCTATGCGTTCACCAAGGGTGCTAATAATATAAATGTAATTGTCTACTACAATATCAAGCAAAGCATATAGTAAATAATCGGTCCCGTAATTCCGAATTCTTTTTTTCTGATTTCTAATACGTTCTCTAACAGGCTCAAAAACATCGCCTTTTTTTTCTTGAAACGAGATTAAAATGGACTTGGTTAGAATAATACTAAGATTCTCAACAGAAATCACACCAGTATGTTCATCTTGCTGAAGCATTTTAATAGATAAAAAAATACAGTTAACATATTCATGAACCTTGGGTCTCGGCATGAGTATCCATAACATCGGCTAAAATTAGTGTATCTAAATTAAAGCCTTTAGAAACCTCTTCCATGATAGATTTATTATGCAATCCATCTATGTTAAACCAAGTAACCGTATCCTTATATTGATAATCAATTACATCTTTAACGGTTTTGACACTGTCTTCCTTTTGGTTTTCGGAATCAAAATCTATAATACGAAGCAATACGGTCGCTATTTTTTGCTCGCCTCTAAATATAAATTCATCGGGAGATAATCCAATCTCTTGTTTGTGTTTTGTAGTAAACCTTGCCATGATTGTTAATTCCTGATTTTTTAAAGTATTAATAATGCTATTAAAAAGTCTAAAGTTGAAGGCAATCGAAAATCATTTCAAAACTACGACACCCTTACGTATACTAAACTAAAGAAAATAATTAGATAAGCCTAATTATCAAATGACAGTTCGTTCTAAGTTTATTTCGAGCTCTAATGGTATCAGGCCAGTCGCTTTCGGCTGGTAATAAAATAGACACCCGTTAACAATACCGCGGCGGCTATTATAGATTGCACACTTAAGGTTTCATCTAAAATATACCAGCCTAAAAACAGAGCGATTACGGGATTAACATAGGCTGAAGTCGCTACTTTTTCTGTAGAAACCTCCTTAAGTAAATAATTAAATGCCGTAAAGGCAATCACACTACCAAAAGTAATAAGTAAAATCATGGACCAGCTCACCTCCGTACTCCATTCTAAAGGTGAAATCCAAACTTCACCAAAAGACAAGCTAGCCACCGTTAACATCACACTAGCCAGTACCATTTGATAGCCCGTGCTCACAAAGTAGCTTTTTGGTAAGTTGGCTTTTGAAACAAAGACACTGCCGTAACTCCAGCCAAAAACGCAGGTGAAAATCATAAAAATCCCAAGCAAGGTGTATTCATTAGTGACTAATTCACGCTGACTCACCAATAAATACATCCCAATGATGCCAAGAGAAACTCCGACTAACGATTTGGTTTGCATTCTTTTATTGTCCATCAATCGCATTAGTAACAACACGAATAAGGGTTGCGTAGACGCTAATAAAGCGCCAAAACCACTGTCAATATATTTTAAGGCCCACACAAAAACCCCATTGCCATACACTAAGAATAAAAAAGCAACAATAACCGAATTAATAAACTGTCGTTTGGTAATCGATAAATCGAGTTTCATGATTTTCGAAATACCGAAAATCAAGAGACTCGCACAGAAAAAGCGAATAGCAGCCAAGAAAAATGGCGGTAACGCGGTCACAGCTATTTTATTGAGCAAATAGGTGGATCCCCAAATGACATAAATGGCGAAAAAGGCAACTATAATTAAAGCTTTTGAACTGAGTTTTGGCATCCTTATTAATTCAATTAAAGTAAAACTGTATTTATTTTTTGCTTTGTTGACACTCTAAATCTTACCAATCAATAGGAAAATAATCTTTTAAAAATTTTCCGCTCCAATGTTTCCCCGTATTAATCCCATCAATTAAAGGATCCATGACGCGTGCGGCACCATCAACAATATCTAAAGGCGGTTGAAAATCATGGATTTCGACTTTCTTTTTCGATAATTCTGCAGGATCTTCATCGGTTACCCAACCCGTATCCACAGCATTCATATAGATACCTGATTTTGCAAAAGTAGCCGACGAGGTATGGGTTAACATGTTTAAAGCCGCTTTCGCCATATTGGTATGTGGGTGGCGGTCTTCCTTTTTAAACCTATGGAATTTCCCTTCCATTGCCGACACATTAATAATATGTTTCTTGCCCGTGTTTTCTTTCATCATTAGGTTTGATAATCGATTACATAAAACAAAAGGCGCTACGGCATTTACCAATTGCACTTCCACCATTTCTGTGGTTTCAATTTCTCCCAATTTTAAACGCCAGCTATTTGTTTTTCTTAAATCTACTTGCTGTAAATCGGCATCTAATTTCCCTTCAGGGAACACTTCTGCTGTTTGTAACGAATTATCAAAGCTGTAAGGAATTTGAGAGAGTTCTGCTGAGTTTCTCAAGCCTATTCCTGGTTCTCGGGCCATGCCAGGTTACAGGTAAAACATTATTTTTACTGGTTTTTGAAGTACTAACGCTTAACGCCGATAATTCTTCCAAACACAAATGATGTTCTTTTAATAATTCTCTAGCTAGAATAGGTAATTGATCTACAGGAAGGCCTTCGTTTTCCATCATATGTTTATAAAAACCCGAAGGACGTCTTACGGTTTGTGCTGCATTATTAATGAGAATATCTAAACGGTCGTATTTCTGTTCGATATAATTACAAAAAATTTCTACACTTGGGATATGACGTAAATCCAATCCGTGAATATGTAATCTATGTGCCCAATCGTGATAGTCCTCTTCTTTGGCAAAACGTATGGCTGAATCTGCTGGAAAACGTGTTGTAGCAACCACTGTTGCACCGTAACGTAATAACATTAAGGTAATGTGGTACCCGATTTTTAATCGTGACCCCGTAATTACGGCTACTTGATCTGTTAAATCTGCCGTTTGAAAACGTTTGGCATAATTTAAATCGCCACAACTGGTACACATCGTATCATAAAAATGATGTAATTGTGTATAAACCGTTTTACAAACATAGCAGTTTCTTGGTGACTCTAATTGCTTTGGCTTTTCTTTTTGCACAGCTGCGGTTAATAGTTTTGGTGCTACAAAAACAGCGGCTTCTCTTGCTGAACGAATACCAGTTTCTTTTCGGGCATGCACATCTCGGGCAATCATTTTGCGTTTTGCTGCCTTTTTGGCATCTTTTCTTCTGCGTTGAAATTCATCACGATTTGGTCGTGATAATTCGCCAGCTACCTTAAATAGTGCAACGCGTTGTGTTTCTGGTAAATCAAAAAGCTGATTGGTATCCTCTAATAACTTCTGAAGTGTAGCGATACAAGAAGTGATGTCTTGATCTGAGATATTTTGACTCATAAATTATTTTATTATAAAGAAACACCAAAGTTTGTCTTAAAAAAAATGACTAAAAACAATCTTGCAATATTACTATTATCAAACAATATCACCGCGTTCTTTATCAATTATTTTCATTCCCTGCCCTTACTTTTTAATCTCTATATAAGTGCCGCTTTAACAGGTTATAATTTTTTGGCATCACTCTTGATTATATTATAGTAATTAAATTAAAATGAAACAGATGAATCTACTTACCCTAATGGTATTGGCAACACTCTTAATAATTTTAAGTAAGAAATTTGTTAAACTAAATTTACTAATTATGAAAAGCCTCACAAAACAAATAGCAATTGGTGCCACCCTTTTATTTATGGGGACACTTTATGCGCAACAAGAAAAAGGGATAACTGGTGAAGAAAACTGGTTAAATTCTTGGACAGAGTTTCAACCTAAAGCGGAGGATTATGGTTCCCCAACCCAAATCTTAACCGGTAATATTACCCAAGACACTAAATTAACAAAGAGAGAAACTTACTTATTGTCAGGAAGTGTGTTTGTTACCGATAGCACAACCCTCACCATAGAACCTGGTACGGTTATTTTAGGTGATTTCGCAACCAATGGTTCTCTAACCATCAGTAAAGGGGCTACTTTAATAGCAGAGGGTTCGGAAACAGACCCTATTATTTTCACCTCTAATAGAGGTGTTAAAAAAGAAGGTGATTGGGGTGGCTTGTTTATTCTTGGAGATGCGCCAACCAATAAATTTGGTAATGCCTCTGCCGTAGATTTTGGTTTAAAACCATCATCGTTTGCGTACACCAGCTATGGCGGTGATAATGCTGAAAGTAATTACGGTATTTTAAAATATGTAAGAATTGAATACGCAGGAAAAAGAACTAAAAACCATGGATATTATAATGGTCTTACATTAGCTGGTGTAGGGAATGCCACCGTTTTAGAAAACGTAATGATTAGTTACTGTGGCGGGAACGCTTTCAATATATTAGGTGGCGCAGTGAATTTAAACAAAATGATTTCTTATAAATCAAAGGGTACCGATTATACGTTCAATTATGGAACACAAAGTACGCTTAGTAATTCTTTGGCTATTCGATCCCCTTACGTGTCCGGTGTTAATGGCTCAAGGTGTCTGTCTGTTTCTTCATATATCACAAAAGAAGAAGTCGATTTCACTAAAAAACAGACCGCCGTTACGGCACAAAACCTAACCTTATTAAATCTTAGTAAAGATTTACAAGCAGACATTAATGTTGGGTTAGTAAACGAGGCCATCTACGTCTCTAACCATACGTCATTGGCTATGAGTAAAAGTGTAATTTCGGGTTTTAATCCAGCCGCTGTATTTGAAAAAAGTTTTGTTCTAGATAATGACACTTTGGAAAAAATAAAATTCACTAACATGTATTTTAATAATTGCAATGGCAATATTTTTATCGAAAACAACTCTAACAACGAAGATTTAGAAAACTGGTATGGCAATAGCGCCTTTTTTAATGTGTACTCTAAAACTTCAGATTCAGAAACCTTTATTGATTCAAAAAACAAGAGGTACCCAGATTTTAGATTACGCATCAATAAAATAGTAGCCTCTACTGAAGATTAATTATGGGTTTATAAGACAGAGCATGTGAGAAGCTTATTAAGAAAAAAGTGAGAATTTATATGATATAAATTCTCACTTTTTTCTTTTTTAGTCCGGTATTGTTTGTTTTGAGTACGAGCGCCTCTGCTTTATCTTGCGGCACAGAAACAAATGCACAATCTTGTTTTAATTCAATAACCCCTAATTCATTTTTCTGTAATCCCCCTTGTTTAAAAAATAAACCTGCAACATCACCTTTTGAAATCTTATCTTTTCGTCCGCCGAGAAATAAACAAGGTAGACCACTTTGAAATTATTTCTGCCGGTTTCGATTCTAGTTTTTCAATGTTGGGTATTTTAATAAAGTCTCGTAAATACTCCCCTTCCCATTGTAATACATAGGCTGTTCCTTGCGAATTCATTCTTGCCGTTCTACCATTTCTATGTGTGAATTCCTGCTCTTTTAGTGGCAATTGATAGTGAATGATATAGTTTAATTCAGGAATATCTAAACCTCGCGCCGCTAAATCTGTAGCAATGATGATTTGATGTGTTCCATTTCTAAATTTAATAAGTGCCCGTTCTCTATCTATTTGCTCCATGCCTCCATGAAAACAGCCATGCGGAATCGCATTCTCGTTTAAAAAATCACTCACATACTGAATAGTATCTTTAAAGTTACAGAAGATAATCCCTGGTTTGTTACCAATGTGATGGAGTAAATCCACTAAAATTTGCAACTTATTTTTATCTCGGAGAGACTACTTTTTTGAGGGCTAACTGGGATGTTTTTGAGTCTAAATAATCAATAATTATTTCGTCTTTTAATCCTACAAAACGTGGGATAACCATATCTTGAGTGGCAGAGGTTAACACCCGTTTTTTAATATGCGGTAATCGTGATAAAATCTCACTCATTTCCTTTTCAAAGCCGACTTCTAGAGATTTATCAAATTCATCTAAAACTAAGGTTTTGATAGCTTCAACACTAAAGGTTTCACGACGCAAATGATCGGCAACACGCCCTGGGGTTCCAATAAGTATGGCTGGTGGGTGGGCTAATTCTATTTTATCTTTAGTAAAGGGCCGACCACCGTAAACAGCATTTGCTTTATAGCCGAGCCCATTTCACGAATTACCTGCTCTATTTGAATCGCCAATTCACGAGAGGGGACCAAAATAAGAAGCTGTACGAGTTCGCTATTTTTATCTAAGCCTTCCATAGTGGGTAACAAAAAAGCAACGGTTTTCCCTGAACCTGTAGGCGATAACAACACGGTGTTTTCTACTGCACCAATAGATAAAAGAGCTTCTTCCTGCATGGGGTTTAGCGCTTCAATATTTAGTTTCGCTAAAATATCTTTCTGTGCTTTTATAATATTTGCCATAGGATTAGTGTTTCTTTTTCTTTTTAGTTATGGCTGGTTTTTCAATAATCGTTTTGGTTTCAGCAATATAATTTGCCGAAATTTTGTCCACTAACTCTTCTTTCGTTAAATGATGAAATATAGTTTTTATCTTCCCTTTAAAATCTTCTGAAACTTCGCGATTGGGTTTTATTTTAAAAATCTTTTTAGCCCACAACAATCCGTTATTCTCTTCAATGCTTTGTGCATCTGCTTTTTTGAATGGCTTAAAAATGATCCCTAATTCTGCTTCAAATTCCGGTATATCCTTTACTTCGTCTTCTTGAATCACACTTAACGCTAAACCGGAGGCTCCTGCCCTTGCTGTACGTCCACTGCGATGCACATACGCATCATAAGTATCTGGTAAGTGGTAATTAACGACATAAGACAAATCTTTAACATCAATACCCCGAGCGGCCAAATCTGTAGCTACTAAGATATCAATATGACCTTCTCTAAATTGTCCCATAATACGATCGCGAATGCCTTGAATTAAACTCCCATGAATGGCCCCGGATGAGAATTTATTAATCGCTAAATTTTTAGCAAGCTTGTTAACTGCTGCTTTCGTTTTGCAAAAAATAATACCGCGCGCTCCCACTCTCGCATTAAGAAAATGCATTAAAACATGTAACTTTTCTATGGGCTCTACGACGACATATTGGTGGTCAATCCCTTGATGACCAACAGTAGCCATCTCAGCTTCAATCTGTATCACCTTATTGGAAAGGTTGTTTTGAATTAATTGCTTAACAGTGCCTGGCAACGTCGCTGTAAAAAGTAGGGTTCTTCGCGATTTCGGAAGGACTTTAACAATGAGTTCCAAACTTTCTTTTAAAGCACTCACCATTTCATCTGCCTCATCCAGCACTAAATAGGAGCAATTTTTAATGTTAATGGCCTGACGCTCTATTAAATCGACTAAACGTCCTGGGGTCGCCACAACGATGTGTGTCTCCTTTTTAAGACGTTCTATTTGTGGTTTTACAGGCGTGCCACCACAAAGGCTAGCAATAGAAATTTCCGAACTATTAGTGGCATAACTTACAAGGTTATTATAAATTTGTTGTCCTAATTCTCCGGTTGGAGCTAATATAACGGCTTGAACCTCTGTGTTCTCTACATCAATTAACTGAAGTAATGGCAGGCCAAACGCTGCCGTTTTACCAGTTCCCGTTTTTGCTAAAGCAACCACATCGTCTTCTTTATTTAAGATCACAGGAATCACTTTCGCTTGGATAGCCGTAGGTTCTGTAATATTCAATGCGGCTAAACTTTGTTGTAATGCAGTATTAATCCCTAAGCTGGAAAATTGTTTTGACATGAAAATTTATTTGCGGCAAAGATAAGTACAGTTTTATTGGTTTTTGATAGTTTTTAAAAGATATAGTTATCGACCAGGTATAAAAAAGGCTTAAAAAATAAATTGCTGGGCTATTGAAAATCTCCTTTAGAATAAAACTAATGGCGTTGGGTTACGCCTTTTCTGTTTTATAAAAATATAAAACTTAGGATCACAAGGCCGACGTGCTTATTAAGAAATATAGTCTATTATTATATCAAAGGCAGCGCCGTTATGGGCGGTCTGCTGAAAAAGCGGTTTGGAATACGTTTCTTCAGAAAAAAAATGACTATTTTGCTAATTAACCTAAGACCGTTTCTCTTTATAGTATCTAATTTTCTGCGGAGAATCATTGGATAAAAAATCGCGATTGGCTAGGAACCATATCTTCTGTTAAAAGCAAAAAAATATCGATTATTTTTATGAGTAATACGTTTCTAAGTTTAGTAATAGTAGGTATTTTGATTGGCCATTTAGTAGCCGTTGTCGTGGGGTACAAAATATTGAAAGCAACAGTATTAATGTCTTATGTCAATGCTGTTGTGGCGATAAGTGTGTTTATTTTTTGGATTAACAAAAATTTGAGCATCAAGCAACATCACTTCGACATTAGAGAAGCGTTCGCATTAGGTTTTGAAGTCTGTATTTTAATAGTTGCGCTTTATTCCATAGTAGGCTATCACCACAACTCTTATGTTCAAGTTTTAAACTATATTGGCTTCGGTCTTCACGTATTGATAGCAATAGGAATGCTCCTTTTTATAGCAACGTTTCAAATGAACACGCTGTTTTAATCAAAAATACGTCGTGATTTTCAAGAGATCACAGTTATAATATGAACACTTACTCTTTATTCGTGGAAAACGAGGTGATCCTTAGCTTTAAAACAGATATAGAAATAAAAAAGCCCATCAATTTAAATTGATGGGCTTTTACTAAAAAGTAACTTATGTGTTATAAAACTTTTACGTTTACTGCATTTAATCCTTTTTTACCTTCCTGTAGATCAAATTCAACGTCATCGCCTTCGCGAATCTCGTCTACTAATCCAGTAAATGTGTACAAAATGTTCTTCGTTTGAACCTTCTTCAGTTATGAATCCAAAACCTTTGGCATCATTGAAAAACTTTACTGTTCCTTTACTCATTGTAATATAATTTAATTTTAATAATTACTATATAGAAGGCAATTAGTGTGCCATGTTTTGTAATCCTCTCTTTTTAATATTCACTTTTATTTTTTGAAGATTCACTAATGGTCAATTCAAAAAAGAATATGGGAAAGATGTGGGGAAATTGGGAGAACGCGACTTTTTTAATGACAAGGAGTTTTATACACCTGTGCTAGTGCTACTATTGACTGGTATTTTTTTTGAAATAGGGTATGTTTTAGATTTTTAGTTGTCTTAAAACACTAACACATTACAAGCATGATAAATTCTTAGCATCCCGCTTTAAATAATATTCAAAAACCAAAAAAAAAGCCCATCAATTTAAATTGATGGGCTTTTGCTAAAAAGTAACTTATATGTTATAATACTTTTACGTTTACTGCATTTAAGCCTTTGTTACCTTCTTGTAGATCAAATTCAACCTGATCGCCTTCGCGAATCTCGTCGATTAATCCTGAAATGTGTACAAAGTGGTCTTTTTCAACGCCTTCTTCTGTAATAAATCCAAAGCCTTTCGCATCGTTGAAAAATTTTACTGTTCCTTTACTCATAATAATAATATATTTAATTTTAATAATTACTTTATATAAGGCAATTAGCGTGCCACGTTTTTATATCTTATTCATATGAAACATCTGATAGTCTTACAATTGACAACTACCCTCCGATTAATAAACGGAAGCTAAAAGCCTCCGTTGCAATTTCGCAAATGAACTAAAACTAAACGTGTTTAAGCAAATTCTTTTAGGACTTTACTATTAATTTGCATGACAACTTAAAACAAAAAAACATGTCTTTACTAACTATTATTTTAAACCTTTTATTACCACCATTAGCCGTATTTTTAAAACATGGACTAGGTACTGCTTTTCTAATTAATCTTCTACTAACGATTTTAGGATGGTTACCAGGTGTTATCCATGCATTTATTGTAAATAATGATTAAAAATATTGTAGTAATTTAATCTCTTAATTATAAAGGAAGCGTATCATATGCCCTTCCTTTTTTTAATTGATCACTAGTTCCCCTCTCTACTTCTTCCCCTATCAAATATATTATGTGGTATAATATCTTTTATAAAGTATTGTTAAAAAAAGAATGAACGTTCATTTTTAATTTACCTTTACAAAATAAATACACCTCATGACTGTACTAAAAAAAAGCGAAATTAAACGGAACGCATTGGTTAAAGCCACGATCACTCTAGTAAATAACAATGGATTTCATGCCACACCAATGTCTAAGATTGCAAAAATGGCCAATGTGTCGCCAGCTACTATTTATTTGTATTTTGAAAATAAACAAGATTTGGTAAACAAAGTTTATATAGGCGTTAAAGCGGCGTTTACCGCTTACGCTTTTGCCACGTACCAAGACCATATGCCAGTAGCCCAAGGTTTTGAACTCATATGGAAACGAATTGCAGACTTTAAACTTAATGAAGGTGAAGAGGCGCTATTTTTAGCACAATGTGATAACACACCTGTAATTGACGAAGACAGTAGACAGGCTGGCATAAAACACCTAAAACCCCTACTCGACTTATGGGAACGCGGTAGACAAGAACGTATTATAAAACCGCTCTCAGATTACCTCTTATATGCCTATACTATTAATCCGCTATCCTTTTTAATGGTCATGCAAGACCGTGGTGCGTTCAAAATAGATAAAAATACAATAGAAGACGCCTATCAAGCGGCCTGGGACAGTATTAAACATTAAGTAAAAAAGAATATAACTATGGAATTATTAGATAAATTAAATTGGAGATACGCTACAAAGGCTATGAGTGGTGCCTTAGTGCCTCAAGAAAAAGTAGATAAAATTATTGAAGCAGCGCGATTGGCACCAACTTCTAGTGGTTTACAACCCTTTGAAATAATGGTGATTACCAACCGAGCAGGTAAAAAAGAAAATCAGGCCGGTTGCTTGGGACCAATCGGTGATTACAGAATGTTCTCACCTCTTGGTATTTGCGGCTTGGGATACCTACACGAAAGAACGAATTAATTACATGTTCGATTTAACAAACGACATCCGTGGCTTTAAAAATGAAGGCTGGGAAAATTACAGACAGCAACTTCTAAATTCGTATCCACAAAAAGATGCCGAAGAAAACTATAATCACGCTGCAAAGCAAGCTTACATTGCTTTAGGCATAGCTATGGTAGCCGCAGCATACGAAAAAGTAGATACCACCCCTATGGAAGGTTTTGATGCAGAAGCAGTAGATAAAATATTAGGGTTAAAAGAAAAAGGGTTACGTAGCACTGTTATACTCACATTGGGTTATCGCGCTCCAAAAGAAGACTGGTTGGATGACTTAGAAAAAGTGAGAAAGCCCACCGAAGATTTAGTGACACTAATCGACTAAAAATAATTCTTATGATACAAACCATCTTATTAAAAAACAGACCTATTGGAACGCCCAAATTATCAGATTTTGAATTTAAAGAAACAGATAAGGATCTCACGATTCAAGATGGTGAACTTCTGTTAGAAACCGCTTATGTCTCTGTAGACCCTTATTTAAGAGGAAGAATGAGTGACGCTAAATCATACATTCCGTCCTTTGAACTCAATAAACCCATACAATGCGGGATTGTCGCAAAGGTCATCGCCTCGAAAAATAAAAATTTTTCGTCCGGAGATTTTGTAACAGGTATGCTCTTATGGCAAACAAAACAAGTGTCTACTGGTGAAGGCCTTTTAAAAGTAGATGACTCTAAAGCACCTTTAAGTGCTTATTTGGGTGTTTTAGGAATGACTGGACTAACAGCGTATTTAGGTTTGAACGAAATTGGGAAGCCGAAAGCCGGAGAAACCCTCGTTGTATCGGGAGCTGCAGGGGCTGTAGGAAGTGTTGTTGGACAAATAGGTAAAATCCTTGGACTTACGGTTATAGGAATAGCAGGAACAGATGAAAAAGTAAACCTGTTAAAAACCAAATTTGGTTTTGATGCAGGTATCAATTACAATACGAGTAAGGACATTAGTGAAGATATTGCGAAAGCAGCTCCAAATGGGGTAGATATATATTTTGACAATGTGGGTGGCCCAATTTCAGATGCTATATTATTCAACATTAATCGATTTGCAAGGCTTGTCATTTGTGGTGCCATTTCTGTATATAACGCTACAGAAACCCCAAAAAGTCTTTGTGTACAACCTTTTCTTGTAAAAAATAGCGCTTTAATGCAAGGCTTTATTGTCTCTAATTATTCTGAAAAATTCCCGGAGGCCATGTCACACTTATCGCAGTGGTTAGCTCAAGAAAAGCTTACCTACTCTGAAACTGTTGTTCATGGTTTTGAAAAAATTCCTGAGGCATTCATTGCTTTATTTGAAGGAAAAAATAAAGGAAAAATGATTGTGAAACTATAAATTTTTATGAACTAACAAAAAGAAAACTAATAATGAACAATTTTGAATTTAAAAACCCCACCAAAATTATTTTTGGTAAGGACACTATAAAAACCTTAGGAAAGGAAATTCCGGCTGACACTAAAGTATTATTACTTTATGGAGGCGGAAGCATTAAGCAAAACGGCATTTACGACCAAGTAAAAACGGCTTTAGCTAAAGTTGAGGTTGTTGAGTTTGGAGGTATTCCTGCGAATCCGAGTACGCTGTATTAATGGATGCTTTACAAGTGATTAAAACAGAAAATATTACTTATTTATTAGCTGTTGGTGGTGGCTCTGTAATTGATGGCACTAAATTTTTATCTTCAGCTGCGGTTTATGAAGGTGAAACCCCATGGGATATTTTAACCAAAAATATTAGAACCGAAAAAGGTATGCCGTTTGGAACAGTATTAACCTTACCAGCCACAGGATCTGAAATGAATTACGGTGCAGTCATTACAAGAAAAGAAACACAAGAAAAACTCGCAATGGGAGGCCCCGGTTTATTCCCGGAATTCTCAATATTAGACCCTCAAGTGATTAGGTCTATTCCAAAACGTCAAATAGCCAATGGCTTAGCAGATGCTTTTACGCATGTTTTAGAACAGTATATGACGTATCCAACAGGTGCCTTATTGCAAGATCGCTTTGCTGAAAGCATCTTACAAACTTTAATTGAAGTCGCTCCAAAGGTGTTAAAAGATCCCACAGACTATAAAGCGGCCTCTAATTTTATGTGGAGTTGCACCATGGCTTTAAACGGATTAATTCAAAAAGGGGTGCCAACCGATTGGGCCGTTCATGCCATGGGGCACGAGTTAACGGCTTTGTTTGGGATAGATCATGCACGCACTTTAGCAGTCATTACGCCAAGTCATTACAAATTTAATTTTGAAGCCAAAAAAGAAAAATTGGCACAATATGCCACACGTGTTTGGAATATAACTGATGGAAGCATAGACGACAAAGCGTATGCTGCCATTGAAAAAACAGAGGCGTTTTTTCATGACTTAGGCATTGACACTAAGTTGTCTGACTATACGAAGGATTATGAAGGCACTGCCAAAAAAATAGCAGACCGTTTTATAGATAGAGGCTGGTTAGGATTAGGAGAACATCAGTCGCTATCGCCGAGATAAAGTAGAAAAAATTGTAAAAATGGCTTATTAATTATAACATATGAAAAGAATACAAACACTAGCCTTAGTGCTAACCATCATTACAGCTACGAGTTGTAAACAGGAAAAAACAGAACAATCCTCTGAAAAGGTTTCAGAAGAAACAACTAACATGAAAAAAGAAAAACAAATGAACGTATTATTCGTATTAACCTCTCATGATAAATTGGGAGACACAGGAAAAAAAACAGGGTTTTGGGTAGAAGAATTTGCAAACCCATATTACACATTAACAGACCAAGGGGTTAACGTAACACTGGCAACTCCAAACGGTGGGAAAGCACCCATTGACCCGAGCAGTACCACAGAAGATGCCAGCACAGAAGCAACGGAACGTTATAATAACGATGCCGCGGCACAAGCAAAGATTAACAATACACTCGTTTTAGCTGACGTTAACCCAAAAGAATATGATGCGGTATTTTATCCAGGGGGTCATGGACCTTTATGGGATTTGGCAACGGATGAGCACTCTATTACTTTAATAGAAACCTTTAATAAACAAGACAAGCCAATTGCTTTTGTATGTCATGCACCTGCGGCGCTAAAAGGCGTTAAAAATGAGGATGGCTCTCCTTTAGTTAAAGGTAAAAAGGTGACTGGATTTACTAATTCTGAAGAGAAAGCAGTAGGTTTAACAGATGTGGTACCGTTTTTAGTTGAAGATATGCTGAAAGAAAATGGTGGCATCTATTCTAAAGGTGACGATTGGAGTGTGCACGTTTTAAAGGACGGCAATTTAATTACAGGACAAAATCCTGCCTCGTCAGAGTTGGTGGCCGAAAAATTACTAGAAGCCATTAAATAAGCTAAGAAACACAATCAAAAAA
The DNA here is from genome assembly GCF_026625145.1 of Lacinutrix neustonica. Classification (GTDB taxonomy): domain Bacteria; phylum Bacteroidota; class Bacteroidia; order Flavobacteriales; family Flavobacteriaceae; genus Lacinutrix; species Lacinutrix neustonica. The sequence continues at coordinate 274,000 of NZ_CP113088.1, read as the reverse complement.
AAGCCTGTAAACTTAAAGTTTACAGGCTTTTTTACTAATTAAACCTATAATAGGGATTGCATTAATTCTTATTCATTAAAATCGATTTGGAATTCACAAACTCTCGAATGCCAAACCCGCCATGCTCTCTACCATAACCAGAATCTTTTACACCGCCAAAAGGCATATTAGGATGTGCTAATCCGTAAGAATTAATATTAATCATCCCAGTATCGAAATGCATTTTAGCTAAGGCTATGGCTTTATCTTCATCTTTACTAAAAATGCCGCCTCCTAATCCAAAACGACTGTCGTTTGCAATGCGCATGGCATCCTTATTATCTTTGGCTTTAATTAAAGAGGCCACAGGTCCGAAAAGCTCTTCGTCATAGGCTGGTTGCCCTGGCTTTACGTTTCCTAATATAGAGGCTGGATAAAAATAACCTGTGCCTTCAGGTATTTCTCCACCACATAAAATCTCGGCACCTTGTTTAACACTATCTAAAACTTGTTGATGAATGGTCTCTCTTAAGTCTTCTCTTGCCATAGGGCCCATTTTAGCATCAGAATCCATAGGATTTCCATAATTTATTTTTTGCATCCCCTTCACAAAGCCCTTTTTGAATTCATCATAAACTTTGTCTACAACAATAAATCGTTTTGCAGCGACACAGGTTTCGCCATTATTATAGACACGTCCTTGAATACAGGTTTTTACCGCCAGTTCTATGTCTGCATCATCTAAAACGAGATAGGCATCATTACTGCCTAGTTCTAAAACCGTTTTTTTCAAAGCTTCACCCGCTATTTTAGCAATGTGTTTACCTGCTCCGAACTTCCTGTGAGTGTTACACCACGCACTAAATCATGGGCAATGATTTTATCTGACAAATCATGATCTAAAATTAAGACCGTAAAGAGGTCTTTTGGTACGCCTGCTTTTTCAAAAATAGTTTTTAACTGTAATGCAGAACCAGTAACGTTTTGTGCATGTTTTAAAAGGACTCCATTGCCTGCCATTAAATTAACTATGGCATAACGCACCACTTGATATGTTGGGAAATTCCAAGGTTGAATGCCATAAATCACCCCAAGAGGTGCTTGCTGAATGATTCCTTTACCTCCATCGGCCAGTGTGTGCTCTTCGTCCTGTAATTGTTTAACCCCTTCTGTTGCCGTGTACTCACAAATACCTATACACAGATCAATTTCCTGATAGCTGTGTTTAAGCAGTTTACCCATTTCATCTGTCATTATTTTTGATAAAACCTCTTTATTGTCCTTTAGAGCGGTACCAATCCCTTTGATAATCTTGGCACGTTCGTCTAGCGACTTCATTTTCCACTTCAGGAAAGCTTCATGACATAATTTTACGGCAGAAAATGCTTGTTCTTCAGTCATAAACTCATAGTGTTCTATTGGTTTCTCAGTCGTTGGATTTATGGTTTCAAATCCTTTGTTCTTTTTATCTGTACTCATACTTTTATTTTAATGGATTAATAATCGGTATATCCCTCGGCACCCGGAGTATAAAACAAGGCTTCCTTGGGCTGGGTTAATGCTTTATCGTTTTTTAATTTCTCTACCAAGTCGGGGTTGCTGATAAACGACCGGCCTATATAAGCCATATCAAAACCTTGGTCTAAAACATCTTGCGCTTTCTCTTTAGAGTGGATTTCTCCCCCCGTGATAACAGTACCAGCAAAAGCGCCTTTAATCGTCTTCTTAATTTCGGTTTTAAATTCAGGAGCGCCCATTTCTCCTCTATGATCTACAATATGGATGTAAGCGATACCCAGGGTTTTAAGCTCTGTAGCGAGATATACATACAGCTCGACCAAATCATCATAATCTGATTTAACATCATTCATCTCCCCATAGGGAGAGAAACGTATGCCTACATTTTCTGCGCCTATGGCAGCCACTACTTTCTTTGTTGTTTCTATAACAAATCGTGCCCTGTTTTTAAAATTTCCTCCATATTCATCTGCTCTTAAATTAGATTTGGGATTTAAAAATTGCTCCATTAAATAGCCATTTGCTGAATGCAACTCAACGCCATCCACCCCTACTCTAATAAGGTTTTTAGCACAGTTGACATACTCCATCTGTGCGGTTTCAATATCCTCAAGCGTCATTTTTTTAGGTGTTTCATGCTCTAATAAGCCTTTCGTATCTGTCATCATTTTTCCATCAGCTTTTACCGCACTTGGAGCCAACGTTTCTCCCATTTTTGGTAAATTTTCTGCAGAAGTTATACGCCCGCAGTGCATTAATTGTACAAAAAGTATACTCCCTTTTTCATGGATTGCTTCTGCGATAGCTTTCCATCCTTCTATTTGGGCAGGGGAATACGCACCAGGAATTCTTGGATAACCCAAACCATTAACGGATGGTGAGGTTCCTTCAGAAATAATGAGACCCGCTCCTGCTCTTTGACCATAATAGGTTGCCATAAGTTCATTAGGGATATTCTCAATCGCTCGGAACGTGTCATGGGAGCCATAACGATTCTATTTTTCAATGTTTTATTCTTTAATTTGAAAGGTTCAAATAGTTTCATTTGTTTTTGTTTTGGTTCTTTCCTAAAGTTAACATTCACAGGGGCTAATGCCAATTCATTTAAGATTATCTTAAGAAAAGCAAAGGCATTGGGTTATAAATAATTTGAAATGTGCTCGTTATGGTTTTATTTTCCAACTAGAGTCGTTGGGTCATTGGCTATGAGACCATTGAATTTAGTTAATGCATTAATAATTAATGTGTTTAAAGCAAGACATCTTTGTTTTTTATAATAATTTAAGGGGTTCTAAGCATAAAAAAAATATTAACTAAATACATCTTACTATGAAAACAAAAAATAAAAACAACTACAATTCAGATATTACCAAAGACGACCTAGACGCTTTAGGAGCTCGCAAAGAACATATACGATCTGATGAAGGTGACGACCAGCAACTAGAAGAAAGAGAAAAACCTGTTGATTTTACGGGTAAAGATTTAGACATTCCTGGTCGTGATTTACCGAAGGCTAAAAAACCAGGGGCCCTTAAAGATGAGGAAAACCAATTATATAGCCAAGGTGGGGACGGCAATGAGAATTTAGAACGAGATACAAACCATCTGAAATAGTAAATGACAGTGTCTATACCATTAAATCCTATAACATTGAGTTCAATGTTATAGGATTTTTTGTTACTATTCTACTTAACCTTAAATAGAGACCGTTCGTCTTTTAATCGAAAAAAGCAAAACCTATACCCAATAGTTTTGGACATAACCATTTAAATCCCGAATTTTACCCCGTTAATAAAACCCAAATAATTAATATTAAACACCTATGGAAGCTAACTTATCTTTATTCAATCAAATTAATAGTCTGTCCTATTGGTTCTTACTAGAAAGCAATTATAAGAGTTCTATTGTTTTTGATGCAGAAAAGGACACCTATTACGTTAGTATTAAGAAAAACGGCCAACCGCTATATTCACACCACATTAGCCATTTCAGCTCGAAAAACAAACGTTTTTTACAATTTGAATTGGTGGCTATTGTTAATAGTCTATTACATATAAAAGAAACGGTAATGGATCGCCTAAGAAAAAGTAGTTAAATTCTTAACTACATTATTTAAAATTAGTCCATTAAAAAACGCCACGATTGTGGCGTTTTTTATTTATATCTATTTTAGCAAACTTTTAATCTTCTAAAGTTACTTGTAGTGTGATGTCAGCCTTTAATAATTTGGATACAGGACAAACCTCTTTGGCTTTATTACTAATCGCTTCAAATTCTTTTTCACTAATACCGGGGACTTTTCCCTTAAGGCTTAAATCTATAGTTGTAATTTCTCCATCTCTAAAGGTCACTTTGGCGTCTGTATGCAAATGCTCCGCTGTATAGTTATTTTCATTTAGTAAAAAACTCAATTGCATGGTGTAACATCCTGCGTGAGCTGCGCCAATAAGCTCTTCAGGATTGGTGCCCACTCCATTTTCAAAACGAGTTCCAAAGGCATATTTTGCCTCATCTAAAACGCCACTTCCCGTATTTATCCGGCCTTTTCCCTCTTTTCCTGACCCTTGCCAGCTTGCTGACGCTTCTCTAGTAAATTTCATAGTATCTGGTTTTTTTGATTAATTTTTTAAACTTTTCATATCAATAACAAAGCGGTATTTTACATCACTATCCTGCACTCTTTTAAAGGCCTTATTAATCGCTTTCATATCGATCATTTCGACATCAGACACAATATTATGTTCGCCACAGAAATCTAACATCTCTTGAGTTTCCTTAATACCTCCAATTAGCGAACCAGCCACTCGTTTTCTACCCATAATCAGGCTCCCACCATGCATAGGCTCTAAAGGTTCTATCGCTCCAACCATGACCATTGTGGAATCACGTTTTAAAAGATTAAGGTACGGATTGATATCATGCTTTACAGGCACCGTATTTAAAAGAAAATCGAAACTGTTTTTATGTTTTTTCATGTCTTCCTCATTTTTGGAAATTAAAACGGCATCTGCTCCTAGTTTTTTTGCATCCTCCGCTTTTTCCGGAGAGGTCGTTATCATGTATGTTTCTGCTCCCATGGCATGCGCAAATTTAATTCCCATATGTCCTAAACCACCAAGACCAATAACGCCTACCTTATCTCCTTTTTTAATTTTCCAATGGTTTAAAGGGGAAAAGGTAGTTATTCCAGCACATAATAATGGAGCAACGCCTTTAATATCCGGATTTTCCGGAATGCTAAGTACAAATTCTTCTCTTACAACAATACTTGTAGAATATCCACCAAATGTTTGCTTGCCCGTATGTTTGTTTTTACCATTGTAGGTCCCGACCATGCCTTTCTCGCAAAATTGTTCCAAATCCTCCTTACAGGCACTGCATTCTAAGCAGGAATCCACCATACAACCTACTCCTACCAAATCACCGAGACTTATAATGCTTAACACTATCTCCTACTTGTATGACTTTACCTATAATTTCATGTCCTGGAACTAAGGGGTATTTAGAATTGCCCCAGTCATTTTTAGCTGCGTGGATGTCACTGTGACACACACCACAATATAAAATATCTATTTCTACATCATTGTCTTTAATGTCACGACGCTCAATCGTCATCTGCCCTAAATCTGCGTTATTACTCTCTGTTCCGTATGCTTTAACTTCTTTCATTGTTTGTTTTTTTTATTTAATATTATGCTTCCCCTCTTGCTGGATAGTCTTCTTCAATAACAAAATCAATAGCTTTCAAAAGGGCGTCAAATTCGGGTCTAGCAAAAGGCATGGATTGTATTGATACTGCATACAAGGTCTGATCTGGATTAATTAAAAATAAACCAGGCTCTATAAAAACATCAGGTTCTTTTTTAATGCCTTTTGAAATGTATAGCCCTAAAGCCCTTGCTTGTTCTATAGAGAAATTATGACCAACAGGAAGGTCTGCAATAGCCCACTCTTCATAAGTTTGTTTTGCGATGGCTTCGGTATCGCTACTAACTGCAATGACATGTATTCCTTTATCTATAAATTTAGTCAATTTACGTTGTAGTTCCTCTAAATATTTTTTGCAAACCGGGCAGTGATTACCTCTATATACCACTAGCATAGTAAATTGTTTAGGCTTTTGTTCACTGAGACTCCATTGTGTGTCATTCACCAAATCGATGGTGAGTTCCGGCATTTTTTCTCTTGGTTTAATCATTTTTTCGATTTAAATAGTTAACTGTCCTTCTTCTCCTATTTCTGCTTGCTTACCTGTAAGTGCGCCAACTCCCATTTTGAATAAAGTGACGAGTTTATTATGTTTAGGTTCCCAATAATGTGCTTCCTTAGGTTCGAATTGAATGGCGGTAAGATTAGGATCTTCTATGCCTTCAAACCAAAGATCGTCACTCTTTCCATAAAGTTCTTTTAGTATCGCGTGATCTTTTGTTATCTTCGCTTCTCCATATAATATCATAAAACTCATAGTACTTGGCTTTGAATACATGAGCTGAATGTTGTGGTCTTTTAAAATATCCTTATTGTGTTGGCTATCTTTTCCACTTAAAAACCAAATGGTTCCATTTTGATCGACTTTTTTCGTACTCATTGGAATAGCTGAAAATGGTTTATGCCCTAAATTAGTAGCCATCATTGTAAAATCAATGGCTTCTGCTAATGCTTTTATTTTTTCTTTTGCTTCCTTGTGGTATAAATTATTTGTGCTCATATTTTTGAATTTTATCAAAGTTATGAATCACTGTGAGTTAGCCTTATCTCAAATACCTGATATATTAGCCTTATTAAATAGTTTTCGTTAAATGTTTACTAAAATGATAACTGTGACGGTTTTTAAGAATCAAAAACGGTAGATGCTCATTTTGAGGTTTAAGTTTCAACTGACTTTTTAAGCGCTTTGTTTAATACATATTTATCTGAATACACTTTTGTGAAATGGGCTCCAAAATAAAGAATGAGACTAGAATAAGACACCCAAAGCATGATAAGAATGATGGAACCAGCTGCGCCATAAGTTGACCCTGGCTGCATGGTGTTAAAATAAATACCTAATAAATATTTTCCTATAACAAACAATACAGAAGTTAAGGCAGCACCTGCTCGAACGGATTTCCATGAAAGCGTTTTGGTTGGAAGGTATTTAAACATTGCAGCAAATAATAAATAAATAAAGCCCAAGGAAATAATAATATCAAAGATATAGATGAAATCGATTAAATTATCTCGGAAGGAAGCGGTGCAGTCTTTTGCTGAATGTGTTTAATAATGAGGTTAATACAAAACTAATCAATAATAAAAAACCAATGATTAAGATAAATCCGAAACTTTTCAATCTACTATAGATTACAACAAGAATTTCATTGGTTTGCGTTTGCTTAGACTCCCAAATACGATCAAACGCCGTCTGCAATTGAAAGAAAACACCTGTAGAACCATAAATAAGCGTTCCTATACCTACTACAGTGGCAAAAACTGATGTTTTTTCATTGCCTTGGTCTACTAACATCATCCTTATCGACTCGGCAGTTTCTCTCCCTATCGCCCTAGAAATCTCGCCTAATATTTCCCCTTGTACGATATCTCGACCCCATATAGCTCCAACAATATTGAAAATGATAATCATTAAAGCCGGTAGCGATAATATCGCATAATAAGCAATAATGGCACTGAATTGAAAGGGATTGCTGCTATACCATGATTTCGCTGCTTCTGATATAAGTGCCAAGGCATTTTTTACTTTCAACACTTGATTATCGTATTTGTCATAGCGTATATACTTTAATAATGTAAACCAATTATTTTACAACTTCACCTGAAGCTCTGTACTCTACATCCATATTTTTACCCTTTCGTTTAAACTCTACATCGTAGAACAGTCCTTTACTCGCCGAATCCACTTTTTCAATCTCTGTAATCTTTTCGTTACCATAATTAGATTTAATGGCCGTTCGAATAGGCTCCGGTAAATCCTTTTTATCAATATTTGTTTCAGTTTCTATCCATTCTCCCTCCGGAGAGAAATCTGCACGATATTTTACGCCATCAATCTTAAAATGAGACTCGTAATTTCCATTTGAGTCTATCTCCCAATCTGGATCATTTTCTCCTGGATATTTCGCTTGAAAGGCTTCTTGAACCTCCTTTGGTGTTTGACTTTTAACGGTGTTTTGACAGCCCAAAAAAGCCATTATAAAAGTCATTAACGCTAGGATATGATTCTTTTTCATGATACTGATTTTTAATTTACTATTGTGTGTTCATTACAAAGTTAAAAACTGAAAACTAAACTTTTAACAAAGTTATCTTAAAATGGGAATCGAAATACCGCATAAAACGCATTTGAGTTAATATTATATAGTGTTTGCGGCAATTTAATAGCTAATGTTATCATAAAACACACTGTAAAAATGGAATATTTAAGATAATTTTGCATCAATTAATAGAACACATATGTACAAAACGATACTTTTAATTTTAATGGTGTTTTTTACCTGCAGCTTTACTGGACAGGCACAGGAAAAATCAATTAATCAAATCCAACAACTCATAGAGACTTACAAAAAAGACCCCGGAGGGCCTTACCACCGTATTAAGTGGTTTTGTAAAGACGGAACAGAACGGGAACCAAAAGATCCCTGTCCTGATAATATAGGGGGTGGTATTCAGCATGCCAGTTTTAAAACATCTGCTCTTGATTTAAGGAGAACCAATCATTTGTTTTTTGGTGAAATTCTTGCCGATGCTAATAAATCTGATTTTTTAAATAAAAACGAAAACTACAGCCGATTAAAGCAATACCAATTAGGCAAGTATCTTGCCAGTGTTGATGATGGTTGGGTTTTAAGGAAGGCACAATTTTATAGAGGCGCCTTACAAAGTGAAGATGAAGAAGCTTGGGGAAAAGACTTTTTTGAATGGTTACTTAAAGACGAGCAATTTATCTATGCTAACTACTATTTTATTCGCCAGGCCCTAAAAGATATTCCTCACAATGGTGATGATAATATTGCGCAGTTGATGCGTAGTCAAAGTAAGACTATTTCTGAAGATATGAGTAAATTCATGGATATTCGTATTAAAATCCATGGTCAACCTGAAATAACAGATATCAATCCGGTAAAAGATTTTATAGTTGAAAACAAAATCCCTACTGATTTAAAGGATGACTTCGATGATTTAATTGAGACCATGAGGAAGTACTACGCGCCTATTGATTTTGTTATTTTAGAAAAAGAAATGCAACGCTTACCGGCGTCCAATACGACAACAAAAAAATTCAAACCTTTATTAAAGATAATAAAATGAAGCCATCGGCCTCTGCATTTGTCTCTAATATTGCGAATATTTTGGTTGAAATACGTCAGAATATAAACACTTATACCAGCAGCAAACATAGGCTGTTACTCCTTGATCTTTCAAATCAACTGGAACATACGTTGTTAACAGAGACTCAAAAGTGGGAAACGACGACCCTAGCTCAAAACTTAGACAAAATTAATAGTCTAACGTGCGCGGCCATGGGTACTGGTTTAATTGAACCTTGGGAATACCATGCCATTGAAAGTGACATTTCTAATAAAATTGCTGAAGAACAATTAAGCATTGCGCAATTAAATGAATTACTGACCATTAGCAGAAGCGTCGTAGAATGGAGTGCTTCTATGGTAAAAGCAAATTATCAGGAAGCTGTAGATAATTATACCACTTTTGAACCCTTAGCCTATGGCTTTATTGACGATCGCGTTCGCAGCAGCATTGCTTTGAGTTTGGGAGAGACGGTTAGCACACTGGGTGCATTTGTTGCTAAAACATCAAATATTAATAACGCAGTCATGACTATTGAAAGCCAAAGTGCTATTCGCGGATTAAATCCTGGATACGCTTATGGTGAATTGGTTGTGGTTGACGGAAATCCGGATGCGGTTGAAGTTAATACTAATAAGATTTATATTTTTGAAAAACCACCTTCAGACTTAAAACCAGTTGCTGGTATTATGACGGTCTCTGAGGGCAATTTAGTCTCTCATGTTCAGTTATTGGCAAGAAATTTAGGCATTCCTAATGCCGCTTTGTCTTATGACAATTTAAAAGCATTGAAGAAACATTCGGCAAAAATGTATTTTATGCGGTCTCTAATAAAGGGAATGTGATTTTAAAAGCTGAAGATGACATGTCTTCTGAAGAAAAAGAATTATTCAGCAAAAAGGAACGCAGTAAAAATGTTATTGCGGTGCCGGTAAATCAAATCAGGTTAGATCTCTGTGATGTGATTAACATGAGAGCTGTCGATGCGACAGATTCCGGTAAATTATGTGGCCCAAAAGCAGCGAATCTTGGTGAGTTGAAAAAATTATTCCCGGATCAAGTGGTAGAAGGTTTAATCATTCCGTTTGGAATTTTCAGATCACACATGAGTCAAAACATGCCAAATACAGGAAAAACCTATTGGGAATACTTAAATGATACGTTTGACAAAGCTAAAATATTAGCCGATCGTGGTGAAAGTGAAGCGGAAGTTGAAGCCTTTCAATTAGAAGCTCTTGATAAGTTACATAAGGCCATAATCGAGATGCCTCTGTCTACGGCATTTCATATTGATTTAAGGCAACAATTTAAGACCGTCTTTGGGCGTGCTATTGGTGAGGTCCCTGTGTTTTTACGTAGTGATACCAATATGGAGGATTTAAAAGAGTTTACAGGTGCAGGTCTTAATCTTACTCTCTTCAACATTAAAGATGAAGATGAAATTATTAGGGGCATTAAACGGGTTTGGGCTTCGGCGTATACGGAACGTAGTTTTAAATGGCGCCAAAAATACTTAAGCAATCCGGAAAACGTGTTTCCTTCTATTTTAATCATTCCAAGTGTGGATGTAGATTACTCTGGTGTCATGATCACAAAAGGCATTAATTCGGAAATGACGATGATTTAACTGTTGCGTTTAGCCGTGGCGCTGGTGGTGCTGTAGATGGTCAAAGTGCAGAAACCGGATTAATTACACCTCAATCAAGTGTGTTGTTAGCCCCAGCCGGACAGTCAGATTATATCAGATTACCGGAAACGGGTGGTACCAAAAAGTACATCACCACTTTTGACAGCCCCATCTTAAATGAGCAAAATATCGCAGACATTAGAACATTGGCGGCAAAAATAAGAACGACCATCTCTAAAGATTCTGAGAATGAAAATCAAGCCTATGATGTAGAGTTTGGTTTTAAAGATAATAAGCTGTGGTTGTTTCAAATTCGACCGTTTGTAGAGAACAAGCAAGCAAAAAGTTCAGAGTATTTAGCCTCGATTTCTCCAAAAATTGAAACCGAAAAAATGATTAACCTTTCAGAAAAAATATAATTATGAAAAAAGCATTCTATATAACCATGGGATTGTGTATTGCACTCTCTTTTGGTTTTATTTCTTACCCTATAGATGGTTACGAGCGTACCGGAATTAAACGTTTGTATCAATTACAAAAAATGCAAATAGACAGTGTACCCTACACACGTATCCCATTTGGGGCCTATAAAAAACTTGCAGATCTCAAGTTAAATTTAACGTCTAGAGATGAAGATAGTATTAACGACTTATTAATTTCAGATCCGGATTTTCAAAAACGTATAAACCGCTTAATCCCCAGTGGTGCTTATTCAGTGTCTGTTTTAGACATGACAAACCCGAACGCCCTAAAATACGCAGGACATCGAGAGAATGTGGGTTACCAACCGGGAAGTGTTGGTAAACTCGCCGTTTTAAATGCGGTATTTACACAAATGGCAAAGGTTTGTCCGGATTCTTGGGAGGACCGCATTATGTATTTGAAGGACATTAAAGTATCTGCCCGTTATTGGGGCACTGGAGATCACCATACGATTCCAATTTACGATATTGAAAAAGACAAGTTGATAAAAAGACAAGTGGTTGCCAGTGATAAATTTTCATTATTTGAATGGTTGGATCATATGGTTTCAGTGAGTAATAATGGTGCTGCGAGTGTGATGTATCGCGAAGCCATGTTAATGGCTGCATTTGGTTCAGACTATGTGAACTTAACAGAAGAACAAGGAGAAAACTATTTTAAAGAAACCCCTAGAGACTCACTAACTAATTTAGCTAATACGGTGGTTAACCAACCCCTAAGAGATTTGGGTATTTCTGAAGACGATTGGAGACTTGGCGGATTCTTTACGCGCCCAGCTGGGAAATATGTTGGAAGAAAAGGCGGTAGTATTGGTACTCCAAAAGGATTGATGAAATGGCTAGTAAAGTTGGAGCAAGGTAAAGTGATTGATGAAAATTCAAGCTTGGAAATGAAGCGTTTGATGTATTCTACAGACCGACGAATTCGTTATGCGAGATCACGCCGCTTAGACAGTGCTGCCGTATATTTCAAATCGGGAAGTTACTACAAATGTGATCGTGTTAAGAATCCAGGTTGTAGAGATTATGCTGGAAACGTGTTTAATTATATGAACTCAGTAATTATTGTAGAGCACCCTAATGGTACAAAATATATTGTTTGTCTGATGACCAATGTATTAAATAAAAATTCAGCTGGTGCGCATATGTATTTAGCCAGTAAAATAGACGATCTCATTACTGATGACCATGAAAAGCCGAGAAGAAAAATTAGATGAGAATTATAAAGACACAGAAGACCAAGACGGTGGTGATAATTAACGCCTAACATCTGTTAAACTTTCAATAGTATCATGAGCAAAGAACTTAACTTCTTTGTTCATGTGCTTTTTTAAAGGCGTAATTAAGGTTAAAAAACTCTTATCGTCCAATACTTTTATTAAATGTAAAAGCTCTAATTTAATACGCTTACCACGCTTTCTAAGTAGTCTTGAGATATAGACTTTCTCAGGAAGCGTTTTTATTTTCAATATATCTGAATGCAAATCGTCTTCTTCCATGATTGCATATTCAACTAATGGTAATACTTTTGTTTTGAGTTGACTTTTTAGTAAGTTATCTAAAAATTCTAAGGCATTCACTTTAGCCTCTTTGATGTCACTTAATAAACCGGAATAACTCACCTTAATATCTGCTTCATCGTAAATTAGACTCAATAATTTAAAAATAATTTTTAGGCTTGTTTCTAATTGTTCTTCCAGGACATCAATTAAGCTTTCTCTTGCTATGAGTAATTCTATATCATTGTCGTTTTTAGGCTCAAGAGAGGTGTTTTTTATATCGTTCTGTATAGAAAATATAGCATCAATAGTGTCCTTGTAATATTCACTCTCTTTTATAATTTCACGTTTTAATACACGTTTATTAAAAAACAAATTCTCATTTCTTGCTTTTAGCCTTAACAGCGACCGCGAAACTTGTAACCTAATAATCACATCATTACTCCGCAATAGTCTCAGTAAGACTTGAACGGCATTTTGAGTGCCAAAGGACTGTATGACTTTAGGCAGGTGTTCCTTTACATTGTCTCGAAGTATTTCTGATTTATCATAAGCTAAAATGGTTTTTGTTATACTTGAGCCATAATTTTTAAGGGCTTTAATCGTCGTTTTTCTAAACTCCTTTTCAGCTAAATATTCTAACAAATCTTCAATAAAACGTTCGCTAGCTGTGATACCTGCTGCTTTAATTGCATGCTTTGCAATGTAAGGATCTCTATTATTTAAGTGAACTGTTATAAATGTATAATGCTTTTGAATACGTGAATAAGCAATAGTAATTAACAACTCTGCCACGGCCTCTTTTCTACTAAACCCTTCGGGCGTATTTAAGGCACGTACCCGCTCATCAATTCTTTTATTAAGGCTATATTTTTCACTCAGCTTTGTGTTCTGTTCTGCTTCTTTAGCTAAACACAATAGTGCGGCATTGGAAATATAATCGTTTTCATGATTTAAATATTTATCGAAAAAATGATTCGCATTATTGTTCGAATGGTGAATAATATAGTCTAATGCCGTGTACACTAACCCATCATCCTTTTCATGAACTAAAGCTTCTACTTTTTCAATGGCAGTACCCTTATCGTATTTAAACAATTGCTTAATCGCCTCAGCTTTCACCTGGTGTGAAGGATGTTCCAGTAAATTAATAATACTCGACTGTAAAGCTAAAATTTTATAATCGCTTAATTGTTCTAACAAGCTTAAAATGTCTTCAGGCTTTTCAGCATTTAATATGCGTCTCGCGGCAACAATTGTGGTTTCATAGCGTTTTTTGTCATTTGTGCCTTCATCATTTGAAAGTAGGGTACGCTGAATATTGGTCCTAAAGGAATTAAAATATGCCTCTCTCAACCTGTAGATTAAAACAATCCATATAAATACGAAAAGAATGACAATTACGGTAATATAGGAGGTGCTTAAATTTAATTTTTTAATTAAAAATATCAACATAAAACCAGCAATCCCGGTGGCGACACTATCTACGGCAACATCAATAAAGGATTTTGCCTGATTTTTTATATTGTATGGGATGGGCATGATAGACAATTCTACAGCCGCTTTATTTAGAGATTGCTTAAAACTACCATCGATCCCTTTTATAATCACCAAAACCCATAATTCGGGAACGTTAAAAATAACAAGCACCCCAAGGCAATACCCAATGGCAATACCAGTAATGTTGTAGATACCCCAAAACGACTTAAAAATCTATTGGTCATAAAAAGCTGTAAGGCTAAAGCAATAACATTAAATGTGGAAAACCAAAAACCAAAAAAGGAGGCCAATTCATTGGTGTCTTGAATGGCTTTGTTTGCAAAATCACTAAATTGAAAATCTACTAATTTAGCGACAATCACACTTATTCCTGTTATAAGCGCTAAATACGTTAAATGTTTAGACTTAGAAATTAATTGTAATGAAGAAACTTGAGCATTGGAATCATTATATTTTCGTTGTTTTCTTATAAAAACATTCATTTTACGAATACGTAATTTCCATATTTTTCTAAGTATTGGAATACAAGAAAGGATAAGTACTGCCGCGATAAACATCGCTGCTTTATTCCCGTAAGATGACACTACAATACTGGTAAGATACCCACCAAATATACCTCCTGCTATCGCTCCTGCACCTATAAAGCCAAATAACCTTTTGGCTTCACGGGCATTAAACACCATATTAGCCAAAATCCAAAACTGCGACGTCGCTATAACAGCAAACAAAGACACTCCCAAATAATACAGATAAAGTACCCAATTACTTAAGACATTAAAATAAAGCACGGCACTTAAAGCTAAAAAGCCTAAACTAAAAAAAACTAAGGAGGTGTTGGTTACCTTGAGGAGTGAAAACTCCCTAATCGCTTTATTATAAAGAAAGGCCGTTAACACAGCCACTAAAGCAACTAGTAAATAGCCGTAAGGTAGCTGCTCTGCTCCTAGTCTATTTAGAAACAAAGCGTTAACTATGGGTTTGACAATAAGTAATACAGATATAATTATAAAAATATATAACTGCATTAAAAAAGAGATGTATATTTCACCATCTCTTAGTCCAAATGTTTTATTTATAATGTTTTTTAACAAGTTTTAATGTTCTGCTATTTTTTTAATGCTCTCGATTTTTTTAATACTTTTTCTATAGGTACTATTAAATTTCTAGTAATTTGCTCTCCTAAATTATCATCTATTAAAGCGACAATAATGTAGCGCCTTTCAAGCCCCCATACTAAGGCAGAGTCTGCATGAAAATTTTTCCAAGATCCTGACTTTCTATAAATAGTAGCTTTTGGAGCTACTTTGTCTAGCGTATTTACAAATTTATGATGTAATGCAGGATCTTTCATTATTTCTAACATTTCTTTAGATCTTTCATCGCTAATTAAATTCCCCAAAGCCAATTGGTAGTAAAAACTACACACTTGCTTTGTGGTAGCCGCATGACTTAAACCTTTCATAGGTTCAGGATATCTTCTTCCTCCAGCCGCATATCGTTTTCCAACCCATAAGCCACCGCCAACTTCTTCATCGTACAATTTATTTGCTGGGGCTCTTAGCACTTCTTCTATCTTCTCGTAACCAACACGATCAATCATTCTAGTAGACGCTGCATTATTAGATTTACTTATCATTAAGCGCATGTCTTGTCTCACTTCTTTAGTATCCTTTAGCTCTCCTTTATCTATGGCGTCCATTGCTGCAAGTAATATGGCTATTTTAGGTAAGCTAGCAGCATACATCATATGTTCGTCGTTAAGCCCTGCGTATTTAACATCTTGCAAGTTACTTAAATCTACAATTCCAATAGACATTTTTTTGTTCGCAATCAATTTTCTAAACTGTGAGTTAGAATTTATCTGATTCTCGAGGAGTGTTTGCAATCCTTTGTTTTGCAGTTCCGCCAAAGGATCGATTTCCATTTTCGTCGCAATCGGCAGGCTTTGTTGTCCAAAACCGATGAAAACCAAAAGCAATAATACAACTGTTAATTTTAATTTGGGTGTGTTGTTCATATAATTATTTGTTTTACTGATTTGACTTAATATATCATTAATTTTCCGCAAATGTAAATCAATATCTATAAATTAATGTTAATTTATAGTAAATTTAAATACACTTAAGTCATTGATTTTCAAAAGTCAAATCCATTTAATTTATTGTATTTCCATAAATATCCAACTCTACAATTTCTTTTCCGAATTTCTTTATTTCTTCAAATTGAGTGTCTTTATCACCCACTACTACATAAATCATACCCTTTTCATCTAAAAACATATTTATCGCATTCTTATAATCGTCTAAAGACATGGCTATTAACTCTTTTTGGTTGTCCTCCATAAACGATGTAGGCAAATTGTATTTGCTGATATTCTGAAGCATCCGTAATTGTGCCCCTAAACTTTCATAGGCTCTAGTATTCCCTTTTAAAATTTTATTTTTTGTTAATTCAACGTCCTTATCTGAAAACGCTTCAGCATAATTAGTAACCATATTTTGAATGATTTCCAAGGATTTTAAAGTGGCATTGGCTCTCACGCTGGTTCGAATTGTAAAAGGTGCTATTGTCTTACTCTCACTAATCTCAGAATACGCTCCATAAGTATACCCTTTCTCTATTCTTAACGTTTGAAAGAGTTTCCCACTAGAGCCACCGCCTAAAATCTCATTGGCAAAGTTTAACTTATTGGCAAAATCATGAGTTCTGTTTAATGCTAATTTTCCTATTTGAATAACCGATTGTTTCGCCCCAGGGAAATCAATAAAATATAGCAGATTTGCTTTTGGGTTTTCCGGAACTTGAAATTCAGGAATGGTAGCGGCTTCCGCGGACCAATTCTCTAGAGACCCTAAAACCTCTTTTGCCTTATTTTTCGAAATGGCTCCCGCAATATGAAATTTTGCCTGTTGAGGCGATAAGTTTTGGTAGTATTTCCGGAGGTCTTTCAGTGTGATATCTTTTGTAGTCTCCTGTGTTCCTGAGCTGGGAATAGATAAAATATGTTCCTCACCATATAACAACTTGTTATATACCATAGAAGCTATAACATTAGGATTCGCTTCTCTTCCTTTGATATTTGTGGCTTGTGCTTGTTTAAGTCTATCAAACTCCTTCTCATCCCAACGAGGTTCCAAAATAATTTCGTTTACCAAGGTCATGGTTTCTTTAAAATTCTTAGCTAAACAAGACCCTGTAATATGAAAATCTTCGTTTGTAGAGTATGTATATATATTTGCTCCTAACAAACCAATAGCCTCTTCTAATCCAGCCGGTGTTTTATTAGCAGTCCCTTCCATCATCATATCACTAAGTAGATTAGCCACACCAGATTTATCTTTAGGATCGAGTAAATGTCCCCCTGGAATGGTTAGATCGAATTGTATTAAAGGCACCTCGTTATTTTCAATACCATATATTTCCAATCCATTGTTTAATGAACTGGTCCAAACTATTGGAGATTTAAATAGTGGTAATTGACCAAATTCAGGCTCGCTTCTATCATATTTGGAAGGTGTTTTTTTGTATACGGCCTCCGCGCCTTGACTTACCTCTTCATTGGCAACCTCTTGTTTTACTTCTTCAAGCCATACCTTAGCTTCATTCGCTTCGGCTACGGCCAAATTTAGTTGGCCTTGAGGGACCACGCTGGTCATGACATAATTTTTATCTTTAATATATTTGTTGTAGACTATCATGATATCTTGAGTGGTGACAGCCTCCATGAGTTTAGCGGTTTGGGTAATATAGCTTGGATCGCCTTTAAACTCATTATCCTCTACTAGTTGAAAGGCTTTATTTAAAACCGTACTCATATCACGATATAAATTGGTCTCCAATTCTGCTTTAATTCGTTTTAAATCTTTTTCATTAACACCCTCTGATTCAAAACGATTTAACCCCTTATCTATAGCCGCTTTTACGGTATCAAGATCTATGCTATCATTGGCTCGTACCACAAAAACAAATTCGCCAGCCAGCTCACTACTATATTGATAGGAACTTACATTTGGTGCTAATTTTTCTTCTTCAACAATAACTTTATACAATGGGGCGTTTTTACTTTCGCTTAACAACTGTCCTAGTATTTGAAGGGCATATTTGTCTTTATTATAGTTTTCAACGGTTGGGTAAGTCATCCGTAACTCCGGGAGTTTTGCAAAGCCATCTTCAAAGTATAACGATTTTGTTTCGCTTAAAGCCACTGGCATTGGCGGCATTTCTTCTACTTGTGGTCCGCGAGGAATTTCACCAAACCATTTCTTGACTAATTTTTTTGTTTCTTCAATGTCTATATCGCCAGCTATCACCAATGATGCATTACTAGCACCATAATATTTAGCATAAAAAGACTTGACATCTTCAACCGTTGCTGCCTGTAAGTCCGGCAACGCACCAATAACCGTCCAATTATAGGGATGTCCTTCTCGATATAGGTATTGTCTCTTAATTTCTTCTGTATACCCGTAAGCTGCATTATCGACACGTTGTCGTTTTTCGTTTTTAACCACCTGCTTTTCACGCTCTAAAGCGGCTTTTGTAACTGTATTAATCATATATCCAAAACGATCTGAATCTATCCAAAGTATTTTTTCGAAAGCATCTTTAGGCACCACTTCATAATATACGGTATAGTCATTAGATGTGCCTCCATTACGGCTGCCTCCCCATTCTGGAATCATCTTTCTATTCGCGCCTACAGGAACATTTTCACTATCGTTAAAACTCATGTGCTCAAAAAAATGAGCAAAACCTGTCTTCCCTAGGGTTTCTCTATTTGAGCCCACATGCATCATCGTGGCAACTGCTACAATAGGGTCACTATGATCTTCATGCAGTATAACCTCTAGTCCGTTTTCTAAGGTGAATTTCGTATAGTTTATTTTGAAGTCATTTTCTGTTGTTTCATGAGACTTAGAAGCACATGAAGCTATAAGTAAAAGACAAATTATCATCGATGATTTTAACAAACGCATAAGGTATATTGCTTAAAATTGAACTTTAAAGGTAATTATTAAAATGAAATTGTTTTCTATTTCTTAACAGTTTTTATTAAGTTTACAGCATCTACAGAAAAGTGTAATAAAGAAAAGACCATGCTCAAAATTTTTAGAATTATCGCCTTTTTAGAAGGTATTTCATATCTTTTATTAATGTTAGCCGCACTTTACAAACGCATGCCTTCCGGAGATGATGCATTCGTTAAACTATTAGGTATGCCTCACGGCTTGTTGTTTGTGGCCTACATTGCTTTAGCTGTTTTTTTAAGAGCAACGTATCAATGGAATGCTAAAACATTTGTCATCATCTTGTTAGGATCTTTAATTCCTTTTGGAACCTTCTATGTGGACCATAACTATTTAAAACCACTGGCAGAGAAAAAAGGTTTATAGAAAACGAGTCCATTATTTTAACCTATTTTTAATGTATTCTATTTCTGTTTTGCCATGCGGTTTGACGTTACCTTTAGCATCTAAATTTACCATCACAATTTTCTCTAAGGTAATAATGGCTTCCCGCGTCATCATGTTGCGTACTTCGCAACGTAAGGTTAATGAGGCAGTTCCAAATTTAACCACTTCGATACCTATTTCTATAATGTCTCCGGTTTTGGCTGAACTTTTAAAATCTATTTCTGCAATATATTTTGTAACTACATGTGCATTTTCAAGTTGAACAACAGCATACAGCGCTGCTTCCTCATCAATCCATGCTAATAGTCTACCACCAAACAAGGTTCCGTTTGGATTTAAATCTTCTGGTTTTACCCATTTTCTAGTGTGAAATCTCATATGTTAAAATAAGTTTTTTTGTGTATTATTTAAATGATCATTGGGAATTGTTAATTCAGACCCCAATGCTGCATTAAGTCTTTTTATAAAATAAGCAGAAAGTAATGGGGACTCCACCTCTTTATTTTGATGAATAAAAAAATCAATTTCTTTAATGCCTTGAGTTTTCCATTGTTTCAGCCTTAGCACCCAATCATCAAGACGTGAATAATCGCTGTCATGATTCGCACCAACATACCTAACAAAAGCCGTGCTATTGGTTAAACGCATATGCATAACATCTCTTCTTCCAGCTGAATCTACAATGATATTCGAAACATTATTTGTTTCTAACAGCTGATATAAATCTGCTGCAATTTTTTCATCATTATACCAATTAGTGTGTCTAAATTCTACTGCCAACGGAATGGTTTTTGGCCAATTTTCAACAAAATGAACTACTCTATCAAAATCTTTTGGTGAAAAATTATTGTGCATTTGTAGGAATACTGTTCCTAATTTTTCTTTCAGATTAGAAGCGTTATACAAATAATTCTGCACGATAACTTCTGTATCTTGCAAGCGTTTCCAATGACTAATTTCTTGATTTAATTTAGGGAAAAACTTAAAATTTGGAGGTGTTTTATTGTACCATGTCGCGAACTGCTCTGCTGGAAAAATCCTGTAAAATGTAGCATTAAATTCTATCGCATTAAATTGCGTAGAATAATACGCTAATTCGTCTTTAGTGCCTCTAGGATAAAACCCTTTTAGATCTGCCCTATTCCATTTAGCGCAACCCACATAAATATCTCGGCAAACCCACTGCTTTTGTTAAACCTAATACGCGCTGCGTGTCCTTATGGTCCGGTGGTAGAGTGAAATCTACCAATTCGGATGTTCAACACTTCCAAATTTCATTTTGGTATCATTTTAGTGTTAAAGATAATTGTTCATAACACGGTTAACAAGAAAAATACGAATCAAAATTCAGTGTGTCCTTAATTAATATTTTTATATAAACTTATAATTATGATAACCTCTAGAGATCACCAATTATTAGCCTTAAGACCTGTAATTTCATCACTACGGATTACGGATAACATGAGTCATGAAGAACGTTTTCAAAACACGACATTGAGACCCATTATTAAATTACAAAATGATTTGTTAATTGAAGTCTTTAAAAACTACATTGCGAAACATAAAAATGTATTTTATCAACTCACTTTAGAAAGACGCCTCCACTATATTGAAAACGCCATACAAAAAGACATTAAATTTAGAAACGCATTAAAAGGTATGGTGATTGGTCAGTTCACCACGGTTGAATACCTCACCTATATTGAAAATTCTTCTGCTTTAAATAAGCGAATGATGACTATTGTTAAACAACGACTACAAAACAATATACAATTGTTTGAAACGTCAGACATTTTAAAGGCTGTATAATTAAACGCATCAATGACAACTAAACAAAAACTTTTGCAATACTGTTATGCGCATGTAGAACTACGCATTACTGATTATAAAAATGAAATAGAATTAATCAAGGACGCTATCGAGAGTAACCAAGGCAGTGCCGATGATGAAGACAGTGGCAACGGTAAATTGCTGAATGATTTAGAGAAAAACACAGGGTATCTTAATGAAGCTAGAAAAACTCATGAATATCTCAAGCAAGTGAAAATTAATTTACTATCTCCTCATGTTGCGTTGGGTAGTTTAGTGAAAACTAACACCTTACATTTTTTTATTTCTATAAGCTTAGGAAGAATAGATTTAGATGATGAAAGTTATTACGCGATTTCATTGCAATCTCCCATTGGTCAACTTTTGAAACAAAAAACTAAAGGAGACAACTTTGAATTTAAAGACAATAAATACACTGTTATTGAGGTGATTTAATTTTTGAGACTGATCCAAATACGACTCAAAACTTTAATTTTACAAAGATTAAAACGCTTTTATCAATCATTAACAGCGCATATCTCAACCTCTTTTAATCTTTAATTGTTGAAACCCCATTAAGATCTGTCGTTAAAACAGCACTCATGTAGTTAAAAAACGGACGTATGGTTTTAAAATTATTACTAACGGTTTCGGCAAAACCAGGAGCTATAACGTCTTTATTACTGAGTTTTTTAACGAAAATAAACTGTTTTCGTCGTATTAAATCTATGGCACTATGCGCTTTATCAAAACCTTTTGGAGCCGTTTTTAATTCTTCTCCAACTAAATCCCCCCAAATCGATTGTAATGTGTTATCATTTATGATATCTCGAATCTCACTATCATCCACTTCAAACTCTTTTCTAATTCTCAATAAATCTTCTTTTTCCGGATTCCAAAAACCAACTGCCATAAAATTATTATCTCGGCTCAATTTGCAAATAATACCCCCCTCTAAATCTGGGTTTTGTTCTATGAAAGGCTACGCCAAAATTATTTTTATAAGGTTGTTTGTTTTTAGAAAAGCGAACATCTCTATAAATTCTAAACAGCTTCATTTTCTCCAAATCATCATGACGTTGTAGGTGCTTGTAAATATCGGTAGTTATGATCTTTACTTCTTTCATGACCCTTTCATATTCAGACTTATTATCTGCAAACCATTCACGATTATTATTATTTTTTAATTTTTCTAGAAAATTTAAAACTGTTTTTACACCCATTATATACTTTATTTGAAGTCTGAAAATATAAAAGTCTCGATTGGTATCGAGACTTTATTATAAATAAAAACGGTTCTTTAATCTACTGCATCTTCAATATCATCTGCCATGTCTTCTACAGCATCTTCTGCTTTGCTTTCCTCTCTACACGATGTTAACACTGTTGAAAGAGAAAATAGTACTAAAAATAAATAAGATAATTTTTTCATAATAATTTAATTTTAAAGGTTGATTATTCATTAAATATAGTAATATATGAGCATTATTTTTGCTTCTAAACTAAATAAACCTTGTTTCATATATCACTATAGTAGATGTTAATTTATTATTTCTTTAGCCCACCTCTTAATAGAGATAGAATAAAAAGAACAATAAAAATAAAGAAAAGGATTTTAGCAATGCTTGCTGCTCCACCAGCAATTCCTCCAAATCCTAGAATTCCTGCAATGATTGCAATAATAATAAATGTAATAGTCCAACGTAACATAGTTTTAGTTTTTTAATGGTTAATAATTGTATTTAAAAATCTGGATTAGACCTTAGTATTAGTCATCCATAGTTTTAGATAAACTTAAATGGTTGTCAAATTGTAAGGTCCTAATTGGGAATGGGATATTGATATTTTCTTTATCAAAAGCTTTTTTAATCTCTATAATAGCGGTGCTTTTGGCTTTAATTTGTTCTAAGACACTTTTACCCTCAATCCAAAATCTACATAAAAAATTTATTGAACTTCCGCCAAACTCTTCGTAATAAAATTCTACTTCATCTCGGAGATTCAATATGATTAAATGTTTGTGATATGGTTTCTTTAGACAAAGTCCTAACACGTTCTAAATCTGATTCATAGCCTACACCACATCTTAGCATAACTCTCATTCTTGTAGTTAAAGAATAATTTTTTAATGGGCTCTCAAGTATTGATTTGTTAGGAATCATAACCATATTATTATCGGCCTCTTTAACCACAAAATTTTTTAAACTAATTTCTACTACTTCACCGTAAAACCCGTTCGTTTCAACCCAGTGTCCCAACTCAATGCTTTTTCTAAAGCTTAAAACGACTCCTGCAAACGTGTTACTCAGTGTCCCTTGCAAAGCAAGACCGATAACCAAGCCGTGAAACTCCAGCAGCCCCTATTAAAGTTTCAAGTGTTTTGCTTAAGTTTAAAACACCCAAAGCCAAAAATAAACCAACTGCTATTACCAAAACAGCAGAAATCTTTGTAATGATGTTTACAAGAGAATCTTGATTTACTTTTTTTGACACCAATTTGCCAACAAAACGAGAAA
This sequence comes from Lacinutrix neustonica, assembly GCF_026625145.1. GTDB lineage: Bacteria > Bacteroidota > Bacteroidia > Flavobacteriales > Flavobacteriaceae > Lacinutrix > Lacinutrix neustonica. The sequence continues at coordinate 250,354 of NZ_CP113088.1, read as the reverse complement.
TATATCTTGAAATGTAATAGAACACTACTAATACAAGCATTGCTATTACAAGATTGGGTATGCTCTTTATAAAAGCATTAAGCCATCCTATTAATTTTTCTGATAAAAGCTCTAGTGCTTTGCTGAATTCGTCTGACATAATAATTTTGAAGATTAAATTTAGTTTTATTAAAAAATCTGTTTTGCTTCAAAAGCATTAACTTTTAACTTCATCCCTTTTAAGTTGATCATTGGTGTTTTTTGACCAGGCGTTAAGCATCCAGCTTGTTTTTTCCAGCTCTCTAATATATGCCCCAATTAAATCTATGGTGCCTTCATCTCCTGCGGCATTTGCTTTCTCTATGATTTTACTCATTTGTTTAAGTATTTTTTTATGATCACTAAGTAACTCTAATATCATTTCCTGATCCGTAATCAAGCCTGACACCTCTTTTATTGAAGAAATTTTTAAATAATCACTAAAATTACTCACGGGATGGTGTCTCAAGGTTAAAATACGTTCTGCAATTTCGTCGATTTTTAACTTTGCATCATTATACATGGTTTCGAATTGAACATGTAGATCGAAAAAATTTTTTCCTAGAATGTTCCAATGAAAACTTCTCAATTTCTGATAGTAAACATTATAATTTGACAGTAGTGCATTTAATTCAACTACAACTGGAATTAGTTTTTCGTCCGGTATATTTAAGTAACTCATGGTCGTTTGCTTTAGTGGTTTTGTTTAACTACTACGAAACTACTACTAAACAGAACTGTCGAGAAATAGTTTAACCACCTTTAACAAATACCTAAACGTATTAACTTAAATTATGTTAACGAATTTAAGTCTATGTTAAATAAATTAACAGGCATTACTCAAAGTCTACAGATTTTAAAATTAAACCCGAAGCTGGAGCGATATAGTCCATTCTAATCGTATTGTTAGGTTCTAAGGATTGTTTTATATGGGCTAAAGTAAGTTTCCCTTTACCCAAATCTATTAATGTCCCCATCATTAAACGGATTTGATTTCTCATAAAACCTTTACCTCTAATTTTTAAAAGATAACTCACTTCGGAAAGAAATTTGCCGTATAAATGGTGTTTTCTATAATTTCACAGGTTAAAATTTCGCGATTGTAAATTCCATTATTTGATGGTTTATAACAATATGTTTTTAAATAGTGCTGCCCTTCAAATAGTTTCGCCCCCTGTTTCATCATGTCAATATCCAAATCATCAAGGATAGTTGTCAATATAGGTGCACAAAACGGATGAAATTTTTCCCCGAAAGCAAATAAATATAAATACTCTTTTACTTTTGGATTGTTTATAATATTAAAATCGGCATCCACTTCTTTTATTGTCAAAGCACGAATATCCTGAGGCAGATTGGTATTAAACAGACTTAAAAACGCCTCTAAATCTTCTAGCGGTTCATAAAGAAAAAGCTCTATAGCGGTTTCTTCAGCAGAGACCATAGCATCCGTTCTGCCGGAGGCTAAACTTTTAAAACGTTTGCCCTCTAAGATAAAATTAAACGTACGATCTACCATAAGATGTAAGGTTTTTACATCTCGGTTGCTTTTGCCAGCCGTGAAAACGATAGCCTAGATATTGAATAGTAATGAGGTAAAAATACTTTTTTTGCATAGTTTAAAAATGGATTTTCGAAAATAATCTATTCAGCCACATATGCCAAAATTTTTATACATTGTATTCTTATTAACCAATTATAAACTCAATTATGACAGAATTATCAAAAATTAAACCACCAATGTGGTTTTGGATTGTAAGTGTTGTTGCTCTTGTTTGGAACATTTTAGGTATAGGTGCTTTTTTTGCTCAAATAAGCATGACGTCAGAAATAATGGCGAATTTACCACAAGAGCAACAAGACATATATGCCAATTTACCATCTTGGTACACCTTTGTATTTGCCATCGCTGTATTCGCTGGAACATTAGGCAGCATGGCGTTACTGCTGAAAAAAAAATGGGCTTACCTCATATTACTTATTGGAGCTATAGCCGTAGTAATACAAATGAGTTATATCGTTTTTGGTCTCAATAAGGCTGATGTTATGACCCCTATAATAATTATCGTCGCTTTTGCTCTAGTATATTTTTCAAAATATGCCACAAAAAAAGGCTGGTTAAATTAAAATCCTTTAAAAGCATCAGAAATTCACTGGTGCTTTTTTATTTTTCCCGTCCTTTCAAGACGTTTACAACATCATTGAGCTTAAAGCCTTTGGCTTGTAATAACATTAAATAATGAAACAACAAATCTGCACTTTCATTTAAAAAAAGATGATCATCATTATCCATGGCTTCTATAATCACCTCTACGGCCTCTTCTCCTACTTTTTGAGCGATCTTATTGATTCCCTTTTCGAATAAGGAAGCGACATATGATTGTTCCCCGGTAGCATTCATTCTACGGTCTTCAATAGTGCTTTCCAGTTTAGAAATAAAACCAAAATTTTCATCGTTTTTTTCATCCCAACAGGTATCGCTTCCCTTGTGACACGTGGGGCCTTTTGGATTTACTTGAATGAGAAGCGTGTCGTTATCGCAATCCAACTTCAAATCAACCAAACTTAAAACGTTACCACTTTCTTCTCCTTTAGTCCATAAACGCTGCTTGCTCCGGCTAAAGAAAGTAACCAATTTAGTCTCTTTTGTTTTCTCAAGCGCTGCTTCATTCATATAGCCCAACATTAAAACATTTTTTGTTGTTGCGTCTTGAATGATAGCAGGAATTAAACCCTCCATATTTTTACTATAATCTATATTCATTGTAATTTTTTTTTCGATTTACTTACGATTTTCTTGTACTTTTTTTATGTAAAGCATAATAAATACTTTTGCTTGATGATCACACACATTGGAATTGGTTTTGTGAAATTTAAAGCCTAACCGCTATATTATTATTCCGTAATTCTTCTTTTAGTTCTAAAATAGGAATCTCTCCAAAATGAAACACGCTTGCCGCCAATGCTGCATCTGCCTTCCCTATTTCAAAGGCATCAACAAAGTGTTGGATAGTCCCTGCACCTCCCGAAGCAATAATAGGTATGTTTAGTGCATTCGATAGCTTTGCCAATGCGTCGTATGCAAAACCCATTTTTGTCCCGTCATTATTCATTGACGTAAATAAAATTTCACCAGCGCCTCTTGTTTCAACTTCTTTTGCCCAATCGAATAAATTCAATTTGGTAGGAATGCTTCCCCCAGCTAAGTGCACCATCCATTCTCCTGCTATCTGTTTCGCATCAATAGCCACCGTAATGCATTGATTTCCGAACTTATTGGATAATTCATTAATGAGTTCGGTCTTTTAATTGCTGAAGAATTAATAGAAACCTTATCTGCACCGGCTTTTAATAATCGGTCTACATCTTCTATAGATGAAATGCCGCCACCAACCGTAAAAGGAATATTAACTTGTTCTGCAACAGATAATACCATTTCTAAAGTTGTATTTCTACCTTCCAATGTTGCCGAAATATCGAGAAATACGAGCTCATCTGCTCCTTTTTCAGCATACTGTTTGGCAAGTGAGACAGGATCACCTGCATCAATTAAATTTACGAAATTAACCCCTTTAACAGTTCTTCCGTTTTTAATGTCTAGGCATGGAATGATTCGTTTTGTAAGCATCTTATAAAAAGCGTTGTAGTTGTTGTAAGCTGATTTTGTTTTCGTAAATCGCTTTACCAATAATCACGCCTTCACAGCCCATTTCTCTTAATTTTGGTAACTCGTCAATAGTTGAAATTCCTCCGAAGCAATCAACTTTATTGTTTGACCGTCACTATGACTACATTCTGCAATGATTTTTTGATACAATTCAAAGGAAGGCCCTTCCAACATCCCGTCCTTAGCAATATCTGTACAGATAACATATTTAATCCCTTTTTTCTGATAGTCTTTTACAAATGGTATCACTTCTAAATTACTTTCCATCTGCCAACCACTAATGGCTATTTTTTCGTTATTACAGTCGGCTCCCAATATAATTTTTTGTGCTCCATATTTGGACACCCAACCTTCAAATGTTTCTCTATCATTAACGGCAATACTCCCTCCTGTGATTTGTTTAGCGCCGAATTAAAGGCTATATGCAAATCTTCATTCGTTTTCAATCCACCACCAAAATCAATTTTAAGGTCGGTTTTGCTTGCTATTTGCTCTAAGACCCGGTGATTAACAATGTGTTTTGCTTTCGCTCCATCTAAATCTACTAAATGCAAATATTGAATGCCTGCCCCTTCAAATTCCTTAGCAACTTCTAACGGGTTTTCATTGTATATTTTTTTAGTGTCGTAATCTCCTTTGGTAAGTCTTACACATTTACCATCGATTATGTCTATTGCTGGTATTATTCTCATCGTTTTTATCCCCATAAAACGGGGGAATCTAATTAAATTAATTATTATTTTTCAAAAACAACACGATTGTACACAGTGTTGCATTCTCTTATTTTTTTTTATTAAATTCTAAAACATACTTTAGACAAACCTACTAAAGCGTCAAAAAATTCTTTAAAATTTGGGCTCCTGCAATACTACTTTTTTCAGGATGAAATTGGACTCCGTAAAAATTATCTTTTTGCAAAGCGGAGGCATAATCAAATTCGTAATATGTAGTAGCTATAGCCTCTTCACACGGTTCTGCATAAAAACTATGCACCAAATACATGAAAGCGTCTTCCTCTATGCCTTTAAATAATTCTGATTTTAAATTTGAAATCGTATTCCATCCCATTTGTGGTACCTTGACTGCATGAGAAAACCGTTTTATATCCACATCAAAGATACCTAAACCATTGGTATTACCTTCTTCAGAATGCTTACACATGAGTTGCATACCCAAACAAATACCTAAAACAGGTTGTGTTAGCGTAGGGATTAGCACGTTTAATCCTGAGTCTTTTAACATCTGCATGGCATTGCTCGCCTCGCCAACACCGGGGAAAATGATACTGTCTGCTGCTTTTATTTCATCCGGATTATTAGATAAAATGGCATCCACACCTAAGCGTTTAAAAGCAAATTGAATGCTTTTAATATTTCCTGCACCGTAATCTATTATTACTAATTTCATTTAAAACTTTTATTATCATTTTCGTGTCAACGAAAAATTTTAACCTTTTATATTCCTTGTAGACCCCACATTACATGGAGAATACCTAAGAGATTTAAAGCATTCCTTTAGTACTTGGTAAAATCATTTTTTCTACATCCCGCTTAACTGCCATTTTAATAGCTTTTGCAAATGCCTTGAATATCGCTTCAATTTTGTGGTGTTCATTACTACCTTGCGCTTTAATATTTAGGTTGCATTTTGCCCCGTCTGTAAAGGATTTGAAAAAATGAAAAAACATCTCGGTTGGCATCTTACCAATCATTTCTCTTTTAAATTCGGTTTCCCACACCAACCAGTTCCTGCCTCCAAAATCTATTGCCACTTGAGACAAACAATCATCCATTGGTAAACAGAATCCGTAACGCTCAATACCCAACTTATCACCCAAAGTTGCAGCGAATACTTCACCTAAAGCAATGGCTGTATCTTCAATAGTATGGTGTTCGTCAACTTCTAAATCACCATCTACTTTAATGATTAAATCCAATTGACCGTGGCGTGCAATTTGGTCTAACATATGATCGAAAAATGCTATACCGGTATCAATCTCACTTTTACCGGTTCCGTCCAAATTTAAATCAATTTGAATCTTGGTCTCGTTTGTGTTTCGGGTAACGCTACCTGTACGTTCTTCCGTTTTTAAAAACTTATAAATCGCTTCCCAATCATTACTTTCTAATGCGATAAAATCGTTTAAAGCCTCACGTTTTACAGTGATCTCATCTGTTCCCAAATGTGTATTATCGTTTATAAAAATCCCTTTGGAACCTAAATTTTTAGCCAGTTCTATATCTGTTAAACGGTCACCTATCACAAAAGAATTTTTTAAATCATACTCTTCTGTAAAATATTGCGTCAACAACCCAGTATTTGGTTTGCGAGTGGGCGCGTTGTCTTTTGCGAACGTTCTGTCTATAAATTGTTCTTTAAAAACAACCCCTTCAGCTTCAAAAGCTTTTAAAATAAAGTTGTGCACTGGCCAAAACGTGTTTTCGGGATACACCTCGGTCCCTAAACCATCCTGATTGGTAATCATCACAAGTTCAAAGTTTAAGTCTTTAGCGATTTTACTTAAATATTGAAATACTTTGGGATAGAATTCTAATTTTTCGAACGCATCAATTTGTTCGTCTGCCGGCTCTTTTATAATCGTTCCGTCTCTATCTATAAATAATACACGTTTCATCTACAATACTTTTAATGTTTCAATCAATTTATTATTTTCACTACTTGTCCCTACGGTAAATCGCAAACAATTTTCACACAGGGGTTGATTGGTTCTATTGCGAATCACAATCCCCTTAGTTATTAATTGTTCATATCTTCTTTGGGCATCATCGACTTTTACTAACAAAAAATTAGCATCTGAAGGGTACACCTTTTCAACAAAATGAATAGGCTCTAATTCTACTATTAGTTTTTCTCGCTCTTCTTTTAAAACCGTAATCTCATGGTTTACTTCAGCCATAACACTCAAGCGTTCTATTGCTTTTTGTTGGGTTAACTCATTAACATTATACGGCGGCTTAATTTTTTTTAAGGTCTCAATAATTTCAACAGAAGCATAGCAAATACCAAGTCTAATTCCTGCCAAACCGTATGCTTTTGAAAGTGTCTCGGGTCACTACTAAATTTGGAAACTCATGTAATCTACTCCCCCAGCTTTCTTCATTAGAAAAATCTATATAGGCTTCATCAATCACAACGACACCTTCAAATGCTTTTAAAAGACTTTCTATTTTTGAAGCGTCAAAACTATTGGCCGTTGGGTTGTTTGGCGAGCACAAAAACAAGATTTTAGACTTGTTATTTGAAGCCGCGATAATCGCATCCACTTTAGGCTGAAAACCATTGGACAACGCCACGTTTATAACGTCAATGGCATTTGTATTTGCCAAGACTTCATACATCCCGTATGTTGGCGGTAATGTGATCACATTGTCTTCATTGGGTTCACAAAAAGCTCTGAAGATTAAGTCTAAAACTTCGTCACTCCCATTACCAAGTAGTATGTTTTCTGTTGATATGCCCTTGATTTTAGACAGTAACTGTTTTACTTTTAATTGGTGCGGATCTGGATAGCGATTCATACCAGTATTAAACGGGTTTTCATTAGCATCAAGAAACACCATGTCTTGAGTTTCGCTATTGTATTCATCGCGCGCTGAAGAATAGGGTTTTAACGCATTTATGTTCTTTCTCACTAAGGCGTTTAAATTAAATATCTTTTCCATTACTGCGTTTTTTTAACTTGGAGCACGTGGCCTGCATTTCGATTAACTGTAGACCTTAAATTATTCATTTTTTAAATCTTTTAAGCGTATGGAAACTGCATTTTTATGTGCTTGTAAGCCTTCAGCTTCTGCCATCAATTCAATAGTATTCCCAATGGTTAATAGCCCTTCTTTTGATATTCTCTGAAACGTAATACTCTTTGTGAAACTATCTAAATTGACTCCTGAGTACGCTTTACTAAACCCATTGGTTGGTAAGGTGTGATTGGTTCCCGAAGCATAATCGCCTGCGCTTTCTGGCGTATAATTACCAATAAACACGGATCCTGCGTTGCTAATGTTGTTAATAAATAAATCTTCATTTTTACAACATATTATAAAATGCTCAGGGCCATATTCATTAATTAGTTCTAAAGCTGTAGTCTCCTCCTCAACGTAAATTAATTTAGAGTTTTCAATCGCTTTTGCGGCCATCGCTTTTCGGGAAGTACCGCTAACTGAGCATCAATTTCTTTTGACACCGCTGCTATTAATTTGTGTGATGTTGAGACTAAAATAACCTGACTATCACTACCATGTTCTGCCTGGCTTAATAAATCGGAAGCCACGTAGGCTGCATTTGCGGTATCATCTGCAACCACTAATAATTCACTAGGCCCTGCAGGCATATCTATTGCCACTCCAAATTTTGTAGCCAATTGCTTTGCAACAGTAACAAACTGATTACCTGGTCCGAAAATTTTATACACCTGAGGCATATTCTCAGTACCAAAAGTCATTCCCGCAATTGCTTGAATACCACCAACCTTTATGATTTTTGTGACACCACATAATTGAGCAGTGTACAAAATTTCATTCGCGATTTTACCTTCTTTATTTGGCGGAGAACACAAGACGAGCTCTTTGCAACCTGCGATGTTTGCCGGTGTGGCCAACATTAAAACCGTAGAGAATAAGGGTGCGGTACCTCCTGGAATATACAATCCTACTTTTTCAATTGGTCGTTTTTCTTGCCAACAGGCAATACCGGGCATCGTTTCTACATAAACTTTCTCTGTTTTTTGAGCGTTATGAAAGGTTTCTATGTTTGACTTTGCTTTTTTAATGGCTTGCTTCAAGGCTTCGGAATCTTACTCCCGCAGTCTTCTATTTCTTTTGAAGAGACGACATTAGACTCTAAATTCACCCCATCAAACAACTGCGTATACTTCGCAATGGCGCTGTCCCCATTTCTTTTTACATCATCGAAGATTTGATTAACCGTGGTTTCAATATCATCTACCGTTTGTGTTGGACGCTTTAAAAGCTCTGCCCAATCTTTCTTTTTTGGATTGTTTATAATGTTCATTAGAGTACCATTTTTTCTATTGGACAAACTAAAATGCCTTGTGCACCTTTTTCTTTAAGTTCATCAATGACTTCCCAAAATTGATTTTTATCAATGACTGAATGCACAGAGCTCCAACCCGCTTCTGCCAAAGGTAAAACCGTTGGGCTTTTCATGCCTGGTAGGACATTTATGATCTCTTCGAGTTTGTCATTTGGTGCATTTAATAGCACGTATTTAGAGTTTTGACCTCTTAAAACCGATTGAATTCTAAATTGTAATTTTTCTAAAAGCTTTTGATTGTCCTTTGAAATATTGGGAGAAACAGCTAAAACGGCCTCAGATTTTAAAAGGACTTCTACTTCTTTTAATCCATTTTTAAATAAGGTACTTCCACTTGAAACAATATCACAAATGCCATCAGCCGAGACCAATATTAGGCGCTATTTCTACTGAACCATTAATAATATGTAATTGAGCAGTCATGTTGTTCTGCTCTAAAAACTGATTCACCGTATTGGGATAAGAAGTCGCGATGCGTTGGCCTTCTAAATCTTTTAAACACTTCGCTTTAGAGGCTTTAGGAACAGCAATAGACACGCGACATTTTGAGAAGCCCAAACGTTCGGCAATAACTAACTCCTGCCCTTTTTCTATGAGCACATTCTCTCCAATGATCGCAACATCGACCACTCCGTCTCTTAAATATTGTGGAATGTCCCCGTTTCTAAGATAAAAAACTTCTAAGGGAAAATTAGCTGCGGCGGCTTTTAATTGGTCTTTACCATTGTCTATTGAAATGCCAATGTCTTTAAGAAGCGCCATGGAATCTTCATTTAAGCGCCCTGATTTTTGAACTGCAATTTTTAATTTACTCATAATGATTCCCGAGAAAGCGGGGTCTTTTATTAAATTTGAGCAAAATCAAAAAAGGTTAAAAATAAAAAACCCGCTTGATTCGCTCAAACGGGTTTAAAAATATGTTGATTTTATTCAATACACTTTCAGCTCGCTTGATGGCAAGTATGAAAATGATGATGATGTGATTGAATAAAGTTCATTTTGTTTTTGTTCTTTACAAAGATTGTAAAATAATTATTACAAATCCTAGTCTTTTATAATAATTTTATTGGTTGCCTAAAATAATTGGTAATCCGAATCTCCGAACCGATAACCACAATTTTACTGTTTGGTGATTCTGCTAATTTCATTGTGGCATCAATACCTTTATCTTGTAGAATTTTATCGGTTAAAGACGCACTTAAGATACGGTTCGATTCTGCTTTTCCTTCAGCTTCAATAATTACTTTTTCAGCCTCTTTAGCAGCAGTTACCAGTCTAAATTCATATTCTAAGGATTCCTGCTCTTGTTTTAGTTTACGTTCAATAGCATCTTTAATGGTTGCTGGTAACGTTACGTCTCTAACCAAAACATCATTAAGAATAATATACTGATCATCAAGAATTTTCTTTGTTTCATCAAAAATTTCATTTTGAATAATATCCCTTTTACTAGAATACAGTTGCTCCGGTGTATAACGACCAACGACACTTCTTGCTGCCGATCTCAATGCTGGTTTAATAATACGGTCTAGGTAATCTGCCCCTTTTTCTTGGTGCAATTTCCCTAAATCTACTGGATTTGGCATATACCAGGCCGTAGTTTCTAATATAATATCTAATCCATTTGATGATAATACTTTCATTTTCTCAAAAAGTTCTTGTTGACGTACTTCGTAAACAATCACTTTGTTCCAAGGTGCCACAATATGAAATCCTTCGCCTAAAGGTGGTTTGTTTGTAACCACACCATTGTCAAATGTTTTATAAAGTACACCCGCTTCTCCTGAGCCAATGGTTACTGCCGATTTTGCTAAAATAATAACAAGTATAATAAATCCTATAATAATTGGTATTCCTATTTTTGGTAATCTTTCCATGTGCTATTTTTTGTTTAAATTAATCCGTTATATTTTCTTAGAAACCACTCAATGGCTAAGGCTAAGACGATTAGGCCTAATAAGTATTTCCAATCGATTAAAGGTACAATATTTTTACTGCTTTTTTGGATTGGCTTAAAGCGATTGTCATTAATTAAATTGTCAAAAAGTGATGTATAATTGTTAATAAAATAGCTTTGCCCTTGACTGTGAGTCGCTAACCGCTTTAATTTGGCCACATCGGCATTCAAAAACTGCTGCTCTACATTATACTCTAAAATTTTAAAGTTTCCTGCCTTTGAAATGTTTTCGCTTGTTGCTTTTACTGTAAAACTATAGTCTGAAGCTGGTAAACTACTTAAATCGACTTGATAATTATTGTTTTTAAGAATCAAAGGAATGGTTCGTGACTGCTTTGTCAACTTATCTGTTACCGTAATATTCAAATTCTCACTGGTATCAAACTCATAATTTTTATTAAAAAACTGTGCTGAGATATTGACATTATTATTGCCTTGATAAAACGATTCATAATCCAAATTCAGCCTGTTTTTTCTCTTGTTAGATGACAGATACTGAACCAGTTTGCCTAAAAAATTATCAAACCCCATAAAGTTCTTATCGTTTACAAAACTTTGCGCTCTCCACTTCCAAATGTTTTCACCTAACAGAATCGCCTCTCGTTTACCATTGGTTTCAAAAGTGGCTAACAGCGGTTGCTTGGTCCGGAGGCTTCCTAATTTTTTATAAAGAATTGTTTCATGCGGAACAGAAAACTCAAGATCTCCAAAGGCGGAATGCAAAGGAGGGAACGATTCAAAATTTAAATCATCAACGATAAAAGTATTATAGTTTGTGTTTAAAGTCGCTTGATACTCTTCTTTTACACTATTAATATCTTGTTGATAATTCCGGCTTACTGTGTTTAAAAACCGCCAATCGGTTTTAGGTCCCGCGATAATAAATTGATTTTTATTTTGAAGCTCTAATGCCTCGAACAAAATTTTAAATGTCTGGTTTGGTTGATACAGGATAACGAGTTGAAAGTCATCTAAATCCTTTATTGCTTCCTGTGGTTTTAATAAGACCACTTGCCGCTGTTCATTACTTTCGATACTCTTTTTCAAAGCCCCTAAATCCGGGTGTAAAACACTACTTACTATCGCAACATTTGTTTTTTCATCAATGACTTCTACTGCGAAATTCCTACTATTATTACTCTTGTTTTTTTCGCTTACTACTGGATAAATGGTAGCGCGATAGGTTTTTACGCCAACACTGTTAGCTGGTAAAGTGAAGTTAAGAATTTGTGAATTATCAACTTTGCTCAACGTGATGGGTTTTGAGAACACTGTAGTATTGCCGAAGTCACTACAACTTTAGTATTGACAGTCTCGTCTCCATTATATATCACAATCGTTTCTACAGGAAACCTGTTTTTTAAAAAAGCATATTTATTAACGTTAAGTTGCTTGATTTTTAAATCGACATACGTTGTTGTATCCCCTACTACAACAGGATAAACCGGTTGCTTATATTGCTTTGCAGAATACTCGTAATCATTACCGTAGGTTTGATTACCATCTGTTATTAAAACGGTTGGCGCTATGGTGTTTTTATATATCTGATTGAGCGCACTAAAGACTTTGTCTATGTTTGTTTGTTCTTCAGTAAAATGTAGTGAGTCATTCGTACTTAGAACGCTACCAAAAGAAAATACATCAATATTGAATGCTTTATTTAATGCTTCGTTGTTTTTAATAGCTGCTACAATCTCCGAGACCGATTCTGCTTGTTTTAAATGCGGAATAGACTTAGAGTTGTCTACCGCAACGACCAAATTAGGCTTCTCATTATAAACCGTGACTTGTTCAAATTCGGGATTAATAAGTAGCAATAAAACCCCAAAAACGCTTATAAAACGTAAAAAAGCAAAAAGACCATTCTTTTTAGAATCGCCTTTTGCTTTGTACTTATATTGGAACCATGCTAATAAAAGCGCGAGGGTTCCAGCTAGAATGATAAATATGAGTGTTTGTAAAGACAATGGCTATTACATATTATTTAATTTAAATGAACTGAAAAACTTTTTAATATCTTCATTTTCATCATTTTCACTTAAGCAAATAGTCTGAATAGCATATAAGGCATTGTTTTTTACATACATATTCATATACATAAAAGCCCCTTGCACTTCAATTTTAGCCTCCCGGCCCGGACTACCATTTAATTCCGTTTTATTAGCATAAACAAGTTTTCCTTGCACGTTACCAACCGCTCCATCTACAGAACCATCTAACATAGTTTGAACATCACTCTCCTCAAGCTTATCTCGGATTGACAGGGTATTCAGTATGAATAACCATATACATTAGGTTACTACTCCCCTCGTAAACAGAAGCATCGACCATAAACATACGCATCGTTAGATCGCCAACTTCTGTTGGCACCTCTTGCTCCATTGTTTTTGGCTCACCAGGTAAATCTACACTGAAATTAAAGTCTTTATTATGGTAAGTCGTCCAATCTTGCGAAAAAACAACCGTATTTATAATAAGTGCTAACACTAGTAAAATGCTTTTCATTTGCTTTAGTTTTAGTTTAAATTTTAAGTTAACATGCCTCCATCTACGTTTATGGTTTGCCCAGTGACATAAGCAGACATATCACTAGCTAAGAACACACAAACATTGGCAATATCTTCACGTGTACCACCACGTTTTAAAGGAATAGCATTTCTCCAACTTTTCACTGTTTCTTCATCCAATTTAGCAGTCATTTCAGTTTCTATAAATCCAGGCGCAATCACATTACTTCTAATATTTCTAGATCCTAGCTCTAAAGCTACCGATTTTGAAAAGCCAATAATTCCTGCCTTAGACGCTGCGTAATTGGTTTGTCCTGCATTTCCTTTAACACCAACAACCGAACTCATATTAATGATTGAGCCTTTGCGTTGTTTAAGCATGGTGCGTTGTACCGCTTTTGTCATGTTGAATACAGACTTCAAATTCACTTCAATTACAGCATCAAAATCTTCTTCACCCATTCGCATTAAAAGATTGTCTTTTGTAATCCCGGCATTATTAACTAATACGTCAATACTTCCAAACTCTTTTAATACTACTTCAGCTAATTCTTGAGCCTCATCAAAACTTGCCGCGTTACTCTTATATCCTTTCGCTTTTACTCCTAAAGCGTTTAATTCTTTTTCTAATTCATTAGCTGCTTCAACTGAAGAACTATATGTAAAGGCTACATTTGCACCTTGTTGTGCAAAAACTTCCGCTATACCTTTACCAATGCCACGACTTGCGCCTGTGATTATTGCTGTTTTACCGTCTAAAAGTTTCATTAATTTTCTTTAATTTATTAGTCGTTCAAATATAGTAATTACAATGAGTATTAAATAAAAAACCTCATAATTTGTTTTCAATTATGAGGTTCTATTGCAATTACCCGCCTTATTAAGGGCGCCAAAATAGCTGTCGTTTTATAGTTCTAATTTTTTATAATTAAATAAACAGCATGTCTACCTAATTTTGTGAAGTGTACAAACGCAATCTGGTAGATTTATAATTTATATATCATTAAAACCGAAGACATCTAGTTGTTCTGTGGTATTATAAGCCTTTGTGTTGTCACTCTCGGTTTTGCAACTAAAATAGTAGCAAAAATAAAAAGCATACCACCAGCCTTAAGTGCTTCATTTTTGGTTATTTATTGATCAAAAAAAAGTTCGTTAACTAAAAGACAGTCAACGAACTAATAACGTTTCTAAATTATATTTTTTTAACAGGGAAAATCCTATTATTAAAATGTTATCCTAAAACTTCTTTTACTTTCTTACCTATTTCAGCAGGTGAATCTACCACATGAATACCACAAGCTCTCATGATTTCTTTTTTAGCTTGGGCTGTATCATCACTACCTCCAACAATGGCTCCAGCATGACCCATTGTACGACCTGCAGGTGCTGTTTCTCCAGCAATGAAACCAATAATTGGTTTTTTACTGCCACTTTCTTTATACCAGTTAGCTGCGTCTGCTTCTAATTGGCCTCCAATTTCGCCAATCATAACCACACACTCGGTTTCCGGATCATTAATTAACAATTCAACAGCTTCTTTAGTCGTAGTTCCAATAATTGGATCTCCACCAATACCTATGGCAGTAGTAATTCCTAACCCTTGCTTTACCACTTGGTCTGCTGCTTCATAGGTTAATGTTCCTGATTTTGAAACAATACCAACTTTTCCTTTTTTGAAAACAAAACCTGGCATAATACCAACTTTTGCTTCCCCTGGTGTGATAACACCTGGACAGTTAGGTCCTATCAAACGACACGCTCTTCCTTTTATATAATTTGAAGCTTTGATCATATCTGCCACTGGAATGCCTTCAGTAATACAAATAATTACTTTTATTCCAGCATCTGCAGCTTCCATAATAGCATCTGCAGCAAAAGCAGGTGGCACAAAAATAATACTTGTATCTGCTCCCGCTTTTTGAACCGCTTCTTCAACAGTGTTGAAAACAGGCCTGTCTAAATGGGATTGCCCTCCTTTTCCTGGAGTCACTCCACCAACAACATTTGTTCCATATTCAATCATTTGTTCAGCGTGAAAAGTCCCTTCACTACCTGTAAAACCTTGAACTATTATTTTTGAATCTTTGTTTACTAAAACGCTCATTTGTTTAATTTTTGTCCCATTGTCTTTTAGACATTTCCTTAAAGGAAATCAAAATGGAGTTGTTTTTATTTAATTCGCCACAAAAGTAAGTTTTTGATAGCGATTTTTTAAATCTATTTTAAATTTTTATTTCCGAAAATGAAGATATGCCCTTAGGATTATCATCGACCAATTGACTTATCTCCCAGCATTTATATAATTTTTTATTCTTAACTTCCCAAATAGAGATAAAATGCGCTAAAGCATCTTCTTTATGAGGCGTTTCAATGCTTGTGGTATATATTGTATATCCGGCAGTTACCGTATTTCCATCCTCTAATAA
The DNA here is from genome assembly GCF_026625145.1 of Lacinutrix neustonica. Taxonomy (GTDB): domain Bacteria; phylum Bacteroidota; class Bacteroidia; order Flavobacteriales; family Flavobacteriaceae; genus Lacinutrix; species Lacinutrix neustonica. The sequence continues at coordinate 234,703 of NZ_CP113088.1, read as the reverse complement.
ATGACTTAGTTTGTATTTGAAAGACAAAAATGATTGACGCACACTTAGCAACATGTCACTAATCTCATTGTAATTCAGCTCGGTAAACCCCTTGCTACTACTCCAATGCATCACACACCCTTTGTGTATCATGTCTATCGCGGTATCTTCTTTTGCTAAATCTAAGCTATAAAAGGCTTTAACTATTTCTTTTGCAGACATCTACTTGCTTTTTAATTGATCAATAATATTAGGGATTTGCTTGACATACGCCAGTTCCTTTAATTTCACTCTAGATTCTTCAATAGGAGTCCCAAAATAACTTTTACCTCCTACAACAGATTTTGTTACTCCGGTTTGACCAAGAATTACTGCTTTTTTACCAATGGTGATTCCACTGTTGGTACCCACTTGCCCCCAAATAGTCACTTCGTCTTCTATAACGCAACAGCCAGCAATACCAACCTGAGAGGCTATTAAACATTTTTTACCTATGATGGTATCGTGCCCCACTTGAATTTGATTATCCAATTTAGACCCCGCTCCAATAGTTGTATCCCCTGTAACTCCCTTATCAATAGTACATAAAGCGCCAATATCGACATGGTCTTCAATCACGACGCGTCCGCCGTAAATTAATGGATCGAAACCCGTAGGTCTGTTTTTATAATAAAAAGCACTAGCGCCCAGTATAGTCCCGGAATGGATGGTAACATGGTTTCCAATCACGGCGTCATCATAAATCGTGACGTTGGCATGTATAACACAATTATCACCTATCGTAACATTGTTACCAATAAAGCAATTGGGTTGTATGATGGTGTTTTTCCCGATTTTTGCTGAAGGAGAAATGCTCACATTCGCGCTTTGAAACGGTTTAAAATATTGCGTTAATAAATTGAAGTCCCTAAACGGATCATCACTAATTAATAAAGCCTTCCCTTCAGGGCAGTCTACTTCTTTGTTTATTAAAATAACTGTTGCTGCAGACTGTAGTGCTTTATCGTAATATTTAGGGTGATCGACAAAAACAATATCCCCAGTTTCGACGACATGAATCTCGTTCATTCCAAAAACCTGAAAATCGTCTGCGCCAACATAATTACAATTTATAATTTGTGCTATTTCCTTGAGAGTATGTGATTTAGAGAATTTCAATGAAAATTATTCTTTAACACGTTCTTTATAAGTTCCTTTATCGGTTTCAATTTTAATTTTATCTCCTTCATTAATAAATAAAGGGACATTTACCTCTGCTCCTGTTTCCATAGTAGCTGGTTTAGTGGCATTAGTTGCCGTATTTCCTTTAACCCCTGGCTCTGTAGCAGTAACTTCTAAAACCACACTTGCAGGTAGGTCTACTGAAAGCGGCATGTTATCTTCAGTATTAATTAATACGGTAACCACCTCACCTTCTTTCATTAACTCCGGCTTATCTAAAGCCGCTTCTAACAAACGAATTTGAGTATAATCTTCCTGATTCATGAAATGGTAAAACTCCCCATCATGGTATAAGAACTGAAATTTATGCGTTTCCACACGAACATCTTCAATCTTATGTCCTGCAGAAAAGGTATTGTCTAAAACTTTTCCATTCGTAACACTTTTCATTTTTGTTCTTACGAATGCTGGGCCTTTTCCTGGCTTCACATGTAAAAATTCAATAATTTTATAAATATCATTATTATATTTGATACATAATCCGTTTCTAATATCTGAAGTACTCGCCATAATTTTTATTTTAATTTTTAATTTGATTTGAAGTAACCTTTCATAATCCCTCGGTGAGAATTTTTGATAAACTGCAGTATTTCATCACGCTCAGTGGTTGCTTCCATTTCTGCTTCAATGATGTTTGAAGCTTGCGTAGTGTTATAATTTTTTTGATATAATATTCTGAATATTTCCTGAATCTCTCTTATCTTATCTGTTGTATATCCTCTTCGTCTCAAGCCTACAGAATTAATACCCACATAAGACAATGGCTCACGCCCAGCCTTTACAAAAGGCGGTACATCTTTTCTTACTAACGACCCTCCCGTAACAAAGGCATGATTACCAATAGAACAAAATTGGTGAACGGCTGTCATTCCAGCCAATACCACATAATCTCCAACATTAATATGACCTGCTAAGGTGCTGTTATTCGAGAAAATACAATTATTACCAACCACACAGTCGTGTGCAATATGGCAATATGCCATAATCAAGCAATTGTTACCAATAACCGTTTTCATCCGGTCTGTCGTACCACGATTAATGGTAACACACTCTCTAATAGTAACGTTATCTCCTATTTCGGTAGTGGTATCTTCATCATTAAATTTTAAATCTTGAGGCACTGCAGAAATAACTGCGCCTGGAAAAATATTACAGTTTTTACCTATACGAGCACCTTCCATGATGGTAACATTACTACCAATCCAAGTGCCTTCACCAATAGTAACATTATTAGAAATTGTTGTAAAAGGCTCAATCACTACATTTTTAGCAATTTTAGCTCCTGGGTGTACGTATGCTAGGGGTTGATTCATTTTTATAATATAATTTTTTAATTGGTAAAAATGAGTTTGCATTTTAAAGGTTTTACTTCATAGAGAAACCTGTGATATGCTCTGTTCATTTTAATAGTACTCCTTTATTAATTGGTGACAACGTATTCGCAATTTAGTGTTTTACTTCTAAAAAATATAATGCGACACCGGTACTGTTGTTTTTAAGATTATTTTACTTTTGTAATTTGCGCCATTAGCTCAGCTTCAGCACAAAGTTTACCATTTGCGTATGCATATCCTTGCATGTGGCAAATACCGCGTCTTATTGGTGTAATGAGAGAACAATTGAAGATTAAAGTGTCACCAGGGACCACTTTTTGTTTGAACTTCACTTTGTCTATTTTCATAAAAAACGTTAAATAATTTTCAGGATCTGGAACTGTACTCAATACCAATATACCTCCTGTTTGTGCCATCGCTTCAACTATTAAGACTCCTGGCATAACTGGAGCTCCTGGAAAGTGTCCTGCGAAAAACGGCTCATTCATTGTCACGTTTTTCATTCCAACCACTTTGTTTTCCGAAAGTTCAAAAATTTTGTCAATTAATAAGAACGGCTGTCTGTGAGGCAGCATGTCCATAATTTGATTCACATCCATTACAGGTGTTTGGTTCAAATCAACCTCGGTACATTATTTCTTCTTTCGTTTTTAATAATTTTTGAAAGTTTCTTTGCAAACTGTGTATTGATGTAGTGGCCTGGTTTATTGGCTATCACTTTTCCGCGAATACGTGTCCCTACCAAAGCCAAATCACCAATAACATCTAACAATTTATGTCTTGCTGCCTCGTTAGGGTGGTGCAACGTTAGATTATCAAGAATACCATTTGGCTTTACAGAGATACTATCTTTACCAAAGGCAATTTTTAGTTTTTCCATAGTTTCAGGAGACAATTCCTTGTCCACATAAACTATAGCATTATTCAAATCACCTCCTTTAATGAGACCGTGCTCCAACAATGATTCTAATTCATGTAAAAAACTAAAGGTTACGGAATCTGAGATATGTTCTTTAAACTCAGATAAATGGTTTAGCGTTGCATTTTGAGTGCCAAGAACCTTGGTTCCAAAGTCTACCATAGTAGTAACTTGATATTCCTTTGATGGCATTACTAAAATTTCACTTCCCGTATCCTCATCTGTATAAGAAATAACATCTTTGACCACGTACTCTTCACGATAGGCTTCTTGTTCCACTATCCCTGCCCTTTCAATAGCCTCTACAAAAAACTTAGAAGAACCATCCATAATTGGAGGTTCGGCACTATCGAGTTCAATTATGGCATTGTCAATATCCGGACCAGTAAATGCTGCAAGCACATGTTCACAGGTTTGAATAATGACTCCGTTTTTTTCTAAACAGGTGCCACGTTGAGTATTGGTGACATAGTTGACATCTGCTTCAATAATAGGATTTCCTTCTAAATCTATACGTTTAAAAGCGAAACCTGTATTTACAGGCGCCGGTTTAAATGTTAGCGTTACTTCATTTCCAGTGTGTAAACCAACACCTTTTAAAGACACTTCTTTGTCTATGGTTTTTTGTTTTATGTCTGAATTAACTATCGCCATTTCCTTTTTTTCTAAATCGTTTATGGTTTTTGCCAGTTTAGGCAAGTTTTTAAAATATACATAAGACTTATTCCAATCACCATAACTAAAGGCCGGTGATCCTTGTAAAATCTCATTATCCTTGATGTTTCTGCCAATCCCGGATTGCGCTTGTATTTTCACGTTATTGCCAATGCTTATATGCCCCGCAAATCCCACTTGTCCTCCTATTTGGCAATTGTCTCCTATTTTGGTAGATCCAGCAACACCTGTTTGCGCCGCAATAACCGTATTTTTACCTATTTCAACATTATGAGCGATCTGAATTTGATTATCTAATTTAGCACCACGACGAATGATTGTAGAACCCAAAGTCGCCCTATCGATAGTTGTTGCCGCACCTATATCAACAAAATCCTCTATAATAACATTTCCTATTTGGGGTATTTTACTGTATTCGCCAGCTGCATTAGGTGCAAACCCAAAACCATCTGCTCCAATAATAGCTCCGGAATTAATAACACAATTCTTGCCGATTATCGATTCTGAATAAATTTTAGCACCTGCAAACAAAACAGTATTAGTATCAATCGTCACATTATCTCCAATATAACTGCTTGGGAAAATTTTTACGTTATCTCCAATTTTTACATTCTCACCAATATATGTGAACGCACCTACATAAATGTCCTTCCCCAGTGATGCCGATTTAGCAATAGATACGGGTTGCTCTATTCCGAATTTATTTAATTTAACTTGATTGTAATATTCTAGTAGTTTTGAAAATGACTTATAAGCATCTTCAACCCGTATTAAAGTGGTTGAAATAGCTTGTTCGGCTTAAAATCTTTACCTACTATAGCTATAGTTGCTTTCGTTGTATATATATAATGTGTGTATTTAGGGTTTGCCAAAAAGGTCAAGGTCCCTTCAACACCTTCCTCGATTTTTGATAACTTAGAAACTTCAGCCTGTGGATTACCCACAACCTCTCCTTCTAGTATACCTGCTATTTGTTCTGCTGTAAACTTCATCTCACGCAAAAATAGAAAAAATAATCACAATTTTTCCTTTGGATAACAGATATAATATTTAGTCACTGTTTTAGACAGCGCTTTTAAATTTAATTGGTCTGATGCTTTAACGATATCTTCAATCTTTCCGTTTTTATGTAAAATATTTATTCCTTGCTTTTTTAGTGTGTATGCCTGATTTGAAATCTCGCCAGTGAACACAAAGTAATCTGCCTCTGTTTCAGAAATATTATATTTTTCAATTAATTCTTTTTTATGTTGAAGTAATAAAGACGGCTTAATAGCTTTCTTTTTAATTTTAACCTTCAGCAAATCTCTATTTATAATCATACTACAGAGATTTTTCAACACAAAATCTTCATGATATTGCCATTCTTTCATGGCCGAAATAACGTCATAATCATCTAATTTTGAAAACGTCTCAAGGCTTTCTAGGGTAAAATCCATTAACGCAATTTCATTCTGAAGAAAATACTGTAAGGGCTTACTTGCAGACAAAACTAGACCCTCTTTAGTCAATTCTTTAGCACGCTTTAAGACACGAATGAGTAACTGCTCTGCAGACAAACTTGTTTTATGCAAATAAACCTGCCAGTACATTAAACGTCTTGCCACCAAGAATTTTTCTACAGAATAGATGCCTTTATTCTCCACCACTAGCGCATCATTTCTAACGTTAAGCATTGTTATCAGGCGTTCACTATTAATATTACCTTCGGCAACTCCCGTATAAAAACTATCCCGCTTTAGATAATCTGCTCGATCCATATCTATCTCGGCTGGAAATTAACTGGCACATAAATTTACGGGGATAGTCCCCTTTAAAAATTTGAATAGCCAACGTTAAATCGTTGTTAAATTCTGTGTTTAATTCTTCCATAAAAAGCATTGAAAGATGCTCATGGGAGATGCCATTTACAATGCTATGCTCCATGGCATGTGAAAAGGGGCCATGACCAATGTCATGCAATAAAATTGCTATTAATAATGCGTTTTGCTCATCATTATTAATTTCAACCCCTTTAAAGCGAAGCACTTGTATTGCTTTTTGCATGAGATGCATGCAACCTATGGCATGATGAAAACGGGTGTGATGGGCTCCTGGGTAGACCAAATAACTCATCCCCATTTGCGTGATACGGCGTAACCGTTGAAAATATTTATGCTCGATTAAATCGAAAATTAAAGAATTAGGGATAGTAATAAATCCGTAAATTGGGTCGTTTAATATTTTGAGCTTGTTACTTAGTTGCAAGACGTTTTTTTTTAATGATTTAGATAAACAAATATACATGGATAAAATAAAAGTACTTTGGGTTGATGATGAAATTGATTTATTAAAACCACACATCCTGTTTTTAGAACAAAAAAATTATAATGTTACCACTTGCAAAAGCGGTACTGAGGCATTAGAAATACTTGATGAACAAAAATTTGATATTGTTTTTTTAGATGAGAACATGCCTGGTTTAACTGGTTTAGACACGCTTAATGAAATTAAGGAAAAAGAAAATGAGTTGCCTGTTGTCATGATTACCAAGAGTGAAGAAGAATATATTATGGAGGAAGCGATTGGGAATAAAATTGCAGATTACCTCATAAAACCTGTAAACCCACATCAAATTTTGTTAAGTTTAAAAAAGAATTTAGATCATTCTCGTTTAGTATCAGAGAAGACGACTTCAAACTACCAACAAGAGTTCAGAAAAATAGCGATGGATATGGCCATGGTAAACTCTTATGAAGACTGGATTTCCCTTTATCAAAAATTGGTCTATTGGGAAATGCGATTAGAAGACATTGAAGATTCAGGAATGTTTGAGATTTTAGAATCGCAAAAAAACGAGGCCAACATTCAATTTGGAAAATTTATTGATAAAAACTATCCTACGTGGTTTGAAGCTAATACAGAGTCTCCTACCTTATCTCACGTTTTATTTAAAGATAAAATTGTTCCGGAATTAAGTAAGGAGCAACCTACTCTTTTAGTGGTTATAGACAATTTACGTTATGACCAATGGAAAGCCTTCGAACCCAGTGTCACGAATCACTATAAGAAAGTAAGTGAAGAAGCTTTTTATAGTATTTTACCAACGGCAACACAATATGCAAGAAATGCGATTTTCTCCGGATTAATGCCAAGTGATATGGAAAAACTTCATCCTGAATATTGGAAAAACGATACGGATGACGGCGGAAAAAACTTACATGAACATGATTTTCTAAATGCACAGATGAAACGCTTGGGCTTAACACACTTAAAGCATGAGTATTACAAAATCACCAATTTAAAAGATGGTAAAAAATTAGCTGAAAATTTTAGAGGACTCAAGGACAATGATTTAACTGTTGTGGTTTATAACTTTGTAGACATGCTTTCACATTCAAAAACTGAAATGGATGTAGTAAAAGAATTGGCTTCTAATGATAAAGCCTATCGCTCACTTACGCAAAGCTGGTTTAAAAACTCACCGTTGTTTGAAATGATACAACAAGCACAACAAATGGGTTTTAAATTAATTTTAACCACAGATCATGGTACTATTAATGTTAAGAATCCTTCAAAAGTTATTGGAGATCGTGATACCAGTTTAAACTTGCGCTATAAAACGGGACGCAGCTTAAGTTATGAAGAGAAAGACGTACTAGCCGCAAAGGATCCTAAAACCATTCATTTACCTACAATATCTATGAACAGTTCTTTTATTTTTGCGAAAAGTGATTTGTTTTTTGCATATCCTAACAACTATAATCATTATGTAAGTTATTATAGGAACACCTACCAACATGGCGGTGTTTCCTTAGAAGAAATGATTATTCCTTTCGTGGTTTTAAGTCCTAAATAGAAGCAGCATGTTAAGGGGTTTTTTTTCTGTAAATTCACTTTATATTAAAACAATTGATATTAACGCAATTTTGTTATTTTCGTAGAAAATAAACACCGTGCAAATTACATATACATTAGACGAATTAGATCTTGTTGCCAACAAAATTATTGAGAAATCTACCTCTAAAGTTTTATTATTCGATGCTGAAATGGGCATGGGAAAAACCACACTTATAAAAGCCATTGTTAGAGCCTTAGGGAGCAAGGATACCGTAAGTAGTCCCACTTTTTCATTAGTAAATGAGTACCAATTAAATAAACGTCAGGTATATCATTTCGATTTATATAGAGTAGAAACTGAAGAAGAATTGTATGATTTTGGTATTGAAGATTATTTAAACAAAGACGCTTGGTTATTAATAGAATGGCCGTAAATAATTACACCCCTTTTATTAGAAGCGTATCATACTATTAAAATATTTTCGAGCAAAACAGATGAGAGAACACTCCTCTTAACCAATTAATCACCTCATACTAACTGTTCTTTTTTGTCGTAAAAAAGTGTATTTTTGACTCTATTACGGTTTAAGCCGTAATAAAAACTTATGAATAACATATTATTTAACGTTTGTTTAACGTTTGTTGCTTCTTGGTATTGTTGATTTAAATATATTTAGGTTAATAACTAATTATTTAAAATCCCTATTATTATGAAAGCAAAAAAGTATGTTATCACATTAGTCATTTTCGGTGGATTAATATTTACTGGAAACCCAACCAATACCATTGACCTAAATGACCAAACAGAAACCGGAATTGATAAATCCAAAATTAAAATTCCAAGTAACGGATAAAAAAGTTTTAACCGTGAAATATTATTACGGGGAGTCTTCTTGCCACATTTATTGGTTTGACTCCCTTTATTTTTTACATGTATGAATTAGTCCCTCAGACTGAAAGTTGGGACACATGGTTATTTACTTTCAAAAGTGGATTCTACGGCAATGCCCAAGTAGCCATATGGACTATAATGATGAAAGTCATTCCGGTAATTTTACTTTTCATTTGGTTTTTTACATGTAGGCATTGGTGGTACCATTCTATTATAGTACCCATTGCCATGTATACGTACCAGATCTTTGGCGCCATAAACCAAGAAATTGATTACGTAGATGAATTTCAACTCTTACATTTAGTCCCTGTCATGGCAGTTGTTATCCCATCTATATATCTTATAAGAGCCAAACTTTTTAATAGTATTAACTCCGTAAATAAAACCACTCAACAATTAGAAGACGAAATAACCTACAGACCAAAAACGATTTGGGAAAAAATTAAGCAGTATTTTTAATTACATTATCACAATTCAATATTTTATTGTAATTTAAATCCTTATAAAATTGAACAGCTAACAATGTCCAAATCCATTACACCTTTTTCTAAAGCACAATTACTACCGCAAGAAGAAACCCTTGAAATACTAAAGCACAAAAGCTCATTATTTATAGGCATTCCAAAAGAGACGGCTTTTCAAGAAAAAAGAGTCTGCCTAACTCCGAGACGCCGTTTCGGCGATCGTAAATAATGGCCATCGGGTACTCATTGAATCTGGTGCAGGAGAAGGTTCTAAATTTAGCGACAGAGATTATAGTGAAAATGGTGCTGAAATTACTAACGATCCTGCAAAAGTGTATGGTTGCCCTATGATTTTAAAGGTCGAACCACCGACTATTGATGAGCTAAAACTAATCAACCCGCAAGCGATACTCATTTCTGCATTACAAATTAAAACTCAAAATAAAAAATACTTTGAAACCTTAGCTTCTAAACGGATTACTGCATTAGCTTTTGAGTTTATTCGTGACAATGACGGCGCATATCCTGCAGTGCGTGCCTTAAGTGAAATTGCTGGTACCGCATCCATCTTAATTGCTGCAGAATTATTAAGTAATTCAAGTGAAGGTAATGGTTTAATGTTTGGCAATATTAGTGGCGTCCCACCTGTAGAAGTCGTTATTTTAGGCGCTGGAACTGTTGGTGAGTTTGCTGCTAGAAGTGCTATTGGATTAGGTGCTAATGTTAAAATATTTGATAACTCTATTACTAAACTGCGATGTGTACAAACAAACTTAGGAAGAACATTATACACGTCAACCATTCAACCTAAATATCTAAACAAGGCTCTCAGGCGTTGTGATGTTGTCATTGGTGCCGTTCGTGGCAAAGAACGCTCCCCTATTCTTGTGACCGAAATTATGGTGGAACAAATGAAAAAAGGAGCAGTCGTCATCGATGTTAGTATCGATATGGGCGGCTGTTTTGAAACTAGTGAAATAACGACTCATAAAAAACCAACATTTAAAAAACATGGTGTTATTCATTATTGTGTTCCAAATATTCCCGCACGTTATTCACGTACAGCGTCAGCTTCAATAAGCAATATATTCACGCCATATTTATTGAAAATTGCTGAGGATGGTGGACTTGAAAACTCGTTAAGAATGGATCGCGGATTGAAAAACGGTCTTTACTTCTACCATGGTATCTTAACCAATCGAGCCGTTGGGGAGTGGTTTGATTTAAAATATAACGATGTTAATCTTTTAATTTTTTAATCTTCTTGCTACAGTAGAACTTTAATTCAATTAATATTTAAATAGTATTAAAAAGTCATAATAAATGACGAATTTTGCCGTCTCTAATTAGATTCTCATAAATACGAGAATGACGTATACAATGTTTCAATGAGCTTACTTAAAAGGTTTGGATATTATTTTGGTGGATTCGCTGTTGGTTTAGTGATTTTAGCATTCTTTTTAAATGGAAAAAGAGTGTCCTGTGATTATGGACCGGATGCTCGAGTTCTAAAAAATATAGGCACTAAAGAACTCGTGTTTTCTGAAGAAGCCAAAGTCTTTATAGCTTCACAGCATATTGATACCACTCAGATTAACTACATGCTATACAAAGGCGACGTGAATTTTTCTAAAAGTGACACTAAGAAAAGTCCTTGCAAAATGTATTACATTGAAGGCGAACTCCAAGCAAAAGAAGCTGCTTTAACCATTGAGAATTGTGAAAAGCAAGCCGTTTTAAAAACCATTGAATTTTTAAATTAAACTAATTTCCGCCGCGCTCTTTCTTTTTTTAGGAGTGCCAACTCTCTTCCTGTTTGTCCAGCAACACTAGTGTTTTCTTCGGCTCTACGAATTAAATAAGGCATCACATCTTTAACAGGACCAAAGGGCAAGTATTTAGCAACATTATACCCTAATTTCGATAGGTTAAAACTAATATGATCACTCATGCCATAAAGTTGGCCAAACCAAACTCGAGAATCATTTTTTACTATGTTTAATTCTTTCATCATTTTCAATGCGATGTAAGTACTTTCTTCATTATGAGTTCCTATAAAAATAGAAATATCATCCAAATGAGATAAGATGTATTTTAAACAGGCATTAAAATTTTCATCAGTAATAACTTTAGAGTCACAAATTGGAGATTTATAATCCTTCTCTTCGGCGCGTTCCCGCTCTTTTTCCATATAAGCCCCTCGCACAATTTTTAAACCTAAACTAAAACCTTCTGCCTTAGCCCGTTCATGAGACGCCCTTAAGAATTCAAATCTATCCCAACGGTACGTCTGCAATGTATTGTATACAATCGTGCCATCGGTATTATATTTTCGCATCATATCTTCAACCAGCTCATCTGCTGCGTCTTGCATCCAACTTTCCTCTGCGTCAATAAGCACTTCTATTTCTTTTTCCTTGGCTAATTTGCATACGGCATCAAAACGCTCAACAATTCTGTTCCATTCCTCTTGCTCTTTCTCAGAAAAGGCACGGCCTTCTCCTTTTTTTTGATAGAGTGCAAACCGCCCAAATCCTGTTGGTTTAAAAACCACTATAGGAATCGCCTCTTTTTCCTTAGCAAATTGAATGATACGAATAATTTTATCTTTAGCTGCTTCAAAATAAGTCTCTGTCTCTTTGCCTTCAACTGAAAAATCTAAAACAGAGCTCACCCCTTTAGAATACATTTTATCAATGACTGGCTCACAATCGCTTTCATTAACTCCTCCACAAAAATGATCAAAAACGGTGGCTCTAATTAAGCCTTCAACAGGTAAATTAACCTTTAATGCAAAATTTGTTGCAGCCGCACCAATACGAACCAAAGGTTGTTTGGAGATCATCTTGAATAAAAAATAGGCGCGTTCGAGTTCAGAATCACTTTTTAAAGCAAAAGCGACTGCTGTGTTATCAAATGTGTTTTCTTGACTCATTCAGTGTGTTAAAAAATTTACGCAAATATAATCTAAGTATATCATATTTTTTTTGAAAAGTCTTTCTATTTTTACATCTTAAATACACTGTTTTAATGACATCAATTTCTACCCAAGACTACACCATTCATTTCAATGAAACGGGCTACAAAGCACTAAACGAGCACCTTAAAGCCGTTCGCTATTCTAAAGTTTTTATTTTAGCCGATGAAAATACAAATATGGATTGTGTGCCCTTTGTTTTAGGCAACATTGATACCGAAATTGAATACGATATTTTAGAAATTGAGCCTGGTGAAGAGCAAAAAAATCTTGATATTTGTTTAGGCCTTTGGGAAACCTTGTCTGAATATGGTGCAGATAGGAAAAGTGTTATTATAAATATTGGAGGCGGTGTTATCACTGACTTGGGCGGTTTTGTTGCGTCTACCTATAAACGTGGGATTCCTTTTATAAACATCCCTACTTCTTTGCTCGCTATGGTTGATGCATCCATTGGCGGAAAGACTGGAGTCGATTTAGGGCATTTAAAAAATCAAATTGGCGTTATTAACACACCGGAACTTATTGTTGTAGACACGTCATTTTTGGCTACATTACCCCAGTTAGAAATGCGCTCCGGACTTGCTGAAATGCTTAAACATGGGTTGATATTCGATGAAGACTATTGGAATAGACTTCAAGATTTAAGTGCTTCAACGCTTGCAGATTTAGATGGTTTAATATACGAGTCGATAATAATTAAAAAAAATATCGTTGCCCAAGACCCAACAGAACAAGGGGTTCGAAAAACATTAAATTACGGCCACACTATAGGACATGCCATAGAATCTTATTTTTTAGAACATTCAGAATATAAACGCCTTTTACACGGAGAAGCCATTGCTATAGGCATGATCATGGAAACCTATTTATCAATAAAATATTTAGACTTTTCAGCAGAAGAAGGTAAAAAAATAAAATCTGTTTTTAAATCCATTTATGGACATGTTACCATTTTAGATAGTGACCAAGCCCCTATTATTGAACTCCTTAAGTATGATAAAAAAAATGAACATGGCAATATAAACTTCGTCCTATTAGAAGCTATTGGCAAACCAAAAGTAAACTGTATTGTTGATAACAACAGTATTATAGAGGCTTTTGAATTTTATAATTGATCCTTATAAAAAGATACCCGTCCTACTCTTTTTAAAATTAACCCTAATCAAATAGAAATTCACTAAGCATAATTGTTTTTCAATTAAAAAAAGTTGTAATTTTATAAGTGTTACCACTAATACCTTGTACCTAAACTAATTGCTAACATTTTAAAATTTTTTAGTTATGCGAAGAGTTATTGTCGATTATAAAAAACTCACCCCGAAGTGTTGAATCTCTTGACACAAAAATATCCTGATGGCTATGGTGATGATGACATTATCGTTTTTGACAACCACAAAAACGAAATCGTTGAAGCGGTGGAGGTTAAAACGGAAGACACAACCTACCTTGTTAAGGTGAGCAGTAAGTTACATTATACCATGACTAACTTTGATGAGAATGAAGTGCTCGAGCTTAACGATTCAGGACATATAGTTGTAGACTTTAATTTTGATGAGGAAGAATAATTATAAATAGCGTTCATTGATGACGCACTGATGGTGTTTTTCGTGACCAATTATTAAAAAGCCTAATGCCCTAACCGAAACCACTCCTCCACTGGCTACCCCTTGACATATTAACATCTTGTTATTAAAACTATTAAATAAACTTATTGTCGATTGTCTTTGCGTACAAAACTCAACCACCAAATCACTTAATTCTCTATCATTAGCCAAACTTGATGGCACATATTTATTTTCGTCAAAACCCAAAAGAGCAGTTTTATCTTCCCTAGCAAAACGTAAAGCACGGTAACAAAAAATGCGTTCGGTGTCCACTAAATGACTGATTACTTCCTTTATAGTCCATTTATCTTCTGCATAGCGATATTCTAATTTATTTGGTGGAATGGCTAAAAAAAATGCTTTCATTTCTATTAACCCTTTTTCTAATCCTTCAATAAGTCCAACAGCACCCGCTTGATCGATGTAATTTTTAAAATAAGGAAGGTATTCGTTTGAATCTAATTGGCTGGCTGTCATTAGTACTGTTTTTTAAATAAAAAAGTCCTTTAGTGGTATCACCAAAGGACTTTGTGTGTTTTTATTAGTTTTACTATAAAGCATTAAAAATATCATGCATGAGGCGTCGTTTATCATTGATGCTCTCTTCTAAAGAAATCATCGTTTCCGTTCTATACACCCCTTCAATATCATCCAGTCTAAAGATAATATCCTTAGCATGTTCTGTATTCTTTGCTCTAATTTTACAGAAAATATTAAATTTTCCTGTAGTCACATGGGCTACGGTTACATAAGGAATTTCATTTATGCGTTGTAATACAAACTTTGTTTGCGAAGTGTTTTGAAGAAACACACCTACATAAGCAATAAATGAATACCCTAATTTCTTATAATCAAGAGTTAAAGAAGAACCCTTAATTATTCCTGCATCTTCCATTTTTTTTACTCTTACGTGTACTGTTCCTGCAGAAATCAATAATTTTTTTGCAATGTCTGTGAAAGGTACTCTCGTATTATCAATCAGCATATCAAGGATTTGATGATCAATTTCGTCTAATTTAAATTTTGCCATTTACACTGTTATATTAAATATAAATCAAAAATAATACATTTTCGATGAATTATCCACATTCAAAATCGAGTTTATTCAATATTTAATGAAAACTTTACATTAGAAATGTTTACGAAATCGATTTCGTCTCCAATAGAAACCTGTTGGTCATTTAATGTTAGCACTTCATTTTTATTGGCTTCCAAGGTTTTATGGGCATAAAATTTATCTAATTTCTCAATTTTTTCAATTATAGGAATAAAATGTAGCTTATTTTCGATTAAACGTTCATGGTATTGTATAGCAATATCCATTATTTCATTTTTATACGTTACATTTTTTATAATAATATCGTAAAAAAGTTTTTCGTTTAGAGGGATTGCAGCATACTCCTCATAACTCTTTCCCTTTATTTTATTAGATGCTATGGCATCAACAGCGACAATTAACGATTGAAACATAAGCCTTCTGACTTCTTCTCTATTATAATCATTTTTATAGTGTCCTGCTTCAAAGAGAACCGTAGGCACGTTTAAGGATTGAAACGCGTCACCAACACAATTAGCATTATAAGCATCATCGTAAAGCCCCACCTGATTAGGAATTTCAAATTGAAGCATCCTATTCATGTATTTAATTATAGACATCGCGACCTGCCTATTATCTGTTACAGTGCACCTGGCATCTTGAGCTGGTGATAAAAAAGAAACTGTGGCCGGATTATTCGTTTTTCCTGCACTAAAAATAGTACGCTGGCCATGTAAGTTGAAACAAAAATGGGGTTTAAACGAATTAAAACACTCACGCAATACCCTACTTTCTGGTTGTGATAGGTTTTGCGCATCACGATTTAGGTCTACATTATTAGCATTTAATCTAGTATAAGCCACGGCGCCATCGGGATTTAATATTGGAATAATAGTTATGGTACACTCCTTTAAAACCGCTTCTGAAAAGTCATTTGCGTGGTTAAACACATTTAATACATCGAAAACCGCTTTTGTAGTCGTCGATTCGTTACCATGCATTTGGGACCACATGAGAATTCTTTTAGGTCCACTACCAATAATTATTGATAGAATGGTTTCACCTAAAACAGAGTGACCAATAGGTTGAATCTTAAAAGTCTTGTTATGTTTTTTAAGAAGCGGGTTAATATGAGCGCTATGTATGTAACGCCCATACAGCGTTTCTTCTTTGCAAATTTTAAAAAGTTGTTTAAGTAAAGGTATGTCCATGAGAATGTATTGCGTTACAAATGTAAACATTATCTTTTTTACAAATGTAAACAAACTAGATTACAATTGTAATTTACATATGTAATCAAAAGAAGGCATTTAATTAATAAATAAAAGTCTATTAAAGCGCTATAGGTAGCGGTTTTTTAATTATAAGCTTAAATAGCACAATATCAGCATATTAAAAGCTATTAACTAAAGTAAACAATTAAGAAAATAGGCGGTTATTTAGGGAGTAATCGCTACTTTTATATGATAAATATACAATTGTAAACAGGTTGTTATCATCTTTTTGTTTACATTTGTATCATCATGATAAACAACGAAGAATTTACAAACAGGCTTAAAAAAGTTATAGAATACTATAGCGAAAGCGCCTCTTCCTTTGCTGAAGAAATTGGTGTACAGCGCTCAAGTATTTCTCATATACTTTCCGGCAGGAATAAACCAAGTTTAGAATTTGTTCTTAAAATACTCTCTACTTTTCCTGAAGTGGAATTATATTGGCTAATGAATGGTAAAGGGAAATTTCCTTCCGAAAAAAATACGCCGGTACGTCTTGAGGAAAAAGTAACATCTGAAAAACAAGATTTATTTTCTGAACCCCTTTCTCACAATCCAAATGTAGAAGCACCACAAATTCAAAAACAAATAGGTTCTTCCAATAAAGAAATTGATCGTGTCATCATTTTTTACAAAGATGGTAGTTTTTCAAATTTTGAAAATTCGTAACTAAGTCCATGACATTTTCAAATACGCGATTTATGAGCAGGAGAAATAAATGAAAATAATTCGATGCTTTTTTACTGAATGGATTTCTAACCATTCAAATTCATAAACAGCCCAAATTCAAAACAAATTGGTTCTTCCAATAAAGAAATTGATCGTGTCATCATTTTTACAAAGAGGATACTTTCTCAAATTTTCAGAATTTGCAACTTAGTCCATGACATTTTCAAATACACGATTTATAAGCGGGAGAAATAAATGACAATAATTAGATTTTTATTTTCTGAATCGATTTCCAACCATTCAAATTCATAAACAGCCCAATTTCAAAAACCGATAGATGCTTCCTAAAAAGAAATTGATCGTATCTTCATTTTTTATAAAGAGGGTAGTTTCTCAAATTTTGAATATTCGCAACTAAGTCCATGACGTTTTCAAATACGCGATGTATAAGAAGGTGCCAAAAAGTAAAAATAGTTCAAGACTTTTTGCGATAAAACGCATCCTCAAATTTTTCATTTTGTAATTTTGCTTTAAATGAAAATTTATGAGATTATTAGTCCTTTTATTATTGGTTATAACTTTATATAATTGCAATCTACCCGAACGTCAATGTAAAGATTATAAGACTGGAAGCTTTTATTTTGAATATTCACATAATGGCGAAACAAAAAGGGGCTATATTGAAAGAACCGAAACCCTTCAAATAGAAAGGTATGATACCAAAATTGATTCTTCAGAAGTGCGATGGGTTAATGATTGTGAAGTTATTTTTAAAACCATTAATCCCAAACGCATGGTTGATAAAAAAGATATTCATTTAAAAATTATAACTACAACAGATTCAAGTTATAGTTTTGAATACAGTTATGTTGGGAAGAGCAAAAAGCAAAAAGGAACGGCCGTGGTTAGTACTTCTCCCGCACCAATTACTATTGAAAACAAATCTAATCTTTTTAGAATTACAGAAAACACCTTGGTCCATGACTCTGATTCTCTTTCTAGCTTAGAAATTAATGATGGAAAAATAACAATGCTTTATAAGGGACGAAGCTTAGGGAAAGATGATCGTTATGATTATAAAATTACTTCTCAAAAAAACACCTTGACCCATAAACCAAATTATTTTTTAGAACTTACAAATGAAACCGACACTCTTAAATATGAAATTTTAGAAAATTCTAAAACTAATTTATCACTTATGTATTTGCCCACTGGAAAAATTCATCACTATTCTACTAAAAACTAATGTATTATGCTCGACTTCTTATTAACCTCTGATGCTGTATTTGCATTATTGACTTTAACGTTTCGAAATCATATTAGGAATTGATAATATTGTTTTTATTTCTATTGCGGCGAATAAATTACCAGAAGAACAGCGTGGCAAAGTGACAAATATTGGTTTACTACTTGCCATGGTGCAGCGTATAATTTTATTGTTTTTTGTGTCTTTTTTAGTGGGGTTATCAAAACCATTTTTTACTATAGATACAAGCTGGTTACATTTAGAAATCAGTTGGCAAGCCATTATTTTATTCGCTGGGGGACTGTTTTTGATTTATAAGTCTACGTCTGAAATTAGAGAAAAGGTAGAAATGCCTCACCATGATGAGGATGAAGTAAAAGGAAAAGTCATTAAATCTTTAAAGCAAGCGATTGTTCAAATTCTAATAATCGATTTTATATTTTCTATCGATTCCATATTGACGGCCGTTGGCATGACTAATGGATTATCTGACAATCAAAATCACAACTTAGTTTTAATGATTATAGCGGTTGTCATTTCTATAATCGTCATGATTGGTTTTGCAAATAAAATTAGACGTTTTATAGATAGTAATCCCAGTATTCAAATTTTAGGTTTATCGTTTTTAATCCTTATTGGTTTTATGCTAATTACAGAAGCTGGGCATTTATCGCACACCGCGTTCTTTGGAAAAACGGTTGGCGCTATACCAAAAGGGTATTTATATTTCGCTATCGCCTTTTCTTTATTTGTGGAGTTTTTAAATCAGAAAATAGGTAAATCTTTAAAGAAAAATGAGAAAAAGAAGCAAGGCTAACCAAAGAAATATTTGAATGCTTTCAGAATTGATTGATTTGTTTAAAAAATAGAATACTAACAGTTATCCTATAAGAAATGGCTTAATTTATCCTTACGAAATAGCCAAATTCTAGTAATTGTCCTCTATTTTTTATTTCTCGAAGAAAGCCATCTTTTAAAAACACGACTTTGTCAGCTAAATTTAAAACATTTTCATAGTCATGATCTGTGATTATAATTCCTTTTGCTTTTTTAGCTTCTAAAATGCAAGCTACTATATATTCCTTTAGTATTGGACTGAGCCCATTGAAAGGTTCATCCAATAATATAAATTCCGATTTAGAATGAATGATCAATAAAATTTCGATTATTCTCCTTTGACCTGCTGAAAGTTGTTGACTTGTTTTTGTTAGGAATGGCACAATAAAATCATGGCTAATTAACGCATGCGCCTGTTTTTTTCCAAGAAATAATTTAATAATTGTTTCAATTTTAACACTGGTAGGTAAAAAATGTTTCTGTGGCAACTAACTAATCCTTTACAATGAGAGTTGGCTTTTATTAATTTGTTATCAATTTTAACAAACTTATGGTCTGCATTTTCAACGCCAAAAATAATCTTTAGTAAAGTAGATTTACCACATCCATTTCTGCCAATTAATCCCACAACTTCACCTGATTTACAGGACAGATATACATCTGTCAATATCTTTTTGTTGTCATAAGATTTAACGACACTGTCTACATAAAGATACCCCATATTAAAGTAAAAGTAAGGCCATTTAAAACACCTATAAAAAGTGTTGAAAACCAAAGGTGTAACCTTGTAAGTCCTAGATTATAGTAATAATAATATTCGTTTTTGTTCTTAATTTCATAAATAAAGAAGTGCAATATTAGCATAACAAAACAAACTGAAACTCCAACAGAGCTAGTGGCACCTAAAAAAGCAATAGGTAGCGATATAATGTAGGCTGTGAAAAATATTTTCCTTTGAAATAGCAGTATATTTTTAAATAGTCTCAATTCAATAAATTTTATTAAAACCTAAAAATAGGTTTCAAAAAACTAAAGCATCAAAATATTAAGTTAATTTTATTTAAAACAACCGTGGCTGACCGTCGTCTTCATCTTCAGAATCTGAATCGGTAGATTTGCTCTCTTTTTTACCTTTTGTTTTCTTCTCCGCTTTTGAACTGTTCTTATTTTCTATGGTTTCCTCTTCAGAAACTTCAACTTCATCTACCACTTCCAAATCTTCGGCATGGATTTCTTCGGGAGCTTCGTAGGGCAAAGGATCGAGCAAATCGATAGTTTTAATTTTTTCTTTGGTTAACTGATTTCCTAAAGCAGAAATTCCTTTTACCGTAATAAATTCTTCCAAATTCACTTCCAAATCATCTTTACGATCTTTCCCTCTTTCCTTGGCAAAAATAACATTTGCCATTGGTTTCCAATTTGTTGAAACAATTTCTAATTGTGATTTAGGATCTTCGGTGATGAATAATTCTTCTTTATTTTCATTTTCAATTAAAAAACGCTTAACAAAGTATTTTTCTTTTTCCCCATCAAAATAAATAGCAGATACGGGTTTTTTTGGAATCCACTTTTCCATTACAATCATATCATCATCAAAATGGGTGGTCACTACGGTATAATCGTTTTCGCAATGCCTTTTTGATTGATGATTAAAATACGATCTTCCCCTCTAAATTCTCCAACTAACTCTCCGCGTCCATCAACATTTAGACGTTTTACCGTATCATCAAACCAGATCTTACGAGGCTTTAATGTTGAAATTCCTTTTTCTTTTAATTCAATAGACTTAATAGCATATTTAGTAACAACATTTCCTTTAGAGGCGCGACCTTTAATTAAAATCTCCGCAAAATCAACATCCCATTTTAGTTTTTTGATACTGCCAACCTGACGTAAGTAAATGGTAATCACTTCTGCTTCACCGTTAGGATTTGCCGAGAAATACCGTAGTTTTGACCCTTTGCTACCATTGGTTAAATCGTATTCTTTATCTCTTGTTATTGAGGTTACTGCAAACCGTTTAATATACGATGCCCCCTTTGCACCATCGCGATAGATCATGTTGTAAATGGTACGTTTATCTTTCTTTTTAAAGACCGCCACATGAATAATATCTTTACCAATAAATGTTTTGGAGTCTACCTTAGTGACCATCATTTTACCCTCTGCAGTAAAGGCTATAATATCGTCAATATCACTACAATCGCACACGTATTCATCACGTTTTAAAGAGGTTCCAATAAAACCTTCTTCCCTATTAACGTACAGTTTGGTGTTTCGAATGACTACTTTAGTCGCATCAACATCGTCAAACGCTCTTAACTCAGTTTTACGTTCTTTACCTTCACTATACTCTTTTTTTAATCTTTTAAAATAGGCAATAGCATAAGCGATTAGGTTTGCTAAATGGTGTTTTACTTCCGCAATTTGCTCTTCTAAAGCGTCTATTTTCTGTTGCGCTTTATCAATATCAAATTTAGAAATACGTTTGATTCGAATTTCTGTTAACCGAGTAATGTCCTCTTCGGTAATCGCCCGTTTCAAATGTTTAATGTGTGGTTGTAACCCCTTATCTATGGCTGCAATAACACCTTCCCACGTTTCTTCTTCTTCAATATCGCGATAAATTCTGTTCTCTATAAAAATACGTTCCAAACTCGCAAAATGCCATTGTTCTTCATGTTCGCCAAGTTTAATTTCCAATTCTTGACGTAATAAATCTACCGTATTATCTGTACTGCGACGCAGCATCTCAGTCACGCCAACAAACAAAGGTTTGTTGTCTTCAATCACACAGCCTAAGGGCGAAATGGAAGTTTCGCAAGCCGTAAATGCATAAAGCGCATCAATGGTTTTGTCCGGGGATAACCCCGATGGTAAATGAATGAGAATCTCTACATTAGCCGCCGTATTATCGTCTATTTTTTTTATTTTAATTTTTCCTTTCTCATTTGCTTTTAGAATAGAATCTATAAGTGTTGTGGTGGTGGTACCAAAAGGAATTTCGGTAATCACTAATGTGTTTTTATCTAATTGAGAGATTTTAGCGCGTACGCGTACTTTACCCCCTCGCAAACCATCATTATACCCGCAGCAATCTGCGATTCCACCTGTTGGAAAATGCGGTAAAATGGTAAACCGTTTCCCTTGTAAATGCTTCACAGAGGCGTCAATAAGTTCGATGAAATTATGTGATAATATTTTGGTGGAAAGCCCCACCGCTATGCCTTCTCCACCCTGTGCCAATAATAACGGGAACATCACTGGAAGATTCACAGGCTCTTTACGCCGCCCATCGTAGCTCTGCTGCCATTCGGTAATTTTTGGATTAAAAACCACATCTAGACCAAATTTAGAAATACGTGCTTCAATATAACGTGCTGCGGCAGCTCTGTCACCTGTTAAAATATTACCCCAGTTTCCCTGAGTATCTATTAACAAATCTTTCTGCCCTATTTGAACCATGGCATCTGCGATACTCGCATCCCCATGCGGATGGTATTGCATGGTATGCCCCACAATATTTGCAACTTTATTGTAGCGACCATCATCCAAATCTTTCATAGAATGCATGATACGACGTTGTACAGGTTTAAACCCATCTTCTATAGCGGGTACTGCACGTTCTAAAATAACATAGGACGCATAATCTAAAAACCATTCTTTATACATTCCAGTAATTCCGGTAATGGTTTCTTGTGGTTCTTGGTTGTCTAAATTGTCGTTAGTTAGGTCGTCGTTTTCTTCTATCATATTTTTTTGTCATTCCTAGAAATAGGGGTCTTATTCTTTATTTTGTGGATTCCGCATCAAATGCGGAATGACAAACATTTTATTTATTAACGTCCTTTCTCATAAAAGGATATTTTTCTTTTCTTTTCTATTTTGAAATTTCTCGGCTCTGCAGTAACTTCCCGGCTCTATAAGATCCAACTCCACCTTCAAATTATCAATAATAAACTCTTGTCGCGTAGGCGTATTTTTACCCATATAGAATGACAATAAATCTTCAATAGACATATTATCATCTAACATTACTGGATCTAAACGTATATCATCCCCGATAAAATGGACAAATTCGTCTCGGTGATATTTCACCTAATCCTTTAAATCGTGTAATTTACGGCTTTGGCTTTAGTTTTTCTAAGGCATCACGTCGCTCTTCCTCTGAATAACAATAAATCGTTTCCTTTTTATTTCTCACTCTAAATAAAGGGGTTTGTAAAATATACAAATGCCCTTCCTTTATCACTTCAGGAAAAAACTGAAGGAAAAAGGTGATCAATAATAATCGAATATGCATACCATCCACGTCGGCATCTGTGGCAATGACCACATTGTTATAGCGCAGATCTTCAAGGGATTCTTCAATATTTAAAGCAGCTTGTAACAAATTGAACTCCTCGTTTTCGTAAACGATTTTCTTTGTGAGTCCATAACAGTTTAGAGGCTTACCTTTCAAGCTGAAAACAGCTTGTGTATTGACATCACGTGATTTCGTAATGCTACCGAAGCGGAGTCGCCCTCGGTAATAAATAAGGTAGATTCTAAATTACGTTCGTTTTTAATATCGCCAAAATGCACCCGACAATCACGTAATTTTTTATTATGGAGACTGGCTTTTTTAGCCCGGTCTTTGGCTAATTTACGAATTCCTGAAAGCTCTTTACGCTCACGCTCGGCTTGCATGATTTTACGCTGAATTTTATCGGCTGTTTACGGATTTTTATGTAAATAATTATCTAATTGTGTTTTTAAAAAGTCTGAAATGTAGGTTCTTACCGTTGGTAAGTCCCCCCCCATATCTGTAGAGCCTAATTTTGTTTTGGTCTGACTTTCAAAAACAGGTTCCATAACTTTGATGGCAACCGCAGAAACTACAGACTTCCTAATATCTGAAGCGTCATATTGTTTTCCAAAAAATTCACGAATGGTTTTTACTAGACCTTCCCTAAAGGCATTTAAGTGCGTTCCGCCTTGTGTCGTGTTTTGTCCGTTAACAAAACTATTATATTCTTCGCTATATTGCGTTTTACTGTGTGTGAGCGCTACTTCAATATCATTACCACGGAGATGAATGATGGGATAAAGCAAATCGCTTTCTGCTATTTTTTCAGATAAGAGATCTTTTAAACCATTTTCACTGTAGAATTTTTCACCATTAAAAACTATCGTTAAACCTGGATTTAGGTACACATAGTTTTTTAGCATCTTTACTATATATTCATTTCTGTATTTATAGTTTTTAAAGATTATTTCATCTGGAATGAAAGACACCTTGGTGCCTTTACGTCTAGAGGTATCGTCTAATAAATCTTGATTGGTAAGATTCCCTTGTTCAAATTCTGCTGAGGCACTTTTATTATCACGGGTAGATTCTACTCTAAAGAATGAGGATAACGCGTTTACAGCTTTGGTACCAACCCCATTTAATCCAACCGATTTTTTAAAGGCTTTAGAATCATACTTTCCACCCGTATTCATTTTTGAGACCACATCTACCACTTTCCCTAAGGGGATCCCGCGACCATAATCCCGAACAATGACTTTACTGCCTTGAACCGAAATTTCAATGGTTTTACCTGCCCCCATAACGTACTCATCAATAGAGTTATCTAGGACTTCCTTAAGCAAAATATAAATACCATCATCTCGGAGAAGAACCATCTCCCAATTTTCCAATATACATACCTGGGCGCATACGAATATGTTCTTTCCAATCAAGCGAGCGTATATTATCTTCGGTATATTTGGTTTCTTCAGACATAGAATTGAGTAAAATTTCGTGATAGGTTGCTAATATAATATAACGCTATAAAAAATGAAACACTGCATTGATAAAGTAATTAACAATGTTTTTTGATAAGTAGCGTTAATCGATTCGTTCGGTATTGATATGCCTAGATTTGAGCTTTATAAGTTAAACTATTACTAAAAATGCATTTAAATGTTCACTATTAATTATTCTCAATTATTTTTGATAAATGTTTTAAACTTATGAAAAAGACTATACTTATTCTACTTCTTTTACCTTTAATTCTTGTAAAGACTTACGCTCAAAAAAGCAGCTCTACCTATTAGTGGGATTGGACAAGAGATGGTATATGGACTGGAACGGCTTTAGCAGGAAGTGTTGGTGGTTTATTAATTATCGCAGATAAAGACCCTTTTACCGCTGCAGAATTGGCAGCCTTCCAAAATAAAGTCAATGACATTAATTTTATTGACCGTTGGGGTGCTGGGAAGTACTCTGAAGAAGCCAGTAAGTTTAGTGATATCCCCTTCGGCTTATCTTTTGCGACTCCCTTCGTGTTGCTTTTAGATGATGAAGCTAACGATCATTACGGGCAATTGTTTGGTATTTATATAGAAAGCTTAGCGACCACTTCTGCCTTGTTTTCTGTAACTGCTGGTTTAACCAATAGAGCTAGACCTTACGTATACGGTAGTGATGAACCACAGGATAAAATAGAAAGTACCTCTGCCACACGATCTTTTTACTCTGGTCACGTTGCAGCGACCACTACAGCCACTTTTTTTGCGGCAAAAGTGTATCAAGATTTTAATCCGATTCGCCTGCCATTCCCTATATTTGGGTTGGAGCGGCTGCCTTACCTGCTAGTGTAGCCTATTTTAGAATGCAAGCTGGACAACATTTTTTATCGGACGTTTTATTAGGTTATGCTCTAGGAGCACTTGCAGGATATTACATTCCGAATTACACAAAAGAAAAGAGGTTGCCGCTATAGGTTTCAATCCTATTATGGGACAAACACGATTTGGAGATAAGTATCAGGGTTTGAGTTTGAGTTACACGTTTTAAAGTGCTTCTATTTGTTTTTTTAAAAATTGATTTCTGGTCTTTAGTAAATGCGTCATATAACGTGTTAAGAACACCCTATTTGCTAAATTACCTAAAATTCCCAAAGGCGATTCAAATTGAAATGGGTCAGTCATGATTGTGTAGTTCTTGTCCTCCTCAAAAAGATGCTCATGCTTGAAGGACTTAAAGGCTCCAGCTACCATTTCATCTACACAAAAGTTGGGGCCTCGAACGCTTTGATTTTTGATGTTAATTGCTATCTAATTCCAAAATGAACCGCTTCCCATGTCGCCCATTCATGCAAACCAATGTGTCCCGAAGTCTTTCCTGCTATAGCTCTTTCTTTCGAGTGTTTCATGAATGCCTTATGAAAATCAATATGGCGCCCCATCAAAACAGGTTTGAATGTCGGCATGTATTTTTGTTTTAATGTCTATTAAAGGCATACACTCTATTTACCGTAAAAATAGAAAACGTCGTAACGTTAGTAACCGTTACGACGTTTTGTTTTTTATGATATAATAATGACTCTAGTAGTCGAATATGTTAAAGTTATAGATTACACATTAAATAGGAAATGCATGACATCACCATCTTTTACCACATAACTCTTCCCTTCTACTCTCATTTTACCAGCTTCTTTAACCTTCGCTTCGCTTCCAAACTGAACATAATCATCATAAGCAATGACTTCTGCACGAATAAAGCCTTTTTCAAAATCGGTATGAATAACACCTGCCGCTTGTGGGGCTGTGGCGCCTACATTAATGGTCCAGGCACGCACTTCTTTTACACCAGCAGTAAAATAGGTTTGCTGGTTCAATAACTTATAGGCAGAACGTATTAATTTAGCAGACCCTGGCTCATCTAAGCCTATATCTGCCAAGAACATTTGGCGTTCTTCGTAATCGTCCAACTCTGTAATATCGGCTTCTGTACCAACAGCCAACACTAATACTTCAGCTTTTTCATCTTTTACAGCTTCTCTTACTTTATCTACATAAGCATTACCGGAAACAGCAGCACCTTCATCTACATTACAAACGTACATCACAGGCTTTTCGGTAATTAATTGTGCGGGTTTAACAAAATCAACATACTCATCATCCGAAAATTCTAAAGCACGAACAGATATTCCTGCCTCTAAACCGTTCTTAATTTTTAGCAGCACCGCTTCTTCTTTCTGCGCCTCTTTGTTTCCTGTTTTTGCAGCGCGCTTAACTTTATCTAATTTTTTTCTACAGTATCTAAATCTTTTAGCTGCAACTCAATATCTATAGTCTCTTTATCTCTAATGGGATTAACATTTCCATCAACATGCACAATATTATCATTATCAAAACAACGCAACACGTGTAAAATAGCATCAGTTTCACGAATATTGGCTAGGAATTGATTTCCTAACCCTTCGCCTTTACTTGCTCCTTTTACTAAACCGGCAATATCAACAATCTCAACAGTTGCAGGCAACACACGCTCAGGGTTTACTAATGTTTCTAACTTTTGAAGTCTAGGATCTGGAACATTTACTACACCAATATTGGGCTCTATGGTGCAAAATGGGAAGTTTGCGCTTTGCGCCTTTGCATTAGACAAACAATTAAATAACGTGGATTTCCCTACATTTGGTAAGCCTACAATTCCTGCTTTCATTTACTATGTATTTGATTATTTTAAGGATGCAAATATACTACTATATTAGACATAATCTGAATTTAATAAATAATCATCTTTTTAACAGTTATTAACATAATATTCGACGTTAAAGTTAATTAAAATATAAAAATATTTAAAAATACGACCAATTAATAATTATATTTGGTAAATGACAGACAATCAATTTGAAAAATCGGTTTGGGATTCTTTTTTAGATGGTAACAAGTCTGCTTTTTCAACACTGTTCAAATTACACTATGCTAGTCTACATAACTATGGTTTAAAAATTTCAGGGAACATTGATTTTACTGAGGATTGTCTACAAGATTTTTTTGTTTATCTATTTGAAAACAGAGCACAAATAAGCGCCATTAATTCCATCAAATCTTACTTATTTATTTCTTTTAGAAGGGCTCTTTTAAGAGCATTAAAGAAGGAAAGGCAATATGTAAACTATGACATACCTTTAGAACTGCTTTTAAGTTTTGAGTTTTCATCTGAAGAAATTGCCATAAAACAAGAGTTTACAGTTATAAAATCCAGCGTGTTAACTAACCTTCTAAATGCATTAAGTGTTAGAGAACGAGAAGCTATTTATTTAAAATACTACAGTAACTTAAAACTATCTGAAATTGCTTTGATAATGAATATTTCTTATCAAAGTGTTTTAAACACGCTTCAAAAGGCCTATGTTAAACTTCGGAAAAACATTGAAACAAAGGCACTTCAAGACGTTTTAAAAAATAATTAAAAATAGCAGGGTATAAAATTAGAGTTACTGTCTCTTTATTAGTAGAGGGGTAACAGGACATACCAAAACTATTTTAATGAGTAAAACAAATAAGACTTTTATTGAGAAACTATTAAATGATGATTCATTTATTAATTGGGCTAAAGAAACCAATACTAATGACATCGCTTTTTGGAGTGCTTGGATAAATAAACATCCAGAGCATATTGATGCAGTCTATACGGCAAAAGCCATGCTATTAGGTGTCGTATTTAATGAAAAAAAGCTAGACAAGACCAAAATTAATATGGAATTGACAACTGTATTAAACCGTATTAATACAGGACAAAAACAGAGCAATAGTCATTCGAAACAATATAAATTAAGTGCACATATTAAATACGCTGCTGTCGCCCTTATTACTTTATTCATTTCCATTTTTAGCATCGCTACGATCTACAATTCCAAAACAATAACACATCAAACCTCTTTTGGCGAAATCATTGACCTTAAACTTCCCGATGGCACCTCTGTAGTATTAAATGGTAACTCTTCCATTAAATATAACAAAGATCAACCGAGAACAGTATTTTTAGAAGGAGAGGCCTATTTTAAAGTAAAACCTATGCCATCAACGCAAGCAAAGTTTTGGGTAAATACACAGGATCTAACGGTTGAAGTGTTTGGTACACAGTTTAATGTAAATACAAGACAAGACAAAACGAGTGTGCTGTTAGATGAAGGCTCCATTCACTTACTGCTTAAAAATGGGGATTCTAAAATAATGAATCCAGGTGAAATTGCTTCTTATTCTAAGGAAGAACAGAAAGTATCACATAAAAAAATAACAAAGAAAACATCCTACGCGTCATGGAAAGAAGGTACTTATATCTTCAATAACATTACCCTAGATGACGTCATGCAACACATAGAAAACACCTATGGTATGTCTTATGAATTTGTAGACAAATCATTGAAAACGAAATTGGTATCAGGAGGCATCCCCAATGAAAACTTGGACATCTGCTTATTGGCTATTCAAAAATCGACTGAAGTTAAAATTTTAACCAAGGAAGATAAACTCTATATATATAAATTAGAAATCAACTAACAGTAATTTAAAATTAATCCATTATGAAAGTAAAACAAATCCCTAAACTGTTTTTAGTGTTATTCCTATTAATAGGAGTTACAAATACGTATGCAAATACTAAAAACACAGTAGTAACTACAGAGGATAAATCGATCCCTCTCGCTGAATTTTTAGACAGATTAAGTGAAGAATACAATGTGTTTTTTACTTATAATCCGGAGTTAGTCTCTGGAACTATTCTTGATCCTAAAAAATATGATTACAACAAATTGGAAAGAATTATTCGAAAACTAGAACATAAAACCAGATTGGATTTCGAATATTTAGGAAACAAGTATTATGTGATTTATAATAAAAAAAGCGATACTCCGGAAGTAAAAGGTCTCATTAATAACCTAGACACTTCAAACATTACAGTAGATAACATCCTAGACAACCTTCAAGAAACGGTGTCTCGGTAAAATAACAGATACCGATGGCAATGGTCTCGCTGGCGTAAATATCGTTGAAAAAGGCACCTCTAATGGAACCGCTTCAGATTTTGATGGTAACTATTCGTTAACAGTTAGTAGTTCTAGCACTCTAGTGTTTAGTTCTGTAGGCTATTCTAAAAAAGAAGTAGCCGTTAATGGTCAGGCTATTATTAATGTGACCTTATCTGATGGTGAAGCCTTACAAGAGATCATTCTGGTAGGATCACGTACAGCTCCTAGAAGTAGTGTAGATACACCCCTTCCGGTAGATGTAGTTGCTTCTGAAGATTTAATATCAACAGGACAGGCAACTTTTGATAAGGCTTTACAATATAGAATTCCTTCATTTAACACCGTACAAACACCAGTGAATGATGCGACATCGCTTTTAGATCCCTATGAAATTAGAAACATGGGACCTTCTAGAACCTTAATTCTTATTAACGGTAAGCGTAAAAATTTAAGTGCCTTATTATATACACAAACTTCTCCCGGTCGTGGTGAAACGGGAGCCGATATCTCGGCCATACCAACAGATGCCATTGAGCGTGTAGAAATACTTCGTGACGGTGCCTCTGCACAATACGGATCGGATGCTATTGCTGGGGTTATGAACATTATTTTAAAGGATAACGTGAATCAAGGTTCGGCTACTTTAAGATCAGGAATGACGAGTGAAGGCGATGGAGAAATGATTGGCATTAGTGTTAATAATGGGTCGGAAATTGGAGACAATAAGGGCTTTATAAATTATACGATTGATTTGTCTAAAACAAATTTGGCTAACAGACCTGGAACAGTAGATGCTGAAGGCGAATTTGGTGATTTTGTTTATGTGGATCCAAATGACGAGTTTGGTAACCCAAAACCAGATGCAGCGAATATTATTACTGGAAACAATGTAGGAATGGCATCAGTTAACGACTTCTTAACTCGTAATCCGGATGCCAACAACATTAATGGATCTCCGGAAACGGCGTCATCTAAATTCTTAATCAACGGTGGTTTCGATTTAAGTGATAACACCGAACTTTATTTTAATACGGCTTATGTCTATAAAAAAGTTAATAGTTTTGCTAACTATAGAACCCCATATTGGAGACGTTCTCGAGCTTTTAATCCGAGATGATGTTGAAGGAGTTGACTATTTCCCATACTTAAATGACTTCTTTCCTGACGGTCCTAATGGTATATACGAAGGATACGTTCCTACCTTTGAAGGCTTATTAAACGATTATAATGGTACTGCAGGAATAAAAACAAAGATCAATGACTGGAACGTGGATTTGAGTTATACCACAGGTGGAAATACACAAACGTATAAGGTTAACCAGTCCCACAACCGAAATGCCGTTTTTGTTCCAAGTTTTAATGATGCAAATGGAAATGGAATGCCTGATCCAGGAGAAGAGTTTGAACCTTCAGAATTGTATCGCGAAAACAGCCCGCAATCCTTCGATCCAGGAGGAACTAAGTTTACCCATAACGTAGGGAATATTGACATTTCAAGGTTGTTATCTGATAAAGTGAGTATTGGTTTTGGTGCAGAGTTTAGAAATGAAACCTTTGAAGTGATTGAAGGTGGTTTAGCTTCTTATGACGGTGGTGGCGCCGATTCTTTTGCTGGAAATAGTCCGGAAAACTCGGCAAATTTAACCGTTACAACTTTGGAGGTTATTTCTCTTTAGATTTTGATGTGAGTGATGCTTTCTTAGTAAGTGGAACGATTAGAACTGAAAATTACTCAGATTTTGGCAACACCTTTGTTTATAAATTAAGTTCTCGCTTAAAAATTAATGATGAATTGACTGCAAGAGCTTCTGTTTCATCAGGATTTAGAGCACCTACATTACATCAAATTTACACACAAAAAGCGCAGTATAGCTTTATTGCAGGTTCTCGTATTCAGGTGGGTGGTCTTATAAATAATGTCTCTACTCAAGCGAAACTTTTAGGAATTCCTGAATTGGATGCTGAAACCTCTAACAACTTTACAGTAGGCTTCGGTGGTAAATTTGATAACAACCTAAGCTTCACTATAGATTACTATAATATTGCAGTTAAAGATAGAATTGTGCTAGGTGCAGAAATAGGACCAAGTGGAGATCCTACAAACCCATTAGATATACTATTAGCAGAAAACAACTTAAGTGATATTAGTTTCTTTTCTAATGCCATAGATACGAGAACTTCGGTATTGATGTGGTTTTAAGTAAGAGAAATATTATATTGGGCGGAGGGGAATTAGATCTTAATTTATCTCGGAAACTATACCATTCAAAATGAAAGAGAGGGTGCTGTAAAAGATATTCCTTTAGTCGCTAACTCAGGTCAATCTGTTGTTAATGATACTCAAGAAGCGCTATTCTTTACCTCTAGGCCGAAACGAAGTGGATTCTTGGTGCTAACTATGACATCAATAAATTTGGTTTCTCTTTAAACAACACGTACTTCGGGAAAACAACCTTTAAACAACAAGGTATGAGTAACGATTTAAGAACAGAATTTATTCCTAAGATTGTTACAGATTTAGGTATTAACTATAATGCTACCGAAAAACTAACCATCGCATTAAACGTCAATAATTTATTAAACGTTTTACCGGAATGGGAGTTTAAAGCAGAGAATGCAGCAGGCGAAGCGATTTTAGCGGATCCAGCGCAAACTAAAAATCAATCTAACTTGATTACATTTAACCAACGTTATTCTCAAATGACGTACGATGGGTATCACTTTAGTCAATTAGGAACCATGTTTAACTTATCGTTAAACTATAAATTCTAAAATTTCAAGTCTTTTTTAATTATTTAAAATGCTATTCCAATTTGAGTAGCATTTTTTTTATCTTTAAAATATGCAAAGTCTCTACACAAACGGATTGGAGCACCTCTACGATGCCATGTATCAAACCTTCATAAACTATGAAGAAGAATACCTGTTTTATAGTACGCTACTAAATAAGTACAAAAAAAACCAGGTGTTAGAAGTGGGTTCAGGAACTGGAAACTTGGCAAAACATTTTATAGTCAATAATTATAATTATAATGGCTTAGATTACAGCGAGGACATGGTTGCTCTCGCTAAAAAAAAACTCGCTTGCAATCGATTTGTACAAGGTGACATGCGTCATTTCAAATTAAATCAAACCACACAAAGTGTTATTATTACGGGTAGAACTTCAAGCTACTTACTTTCAAACGAAGATGTTCATAACGCGTTGCAGGCTATTTATAACAATTTAGAAAATCAAGGGATTTTGTGTTTCGATTTTATTGATGCAAACCGGTTTATTAAATCTATTAAAGGTGGGGTTAAAATGGTGCACCATGCCACTTTTAAACAAAAGACGTATTACCGAGAAAGTCTTTTAACACCAACGACTTCAAATAATTTCATGTTCTATTGGAATGCAAAATACTACGAAATAAATGCCGACAGTAGGAAACTAATTACACAAGATGATTCTGAAGTACGAGCTTTCACTAAAAACGAATGGGAATTATTTCTATATCTCAATAATTTTGAACTCATGGAATGTATAGACAAACCGTCGTATATGTTTGACACGTATGTCGTGGTTGCGGGAAAAATGGCATAAAAAAATCCTAACATAATGTAGGATTTTTTTATTAGTGGATAATACCGTATTAATTAATCTTCTCGGATGCATAAATTTTTGCTTTCCTAATAAAACGTCTTCGGTCTCTACATGCGCATCGTCTGGTACACAACAGTCCACAGGACATACTGCTGCACACTGCGGCTCATCATGAAATCCAACACATTCCGTACATTTATCGGGTACGATGTAATATATTTCATCGCTTAGAGGTTCTTGAGCTTCCTCTGCATCCACTGCTTTACCATTAGGCAAAACTATACTTCCTTCTAAACTTGTTCCGTCTTTATATCTCCAGTCATCAGCACCTTCATAAATCGCAGTGTTTGGGCATTACGGCTCACAAGCACCACAGTTTATACATTCGTCTGTTATAATAATCGCCATATAGCTTATTTTTATCTAAATTTGCATTGCAAAAATAATGACAAAACAAGTCTTACGCAAATAGCTGATGGAATTACAACAAAGAATTAACGCTTTCTCAAAATTAGGTGCTTTTATTAAACAATTCACTGGTGAAGCCTTTCGAAAGGAAGAACATATTTTACATAACGATTTGTTTTTTGAGGGCTTTAAACACCAAATAAAATTAGCTCAAGAACACAACGGCTGGTTTACTAAAAAAAATATCGTTTTTGCTTTAAACGGGTGGGCGAATGAACTTACAGAAAGCGCATTAAATCAATGGACTTCTCATTATAATTTTAGTAAGGTCAAACCACAAAAAGTAGCCATCATCATGGCCGGAAATATCCCGTTAGTTGGATTTCATGACTTCTTAGCGGTACTAATTTCAGGACATCATGTCGTGGTTAAGCAATCGTCAAACGATAAACATTTATTACCCTTTTTAGCAAAATATCTAGAACAAATTGAACCTGAATTCAAGGGTAGGATAACATTTACAGAAGGAAAACTTAGTGATTTCGATGCTGTGATTGCTACCGGAAGTAATAACACGGCACGTTATTTTGAATTCTATTTCAAAGATAAGCCTTCCATTATAAGGAAAAACAGAAACTCTGTAGCTATTTTAAATGGTAAAGAAACTAAGGAGCAACTTGAAAACCTCTCTGATGATATCTTTAGATATTATGGCTTAGGCTGTAGAAACGTATCAAAATTATTTCTTCCTAAGGACTATTCTTTTGATGCTTTTTTTGAAGCCATATACAAATGGCATCCCATCATCAATGAGGCCAAGTATGCTAATAATTATGATTATAATAAAGCCGTTTATTTAATGAGCGAATTTGAGATGTTAGAAAACGGATTCCTCATGATTAAAGAAGATGAAAGCTTTGCTTCTCCCATTGCAACGGTGTTTTATGAGTATTATGACAGTGAGGAAACCCTTCACGTAAGATTAAAAAACGAGTCAGACAACATTCAATGCATCGTCGCAGAGGGTTTTTCTAAGGAAGAGATAAAGTTTGGAAACACACAAAAACCAGCCCTTTGGGATTATGCAGATGCTGTAGACACCATTGCGTTTTTGTTAAAATTATAGGGCATAATTTATCATTTTCATAACAAAATTTCATAGATTATTTAGCACCTTTGTAACGCTAAAAACAACACGAATTAATTATGATGATACATAACTTTAGCGCAGGACCTTGCGTTTTGCCAAAAGAAGTAATTTTAAAAGCCTCAGAAGCCTTATTAGATTTTGATAACGGATTATCCTTAATCGAAATTTCGCACAGAAGTAAAGCTTTTGTTGATGTCATGGAAAAAGCAAGGGCGTTAGCTCTAGAGCTTCTTGGTCTTGAAGGTAAAGGCTATAAAGCATTATTTTTACAGGGTGGTGCTAGCACACAATTTTTAATGGTTGCGCTTAACTTATTAGAGAAAAGAGCCGGTTACTTAAATACAGGAACCTGGGCGGATAAGGCGATGAAAGAAGCTCAAATTTATGATGATGTGTATGAAGTAGGCTCATCTAAAGCCTCAAACTATAACTATATTCCAAAGGGTTACGATGTGCCTTCAGATTATGATTATCTGCACGTCACTTCAAATAATACTATTTTTGGAACACAAATGAAAAGTTTTCCAAAAGTAGACATTCCTTTGGTGTGTGATATGAGTAGTGATATTTTTTCTCGAACACTTGATTTTTCACAATTCGACTTAATCTATGCAGGGGCTCAAAAAAACATGGGTCCAGCAGGAACGACTTTAGTGGTTGTTAAAGAAGAGGTTTTGGGAAAAGTGTCCCGTAAAATCCCCTCAATGATGGATTACAAGGTACACATTTCTAAAAATAGTATGTTCAATACCCCTCCCGTTTTTGCCGTATACACGTCGATGTTAACATTGGAATGGCTAAAAAATCTTGGCGGTATTAAAGCGATTGAAGAAGTGAATGAAATGAAAGCCCGAATCATGTATTCAGAAATTGATTTAAATCCATTATTTAAAGGATTTACAGCAAAAGAAGACCGTTCGAACATGAATGCTACTTTTACTTTAGAAAGTGAAAACTTGAAAGAAACCTTCGAAACCATGGTTAAAGAAGCTGGAATTAACGGTATTAATGGACATAGAAGTGTTGGAGGCTATAGAGCATCCATGTATAATGCCTTGTCAATTGATAGTGTTAAGGCGCTGGTCGAAGTCATGAGCGAATTGGAAGCTAAAGCCTAACTATATTCCATTTGAAGTCGTACTAGTTAAAACCACTTCAACTTAAGAATTAAAAATTAATACATTCCCTCCTTTTGGGAATATAAAATAAACGTTTTCAATGAAAGTATTAGCAAACGATGGTGTTTCTCAAAGCGGAATTAACGCGTTAGAAGCCGCAGGATTTGAAGTGATTACTACAACAGTAGCACAAGAGCAATTAATTAATTACATTAACGAGAATGACATCACCGTACTTTTAGTAAGAAGTGCAACCACCGTTCGAAAGAATTTAATTGATGCTTGTCCTAGTTTAAAGATTATAGGTCGTGGTGGCGTAGGCATGGATAACATCGATGTCGATTATGCTCGGGATAAAGGATTAAAGGTCATCAATACGCCTGCTGCTTCGTCACAATCTGTGGCCGAGTTAGTATTCGCGCACCTTTATGGCGGGGTTCGTTTTTTACACGACTCTAATAGAAATATGCCATTAGACGGTGATACACAATTTAAAACATTAAAGAAAAACTATGCAAAAGGCATAGAGCTAAGAGGTAAAACGCTTGGCATTGTTGGTTTTGGTCGTATTGGACAAGAAGTTGCCAAAATTGGTTTAGGTGTGGGAATGAAAGTTATTGCTACCGATAAATATATTGATGGCGCTGAAGTTACTGTTGATTTTTTTGATGGGCAATCTGTGAGCTTCAATATTAAAACGCAACCTATGGAGGAGGTTTTAAAGCAATCTGATTTTGTAACACTACACGTCCCTGCTCAAAAAGACTATACCATTGGTAAAACAGAATTTGATTTAATGAAAAATGGGTCTGTAATCATAAACGCTGCTCGCGGTGGTGTAGTAAATGAAGTGGAACTAGTAAACGCTTTAGAAAGTGGTAAATTAGCTTTTGCTGGCTTAGATACGTTTCAAAATGAACCCACGCCTGCTGTCCAATTATTAATGAATGGTAGGATTTCGTTGACACCACATATTGGTGCAGCTACTAATGAAGCACAGGATAGAATAGGCACTGAATTGGCCACACAGATTAAAGAGATTCTACTTTAAAACATTAATTGCTGTATTTGGTAAATAAGATAAACCATTTATTTTATAAAAAAGCCTTAATAACTGAATTAAGGCTTTTTTTATGTACCTTTTTAACCAATTATTAAACTTAAATAAAATAAAAATGTCGGGAATTTTAGATGTATTAGATAGTGATTTAGGACGTACAATTATTAGCGGTGTTGCCAGTTCAACAGGTAACGATACCACTAAAACCAGTCGCGTTTTAACGATGGCTTTACCTGTTTTAATGACTGCAATGAAACGTAACGCCGCTACACCTCAAGGAGCAGAAGGTTTAATGGGGGCGATACAAAGCAAACACGATGGGCGTATTTTAGACAACCTTGGTGGTTTATTTAGTGGTGGGGTTGATGACAACATAAAACAAGATGGTAATAAAATTTTAGATCATGTTTTAGGATCAAAAAAAAGTGGTGTAGAAAAAGTAATAGGAGAAAAATCCGGATTAGATGCTACAGCAGTTGCCAATATTTTAAAGGTTGCGGCCCCTTTGTTAATGGGTATTTTAGGAAGACAGGCAAAACAGCAAAAGGTTAATTCTCCCAATGATCTAGGCAGTATACTTGGTGGATTATTAGGCGGCTCGTCTGCTCAAAAAGAACAAAGCTTTTTAGAATCTATTCTAGATGCAGATGGTGATGGAAGTATTGTGGATGATGTGGCTGGAATGGTATTAGGCAACTCTAAGAAAAAAGGTGGCCTTGGAGGTTTACTTGGTGGTCTCTTTGGTGGGAAATAACGCCTTTAGTATAAAATTAATTAAATCTAGAACAACTGAAGGTTGTTTAAAAAAAATAGCGTTTTTAAACAACTTTTTTTCGTTTTTAATGAAACGACTTTATTTGTATCTTTAGTAAAAATTTAACTATGAAAAATTTAATATTAGCCGCATGTATATTAACTATTGCTTTTGGATGTCACTCAGCAAAAGATACCGCTGAACAAAACCCGATAGAGAAGCCTGAAGCGCAAGTTGGAGATACCTTGAAAATTTCTAGTGATAAATTAGAGTATGATATTATTATTATAGAACCTGGTTTTAATACCTGGTTAACATCTATGGCAAAACCAAAAGAATTTTACACACAATCCTATTTAGAGGATAAGAATAGTCGTTACGTGCAAGCCTGGAACTCCGCAGTTTTACAACCGACTCGGTTTAATAGTAATTTGTATGAACTTCAAATAAATTACAAGGATGATATTGATTATGGCTATGATGTAAATTATAAGCTCTTTAATTATTTTATTTACTTTCAGAACACCTATAATCAAAATCTTTTAGGTGGTAGAGTTCCTCAAAATTAATTTATATTTGCACCCATAAAATTTGACTATGGAGCAATTTAAACAGCGTTGGGAAATTCAGGAAAATTGGCAACTACTCTTTCCTTTTTTAGGCTTTTTAGGGCTTTTTTACTCATCCTATAAAATTACAGGGTTGTTTCGTGAAGAATATTTTGTAGGTTTTAAAATAGCATTCGCGCTACTTATCACCTTTTTCTTGGTAAGACTTTGCCTCCTTATTTTTAAAAAATTAGAACAAAAATGGGTGGTTAAATACCGTTGGGAAATGATTCGTATTTTTATTGTTTTTGCGATTACGGGATCTTCCTCGCTTTTTGTTGGCAGGCCTGTTATTCAACTCCTTGGAATTACTAAAGAAAACTTAAATATATATGTTTATTGGATATTATATATTATTATTGGACTCATTTTCTACCAAATCCTGTTGGTAAGCTTTGGTTATATTTTAGGCCAAGGTAAATTTTTCTCGGAGTTCGAAAAGAAAATGATACGCCGTTTTGGATTAGGGCGTTTTGTAGATTAAATGCAACATATAAAGCAACATATCATCATTAAATCACTGGCTATAATACTCGTTTTAGCCGTATTGTTGCCTGCTGCTGTTAAGTTTAATCATATTTTTGAGAACCACAAACATGAGGTTTGTGACAATCCACAAGATACCCATTTTCATAATATCGATTTAGATTGCGAATTTTATAAATTCAATTTAAATACGGTTTATACTGTTACTTTTAAAGAAATCGAATTTGGTTTCACAGAAGATAATCACAACATATTAAGCTCTCAATACGAATTTGTTAGCGCCTTTCAAAAACTTCCGTTTTCACTTCGTGGCCCGCCACAATTAGTTTAATACCTTATTTTTTCTTTGTTGAAATGGCAACATTTCAATTTTATTAAACTAAACTTTATTTAAATGAAATATCTATTCACGATAGTACTGTGTACGGTGATATCAAGTGCTTTGGCACAAAATACTATAAATGGTCTTATTACAAACAATGAAACAAACGAAGCTTTAGAATTTGTTTCCGTTTATATTCCGCAATTAGAAAAAGGCACAACAACTGACGAAAATGGCACTTTTTCTTTAACCGAAATACCTCAAGGCACTCAAACACTAATCATTTCTATCATTGGCTTTGAGACGGTTTCAAAAAAAATTACAGTCCCAACAACCGAAACCTTAACCGTCCAACTAAATCCTTCTGCTATAGAAATGGAGGAGCTTATTATTTCCACGCCATTTCATAAATTACAATCTGAAAATGTCATGAAGGTTGAACGAGAAGCCCTTTCAGAATTGCAAAGACAAGGTGCAGTAACCTTATCTGATGGTTTAACCAGTATTGCGGGCGTAGAGAGTGTCTCAACTGGTGTTAGCATAGGAAAACCTGTTATTCGCGGACTTTCGGCCAATCGTGTTTTGGTTTACACCCAAGGCATTCGATTAGAAAATCAACAATTTGGAGATGAGCATGGCTTAGGGATTAATAGCGCTGGTATTGAAAGTGTAGAAGTTATTAAAGGCCCCGCTTCTCTACTCTATGGTAGTGATGCTTTGGGTGGTGTGTTATATTTTAATCCTGAAAAATATGCTTTAAAAAACACTAGTGAAGGTGAAATTGGTGGGAATTATTATAGTAATACCCAAGGCTATAATTCATCGGCAGCTTTTAAAGCATCCGCAGAAAAAGTAAAATTCCTTTTTAGAGCGGGTCTTTCAGAACATTCAGATTATGATACTGAAGATTACCGCGTGACTAACACGCGTTTTAGAGAGCAAGATTTTAAGGCAAGTATTGGGTATCAAACTATTGGATTTAATACAGATTTTCGCTATAACGTTAACCGTTCAAAATTAGGTATTCCTGAAGCTATTGGCGAGCAATCTACAGCACGAACTCCTTTATTGCCTTATCAGGATTTAACCAATCATATCTTTAGTTTGAAATCTAAAGTATTTCTCAATAATTCTAGCTTTGATGTTAATCTGGGGTTTACTTATAATAATCGAAAGGAATTTGAAGAACATCACGATCATGAGGAAGATGCAGAGGAAACAGCAGAAATGCATGAAGAAGAAGAAATAAGCGAAGCTGCATTGCAAATGAAGCTGAAAACGGCGAGTTATGATGTGAAATATAATTTACCAACCTTAGGTAAATTTGAAACGATTGTTGGAGTGCAAGGCATGCATCAAGTCAATACCAATTACGGTGAAGAAACTTTGATTCCGAGATGCAACTACTAATGATGTTGGTGTTTTAGCGACTGCACACATTCATTTTGATAAAGTCGATGTGCAATTAGGTGCCAGGTTTGACACTAGAGCAATTAGAGTTTTAGAGGGTATAAATCGCGATTTTAGCAGTTTCAATGGTGCTTTGGGAGCAAAGACAGCTATCACACCAAACATCGTTGCCGGACTGAATTTAGCCTCCGGTTATCGCGCACCAAACTTAGCCGAGCTTACCAGTTTTGGAACACACGAAGGGACTAACCGTTTTGAAATAGGTAATAACAATTTAGAAAACGAACAAAACTTTCAAACCGATCTATCTTTAGAGTTTAAAAATGAGCATGTAGAACTTTTCGTTAATGGCTTTTACAACAGCATTTCCAATTATATTTACCTCTCACCTACTGGCGATGTGATAGACGCTGCACCTGTTTATGATTATTTGCAACAGAATGCCAATTTATATGGTGGTGAAGTTGGCTTGCATATCCATCCGCACCCTTTAGACTGGTTACATTTTGAAGCCAGTTTTGAAACCGTCACTGGAAAACAAAGTAACGGTGCTTTTTTACCTTTAATTCCTGCAAACAGTATAACGAATACCATTAGAATAGAATTTGAAAAACCTTGGATTAACAATGGCTATTCCTTTGTTAAATTACGAAACACTTTTAAACAAACCAACGTGAGTGTCTTTGAAACACCAACCAATGGTTATGCGTTATTAAGTGCTGGTTTTGGTGGTGATTTTAAACTATTTGATAACATACTTTCTTTTACGCTTTCTGGAAATAATATAACGAATAAGAGTTATGTGCATCATTTATCACGTTTAAAAGCCGATGGCATTGCTAATATTGGACGTAATATAAGTCTAGGTTTTATCTATAAAATATAAATTATTTTATTTATTAAAAGTTTGAGTCTGTAAGCTCACACTTTTTATTAGAGATCTCTTAAACATTCTTAAAAGTATTAATAAAAGCACAAACCTTTTTGTTTGTGCTTTTTTGATTAACACTACTCTATTTTAGTTGTCTTTTCGAGTAATTTTGAAGCATGAAAATTGTTTGTAAAGTCTCTGAAAATTCACTAATCTACAAAACTCTACCGATTAACATATGTTAACACTACATGTTAAAAACTTTGTTTTCAAAAGTTTAAAATCGCTATATTTCTCAATTTCAAAAAACTAACTTCGCTTAACGTATGATGAAAAACACTTGTGACCAGCTTGACTGGTTATTAAAACGAATTTTATCAGTTGATCATTAGCTACAAGGCAAAATCTGAACGGAATACAGAAAATTAATGAATAAAGAAAAAGCAATAACTTATAGTTTACTAACTCATATTAGAAATTTTGGAACATTAGTAAAAGGGCCAATTGATATTTTTATACCACTTATAAAAAGAACATTGTCTAAAATGAATTCTAAAGGAATTTTTAAAGGAAAGAGTCTTTTAGAAATTAAAAATACAGCTAACGAATTATATTGTATCGATTTTCCAATTCCTGTATTAAAAAAAATATTAACTGAAATATCGAAAGAAATTAACACAGATGACACAATACATTTTGTTTTATACCAAGATGGAGCTTTCAGTTTAAACCAGTATACATTTACAGATTTTGAGGAGATTATTGAAAATCAAACAAAGGAAATTGATGAGATTGAAGTTTTATTTAAATCATTCTGTGAATCTTCAGAATTGAAAATTGAAAACAGTGATTCCATTTTTAAATTTATAGAAAAAAATAAATTTAATCTATCAAAATATATTTCAAATAGTGAATATAAAAATGGGGAGGACTTCACAGCTGAAGCACAATTTATTGATTTCTTCAAAAAGATTCCTTCCATTTATGACAGAATAAAAAACATCTATTTAGGTTCAATTATTTCTACTTATTTAGAGTATAATTCCGATGATGCTAATAGAGATATTGAACTACTGTTCGATACGAACTTTTTAGTAGGTTTAATTGATTTAAACACACCTGAATCGACACATACTTGTAGAACACTTTTAGAAATAGCGAAAAAACAAAATTTCAAAATAAGGGTTCTTAAAGATACAATTGAAGAAACGACAAATCTTTTAGAAACTAAAGCAAGATTTTTTGACAAATCTTTCCTTCAAAAAAAAGTCAATCCAGAGGATGTATATAATGCTTGTGATAGACGTAATCTAAATAAAACAGACTTAGAAAGAATAGCAGATAATCTTGAAACTACATTAGGAAAACTTGAGATATCCATAATTTACAATACTGACAAGCTAAAAGGAGAAGCTAAATACACGGAAGAATATAAAATATTTGACAGTTTAAGAGCTTCTAAAAAATCAGCCTTACACGATGCTATTGCTATTTTACATATAAAGAAAGCAAGAAAAAAAAGATTTAGAGACTTTGACAAAGTCAATGCTTGGTTTGTAAATAATTCAGCATCTATTGAGGGTAATAATATTTTTATGAAAAATGGTTATCAGCCGGAAACTATAAAAGCTGATGATTTATTAAATATTCTTTGGTTAAGTAATCCAACTGTAAATAAAGCAATAGAAGGTCATGATTTAGCTGATATTGGTTTAACTTCTACTCTATCTTTAACCTTAAACAGTAATCTTCCTAAATCTCATATTTTGAGAGAATTAGATGATAATATTCATAAATACGCAAAAGAAGATATTAGCGACACAGATATAATTCGAGTTGCAACGAGAATAACAAATAAACAACTAAAAGATATTGAAGAACTTAACGAATTAGCGGAACAAGAAGATAAAACCTTATTTGTTAAACGCCTTGAAGAAGAAGCAAATAAGCAAAAGAAAATAGAAGAGATAAGAATTAAAAAACTTGAAAGTCTTTTTAAAAATATTTCCATTCGCACAGAAGAATTAGAAAAATCTAAAAAAGAATATATAGATAAGTCAAAAAGCATTGATAAAACTGTAGAAGAAAAAGACGATGTCAAAAGTGAAGTTTCTAAACTGAAAGAATCTCTTTTACTTGAGCAAAATCGAAATAGAAAAATTAAAAGAGATGAATGGATTAAAAGTCAGGTAAAAAAATGGAGAACTAAAACTTGGATTGAATTTGCACTATTGTTAACGATATTAATTTCACGGTATTTTATACATTCTTTATCAATCAAATTGGAATATTTCAAATTCTATTAAGTTCTTAAAAGAATTAAAATCTAATATTTTATTTAGCGGAGGAATATCGTTCCTTGTTTT
The DNA here is from genome assembly GCF_026625145.1 of Lacinutrix neustonica. Classification (GTDB taxonomy): domain Bacteria; phylum Bacteroidota; class Bacteroidia; order Flavobacteriales; family Flavobacteriaceae; genus Lacinutrix; species Lacinutrix neustonica. The sequence goes on along the minus strand of NZ_CP113088.1, from coordinate 190,828 downwards.
TATTTTCACAAGTATTACAGTAAAGACTTTGTTTAATAAGTATAGAAATCACTCAAATATTAATAACTACAAAAAGGGACTTGAAGTGCCGGAAGAAATGAAGGAATTAAAGAAAGCCCTGTAGCTTATAACGTATACAATTTATTGTTAATTCTAGCCTACTTACGAAAATCCTCGCGGATTTTCTATTTGGTTTGTACTTGCTAAATTTGTTACTTTACCAAGCAACAAACCATATACAACACGTTAAGCGAAGACCATCAAGATTCCTAATCTCACAACTATTCCTTAACTTGATTCTCTAATAAAAGCACTTATTTTTAGTCCTCATTTTTCATAGGAAAAGATAAATTTACCAAAAATAACTTTTTTACAATAATGAATGAATTCGAAAAGAATGTTATTATCTATGCCAAAATGGGAGCGAAAATTTCTTTTACTATTGGAAGTATAATATTTTTATTATTCTTAATATTCAGTATACAAGCAATAGCTTATTTAGGCATACTATTTATCTTAATTTCAAGTGTTTACAATAGCTGCATCCTATTAGAGTTAATAGATATATGGCTTTGGAAAAAAAACAGAAATGCGGATCTTAGAAATACAATACTACTCGTTTTAGCTAACATACCTATTGCGCTCATATTTATGAAATTTTCAGCAACTTTATTTAATGAAAGATTTGGAATGTAACCGTGCATCTCAAAATTCCTATTCTCACAACTATTCCTTAACTTTGACTTTGCTAAGAAAAAGAATTACGAATTAAAGAAGAAGATTCCTGCTTTCGCAGGAACTAAAGATGATTAACATCCACACAAAAACATTACAAGATTTAGAATTCGCTACGGTTTTAGAACAGGTTAGCGAGTATTGCGTGACCCACTTAGGTAACCAAAAAGCGTTAGCTATAGCACCCTATCAAGACAAAGAAACACTACTCAAATCCTTACAATTAACCAATGAATATGTGTCCTCTTATTACAACGATAATCGCATACCTAATCATGGGTTTGATGCCATTACTAAAGAATTACAATTACTACGCATAGAAAACACCTATTTAGAAACCCACAGTTTAAAGAAAATTGTTTCCATTTCGCTTACTGCAAATGAAATTGTTACTTTTTTAAAGAAGTTTGAAGAATATTATCCAAACTTAAGACACTTCTCGCAACGTATAGAGGTCACTACGGCGCTTATAGAAAAAATTGACAGTGTGGTTGATCGTTTTGGAGATGTAAAAGATAATGCGTCTGCATTACTTCAAGAGATTCGGCAAAGCATGAATAAACTTAAGGGTAAAATTAATTCTAGTTTTACTTCAGCTTTAAACCAATATCACAATCCGGAATATTTAGATGACATTCGAGAATCTGTGGTCGATAACAAACGGGTTTTGGCAGTAAAAGCTATGTATAGACGTAAGGTTAAAGGTGCTATCATGGGTGGCAGTAAAACAGGAAGCATTGTTTATATCGAGCCGTAAACAACGTTACAGCATACACGAGAACTTAATAACTGGAGTACGAAGAAGGTGAAGAAGTCGTGCGTATATTAAAAGATGTCACGAATTATTTACGTGATTTTTTACCATTAATAGAACAATACCAGGCCTTTTTAATTGCTATAGATGTGATTGCTGCCAAAGCAAAATACGCCAAATCTATGGATGCGATTCTACCGGAAATTAGCGAAAATAGAGCGATTTTATTGCGTGATGCATATCACCCACTACTCTACTTAAATAATAAAGAGAAAAAGGAAAAGACCTTCCCGCAGACTATAGAATTACATCAAGAGAAACGTATTATCGTGATCTCTCGGTCCTAACGCTGGAGGTAAAAGTATTACCCTTAAAACCGTTGGTCTGTTACAGCTTATGTTGCAAAGTGGCATGCTTATACCCGTACACGAGCGCAGTAAGGTGACTGTTTTTGATCGTATTTTAACAGATATTGGAGACAACCAATCCATAGAAAACCATTTAAGCACCTACAGTTACCGCTTAAAACAGATGAATTACTTTTTAAAAAAGGTAAATAAAAACACCCTGTTTTTAATAGATGAGTTTGGTACAGGATCTGATCCCGAATTGGGTGGTGCTTTAGCTGAAACTTTTTTAGAAGAGTTTTATGCTCGTGACGCCTTTGGTATCATTACCACGCATTATGCTAATTTAAAAATGCTAGCAAATGAGAAACCAGTAAATGATTAATGCGAATATGATGTTCGATGAACGTACTTTAGAACCGATGTACAAATTGGCTTTAGGCCAAGCTGGTTCTTCTTTTACTTTTGAAGTGGCACAGAAAAATGGGATTCCGTATAGTTTAATTAATCGATCTAAAAAGAAAATTGAACGGACAAAAGTGCGGTTTGATGCCACCATTGCAAAGCTTCAAAAAGAGCGTGCCAAGCTGGAAAAAACCGGAGAATCTCTAAAAATAAACGAAAAGAAAAAACAATCTGAAGCCGATAAACTTGAGGAAATTAACGGAAAGATTCAAAAAAAACTGGAAAGTTATCAGGAATTATATGATAGTAATCAGCGTTTAATTTATCCGGGACAAAAGGTAAATGATATTTCAGAGAAATTTTTCAACGATAAGAAAAAGCGTGAGCTCATGGCAGAGTTGTTTCGCCTCGTACAAATAGAGAATTCAAAGCGTAAAAAAGTATCTGTAAAACAGGCTAAAGCTGAGAAAACGAAAGAGCAGAAAGTCAAACAAGAAGCAGAAAAAAAGGTAGAAGTTATTCGTGAAAAGAAAAAGGAAGCCAAGCTAAAAGCCATTCCTGTAGCAAAACCAAAACCTATTTTAAAGGTAGGAGATCGCGTGAGAATGCATGATGGTAAAGCGATTGGAAGTATTGACACGCTTGAAAAAGGCAAGGCCATTGTGAATTACGGGATGTTTACTACGAATGTAAATGCCGACTTATTAGAATTGGTTGAAGCGGTTAAGAAGTAAAATTCTATCATTTTTTAGAAGGCTATAATTCATAATAAAGTATAAATCCGGGAGGTTCTTGCCTGGGTAAAAATGACGAAATAACTCTGCTCGAACAGATGACCGAGACGGTACCAATATTAGTAACAAAATTTGTATTTTTATATGGTGATAAAAGGACTTCCAAAACATAAAAAATTAATCCTATTTGATGGTGTATGCAACCTCTGCAATGCATCGGTGCAGTACGTTATTGAACATGACCGCAAAAATCAATTTATGTTTGCGGCGCTACAAAGTGACGTGGGACAACAAATTATTACTCATTATAAAATCGATCCTTTAGAAACCGATTCCATTCTGCTTTATTCTAAAGAAAATGGTTTAAAAGTTAAATCTTCAGCGGCACTACATGTTGCTAAAGCTCTTGGTTTTCCTAGAAATCTAATGTCTGTCTTCTTCATAGTCCCTATATTTATTAGAAACTGGGTCTATGATTATGTTGCTAAAAATCGCTACAAGTGGTATGGCAAACAAGCTTCCTGTTGGGTACCTACGCCGTAATTAAAGTCTAAGTTTTTAGACTAATGGTTTTTTCTATTTGTAATATGGCCATATCAATACACCGTTTTCCATTAGGCTCGACATTAATAACAGACAATTCAGTACAACAAATCATAACAGTGGATTGGGCCTTGTAGACTTCTAATAGAGTTCTAAACGCTAACACATCTGCTTCCGTTTCTTCGCTATCATACACTTTTTTCCTCAGCGTATCAATACTTTTTTGATCTTTAGGTGTTGGTGTTTCAACTTTAATACCAGCCTTCTCAAAGCCTTTCACCAAATAATTGGCATTCATCGTATAATGAGACCCTATAAGTGTGATTGTCGATTGACCGTAATCCTGTAATTTTTCAATGGCCAAAGTTCGCGGATGAATGAGTGAACCTGTTACTTTCATTACTTCTAACGTCTCATGAAGTGTTATGTTTGGAACTACTAAATAGTCTATAGAAAACCGTTCCAAGCTGTTCATTACTGGTTTTAAATTGGTAATGAGCTCAGCTGTGTTATCAGGTAGATAAGGATTAATCGTGTTAAAATTGATATTGTATAACACACAGGGAAAGGTACTGTAGCCTTTCTTTATCTTCTGATAATAAGCATTTAGGGTGTGTAAATAAAATGTGGTGCTCCTACTCCCTAACCCTAAAAGACCAACAGTAATTTTACGGGTCATACAGCCGATTTATTAAAAATATAATTGGCAAAGTAATTTTTTGAATCGGTGAGTTTTTCTACGATTTCAAAATCTGAATCTCCTATCAAGGTATTAACAATAGCATCGTTGTATTTACGAGAAATTTCAACATTAATGGCTTCGCCTTTTTTAAAATGGAACACTTTATCCAAATGCCCTATCCTTACCGTTTGGTCTGCTTTGCTTACAATATAACTCCTAGCAATACCTGTATCTTCGGAATAACACGCTTTATGATCGAAAGTGTCAATATTAAAATTGGCCAGCAATTCTTTATTAATACGTGAAAGTAAATTAAGATTAAACGCTTTTGTAATGCCCGCGGCATCATTATAAGCTGGTAAAACGATAGTCTCAGACTTAATTAAATCTAATCCCATTAATAATTTATCATTTACCGCTAGTGCATCACTTAAGGCTTGCATAAATAACTCCGCTTGCGCATCTTCCATATTACCTATGTTAGACCCCGAAACAAAACCACTTTTGGGTTTTTGTTGGCTTTAATAGTTTCTAAAACCTCAAAATAGTCACCTTGCCTTGTAGCGATGTTTAAGGTTTTAAATGCGGTTTTTAAATGGTTCTCTAAAAGATTTAAAACATTACTTGAAATATCTATTGGAACATAGTTAAAATTATAGTCATGCTTTAGCAGGTAGCCTAATAACTCTTTGGTTTTTTTGCCATCTCCAGCACCTAACTCTACTAAATCAAACGCCCTATCTTTAGTCAAGGCTAAACTCTTAACTATGGTTTCGGTTTGTTGGCTTAAAATTTCAAATTCAGAATCGGTTAAATAATATTCCGGCATGTGCATTATCTTTATAAATAATGCATCACCAATGGCATCATAGAAATATTTTGAAGATAAGGTTTTAGGATAGGCACTGAGACCGTTATCCACATCTTTCATAAAGGTGTTGTTCATTTTTTTAAATCTATTTTACTAAGCGAATGCCGGAGAGTTGCCATTGCATATCTGGGCTAAAAAAGTTTCTATACGTTTGGCGGCTATGGTTTGGTGCGGTAGCTGTCGATGCGCCACGAAGCACCATTAAACTGATCATGAATTTGCCATTATACTCGCCCACTGCGCCTTTTGAAATTTTAAATTTTGGATAGGGTAAGTATGCAGAGTTGGTCCATTCCCATCGGGTGCCCCAGTTAAAGTGTTTTGAAGCTATTTCCCACTCAAATTCTGTAGGTAGTCGGTGTCCGCGACCAAAAAGCAAAGGCTTGTGCTTCATAAAATGAAACGTGACTCAATATGGCCTTTTCATCTAATGGCATAAGTCCGGAAATTGTATACTGAAACCAGTCACCATTTATTTTTTTCCAGTACAAGGGTTTTGTCATGGTATTGTTATTGATCCAAGACCAACCATCATCTAACCAGTATTTTGGATCGTGGTAAGCGGCAGCCTCTATAAATTTTAAATACTCACCATTTGTGACCAAAGCTTTAGAAATTTCAAATGATTCTAAAAACGTACGATGCACGCCAAATTCATTGTCAAAAGCAAAACCATCCCCTTGATGGCCTATGGTATAAACCCCTTCTGAAATAGATATCCAATCATCTCCTTGGGTGTTTTCAGCATCCCTATCTGAAATCAAATTCAAATCAGACAGTTTCGGATACGTCGGGTTGTGTGATAAAGAATATTTAAGATCGGTAATTAATAATTCTTGATGTTGTTGCTCATGGTTTATTCCTAAAATGAGGAGTGTTTCTAATTCCGGACTAGCAGGAGACTCTAATAATCGTTCCATGAACTTATCTACATGACTTCTATACTTCAAAATAACAGCACTGGCAGGTCTAGTAATTAAACCTCTTTCATGACGTGAGATACGCTCACCTAGACTATTGTAATAACTATTAAAGAGAAAGGCATAAGTATCATCATAGGTTTTATATGCTTTAAGAAATGGCTTTAATACCATTTCTTCAAAAAACCATGTGGTGTGTGCCAAGTGCCATTTAGGAGGGCTTACGAAAGGTGCTGCTTGCAATGAAAAGTCTTCTCGGTTCCAACAATTCGCAAAGCTTAACCGTTTGAATTCGGGTTTCAATGTACTTCTTAAATAGGTCGTTTTGGTTTTCCATTACTATTTTTAATTCCAATAAAAACCCAAATCCTGCTTTATTACAAAACTGGGATCAACCCATTAATGATGAAAGCATCTTAGAATTGACGTTCTAATTTAAGGATTATCAAAAACATTTGCATAGAAAGCCAACGGATTTAAGATTTATATAACATTCTTGTTTAATAAGAAGTATTAAGAATGTGATTGGATTAAAAAATAAAGGCCTTAAAATAAAAAAGTCTGAATAGCGACTTTCAGACTTTAACTAATACATGTGTAATGTAGGATTGATTTAATTAATATGCTATTAGCACATTTGTGGTTCTTGTTTTTTAAAAACAATTAGGCTTAGATAGTTTGATTTATTATAATTTTCAATGTCAATTTCTTCCATTGTTTTAATTCCTTTTACATTAATTACTAAAACAGGGGTACTATCCATCGTAATGGATTCAAATGCAATTATGGCATGTGTTTCTTTATTATGATCTTTAGCAGAAGCCATAGATACAGAAAGTAGTAGAAGTACTGTTAACAACAATTTCATAGGTTAGGGCATTTAATTAATAATAGCACAGCGAATATATGCTGGTTAAGTTATACTTCATTAAAAAAACCGATAAACGACCAAACTATTTGATTTACAACTTATTTCTGTAAATAACACCGACGAATGACATTCACGGTTGAGCACACTAATTTAAAAGTAGCATTCACTCACTGAAACCATCGCTTTACTCATTATGGCTTTTATATGCCGTAGGTTTCTGTTAGTTTTATATAGGTTGAGAGGGGTTAGAGTCTCAAAGCTCATAATAATTAGTTTAGCCTAAATCACAGTGACTTAGGAACGAATAAGCTCTTTTAAGGTTTATAGTCTACGCTTTAAAAGCTTCAGTTTTAGATACTGATTGGATGACTTATGGCTTTGAGACTCTTTTATGAATAAAGGGTGAAATAGTATATGCTTTAAAAAATTAACAGGCCTTTACTTGAAGCTATAAGCACACGACTTACATCATCTAGAAACAGATACCGTTTTATAACTCTTATTTCTTTAAAATTTTACGCAAATACATAAAAGTCGTTTCTTCCATCTCATCGGCTTCCCCATCGGCGTATAACATTAATTTAATATCTGTAAATAACTCGGCATAATCATTTTTAAAATAATCATGAGATTCAACCCCTTGAATTATTTTTTGAAGACATTGATAATCATTATCATTATCAAATTCTGCATGAACATCTGCAAAGATTTCTCTATTGACTTTAGACATGATGAAATCCTTTTCACCATTACTTTCTTGAAGATCTGAATTGGCTACATAAAGCAAAATGTAAGCCAGTAGTTCCTCTTTAGTCCATTCTTTAGGTGTTTCCATAATTAGGTTATTTTTAAGGTGCCATATTCTGACCATGAGCCATCGTAAACGCTGTTCTTGTACCCCGCAATCGTTGCTGCTAAACTTAATACAGAAGCTGTTATTCCGAGCCACAAGAAAACACCAAGTGTTGATTGTCTTTTACTACCTCTTTAAAAATTAATTTCAATGCTGCTTCAGTTTTTAACATTCCACCAGTAAAGGACCTGAGTATAGGGTAAATTTATTGAATTTGGTATCTTTCCACTTCGTAATCCGGCTCTTGGCTCTGCAACCACACCATTAAACCGTTCCATTGAGCGTGCATCGATGATTTTAAATTGTGGGTCCTTACCAATGGACTCTAAATCGTCAATATACACCACATGTTTTGCCTTATATTGGGCTTCAAAATTTCCAGTGGGTTTGTTATTTGCTTGTTTCGATTCTGTTTTATAGCCTTGATTAATCCATTCGGTAAACCACCATCTAAAATGGCGACATTATCGTGCCCAAATGTTTTAAATAGCCACCGAGACGCGCGCACTTGAATACAGGCCTAAATCGTCGTAAGCGATAATAAAACTGTCCTTATTAACACCCAATTTTCTTGCTTCCTCTTGAAATTGTTTTTCAGATGGAATGGTATTGGGAAACGGAGCTTCTGTATCACTAAATTTATTTTTAATATCGAAAAATTGTGTGTAAGGAATTTGCACGTCCCTTCCATCACTCTTGTCCGCCGTAACTTTAGGCATACTGGCATCGAAAACTAGAATGTTTTCTGCTTCTAAATGGTCGTGTAACCATTGAGCTGAAACCGAGTTACTGTTACACATGATTCTTGACATAGTACTGTGGTCTAAAAAAATACGATTACTTACCGACACATGCCTAGAATTCGATTCCCATATAGCCATTGGCCATTATGTAAAACGAATTAGAAAACGCTGCCTGCCCGGACAAGCCATTTGAATTTTCCTTAAGGAACATTTATAGTTATGGTTTGGATTCCTTTTTATAAATTTAAAAAGAATATTCTGTTTTCTGAAATTATTTTACTGCTTCATAATTATCATCCCATTCTTTTGGTTTTGGATCATGCAATTTATCTAATGATTTTGCCACCATCATAGATACGGTAGCATCACCAGTAACGTTAACTACTGTTCTACACATGTCTAATGGTCTATCTACGGCAAAAATCAAGGCCAATCCAATTGGAAGTAATTCGGCCGGAAAACCAATAGATTCTAATACAATAACCAGCATAACCATCCCCGCACTTGGCACTGCAGCACTTCCTATGGATGCTAATAAGGCCGTGGCTATAATTACCAATTGATTCGTAAAAGTTAACCCTTCCGGCCAAATCACTTGCATGATAAATACGGCTGCAATACCTTGATACAAACTCGTTCCATCCATATTCACGGTTGCTCCTACAGGTAAAACAAAACCAGGAGACTTCCTTGTCAACACCTAAATGCTCTTCTACACGTTCCATGGTAACTGGTAAAGTAGCGGCACTCGAACTTGTTGAAAACGCTAATAATTGTGCTGGACTTATTTCCTTTAAAAACCAAAGTGGTGATTTTTTGGTATATACTTTTATTAATATAAGATAAAAACCAATCATTAAGGCTAAACCTGCTACTACACAGAACGCATAGTTTAATAACTTTAATAGAATTTCGGTGTCATCGAAAGCAATTATAACATTAGCCATTAATGCAAATACGGCATAAGGAGCAAAAAGCATAATGAGATCTACCATCTTCATGACCACCTCATTGAGTGAATCGAAAAAATCGATTAATGGTTTTGCTTTCTTCTCCGGGATTAACAACAAACAAATACCAACAAATAAAGCAAAGAATATAACCTGAAGCATGCTAGCATCACCTAACGATTGAAAAATATTACTAGGGAAAATATCGACCAAAGCCTGCAAAGGTCCAGCGTCTTTTTGTTCAGAAGCTTTCATTAGCTTATCGCTAACTCCTGCATCATTCTCATATTTTAATTTTATTTTTTCTATAGTATCCTGTGGCATTCCCGCTCCAGGCTTAACTACATTAACAATTGAAAGCCCTATAATAATAGCTATCAAAGTTGTTCCCACATATATCAGGATGGTGCGTAGCCCCATTTTTTTTATTTTGGAAATGTCTTTTAAATCGGAGATCCCTTTAATTAAAGAGGCTAAAATTAATGGTACAGCTATGAGTTTTAGAAGGTTGATAAAGATCGTTCCGAAGGGAGCAATCCAGTCGGTAACAAAACCTTTTCCGCCACTTACAGAATTCATTAAGAACCCGAAAAGGATACCTAAGACCATGCCTATAATAATTTTCCAATGTAGTGCTAGTTTTTTCATGTAGTCTCTTTTGTCTTTTCCACGAAGGTGGAAATCTTATTGTTTGTTAATTATTTTTTTTATATAAACCTATTATTCAAAGTTTTACACTTAGTCTCTTTCTCTTTTGTCAGTTTCCAGCATGGCATATTCGTAATTATCCGACCAACCTGATTTTAAAGGTAGTACCTGCCTACCGCGACCCTCCCTAATCATGCCTGCTTTTTCCATAACTTTAAACGACCCGACGTTATCTACGGCACATCCAGCTTCTATTCTATGTAATTTAAGGGTATCGAATCCGAAATTGATCACTGCTTTTAGGGCTTCTGTTGCATAGCCTTGACTCCAATAATCAGGATGGATTTTATACCAAACTTCAGCTCTGTTATATTTTTTATTTCCAACTTTTAGACCAAATAATCCAATAAACTCCTCGTTCACGTGGGTTTTAATTTTAAAAGTGAAATTTTTTATTTCATTTACTCGGTGCGCTTCAATCCACGGTTCAATGATTGATTTGGTTTCTTTAATATTTTGCGGAATCCCTAATGCATTATATTTATCCGTTTCAGGAAAAACATGTAAATTATGGATTGCCTCTAAATCATATACCTCAATCAATCTTAATGATGTTCTTGTAGTTAATATTTTAATTTTGGTCATGTATTATTAAATAAGCATTTAAATCACAACATAAACAGTTCTAAATCAGTCCATTCACTTAGAAATCTACTCGTACTCTAATGCTTAATATAGTTTATTCAGTAACCAAAAATCGGCAATCACTAAGGCTGCCATGGCTTCAACGATAGGCACAGCTCTTGGTAATACGCAAGGATCATGACGACCTTTTCCTTGCATTTCAACGGTTTTTCCCGCTTTGTCTATGGTTTCGTATTTTTGAATCAATGTCGCTACTGGTTTAAAGGCGACTCGGAAGTAAATGTCCATGCCATTACTTATACCGCCTTGTATCCCTCCGAGAAAAGTTCGTTTTTGTAGTTCCATCAGAATTAAAAGCATCGTTATGTTCACTTCCTTTCATTTTTGCTCCACAAAATCCGCTACCATATTCAAATCCTTTAACCGCATTTATTGACAACATGGCTTTACCCAAATCAGCATGCAATTTATCAAAAACAGGTTCACCTAAACCAACAGGTACGTTTTGAATAACACAGGTAATTGTTCCGCCTATAGTATCACCTGCTTTTCGAATGTCTTTAACCTTTGCAATCATCTTTTCTGCAGTCGCTGTATCTCGGACAACGAATATCATTTGATTCTATTTTTGAAAAATCTAAGTCCTGATAGGGTTTGTCAATAAAAATATCACCTACCGAAGAGGTAAAGGCATTTATTTTTATGCCTTTTAAAACTTGCTTTGCTATTGCACCTGCCACGACCCGACTTGCTGTTTCACGAGCCGAACTTCGGCCGCCGCCTCGATAGTCACGATGTCCATATTTTTTATCGTAAACATAATCGGCGTGACTTGGTCGATACGAATCCTTTATATGCGAATAATCCTGTGATTTCTGATTGGCATTTTCAATAATAAAACCAATAGGCGTTCCTGTCGTTTTACCTTCAAAAATACCAGATAAAAATTTAACTTCGTCTCGGTTCTTTTCGTTGTGTAACAATGGCAGACTGCCCAGGCTTACGCCTGTTCATTTCTTGTTGAATGGCCTCAAAATCAAGTGAAATATTGGGTGGGCATCCATCAATCACACCACCAATGGCAACACCATGAGATTCTCCAAATGTTGTGAGATTAAAAAATTTTCCAAATGAATTTCCAGCCATATACCTGTATTTAGTATGCTAATGTAAACGTTATTGCAGAAAAAGAAAAATTGTACTTCCATTTTCTAATTTTAAGTTTAAAATCTTTAATTTAACGTCTTTAAATTCAAAATGATGACATACAACATAAAAATTATATTCCTTTGTATTTCAACGGCTTTAATGCTATCTTGTTCAAACGAAGGCGTGGATGTCGGTAATAACACCTCTAGTGAATCTAGCGTTGAAGGTAATTATTTTCCCAGCACTGTAAACGATTTCCGGAATTATGAGGTATCAAATACTACGACTTTAAATATGGAAACCACTATAAGTAGTGATAGTTTGTATGTGGTGTCTCAAAATGGAACTACTTTTATGCTGGAGGTGAATGAAGGTATGCCCGCCAATGGTATACTGTGTGGCATCTTGTCTTCCGGAACTTTGACACGATCAAATAGTAGTTTAGCATTAAATGGCAGCTTTTCATTACCCGAAGAAATCGCCTCTCTTTTCAACTTTGAAATTGCATTAAATAATCTCGTTCTCTTTGATGCCTCCGCCGAAAATAATACCGTGTTATCAACAACTACCAATACCATTTCTCAAGATTTTAATGGGTTACCGGTTACAATTACCTATTTATTATCGACCACAGCGCGGGGTAACTTTGACAACCTCATGCTTAATGACGCGATATATAATACGGTGACTGCATCTCAATTAGCACTTAACCTTTCTGTATCAACTACTATTTCCGTTGGAGGTTTTCCTATAACCATTACTCTTTTAGAGCCTCAGGACATACTCATATCTACCAATTATTTTGCTGACACCATTGGGTTGGTTCAGGCTTCCTCAGAAATAAAGTATCAAATAAGTGCCACCGCCATTGCCGCATTAGAGGCTGCAGGTCAAACCTTGACCATTCCTGCTTCAGGATCTTCAACAAACATTCAGAATTTAACTACATTTTCGGTGACTGAATAATACGCTGTTAACATTGTAATCATTCTAATAATAGTTAGTTAACTTAAACCTATTACTTTAATAATTTTAGCTTCACCTTTAGTTAATACCACATCATTTAATTTGTATAGAATTAAATACATCCTTTTTTGAACCTAAAACGAAAAGTAGAAGTAGCAGTAATCTCAGATGTTCATCTTGGAACCTACGGCTGTCATGCTAAGCAATTGCTTACTTATTTGAATAGTATTAATCCTAAGACGCTCATTCTTAATGGCGATATTATAGATATCTCGCAGTTTAGTAAACGTTACTTTCCAAAATCGCATTTACAGGTCATCAAGAAAATAATGGATTTTGCTGCAGATGGTGTAGACGTTATATATATTACTGGAAATCACGACGAAATGCTGCGGAAATTTAGCGGTACCAAAATTGGTAATATTTCTATTGTCGATAAAAAGATTATGCATTTAGATGGTAAAAGAGCCTGGTTTTTCCATGGGGATGTTTTTGATGCTTCTATTCAAAATGCAAAATGGTTAGCCAAATTAGGGGGTTATGGCTACGACCTACTAATTCTTTTCAATCGCCTTATAAACTGGATCTTAGTTAAGATGGGAAAAGAACGGTATTCACTTTCTAAAAAAATAAAGAACAGTGTCAAAAGAGCCATAAAATACATTAGTGATTTTGAGGAGGTTGCAACAGACTTGGCTATTGAAAAGGGATATGATTATGTGGTTTGTGGTCACATCCATCAACCAAAAATGATTGTAAAAAAGAACAAAAAAGGCGAAACGATCTATTTAAACTCTGGTGACTGGGTAGAAAATTTTACCGCATTGGAATACCAATTTAAGCGTTGGAAAATATACAATTACAATACCGATAAACGTTCCGCTTTTTTTGCAGATGAAGATATTAAAACGATGGACATCCAGGATTTAATTTCGGCAATCACTATTTTTAATCCTAAAGCGGTTAAACGGCAATAATCTTTAGTATTTAGTCACTAAAACCCCAACAATAGCGTATATTTATATCAAACACACTACTATTTGATAGTCTTTAAAATCATCTTACTATTTACCAGTTTTGCATTTGCCTATTATGGGTACAATTGCTTGCGAACCAATCTCATGATTAGTGAATTCAAACGTTTTGGGCTTACAAAAAAACAAAGACAACTTACTGGTATGCTACAAATTATTGGCGCTACAGGATTAGTACTAGGCTTATTTCATTCATGGATTGGTCTTTTTGCTTCGGGAGGACTAGCCGTATTAATGGTTTTAGGTTTTGGTGTAAGACTAAAAATAAAAGACAGCTTTTTACAGGCCATACCCTCATTCGTATTTATACTTATTAATGGATATTTATTTTATGTTTTTTTACGACTTATTTAAATCCGAGATGATAACAAGAGATAAGACTAGAAAGATAAACGCAGGCATAGTTTTTTTTAGGGAATCTCCTATTTTTAAATGCATCCCTATAGCACCTAGCATTAAAATAGCAATACCTCCTGCAGCAAAGTCTTCAATACTCCTATAAAATATTGAAATTAATAATACTAGAGATAGTAAAACCTTTAAAGTACCTACAACTTTCAATACCCATTCAGGTAAACCATAGGCTGTAAATTCTTCTTTCATAGTTTCTGCACTTCCTCCTCGATAAGGCGATGATTGTTTATAGCGCAATAACCATACATTAAGAATACTAAGTGCTATGATTATTTTAATTAAAATATTTAAATAGAGCATCATCTGTTTTTTTACTAAAGATAAAAAAAAACAACTGAAACATGCTATAGCACCGAGTGAGAAAAAGACTTTTATAACTTATTTATATAAGTGCTTGACGAAGGACACTAACAGGATGTAATGCCTCACGAGATGTTCCATCTCTAATCTGATGTCTACAACTCGTCCCATTAGCAGCAATAATAGTGGTTTTTGACGCTTTTCTCACTGCAGGAAAAAGCGTTTGCTCCCCCACTTGCATACTCACTTTATAATGCTCTTTTTCGTAACCAAAACTTCCTGCCATACCACAGCAACCGCTAGGTATTATCGTGACTTTGAAATTCTTAGGGAGATTTAATAAATGAAAGCTGTGTATTTGATTGCCTAATGCTTTTTGATGGCAATGGCCATGGAATTTTATAGTTTTAGTGTCTCCAGTAAATTGAGAGGGTGTGATATTCCCAATAGCTATTTCACCGCTTAGGAATTCCTCTATTAAAAAGGTATGTTCAGCAATCGACTTTGCAGCGACTTGATCCTGGGCTAATTTGAGATACTCATCTTTGAAGGTTAATATTGCTGAAGGCTCAATCCCTATTAAAGGGGTCTCCTTAGAGATCACATCCTTAAATAGTTTAACATTACCATTGGCCACTTTTTTGGCTTGTTCCAAGAAGCCTTTAGACAGAAAGGCACGACCAGATTCAAAATTATCAATCAGTTTTACATCGTAATTTAATGCGTGTAGTAAGGCAATAGCATCCATCCCAATGGAGGTGTCTAAATAATTTGTGAATTCATCATTAAACAAATATACCGTTTTTATAAAGCGTTTTGTATTAGTCTTTTTTTCTAGGTTTTTAAATGCCTTACTTAAACTTTGATTTGAAATTAATGGTAAACGTCTCTGTTTAGCAATTCCGAATATTGTTTTAATTATTGAAGATGTAACCCCATTAGAAAACATAAAATTTGAAAAGCTATAAAATTGACTTCCTAATGCATTCCATTTATTATTATGGGCAAAGAGTTTTGTTCTTAATGTCGTCCCATTGGCTTTTTGATACTGGTATTGAAATTCAGCTTTTAATGCCGCGACATCAACACTACTAGGACATTCTGTAGCACAAGCTTTACAACTTAAACATAAATCGAAAACCGTTTTAAGTTCTTTATGATCAAATTTATTGGTTTTGGTGGACGTTGTTAAAAATGCCCTAAGCGCATTTGCTCCGGCTCGCGTCGAATCCTTTTCGTTACGAGTCGCGCGATAACTTGGACACATAGTACCACCAAATTCCGGCAACTTTCTACAATCGCCGGAACCATTACATTTTTCTGCTTCCCGCAATATGCCTTGAGAGGCAGAAAAATCTAGTATTGTTTTTATCTCGGGTTCTGCTCTGTCTGCTTCATAACGGAGATTCTGATCCATAGGAAACGCATCTACAATTTTTCCTGGATTCAAGAGGTTTTGAGGATCAAAACTTGATTTTATTCGTTTTAAGAGTTGGTAATTTTCTTCACCAATCATAAAAGGAATAAATTCTCCCCTTACTATACCATCGCCATGCTCACCACTAAAAGAGCCTTTATATTTTTTCACTAGGGCCGCGACGTCTTCCGTTATTTTTCTAAACAAAACCACGTCACCTTTTTGCTTTAAATCTAAGATGGGTCTTAAATGCAATTCACCAGCACCCGCATGTGCATAATAAACAGCCTCCTGTTTATACGCTTTCATTAATGCGGTAAATTCAGAAATGTAATTTGCTAAATCGGGTAAAGCCACGGCGGTATCTTCAATACAAGCGACAGCTTTTTTATCACCTATAATATTACCTAATAGACCCAAACCCGCTTTACGCAATTCATTAGCGCTGTCTATGTGATCTCCTTCTAATACGACATTCGCATAACTTAAATCTAAAGCTTCTAAAGTGCTTAACAAAGCTTGGGTTTGCTCTTTTAAACCGTCTATGGTATGCGATTTTATCTCTAGCATTAAAATGGCTTGTGGATCCCCGGAAATAAACTGACGGTTATTATGTTGCTGTATGTTCTGCTTCGTACAGTCTAAGATGGTTTTATCCATCATTTCACAATTATACAAATCATGCACCATTACCGGTGCTACTGCTTTTAAACACTGTTCAATACTTTCAAAATGAGCAGCAATCATCAGTCTTTTTTCTCGTGGCAAGTCGTCTAATTGAAGTGTGATTTCTGTAGTAAACGCTAGCGTTCCTTCGCTTCCCGTGAGCAATTTACAAAGGTTAAAAGCTTCAGTTGATGTTGAAAAAACAGCAGTGCTTAAAAGCGCATCTACCGCATACCCAGTATTTCTTCTATGTATTTCAGATCTAGGAAACTCATTTTTTATATTATTTTGAATGGTTGTCGAAGATAATTCATCAATAATGGTTTTATAAATAGCTCCTTCTAAAGTGTTTAATTCTATTTTTTTTTGAAGTTCCTCTAAAGTTAGAGCAGAAAACAGCACGTCACTCCCATCACTTAAAAGCGTTTGTAACGCATTAACTTTGTCCCGAGTCACTCCATATTTTATGGACGTTGTTCCGGACGAATTATTACCCACCATACCTCCAATCATGCATCGATTTGAAGTTGAGGTGTTGGGGCCAAAAAACAACCCAAAAGGTTTTAGATAATTATTGAGTTCATCACGCACCACACCAGGTTGTACCGTCACTGTTTTTTGTGTTTCGTTGATGTTTAAGATTTTAGTAAAATGTTTAGATACATCAACAATAATACCCCTTCCAACACATTGCCCAGCCAAAGAAGTCCCTGCTGTTCTAGGAATTAAGGACGTGTTGTTTTCTTTTGCAAACGCAATTAACTTCTTAATATCTAACTTTGACTTAGGATAGGCGACTGCCAAAGGCAACATACTATATACAGAAGCATCAGTCGCATACACGGTCCGCATTAAATCATCAAAATGCAATGTGCCTTCAAGTGTTTTTTGAAGTTGTAAAAGTTGAGACGTGTTAATTGTTGAAGTCATTTACCAATTGTAAATTTAATACATCCTCGCAAATATTAACTAAAAATTAGCGTTATAATTCAGACATAACTCAATCTAAATTGTATTTTTATTCAACTAAAAAACTTAAAATTTATGAAAAAATTATTTTTATTAGCACTAGCTGTTATAGGATTCTCAGCTACTTCAATGGCACAGAACATATCAAAAAATGCTATTGGTTTAAGAATTGGAGATAACGACGGTTTAGGCGCAGAAGTATCTTACCAAAGCGGATTAGGTGACAACAACCGATTGGAGTTGGATTTGGGTTTTCGCTCAAACAATAATTTTGATGCTTTTAAATTGGCAGGACTTTACCAATGGGTTTGGAATATTGAGGGCGGTTTTAACTGGTACGCCGGAATAGGTGGTGGTGTTGGCAGCTATAGTGGAGACAATAGATTTGGAGACAGTTTTGACGAGACGTACGTATTTGCTGCGGGAGATATTGGAGTGGAATATAATTTTGATATTCCCTTACTTGTATCTTTAGATTTTAGACCGGAATTTGGTTTTGGTAAATTTAATGATGATACCGCTTTTGATATTGCATTGGGGATTAGATACCAATTCTAAGATTTTTAAAATATAAGGTATAAAAAAACCAACTCCATGGAGTTGGTTTTTTTATACCTTATATTATTTCCTGATGGAACCCTACTGCTCTAACCAGCAAAAAAACAACATATTTAGTTAAAGCTTATGTGTAAACAAACACGTTTTGAGTGTTTCTTCATAAAGTGCTTCGTATTGAGGGACAATAGTTTCGATAGTAAATTTATGAGCCTGTACTTTAGCATTGGTTTTAAATTGCTTCAGGAGAACTTCATCTTTAAGTATCATCAACGCATTCTTACTCATTTCATCCACATTGCCCACATTACTTAAAAAACCTGAAAAACCATCTGCATTCACTTCGGAATCCCTCCAGTATTACTTGAAATAACAGGTACGCTCGACGCCATGGCTTCTAAGGCCGACAACCCAAAACTCTCGGTTTCACTTGGCAACAAAAACAAATCACTAAAACATAGAATACGATCTATTTCGTTACTATTACCAAAGAATACCACTTTTTCGGTTATTCCCAATTTACGACACAAACGTTCTGCAGGTTCACGCTCCGGCCCTTCTCCAACCATCATGAGTTTAGCTGGTATTTCTTTTTGAATATTATAAAATGTTTTTATGACATCGGGAATGCGCTTTACTTCTCTAAAGTTACTAATATGTGTTATTATTTTCTCCTCTGAAGTGGCCATCATATCACGTTGACAATCCGTAAAATCATGTTTAAATTTCTTAACATCTATAAAATTGGTAATCACGTGAATCTCATTTTTAATATCAAAAAGACGTAAGGTGTCATCTTTTAAACTTTGTGAAACAGCTGTAACAGCATCTGATTTATTGATACTAAACGTGACAGCAGGTTTGTAAAACGGGTGATTACCTACCAAAGTAATATCTGTACCGTGTAAGGTCGTTACTATGGGAACATATATATCTTCCTCTCGCAACATTTTTTGTGCCATATAGGCAGCATAAGCATGTGGAATGGCATAATGCACATGCAACAACTCTATTTTATGAAGCTTCACCATATCGACCAACTTACTAGATAAAGCAAGTTCATACGGTTGGTAATGAAACAATGGATATTCCGGTACATTTACTTCATGGTAATGCACATTGTTCCCTAACAGTTCTAAACGAACGGGTTGATTGTATGTTATAAAATGAATATTGTGACCGCGTTTAGAAAGCTCTAAACCTAACTCTGTTGCTACCACGCCACTTCCTCCAAAGGTGGGATAACATACGATACCTATTGTCATAATTAAGTCCTTAAGATTATAAATTAAAAAGACCTCCTATTCGCCTTTTTTAAACACATTGTGTTTTGATTGATCATTAAGTCTATAAAAATAAGGATACTTTACAAAAAGTACTTAAAGTATAAGTTAAAAAAGCTATAATTAATAATAACTACCACATAATAGCCTCATAAATAGCCTCTTGAATGTTTGTCCTGATATCTTCACGAAGTAACATGTTTTTACCCTGTGATGTTGGATAGGTTCTATTGGCTAAAAAGACATAGACTAACTCTTCTTCCGGATCGGCCCAGGCATACGTTCCAGTAAATCCAGAATGCCCAAAACTGGTCATAGACACACACCCACAGGTAGGTCCTGACTCTCCCAATTGCGGCTTATCAAAACCAATCCCACGACGTACTTTATTTTCACAAAAATAACAGGTATTAAATTTGTCTATTGTTTCCGGTTTTAAATAACGTACACCACCATAAAAGCCTTTTTGTAAATACATTTGCATAATTTTAGCAATATCATTGGCATTACTAAAAACGCCAGCGTGTCCACCAACACCATCCTGCATGGCGGCCCCCATATCATGAACATAGCCTTGAACTTTTTGGTAACGGTAATAATCGTCTTCCTCTGTTGGCACTATATTTTTATTACTAATCGATTTATAAGGGTTATAAATCGTATAATTGGCTCCTAAAGACTTATAAAAATGATCCTGTGCAAGTTCATCAAGCGTTTTATCGTAATGCTTTTCTATATATTCTTTTAAAATATAATACGGTAAATCACTATAACGATACCTTAATCGATTTAAAAGCTCTGTTTCTTTAATAATCTTTGGAATAGAGTCCATATAATCACTACGCATGTAGAGGTTATTGGCGACCTTTACCGTAAACTTTCCGGTTAGAGACTGCCGGTAGTACTGCGACGATGGTTGCTTTGTTAGAGAATCTAAAGTCGCATAATAAAAGGGAATCCAAGGTTTTAATTGTGCGTAATGCGACAACATTTTTTTTATTGTAATATTTTTTTTATTCGATTTTTTATAACCTGGAAGCATGGCTGACAATTTTGTATCAAGAGATACTATTCCCTGCTCTTCCAGTTCCATAAGCAAAGGCAATGTTGCCACAATTTTTGTAAGCGAAGCGATGTCATAAATATCGTCATCTTTTACAAGTTCATCACCATCATAAGTATGCTTTCCAAAATTTTTACTGTAAATCACCTTGCCTCTCCTAGCGATTAATAATTGAATTCCAGGGGTCATTTTTTCCTGTACAGCATAATTAGCAATAGAATCTATTTTCTTTAATTTCTCGGAAGAAACACCCACTGTTTCCGGATACGAATATCCTAAGCGCTCTAAACTATTGGTTCTTATTCCATCGCCTACTTTAAAATATGGCCCAGCAGATACGGGTAAAGTGCCTTTGGCTGCCAAGGCACCAAAAAGTACTTCTGCAGAAGTTTCTTGAGCAATAGCACTATTTTGATAACTTACCACTATAGCATTAATATTTGAAATCGATTTTAAATCCAAAAGCGCATAAGGTTTAGCAAATACATCTAAAATTACGGTATTCGTTCACGCGATTTCATTGAGCCATTCTAATTCCTGATCCGAAAATTGGTAGCTTTTCCATGGACTTTCATTAGACTTATGGAATCCAACAATAACCGTATTATAATTTTGAAGTTTCTCAATTAAATTCGTGAGGTTATCGGCTTTAACTTCATGTACTTTTGCATACTTTTTAAGAGCGTTAAAAAAGGGAGAGCCATCGTCATCTCCTAACTGAACGTAAGCGATTCTCTTTGTTTCGAGATGTCTTATTGGGAGTATACTAGAAGGGTCATGTGCTATGGTTATGGCATCTTCCATTAAATTTTTATATAAGATATCATCACGCAGTCGGTTTAAATCATCTACCACATTATAAGTGCCTATTGGACTATAGTCGTTTAATCCTACTTTGTATTTAGCCTGTAAGACTTTTTTAACAGAAAGTGACAAACGTTCTTCGCTGATCATTCCTTTGGAATAAGCTTTAGATAATTTATTAATACCCTCTTCAACATTTTCAGACATGAGCATGACATCATTTCCAGCCAAAAATGCAGCTAAATCAATATTTCCTGCTGTATTGGCATGGCCATGTGTAGCACCATCGAGACCTTCAAATTTAAAATTGGCAGCCCCTTTCATTGTCAAAGCATCCGTAAAAATTAGTCCTTTAAAGCCCAGTTTTTCTTTTAATATAGTAGTCACCACATTTTCGGAAAGAGATGACGGATATCCTGGCCGTGGTTCTAGGCTAGGAATATTTAAATGGGCTACCATGACACTAGATAAGCCTTCGTTAATTAGTTTTTTGTAGGGGTATAGTTCTATGGAGTCAATTCGTTTTTCATCGAAAGCGACGGTAGGTAATGTTAAATGCGAATCGTCTTCTGTATCCCCATGACCTGGAAAATGCTTAGCATTCGCTAACACACCCGCGCTTTGCATCCCTTTCATAAATGCCGAAGCTTTCTCTGTGACGTTATCGCGATCTTCACCAAAAGAACGGTTACCAATAATAGGATTGTTTGGATTCGTATTAATATCTACTACAGGAGCAAAATTAAAGTGCACTCCTAATCGTTTACAATGCTCTCCAAGTTGTCTGCCTGTTTGCTCGATTAAAGCATTATCCTTAATGGCCCCCGCAGTCATATTCCAAGGAAAAGAATAGGTGGAATCTAAGCGCATGCTCAACCCCCACTCTGCATCCATACCAATTAACAAAGGTGTTTTTGAGGCCGCCTGTAATTCATTATTTAATTTGGCTTGTTTTACTGGCCCTCCCTTAGAGTAAATAATGCCTCCAATTTTGTGATTATTAATTAAGTCGACGACTTTGGCTTTTTCATCTGGTGTTTGGTTAGAGAATACCTGCACCATATAGAGTTGCGCAATTTTTTCATTTAAAGTGAGCGACTGGTATACACTATCTACCCATTTTTCTTGACTGACTACATCTTCTGCCAATAACGGATTCGTTGTGTTTTGCGCTTGAAGCGATATAGAAATAATAGAAAAAAGGAATAAGTATAGTGTGTTGCGCATGTATGGTTCTCTTTTGTGAAGTGTTATTATATATAACAACTAAAAACTATGCCAAGTTATTATTTTCCTCACTATTTTTAAAGCATTTGTGATAGATTTATAAGTAAAAGCGTAAATAATTTTTCTAACCCTCTAATCCATTACAAAATTGAAGCCCAGTGCGAGGTTGTCTGCGGTTAAACCAGTAATCGCGTTGATAGTTGCTATACTTTAAATCTATTTTTTTTAACCCTAATTTCCGGATATGAAATTTGGTGAAAATATCGGTGTAAGACACGCCAAACCCAAATTGGTTTGCAACATATTCAGATAAATCGTAATCTGAAGTGTAAAACTCATTTGTAGAGAGGTGCATTTCATACGGTGCAAAATAATCAGCTGCCGTTTGATTGTAGTAACGATACGAAGGATATAGCGTGAATTTATTTGAGATTTTTATAGGAATTTCAAGACTTGCTGTTTGAGAACTAATGCCCCAATCGTCAAAATAATAACGGTAGTATGTGCGTAGAATAAACGTTTCGTTTAAATAGTAATTTAAACGACCGCCTATGGCTACTTTAATCCTATTATCTCGGCAAACGCTCAATATCGTCTGCCAACTGAAATTCTTCAATATAAGAATCTGCAACATCAATAAAATATACCCGCTGGAATGGTGTGGATAGCAGCCCTTGTTGTTGCACAATATCAACTAATAAAGCGCCTTGTAAATTCTTATTTATAATTTGTGAAAAACTTAAACCTAATGAGTACGAATTTCGTTTTTCATCATTAAATGCCGTGAACTGTGGATTATAATTGGCATTTCCGGTAATCGTATAGGGATCAAAGAATGCGTTTTCCAAACCTTGCATATTATCCTGAAAAGGTCTCAATTCTGAGGGATACAAGGCATTCCAAGTATCGAGATATACATTTCCATTCAGCGATAATTCGGTGTTTTTTTGATTAAACAATTTTGTAATACTACCACCAACTCCTACAGAAAAATAATCATATTCTGAAGATACTGAAAGCTTTCCGGACCATAGCGTATTTCTATCGTTTGAAGCATGACTGTAAGTACTGGTTAGGTTAACCCATAAATCACTGGCGGAAGCTCCTGAAGAGGCCTGAAAAGGATTGGCTGTTTCCTTACTATCAAAGGGATTTACATTACTTGATGACGCCGAAGTATAGGCAGAAATTCCCATATCTACCGTTAAAATATCATCGTCATTAAGGGGCATGCTTACAATAATATTTGGGACGATGTCTGTAAGTTCTTCGGTACCAATACCTCCGTAAACCGCAGCATTTTTACCATCTTGAGAATAATAACTTGACAGAAAATCGACTTCTGCCTTCTCTAAAACCCGTTTTTTATAAACTAATGTTGAGTCCTGTGCATTGATGCGACTTACAGATAATAGAACGATTATCAAGAGGGTTAATTTTTTCATATTTCATATTAAATAATAAGATCCCGCTATTCCGTGGGATAAAATAAACTAAAAATTGTAAAACTGTGTTTTACTTAATTACATCCACAACCACCGCCTGTTTTTCCACCATTAGCTCCTGCTGCTGCTTCTCGATAGGATTGAAACGTCGTTTCAGATTTGTTTATTTTCAATTGCGACAGTACCATGTCCGGATCATTAATGTTAATTTTTTCAAATTCTTTTACGGCAAAACAAGAACTTGCTGTAGAAACTAAAACAAGTATGGCTAGTATTCTTTTCATATTAAATTTTGTTTTTTGTATCAATGTTTTTTGATTTATGAATGGCACTATTGTCATCAATAATGATACATTCTACCCCATTTAACTGGTTTATAAAATCTAAACCTGCCGGTACTCCCATAACAAAAACGGAGGTTGCCAGCGCATCCGCTAATTCAGCGGTTTTTGTAAACACCGTAACACTCATGACTCCTGTACTGGGATAACCTGTTCTAGGGTCGATAATATGTGAGTAACGTTTATTATTTAAAATGACAAATTTCTCATAATTTCCGGAGGTCACTACCGCACTATTATCAATAGGAAAGGTTGCAAACACTTTATTTTTATTTAAAGGATTTGTAATGGCGATATTCCAGTCCTGTCCATTGATTTGTTTTCCCCAAGTATTCATATCTCCACTGGCATTTATAATTCCGGATGTCACCCCTTTTTCCATTAGTAAAGCTTTCGCTTTATCTGCGGCGTAGCCTTTACCA
Source organism: Lacinutrix neustonica (assembly GCF_026625145.1). Taxonomy (GTDB): domain Bacteria; phylum Bacteroidota; class Bacteroidia; order Flavobacteriales; family Flavobacteriaceae; genus Lacinutrix; species Lacinutrix neustonica. The sequence continues at coordinate 166,072 of NZ_CP113088.1, read as the reverse complement.
ATAGCTCCAAAACCTATTTTCATACCGGCCTTCTTTAAGAAAACCGTTTGCGTGTCTTTGTTCAAAACAATATTTTGATAGCCTACCTTTTCTACAGATTTTTTAATCGTTGCTTCTGCAGGCATTTCTGTAATGCTTCCATCAAATTTCCATATTTTATCCATCGATGCATAACTAATATCGAAGGCGCCGTTGGTTAATTTTGAGAGTTTTAAAGCCCGCGCTATTAAGTTAAATAATTCGCTATCAATTTTAACAGGCTTGATTCCTGCAGCCGCATTTATTGCAGACGTTTGCGAGTTGGCATCCCACGAAGAAATCAATTTTTCTATCCTTGAAATTTCATTAACAGCAAGGGTGACGTAATGTTCTCCTTCTTTTTGGGAATCTGCGACAACAGTTATCTCAAAACGACTTCCCATTAATTTCAAAGTCTTTGTATAAACTTGTTGACTAAATGTGACCTGAGACAGAATAAATGCTATTATAAAAAGTTTACTTTTCAAAAGCTGTTAATTTTTTATAATACACATCAGGTGTTGTCTTTTCATACCCCATACTGCCTAGCATTTTTCCATTAGCGTCCATAACAACAACGTATGGAAAATAACCATTGGGATTGTATTTTTCTGCTAATTTGTTATTATGCGCTTGTAATTCTGAAGGTAACCTATTTGCTTTTCGCTTGGGAAAATCGGCTTGAAGCATCACGAAATGGTCGTTTGCTAATTCTTGAAACTTAGGCGTACTCCAAATCTCTTTATTTAATTTAATACAAGGGGCGCACCAGTCTGAGCCTTGAAACACTAAAACAATGTTCTGATTGTTTGTAGTAGCTATCGCTTTAGCTTTAGTAACATCGGTTTGCCAATCTTGAGCTTGAATACTTAGTGAAAACAAAAATAGTAAGACAGTGACAATTGAATTGAATTTCATAATAAAGTAAGTTTATAACTCATTGTATAACTAAGAGTATACCAAATTAGTATTTTTAGATTAAATTTTATGTTTTTAACTGTTATATAATATATTTTAAAAAATAAGAGCCGAGATATTTATCTAGAACTTATCACAATTAAAGCTATAAGCTGAAAAAAAAGCAGTAACGCATCGAGAGCGGAAAACGGTTATAGAGGTGCCATTACAGTCCTATGGTTAGATGGGTAAAAAGGATCTGCCTGATTTAATATCCATTGCAAGATCGTTTATCGTTTTATTTTTTAAAGTCTTAATTAATTCTTCTCGGCTAGGGTTGGCTAAGTGATGCAAAGGACATGGTTTTGCAAGATTACACTTTTTCAAATTCAATAAACAATGGGTCATTTTCTTTTCTCCTTCTATGGCGTAAATAATAGATACTAGAGATTGCTCTCTATTCTTTTCATCTAAGAAAACCCCCCCTTTTGGCCCTCGAGTTGAGGAGATTATTTTTTGCTTAGAAAGCTCCTGTAATACTTTGGCAATATAAGCTTGCGGCACATTAATAGGTTTCGCAAGATCCTTTACCATAACCTTTTTTTTATCATTAGAATTTACTGCCAAGAACAATACCGCTTTTAAGGCATATTTCACTGATTTTGAAAACATAACTACTCGATTTATAATGCAAATATAAAAAAGATATTTTTGTCTTAAATATGATGTATATCATATTTATTCTTCTCATGAGCCAGTAAATTTGTGTTATTAAAACTTCTTATATATGAAAACAACACTAAAATTATTCGCTCTTTTATTAACGACACTTGTTATAAATTGTGGAGGTAAAGAAGAAAAGAAAAAAGAAACCTTTACGTATCAAAAAAAAGCCACTACCGAACAATCCACAACAGATAAAACCACTTCTCAAGACGAAAATGTACCCGCTTCCAAAAGAATTGATTTAACGTCAAAAGGTGTTGGTCCCATTCAATCGTTAACATTAAGTGAAACCATAGATCAAAAAATGGTGACTCATGGTGCCACAGTGTTTAAAAACATGTGTACCGCCTGTCACAGACCAAACAAAAAATTTATTGGCCCGCCACCTACAGGCGTTTTAGAACGACGTACACCGGAATGGGTTATGAATATGATCTTAAACCCTGAAGGTATGGTTAAAGAAGACCCTTTAGCAAAAGAATTATTAATTGAATTTAACGGTTCGCCCATGGCTAATCAAAATTTATCTGAAGAAGATGCCGGAGCTGTTTTAGAATACTTCAGAACATTAAAATAATTAATTATGAAACCAATCAAAATGCTGCTTTTTGTTTTTGCTATTGGGAGTATCACGTACTCCTGTAAAAATGAAACTAAAGAAAGTACAACGACTTTTAAAGACACAAATGCGAAAAGCATCTCTAAAACCAAAACGGGCCAAGCGTTTATTGAAGACGATTTGGGTAAACCAACCGTTTTAAGCATCGCTATTGGTTCAAAAGATCACACTACTTTAGTCGCGGCTGTTCAGGCTGCTCAGTTAGAAAATGTATTAGTAAACGCTGGCCCTTTAATGATGTTTGCTCCAACCAATGAAGCTTTTGAGGCATTGCCGGAAGGCACTGTCGAAAATTTGTTGAAACCAGAAAACAAAGCGACGTTGGCGAACATATTAAAATATCATGTGACCCCTGGAAATTACTCTAAAGACTTTTTAAAGAAATTTAAAAAATTAGGTCAAGCCAATAATGACTATGTAAAAATTGAAATTATAAATGGAGAACCTATAATAGGTGGTGCGAAGATTCACGCGAGTATTCCCGCAGGCAATGGCATTGTACATGTAATTGATAAAGTTTTATTACCTCCTACTGAAGACTAACAAATACCAAATAAATGTTTAAAACAATGAAAAATATAATACAATCTACTATGACACTTTTAAGTGTGTTACTAGTATTTACCAGTTGTAATAATAACACGAACACCAATCGTAAATCGGAGCTTTGGCAAGTAACGTTGCCGAAAAAGTATATGTAGCACCCGGAGAGCATGATGAATTCTATGCCTTTATTTACTGGCGGTTATAGTGGTAACTTGACGGTTTATGGATTGCCATCGGGTAGAATGTTTAAAGAGATTCCTGTTTTTTCACAATTTCCAACCTCTCGGATATGGCTATTCTGAAGAAACGAAACCCATGTTAAATACCTCTCACGGGTTTATTCCTTGGGGAGATTCGCACCATCCGGACATCTCTCAAACGCATGGGGAAATTGATGGTCGCTTTATCTTTATTAATGAAAACAACACGCCTAGAATTGCTAAAATTGATTTAAAAACCTTTGAAACCACCGAAATTATTGAAGTCCCAAACAGTGCAGGGAACCACAGTTCGTCTTTCGTAACAGAAAACACAGAATATGTTGTGGCAGGCACGCGTTTTTCGGTACCTGTTCCACAAAGGGACATGCCTATAAGTGAGTATAAAGGAAATTTTCAGGGCGCTTTGTCTTTTATTAGTGTGGCTCCGAATCCGGAGATATGTCTATAAAATTCCAAATACTTATGCCTGGATTTAACTACGATTTATCGCATCCTGGACGTGGAAAATCTCATGGCTGGTTCTTCTTTACGACTTATAATACCGAAGAGGCAAATACTTTATTAGAGGTTAATGCCTCTCAAAACGACAAAGATTTTATTGCTGCTATAAACTGGAAAAAAATTGAAGCTTACGTAAACAATGGTGGAGGCACGATGATGCCAACTAATTATGCTCATAATGTCTATGATGAAAGTACACACACCGCTACTTCTACCATGAAAAAAGAAGTGCGCGTCGTTAACCCATCAGAAGTTCCCGGAGCTATTTACTTCTTACCAACACCAAAGTCTCCTCATGGTTGTGATGTAGACCCTTCCGGAGAATATATTGTGGGTAACGGAAAATTATCTGCCAATTTAACGGTGCATTCCTTCACAAAAATGTTAGAGGCTATTGAGAACAAAAAGTTTGCAGGTGAAGCCTATGGTATTCCTATTTTGAATTTTGAAGATGTGTTAGCTGGTGTAGTAGATCAGGCAGGATTAGGGCCTTTACATACTGAATTTGATAACAAAGGTAATGCCTATACGTCATTCTTTATTTCTTCTGAAGTTGTAAAATGGAAATTAGGAACTTGGGAAGTTATAGACAGGCAACCTACCTATTACTCTGTGGGTCATTTAACAATCCCAGGAGGTAACTCAAGACAACCACAAGGCAAATATATGTTTGCCATGAACAAGATTACAAAAGATCGTTATTTGCCTACTGGTCCGGAATTAGAACATAGTGCTCAACTTTATGACATTTCAGGTGATAAAATGGAGTTATTACTTGACTTTCCTACGCACGGAGAACCGCATTACGCCGCTGCTATGCGTGCCGATCTTATTAAAGAACGTTCTCAAAAAATCTATGATTTAAAAGACAACCAGCACCCATATGCGGCTAAATCTGATGAGGACACCAAAGTGGTAAGAGACGGAAACACAGTACATGTTTATATGACTACTATTAGAAGTCACTTCTCACCGAGACAATATTGAAGGCATCAAGTTGGGTGATAAAGTCTACTTCCACATAACCAACTTAGAACAAGATTTTGATGTTCCTCATGGCTTTGCTGTACTGGGTCAAAATACTTCTGAATTATTGGTCATGCCTGGACAAACAAAAACCTCCGTTTGGGAACCTAAAAAAATTGGTGTATGGCCCTTTTATTGTACCGATTTTTGCTCGGCATTACACCAAGAAATGCAAGGGTATATAAGAGTCTCTCCAGCAGGTTCTAATACACCAATAAAATGGTCTCTTGGAGATGAGATAGAATAAAGTAACGCTTTATCAGGTATTATAATACTGGGGGAATTTTTCATTGGTGTTTGTTTCCCTAACAAAGGCGAGCGTTTGAATCTTTTTCTCTCGCCTTTATTTAAAACATGCCATAGATTTTTTGAAAACATCCTTTTAAACCACTAAGATCATTACCATGAAAAAATCTAACATCATCATGCTATTTGCTGCTATTCTTCCGTTAGGATTATTCCTTTTTCCTTTATGGAGAATCACTCTGGAAGCGCCTCAATATCCAACACCTTTAGCCATGAATATTCATATTAATGATTTCTCTGATGTGCATCCGCACGACATTAAAAACATCAATTTAATGAATCATTATGTTGGGATGAAATACATTCCCGATGCCATACCGGAGTTTAAAATTTTCCCTGCAGGTATAATCATAACCTCCGTAATAGGTTTAATTATCGCTTTTTTTGGTAATTATAAATGGTTTTTAGGCTGGTTTGTCTTGATGGTTATTGTAAGTGCTGCTGGTATGTATGACTTTTATATTTGGGAACATGACTACGGACATAGTTTAGACCCGAAAGCCATTATGAAGTTCACGAATCCGGATGGCACACAAATGGGCTTTCAACCGCCTTTATTTGGGAGTAAAACTATTTTGAATTTCAAGGCCCATTCTTACCCACAGTTGGGGGCGTTATTCTTAGCCTTGGGCATTGTCATGTCTTTTGTAGCTTTTTGGGTTGGACATAAATTAAATAAAAAACATAAAAACAAATAGTATGCGTAATCTAAAACATGTTGTAATCACTTTATTGCTAGTGACATTTAGCTGTACTAGTGGTCCAAAAGCTATAGATTATGGTAACGAGGGTTGTTTTTTTTGTAAAATGACTATTGTAGACAAAGTTCACGCTGCCGAAGTGGTTACCAAAAAAGGAAAAACATACACATTTGATGCTACGGAATGTATGGTACATTTTTTAAATACGTTCGATACAGCAACAATCAAATTATATTTATCTAATGACTACAATGTGCCGGAATCCTTAATAGATGCCACTCAATCTACATTTTTAATCAGCAAAAATATTCCTAGTCCAATGGGTGCCTATTTGTCTGCATTTAAGACGCAGGAAGAAGCGATCGCCATTCAACTCCAAAAAGGAGGTGAAATATATACTTGGAACGAGTTGCTCATTCATTTAAATAAATAGAATATGTATAAAATTAATAATGATATTAATGCAGAAATAATAGAAGACTTTAATGCTTCAAAATTAATAGACATTAATGCAAAAGAAGTACTTGTAATACATTTAAAAAGGAACGCCATTTTTCCGAACACACCTCCCCTAGAGATACTACTCTACTCTTATTGGAAGGAAAGGTAACCTTCCATATCAATAATTCTGAATTCAATTTAGATAAGCATCAAACCTTAAGTTTTCCAAAAAATGATAAGCATTGGGTGGCTTCACTAGAAGATTCTAAATTTTTAATTATAAGATAATTACTCCACCTATACAAAACCCAGCCAACGTCATAGTGAACCACACGTACCGCCATAGTATTATTTTTTTCTTTTTAGCACTTATAACCAGCGCTTTATATGCTCAAACCATTGTTGTATGTGACAACTGTGAGGTTTCAAACTTAAAAAAAGCCATAAGTACAGCTAAAGATTTTGATACCATCGTTATAAAAAAAGGAACCTATAAAGCACATCATATTATTGTAGATAAACCCCTTACCATTATTGGTGAAAACTACCCTGTAATTGATGGAGAGTTAAAAGGTGAAGTAATTACCATTGTATCAGATCATGTTACTATTGATGGGTTATTCATTATTAATGTTGGTACTAGTTATACCGAAGATTACGCAGCCATTAGAGTACGAAAAAGCAATCATTTTGTCATTCAGAATGTCGTGTTAGAACACCTGTTTTTTGGAATTTATATTGAAAAGTCAAGCTATGGTAAAGTGTTTCATAATAAAATAATTGGAAATGCTATTGAAGAATATAATTCCGGTAATGGTATTCAACTTTGGTATAGCCACCATATCCAAATAGAGCATAATTATATCGAACACGTTCGGGACGGCATTTATTTAGAATTTGCAGACCACTGTTTAATCAAGAATAATGTGAGTACAAAAAATGTACGCTATGGTTTACATTTTATGTTCTCTAATGATGATGTTTATCGAGACAACACCTTTGAAAACAATGGTGCTGGCGTAGCTGTCATGTTTTCAAAAAGAATAAAAATGCTAAACAACACCTTTAAAGAAAACTGGGGAACCGCCGCTTACGGTATGCTTCTAAAAGAAATAAATGATTCCGAAATTACTGGAAATACTTTTGAAGAAAACACCATTGGTATTAACATTGAAGGTACCAATCGAATGGTTTATAAAAACAATAACTTCATTAATAACGGTTGGGCCATTAAAGTGCGTGGTGCCTGCTATACGAATCGCTTTACTGAAAACAACTTCCTGTACAACTCTTTTGACATTTCGTATAACAGTAAAGTGAACGATAATGTCTTTGATCGCAATTATTGGAGTAATTATACTGGTTATGATCTAAATAAAAATGGCATTGGTGATATCCCATACCGACCCGTAAAATTATTTTCTTACATCGTGAACCGAACGCCGTAAACCATTATTTTACTGCGTAGTTTGTTTATAGATCTCATTGATTTTTCAGAAAAAGTATCTCCTGTATTTACACCGCACAACCTATTTGATAATCATCCTGCAATAAAAAAAATAACATGGTAACACTACAAGGTTTACATAAAAAATTTGGTAAAAACCAAGTATTAAGCGGTGTCGATTTAAACATCGATAATGGTGGAATCTTCGCCGTACTTGGACCAAATGGCTCGGAAAAACAACACTTATAAAATCTATCTTGGGTATGGTTATTCCTAATAAAGGAAGCATCACGGTCCTTGGAAAAAATATTAATAAAAATTCTGAATACAGACGGCACATTGATTATTTACCTCAGATAGCCAATTTTCCGAGTAATTTAAAAGTGAAGGAGCTTATAACAATGATAAAGGATTTACGCGGAAGTCCCTCAGCGTCTGAACACCTTATTGAACTATTCAAATTAGAACCGTTTCTAGACAAAAAACTGGGTACGCTTTACGGGGGTACCAAGCAGAAGGTAAATATTCTATTGACCTTTATGTTTGATAGCCCTTTAATTATTCTAGATGAACCTACAAGTGGATTAGATCCCATTTCATTAATTAGACTAAAAGATTTAATTCAAGTGCAGAAAAACAAAGGAAAAACGATTCTAATCACGTCACATATTATGAGTTTCGTTGAAGAAATATCAGACGAAATTGTTTTTCTTTTAGAAGGTGAAATTTATTTTAAAGGCACCGTTAGTGCTTTAAAAACCAAAACAAAGCAACCAAATTTTGAACGCGCAATAGCCTCAATACTCATTGAAAATCATGCTTAAAATATTAAAATATAGTTTTTTCGATTTAATACGCAGTCGATGGAGTTACGTCTATTTTGCTTTTTACTTACTTCTCGGTATTGTATTGCTGTTTTTAAATAATGACCTCTCTAAAGCTGTCATTACTTTAATGAATGTCATTATTGTTCTAGTGCCATTAATTGGAACCATTTTTGGCGTGATGTATTATTATAACTCTAGAGAGTTTACAGAACTCCTCTTAGCCCAACCCCTAAAACGTTCTTCTATCTTTTTAGGACAATATCTAGGGGTGGCGCTGTCCCTTTCCCTGAGTCTCATTTTGGGATTGGGAATTCCGTTTGTGTTTTATGGTTTGTTTAAATCTACAGCCATTTGGGATTTTTCATTATTATTAATTACTGGCACCTGTCTCACCTTAATATTTACAGCCTTAGCCTTTAATATCGCCCTCTCTAATGAAAATAAAATTAAAGGTTTTGGCTATGCCATACTGTTGTGGTTATTTCTCGCGATTGTATACGATGGTCTATTTTTAATGACCTTAATCCTCTTTGAAGATTATCCCCTAGACAAATTATCTCTGTTTGGCACCATGCTTAATCCTATAGACCTATCGCGCACGCTCATTTTGTTAAAGTTAGACATCTCAGCTTTATTAGGTTATACGGGAGCAGTATTTAAGCAGTTTTTTGGTACTATTTTTGGACTCATTGTTTCGTTTGTAATGCTTATTATTTGGATTGCTCTACCCGTATTGCGCATCGTATATAAATCTAATAAGAAGGATTTTTAACCACCAATTGTTTTAATCATGAAAAACATACTACAAATGGTACTACTGCTAAGTCTATTGCTTTTTAATTGTAAAGGAGAGAGCACTAAAAAAGGTCAGGTTGACAAAGCACTTGATAACATACCAACGTCGCTTTCATTACCAATGGAATTAAACAATGGGGAGAAATGGGTTGCTAATCTAGAAACGCACACTGGGGTTAAACAAATGGATTCTCTTGTAAAAGCGTTTCATATAGATAGTACTAAAAACTATAAGCGATTAGGGGAAAATTTCTCAAAACAAAGCAGTGATATCATAAAGCAATGCTCTATGGAAGGTAAGCCTCATGAGCAACTGCATGTCGTTTTAATACCCATGCTTGACGCGATTTCAACTTTAAAAGAAACCAATACAGAAGACCAGGCAGCAAAGGCATTGGATCGAATGGAGCTTCTCATTAACACCTATTTCGCTCACTTTACAACAGAATAAACCAATAGAGCTACTGTACCAAACGGCTCATTCATTTATTGTATTTTACAACTATTCAATCTAATAGTGATGGCATCTATAGAATCCAAATTTTTTATACCTTCTTGAATAACTAGTACAAAACGAAAGTTAAGCCTTAGGAATAACTGTTGTCTTAAAAGCATCAATTAACAACATCAATTTCTCTATGGTTACATGATGCATGACTACTATTTTAAACCATTTTGGATTTAAATGATTGTCCGGAACCAGTCCGAACTTATGAGCGAGTTCCTCGTTGACAAACGCACTTTTTATAGTGACTATATTAGACGTTGGAAAATGATAATAATCAATAGCTAAATCATCTAATTGCTTACATAGCCACTTTGACCGTTGTTGCAAGATGTGAATTCTTTCAAACCATCCAAAAGGACCCAATTTCATCAAAATCATCCAAACAGCAATGGCATTAGCACCGGACCGACTGCCAATTAAGGTGGAATCTTGACCAACAACATAACTCGCCTGTTCTGTATTAACATATTTCATAAATCCTTTTCTTATTAAAAATATACCAGTACCATAAGGCGCTTGCGCCATTTTATGAGCATCTAAAGTAAAAGAAGTCACGTGCTTATTACTAAAATTAAGGCTGTTTTCTTCATTTGAAAACGGATAATAAAAACCACCAAAAGCACCATCAACATGTAACTTGAAATCTACGTTTGCCGTTTTCAAGGCATCTACATACACATCAATATCATCCACAGTACCAAACATAGTGGTCATCATATTAACAACAACTATAAAATATTTTTTGCCTGATGCTTTTGCAGCCATTAACTGTGCCAAAATGTTTTCACTAGATAGCGACCGATCCTCCTCTGCATTTGGAATTTTAAGGATAGAAATGGAAAGTAAATTACTCGATTTATCCATAGAATAATGGCTATCTTCACTGCATACAATAGAAATCTCATCAAGTGTAGCATGGTGTTCTCTCATAAAATAATTACGATAGGTCCAAATGGCTTGAATATTGGCTTCAGTTCCACCGGAGGCCACATAACCATCATGCTCTAGTGGCTTACCTTTTAAAATATCAACGGCGCATAATGCTATTAGTTCTTTTTCGATGGTTTGGGTTCCGGAAAAATAGCCTTCAGAATTATCTAAGGTGTGACAACCAATATGATTTGGATTTTTCACCAACGCCGTCATGAATGGTGCCTCTTTAAGAAAAGGGGCGTCTAGAGGAAATACCTCCTCATTTAAATGAGAAGCAGGAATGCCTAAAATGTTTTGAGTGGTATAATTCGCATTGTTATCTAGGGCATTAAAAACTATCGTTTTAAGTGCTTCTTGTGTTTTTTTAATCCAATATTTCATTCTTGTTTTTTTTAATGACAATCTATAGCACTGGCGGCCATTTCTACAACTGGCGCTGGAGAAATATAAGGAATGCCTAAGCCCAGGCCTCGAAGGATAAATAAGACACCAATAATAACTACAAAAATAGGTATAGCCTTTTGAATACGCTGTTTTATGTTGGCATTTAAAAACTTGCCTAAATAAATAGCCGTGGTCATCAAAGGGATAGTGCCTAAACCAAACAAGAACATATACAAACTACCACTTAAAGCCTTCCCGGTAGCAATGGCCCCAAAAACAGCCATATAAACCAAGCCACAAGGTAAGAAACCATTTAAAAACCCAATGGTTAGAAACGTATCGTTGGTTTTCTTTTGTAATGCCTTTCCTAAAGCAGATTTTACTTTGGAAATTAGTTTATAAATAGGTTTTGAGAGATTGTATTTATTGAATGTTTTATAGGGAATGAGCACTACTACAATCATTAAAACTCCAATAATAATAGACAGTTTTTGTTGCAAACCAAAAATATAAAGACTCTTTCCTACTAAGCCAAAAAAGAAGCCTATACTACTATAGGCTAGTAAGCGTCCAAAATGATACAAGCCAATTTGGGTGACTTTTCGAAAGGAATTAGAGCGATCTACTGGTAACATAAAGGCAATGGGACCACACATACCTACACAGTGGAAACTCCCCAAAAAACCCAATATGATTGCAGATAATAGCATTTAATAGTTAATTTGGCTCTTATATAAATAGTCTTGCCCTTTGTGATTCCAATCGATTTTAATGTTCCAACGACCATCTAATAAACGTTTGTCAGGTATGAGCAAATGGTAGTCTGACAATGAAATAAGAATTTCAAAGTCAAATTGTTTATTAGATGGTCTATATAGGAACACTTTTCCGGAAATTTCTGATAATTCCAAGGCCTCAGGGAAGTGGATGATCACCCCTTTTTCTGTTTGTTCTAAGCTTAAATTTTTAAATAAATTTTTAGCATTTTCCTCTTTATTAATAGCATTTTGATAGTCCAACTCTTGTTCATAATAATCTTCTGCTACTAAATCATGATCGTACTTTTTATTTATATTCATGTTTATAACAAAATACATGATAAAACTTATAAATAATACGAAGGCTATAACGATACCTGTTCCCCAATTAATTTTCATCACAACATTTGTTTTGTAGTTTCCACAATAGTGGAAATCTTATTACTATTATTTTCTATTAAAATTGTCTAAAAAGACGAGTTCATTGTTATTTTGAGCCTGCTGAAACATTCTAATCTACTAACAGGCAACACTGGTTTCGACAAGCTCAACCTGACAAATTAATTTTATAAGGCTTCTTATATAGCCTCATATGTATTACAATAAGCAACGGCGCTCGAGGTTTCAAAACTACATTCTTAACTATTTTCAACTTATTTATAACTTCTAGGTCCTAAAAAGCGAACGGTAGTTGTTTCAATTATTTTATCATGACTGTGTACTTCAATCATTAATTTATTTTTATCTCCTTTTAGTTCGCTTTTATCAATCTCTATAAATAGCGTCCCTTCAGCAATGCCTTGCTTGGGCACACTAAAATCATCTTTTGTAGAAACTAATTTTATAGTCCCTTTGTATTTTCTTAACTTAAAACTCACATTGTCAATAGCATCATTGGTTTTATTAACCAACTTGTAGGTAAAGACATTACTAATGATGTTGCCTTCTTTATGTTGATATAATTCCCCAGGTAATCTTAATACCCGTGCTTCAACATCATTTCTTAAGGTTAACATGCCAATAAAAACACCCGTTAGAATTGTTAATACCGCGATATAGCCTTTAAGTCTCGGCGTAAGTTTAAACTTTTCTTTCTTTTCAATATTATCTTCGCTAGCGTAACGTATTAATCCCTTTGGTAAATTAATGCTCTCCATAATGTGATCACATTCATCAATACACGCGGTACAATTAACACACTCTAATTGTGTTCCGTTTCTTATGTCTATCCCTGTTGGACACACATGCACACACTGAAAACAATCAATACAATCACCAAAACCTAATGCCTCCCTATCTTCATTTTTCCGAAACGTTTTTCTACCATTTTCTGCTTCACCCCGCTTATGGTCATACGCGACAACAATAGATTTGTTATCCAACAACACGCCTTGTAACCTCCCGTAAGGACAAGCAATAATACAGACTTGTTCTCTAAACCATGCAAATACAAAATAGAAAACCGCCGTAAATATAATGAGAGAAAAGAGCGTACTTAGATGTTTAAAAGGGCCCTCTATGATGTAGCGAATTAACGTATCGCTACCTATTAAATAGGCCAAAAACACATTCGCTATTAAAAATGAAATGATTAAGAAAATAGACCATTTTAACAGGCGTTTTCTAATCTTTTCGGCATCCCATTTTTGTTTATCTAACTTACGTTGTTTGTTTCTATCGCCATCAATCCAAAATTCTATTCTGCGGAAGACCATTTCCATAAAAATAGTTTGTGGACAGATCCATCCACAAAAAATACGTCCAAAAGCGACGGTGAACAACGCGACAAATATGACGCCAATAAGCATTGAAATAACAAACAAATGGAAATCTTGAGGCCAAAAAGGAAATCCGAAAATATTAAAGCGTCTTTCTAAAACATTGAACATTAAAAATTGATTCCCGTTGATTTTTACAAAGGGAGCGGCCACTAAAAACACTAATAAAATATAACTAACTATTTTACGATATTTGTAGAATTTACCACTTGGAATTTTAGGGAATACCCAGGCGCGTTTTCCATCTTCATTTATTGTTCCAATAGAGTCTCTAAACACTTCGTTTTCGGGTGTTTCCATCATCAAGTTTGTTTTTCTAAGGCTTAATCGCTTTCAATAAGTATTACTGAATCTGTTTTTACTTCTATGGCTTCCGTTGGAATCGTTTCCATTGGTGCTTTCTCACTGGTCCAAACAGCGCCTTCGGCTTCTTTTGGATTGGCTGGTGTTGTGCCTTCTAAAGTGAGTACATAACTCGCCACCTGAGCCATCTCTGCTGGTTTTAAATTTTGTTTCCAGGCAATCATTCCTTTTCCGTAACGCCCACCTTCAGAAATCGTTTTAAACACATTTTTAATGCCGCCTCCAAGAATCCAATACTTATCGGTTAGATTAGGTCCAATACCTCCACCCCCATCTGCCATATGACATGGAATACAGTTCTCGGTAAAAATCGCTTTACCACTATTGATATCGGATGCATCCGTTAATACGGTTACTGTTTTAAAATCGACTAAATTTTTAGCTGTTTTCTTATATTCTTCAATGGCTATTTCTGCCTCTGCATATTCTGTTTTTAATTCGGTATATTGATCATCACCATTAAAAACATGGTACCTTACCATATAGACCAACCCGAAAATAATAGAAGCATAAAACCCATACAACCACCAAGGCGGCAGATCGTTATCTAGCTCTTTTATACCATCGTAATTATGATCTAAAATAATTTCGTGCTCTTCTTCTAATGGTTTTGATCCTAATAATTTTTTATAAGTCGTTTGTGTCCAAACCACAATTTTCAATGGCTGGGTTTGCTTTGCCAAATAACTTTGTTTCTGAGTTTCAGTCAAACTTTTAAACAAAATATTTTCAAGAGCAGCGACTATGGCTTCAACACCTATAAGGAACAATAATACCAGTAATAAATACAACATTATTAGTGGGTACTTTAAAAAGGCGGGTTCATTTCCGGAATCAACGAAATACTCAATAAGTCCGAAGACCGCAAAAAATAAGACAAGGACTCTTAACCAAGAGGGTATAAAATTTTTCATTTGATGGTATTTTAAAAGGTTTTTAACGAACAAAGAACACCTCTACTGTTCATGGTGCAGCCATTTAAATTGTTATAAATCGGTTTCATAGCTCTGTATCGTTTTGGTTATCTAATGGGAGGTTACTTACTTTATTTAAATACTCTTTTTTAGCAGTGATAACCCACCAAAACAGACCAGCAAAAAAAGTAAAGAAAATAAGTAATGAGATTAAAGGATAAATTTCAATTCCAGGAATACTATCCATATAGTTTTTTACAAATTTTAACATCGTTTTTTAGTTTTGAGTTCCTACTTGTTCTTGTAAATCATCGACTTTAATGTCTGTTCCTAATCGCTGTAAATAAGCAATAAGGGCTACAATTTCACGGTTTCGCATTTCGACGAATTCGTCGCCACTACTCTTTTTATCGGCTTCATAGGTTTTAGCAAAATCGGGATCTGAATATAAATTTTTTTCTATCTCAATGCCTTGTTCTAACATATGCTGTTGTGCATTTTCTATTTCCGCTTCGGTATAAGGCACTCCAAGAGACACCATCGCTTTCATTTTTGTTTCTGTGAGCGATTTGTCTAACGCATCTCTTACTATCCATTGATAGGCAGGCATAATAGAACCACTGGATGTACTCTGTGGATCGTACATGTGATTTAAATGCCAGTTATCTGAATACTTTCCACCGATACGATGTAAATCTGGTCCTGTGCGTTTACTTCCCCATAGAAAAGGGTGATCGTAAACATATTCTCCTGCTTTCGAATATTCTCCATAACGTTCGACCTCACTTCTAAACGGTCGTATCATTTGCGAGTGACAGCTTACACAACTTTCTCTAATATAGATGTCTCTACCTTCTAACTCTAAAGGCGTATAAGGCTTAACGCTACTTATAGTTGGAATATTAGAATCTATCATGAGGGTAGGAATAATTTGAATGACACCCCCAATGAGAATAGCTATTGTAGCAAAAATGGTTAATTTAACAGGCTTACGTTCTAACCAGGTGTGCCAGCCTTCACCCGCTACACGCTTTTTAGATACGTTTTGAAGTGCTGGAGCTTCAGCTAATTCATCACTCACTTTAACATTAGATTTTATAATGGTTATAATGATATTATAACATAAAACCAACATCCCGATAAGAAACAATGTGCCTCCTATTGCTCGCATCCAATACATTGGCATAATTTCAGAAACCGTTTCTAAAAAGTTTCCATAGACCAAAGTGCCATCTCGGATTAAATTGTTTCCACATACTTGCTTGTGTAAAACCAGCCACATACATGGGTAACGCATACATGATGATCCCTAAGGTACCAATCCAAAAGTGGAGGTTTGCTAATCCAAGAGAATATAATTTTGTTTTAAATAATCTTGGGACTAACCAATAGATCATTCCGAAGGTTAAAAACCCATTCCAAGCTAAGGCGCCCACGTGAACATGTGCAATAATCCAATCGGTATAATGTGCAATGGCATTCACATTTTTTAAAGATAGCATTGGGCCTTCAAACGTTGCCATACCATAACCCGTAATAGCGACCACCATAAATTTTAAAACGGGGTCTACTCTTACTTTATCCCAAGCGCCACGAAGGGTAAGTAGTCCGTTTATCATTCCCCCCAAGAGGGCATTAATAGCATTATAGAAAAAGCAACACCTAAATTCTGCGCCCATTCGGGAGTGCTGTATAAAGTAAGTGGTGTGGTCCAGCCCAGATATATATAAATATTAGGGACCGAAGTGAACGATAGATAGTCGATATGAATAAATAGGTCTGTTCGCTGCTTTGGGGATAAAATAATACATCAACCCTAAAAACGGTGTGGTTAAAAAGAAAGCAACCGCATTGTGGCCATACCACCATTGCACCAAAGCATCTTGCACGCCTGCATAAACAGAATAACTTTTAAAAGCACTAACAGGCACTTCTAAACTGTTAAAGATATGAAGTACGGCGACCGTAACAAATGTGGCAATATAGAACCAGATCGCAACATATAAGTGACGCTGTCTTCTTTTAAAAATAGTACCAATTAAATTCCATCCAAAAACTACCCGCATTACAGCAATAGCAATATCAAATGGCCATTCTAGTTCTGCATACTCTTTAGAACTTGTATACCCTAAAGGTAGAGTAATCGCAGCACCTACGATGATTAATTGCCAGCCCCAAAAATTAATTTTACTTAAAACATCACTAAACATTCGTGCCTTAAGTAATCTTTGGCTAGAATAATAAACCCCAGCAAAAATAGCATTACCTACAAAGGCAAAAATAACGGCGTTGGTATGTAGTGGTCTTAAACGACCAAAGCTTAACCATGAGATGCCATCTGTTAGATTTGGAAAGAGAAATAAGAATGCCAATAGTAACCCTACTAGCATACCTACTACACCCCAAAGCATTGTAGCATAAATGAATTTTTTAACGATTTTGTTATCGTAATAAAACTGTTGTACTTCCATTGTATTTATAATTAGTCTTTTTTAGTTGAATCCGCTTTTTTAGGGGTCTCTTTAACAAGTTCATCATCAAAAAGCATTCTAACAGAAGGCGTGTAACTATCATCATATTGTCCATTTTTTACGGCCATGATAAAGGCGAAAAAGAACACTATGGCGATAATAATACTTATCGTTAATAATATATATATAACACTCATACCTATTAGAAGTTATGGGTCAAAAGTAGTTTTACCCGCTTTTTTAAAACATGATATATATCATGCTTGTCTTATTTTATCACTTAAGTTTTCGTCCTATTACATTCGTGGCTACCGTAGTAAAACTCACAACGCTTATTGAACTCAATGGCATGAGTATTGCCGCTATTACTGGGGATAACTGGCCTGTTACTGCGAAATACAATCCAATAATGTTATAAACAAATGAGAGTCCAAAACTCCATTTAACAATGGTAACGGCTTGTTTTGAAGCCTTTAGGTAATTCCCTAATTGTCTAAATTTTGAAGCCTCCAAAATAGCATCGCAAGCAGGCGAAAAAACATTTATATTTTCTGATACAGCAATCCCAACATCACTTTGAGCCAGCGCACCTGCATCATTTAGCCCATCGCCTATCATTAAAATTTTCGCCCCTTCTGTTTGATGGTATTTAATGTATTCTAGTTTGTCTTCTCGGTTTTTGATTGAATAGTAATTTGGTCTTTGCCGGTAACAACTTCTTTAAATTTTCTAACTCGCCTTCATTATCTCCTGATAGAATAACTAAATCATAATCTCTTTTAAGCAGATTAAACAGTTTAGACACCCCTTTTCTGTAACTATTATAAAAAGTAAATTTCCCTTTATACGTATTATTGGTACTAACATGTACCGAAGTATTTAAAACAGCAGATTCTGTAGCACCCACAAAATTAGCAGAACCAATTTTAATCGTTTTTTGGTTTATTTCACCTTCTATTCCTTTACCTAAATGCTCTCTAAAATGGTCTAGCGTAAAAATATTGTTTCGCTTTAGAATAGAATAAAGGGTACGACTTAAAGGATGATTGGAAGCCCTTAGCGTATTTGTTAAAAGATCTTCTTCCTCTTTTGATAGTTGTTGGCCTTCATAAGTTGCTGTACTATTTTTATTAGAGGTAATCGTCCCTGTTTTATCGAAAATAATGGTATTTATGGTGGCTAATTCCTCAATAACGGTTGCGTTTTTGAGATAGAATTTTGTTTTTCCAAAGCGGCGCAACACATTCCCAAATGTAAAGGGTGCTGCTAATGCGATAGCACACGGACAGGCGATGATAAGTACTGCGGTAAAGACATTTAACGCTTTTGAGGCATCAAACCACAACCAAAACACAGTGGCTATAAAAGCAACAGATAAAACAAAAATGGTAAACCGTTTACTAATCGCGTTGGTGATTGAGGTAAATGCGGTGGTTCTGTTTTTATTAAAAATAGGATGCCCCCACAATTGCGTTAAATAACTCTGCTCCACCGTTTTTAAAACCTCCATTTCAATGATTCCAGCCGTTTGTTTTCCTCCAGCATAGAGCTTATCACCGTAATTTCTACTTATGTTTTTAGATTCTCCTGTTACAAAACTATAATCTATTCTTGCTTTGCCATGGATTAAAACCCCATCAACAGGAATCAGTTCTCCATTTCTAATTAATAAACGATCACCTGTTTTAATGTCATATACTTGAATAGGTTTTTCTACCCCGTCACTTGAAATTTGGGTGACTGCCATTGGAAAATAAGACCTGTAATCCCGTTCAAAAGAGAGGAATTCATAAGTTTTCTGCTGAAAGAATTTGCCAAGTAATAGAAAAAAAACCAGTCCTGTTAGACTATCAAAAAAACCAGAACCCAAATCAAAAAAAACATCGACAGTACTCCTTAAAAACAACACACTAATTCCTAATGCTATAGGGACATCTATATTTAACACTTTTGAGCGTAATCCTTTGTAGGCAGAAACAAAATAGTCCTGTGCCGCGTAAAAAACCACGGGTAAAGAAAAGGCTAACATTAATAGTCTGAACAACGGTTTATAGTGTTCTATCCAAAATCCATTAACTTGAAAATACTCCGGAAAAGAGAGAAACATCACATTCCCAAAAGCGAAACCAGCAATCCCTAATTTATAGATTAAACTTCTATTGATCTGTTTTTTACCTGCCGAAAAATCGTCTAAACTGATATAGGGCTCATAACCAATAGCACTTAATAAAAGGACGACTTCTTTAAGGGAGTAGTTTTTTGAATTGAAGGTAATATGAACGGTTTTCTTTCCAAAATTAACTTGAGAGGATGAGATTTCAGCTTGTAGTTTATGTAAGTTTTCAAGAATCCGGATACAAGAACTACAATGAATATGAGGGATGTAAAGGGTTACTATTTGAGTATTATCTTCGTTAAACTCTAGCAGTTTATCTATAATATTTTGCTGATCCAAAAAATCATACTTCCCTTCTATTTCATTCGGAGTCGCACCAGGAGCTGCTTGTAAATCGTAATAACAAGTGAGATTACTTTCAGAAAAAATCTCGAAAACTGTTTTACAACCCTTACAACAAAATGATTTATCCTCGACTACAATAGTCTCTTGGTTACACGGGTCACCACAATGAAAGCATTTAGTTTGCTTCATAAAATTTGCTCTTTTATACCTGGAACAAACCTATTCTATTGCCCAATTTTATAATATGATATTTATCAGTTTCGCACCATTACCATTTCTAAATACTGATAAATATCATAGTTAAAAGCGGTAATCACTGTTAATTTTATACTATCAATTAAAAATAACTGTAATGACAAACATACTATTACCAACCGATTTTTCTGACAATGCATGGAGTGCCGCTGTATATGCATTAAAACTCTATGCCAACGAAGCGTGTACATTCTATTTTTTAAATTCTACAAAATTTAAAGCTTCGGCGACTAGGTCTTACATTACCACTAAATATATAGAGACCTTGAGAGACGAAGCCCTACAAGAACTTTCCGATTTAAAAAAAATGGCTAGAGTTGCTAATGCCAATGCTAACCATAAATTTGAAATAATTGCTAGTGATAAAAACCTGGAAACAGCCATAAATAGCACCCTCCTTTTACATGATATTGAACTCGTGGTCATGGGAACAAAAGGTGCTACAGGAGCAAAAGAGCTATTTTTTGGCAGCAATACCATACACATTATAAATAATATTAAAGACTGTCCTGTATTAGTAGTTCCTGATGAGTATGATTTTGCTATCCCTAAAGAAATAGCTTTCCCAACTGGCTTTAATCGCTATTATAGTCATATAGAACTAGATCCTCTTAGAACGGTGAGCGCCCTTTATGACTCTAAGATTAAAATTATACATATCAATACTGAGGACCATTTAACAGCGGTTCAAAAATACAACAAAGAGATGTTACACGACTATTTGAAACAGTACGAGCATAGTTTTCATTGGCTTCCTAAGTACACTAAAAAAGCAAGTGCCATTAATGAATTCATTATAGATTTGAATATAAACCTATTGGTAATGGTTAATTATAAACACAGTTTTATAGAAAAAATATTAAAAGAACCTGTAGTAAAAAACATTGGTTTTCAACCTATCGTACCTTTTTTAGTGATTCCAGCCTAAGCTGATAAATATCATTGCTAAAGACTTGAACTCCAGCTAAATTTACTACGTTGTCTAAATATACTATATTATGAAAAGAAGGATACTACTCCCTACAGATTTTTCCAACAATGCCTGGCATGCCATGCTATATGCTATTGAATTATATAAAGAGGATTCCTGCGATTTTTTTATACTTAATGTTTTTAGTGCTACTGGTAACATTATGGATAGCCTTTTAAATATGGAGCCTGGAAGTGAACTTTATGAATTAGCTAAAGAAAAATCTGAAACGGGTCTCGCTCAGGTGTTAGACAAAATAACTTTACAGGCCTTTAATAACCCGAAACATCATTTCAGTACTATTTCAACCTTTAATAATCCTTTAGAAGCGATTAAAAATACCGTTGAAGAAAAAGATATTGAACTTGTTGTTATGGGGTGTAAAGGAAGAACCAATTCAGACAAATCATCTTTTGGCAGTGTTTCCTTATATGTTATGGAGAAAGTGCGTAATTGTCCAGTGATTGTTGTCCCGAAAAGAGCGACCTATAGGCTTCCTAAAGAAATTGTGTTCCCAACAAGCTATAAAACACATTTTAAACAACGTGAATTAAATTATTTAGTGGACATCGCAAAAAAATGTCATGCGACAATTGCGGTTTTACATATTTCTAACGATGAAAAATTAGATAAAATACAGGTGGAACACAAAACAATGCTAGAGACTTATTTTGAAGACGTTTCTACCTCCTTTCATACTTTAAATAATTATGCTGTTCAAACCGCTTTGAATATTTTCGTTGAAAGTAGAAATAGTGACATGGTCGCCTTTATTAATAAAAAACATACTTTTTTTGATAGCATACTAACGCACCCTATGGTAAAAGAATTAAATTTTCACGCCAGTGTTCCCATACTCGTTATGCACGACTTAAGAAATTAAAATATATTAAAGATGAAAAAAACAGGTATTTGGTTAGATAAAGATAACGCAAAGATTGTAACCCTTGAAAACGAAAAGGTAACAGTCACTACAGTGGCATCAAACATGGATCATTTTCATGTAAAAGGAGGCTCAGGCTCCAAGGGTAAAGGTGGCCCACAAGATGTAGTACAAGACAGTACGTATTTAGATAAAGAAAAGCAGCAGCTAAAAGACTATTTTAAAAATATAGTTTCTAAAATTAAAGATACAGAGGCCTTAGCCCTTTTTGGACCAGCGCAAACCAATGAAAAATTCAGTAAAGAATTGCATGATAACTACGCAGATTTGGGCAGTAAAATAGTGGGTTTAAAAAAGGTTGACAGCATGACCGATAACCAAGTGAAAGCTTTAGTTAAAGATTTTTTCCAGTCGATGTAAAAATCGACATTTTATTAGTTAGTGTGACTGCCAAAATCATGTTTGATTTTGGCAGTTTTTAAATCTATTTTAATGAATACAGACCATATTGACGTTATTAAATACTCGGAGAGAAGGTAAAATTCTCATTAGACAAACTCCGTAATTCATTAAAACATTCAGGAGCAGATAAACAAACGGTGAACCAAATTTTAGATACCGTTAGAGATGAGTTGTATCAAGGTATTTCCACAAAAGAGATATACAATCGAGCGTTTGCTTTACTGAGAAAAAAGAAACGGCTCTTTGCTTCTAAATACAAACTAAAAAAGGCTATTTACGAATTAGGTCCAACAGGATTTCCTTTTGAACGGTTTATAGGAGCTATTTTAAAATATTCGGGATACAGCATTGAAGTTGGAAAAACAGTACAAGGCAAGTGTGTTTCGCACGAAGTGGATGTTATTGCTAATAAAAATAACGACTGTACTATTATAGAATGTAAATTTCATGGCGATCAAGGTCTCAATTGTAATGTTAAGATCCCTTTATACATCCATTCTCGTTATAATGATATCAAAACCCATTGGGAATTAAGTTCCCGAAAACACAGTCATCTTACTGAAGGTTGGGTAGTGACAAATACCCGGTTTACAAAGGATGCCTTGCAGTACGGAAAGTGCTGTGGACTCTATTTATTGAGTTGGGATTACCCAGAAAATAATGGCTTAAAAGACCGAATAGACCGATTGGCACTCTACCCCATAACGGTATCTACGCTATTAACCAACAGAGAAAAACAATTTTTGTTAAGTCGGGATGTTGTGCTTTGTCGTGACCTTATTGGTGACGCCTTTTATTTAGATCATTTAGGTGTATCAGAACTAAGAAAAGAAAAAATACTAAACGAAATTAACCAATTGTGTCAGTCATAAAAATACATGCCATGGAATCCTTTGTTAAAGTTCATTTTTTGGGTGCTTCAGGCACGGTAACTGGTTCAAAATTTCTAATTGAAACTTCAGAAAAAAACATTTTAATAGATTCTCGGTTTATTTCAAGGTTTAAAAGAATTACGCGAATTAAACTGGAATGATCTTCCTGTAAAAGTCAATGAAATAGACGTTGTTTTACTCACACACGGTCATTTAGATCACGTGGGCTATTTACCACGACTTTTAAAACAAGGGTTTAAAGGCAAAATTATTGGTACTGCTCCAACCTTAGCTATAGCTGAAATCATCCTGAAAGATAGTGGTAAAATTCAGGAAGAAGAGGCTAAAAAAGCGAATGCTGAGCAGTATACAAAACACCATCCTGCTTTAGCATTTTATACTGTTAAAGACGCTGAGAAGACAATTAAATATTTCCGAGACTGAAGCGATCAATACATGGATTCCATTATCTGAACACATAAGCTACCGTTTTCAATACAACGGACACATCATTGGGGCTACTTTTATAGAACTGGATATTAAAGGAAAGCGTTTTGTTTTTTCCGCGATATTGGAAGAGAAAGCGATTATTTATTAGATTCACCTAAAAAACCCGAGCAGGCAGATGTTCTGTTTATTGAAAGCACTTATGGCAACAAATTACATCCAGAAGAACCTCTTGATATGCTGTTGTCAAACTTAGTAAAAGACACCATTACTAAAGGAGGACAGTTAATTATTCCCAGTTTTGCGGTAGAGCGTTTGCAAACACTTATGTACATACTTTGGAAACTGTATCAAAAAAATAAAATTCCAAATATTCCCATATTTATAGATAGCCCGATGGGCAATAATGTTTTAGACGTTTTTAATCGCTTTCCTAAATGGCACAAGTTGTCTGATACAGAGTATAACGCCATGTGTAATCATGTTAGCCTTGTACAATCTTACAAAGAAACCTGGGAGACTATCGACGATAATCGGTCAAAAATAATCATTGCTGGCAGCGGTATGGTTACAGGCGGTCGTGTGCTCACCTATTTACAACAACTTATAGATAATCCTACAACAACGGTACTATTGGTTGGTTATCAAGCCGAAGGAACTCGAGGCAGACAATTATATGATGGCGCGCATGAAATCAAACTCTTCGGAAAATACTATCCTGTTAAAGCGACTATTGCCCATGTTGAAAGTCTGTCGGCTCACGCCGATCAAAAAGAGCTTTTAAATTGGATGAGTGGTATAAAGAACACCCCGGAGAAGGTGTTTTTAGTTCATGGAGAACCCACGGCACTCGATGCCTTTAGAGTTAAAATAAAGACGGTTTATGATTGGACGGCAACCATTCCAAAACTTGGAGCAATTGAAAAAATAACCCTATAAAAATGAGTCCGGATGGAAAATCCGATACACTATAAAAGTTTTAATAGTAGTAAAACTGTTGATGAACTCACGTTCAATTTAATAAATTACAAAATACGAATGAAGTCTCTAAAAAATGAATTAGACTTTATGGTGTTTATTATTGATACGGCCCATTTTAAACCTCAGGTCATTAACTTATTTGAAATACTTTCTGTCTTTAAAAACGATATTCATGACATGCTTACTGCTCAAAAAGGAGTATTGCATAAAATAGACAACAGCTCAAAAATACTATTTCAAAAAAGAGAATGTGAAGATGTGATCTGTGAGGATTTTTTTATTAAAGATTATGATTTATTAGAAGAAGAACTGCTCAAGTATTTTAATAGCGCGACTCATTTAAAAGCAGACATCATACAATATTTGGAAAGTGTAATCCCCTTGAAAAATTAACGTAACAAACTGATATTTATCATTTTAATTCACAATTATCATGACTAATTTAGAGATATCATTATATGTTTAATCTCAAAACACAACCACTATGTCACTTATTAAATTTAACAACAAAAACAGATTATTTCCATGGAGTAATACTGGATTAACAAACTTTACGGGTTCAGATGATTTCTTTAACACCGATTTTTTTGATGAAGACAGTTTAATGCCTGCAATGAATGTAAAAGAAAATACGGATGACTTTCAAATTGAATTTGCAGCGCCTGGATTTAGCAAAAAAGATTTTGAAGTAACCATTGAAGATAATGTCCTTAATGTTTCGGAGAAAAAAGCACCAATCAGGAAGAAAAAGAAGCGGACTATACACGGAAAGAGTTTAGTTATAATGCCTTTAAAAGGTCTTTAACATTACCAAAAACAGTTGATTTAGACCAAAAGGTAAAGGCTACTTATAAAGATGGTATTCTTCACTTAGAGCTCTTAAAAAAAGAGGAGGCTAAAAAAATACCAACAAAAAAGGTTGTTGAAATTGCTTAATGCCTTTAAGGCAGAAAGCGATAACCATAAATCGCTTTCTGCCTTAATTTAAACTAAAAAACAAAAAAAATGATTACTACAAAAACAGAAAATAAATATTTCGAATGGCTCTCTGCCGAGGAAATGCATAAAGACTCCAAAAAATGGCTCTCAGAATTACGGTTTGTGAAAGATGAACACTTATTTTTTCAAGATTTAATTACGTCCTATACCCTACAAATTATTGATTTTGAAGATTTCTCTGACACAAAAGAGATTATAGACGCTTTAAACAGGTCACAAAAGAAAAACAATGAACTTATTGAAGACGTTTTAACTCACGAAAAAGACTTGGAAATCATGGTCGATGGCATTGACGATGTAAAAAAAGAAAAACAATACAAAAAACTGCACAGACAGCTTCTAACAAGTGTTAGCGAATATTTATACGATTATAAAAAAGTAAAAACACAGCTCTTCGACATTTTAAAAGATGTCATGAAAAAAGTAAAACAACAGCGTCTACTAGATAATAGGTAATACTATTAAAATAAATAATTTATGAAACCTACCGCACTTTTAATGTGCTTTCTTTTAGTGTTAAGCTGCACATCAACAGATTTAGTTGAAAACTGGAAAAACCCGGATATGGATAGCTATACAGCCAATAAAATTTTGATTGTTGGCATGACACAAAATACACATGCAAGGAAGCAATTTGAAAAATTATTAAAGTTGGAATACGCTTCAAGAGGTGTAGAAGCGGTTATGAGTGTAGAACTATTTGACGCTGCGTTTACAACTAAAAAAAAATCGGTAGAAGAATTAAAAACAATAGAAAACAAACTTATCCGTGATGGTTTTGATACCATCTTATTGACCAAAGTCATTGGTGTTGAAGATAAAAGGATATACCGAGAAGCGTTTGTGGATTATCATACGTCATTAAAGACCTTTAAAGAAGATTATTTAAAGCACCAGGATATTTTTTACAACCCGGATTATTATTATCAATACTCAGTATACCATACGGTTTCTTCATTATACTGTATCTGTCCAACAAAAGATCGAGAGCTTATCCGGAAAGGGTATATAGATATTACAGACCCTAATTCTATGCGGGAAATAGTGAAAGATTATGTCAGACTTATTACCGTTGTTTTAGAAGAGCAACAACTCATCAATCCTAAAATTGAACCAACAACAAAAGAAGATTCAAACGAAATTCTTTAGATAAAAACAACTATGAAATATAGCGCCCTTTTTTTTGTTTCTCTGTTAGTCTTTGGATGTTCTACAACCAGATTAAAAGACAGTTGGAGGAATCCGAATATAAAGACTTTAATCCTAATAATGTTTTGGTTATAGGGGTAACTCCTGATCTAGAGGCCCGAAATGCTTTTGAATCACAATTAAAAACAGAATTATATCACCGGGATATTAATGCGCTTCAAAGTGCGGTCGTCTTTGAATCTTCTTTTATAGATTCAAAACAGACTGAAACCGAAATAGAAAATCAAATAGACACATTATTAAGTAAAGGGTATGACACGGTTATAGTCTCCACTGTTAAAGGAGTAGATGATAAAATGGCTATTGTTAGTGAATCTAAAAAAACAGATTATAATCTTCAAAAATTTAAAACTTATTATTTATTAAGTCAAAACGTTTATTTTGATACGGATTATTATGAAAACTATAAAGTTTACCATATAGAAACGTCTATTTATAATTTGAAAAAAGATAATGAAAAAGCGTTAATATGGGTAGGCTACTATGATATTATCGACCCGGAAAACACAAAAAAAACCGTTGATGACTACGTAAAGGCAGTTGTAAAAGCCTTAGAAAAAGAGCGGTTGATTCCTAAAATAACGACGCTTTAATTCCCTGTGATGTTACTGCGAGACTTTTCAATGTTTAGCATTTGTGAGTTAAAGACATAATTATTAGGAAGCCCTAGAGCGGATTTAACATTTAAAATCTATAACTTTTAATTTCTTCTTATACTTATTATGCCTATGGTGGTATTTAGGTTTTCTCTTTACATAAAAAAACCTCTCTTTACAGCGTAAAAAGAGGCCTTTTAAACAAGACTTACCTCCCAATAAGCCTGTCGTTAATAATACTATTATTTAATATTTAAATTCAATGAAAATACGGTTATAGAGGTCGTACCGAGAACCTGTTAAGCGCTGTCCCCAAATTTCTATATACTCATTTGGTGCCAACTCCACAGTCCCTGAAATAGCATTACTTGATATGTCAGTGGTACTATTGATTCGCATTAATGAATTGGTTTCGGTCAAGGTAGTCGACCCATTTTTTCTTATAAAAAAGGCATAATAATCACCCACGCCGAGGTTTCCTCTAATAGATAATGTCGCATTAATTTGAAAGGTTCTCTTTTTGTTTCCTAAATAGGTAATTCTATTATCTTGAGATGAGGCGATTCTTAATAAATTGACAGCCGTCGTCGTGTTGGTATTACCATTACCTGCTAAATTGAGTGGATTATTATTGGTGATGGTTTGGACAAAACCAAAAGTGATAGGGCCATTAAAATAGATATTTCCTGTAGCCACTCCGTCAAACTCTACGGGTATTCCAGGACAATTTACAGTCCATGCATTAGTAAAATTAAAACCAGCATAAGATCCTGTAGTATATTTCTTTACATACTGCGTACTGGTACCACTAAAAGTAGTCTCATCCATGATGCCAATATTAACTGTTGGATTACTACTCACATCAATCCCTATATTGGCACCATCTATTTTAAAATAGCCGCCTTGCTTTTTAATTAACCCAAAAGTCCCCGTAAACGTCTCATAGGTACCCGAATTATTTAATGCCCAAGCGGTATTACTCAATAATAAATCGGTGATATTAGTATAGGTGATTCCATTATTATTTCCCGAATATTGAATAACACTAAAAAATACCATCCCATAACCACTTATAGAGCCCACTGATGCCGAATTAGCAACTATAGAATCCCTGAAAATTATATTTTGAGTAGTACTACCGATTAAACCAAAAACAGTACCGCCCGAAGCAATAAGGGTTAAGGTTTTTATGGTTCCACCTGTAGTTCCCGTGAACATAGTCCCTCCCGTTTTAACCAATTTATCTTCATTGGCATCTCGTCCCACTACATAGGCATTATTAAGTTCTATGGGGTAAGCCAACGATATGGTTCCATTTATTTCATAGAGCGTGTTAGTTGATAGTAAATATTTAGACCCTCCTCCCGCAGTAAGTTCTGCGCTTAAATCTGCGATAGACTTTATAAGTTTATAGTTGTCTCGTACTACAGCATCCATTTTTGTCCACACGGTCGCCTTATAAAAATAAAACGCATTCTCTGTTATGTCAAAAACAAGTAACCCATTCGCTGGGTTTGCAATAGCTATTCTTTGAGCAGTTGTCATTCTTGGTGCTAGAACCCCGCCAGTTGTGGAATTAATGTCAAGCGCTGATGACGCGTCCGGAGACATGGTTCCAATACCCACTTGAGAAAAGGCCCCATAATTACAGCAAATAGAGGCTATTACTGTTAATATAATGAGTTGATATTTAATACTCTTCATGATTAATATATTATTTTTGTAATTTGAGGTATCTGAGAAGTACCGCTAAACGAGTTTGGAGAATTCTATTTCATTAATCCGGTAATAGTTGTTTTTTGTTTCTAAACAATACGCTTCTGCTTTTGTTATATCAGAAAAAACTGCAAATGGTGTGGATGGATTGTATAGTCTTTTATACGATGTTATCAATAATTTTATTCCAATAGAATTGAGAATGAATGCTTCAGAAATTCTTAGTTTCATTAAAGCTGGTGACTTAGCCAATAAATTCGCAGCAGAAGAAGAATACGTCCCACGAGAATTTCTAACATCAATAAAAAAAGGCATGGCTTTACCATTACATAATGTAATGATAGCATCTATATATAATTTTACTGTTTCGGATTTAATTTAAGTTTCGGATTATCATTTTTAAATTGACAATAAAGAATGTCTTTGTTATCAGTCCGGAATTTTGCGTGTCCAACCTCAATACTATTTCCCATAAACACTTTAACTTAATGCATTAAATACCATAACGTTTTTATTACAACATTTGATGGCTGAACTAAAATCATTAAAAATGGTATTGGGAACAACAGGATCGTATGTGAAATTATGTAAAGATAGAAAGGCCTTCAATATTAATGAATTGACCAAAAAGGTTTTAGAAAGTACCACCGTTTTTATGAGTGAGTTCTTAGATAAAAACTTAAAAAGTTTAATAGAAAGCGAAAACTCAATCGCTTCCATATCAATAAGAAGTGGCAAATATTTCCCGTTTGATAATGTTGAAATGGCGTTAAAAAACACAGCTTCCAAATCCATTTCAAGACTATTCGCTTCAAAACCACTAGGTATGCTGCAATGGATTACATTTTGGTCTACCCAAAATTTAATATCATTTACTAGTTTATTGTCTTTCATTGTTCCTGCTTTGATAAACAAGAGTCAAGAGCAATGCCAAAAATGTATTTTAGAGATAAAAAAAAGTCTAAACACCTACAAATTAACACTTTGTGTGTTTTTAGATAAATATAAGCACATTCGAAAAACTCGGTATAACGTTTACTTTGAAAGATGAAATACAATATAAACGGTATACCGTGACTGCTTAAGGTTTTACAATACCCAGTTTTGTCATTTTATCACGCAAGGTACTTGGCTTTAATTTAAGTAAGGTCGAAGCGCTTTTAGAGCCACTTATTTTCCAGTCACATTGCTCTAATACTTGAATAATATGGTTGCGTTGCGCGACTTCGAAGGATAGGTCTTTATTATTAATTGGTTTTGCTGTATGTGTCGAAGATTCAAAACCTGGTATTACTAACATGTCGCTGTTTGATAATATAGAAGCGCGTTCAATTAAATTCTCCAGTTCTCTAATATTACCCGGCCAATCGTATGCTTTTAGTTTACTCATAGCCTCATCTGCAATATACTTGATGTTTTTCCCGTAAGATTTGTTAAACTTATCTATAAAATGCTCCACCGTGAAATGGGATGTCTTCCACACGATTTCTTAGTGGCGGTACTACGATAGGAAAGACATTAAGACGAAAATATAGATCTTCTCTAAATTGTTTTTTCTCTATTTCTTCTTTAAGATTTCTATTGGTTGCAGCTATAACGCGAACATCTAATTTTTTTAATCCGGTAGTCCCTCCCACCACTTCAATTTCACCCTCCTGTAAAAAACGTAATATTTTGGGTTGCATATCTAATGGTAACTCACCAATTTCGTCTAAAAATAAAGTGCCCCCATCTGCCAATTCAAATTTTCCAATTTTATCATCAATCGCACCTGTAAAAGAGCCCTTTTTGTGGCCAAACAACTCACTCTCCATTAATTCTCTAGGAATCGCAGAACAATTGACTTTTATTAATGGCTTATTATTACGTGAACTGGTATTGTGGACAGCCCTGGCTAATAATTCTTTTCCAGTACCAGATTCACCTAATAGTAATACTGTCGCCGAGGTAGGTGCTACTTTTTCAACCTCTGTGAGGACATTACTAAATGCTTCACTGCCGTAAACCATTTCCTCATAATTAAAAACCAAGTCTAGCTCATTACGTAAATACACGTTTTCTTGTTCTAATTGCTCACGTAAGGCATTGAGTTCTAAATTAGCATTAGAGAGTTCTGAATTCGCTAACAGCAGGTTTTTTTCGGCCTGTTTACGTTCCTGTCCTTCCACCATTAAAGAGACTATACTTGCAATAGACGAGGCAAATTCCTGCTCATCGGCAGTCCACTTTCTAGGTTTACCAACATGCTCAAAACAAAGAATCCCATAATAGCCTTCTGTACTATTTATAAAAACATCCATTAGGGACGCTATATTATTAGGAATCAAGTAATCTTGTGTAAGCCCTTTGGTAATATTATCATCAACAACATCAGGAACAAGGATGGCTTGCTCTTTATTTAGCGCATTAAAATAGGTCTTATTATCTGCCATTTTTAATTCTGGACCACTGGTATGTGAGCCATCACTTAACATAAATAATTTTTCACAATAAATGGCTGTTTTTTTAGAATTGAAGCTCCAAATACTCACGCGTTCCACTTTAAGTGTGGTCGCTGCTAATTTTGTTATGCTTTTTAAGGCAACATCAAAATCTTCACCTACAAGACGCGCTAATTTTAGAATAACTTCTTTCTTTTGCTTAGATCTAGCCACGTTCGCTTCTAAAATTCGTTTCACTCTTTCTTCTTCAGAAACATCTTTTACGGTGCCAAACAAAGCGATGACCTCGCCGGTATCATTTTTTATGTTTCCTGATAAAAAGGAAGCCAAGAATTTTTCTCCACTTTTCCTGATAAATTCAAATTGGAAAGAAGATATGTCTCCTGCAGCTACTTTTTCCTTAGTTTTGGACATGTCTTCAAAGTCTTCCGCTTTGGCAAAGGGATAAGGCAGGTTGAGTCCTATTAGGGCTTCTCTAGTATACCCAAGCATATCGCAAAAGGAATCATTAACCATTATAATTTTACCTTCGAGATTAACAATCAATAATCCTTCTTGCATAGACATGACCAGATTATCTGTAAATTCTTTAGCCAATTTTAAATCCAATTCAGCCTTTATACGCTCGGTAATGTCCCGAATAATTCCAAGAATGAGACCATCCTTTTGTAATTTAGCAGAAATCTCCACTTCTATAATGGTTCCATTTTTATAACGGAATTGTCTATTGGTAAGTACGGATTTCCCTGCCAGCAATTTTTCTTTATTTTTAGGATACCGAATCACCTCTCCAATAATAATATCTTGAATTTTCAATTTTGAAAATTCATGTGTTGTATAGCCCGGAAAGCTCGAAGCCGCCTTATTAAAATTATTTATCTCGCCATCAAATGAGCAGGTTATTATGGCATCACTGGCATGATCAATTAATGATTTATAAGATTCATCTTTCTTTTTAACTTCTGCCATGATATTGAATTTTATAATGGCAATTCGTGCTAATCGTACTGCAGAATTTAATTCGCGGATATCTCCCAAAGATGGAGATTTAATTTCATGACTATAAATTGCAAATGTCCCTAAAACTTGATTTTTGTCTGAAAGTATAGGAATAGACCAACACGAATTTAACTGGTTCTTTAATGCGATCTCTTTATAGTCGTCCCAAAGCGCATCTGAACCAATATCTGAGACAATAACAGGTTTTTTAATAAATGCTGATCGGCCACAAGACCCTACGTTTTCTCCTATTACCACAGATTCAATCGCCAAAATAAATGGCTTAGGTAATGAGGGGGCTGAAACAAGTTCAAGGTGAATACCGTCTTCCTGAAGTAAACTAATGGAACCGTAATTATCAGTATTAAGCGCTTGATAGTTTAAAAGAATACGATCAAAAATTTTTTTAAGGGCACTATTACTAGCGATTAAATCTAAAATTTCATTCTCCTTAATTAAGGTTTGCTCTGCTTTTTTTCGTTCTGAAATTTCATTTTCAAGATCTAAATTCCTTTGCTCTAATTTACTTATTAAGCGTTTACTATAAAGTTTTAAAACCTCTTGTTCTGTAAAAGGTGCCTTTTTATCTGGTTTAGGTAACGGGGCATCATCCGTTAATAACCTTTGAACTAAATCCAGTATAACATCCGGATCTGTTGGTTTTCTTAAAAAATGATTCGCGCCTAGTTTTAAAGCAAAATCTTCATCGGGCTTTTCGGTATAAGTCGAGGTGTAAAAAAGAAAGGGTATGTTTTTAAAATCTTTGTTTTTTTTGCAAGCCTGACAAAACATATAGCCATCCATAACCGGCATTAAAATATCAGAAATAATTAAATCAATATTATTTTTTTCTAATAGGTCTAAGCCCTCCTTGCCATCTTTAGCTTCAATAACTGAATAACCTGCCTTCTCGAGTATTATTCTAAGAAAGTAGATGTTCTCAAATATATCATCAACTATTAATATAGTTTTCATGTTTTTGAATTCAATTATTTAGCATTATAAATATGTTCCATTTGTTTTACAAACGTATCGGGGTTAATCGGTTTCTCTATGTACCCGTCTGCTCCCGCTTCAATGGCCTTTTCTTTATCTCCACCCATAGCATAGGAGGTGACTGCTATTATTGTGGTGTTTTTAGGCAACCCATTATGTCTTAATTTTATACATATTTCATAACCATCCATATCTCGGCAGTTGGATATCTATCAAAATAATTTCAGGATGTGTTTCATGTGCTATTTTTAACCCCTCAATGCCATTATACGCTTCAATAACATTGTAATCACTTTTAGAAAGCAAATAGGACAACATATACATGTTTTGCTCGTTATCTTCAATTATTAAAATAGTTGGCTTCATATTTTTTTGACCTTTAATTCTAATGGTAATCCCTTAATTGTTAAATATATTACTTTTAAATAAAAAATGAATTATCATGTTTATTATAAATTTTCTGGTGGTTCTAATGGCAAGTTAAATGTAAAATTACTACCTTTTCCTATTTGACTGTGTACATGAATGGTACCCCCCAATTTTTCAACTAAATTTTTACAAATAGCTAGCCCAAGACCCGTCCCCTCATGAACTCTGCTCAACCCGCCTTGAAGTTGAATAAAAGGCATGAACAATTTAATAATATCAGCTTCACTTATTCCAATACCTTGGTCTATTACTTGTGTTATCAAAAAATCTTCTTTCACGTCCACTTTTATTAAGATTTTTCCATCGGTTGAAAATTTTATGGCATTAGAAAGTAAGTTTAATAAAATTTGCTCCACACGCCTTTCATCGCTTACGAGTGTAATGGTCATTTCTGTTATTTCCGTAGTGATAATCAACCCCTTAGCAGAGGCTTGCGGCAATAAAAAATCTATGATCCTTTCTAAGGATTCTAAATAATTAAAAGGGTAATAGGACACTCTTAATTTACCTGCTTCTATTTTAGAGATATCTAACACATCATTAATTAAGCCTAACAAATGTTCGCCACTGGTTTTAACCATTTTTATTTGCTTTTTTTGCTCGTCATTTAAGGGTCCTGCTAATTCTTTTAAAAGTATTCCGGTAAAGCCAATAATGGAATTCATGGGCGTTCTTAACTCGTGTGACATGGTGGCTAAAAATGCAGACTTCATTAAATCTGCCGATTGTGCTTTTACTTTTTCTTTTTCTAAGGCAACAGATTGAAAATTTAGGTCCTCCGTGAAGATTTAATAAGGCCTCTTTACTATCATTAAGTTCTTCGGTTCGTATCTCCACCAATCTCTCCAGATCGTTTTTATAAACCAATAATTCTTTTTCGTTATTGAAACGCTCTGTGATATCTTGTATGGTACCAAACGATTTTATAGGATTCTGATTTTTATCATAAAATGTTTCACATTGTTCATTGACATATTTGTTTTTTTTGTCACCAAGATCTAAACGGTAAACTAATTGATAAGGAGTTCTGTTTTTTACAGATTCTGTATATGTTTTTAATACCATATCTCTATTTTCGGGAGATACCGCATCAAGGAACGTTTCGCGGGTGACCTCAAAGGTTTCAGGGTTTTTTTCAAATATCCTAAACATTTCTCTCGACCAAGACAATGTATTTGTTTTTATATCCCGCTCCCAACTTCCCAGCTTAGCAATCTGTTGTGCCTGGTTTAAATTAGATTCACTTTTTTCTATTTGCCGACTCGTGGTGTCATACATCAACTTTAATTGCGCTTCTTGTTTAGCCAGTTTAGTATGCATTAAGGTATTGAATCGTTGGGATTGACCTGCAAAAAACCAAACCGCCCAACTAAATAAAATGGAGATGATACAACCAAATATTCCAAACCAGAAAGCGGTATTTAATGTGTCTTGCACGGGTACCACATAAAGTTTCCATTCACCAAACGACATTTCTATAGGGACTGCAAATGACTTAAAAGAGGTCATATCGTTTTCAAGAAAAAACTCTTCTTCACCAGTATCTTCATTAACCCTTGATAATTGATACATGTAATTGCTATCGCTGGAAGTATCGATATTGAGATCATTAAAAAAAGTAGACAGTTTAGTAACTACTGCTGAAAAGCCTGAGAATGTTTCATTTATAAAGATAGGCTGTCTGCTTATAATGGCAACACCACCTTGTTTGAGGTTAATGGGACCAGCAATAAAAAAATCTTTCCGCTTTATCGTAGTCAGTGCTCCACTACTCGCTTCTGCACTTGTTAAAATATTAAAGCCAATCACTTCATTATCTTCTAATGGATACACGTGCGTAATGACCCCCTTACCATTTACCAATTCTACAACATCAAAATATTTATAACGATCTAATAATTCAATGGCTATCGCATCAAAATCTGCGGGGATTCCATTTCTTTCTACAATATAGGCCAGCGTTTTTGTAGCTGAATAGCTATACATCACCAATGCTTGTAGTTTTTCTTTAATTAAATCTACACGATTGCTTATCTCTTTTTTTTGTTCATTTTCATTAAGTAAATACTTTTGATAAGCAATATATTGGGTAATAAAAATTAAAATTATCAAAGTGGTAAAACCAGCTACCAGCGGTTTTTTAAAGAAATGATATACCATGCTGTTTTTCATGATAAAGAAAAATTAAAAAGGTTCCTTAATTTAGTCGGGGATTTAATTCTCATTTTTTGATTGCATTTCTTTAATAATAGTCTTCAATTCTTTCATTCGTAATTCCCTTCCAACAAACAATTTATTCATGCGTTGTAATTCTTCATTTTTCAAATTCACCTCGTCGGTTCTAATTTTGATTAAGTCTTCGAGTTTAGTTCTATAGTGCTCTAACTCTATTTCTGCTTTTTTACGTGTCGTAATATCTCTAATAATGCCGATCAGATATTTATGTCCGCTAGCATCAATAAATCGGGTTTTTTTTGTCGAAATTATTTGTTTTTCTTTTCCTTTTAATGTTAAGGTCTCTTCATTTATATTTTCAATACCCGTGGTCATTACTTGCTTATCAATGCGCAGAAAAATTTCTTTTTCTTCACGGAGATACGTTTTCTGCTAAGGTTTTACCAATCACATCTTTGCGATCAAGATTAAAAATTTCGCAAAAAGCATCATTAACAATAACTAAACGACTGTCTTTATCTTTAACAAATAAAGGATCGCCAATATTACTGATAATATTATCCAGATGATTTTTGCTGTCTGACAATAGCTTTTCTGCCGTCTTTTGGTTGGTGATATCTCTTATAACTCCAATGAGGTATTTTTTACCACTCTCATCTATAAACCGCGTTTTTTTTGTGGAAATAAATCGGGTTTCCCCTCCTTTATCTATAAAGCTATCTTCATGAACATGTTCAACACCTTTAGAGATGACTTGTTGATCAATATTTAAATACCGCTCTCTTTCTTCTCGAGGAACATCTTCAGCAAACGTTTTACCTAAAATTTCTTCTTTTGAACGCTTAAACAATTTGTAAAATGCATTATTTGCTAAAAGAAAATGGCTTTGTTCGTCTTTAACAAATACGGGATCACCAATATTATTGATAATATTATCTAGATACTCTCTATTTTCTTTTAACAGTTTCTCTGCCTTTTTTTGTTCCGTAATATCTAAGGCCATACCAATATAACCATACAAGTTATTTTGCGCATCGAATGTCCCTACCGCTTTAACAGACAACCAAGTGATTTTATTATCTGTTAGAAACCTATGTTCTGAAACAAACTCAATTTCATCGCGTACAGACCCTTTCCATTCACGCAATACTCTTTCTTTATCTTCCGGATGGATAGCTTTAGACCAGCCATAACCCATAGCCTCATTAAAGGACAGTCCGGCATATTTTATCCATTCTTCATTCACATAATTACAAACGCCTTCTGTATCTGTCTGAAATATCGCTACGGGAGCGTTAGATGATAGATGGCGGAAAAGTTTTTCGTTTTTAGTGACCTGATTTTCCACTTCCTTGCGATTAGTAATGTCTCTTGTCACGCCTAGAAACGAAACAATGTTTCCGTCTACCTCTTTAAAAGGTACCGCATGAATTTTTAACCATCTAACGGTACCTTTCAGTCCCTTTAACTGAAATACAAGATGTGTTTCATTGCCGTTAAGCACATCTGCTATTAATTTTTTAAAAGCTTCTTGATGTTTAGGCCCAATGAAACTTAAAATAGATTTACCTTTCACCATTTCTATGCTTTCGACTTCAAGCATTTCTAAGCACGCGGTATTTAAATAAATAAATTCGCCTTTTCTATTGAGTTGTTTTATACATTACGGCTCTGTTTCAAGTATGGCTCTAAGATGATGCTCACTTTCTTTTAGAGCTAATTCAGCTTTTTTTGTTCTGTAATATCTGTAAAATAAATGCTTAGCCCATTGCTTGAAGGATAAATTCGGTGTTCATACCACTTATCGATTCCTTCATGATACTCTTGTAAATTCTGAGTCGTCTGTGTTTTATCCGCTTTTTGATAAGCTTCATAAAACGGTAATCCCACACTTTTAGGAAATTCAGTCCAAATGTGTTTTCCTAATAAATTTTTTGGTTTTTTACCTAAAAATTCGCCTGCTTTGATGTTTATGTAAGTAAAGCACCAATGCGTATCGAAAGACATAAAACCATCAGAAATTTTGTTTAAGGTGGCCTCTAATTGGGAGACTAATTTTTTCTCTACTTGTGCCTTTTCTAATTTAAGGTCCTTATATTTTTTTCGATACCTTAATATGGCATAAATACCTCTATTGTGATCGGAGAGAAGTCCTGTGGTTTTATCTTCTGTATCGATATATTTAATATAAAGGTAGAGAATTATAGAAAAAATAAAAGCAGCAACCAGCTTTCCAATTATATGACCTATTAATGACGTTTCAAAATCTGGAGCATGGTACTTAAGTAAAATATTAAAAGCAAAAGCATCGAAAATTAATACTGAGGCTAAGGCTATAAAAAGAATGAAGAAGTAATAGTTGCTCTTAATTTTAGACATTAAAAACTGGTATAGAATAACCATTAAAATAAAATCTATTAATAAGATAATAGTCCCTACCATAAAATAGCTGTAATCTAAAATAAACACCGGCTTTTCTAGGTAGCCGTTGGTTGACGACCTTAAAACAATTTCTTGAAGAGAGGTAATACCAAATAAGGCCGATAATAAAACATTTGAAATAATAACCCCTATAATTAGTGCTCTTGCACTTTTAACACCTTCTTTTATAAAAATTAATAAAACAGCAAACAACACTGTAGAAAAGATAATGACAGAGCCTGGGTATATAGTATACATACCTAACAATTCAAAACTTATTGTAGTGCCGAGAAAATGCTTGAGCACATTGTATAGTCCCTAAAATAATATACAATGGTGCTAAACCCAATCTGGATCTCTGTTTAAATAAAAAAAGAATACTTAAGGCAAGAAATAAAAACTCTAAAAGTACTGTAGTATATATAGTCATATTATGATTTGGTTGAGCTGGGCACTTATAATACAGTTTTCACATATACTCAATAACCATTTTTGCTAGTTATTTAAATTATCGCAGTCCATAATACAATAATATTAAATATAACCTTTTATTTTGTGAATCAAAAATAAATAAATTCGACCTATACCCGTTTTCATGGCTCTTTTTAATAATGAAAAGTTAAAATATTTTTTACACTTATGAATGAATAAAAATATAAACTTAGAAGCAGTAAAAGCAATGAAATTAATAAATGGAACTGTAAAATGTGTTCATACTGCAAACAGAAGCAGGTGCTGCAAAAGACGATTAACTTTCGTGTTGACCACTAAAAGCACAATAAAATGTGTGCTATTTCTTATCTTTGTGTTCTTTAAAAGCAAAAAAATTGCACTACACCATTATCGACGTTGAAACTACTGGAAGAACCAATCGTATTACCGAGATTTCGGTGTTTAAATACGATGGTAAAAAAATTATAGATGAATTTACGTCTCTGGTAAATCCTAACTGCTATATTCCAGATCACATTACTGCGTTAACGGGTATTGATAATGCATTAGTTGTCGATGCTCCGGAATTTAAGGATATCGCGCAACAGATTATAGATATTACCAAAGACACCGTTTTTGTTGCACACAATGTGAATTTCGATTACAATGTGATTAAAAACGAATTCAAATTACTTGATTTAGATTTCGACAGAAAGAAATTATGTACCGTGCGGTTGAGCCGGCAATTATTACCTGGACATCGGTCCTACAGTTTGGGTAAATTATGCACTGCGTTACAGATTAATTTGGTGGATAGGCATCGCGCAAGAGGGGATGCCGAAGCGACCGTTATTTTGTTTCAAAAACTACAAGAACAAGAAAAAGCGCATGACGTATTTACGCACTTTCTAAACAAAAACAATAAACAAGCCACGTTACCTCCTAACCTTCCTAATCAGGTCTTTAATACGCTTCCCAATGCGGCTGGCATTTATTATTTTAAGAATAAAAAGCGTCAAATTATTTACATAGGCAAAGCCAAAGACATAAAAAAGCGAGTACTCAGTCACTTTTATAGTAAGGCTCAAAAATCCTTAGATATGGTTCGAGAAACAGCCGATGTTGATTTTGAGTTATCGGGCAGTGAATTGATTGCACTATTGATGGAAGATGCAGCTATTAAACATCATTTTCCGCAGTATAATACCGTAGCAAAAAACACAATAAAAGAATTCGCTTTATTCAGTTATCAAGATAGAAATGACGTGATGCATATCGCCATTAATAATGCGAAAACAACCCCAAACCCTATCATGACTTTTTTTAGTCTGAGAGACGCCAGATTGTTTTTAGAACGCGTTTGTGAACGGTTTGGTTTATGTCCTAAATTTTGTCATTTGCAAGAAGGTGTAACGACGTGTTCTCATTACATCATTAAGAATTGCAAAGGAGTCTGTAAGGGAGAAGAATCCGTAGAAAATTACAACTCACGTGTTACCAATGCCATTTGTGAGATTGTGACTCAAAATAAAGATGTGGTCTTAAAAGAACAAGGAAGGCATGCACAAGAAGAGGCCTTTGTGCTCATTAAAAATGGCACCTATTTAGGTTACGGCTTTGTAGATAAAAGCGAACAGATTTCTCATGAAGAAGCACTAGAACCGTTTTTAATTAGACAGAAAGACAATAACAACGTGCAAAAAATATTGCGAACAGTATTACAAGATTTTGGTAAGCTATGACTTGGAATATCATACAACTCATCATCGATTTTGGCTTAGTCGTGTTAATCCGGATGGTACAATTATTAATCTATCCTGCCTTTAAATACTTCAATAAAACAGAGTTGTACCTCCGGCATAGTCACTACACGATGCGCATGGCCCTCATTGTGGCTCCCCTTATGTTATCACAATTGGTTATCTCGATTTATAGTTGGTATCTAAAGGTAATGCCTCTTGCTGGATGGCATTTGGTGTTGGTCATTCCGGCTTGGATTTCAACAGTTGTCTTTTTTATCCCACTTCATAAAAAACTATCTCACCACAACAGTAACTCTCAATTATTACTTAAACTAGTTCTTTATAATTGGCTTCGTGTTATTATTTGGACTGCCGTATTTATTCTATCTATTATTCAAATCAACAGGTATTAACTAACAGCCGTATTTAAGACGAGAGCGTAACTTAATAATAGCGCTATTTCTGAATAAGGAAACCCGTCTCTTTTATGTTAAATTATATATATTTGACATTCAAATTTTCATGAATGAAATCCTTAATCATACTTAGTATCTTAACGTTAATTGGTTCTTGTGCAGAAACCAAATACACAACAAAAATTGAAAATTTACAGAATGGTGTCCTCATTACAGACAGTTTACTCATTGAGAAGTATTCGAAAACGATAACTGCTGAAGAACTAAAAACAAATTTATATGCGTTTGCATCAGAAAATTTTCAAGGTCGCGGTGTTGGAGAAGAAGGCCGAAAAAAGCATCTGCTTTTTTAAAAGACTTCTACATCAAAGAAGACATACAACCAGGTATTAATGACTCAACATATTTTCAAAACATTCCTTTGAGCTTTCTTCCGAAGGACATCCAGGCAACAGAAAACGTATTGGCCTATATTAAAGGAAAAGAAAAACCGGATGAAGTCCTTATCATTTCACGGTCATTTAGACCATTTGGGACTAGAAAACAACAAAGTACATTTTGGAGCAGATGACAACGGTTACGGCTCCATGGCTATTTTGGAAATTGCACAAGCATTTAAAGCGGCCGAGAAAGCGGGGCATTCTCCAAAACGCAGTCTCTTATTCTTACATCTCACCGCTGAAGAAATCGGGCTTCAAGGGTCTCGTTATTATGTTCAAAACCCTGTATATCCATTAAATAAAACCATGGCTAATTTAAATATAGACATGATCGGTCGTGTCGATAAAGCACACAAAAAAAAACCTAACTACATTTATATTATTGGAGCAGATAGAATAAGTAAGGAACTTCATTTTATATCAGAAAAAATAAACAATACTTTCTCTAATTTAGAATTAGATTATAAGTATAATGATGAAAATGATCGCAATAATTACTACTACAGAAGTGACCACTATCACTTTGCAAAAAACAATATTCCAGTTATTTTTTATTTTAATGGAGAACATAACGACTACCATAAAACCACAGATACTCCGGATAAAATTAACTACGACTTATTAACAAAACGGACCAAACTCATTTTTGCTACAGCATGGCAATTGGCCAACAAGGAGACCTTCTTAATACATAACAATGCGCTTTAAACCTGTTAA
The DNA here is from genome assembly GCF_026625145.1 of Lacinutrix neustonica. Classification (GTDB taxonomy): domain Bacteria; phylum Bacteroidota; class Bacteroidia; order Flavobacteriales; family Flavobacteriaceae; genus Lacinutrix; species Lacinutrix neustonica. Next base: position 123,833 of record NZ_CP113088.1, on the reverse strand, counting down.
AAAGTGTTAAAGCGAGTCCGTTTAGGCCTTTATTTCTTGTACATTTACTGTCTATAAACTTTATATCTATCTCATGAAAAGAGTACTATCTTTTTTTTCTATTGCTACAATTATGGTCGCTTGCGGTTCTTCTAGTAGTCCAAGTCAAGCCGAAAACAGCCCTAAGGTTTCTGCGAATCCAGTAACCTATGCTGAAACTATTACAGCTTCCGATTTAAAAACATTATTATACACCTATGCTTCTGACGAGTTTCAAGGTAGGGAAACAGGAGAAGAAGGTCAGAAAATGGCTGTGAATTTTCTTAAAGCGCATTATGTAGAAGATGGTATCCCTGCAGCAAAGACAGATGGTGATTATTTTCAAAATGTACCCTTAGAAGTAATGTCGGTCCCTAATGTAACGCTTTCCATAGATGGAAAAGCCTTTACTGCTATTGACGACTATGTTTCTGTAGCCTCTAGTAAAAACACTTCTATAAGTGCTGGTGAAGTGGTCTATGCAGGTTATGGTATTGAAGATAACAACTATTCCGATTACGAAAACCTTGATGTTAAAGGTAAAGTTGTGTTATTTAAATCGGTGAACCAAAAAATGATGAGGGCATATTTGCGGTTTCAGGAACTACTGAAGCGTCAAAATGGTCTAACTTTCGTCAACAATTTGCATCTAAACAAGAAGTAGCAGCAAAAAAAGGAGCCAAAGCCGTTTTGTTCTATTATCCTGAAATTTATGCTATGGCAGCAGCACGTTTTGGAGGATCTAGCGGTCGTATGGTTCTAGCTGGAAATGCAGATGATATGCTATATTTTATTGTAAATGATAAAATCGGCAAAGCCTTAGTTAACGACATAGCCACTAATGATAAAGCACAATCTTTAAGTTCGAACATCGCCATTGATTACAAGAATAACTCTAAACAATTGGCCTCAGAAAATGTAGCAGCAATTATTCATGGAAGTGAAAAACCGGACGAATACATTATTATTTCCGCTCATTTAGATCATGAAGGTATAAAAGACGGGGAAATTTATAACGGTGCTGACGATGATGGTTCCGGAACTGTTGCCGTTCTTGAAATTGCTGAGGCGTTTGCAAAAGCAAAAGCCGAGGGCCATGGCCCTAAACGTTCTATCGTTTTTCTTAATGTAACAGGCGAAGAAAAGGGGCTTTTAGGCTCTCAATATTATACAGACATAGACCCGATTTTCCCTTTAGCCAATACGGTTGCAGATCTTAACATTGACATGATTGGTCGTACAGATCCAAATCGTGAAAAGAAAAATAGAAATTATGTGTACCTCATTGGTAGTGACAAACTAAGTTCGGAGTTGCACAACATCTCAGAAATGGTAAACACCAAATACATGAATATCGATTTGGATTATACATTCAATGCTGAGAACGATCCCAATCGCTTTTATTACAGAAGTGACCATTACAACTTTGCGAAAAATAATATTCCAGTAATTTTTTACTTTAATGGTACTCACGATGATTACCACCAGCCTAGTGATACGCCTGACAAAATACAATACGATTTGTTAGAAAACAGAACGCGTTTGGTGTTTTACACGGCCTGGGAATTGGCTAACAGAGACGCGAAAATTGTTGTGGATAAAGTTGTTGAATAATGTAAGCTCGATGTTCTTAATGGACTGTTAGACCTGATTAACACTTTTTATAGGCAGTTAAAAAATAATAAACTTAGACTAGATACAGCCGAAGTACATTTATTTAGAACCTGAACAAAAGACTCAAGAAAACCAAATGGTTTATTGAGTCTTTTGTATTTTAAATAATGGAATGGAATAAAACAACACCATGCGCTTCCTTGGATATCTTGCGAAACTGTGACTTTAAAAAAAACAGAAGTCTACCGTTGCTGATGACTTATTTTTAAACTAACAGCATACACTCAAGACTACACCGTTAAAAAGTATATAAAGTTGCTCTACACGCCCATACCGCTGTCTTTTATCGTTTATATATGGATCTAATAAAAACTTACTTGAGGTTCAATCCATTCTCCTAATAGAAACCACATTTATTTTTAACAAAATCCTGAATTTCTTTTTACGCTATAGACCTAGCTGGTAAAGGTTGATGGTTTTGGACGCTATTTTCAACGATTGAGACATCTAACCGGCTTGTTTTGAGATGGTTTTGTTTACAACATGTTTGGTTACCAAAAAGAATCCCATAGACTGAAAAGGTATATTTTTTAGCCATCATTACAACTGTAAAACAGACCGTTAGAAATAAAATTTCCTTTTTGATATAAATTATTAAAAAAATACTTTGTAGAAAATATTTAATAAATTATCTTTGCACTCGCATTAGCAATAGTGCGTTAAATGGTGGTTGTAGCTCAGCTGGTTAGAGTATCGGTTTGTGGTACCGAGGGTCGCCGGTTCGAACCCGGTCTTCCACCCAAAAGCAAAAAGTCTTCAATAATATTGAAGACTTTTTTTGTGCTTTACATTTAGATTTTAAACGCTTTATTTTAAATCAAAAAGACTCTCTACAGCTACGTAACGTTCTACTGTAAAGCCTTCCGCATGATCCACGCCTACCAATCGACCTAAATCTCTTGCGCGATAATCAATACTATCTATAAAAGTTTTGCTTGTAATGGGTGTTTCAGGATCTTTACTACTAGGATCGTAAAACTGTGTTTTATAAGCTTTAACAGATTCCATTTTAGTTTCAATAAATCCGGAAACATCAACAACCACATCCGGTGTTACTGGTTGCCATTGTATGTAGTGGTACACTTGTTTTGGTCGCCATTTTTCTTGAGACTTTCCATCTAATTGTGTTTCAATTTTTAACAACCCACTCAAAAAACAGGCATCACTCACTAATTGACTCCCCTTCCCATGATCTATATGCCGGTCTTCAATAGCATTACATAGCACCAGTTCTGGTTGATACTTGCGTATCATTTTTATAATCTCTAGTTGATGTGCTTTATCATTACTAAAAAAACCATCGGCAAAGGCTAAGTTTTCTCGTATGCTTAAGCCTAAAATTTTTCCTGCAGCTATAGCTTCACTATCCCGTGTTTCAGCAGTACCACGCGTTCCTAACTCGCCTCTTGTTAAATCGACAATCCCTACGCGCTTACCTTCACTAACTGCTTTTGCTAAGGTGGCACCCGCTCCTAATTCTACATCGTCAGGATGTGCCCCAAAGGCTAATATGTCTAATTTCATTTAAAATTATTTTTTATTCCTATTAATACAGGAGTCTTATTATGTGCATATTTAAGTTTGTTAGTCCCTAAAGTCTATTATTCCTTACCCAATTGTTTTGCTCTTTCTCTGTTAAAAAAGACCAGGCCACTACTCTACTCTTTTTGTTGCCTTGCGCCATATCAATCGTTTTAATACATGTAGCCCCCAATTTGGTTAAAGAGGTATACATCGATTTAATATGCGCTTTATTTGAAACTAATGACGTATACCAAAAGCATTGCTTTTTAAAAAAGGAGCTTTCATATAAATAGGTATGTAAGAAGGCCTTTTCACCTCCCTTATACCACAGTTCGTTAGCTTGACCTGCAAAATTTCTCGTGAAGGAACTAGACTCTTTTCCTAATCCTTTGAGCTTTCTATTTGTAGCCTCAAAGGCCTCTAACTCACTTTTGTAAAATGGCGGGTTGCACATGCTCGCTTCAAAGCGATCGGTTTGAGCAATTATATTTTTAAGAACATGCTCCTGTTCTTTTTGTTTCCTAAGTTCAACAACTTCTGTTAATTTGTTCTCGCGTATTATTTTTTCCGCGAAAGCGATAGCCGTCTCATCACAATCTGAAGCTACAAAACTCCAATTGTATTCTGCATGTCCTAACAAAGGATAAATACAATTGGTCCCTGTACCAATATCTAAAACGATAGGCTTCTTATCTATTTTTGAAGCCTGTAGCAGGTCGTTTATAACATGTATATAGTCTACGCGTCCAGGAATGGGTGGGCATAAATTCTCGTCTCGGAAATTCCCAAAAATGAATGCCGTAATCTGCTTTTAAAAGAGCCGTGTTGAGCAGCTTTACGGCTTTTGAATTCGCAAAATCAATGGTATCAGTACCTTGTTTGCTTAGGGACACGTAAACGGCTAACTCGCGGAAGCACTTTAATTAGTTTTTCGAAATCGTAGCCCTTGTTATGTTTATTATTTTTATGCAAAAAAGACAGGGAATAAATTTATAATTGTTTTAACGCTTGCTCAATATCGTCTTTTAAATCTCTAACGGATTCTATTCCTACAGAAAAACGAATCAATCCGTCGCTAATACCTATGGCATCACGTTCTGCTTGGCTTAATAAAGAATGAGATGTTTGTGCAGGACTCAGCATGGTGCTTTCTATACCTGCTAAACTCATGGATGCTTTTATGAGTTTAAGCGCCTTTTGAAATTTTACAGAGTCAATAGATGCTATCAATTCAAAGGATAGCATGGCTCCAAACCCTTTCATTTGCGCTTTTGCCAGTTCGTGTTGCGGATGGCTTTTTAAGCCTGGATAATACACTTTTTTAACAGCATCATGCTGCTCTAGCCACTTGGCCATTTTCTTTGCATTTTTAGTTTGGGCTTTCACACGTAATCCCATCGTTTTCATACTGCGTTCTAACATCCAAACGGTAAAATCGCTAAGACTACCTCCATAGTTTTTAGAAACATTCCAAATTCGGTCCATATGTTCTTTCGAACCTGCCACTGCTCCAGCACAAATATCACTATGTCCACCGAAATATTTTGTAGCTGAATGCATGATTAAATCAATCCCAAAATCGGCTGGATTTTGATTTACAGGACTGGCGAAGGTATTATCGATACTGGTAACAATATAATTCGATTGCGCTAATTGCGCTACCGCTTTAATATCTGTAATGGTTAATAAGGGATTAGAAGGAGTTTCAATATGAATCAATTTTGTATTGGGCTGAATGGCTTTTTCAAAATCTTCAACAGCGTATCCATCTGTAAAAGTGAAGCCGATATTAAGCTTTGGAAATTCTTCTCGTATAAAATTACTGGTACCCCCGTATAATGTGTTTTGCACGACGATATGATCACCGGATTTTAAAAAAGCTAAAAACATATGACTAATGGCTGCCATTCCAGATCCAAAAATCATAGCGGTTTCTTTATGTTCTAAAGCAGCTACTTTTTTTGATAGATATTCTTGATTTGGTGTGTTAAAGTAGCGTGGATAACGTTTAACATCTACATCTAAAAACTCATAGGAAGAAGACAAATAAATGGGAGATATCGCGCCTTTAAACTGTTCGTCTTTTATCTCGCCAATGTGTGTACAAATGGTATTTAAACCTAGTTCTTTTTTACTCATACGGTAAAGATAGTAATTGTCGCGGATTGGTTTTATTCTCTTTTAAAAATATACCCCACTTTATTAGTATTACAATGCTTTGTATTCGTTTTAAAGCAGATATTTTTAATTATTCGCTTTAAAGCAGATATTTCTAATTATTCGCTCAAAAGCGAATAATTTTAGTATATTTATTAAAATTTTAATGATGAAAATAGTCAGTATCATTACAGGAGATATAATAAACTCGAGAGATAGTGAACCCAAAGAATGGTTACCTGTTTTAAAAAAGGAGTTTAATAAATACGGAGGCGAACCTAAATCGTGGGAAATTTTTAGAGGCGATAGCTTTCAATTGGAAGTAAATAAAACCAAAGGATTAAGAGCCGCCTTATTAATAAAAGCTGCGATAAAGCAAAATTCAGACATCGATGTTAGAATGGCTATAGGTATTGGCACCAAATCTCATAATGCTGACAAAATCACCGAAGCCAATGGGACGGCATTTATAAACTCGGGGCATTGTTTTGAACATTTAAAACGAAATACTTTAGCTGTAGAAACAGGACATGATGCCATAGATTATCCTTTAAATATTATGATTGACTTAGCAGCACTTACCACAGATAACTGGACCCCAACCGCTGCAGAGACGCTAAAGGCGGCTTTAGAACATCCAAATTATAATCAAAAAGAGCTGGCTAAACTTCTTGAAAAAACGCAAAGCAATATTAGTGCAGGTTTAAAACGTTACGGCTATGATGAAATAATAAAACTACTAAATTATTACGAACAACAAACTCAAACCTTATGATGCTCTTTTTTGTAAAACTATTACTCGCTCACTTTATTGGAGATTTTTTATTTCAACCTAAAAAATGGGTGACTCATAAACTGGATAAAAAGCATAAATCAAAATTCCTATACTACCATATTCTTGTTCATTTTGTTGCACTGGTTATGGTATTGAAAGCGGACTTTGCATCTTATTGGCTTGGGTTTATTATCATTATCGTCTCTCATTATAGTATTGATGTTATTAAACTTCATTTAAACACCCCTAAAAACACCAGACTTTTATTTTTTATAGATCAAATGGCACACCTGCTGGTTTTATTTCTCGTAACAGCATATTATACCACATACCCATTGGGTTTAGGCGCGCTAGTAACGCCTAAAACCATTATCTTTTTAACTTTTCTATTATTTGCCACCAGTGTGGCTTCTGTTTTTATGAAAATTATCATTTCTAAATGGAATTTAGATACGGCAGATGAAGATAGCATAGATTCCTTGGAACATGCAGGTGCTTACATTGGTGTTTTAGAACGCCTTTTTGTGTTTCTATTTATTATTACAGACCATTGGGAAGGTGTTGGTTTTTTAATGGCCGCTAAGTCCATTTTTAGATTTGGAGATTTATCTAAGGCTAAAGACCGCAAACTTACCGAGTATGTATTAATTGGAACGCTTGTTAGTTTTATGCTCGCTATCATAGCAGGACTGTGCTATTTGTATTTTACAAACAACGTGTAGAATTCTTAAAATACGTTAAAAATGAATGCTTTAACACCCCATTAACAGATAATAAAGCACTTTTAATGTAATTTAGAGGTATTATGACACATACAGAAAAAAAGAAAACGAAGCATTTATCCAGGAATCAGTAAACTACTTACAAAATTTAGGTTTTGAAAATATCAAAGCTGACATTGAAGGTTTTGAATCCCCTAAGTCTTATGTAAAAAAAGATGGTGATATTAAAATTACACCGAGACATTACGGCCACAAGAAGAACTAGAAAGTATTATTTTGAAATAGGACTTAAAAGTGAAAAACAAAGGCTCCTTAAAACAAAATGGCGCTTTTTAGATGTGTTATCAAGAATGAACGATCATAGGTTTAGAATCATTACCAAAAAAGGACACTATAAGTTTACCAACGACATGTTGAATGACTTAAACCTGAATAAAACATTAATAAAACTATAATCTCACATTCATTTATAGTTTATTCAAAAAGCAACAAACATCCACTAATTTGTTGCTTTTTTTATGCTTTTATTTCTCTAAAGTTTGCGCGCGTAATAGCTTATTTTGTTCTTCCATTAATTCAGTTAAACCGGTAAGCAATTCAATGTCTTTAGGTGTTTTTACGGTTTTATCCTTAGGGTTTTGAGACCGCTCTCGTAATCTGTTCATGGCTTTTACAACAAGAAACACGGTAATTCCTATGATGATAAAATCAATAAAAGCTTCGGCTAATGCGCCGTATTGAATAGCCACTTCTTCTGCTAAAACGTTGCCAGCATTATCACTTTCGGTGTCACGAAGAATCATTTTTTTGTCCTGTAAATTAAGACCATTACTCATTAATGAAAGTGGAGGCATTAATACTTTCTTAACCAAGACATCTATGACTTTATTGAATGAAGCACCAATAATAATACCAATAGCCATATCCATCATGTTGCCTTTAACGGCAAACTCTTTAAATTCCTTTAGAAATCCCATAATTAATCTTTAAACTTATTGTTGAATTCCCGAATCATGGCATACGCCCATATGACTAAGCAGATAGAAACAATTACCGAAAACCAGAGGATGACGCTATTAACACTATTTATTTCCATTACTCACTAATTTTATAAATATCATAAAACCAAGAAGTGTAGGCGCCCATAGCCCAACAAAAATACCATGTATTTCGTGTCCTGTAAGGAATAAGTATTCGGCAAATAAAATAATGACAATACAGAGTAAGAGCATTATTATATTACCAGTTCCGAAATTTTTAAAGAAGTTCATGAGGCATCTGTTTAATACTTAAATGTAATAAATATCAAATTAAAATTCTACTTTTTATAATATTTAGCATACTTTTTATAAGCAAAAAATCCTAAGGTAGCCACTATAGCTAAGGTCACTGCTATAAATTTTACACTCACAATTTGATCTCCACTGGCGTACGAATGCAATCCGGCCAAATAAAAGTTCACGCCAAAATACGTCATCATGATACTCGCAAAAGCAACGATAGACATTAAATTAAAAAACCAACGGCCACGTAAGCCTGGAACTAATCGCATGTGGATAACAAAAGCATAGACCATAATACTTATTAAGGCCCAAGTTTCTTTTGGATCCCAACCCCAATAACGTCCCCAACTCTCATTGGCCCATTGGCCTCCCGGAAAGTTCCCTATGGTTAACATCACTAAGCCAACGGTTAATGCCATTTCATTTATTATCGTCAACTCTTTGATATTCAAGAGCATTTTTTCTTTATTCTTTTTAGTGGTAAAAATCATCAAAAGCAATACCACAACACCTAAAATCATTCCCAAAGTAAACGGGCCATAACTGGCCACAATAACGGCCACGTGAATCATTAGCCAATAACTGTCTAACACCGGCTGTAAATTTGCGATTGCAGGGTCCATCCAGTTCCAATGCGCAATCATTAAAATCATTGATGTCACAAAAGCTGCTGCGGCAATAGTAAGGTCTGATGTTTTTCGATAAAAAGTATAGGTAAATACACTTAAGAAAGCGGCTAGTATTTTACTCTTTATAGACGTTTTTTTAGCTGCTCCCATTAATAAACCAAAAAGCATGGTTGCCCAAGCGACATAAATCATAGATTCATAAGCATCACTCCAAGGCGCATGCCCTGAAATATACCAGCGTGCAACTAATCCTAAAGTGTGTAGAATGAAAAGCCCTATTATTATTGCTTTTAATAACGTTACTACTATATTTATTTTTTTGCTTTTATCTTTAAATATCTGAACAATTAGAACGACAAAAAGCAAAGCCCCAGCGTACATATACCAACTGAACAACTTCTTAAAAATATCGTATTTATTATAGAGAATTTCGGTTTTAATTTTGTCATCACTTAACATGACGGCGCTGCCTAGACTCTTTTGATTCTTTTTAAACGCGGCTAATAATTTATTAGGTTCCGTATAATCCCCGGACTGCTTAGATGCATTTAGCCGATACAAATACACATCAAAACTTCCCGCTATAAACCCGGCGTAAATAGAATCTGAAATCTTTTCTTTGAAGCCTTTTTTCTTATATTCATCAGCAGAAATCCATTTATTATTTTCGTCTTCAGGTACCGGAAAAATCCTTAACGAAGTCCCTTGTATGGTGTTATATAATAAGTTTACACGCTGATCTGTTTCTTTAAACTCTTTTTGAAATCCAGTAGGTATTTGCGCTTTGTAGGCTTCTTCTAGATAGGGTTGTAATTTGTAATCGCCACGATTAGTGAAAAAATGCCCCAACGTGGCATAATTTTCACTCGCATCTAAGCCAATAATTTTTCTAATGCTATCGGCTTTTTTAGCCTTTAAATAAATAATAGGCACATTATACCAAAGCAGCGGACTTTCTTGTATTGATAAAAACACCTGATCTGCCGTAAAACCTTCATAAGTATCATTTTTACTTAGCTTTCTTAAAAATTCTGAAGCATAGGTATTCACAGGCATCATGCGCCCACCAATATCTTGAATAACCAGTTCGCCAAAGTGCTCAGCCTCTTCTTTAGGCACCACGTTCGCCTTTAAAATAGAGTCCACCTTTATTTTATTTTCAGCAAATGAGAACTCCTGCTCTTCTCTAATATTGACTGTTTCTTCTGTAACCGTTGCATGCGCCGAGTGATCATGTCCATCGCCTTCACTATGCTGTTCTTGAGCAAATCCTGATAAGGTAACCCCTAATACTAAAATGGTGACTAGTTTACTTTTCTTATCCTTTACTTTATCTAATGCACGTTTTAAATCGGCGAAACGTGTGTTCTTATCAAACAAGATGGCCATTAATCCGAAATATAAAAGGAAATACCCGAAATAGGTAAACCAAGTCCCCCAACGGTCATGATTCACAGAAAGAATGGTGCGTTTTTCATTATTGTCGAATCCGGATTGAAAGAAACGGTAGCCACGATGATCTAAAACGTGGTTCATAAAAATTTTATAATCGAAACTCTCTTTTTCTTCATCTACAATAGTGACCTGACTAGAAAACGCAGAATAGCTGTTTTCTGTCCCTGGGTATTTCTCTGCTACGAAATCGTTTAGTTTAATACTAAAAGGCAGTTCTAAAACCTTAGAACCAAATTTTAAATCGAAGGCTAAACCACCCACAGTCACTTTTTTCCATTGGTTGTTAGTCCCAACACCACCAAGCAAATTCACTTTCTTGCTTTCGCCGTTAGCAGTGACATTAACCACGATGCCATCTTCATCACTCTTCAATAGTTTTGATTTTTTTACCACATCAAAGTAGCCTTTAACAACAGGTTTAGGGAATACCATTTGCATATTTCCAATAACATAACGTGAGCGTAAGACTAAAGGTTGAAGACTGTCTTTAACCAACTTCCCTTGTTGCATCGTTGCCATAGTAAGGTATTCTCCTTCAAAAGGAGACTTTATATTTAACGAATCCCCTTGGTAAGTAATATTTATGGCTCCCTCTGTGGGCTTATTTAAAGCGATTAAAACATTATGAATACTCTGTAACTCCCCTACTTTAAGAAAATGATTGTGTGGTGCCCCATCGCCGGCCTCTACAATTTTTAAATACCCATCACCAGTGTCATCCGGAATGATGTCTTCTTCAGCGTTAGACACAAACTTATCTAAGGTAATGCTTACTGGTGTATCCCCATATTTAGTATGAAGATTTAGTGTATTGTCTATGCGTTCAGAAAAATCTACTTTTTCTTCAACACGCAAGCGTTGTGGCACGCCATCAATTTCATAATCCCCATTGATTAATGCAGAAACGTATGTTTTCTCTGAGAGAAACGTGTTTTCAGTCTCCCCTTCAAAAATGGGCATTTTACCTTCATAACCAATATATCTCGGTAATAAAGGCTCCTAGTAATATAAAAATAAAAGCCAAGTGCAAAGTTAACGTGGCCCACTTTGCTTTTTTATATAAGCGGAATCTAAAAATGTTTCCAAGAAAGTTAATCACAAAAAAAGCCATAATGGCTTCAAACCATAAGGTATTATAAATCCAATACCGCGAAAATGGTGTTGGAGAAGTATCTTGTCCGGCATCCATAAAAGTCCCAACACCCATAGCGAGGGCAAAAAGAAAAAATAAAATGGCTGTTAAACGTGTAGAAAAGAGGATGTTTGCGAGTTTATTTTGCATAATAATCAAGGCTGTATTTAGCTCGGGCAAAGATAGCGGTTTTTGTTTGTTTTTAAAGACAGGAGTTGGCGTAAATAAGTGTTAAAATTCTATTTGTTTTTTGCTCTCGCTTCAAAAATTTTTAAATACATAAAAGTTCCCATTTTTCGAGCTCTTCGTTTAGCATTATCGGCGACGTCTCCCATAAATAAAACATCTATAGTCTGTATCCAATAATTCAACCAAATACCAAAATGTAACTCGGTAATACTATGGTTATTTTCTTTATCTACCGTCACGTGTACTTCTAACGGATTTCCTAAATACTTTTTCTCTAGTTTTCCGGACATAAATAAACTAGATTCCCAAAATGTAGTTAGGTGCTGTAAATGCGCTTCCCAATCGTGTATTTTACCATTAAAGAAAGGACCAAGAACACTATCTTTTCTCACTTTTGTGTAAAACAGAGACACCAATTGATAAATATCTTCCCGAGATTGTATGTCTTTTTTTCCATTGTTTACAAAGATAGCTTAAACGTCTTTTATATGACTACAGAGATACTTATTTTAGCGGCATGATTTCAGTAGTACTTTTAGGCGCAGGAAATGTGGCCACTCATTTATATAAGGCATTTTCCACTTCGGGAGATGTGAACATAAAACAATGGTATAATCGCCATTTAAAAACGATTGATCATTATAAAAATGACGTCTCCGTTACCGATGATTTATCACAACTAATGGCCGCAGATGTTTATATTTTAGCCGTTAGTGATGACGCTATTGAAACACTTTCAGAGCATTTACCTTTTGAGAACAGATTGGTCGTTCATACCTCCGGAAGCACGAGTTTATATGCTGTTGACAAAAAGCAAAAACGCGGGGTCTTTTATCCGCTACAAACGTTTTCTAAAGACGCGGCAGTCGATTTTACTAAAATACCATTGTGTATAGAAACCTTACAAAAAGAAGACTTGTCTACTCTAAAAGCTTTAGCAAAGGCTATTGGTAGTAAAAGCCACAAAGTAAATAGCGACCAACGCCAAGGGCTTCATTTAGCAGCTGTTTTTGTAAATAATTTCACCAATCAATTATACCGTTTGGCGCACGAAATTACTGAGGCCAATGGTGCCGAATTTGATATTTTAAAGCCTTTAATTCAAGAAACAGCTAAAAAGATTGAAACGCTTTCCCCCTATATGGCTCAAACCGGACCCGCCTTACGTGATGATAAAAAAACCATTAAAAGACATTTAAAACAACTGGAAAGTGAGCATCATAAAGCGGTTTACGAGTTGTTAACCAAATCTATTCAAAAAACACATGGCAGACGATAAAAGCTACAAAGAATCCTTAGAACATATTACTACTTTTATATTTGATGTAGATGGCGTTTTAACAGATGGCTCACTTCTTATTACTACAACGGGCGACATGCTACGTAGTATGAATGTAAAAGATGGGTATGCCTTAAAACAAGCACTAAATAAAAAGTATAATATTTGTATTATTTACGGTGGTACAAACGAAGGGGTTCGTGAGCGTTTAAAGCATTTAGGCATACAAACCATCTATTTGGGAGCGCACAATAAGAAGGATCAATTTCTAGAATATATAAAAACACAAAACATCAGCCCGGAGCATATTTTATATATGGGAGACGATATTCCGAGATGTTCCTGTTATGCAATTGGTAGGCTTGGCCGCTTGCCCGCAAGACGCAGTTCCCGAAATAAAAGCACTGTCGCACTATATTTCACATAAAAGTGGTGGTAAAGGCTGTGTGCGGGATGTTATTGAGCAGGTTCTAAAAGTTCGTGGAGACTGGGATGGTGGTTATGATGCATCACTTTAGATTTTAATTGTTCTTTTTTGATGAATAATTATTAATTTTGACAAGATACCAACCGCAAGTTAACACGGGATTTAATGATATGGATTTAGGCATAATGCTTTCGTTTTTATTCAAACACTAGAAAAGGGTGTTTATAAAAAAAACACGCCATAACACACTAGAAGCAAGGTGGCTTTTATGATTAAATTCCAAGCAAAACGGGAGGGGCTATCAAAATAAACAAAAACAAAAGACAACAACCGTCATAATTAAGAATACTATTGTAAAACGCCTTTCAATTTTACTTTTAAAACCTATTATTTTAGTAATAAAAGCTATTTTTGAAAGACTATTTATTTAACTAATAAACCAACACACTTTGAGCATACTTAAACTTATCCGCTGGAAAAACCTAATAATGATTGCCGTTGTGCAACTTTTAATAAAATACGCTTTGTTTCCGGCGTTTGCTATCGACACCACCTTAAATGCTTTAGGTTTTACCTTTCTCATTCCGGCAACACTATTTATAGCAGCCGGTGGTTACGTGATTAATGATATTTATGATATGGAGACCGATGCGGTAAATAAGCCCGAGAAAGTGATTGTGGGTAAACATATTACAGAAAAAACAGCAAATTACCTCTATATTATTTTTACTGTTATTGGCGTTTTTTGTGGCTTTTATCTCTCGCATTCGGTCGGTAAACCTGAATTTTTTGTCACCTTTGTAATCATTTCAGCAGCCCTTTACGTCTATGCCTCTTATTTAAAACAAGTGGCTGTTGCTGGTAATATATTGGTCTCGCTTTTAGTTTCGGTAAGCTTGATGATTGTAGGTATGTTTGAATTGCTGCCTGCGATAACCCCTCAAAATCAAAGTGTACAATCTACCATGTTTGAAGTATTGGCCGACTTTGCCATTTTTGCCTTTTTTATAAACTTCATTCGTGAGATAGTTAAAGATATCCAAGATGTAGATGGAGATCATAAAGTAGGTATGCAGACGCTTCCTATCGTTTTTGGTAAACTACGAACAGCAAAAATTGCTTTTGGTTTAACTTGTATTACTATTTTAATCATCATTTATTATATAGGAACCTTCCTTTATATGCACACCGATGCTATTATTTATTTCTTAGTGGCTGTTGTGGGGCCGCTAATTTATATTGCTATAAAATTATTTTCAGCAGAAAAAAAACAGCAGTTTAAGCACATCAGTTTAGTACTAAAACTTGTTATGATTACAGGCATGCTTTCAATGGTACTGTATTATTTTATTTTTTAAATATGCTAAACGAAAAACTCAAAAATTATAATATTATCTTGGCCTCTCGGCTCACCACGACGGCACCAGTTTTTTAGAGATTTAGGTTTAGATTTTGAAATCAGACTAAAAGAAATAAAAGAAGATTATCCGCCAAAACTCCTACATTTTGAGATTACAGATTATTTAGCGCAATTAAAATCTTTACCTTTTTTAGAGGAATTAAAAGAAAACGACATTCTAATCACGAGTGACACCATTGTTTGGTATAAAGGTGCTGCTATTGGAAAACCTAGAAACAAAGATGAAGCCTTTGCCATTTTAAAATCGCTAAGTGATGCCACTCATGAGGTTATCACCTCGGTGTGCATACGCACTAAAGTCTTTCAAAAAACAGTAAATGCAGTGACACACGTCACCTTTAAAGCATTTACAAATCAAGAAATATGGCATTATATTAACACGTATTCTCCTTTAGATAAGGCTGGGGCTTATGGCATTCAGGAGTGGATTGGACTTATTGGAGTCACCAAATTAGAAGGTTCCTATTTTAATGTTATGGGTTTACCTACACATTTAGTTTACAAAACGTTAAAGGATTTTGTAGACGGACTTTAGAATTGTAAGTTTATAACTGAAACCTTCGGTTATGAAAAAAACAATTGCAGTCTTTGGTGTATTGGCTCTTCTTCTATTTCAATCTTGTGAAAAAAAAGGCCGAGCCGTTTTTGCTGAAAACATATTGAAAACAACTTCAACAGAAAAAAACTCAGCCGATACTACCGCTGCTTTAAATCAAGTTTTTAAAGAGTATTGGTATGCTGGCGAGGCCGAAATTTCGTCCTATGAGCTACAGCAAATGCGTTATGGAGAACAAAGAACTGGTAAAGCGGTACTCGTTTACGTCACTGAGCCTTTTTTAGCAACGGCGCAAGTGAAAGCTAATGAGAATACCGCCTCTAATCATCTTGTATTAAAATTAAATAGCACTAAAAATTTCAATACTGGCATTTACCCATATTCTATTATGCAAAGCACGTTTTACCCGGTAAGTAACAACCAACATGCCATTAAAGTGAGCTGTTCTGTTCAAGAATGGTGTGGCCATGTTTACACGCAGCTCAATAATAGAGAACGTTTTGATATTGCTTCACATTCTTATTTTGAAGGCGAGGCAGATGAGCATTTTAGCATAGAAAAAACACCATTAGAAAATGAGATCTGGACCCAATTGCGCATCAATCCGCAATCGCTTCCTTTAGGTGACTTTAAAATGATCCCCGCTTTAGAATATATTCGATTAAAACATATAACTCTAAAAGGGTATGCTGCTCATGGAAAAATAAAAGATAATAATTATACTTTAACTTATCCGTAATTAAACCGCACGCTCAAAATAACTTTCAACCCGCATTTTCCTTTCGATATTTTAAGTTGGCAGGAGACCATCGATGAAAAGATAACAACTGCCACCAAAATAAAAACGATTAAATCGGCCTATTGGAATAAAAACAAAAATACAGATGAAGTCTTACGTAAAACACTACACTTAGAATAAAAACTCCTTTATCTTTGTTGCAAATTGAATCTAAATATGTTCTTAGAACTTTATAAAATCAAACTTATAAATACAGCGGTCGTATTAGCTGTTGTTATTATTGTTCGCATTTTGGGAAAAATAACCATTCGAAAAATTGGTCAAAAAAGTGGGGTTAATGATGCACGTATTAAGTTAATATCACGCTATTATACCGTGACCTTATTCCTTATTTTTGTTTTTGTAGAAGCCTTCGTACTTGGTACAGATATTAAAGATATTTCCTTGATGTTTTCTTCAGTATTTGCTGTTATTGGTATTGGTCTATTTGCCATTTGGTCTATTTTAAGTAACGTCACGTCCGGTATTATCATGTTCTTTTCATTTCCTTATAAAGTAGGAGATAAAATAAAAATTCATGATAAAGACTACCCTATTGAAGCTGTTATAGAAGACATAAGAGCCTTTCAACTCCATCTGCGCGTTGAAAACGGAGACTTAGTAACCTATCCTAACAATTTAATTTTACAAAAAGCGGTAACTTTAGTCGAGAAAGATGCGATTGAAGATTTCGGCGATTTTCATTAACACATTGATTTTATTTCATGGCTAGACGCAAACCAAAAAAACGTACTCAAGAATATAAAAAACAGGTAGGTCAGGTTCCTGGAGCGATTATCTATACGGGCGTTAAAGACACCCAAGCTTTGTTTATAGAGTCTTTTGATTACAATTTAGAATATTATGATGAAAAAGTACTTAAAACCGTTGAAGAAGTATTTGGTTATAAAACTACAGATTCTATTTCTTGGATTAATATTAACGGACTTAATAATGTTGATGAGATTGAAAAAATAGGAAATCATTACCTTTTGCACCCCCTAGTTTTAGAAGATATTGTAAGCACCAACCAGCGACCAAAAATTGATGAGTATGATGACTATATGTTTTTGGTTTTAAAAATGATGTATTATGATGCCGAAGAAAATATCGTTTCAGAGCAGGTCAGTTTTGTTTTAGGATCAAATTATGTGCTTTCCTTTCAAGAAGCAGAAGGAGATGTTTTTGATGCGCTTCGCGAACGTATTCGACAGTCTAAAGGGCGTGTTCGTGGTTTAGGTTCAGATTACTTATTATATGCTTTAATAGATTCCATCGTGGATCATTATTATGCCATTATTGAAACCATGGGAAATAAAATTGAAGACCTAGAAGATAATTTATTTGAAGGGCTTACTAAGGATGAAATTTCTACCGAAATTCAATCACTTAAGCGGGAAGTTCTAAAAGTACGCCGTGCGATATTTCCCCTGCGTGAAATTATTAGCCGAGTGGACAAAAGTGAAAACAAACTCATAGACCAAAAAACACTGCATTATTTTGCAGATGTTTATGATCATATCATTCAAGTGTCTGACACCATAGACATTTATCGCGAAATGATTTGGGGCTTGATGGATATGTACATGACCACCATTAGTAATCGTATGAATGAGGTCATGAAAGTCCTCACTATTATAGCCACTATTTTTATTCCGCTAACCTTTATTGCTGGTGTTTACGGGATGAATTTTGATAACATCCCGTAATTACATTATAAATATGGATATCACACCGTATGGGGCGTGATGATTGTTGTTTTTATTGGAATGATGTATTATTTCAAGCGAAAAAAGTGGCTATAGAAACCCTTTCAGAAAACAACTATAGGTAGCAGATTAATACTAAAATTAAAACAATTCATTTCATAGACTTATATTAAGGTGTTCTCTAAACCTTTAATAACAGCTGTACCTCTCACTCACCTATAACGTTAAAGAAATCTAAAAATACCATATTAAAAAAGCGTTTGTTTATATTTGAAAACCCCCAAATTTTCGGGTCAAATTGAAATCAAGCACATGCAAAAAATAATTGCTACACTCCTATTATCAAGTCTATTTCTATTCAATAGTCACGCACAACAACCAAAAAAGCCAAACGCTTCAGAAATTTATGATGCCATAGAAAAGTTGAATTTTCTAGGATCTGTTTTATATGTTGCGGCGCATCCCGATGATGAAAACACCCGCTTGATTTCCTATATGGCAAACCATGTAAAAGCGCGAACAGCCTATTTGTCTTTAACGCGTGGTGATGGCGGTCAAAATTTGGTGGGGCCGGAAATTAGAGAGCTTTTAGGGGTGATTCGTACACAAGAATTACTGGCTGCAAGACGCATAGATGGTGGTGAGCAACGCTTTACACGCGCCAACGATTTTGGCTACTCTAAACATCCGAGATGAAACCTTGGCGATTTGGAATAAAGAAGAAGTACTGAGCGATGTGGTTTTAGCCATTCGACAATTTAAACCAGATATTATTATTAACCGTTTCGACCATAGAAGTCCAGGGTCTACTCATGGGCATCATACCAGTTCAGCGATGCTAAGTGTAGAGGCCTTTGATTTGGCCAGTGACCCAATAGCCTATCCCAAACAAGTAAAGCAATACGGTACTTGGAAACCCCAACGAGAATTTTTCAATACCTCATGGTGGTTTTATGGATCTCAAGAAAAATTTGATGCCGCAGACAAAACCAATTTATTAAACTTTGATGTGGGGGTCTATTACCCTTCAAAAGGCCTAAGTAACACTGAAATTGCTGCATTGAGCCGGAGTCAGCACAAATCTCAAGGTTTTGGAAACACGGGAACACGAGGCGAACAACAAGAATATATCGAACTCATTAAAGGCGATTTGCCGCAAGACAAATCGAATATTTTTGATGGTATTGACACCAGTTGGAACCGTGTTGTAGGCGGTAAAGCTATTGGTACCCTTCTAGAAAAAGTTCAGCGCGATTATGATTTTACAAACCCTTCTGCCTCGGTACCTGCATTGGTTCAAGTATATTCGTTGATACAGAATTTGGAAGATGAACACTGGAAGGCGTATAAAACCAAAGAAATAAAAGATATCATAGCTGCTTGTACTGGTTTGTATTTAGAAGCCGTTGCAGACACCAATCACGCAACCCCTGGTGAAGACATCAAACTAAAAATTGAAGCGATAAACAGAAGCCCTTCAAATATCATCATAGAAACTATTGCGTATCCTACCTTAAAGGGTAACAAAGCCCCGCTCGCTTTACAACAAAATATAGAACATGAAGTGGACTTTACTTTGAAAATTCCTACTACAGAGAAAGAGTCTACGCCCTACTGGTTAACCGAAAAAGGCAGTTTAGGCATGTACAATGTTGCCAATAAAGCACAAATTGGATTACCAGAAACACCTAGAAATCTTAATGTTATTTTCAATCTTACCATTGAAGGTCAAACCATACCATTTACGAGAGCGATAATCTACAAAAGCAATGATCCTGTAAAAGGGGAAGTTTACAAACCCTTTGAAATCATTCCTGAAGCCTCTGTAAAAATCGCTGAAAAAGTTATCATTTTTGAAAATGAGCAACAAAAAGAGATTCCAGTACTCGTAAAAGCAGGTCGAGATGATTTACAAGGCATTGTAACCTTGGCACATCCAAAAGATTGGCAAGTATTCCCAAAGCAACAAATAGTAGCTATTGCGCATAAAGGTCAAGAACAAACACTTACGTTTACTGTGATTCCTCCAAAAAACCAAAGTGAGGGCTTATTAACCCCCGAGTTACTGTAGGAGATAAAAGCTATTCTAAAGAATTGATAGAAATCGATTATGACCACATTCCCTTTCAGACAGTATTACTACCTAGTGAAAGTAAAGTGGTACGATTAGATATAAAAAAACGAGGTGAAAATATAGCATACATTGAAGGCGCTGGTGATGTGGTTCCGGAAAGTTTAAAACAAATTGGCTACCAGGTCGCTCTGTTAAAACCTCAAGACATTACACCGGAAAATTTAAGCCACTTTGATGCAGTTGTTATTGGTATTCGTGCCTACAACACTGTAGAAGCCTTAAATTATAAACAAGACATTTTATTCGATTTTGTTAAGAATGGTGGCAACATGATTGTGCAATACAATACCAGACATCAAATTAAGGTAGACCAAATTGCGCCCTACGCTATTACTTTATCTCGTGACAGAGTTACCGATGAGTTTGCTGAAGTCACTTTTTTACAGCCCAATCATGAATTGTTGAATACACCCAATAAAATCACCCGGAAAGATTTTGAAGGCTGGACACAAGAACGTGGCTTATACTTCCCTAGCGAGTGGTCCAACGCATTCACGCCATTATTTTCTATGAACGATAAAGGTGAAACACCAAAAACGGGAAGTTTATTAATTGCAAAACATGGCAAAGGCTACTACATCTATACGGGCTTAAGCTTTTTTAGAGAGTTTCCAGCCGGTGTTTCCGGTGCTTATAGATTATTTGCTAATATGCTGTCTATTGGTAAAAATCAGATCAGTAATTCTGATGAAATAAAAAAATAACCGCATTTAGTCAAGCTGTGCCACTATCAATGTAAAGTAGTTCTTTGCAATACTATAGAATGTAACACATAGCGTCCTGATTAAAACAAACGATAAATCGAACCCCATGGAAAAATACAAATGGAATAAACTCTACACACTCATTCTAGTAGCAAACGTTGTTTACATTATAATTTTCTATTTAATAATGAACGCCTTTTAAATTATGCAAACACTTGATTGGATTGTCTTAATAGGCACACTTTTAACCATTGTTATCTATGGTACGTTACAAACCAGGAGGCAGTAAAAATGTAGAGGATTACTTGAAAGGAGGGAGCACCTCAAAGTGGTGGACCATTGGTCTGTCTGTCATGGCTACACAAGCCAGCGCGATTACCTTCCTCTCTACTCCAGGACAAGCCTTTAATGATGGTATGGGATTTGTCCAGTTTTATTTTGGATTACCCATAGCTATGGTCGTTATATGCATGGTTTTCATTCCCTTATACCACCGATTAAAAGTCTATACTGCTTACGAATTTTTAGAAAATAGATTCGATAGAAAAACGCGAACGCTTACCGCTATTTTGTTTTTGATTCAGCGTGGCCTAGCCGCCGGAATCACCATTTTTGCACCCGCCATTATTCTATCTGCAGTTTTAGGTTGGAATCTTTTATTACTTAATGTAATTATTGGCTTATTAGTCATTATCTACACCGTTTACGGTGGTACAAAGGCCGTAAGTGTGACTCAAAAACATCAAATGATTGTCATTTTTACGGGCATGATTATCGCTTTTATACTCATTTTGAACAAATTACCCGATAACATCACCTTTTCTAATGCTTTAGATATTGCTGGCGCGAGCGGAAAAATGGAAATTCTTGATTTTTCCTTCAATTTGAATAATAGGTATACCGTTTGGTCGCGGCTTAATAGGCGGCACCTTTTTAATGCTGGCCTATTTTGGAACAGACCAAAGCCAAGTGCAACGCTACCTCTCAGGGAAATCGGTACGTGAAATGCAGTTAGGTTTAGTATTCAATGGCCTTCTAAAAGTGCCGATGCAGTTTTTTATTCTCCTCGTGGGTGTGATGGTTTTTGTGTTTTATCAGTTTAATCAAGCACCTGTCAATTTTAATCCCACAGCCACTGAAGTGGTTTTAAATTCTGAATACAGTGACGCGTATAAAGCCATTCAAAAGGAACAAAAGGTCTTATTTCTTGAGAAAAAAGAATCCATAGAACGTTTCGTTCAAGAGAAAAATAGTACGAGTATTAGTACCATTGAAGCGAATGACTTAAGATACCGAGAGTTGCGCATTAAAGGTCAAGAGTTGATTGATAAAGCAGGTGAAGCAAAACGTATTAAAGTAGAAAGCAATGACAAAGATTATGTATTCATCCATTTCATCCTCAATAATTTACCAAAGGGACTCATTGGCTTGTTATTGGCCGTTATTTTAAGCGCTGCCATGTCGAGTACTTCCAGCGAATTAAATGCATTAGCCAGTACCACTACCATGGATTTATACAAACAGCAAGTGGGAGAAAAAACCGAAGAAGAGATGTTGAAAGCCTCTAAATGGTTCACTTTGCTTTGGGGCATTATGGCTATAGGTGTGGCCTGTGTTGCTAATCTCGCTGAGAATTTGATACAATTGGTAAATATTATTGGTTCTATATTTTATGGTAACGTATTGGGCATTTTTCTCCTCGCCTTTTTCTTTAAGTTTGTTAAAGCCAATGCTGTTTTTGCAGCAGCTTTTATTACTCAGGCGATTGTCATTACTCTTTTTCTTTTAAATGAATTCGACATTATTAATTTACCCTTTTTATGGTTAAATTTTGTGGGCTGTGTGGTGGTTATTGCAATTGCAAGTATATTGCAGCTCATGACACCAACTAAAAACGCACGCCCTATTAATTGAAACTAAATGTTATTTTCTCAAGTGATATAGATCTATAAAGCATTATATTTATTGTGATGTAGGCCGTTACTATAAAGGTATAAAATGAGAAACTAATCTTTATTACTTTTAAAATGAATTTTGAACTCCCCTTTTTCACCAACTTACTTATCCTGTTAGTAACGGCTAAGGTTTTTGGGGAGCTTTTTGAACGTTTTAAACAACCCGCAATGATTGGAGAAATCATCGCCGGTATCCTTTTAGGACCAAGCCTTTTAGGTCTTATTCATCCTACAGCAGATATCAAAGTAATTTCAGAGTTAGGGATTTTCCTTTTAGTGATTCTTACAGGTCTTGAAATTAATATCGACGACATCCTTAAATCACTTAAAGGCAGGCGCTTAATAATTTCAATTATGGCTTTTTTCATTCCACTATTCTGTGGTTTTGCCGTTGGTCATTTTTTTGGATTAAAAATGATGACAACCATGTTTATTGGGCTTTGTATTGCGATTACAGCCTTACCGGTGAGTATTAGAATACTCATGGATTTGGGTAAATTAAATTCGGAGGTTGGTCAAAAAATTATTTCCGTAGCTATTTTTGATGACATTGCTGCGTTGTCGGTTTTAGGTGTTTTACTCAATCTCAAAGACACGAATATTACCATTGCATCGGTTGCCAAAGTCGCTTCCATGTCACTTTTAAAATTAGTTGTTTTTATCGCTTTATTAGCGTTTAGCTATTACATTACCAAGAGACTCTCAAGAAAAGGCGATTTTGTTGAAAACGCACTCAGTAAATTACTTGCAGTAATAAAAGGAAAAGAGCCCCTTTTCGCCATTTTTTTTGCATTTATCTTACTTTTTTCATCTGTAACTGAAGCCTTGGGGTTTCATTTTATAATAGGCGCTTTTTGTTCTTCTATGCTGTTAAGTGACTCCATACTTGGAAAAGAAAATTTGAAAACTATAGAATAAACCACGAGTAGTTTAACTATTGGATTTTTAGCTCCTATTTTTTTCGCAAGTATCGGCCTTGAATTTGAACTGTCTGCCATTCATAATATATCGCTTTTAGTTGCAATAGTCTTGGTCTCGTATGTGTCAAAAATAATTGGGGGTTATTATGGAAGTCGGTTTGCTGGATTGGATCATAAAGTAGCGCTTGTTATGGGGTTTGGTTTAAATGCGAGAGGCATCATGGAATTAGTAATCGCAAATATTGCTTTTAAAGCTGGTTTAATTACGAGTGAAATATTTTCGATCTTAGTCATTATGGGAGTGTTAACAACCATTACAACCCCAATGATGCTAAAATGGGGCTTTAAAAAAATGGAATAAAACTTTTGTTGGTGTCTAAAAATTAATGAATCTTATGTAGGACACTTTTTCTATTTCCTTTATAAGCAAACGCTGTGTTTGATTAAAAAAATCAAGATCGAAACCTAAAAAATACTTCCTACCATGATTTGTAGTGGTTACATTACCATTAACTATCTCATCTATGTTAATATACCTTAACCATTCGGTTTAGCAATGAAATTAAAAAACAGCAACATCCTCTCTTATTTTATAGTCAAGTTCTCAGAAAAAACGACTAAGGTATCATTTCCACTCCCCGTTAACCTTTCAGCAAATACCTCAATATAGTCACCGCTAATTAAGTTTAAATTAGTATTTATAGAGATGTTTTGAATTTGTACATCGCTGGCGATATAAGCTATAGAATTTGATTCTGTTACGACCGTGCCATTTTTCGCTATCAGAAAAGCATAAAAATTACCAACAGCACTATCGACTCTAATTGAGAGAGAGGCGTTTATTTGGAATGAATGCTCCTCGATGCCATCATAAACCAGTCTGTTACCTCCACCTGCACTAGTAAATCTAAATAAATTACTAGTCGTAAAAGTACCATCCCCCTGAATTTCTACCGCGGCTCCACTACTTATGGTGCGGGTAAAGCCAGTGGTTAAAGGACCATCATAATAAAAATTTCCAGCTGCTACTGCGTCTGTTTCAACGGCTATGCCGGGACTGTTAACTTTCCAGTCATTCGTGAAATTATATCCTGCATAAGGTGAACTTCCATTAATATAGTTACCGCCTCCAAAAAAATCGACAACATTAAGACCAGCACTTCCTGAAACAGAAGTCACTCCTGTTACATCTATTGCAGCTGTAGCCGTAACAACTTTACAATATCCTCCTTGCTTTGATATAATATCAAAATCACCAACATAAGTTTCGTAAATACCTTCATTATTTCCGTCCCACGCTGTAGTATTCAATAGCAACTGCTTAATATCAGTATAGATAACGCCCGTGGTGTTACCTACAAACTGAATGACATCTAAAAACACAATATTATAATTATTAATTGTTCCTACTGATCCGAGAATTTACAACCGCACAATCTCTCCAAATAATATTCTCGGTACCGTCGCCTGTCATGTTAAATACACTACCCCCTGGAGCAGTAAGCGTCACACCTTTTATGCCCCCTCCTTTAACACCACTAAAAATAACTCCACCAGCTCTTACCAAAACATCCTCATTACCATCTGCTCCAAACACATAGGCTCCATTGATGTCAATGGATGCTGCTAAAAAAATGGTGCCATTTATTTCATACAGCGTATTCTCATCCAAAAGGTAAGAACTTCCACCGCCAGCAGCTAGCTCATCAGCCAGGTCTACGTCCGATTGAACTAATTTATAATTGTTTCGTTTTACTCCTCCTTCTACAGCTATCCAGTTTGCACCGTCATAAAAATAAAATGCATCATTATCAATGTCAAAAACCAATAGTCCCTTAGCTGGCGAAACTATGGCCGTTCGCTCTGTGGTGGTCATTCTAGGCGCCAATAAGCCTTGTGTGGTAGAGGAGATGTCTAATGCAGAAGACGCATCAGGACTAGTTGTACCAACACCCACTTGTGCCAATGCTGTTGTTGTAATAAAAAGTATTACAATACCGATTAAAGTTAGTTTGTTTGATTTCATAGTGTTAAGGGATTCTTATTATTCGCAACTATCATATATGACAAATGCAAATAGCATTATAATATTTTACGAATGTAGTAAAAAAAATAGACAAACTGTTATAATACTTCGATGAAGTGCAATAAATCGTGATTTCACTCCGAAATTGCAATGTAATAAGGTTTAATGGTTTGACTCTTTTTCTTTAAATAGTATGCGTGATTCTATTTACATGATTACTAAACACTTGATAGACACTTAAGTCAAAATAATAATTCTACGAAGCACCAATTTGCTTTGGCAAGCTTTTTAAACAGAGTAATACAATAATTTCCACATTTAGATCAATGTTAGGATATTGTGTTCAATAAGAATGAGTACACCTGTGATACCATAGACAACTTAAAAAGTTATTTATGTTTAATAAAAGGACCATGCTATAATAATTAGTACTTAACATTTTATGCCCTTTTAATTTTGAAAGAGACGCAATTAGCCTTAATTAATAGTACACTCTAATTAGATGCGAGTCCTGATAAAATATAATTTTTAAATTATTAAACCGATTACAATTAACAAAACCTTACCAAAAACAAACGCATTCGAGCCGTATCTTTAATAAAAAAAATGATGTTCGGATTATTTAAAAAGAAAAGCAAGCTAGAGAAACTACAAGAGCAATACAAAAAACTATTAGAGGAATCTTATAAATTATCTACTACTAATCGCAGTGAAAGTGATAAGAAGCAAGCCGAAGCGCAAGCGATTTTAGATCAAATTGATATTTTGAAGCAGGGGGAGTAAATTTAGATTAAATTTACATTCTAATATTTAAAATGTTATGAGCTGTTTGCTTACTGGTGGTACTGGAATTGTTGGAAGCCACATTATTTTCGATTGGCTAAAAAAAGCACTAGTAGACCAAACGGTTAATCATTTGTATGTGGTGATACGCAATAGTTCTATAGCTGCACAAGACCGCCTGCTACAGATTTTAAATGATGCCTCTCGTCCTAATTATCTTAATCCGTTTAGTATTGAAGAGTGTTTGTCAAAAATCACAGTCATTTCTGAAGACTTAATCGCGATTACTAAAAAGACTTTGGAAGTGCACCCATTTGATACTGTTATTCATTGTGCCGGTTCTACAAACCTTTCTCATGCAAGCGATACTAAGACACAGGTGCACGAGCAAAATTTTTTAGCCACCAAACAATTGCTTGATAACTTACCCACTCGAGTTAATCGGTTTATTTACATTAGTACGGCGTATTCATACGGCATTCAAAAAGAAAAAGTAAACGATTCTATTGCCAATTATCGTGTGGATGATTTTAGGAATCCCTATGAGCAATCTAAGTATGAAACAGAACGTTTTGTTAAAAAAACCTGTGAAGAGAAGCACATAAACGCCCAAATTTTAAGACCTAGTATTATTTGTGGTCGCCTCATTGATAAACCTTTTTTTGAAACACCAAAATTTGATGTCTTTTACGCCTGGGCCATTTTTTTAGACAAATATGCACCAAAATTTAAAAATGCTTTTAGAATATGGATCGACAAAGAAAGCGGTCTCAATATTGTCCCTGTAGATTTTGTATCGAAAGCCATTTTGTA
This sequence comes from Lacinutrix neustonica, assembly GCF_026625145.1. Taxonomy (GTDB): domain Bacteria; phylum Bacteroidota; class Bacteroidia; order Flavobacteriales; family Flavobacteriaceae; genus Lacinutrix; species Lacinutrix neustonica. Next base: position 96,771 of record NZ_CP113088.1, on the reverse strand, counting down.
TGCCTTTTTAAATCCCGATATTAAGGAACTCAATATCGTGAACCCGAAACAGATTCTGCACAAGGACTATGTAGGTGAAGTTCGGAATCTTTTGCCATTAATGATTATGAATATGCTTCGGAAAAACCTGTAAACCTCAATGGTTTTGAACAATTATATTATAAAACGATTGGTTCCGTTTTTGAGAAATATGTTTCTGTTCCAGATTTGCAGTTCGATGCCAAACGCATTCAAAAACTAATTGAACACTTAAAGTTAGATGCGACTCTAGGGGTGCATGAGAATTTCATGAATCTTATCGATTTTTCTGTAGAAAAAAAGTTTAGAAAAAGCTATTAAGCCAACCCTTTTATAAATTGAATGGTTCTATTATTGAATAATTCCGGCTGTTCAACATTGACCACATGTCCGCAATTTTCCACTATAAATAAGGTAGATTGTATATGTTTAGACACTACATTTTTTATGGAAGGTAAAAACAAATGATCTTCGTCTCCCATGACATATAATGTAGGAATTTTGATGTCTTTGGCCCTAAAAAAACGTAATAATGGGTTAATTTCTGATGTTAATTTAAACCAGCGCACAAATTCCTTTTGATACAGTTTCTTAGCTTCATTCACAAAAAGGAGGCGAGAACTTTTATGGTTTTTTCCGGGCATGATTATAAAGGCAAAAAACTTATATAACAGCATGTAAGGGACTACAGATTTAAAAATGACGCCCAATTTTATTAAAATTTGAGAGCGGACATTTAATTTCATAATGGCACCACCCATAATCATACTCTTAACACGCTCGGGATACTTTTCTGCAAGATTTCGTATTAAAATAGTACCTAATGAAATCCCAACAAAATGAGAACGTTCAATTTTTAAATGATTAATTACTTCTACAATATCATGAGTTATAGAATCGAAAGTATACTTTTTATTAAAGGCATCTTTAAGGGCTGGCTTAGAATTGCCATGACCTCGCAAATCTAAAATAAGCACATTAAACTGTGCGCCAAAACTACGTATTTGCTTAAACCAAATAGATGAACTTCCTCCTGCGCCATGTACAAACGTGACCCATTCGGTTGCTGTTTTATGTAAATATGTTGAGTAGTTTAGCACCTGTTTATTTTTATGTAAAAGTAAGGCATTACCGCTTATAAATTCCAAATAAAAAAATCAAAATCGCTTGGTATCCTTTTAGTTAACAAATTCTTTCAAGACGTCTACAACATAGTCAATCTCTTCTTTAGTATTGTATTTGCAAAATGAAAAGCGTAGCGAAGGTTTTTGCAAATCGGCATCAGATAAAATTTGTGATAACACATGTGATCCTTTGTTACTACCGCTTTGACAAGCACTTCCTTTTGAACACGCAATACCTTTTAAATCTAATTGAAACAATAAAATCAAGGCCTTTTCGGCCGGTATAGGCAAACAAACATTGATTAAAGTATAGGTGCTTTTTTCTAAATTAGCACAGTGACCATTAAAGGTTGCTTTTGGAAAAGCCTCCGATATTTTTTTTATAAAATAGGCTTTTAATGTGGTGACATAGGCCCGTTCTTCAATTAAATTTGCATAAGATAATTTGAGTGCTTCTTCAAGACCCACAATATTATGTACCGCTTCGGTTCCTGCACGATGCCCACGCTCCTGCTCTCCTCCAAAAATAAGAGGCTTTAGGCCTGAATGCTTTCTTATAAAAGCAAAGCCCACCCCTTTTGGACCATGAAACTTATGTGCACTTACGGCCATAAAGTCAATATTTAGGTCTTGTAAATCCATTTCGTAATGGCCAACGGACTGCACGGTATCACTGTGAAATAGAGCATCGTAGGTTTTACATAACGCACCCACTTTTTTAATATCGAGGAGGTTTCCAATTTCATTGTTAACATGCATCAAGCTTACCAACTGTTTTTTATCGGCTTGTAATAACGCCTCCAAATGTTGATAATCTATAGTACCATGCTCATCTAAATCAACATATTTAATAGAAATACCATATTCTTGTTCTAATTGAGTAGCCGTGTATAATACGGCATGATGCTCTATTCTAGAAGTAATGATTTCTTTAACCCCTAAATCGCGCACCGCACTGCGTAACACCAAATTGTCTGCTTCTGTACCTCCGAAGTAAAAATAATCTCTGAGGGCGATACATTTAGTAATTTAGCGACTGTTTTACGTGCATTTTCAATGCATGATTTTGAGGTACGACCAAAACTATGCGTTGATGAGGCATTACCATAACACGTTTTTAAAGAATCTGTCATTTTTACAATCACTTCATCTCTTAATTGTGTTGTTGCTGCACTATCAAAATAGACTTGTTTCATTCTTTTGGGAAAACTTTAATATTCATTTAGCTTTTTACTCATACTGTAGCTTTACAGCGAGAAAACGGCTCTTTTGAGAGCACAAAAATAAGTCAAATAAAATTAATGCGGGTTCATGGCGTTAGGATTAACACAATTCTACTATTTTTGTGAAATAATCTACTTTTCTATGAGAACTTTTTTTTCTGTACTAGTTGCCGCTTTTGTATTAATTTCTTGTGACGACGGTGACGTGCTCACTGTAGAACTTGATTTTGACGATACCTATCAAGCATGTGGTGATTTAGTTCTTTTTAAAACAAAAACGAGTCCCAATGAATCACTTTCTCTTCAATTAGAAAGTGTAGATCTAGAAACCTTTTTTGAAACCGAGCCTATTGAAGCAGGGTCTTTACTTGTGGATCTGGTTAATCTCAACCAATCGTATACAATTAACGGAAGTACTAATCGTTTTAATTATAGAACCTATAGCTCTGAGCCCGTTAACGTATTTTGTAATGATGTGCCATCTGCGAATTTGGATGTCATTAATGACTATAGTTCTAACAGTGGTAATGCATTATTTACCATTAACTTAGTTGAAGATGACAATGATGGCATCCCCGCCGCTTTAGAGGATGAAAATTTAGACGGTGATAATGATCCTTCCACCATGCCTACCGATACCGATGGTGATGGCTTGCCGAACTATTTAGATCAGGATGATGATGGTGACAATGTATTTACATCTGCTGAAAAACCAAATTATTCCGTAGAATTAGGATTAACAGCTGCTCAGGATACCGATGGTGATGGCACACCGGATTATTTGGATACTGATGATGATGGTGACGGCGTGTTTACTAGAGATGAAGAAAGTAATTCGGCAAATAGCAATCCTACAGATGACATCACTAATAGTGCTGTTGGTCCAGATTTTTTAAATCCGAGAAATAGTAGCGAGCGTTCCAGCTACAGCCTTTCGCATACATTCCATTAAACAAGAGTTTTCAGTTAACTTATTTATTACAGGTATTGTTTTACCTATTTTAATACAAGAAACGCTTGATTTTGGATTTCTAGATAGTAGCATTACTTCAAAGACACGAACCGTAACACCTCCATTTTAGTAAGTAGCATCACTCCCTTTTTTGTTTTGATAAATGTAAACTTCTGTAGCCCCTTGACCATATTTTTTATAATCGGCTTCGTAAAACTTAACATTATCATAGCGTCCAAACAAATATTCAAGCTCGATTTTTAAAGTCCCTTCACCTACTCCGTGTATGAATACTATTTTTGGTATGTTCTTTCTCATCGCGAATTCCAACTTATGTTTGGCGGTATCTAATTGTAGCATTTTTTTATCATGGCTACTCATCCCGCGTTCGCTTTTTACTAATTGATGAATGTGTAAATCTACTTCCATAGTGGGCTGAAAGCGCTCTTTAGGTTTTACTTTTGGAGCAGTTCTACGCTTTTCAGGTGTTTTTTCTAGAACTATTTGGGAAATGCTTTTACCCGAAAAAGCCTCTCGTTTTAACGAATCATCCTGTTGTTTTACAATTTCAGACGTCTCAAAAATGAGTTCAAATCCATCGGTATCTTCAATAGTGACCTTGTTTCCAATAATTTTAATAATTTCTCCGAGAAAGATTTTCATCCGTAACGAATACGCGGTCTCCTACTTTAAAATTCATTCTTCTTCTTGATTATTTTTTTTAGACGCTTCAACAGACTTGCTTGTCAATTTTCTATTCAATCCGTAGATCCCAATCATTAAGGTAACTATACCAACAATAAGTAATAGGACATTTTGTTTTTCATTGGCATTGGCATAGATGGCAATAGCCCCTCCAATAGCAATTAAAAGATAACTAATTATGTTTTTCATGTTGCTTAATTTCATTACAAAAATATTAAATTAAAACAAGAATACATTTTAATAAAACCACTGTTATAAAATTTTCGTATGTCTTAGTAAATAAAAACTATACAAATTATATTTTTACTTACAAACTAAATCCCTATCTTTGTGATTGCTATTAAATCTCATGTAACAAACTTAAACCTACTCTCCTATGAAATCTCCTAATTGGTTTATTATCTTTTTTTTCCTGTCTTGTGCCAGTTTCGCACAGCTAACGGTACGTAATGACGCTTACCTCTTTGTTAAGGACACCTATGTATATGTCGAAGACGACGTTAATTTAAAGGAACCTAATTCCACGCTTTACTTGCGCAGTGACGGTCAATTGTTGCAAGGCGGTGGTACCACTGGTAATGCGGGCTTAGGAAAAGTAAGTGTTTACCAAGAAGGATCGGTTCACAATTATGCCTATAATTACTGGGCGTCACCCGTGGGTAATGTAAATACAGATGTCAATGGTAATAATACATTTAAATCTGATGCCTCAATTTTAACAGACGCTACCGGTTTAACCACCAGTACTCCAGCAACCATGATTGGTGGATATGATGGCACAGCTTCACCTTTAGGAATAGCCAAGTATTGGTTATATGGTTATTCTCCAGGAACTTTATATGCAGAATGGGATCACATAGGAAACGGTGCAGACTTACAACCGGGATATGGGTTTACAATGAAAGGCTCTACTGGCTCTGCAAGCCAACGTTATGACTTTAGAGGAAAACCAAATTCCGGAACTATAAATACTGCGGTTCTTACTGGGAATTACACCCTAGTAGGGAATCCTTATCCATCAGCATTGGATGCTGCTGCATACATTCATGATGCCAATAACGCCAGTATTATTACTGGAACTTTATTTTTCCGGGAACAAGACACTGCTGTTATGTCTCATAATTTATCACAGTACGTTGGTGGTTATGCGACTTACACTATTGCTTCCGATGGTTCCATGGAAAATTTTGTCCCTGCAGTATTTACAACGTTGGGGCCTGATGGTTACCCGAATTCTACAGGTTCTACCTCTACAAGCGGAAAATCGGTAAAACGATATATTCCTGTAGGCCAAGGCTTCATGATTGAAGGTGCCGTCGATGGCGATGCCCAAGCAAAAAATGAACACAGAGTGTATTATAAAGAAAGTGACACCAATAGTGAATTCTTTAAGGACACGGCCAGTAGCGATAAAAAAACATCGACTCCGGTAGGTGCTGTGAATGAATTTCAATATGACGACAATGGATTACAAATCTTACCAGATTTGCCAGGTTTAAGACGTTTTAGACTAAATGTAGATTTTAATGATCAACATACAAGACAATTATTACATAACTTCCATCCCGATGCTACCGATGGTTTTGATTATGGATTAGAGTCTAATAATTTAGAACCAAATGACAGAGATGCTTACTTTATTTTAGGCGATATGCCTTACATAACACAAGCTCACAACTTTGATGTAAATTTAAAAATACCATTAGTCATTACGTTAGATGCTAATACACCTGTAAGAGTGCGTATTTTCGATGTACAACATTTTGATTCAGAGCCCATATACATACACGATAAAGTCACTGATATATACTACGACCTAACAGCCCGTAATTTTGAAGCTAATTTAGAGACAGGAACCTATGCAGATCGTTTTGAGATTACTTTTACTAATGGTGTTACTTTGAGTACTACAGAATTTGAAGACAACGACTTTTCTGTATTTCAGAACAACACCTTTTCACAATTAGTGATCGCCAATCCTAAGGCGCTTGACATTGCATCTGTTTCCTTAATTGATATCTCTCGGTAAACAAATCTTTAATAAAATAGATTTAGATAATAAGGCACGTCATGAGTTTTCAACGAAAAATTTAAGTGATGGCGTTTATATTGTAACGGTTACTTTAGATAATACTAATGTTTTGAGTAAGAAAATCATTGTTTCGAATAAATAATATTTGAAATTCATTATAAATACTTATGCTGCTATTTAAAAATAGCAGCATTTTTTTATGTTATTTTTTTACATTTACAAAAAACAACAAGATGTATTCACCAGAAGATTATATGCTTCCCTGTTTAAATAAGAAACTGTTTGGCTTTGATTGCTTAGGCTGTGGTTTGCAACGCGGATTAAGTCATTTATTCCATGGTGAATTGATCGCTGCTTTTAAAATGTATCCAGCCGTTTATACTTTAGTACCTTTAGGTTTATTAATCCTCACTTCTCTTTTTTACAAGTTTAAACACCTTAATAAAATTATTAACGGGCTAGCTATTGCCTCTGTTTTAATTATTATTATTAGTTTTACAATGAAATTTTTTAATTAATAAAACCAACTTATGAAAAAAAGCTTAACCCAACGTTAGTTTATGTATTATCCATTATTGGCCTTTTATGCTGCTGTTTTGGTGGTTTAGGAGTCTTATTATCAGCACCAGCCTACTTTATAGCTGGAAGTAAAATAAAAGCAGCTCAATTAAATCCTGACGATTACGAAGGGGATATTAAAGCCATGAATACGGCGAAAATAGTAGCCTTGGTAATTACAATTATTAATGCTATATATTTAATATATAACATCTACTATATTTCAACTGGAGGTTGGGAAGAAAGTATGATGCGTTACCAAGAGATAATGGAACAAATGCAACAAAATTAATTATCTCAAATATTATAAAGAAAAAAGCGACCCTAGGGTCGCTTTTTTCTTTATAATAAAACGAAGTCAATCTATTTTTCAAATTGCTTTAACGTTTTAGTAATAATAGTTACACAATCTAATAATTGTTCTTTCGTCATTACTAGAGGGGGTGCAAAACGAATAATGTTTCCATGTGTAGGTTTTGCCAATAACCCGTTATCACGTAAGGCAATACAAATATTCCATGCCGTCTCACTGTCTTCACTATCGTTAATTAAAATCGCATTTAATAAACCTTTTCCTCTTACACCGTTAACGATGTTCGAGGTGTCAATAAACTTTTGTAATTCGGCTCTAAACAATTCACCTAATTCCTGTGCGTTTTCTGCTAATTTTTCATCTTTAATAACTTCTAAAGCAGCCATACCTACAGCAGCAGCCACCGGATTTCCTCCAAAGGTACTCCCATGGTTTCCTGGTTTTATAACATTCATGATGTTATTATTAGCTAAAACAGCAGACACCGGATACGCACCTCCTGATAAGGCTTTTCCTAGAATTAAAATATCGGCCTTTACTTCGGTGTGCCTGAACAATGTTTATCCACACAAGAGCAGTTACCACATGTCGCTAATAAACGACCTGTTCTTCCTATTCCTGTTTGTACCTCGTCTGCAATAAATAAGACATTATGTTTTTCACACAACGCTTTTGCTGCTGCCAAATACCCTTCACTAGGCACATAAACACCCGCTTCACCTTGAATAGGCTCAACTAGGAACCCTGCAACATTCTTATTACTATTTAATACGTCTTCTAAAGCCTTAAGATTATCGTATTCAATTTTTATAAACCCTTTAGTGTAGGGACCAAAGTTTTTGCGTGCCACAGCATCGTTAGAAAATGAAATGATCGTCGTCGTTCTTCCATGGAAATTGTTTTCACATACAATTATTTCAGCTTCATTTTCATCAATACCTTTCACTTCATACGCCCATTTTCTACATAGTTTTAAAGCGGTTTCCACAGCTTCGGCACCAGTATTCATGGGTAATAACTTATCAAAATGAAACGTTTCCGTCGCATATTTTTCAAACTTCCCCAACATATCATTATAAAATGCTCTTGAAGTTAAAGTAAGGGTTTGTGCTTGTTGGGTCATGGCCCCAACAATTTTTGGGTGACAATGTCCTTGGTTAACCGCAGAGTATGCCGATAAAAAATCGTAATACTTTTTACCTTCTACATCCCATACATACACCCCATCACCTTTACTCAATACTACAGGAAGTGGATGGTAATTGTGTGCTCCGTATTTGTTTTCTAAATCCATCGCCTGTTGCGATGTTAAGTGTTCTAAAACAGCCATTTTTTTATTAATTTTAAAGTTATAAAGTAGCCATTCCTTCTGTACCTTTTTCCTTTCGAAGTCTAAACTCACCATAATTTTATTGCAGGCGAGAATCGAAAATTCAGCGTGGGAGAGAAATCATCCCTAAGAGTTTGCAAATTACTAAATATAAGGTTGAATTAAAATATTTGGATAGTGTTTTTTGTGACTAAAAAAGAAACTATTTTTGCACTTATGGCAAGAAGTAAAAATAAAAAGCAAATCTTCACAAATGTTGAAGTAATAGATGCTGCTGCAAAAGGAAAAACAGTAGCAAAGGCACCAGATGGAAAAGTAATTTTCTTACCAAACGCAGTACCAGGTGATGTCGTAGATGTACAAACCTTTAAAAAACGTAAGGCTTATTATGAAGGTAAAGCTACCGTTTTTCATACCTTGAGTGACAAACGTACAGAACCGGAATGTCAACATTTTGGAGTCTGTGGAGGCTGTAAGTGGCAAAATATGGCCTATGAGCATCAATTGTTCTATAAGCAAAAGGAAGTGACTAACAACCTAACACGAATTGGCCATATCGAATTACCGAAGTCACGCCTATTCTTGGTTCTAGCGAGCAGTACTTTTACAGAAATAAAATGGAATTTTCATTTAGTGATTCCCGTTGGTTAACTTTAGAAGAAATACAAAGTGATCAAGATTTTGGAGATAGAAATGCACTTGGCTTTCATATTCCTGGGATGTGGGATAAAATTCTAGACATCAAAAAATGTCATTTGCAAGCAGATCCATCCAACGCCATTAGAAATGGGGTAAAAACATTTGCTGTAGAAAATGGTTTGGCGTTTTTTAATACCAGAAATCAAACTGGATTGTTACGTACTTTAATGATTCGAACGGCGTCAACGGGAGACCTCATGGTTTTGGTTCAGTTTTTTAAAGAAGACAAACAACAACGTGAGTTATTACTCGATTATATTGCCGAAACATTTCCGGAAGTCACCTCGCTTCAATATGTTATAAACGGCAAAGCGAATGACACCATTTACGATCAAGAAGTGGTTTGTTATAAAGGTAAAGACCATATTTTTGAAGAAATGGAAGGCTTGAAATTTAAGATTAATGCAAAATCTTTCTACCGGACCAATTCTGCTCAGGCCTATGAATTATATAAATTAACCCGTACGTTCGCCGATTTAAAAGGTGATGAATTGGTTTACGATTTGTACACGGGTACGGGAACTATTGCTCAATTTGTTGCCAAACAAGCTAAAAAGGTGGTAGGTGTAGAATCTGTACCTGATGCCATTACTGCTGCAAAAGAAAATGCACAATTAAATGGCATTGATAACGTTGAATTCTTTGTTGGTGACATGAAAAACGTATTTAATGAGCAATTTATAGCGGCACATGGTCATCCGAGATGTCATTATTACCGATCCACCTCGTGATGGAATGCATAAAGATGTTGTTAAACAAATACTAAACATTGCGCCAGTAAAAGGTAGTTTATGTAAGTTGCAACAGCGCCACACAAGCGAGAGACTTAGAACTCTTGGATGCGTTGTATAAAGTCACTAAAGTACAAGCTGTAGATATGTTCCCGCAAACGTTTCATGTAGAAAATATTGTACTTTTAGAAAAGCGTTAGAATAGAAACTAAAATGAAAAACCTCAAAATAATGGTGTTTGCTGTATGCGCTTTTTCGCTATTTACCTGCGAAAAAGATGACTTATGTGATGAAAACACCCCTGTAACACCACGAATGATCTTTGAGTTTAGGGATTTGGCCAATCCGGAAAGTACAAAAAACGTTGCTGGCTTAAGAGTTGAAGATCCGGACGATAGTTCTCGCTTTTTGGAAGCCTATAGTGGCAGTAGTAGTGAATTACAAATGATTTTACCTCTCAAAACAGATAGAATTGAAGTGGAAGAGGAAGGCGAAATCGAATATGTAGGTGAAACAAAGTTCGTTGTCTATAAAGAGTATGTTGATGATATGACAACTGGCAATGCAGATACCATAACTATTACCTATAAAATTAAGGACCTTTATGTGTCCCGCGCCTGTGGTTATAAAACGACTTATGAAAACGTCTCTGTAACTATTGAACCCGATGGTGATAACTGGATGCTATTTGAAGACGCAACAAACGAAAATCAATCTGTATTGAATGAAGATGAAACACACTGGACTATACGTCATTAGCAGCCTTATCCTATTATGTGGTCTTACTGTTAACGCTCAGGATAAAAAAACAACAGTTACAGACTCCATAAAATACACTCAAAAATATGGACTACGTGTTGGTGCCGATTTGAGTAAGTTAATCCGTACTGCTATCGATGAAGATTATAAGGGTTTTGAATTAAACGGCGATTTTAGACTAACACAAAGCTGGTATATTGCAGCAGAGTTGGGTAATGAAGAAAAAACAAGCACTACCGATTTTTTAAATGTTACCGCTTCGGAAGTTACTTTAAAGGCGGCTTAGATTATAACATGTATACCAACTGGCTAGGCATGGAGAATATGATTTACTCAGGCTTTAGAGGGGGTATTAGCACGTTTTCTCAAACCAGAAACAGTTATACCGTATATGTTGAAGATCAATACTGGGCACCACAATTTACAAATACGGAATCTAAAGAATTCAGTGGCCTTTCAGCCCTTTGGGTAGAATTTGTAATTGGTATTAAAGCTGAAGTACTCAATAATCTCTTTGTAGGTTTAAATGCGCAACTTAAAGGTTTAATATCTGACGATCACCCTGAAAATTTTGACAATTTGTATATCCCTGGTTTTAACAAAACCTATGATAGCAGTAAGTTTGGCGCGGGGTATAGTTATACCATCTCTTATTTAATTCCCATTTTTAAAAAGAATAAGTAAAAGAAGCATTCCTAAGAATTAGTTATTCATATACTTCCCTTTCTTACTCCCAGCATAGATGTCATACTTCACTAAACGCGACTCTAGTTTGGCATTCATGAGATGTATTTTTCTAGAAGGACGCAAGCCCACGTGTTTTAATGCCTCCAAATTTGAAGTAATAAACCAAGCCTCGGTATTGGGGTAATTTTGTTTTAAGGTATCTCCAATATTCGCATAAAAGCTTTCCATATCGATATCTAAACGTTCGCCATACGGTGGATTAAACACCATATGTAGTTTATCGTCTCCTCCTTTTTGGGTTTTAAAAAAATCTTCATGTTTAATGGTCACGAATTCATCTAAATGGGCATTTTTTAAATTCTCAATCGCTTTTGTTACAGCGCTGGGTGATTTGTCAAAACCTATCAACTTATGGTGGAAATCACGTGTTTTCTTCAGCAACGATTCCTCAATCTTTTCAAATAACTCCACATCCCAATCCGTCCAACGCTCAAAAGCAAATTCTTTACGCATTAAATTAGGGGGTATATTACAAGCAATCATCGCTGCTTCAGCTAAAAGCGTACCACTACCACACATAGGGTCCATAAAATCACTCTGTCCGTCCCAACCGGACAACATAATCAATCCCGCGGCTAATACTTCATTTATAGGAGCTATGTTCGTTGCCGATTTATAGCCTCTTTTATGCAAAGAATCCCCGGAAGAATCTAAAGAAATATTACACGTTTCTCTATCTATATGGACATTTACCTTTAGATCTGGAAACTTTAAGTCCACATTGGGACGTTCTCCGGTTTCATCTCTAAATTTATCAACAATAGCATCTTTCGTTTTTTGAGAAATATATAACGAATGATTAAAAACTTCAGAATTCACAGTAGAATCAATAGCTAAAGTACCAGAAGGTTTTAGATACTTACTCCAATCCATTTTGTACACTTGATCATACAAATCTTTCTCGCTCCTAATTCTAAACGTATTAATCGGTTTTAATATTTTAGTTGCTGTACGTAGCCCTAAATTAGCCTTATACATAAACCCTTTATCCCCAACAAAACTCACGTTACGCACACCCGTTTTCACTTCTCGTGCACCTAGTTGTATTAATTCTTTTGCTAGTAACTCTTCAAAGCCAAATAAGGTTTTGGCAACCATTTTGAAATTATCTTCCATTATTTTCATCCAATAGAAAGCAAAAATACTCTATTTTTGTGCTAACGTGAAATAAACTAAATCGAGATTCCCGATTTTATGGGAAATATTATGATAAAAGACAACACTACTTGGTACGCGTCATGGTTTGATACACCATTTTACCATATATTATATAAGGACAGAGATTACGAAGAAGCTGAAACTTTCATGACGAATCTCACCAATTACTTAAACATTCCTGAACACGGAAAAATATTAGATTTAGCGTGTGGTAAGGGACGGCATGCTGTGTATTTAAATGAAATAGGTTACCATGTCACTGGTGTCGACTTGTCTGAAAACAGTATTGAATATGCCAAACAATTTGAAAACGAGACCTTAAATTTTGAGGTTCATGATATGTGTAAACCATATCCTGAGACTTTTGATGCCGTTTTTAATCTCTTTACCAGTTTTGGCTATTTTGATAATGAAGAAGATAACCTCAATACCATTAAAGCGATAAAAGCCAATTTAAGCGAGACGGGCTTTGGTGTTATAGATTTTCTAAATAGCGAATACATTATTGAAAATCTTGTTTCGGAAAACTCAAAAACCGTGGAAGGCATCACCTTTCATCAAAAACGTTACGTAGATAATGGCTACCTTATTAAAGACATTTCATTTACTGTAGACGGAGAGGATTTTGAATTTCAGGAACGCGTAAAAGCGCTAACATTAAAAGATTTTGAAGCGCTTTTTGAAAAAGCTGGCGTCTATTTACTAGATGTTTTTGGCGATCATAAATTAAATAAATACCATAGAAAACAATCTGAACGTTTAATTCTCATTTTCAAATAAATGCTGAATCTTTTATTACCCGTAGCGACTGTCGTTTTAGGTTTTCTCATTGTCGTGGTTTTAAAACCTAAACAACCTAAAAACTTAAAATTACTACTTGCTTTTAGTGGGGCCTTCCTCCTATCTATTACTGTTTTTAGTTTTTTACCGGAAGTTTACCATACAGAAAACAAAAACGTGGGGTTGTTTATTATGGTTGGTATTTTATTGCAAATCGTTTTAGAGTTCTTTTCTAAAGGGGCAGAGCACGGACATGTACATATTAACAAGAACGCCACCGCTTTTCCTTGGTTATTATTTGTAAGTTTAAGTATTCACAGTGTTCTAGAAGGGATCCCCATTCATGCACATGGGAGTTTAATTTATGGTGTTATCGTTCACAAACTACCTGTGGCAGTCATTTTAACCACCTTTTTTTTAGCCTCTAAAATGCCTAAGAGAAAATCATTATTATTTATGATGCTCTTTGCTTTTATGACACCATTGGGGGTGTATCTGTCTGAAAATTTCACTTTTTTTGAAACCTACTTTTTAGAAATTTCGGCGATTGTTATTGGTATTTTTTTACACATATCTACTACGATTCTATTTGAAAGTAATGAAGATCATAAATTTAATATCACAAAATTAGCAACCATCGTATTGGCTGTTGTTATTGCTTATTTTATCTAAAGAAAGAAAAGAGTGTTGGTTTAAAAGGTAATGCGCCATTTACTTATAATTAAAAATTTGAAAACGTGTTTTCACAAGAAGAATCGAAACAACTAAAACAAGAGTTCTGGACCAGCTTTGGGAAATCTTTTCCAAGAAAATGGCTGTTATACCATACAAAAATAAAGGGCTTTAGTTTCAAGTTTCAATTTGATAATAAACAAGCTGCAGTGGTGTTGGACCTGGAAGACGATTTAGAAAATCGTATTACCTACTGGGAAAAGCTCCAATCTTTAGAAACTATACTTAAAACCGATTTTTTGCCGGATGCTATTTTTGAAGAAGCATATTTTTTAGAAAACGGTAAAGAAATCTCTAGAGTCTCGGTGGTATTGGATCAAAAAGTCTCCATTCATAATAAAAACACCTGGCAAGACGTTATGTTATTTTTCAATGAACACATGGCTTTGTTTGAAGCGTTCTTTTATGAGTATGAAGATTTTATTAAGGCCTAACCACTCGACTTTATAAAAAGATTCAACATACGAGATTCAATTATAGGCGGATTATATGAAGATAAGCAGGGAAATATTTGCTTTGCTGCTGAAAATAATGGTGTGTACCGTTATAACGGCGTATCATTTACTCATTTAAAGACCAGTGAAGGTGCGGATATTAAGTGTTTTTGAAGATCGTGAAAATCGATTTTGGTTTGGCGGTTGGAAAGGGCTTTTTCGCTACGATGGAAACGCTTTTATTCCTGTAATAAAAGAGGGGCCTTGGGACAAATAGCGTAAAGGGGCAAATGACAGTTTTGTTTTAATCTGAAGATGACATTAATAAATTTAAAGCCGCCACATGCCCTATCTATATCACGTAAAAATAAATCATTAAAAAGTGACATACGGCACCAGCTAACACGAATAAATGCCAAATAACATGAAAAAAAGGTTGCTTGTCTATGGCATAAAACACTATCCCAACAGTATACAACAACCCACCAAGCATGAGTAAAATAATACCTCCAGCATCCATGATGGTATTTAGGTTTGAAAAATCAAATACAATCAACCAACCCATAACTAAATACAGCAGTGTAGAAAACACATTAAACCGTCCTGTAAAAAACAGTTTTAAAACAACACCAAACGCAGCGATACCCCACACCACATAAAAAAGCGTCCACCCCAAGCTTTGTTCCAAACTAATTAATAAAACCGGCGTATAAGTACCTGCGATAAGTAAGTAAATACTAATATGATCTACAATACGAAAATAATGTTTCTTCTTTTCACTAGAAACAGAATGATACAAGGTAGAGGCTGCAAATAGAATCACGATAGACACCCCATAAACAATAACGCTAAATAGACTCCAACTTGTTTTTTGGGTATTATTGAAGACTAAAAAGAGTAAACCAATAATCCCTAAAACAGCTCCAATACCGTGCGTTATCGCATTCCACAATTCTTCCTTTTTCGTTTGTATTCTCATTAAGATTTAGGATAGTTATTAGTAGTTCTATCTTCTTTTTTAAACCATTTATTGGTCAATTCCAGGAAATCAAATTCGATAGCAGATTTCTGTTCTTTTAAAACTCCCGATTGAAAATTGCGTTGCAGGATGTCTTCAATTAAATAATCTTCCTTTACATGTTCGGATCAAACTCGCGTTTTAAAGAAATATCGAACAAACTCGCTGTGTTATTAAACCAAAACGCACGCCAGCCATTTCTCAACGTTTTAATCAACTCAAAAGTAGTTTTTCCTGTTTGTCTATGAATAAGTTTAATCAATATTTGACCTTCCGTTCGCGTTAGTTTTTTCAGTTCTCCCGAAAATTCTTCTTCTATATATTGCTGTACTCTTCTAGCGTATTGTCTTTGCTTGCGCTTAGACTCTAAACTTCCTATTCTTTGGGTTAGAGAATCTAGTCGTTCGCTGGCTAACTTAGCATAAGGATATACTTTTAACGTCTTTCGTCTTAAAATATAGTAACGTCTTTGATCTTGCTTACTGTCAAAATTTAGTTTGTGCAATAGTATGACTTCTTCTAAGTCAATAGTTTCACGCGGAATAGAATCCCCTTCAATAATAATATATTGAACCTCTGTAGCGTCTTGCTCATACGCATCCACCTGAGCAAAATTCAGAATAGGAAACAATAAAAAAAAGTATATCAAATATTTCATATCAATAATAGCTGCTAAAATCATTCCAAATATAGAATTTTAGAGAGACAAAATTACTAATTAACTTAATGCTAACTTCCAATTCCACTTGAATATTGTTATTTTAGACAAAAATTAAAAATAATGGCAAAAAAGAGCATACTTAACAAAAAGTCTATGGACTTTTTAGAAAAATATTTAAACAATGCCGCACCAACGGGATACGAGTGGGACGGTCAAAAAATCCGGATGGACTACCTTAAACCTTATGTAGATGAGTTTATTACAGACACCTATGGTACTGCTGTAGGCGTGATTAATCCCGAAGCAAAATATAAGGTTGTCATTGAAGGTCATGCCGATGAAATTTCTTGGTATGTTAATTATATAAGCGACAATGGCCTTGTATATGTTATAAGAAACGGGGGTAGTGATCACCAGATTGCTCCAAGTAAAATTGTAAATATTCATACTAAAAAAGGCATTGTAAAAGGGGTTTTTGGATGGCCTGCTATTCACACTCGTGACAAATCTAAAGAAGAAGCACCTAAACCAGATAATATTTTTATTGATTGTGGTTGTGAAACAAAAGAAGAGGTAGAGAAATTGGGTGTGCATGTAGGCTGTGTGATTACGTATCCGGACACCTTCCATGTGCTTAATAACGATAAATTTGTTTGTCGTGCCTTAGATAACAGAATGGGTGGTTTTATGATTGCTGAAGTCGCGCGTTTATTAAAAGAAAACAAAAAAACCTTACCTTTTGGTTTATACGTTACCAATTCTGTACAGGAAGAAATTGGATTGCGTGGTGCCGAAATGATAGCACACCGTATTAAACCAAATGTGGCTATAGTAACAGATGTGACGCATGACACGACCACGCCCATGATAGAACAGAAAAAGCAAGGTGCTTTAGAAATGGGTAAAGGACCTGTAGTTGCCTATGCCCCTGCTGTACAACAAAAATTACGTGATTTAATTACAGACACTGCCGAAGCTAATAAAATACCGTTTCAACGTTCTGCCTTGTCAAGAGCCACTGGCACAGATACCGATGCTTTTGCCTACAGCAATGGCGGGGTGGCCTCTGCCTTAATTTCGTTACCGTTGCGCTACATGCATACCACTGTAGAAATGGTGCATCGTGAGGATGTTGAAAATGTAATAAAAATGATTTACGAAACCCTTCTTAATATTAAAGAAGGCGAAACGTTCTCTTATTTTGAATAGTATACCTATTAAGCCTCTTTATTGAGGCTTTTTTTATTCTCAAACACGACATGGATTTACAGAACAAAAAGCATTTATTCGACATTCCGAAGCGATTACCTATTTAAACACCGCAAGCCAATCACCCGCTTTTAAAGCCATTTACGAGGCTGGTTTAGAAGGGTTAAAACAAAAAAACAGGCCTCATACCATTACAGGTCCAGATTATTTTGAACCGGTAATGACACTAAAAAAACTGTTTGCAAAATTGGTAGCTGTTGCTGACCCTGATCGCATTGCAACTATTCCTTCCGTCTCGTATGGGATGGCTACGGTTGCAAATAATATTGTTTTAAAAGAAAATGATGACATTTTAATCATAGACGAACAGTTTCCAAGCAACTATTATTCCTGGCAAAAATTAGCAGATAAATATCAGGCAACAATCAAAACCATTGCTGCTCCTAATGTAACCACCGACAAAGTTAAACTTTGGAACGAAGCTATTTTAGAGGCCATTACAGATCAAACAGCTGTGGTTGCCATGGGAAATATCCATTGGTCTAATGGTAGTTTATTCGATTTAAAAGCCATTAGAGCGAAAAGTAGACAGCATGGTGCTTTACTCATCATTGATGGCAGTCAATCGGTGGGCGCATTACCGTTTTCGGTACAAGAGATTCAACCCGATGCCCTTATTTGTGCAGGTTATAAATGGTTATTTGGTCCCTATGGTTGTGCTTATGCTTATTATGGTGCCTATTTTGATCACGGCGCACCCATTGAAGAAAACTGGACGAATCGATTAAACAGTGAAAATTTTGCCGGATTAACTCATTACCAACCGGAATACAAACCCTTAGCAAACCGATATTGTGTTGGTGAAAGCGGCAATTTTATTTATGTAAAAATGCAGATCGAAGCTTTAAAACAAATTATAGAATGGACACCGAAGCCATTCAAACTTATTGCCGAACATTTCTAAAGCGGCTGTTGAAGCATTAGAAGCCTTAGGTTGCGAGATTGAGGATGCTAATTACAGAACACATCATTTATTTGGTATTAAATTACCTAAAAACCTAGAGGTAACGGCCCTTAAAACGGCATTAAAATCAGAAAACATATTCGTGTAGTTTAGAGGGAATTACATCAGGATTTCGTGTCATTTATTTAATACTACTGAAGATTTTAGCAAGCTTGTAAAATGTCTGACTTCAGTTTTAAAAAAAACGAATTAATTTTGGAAGAATATATTGATATAGTCACTAAATCAGGAGCACCCACTGGAACATCAGCTTTAAAATCTGAAATTCATAGTAAGGGCTATTACCATAACACCGTACATATTTGGTTTTATACTGCTGAAGGCCACATACTGCTCCAGCAACGCGCAGCTACAAAAGCCATTTGCCCGTTACTTTGGGATGTTAGCGTCGCTGGTCATATTGATGCCGGTGAGACCTTAACCCACGGTGCTGTAAGAGAAATTGAAGAAGAAATCGGGCTGACAATTTTAGAAACCGATTTACATAAAATTGGCGTTTTCGAATGTTTTCAAACCTATCCCAATGGCATTATTGATAATGAATTTCATCATACGTTTATTGCGGAATTAAAAGTTGATATTCATGCGTTAGTGCTTCAAAATGAAGAAGTGGAAGCTATAAAACTGGTTTCCATAGCAACGTTTAAAGACTTACTACAACATTCTGAAACGAATGGGCATTTTGTAGCAAGTAATAGAAAATATTATGAATTCGTTTTAGAGCGTATTCAGAAAAGAATAGCGTCATTTTAAACTCCTCTTTCTTCTGATTTTAACTCCTCTTTCTTCTGATTTTTTAAGAAAAATCTGAATTCATTCTCCTCTTTAAAAAAAAGAGGAGAGCACCACTCTGCTTTGCTTACTCAATCTCACTTACACCACTTTGCTTACTGAATACTACTCATTTACTATAGATAGTTAAGACTATTTGCTTTTTTTTTACTGGATTCCTTATTATTTGCTTTCATTCTTTAATTATTCAAATTTAATTATTTAATCAGCTAGCAATAAAGTTTAATCATTCTGCTCCTACCTTTTAAAAAAGGGCGATATGATTTCTGAAAAGGAAATTAGGAGGGTTCTTTTTATTTTTCATACTTTCGTTTTATGGATTTAATTGTCTTTGCGCTTGCACCTATATTTACAGTTATCGTTTATATTTATTTAAAAGATAAATACGAAAAAGAGCCCACAGGTTTACTCTTCGTTTCTTTTCTCTTGGGCGCAGTGGTTAGTATCATTATCACCACACTTCTTTATAGTGTTTTTCATGTAGTGGCCCCACTAACCAACGGTTTAAGTGTGCTACAACAATTCGTACAGGCCTTTTTTGTTGTAGGTTTTAGTGAAGAATTAAGCAAATACCTTATCGTTTTATTATTTGCACAACGCAGAGTCGCGTTTAATGAGCCTTTTGATGGTATCGTATATGCCGTGATGGTTTCTATGGGATTTGCAGCGACAGAAAACATTATGTATGTCTTAGAAAGCGGGCCGTCCACTGCCTTATTAAGGGCTTTTACTGCGGTGCCTGCCCATGCCACTTTTGGAATTTTAATGGGCTATTTTATGGGAAAAGCCAAGTTCTCGAATAACAGAATAAAGCTAAATCTCGCCGGGTTATTGTTAGCCATCTTGTTTCATGGTACTTATGATTTCTTTTTGTTCATCGATTTTATTCCTGGTATTTGGGTTGGTGCTTTTATCTCTTTATTTATTGGTGTTTTCTTATCCGAGAAAAGCCATACGAAAACATCAAATGGCGTCTCATTTTAAAACCCCATAATTTTTTACTCAAACGAATAAACTATTAGATCAAAAGCCTATTTTTATAACTCATTATAATGACCTTTCAAACACCAATTTATGACTACGATTTATAAAGTTAACGTCAATGGATCTTCCGAATTTGATATTACAGAGGACCAGGTTTCTAGCTTAGATGCCATAAAAATTTCAAACACCAAAAGCCACATTCTACAAGACCATAGTCCGTTTCAAACGGAAATTACCGCGGCCAATTTCAACAACAAAGAATACACTGTAAAAGTGAACAACAATACATACACCGTGGCCATTTCAGATGCCTTAGATGTACTCATAAAAGACATGGGGTTTGCTGTAGGTGCCTCAAAACTAGTCAATTCAATAAAAGCACCAATGCCCGGCTTAATTTTAGATATTAGTGTTGCCGTTGGAGACACTATTGAGGAAAACCACCCTTTATTAATCCTTGAAGCCATGAAAATGGAGAATAGTATCCTTTCTCCTAGAGATGGCGTTATTAAATCTATTGCTGTGACCAAGGGTGCAGCGGTTGAGAAAGGTGTTTTATTGATCGAATTCGAATAATCGAATAACTGCTTGTCCTGCAAGGTTTCCAAAACCTTGTAGGTATTAAAAAAAATTAAAGTTAAATTAATAAGATACCCGCATTCGCGGGCATGACTATGAAAAAATTATTAGTTGCTAATAGAGGAGAGATTGCTATTCGCGTGATGCGAACTGCAAAAAAAATGGGCATTAAAACGGTTGCTGTTTATTCGACTATCGATAGAAATGCACCACACGTGAAATATGCCGATGAGGCGGTTTTCATTGGGGAATCCCCTTCCAATCAATCCTATTTATTAGGAGATAAAATAATAGAAGTCGCAAAACAGTTACACGTAGATGCCATTCACCCTGGGTATGGGTTTTTAAGTGAAAATGCCGATTTTGCTGAAAAAGTAGAACAAAACAACCTCATTTTTATAGGCCCTAAGTCGAAGGCTATAAAAATGATGGGAAGTAAATTAGCGGCTAAAGAAGCTGTGAAAGCCTATAATATCCCAATGGTTCCTGGAACCGATGAAGCGATTACAGATATTGCTGAAGCGAAAACTATAGCGACACAAATTGGATTTCCAATACTCATTAAAGCCTCGGCTGGTGGCGGTGGAAAAGGCATGCGTGTCGTTGAAAAAGAAGCCGATTTTGAAGCTCAAATGGATAGGGCCATCAGTGAAGCGGTTAACGCTTTTGGTGATGGGTCTGTGTTTATCGAAAAATATGTAGCCTCTCCGCGTCATATAGAAATTCAAGTCATGGCAGATACGCACGGTAATGTTATTCATCTTTTTGAAAGAGAATGTAGCATCCGGAGGCGGCATCAAAAAGTCGTTGAAGAAGCCCCATCCTCGGTCTTAACTCCAGCATTACGTGATACCATGGGAGAAGCGGCTATAAAAGTAGCTAAAGCTTGTGATTATGTTGGTGCTGGAACGGTTGAATTTCTTTTAGACGATGCCCACAACTTCTACTTTCCGGAAATGAATACCAGGCTACAAGTGGAGCACCCCGTTACCGAATTAATTTCTAACACCGATTTAGTCGAACTTCAAATCCGAGTGGCACGTGGTGAAGTATTGCCTTTAAAACAAGACGATTTAAAAATCACAGGACACGCTCTAGAATTGCGCGTTTATGCCGAAGATCCTTTAAACGATTTTTTACCCAGTGTGGGGCATTTAAATGTTTACCAATTGCCTGTTGGCGACAATATTCGTGTCGATAATGGCTTTGAAGAAGGCATGGATATTCCCATTTACTATGATCCCATGCTTTCTAAGTTAATCACGTATGGAAAAACGAGAGATGAAGCCATTCAACTCATGCTAAAAGCCATTCATGATTATAAAATTGAAGGCGTGAGCACGACATTGGCGTTCGGAAGCTTTGTTTTTGAACACGAGGCCTTCCGTTCGGGACACTTCAATACGCATTTTGTGAAACAATACTATTCCCCTGAAGCCTTAAAGGCAAAACAAGAAGAAGAGGCGAAAATTGCAGCCTTAGTGGCTGTAAAACAATATATGGAAGATCAAAAACGATTACGTTTACCAAACTAGACTATCATGGATTCTAAAATAAAAGACTTAAACGAAAAATTAGCACAGGCCTATTTAGGTGGTGGGCAAAATAGAATTGACAAACAACACGAGAAAAAGAAATTAACCGCGCGCGAGCGTGTTAATTACCTGTTAGACGAAGGGTCTTTTGAAGAAATTGGTGCTTTAGTAACCCATAGAACCAAAGACTTCGGCATGGAAAAGCAGCAGTTTTATGGCGATGGTGTGGTTACTGGCTACGGTACCATAAACGGCAGATTGGTGTATGTTTTTGCTCAGGATTTTACGGTGTTTGGTGGTTCTTTATCTGAAACCCACGCCGAAAAAATTTGTAAGGTTATGGATTTGGCTGTAAAAGTTGGCGCCCCTATTATTGGCCTAAACGATTCCGGTGGGGCCCGAATTCAAGAAGGCGTACGCTCTCTTGGTGGCTATGCGGATATCTTTTATAAAAACGTACAAGCCTCAGGGGTTATTCCGCAAATTTCTGCTATTATGGGGCCCTGTGCAGGAGGCGCGGTGTATTCACCAGCCATGACCGATTTTACCTTAATGGTGGAAGACACCAGTTATATGTTTGTTACCGGTCCTAACGTGGTTAAAACCGTTACTAATGAAACGGTAACTTCAGAAGAACTTGGTGGTGCCAGCACGCACTCTACAAAATCTGGTGTGACTCACAAAACATCTGCTAATGACATTGCCTGTTTAGAAGACATAAAAAAACTACTAAGCTATTTGCCACAAAACAATACAACATCCCCACCCCTATTGCCTTTTGAGCTTAAAGAAGAGCTTAGAGACGCATTGTCTCACATCATTCCCGACAATGCAAACAAGCCTTATGACATGCATCTGGTGATTAGCGGTATTATTGACGCCGATTCTTTTTATGAAATCCATAAAGATTATGCCGAAAATATTATTGTTGGTTTTGCACGTCTTGGTGGAAGAAGTATCGGTATTGTTGCCAATCAGCCACAGTTTTTAGCGGGTGTTTTAGATGTTAACAGTTCTAAAAAAGCTGCGCGTTTTGTAAGATTCTGTGATGCCTTCAATATTCCTTTGTTGGTATTAGAAGATGTCCCAGGCTTTTTACCAGGAACAGACCAAGAGTGGAACGGGATCATTGTACATGGTGCCAAACTGTTATATGCGTTTAGCGAAGCAACAGTACCCCGAGTGACTGTTATTACGCGTAAAGCCTATGGTGGTGCTTACGATGTTATGAACTCTAAGCACATTGGAGCAGACATGAATTTTGCATGGCCTAGTGCCGAAATTGCGGTTATGGGTGCCAAGGGTGCCGCTGAAATTATTTTTAAAAACGAAATTAAATCGGCCGACAATCCCGAACAAAAGTGGAAAGAAAAAGAAGCCGAATACGCCGAGTTATTTGCGAACCCCTACAGTGCTTCAGAGCGTGGTTTTATTGATGAAGTGATCTTACCAAAAGACACGAGACGAAAACTCATCAAGGCTTTTTCTATGCTGGAAAACAAGGAAGTCGATAGACCAAAACGAAAACACGGAAACATTCCGTTATAAAAACAAAAAGCCACTCCGGATAGAGTGTCTTTTTGTTTTTTAAAAGGGCATATGAGACAGGATATCAACCACCGAGGCAATAATGTATTCCACCCCAATAGCGATAACGATAAAACCAATAATTCTAGACAAGGCATTAATACCGGAGGCTCCTAAAAATCTTACAATAAAATGGGCACTTTTTAATATTAAATAAATGGTTAACGCTGCTAATACTAATGCCCCGACAATCGTTAAAACATCTACAGTACTTTGGTAGTCTTGCTTGTAGCTAATCAGTAAAGAAATGGTTCCCGGACCAGCCAACATAGGTATGGCTAAAGGGGTTAGTGAGATGGCATCACGAGAATGAATATCGTCTTGTACTCTTTGTAATTTCATCCCTTTATGCTCTCTAAATTTACCAGTAAGCAAAGCAAATCCTGAGGAAGCAATAATGAGACCTCCTGCGATTTTTAAAGCATTTAAACTGATCCCGAAAAAAGACAAGATATAATTCCCTGCAAAAAAGGACAATAATAGGATGACCGGAACATCTATAGCCGTCCAAAAGGCGGTGATGGCCCGTTCTTTTTTACTGTGTTCTTCTGTTAATCCCACAAAAACAGGCACGGTTCCTAAAGGATTCATAATCGAGAATAAGGCCCCAAAGGCGACTAAAAATAACTCCATTGTTTTTTTAGCAAAGGGACGCTTCTTTTTAGAGGTATTGGTTAAAATAATCTTATGGAAAAGTTACCAAATTGTAAAATTTTTAATGAGAATCCAATAGCCGTCTGTGATAATTTATTTGACCTAAATGGTAGGCCAAGTGCATGGCTAAATGCATTAAAAAATATTCGGTGGTCATGGCATCTTCATCTGCGCGACGCCGGTAATCTTTTTGTAGATCCTCAGGGGTTAATGTCTTTAAAGTGTTTTCAACAATAACCATGACTTGATCGACTTGTTGAATTAATTCAGCTCCGGGAACCTGTTTTAAAGAAAACTCTAAGTCGCGTTGTCTTACGTAACCCGTGTTACCAAATTCGGCACCAATAAAATGATTGAGGTTCCCCACAATATGCAAACACAGGTTCCCTGTAGAATTAGAGATCCCATCTGTAACGCCCCACAAAAGCGCTTCATTGGTATAGCACTCCAATTCCTGCTTTAGCTTTGTTAAATCCTTATGAAATAGTTTTATTAAGCTCGTAGTCATCATAAGCAATACTCAAATTATATTTTTGCCTGATAAGTATACAGGTCATAATACCGGCCTTCGGCAGCAATTAGGGCGTCATGATTCCCACGTTCTACAATACGACCATTCTCAATCACTAAAATTTGATCGGCTTTACGAATGGTACTCAAACGGTGGGCAATCACTATCGTCGTTCTGTTTTTCGTTAATTCAGCCAAACTCTTCTGAATCAAACCTTCACTTTCTGTATCTAAATTAGAGGTGGCTTCGTCTAAGATTATAATTTTAGGGTCGGCCAAAATAGCTCTTGCAATGGCGATACGTTGGCGTTGTCCACCAGACAATTTTACGCCTCTTTCTCCAATTAAGGTTTCTAAACCAGCATCAAAACGGTCTGTAAACTCATTCACATAGGCGGCTTTTACAGCGGCCTGCACTTGTGCTTCGGAAGCATTAGGTCTCGGAAACATAATGTTCTCTCTAATGGTGCCTTCAAACAAAAATTCATCTTGTAATACCACGCCTAAATGTTTTCTGAAGCTTTTCAATTTCACTTGCGATAAATCTTCACCATCAATAGTAATGGTTCCTGTTTTCGGATTTAAGAACGTCGCAGATAATCCTGCAATGGTCGATTTTCCGAACCCGAACTACCAACTAAGGCAATGACCGAACCCGAATCTGCCTTAAAGCTAATGTTGTGCAACACCGGCTTACCCGCTTCATATTCAAAAGACACGTCATTAAACACCATATCGCCTTTTAAGGTTTTAAGTGCAATGGTTCTGTTGGTATCGTCTTCTTCGGTAGCCATATTCATTAACTCTTCGGTACGATCTAAACCGGCTAAAGCTTCTGTTAACTGACTGCCAATATTACTCATTTGTACAATAGGGGCTATCATAAAGCCTAAAACCAAAGTAAAGAACAGAAAATCTCCTGTAGTCATTTCACCTATCATCATATAATAACCACCAATACCCATGATTCCAGTAGTGGCGACTCCTATTAAAAAAGTGGAAGAACTGGTCATTAACGCGGTTGCCGTTAAGCTCTTTTTTACATTTTGATAGAGTCTATCGACCCCTTTTTCGAAAATTTTATTTTCCTGTTCTTCGGCATTAAAGGCTTTAATCACCCGAACGCCGAGACAGTGTTTCTGTTAAACGCCCCGTAACCTCAGCATTAATTTTGCCTCGGGTTCTAAAAATAGGACGAATGTATTTGAAGGCTTTTAATGCGATAATTCCGAAAATGGATAGGGGCACAAACACGAAGAGTGTCATCCAAGCATTCAGTTTTATCAAAATAATTAAAGACACGATAGCCGTAAACGAACCGCCCACCAATTGCACTAAACCTGTACCAATTAAGTTTCTTACGCCTTCAACATCTGTCATAATACGTGATACTAAAGCGCCCGATTTTGTATTGTCGAAAAAACGAATGGGTAACGATAAAACCTTCTTTTGTACTTGAGCACGCAATTCAGAAATTAAATACTGCGCTTGAACACTTAATATTTTTGTGAGTAAAAACGAAGTGACTGCCTGAATAGTAATCGCAACAATAACGATTACAATGAGTGTCCATAATTTACTAGTGTCATTACTGGGCACCACATCATCCAATAATACTTTACTCTGCCAAGGCAAGACCAATCCAGACAAACTGCGAATGACAATAAGCACTAAGCCTATAAAAACAAGTTTTCGTCTCGGGCGAGATGATTGTTTTAAAGGCCTGTTTTAAGGTCACTTTTGGTTTTCCTTTCTCTTTTTTATCTGACGATTTAAAATGCTGCATACTCTAAAATTTGAATCACAAAGATACGTTTGAAACGCCTCATATTTTATTCCAAAAGTCAATGTTTTGTTAATTAAAGTGATTGTTATTTTTATGTTTCCTTTTACACTATTTTTGCAGCATGCAAAATCAACCTGTAAAAGCTGAGTTTGTTGCTTTAATGGCAGCACTTATGTCCCTAGTCGCCCTCTCTATAGATGCCTTATTACCGGCATTGCCTGAGATTGGTGATCATATTGGTGTTACAGACCCGGCAAACAATCAATTATTGATTACCATGATCTTTTTAGGTTTAGGGTTTGGTCAGCTTATTTTCGGACCCTTGTCTGATAGTTTTGGTCGGAAACCAATGGTGTATTTTGGCTTTGCTATTTTTGTAATCGCCAGCATCGTTTGTGTGACCACTAAAAGTTTCGAAATGATGATCATTGGGCGTATTCTCCAAGGTGTTGGCCTATCGTCTCCGCGTACTATAGCCATTGCTATGATTCGCGATAGTTACAGCGGCGATCATATGGCAAAAATTTTATCGATCGTAGTCATGTTTTTTATTCTTATACCCGTCGTTGCCCCCACTTTAGGGCAGTTTTTATTACATGTCGCTAACTGGCAAGCTATTTTTAATGTGAATGTTATTGTTGGCTTATTAGTTATTGTGTGGTTTTGGAGACGACAACCCGAAACCCTTCACAAGGAATATCAAACTAAATTTTCATTAAAACGCTATGCCATTAGTGCCAGAGAATTTTTTAAACATAAGGAGTCTGTTGCTTTTACCTTAGTGTCCGGCTTTATAACCGGTTCTTTTATGGTGTACCTCAGTACTTCGCAACAAATATTTCAAGACCAATATGGTTTAGGGGACTTGTTTCCGTACTTTTTTGCCACATCTGCCCTTGCAGTAGGGTCTTCTACCTTTATGAACAGCCGTTTGGTTATGAGATTTGGATCTATGCGCATTGCTTATATTGCCACCATCGCCTATATGATGATCTCCATGCTTTATATTCTTATCTTTTTTAATGGGAACAACCCGAGTATTTATGTGCTGATTGGTTTCTTTATGTTCCAATTTTTTGCTGTAGGCTTACTTTTTGGAAATTTACGTGCCTTGGCCATGGAACCCTTGGGCCATATTGCCGGCATGGGCTCTGCTATTAATGGTTTTATTTCCACAGTTATGGCAGTACCTATTGCGAATTTTATTGGGAGTTATGTAAAGACTTCGGTGTTACCCCTTTTTATAGGCTTTTCGTTTTTTGGTTTGTTGTCTTTCCTCGTTTTTATATATGTTAGAAGGCAGCAGGCAGCTGTTGCTAAGGCCTAAACAAAACTACTTTTACACCCCAATTTTCTAAAAAATATTTCTAGAAGAGAAAAACCAAACACAAGAGATTTCTCTTAACTTCAATATTTGAAATATGGTTATGCCTTCAAAAATCATCTATAAAATATTGAATTTAAATGCGGTATTTACATCAAATACTCAAATTTCACAATTAAATAACTTAGTAACATTCGCGTAAGGTTTTTTTAAAACAAGCATCATTTTTTGTTAACATCATTAAGAGGTGGTAAGACTAATTTTGGAACAATTAATCTAACAACCTAAAAAAACGATGAACACATTAAAACAACTTTTATTATTAGTCTTACTGTTTTGCTCCATAGGATTTCTTGCCATGTCATGCGAGGATGGCAAAGATGGTCTTAACGGGCAAGATGGAACCGATGGACAAAATGGAACCGATGGATCAGACGGTGATGATTTCACGCCTTCGCCTTTATTATTTTCAAACAAATCCCTATTGAGTCCGTTAGTAAACATACACTCCAATTTTAATTCGGTCACTGCTTATTCTTTAATAAGTTCTACAGATGTGCTGTCCAATGGGTTCCGTCTGGTGGGTGCTCAAGACGGTGCTGGATTGTTAAAAGATGGCGACGAATACATCTATATTGTAAATGCTGAAGATGACTATAGTGTTTCCGAATTCGTTTTGATGAAAACATGAACCCCATTAAAGGGGAATGGTTACTAAATGCTGGTGTTGCAGATTATGCCGGACAATGTTCGGGTACCATGTGGGAGGCTGCCATTCATGGGGGCTCGCAAGATCTCTTTTTATCAGCGTCTGAAAGTATTGCCTACGACGTAAAAGCTATTGATCCTTGGGTGACCATACCTACTCCAACAGCCGATTTTGGCTTAGACGCCCTTGGTGAATTTTCTTGGGAAAATGCTGTGCCCTTACCTAAAACTGCCTATTCGGGTAAAACAGTAATTATTGGTGGTGATGATGATTCCAGTGGCTCTGAAGGTCAGCTTATCATGTATTTATCTGAGAATGGCGATGCCGATTTAGACAATGGGAAAATCTATGTTTTAAGATTTCAACAGGTCTCAAATGGCACCAATGGGGTACAAAATGTGGCGCCCAATACAGTTTATAATGAAAGCAGTTTAGATTTTCAATCGTCTTACGCCGTAGAATTTGTAGAGATCGTTAATGGCAGTAGCTTCACTAAAAACGAAATGGAAACCGCCTGTACCAACGTTTTTGCATCTCAATTCATGCGTGTAGAAGATGTAGATTATCAAAAAGGCAGTGATGCCAATGCAAGAAATGTGTTCTTCGCCGTAACTGGTAGAGGTCCTGGTCAAGGTACTTATAATGATTGGGGAACGATTTATAAATTAGTATTAGACCCAGTAAACCCTTTGCAAGGCACCTTAAAGCAAATCGTGAGTGGCAATACAGATACAAACAATATGGATGGTAATTTAAGTGCTTTACAAAGTCCAGATAATATTTGCGTCACAGAAAACTATATCTACATACAAGAAGACCCAAATTCTTTTAGTCGTGGGCATGCCGCACAAATCTATCAGACCGATTTAAATGGAAACAATGCCGCTGTTGTTTTAGAACTCAAAACAGAAAGTAATCTTGATCCTTCGGGAAGCACTGCTTATTCAGGAGAATTTGGAGCGCTTATTGACGTTTCAGATAAATTGGGACAACCGGATACGTTTATGCTAAACTTGCAACCACATTACTGGAAAAGTGATGAATTTGCCTCTGCAAATCAGCCTCACAATCAAGGGGGACAAATTCTTTTATTGCAAGGTTTACCAAGATAATTTAAAAATAATCGCTATACAATGAATCTCCATAACCTATGGGGATTCATTTGTTTATTAACATATAAAAATATGAACAGAATCGTATCAATAATAGGCTTCCTTTTCATCACAATGTGTCTCTCCTCTTGTAAAGGGAATGCACCAAAAACTGAAGCCGTTATACAGTGGTCCTTTGCTCAGCAATATTATTTGGATAACATGAGTACAGCCATGGCTTACCTAGACAGTTTAAAACAGGAAGGCATGAAGGGTAAAAAATCTAAATTCTATTTTGAGCGCACGCGAGAGGCTTTTAAAAAAGCTGAGCCGTATGCGTCCTACTTAAATCCGTAAGTAGGTCATCGCGCGAATGGACCAGCGTTACCCATTTATAAAGAAGATACAGGCAAAATTTTAAACCCTGTGGGTTTACAAAAAATTGAAGAAAGTATTTATGAAGAAGCGACATCCTTAACCGATTTTGAACAAGAACTCTACGTCACAAAAGGCTTATTTTCTGTATTACTAAGCAATATAGAACAACGTCCTGTGACAATACAACGTTTTTTTATCGCCACACACCAACAACTGTTTCGTATTATAAGTTTAGCCATCACGGGTTTCGACACACCAGTAAGTCATTTAGGACTTGAGGAATCTAAATCGTCCTTAGAAAGTTTGGTATTTATCTATGACCACTCTTTAGCGCCCATCATAAAAGCACAAAATGAAGTTTTAGATATTCGATTTCGAAAAACGATAACACAAGCGACGAGCTATCTTGAGAATCATACCGATTTTGATACGTTCGATCGCTTTGTTTTCATTCGGGATTATATGAATCCCATTACCGGACACTGGGTGAAAATAAGGCAGCAATCTCAGCTTTGGGAGCCCGTAACTAGCGAACCTTTCAATTTTGACGCACCCACCTTTTTTGAAGATAATAGTTTTAATATCGGGTACTTCACGCCTGCTACCAATCTCAATCCCACAAGAAAGCAAATCGCTTTAGGAAAAAAACTGTTTTTTGATAAAAGATTGTCGACAAGCAATAGTATGTCTTGCGCCACTTGCCATATTCCTGAAAAAGGATATGCCGACGGGATGGCTCTAAATCCGGATAATAAAGGACGTCCTTTACAACGCAATACCCCAACGTTAATTAACAGCGTGTTTCAACAATCGTTTTTTTGGGACGGGCGTTCAGAAAGCATTATTGATCAAATTTCCTCTGTATTTACAAACGACAAAGAATTTGCAAGTAACGTGCATGAGTTTTCAGAGGCTATTTTAGAAGATCCCACTTATGTTTCAGAATTTAAGACTGCATTTGGAAAAACACCCACGAAGAATACGGAATTAATAAAAGCGATTTCCTCTTATATATCTACGTTAAATGGGTTTAACTCTAAATTTGATAGAAATATTAGAGGAGAAGAAAACACATTTACCGCTGAAGAAACGTTAGGCTTAAACTTATTTATGGGAAAAGCTTTGTGTGCAACTTGCCATTTTATGCCCTTAACCAATGGCACTGTTCCGCCTTTTTTTAAAGAAACTGAAAGAGAAGTGATAGGCACCCCTAAAACGGCCGATAATAAAACATTAGATGATGATTTAGGGTTTTATTGGAAATACCAAGAACCACTGCATAAAGGCCTATTTAAAACACCTACGCTTAGAAACGTGGCATTAACAGCGCCATATATGCACAACGGTGTATACAGCACGTTAGAAGAGGTATTGAATTTCTACAATCTTGGTGGTGGCTCGGGTATGGGGTTTGATTTAAAATACCAAACGTTACCCTTTAGCGCGTTAAACCTTACTGAAGCAGAGCAAAAAGCAATCATAGCCTATTTAAAGACTTTAAATGATTCGGAAGTGGAAACGCCGTATTAAAAACGTCATTCTAACCGAAGGAACCACTTTTTCAAACGCCTAACTACCATTTGTAATAATGAGTTGTTCGTGAGCCATTTCAAGTGTATCCACAGCCACTTCATTACCATCAGATTTTAAATCGGTACTGGTAATTTTAGTCGGCCAGGTATTTTTGAGTTCCCATTGCATGGCGACCTGGCCACCTTCAACTAGCTTTTTACTACATGTGAAGACACAACAACATAAATGGTGGTATTGTTTTATTTGCCATAAATTACACGTGAGCGGTCTTCATTTTATACTTGTTACTCCTGTTCAACAGATTGCCACGTCACTCCTAACGTCACTCCTCGCAATGACCGTAATGTTCGTCATTGCGAGCGGAGCGCGGCACATGCGTAGCATTCATGAACTCCAATTTAATACATTATTATGCGTGAATAATCTCATGAATCAAAATTAAACAACCAACCATCAGATAAATCGTTCCATTCAGGATTCATTGTCGCAATGAGTTTCTCCTTATTTTTCCGATTCCCTTTCTTAATTTGTTTTTCTCTAGCTATAGCTTCTACTATAGAGTCATAAGCTTCGAAATAGACTAATTTATCGCAGTTGTATCTTGAAGTAAACCCTTTATATATTTTGTTTTTATGCTGATACACTCTTTTTACTAAATATGAAGACACACCAACATAAATGGTGGTATTGTTTTTATTCGCCATAAAATACACGTGAGCGGTCTTCATTGTTTTTTATGTTTTCGTCATTGCGAGCGTAGCGCGGCAACCTTATGATAGCATCGTCATTGCGAGACCTTTGGTCGTGGCAATCTTTTGAATTGAGATACGATTATACTCATTACTCCTATTCAACAGATTGCCACGTCGCTCCTACCGTCGTTCCTCGTAATGACAGTAATGATCGTCATTGCGAGCGTAGCGCGGCAATCTGTTTGTAGTTAGGCTCCTATTCATGAGATTACCACATCGCTCCTACCGTCGCTCCTCGTAATGACACGATTATGACTTCCCAAAACGTCCAGCATCCACATCCTTTATAAACGCGATTAACCCTTTAAAAACACCTTCTGATCATCAAACTGAGATAAATGACTCCCATTAGGGCACAGTAAAAAGCGCCCCTGTTGCACCTCGGTAGAGATCCATTCCATATGCTTCGGGTCCATGGTATCGTGTGTCGCCCCAATAGTTAAAGTTGGTACTGTAATTTCTTTTAGTCGGTCTTTTACATCCCAGTTCTTGAGTGTTGCATCACCCTTAATTCCAAATTCACTTGGGCCTTGCATAGTGACATACACCTCCGGATTGAGGTGTTTAAACGCACGGTTAATAGGTTCTCGGCCATTGGTCGACAGGCATTCTAATCACATGCTCGGTATAGTAGTTGTTGACAATGAGTTCCATATACCTGGGGTTAGAATAGTCTTCTGCATCTTCGTATTTTAAAATCTCTGCTAACACCTCCGGATCCATTTTTGGGGCTAATACAGTATCGCTATACTCTTGATATTCGGAATAGACGCCACCATATTAGAAATTATCAAGCCTTTTAAATGCGCTTGGTATTTTAAAGCATATTGCATGCCTAATATGCCACCCCAACTTTGTCCGTAGAGGTAAAAATTATCTTTATCTAAACCTAACGCAATGCGCACCTGCTCGACTTCTTCTACAAAACGGTCGAGGTCCCAAAGACTCAAATCTTTAGGTTGGTCGCTGTAATACGAACCCAACTGGTCGTAGTAATAGTATTCTATATTTTCCTGTGGGAAGTAGCCATCAAAACACTCGTAAATTTCGTGCGTCATGCCGGGACCGCCATGTAATAATAAGACTTTCATGGTGGGATTGTTGCCTATGCGCTTGGTCCACACCTTGAAGTCCCCTATTGGCGTGGTGATGGGAATCATTTTAATGCCACCTAGGAACTGGTCGTCTTCTTGGGGTTGTAAATACCGTTCTGCCGTTGTGGTTTCTTCGTACTTGTAAGTGTCTTTGGTTTCTTCTTTACAGGTGAAGAGTACTACTGTTATTAAACTAAGGATTAGGAATTTGGTTTTCATAATGCTGGAAGGGTTTAGACTATAAAGTTAGGGAAAAAAGTATTACCGTCATTGCGAGCACAGCGAAGCCTCTGCTTCTAGCCTTAATTAATTGCCTCCCTTTGCGCGCCAACCCTAAAGCAACGCTCTGCTCCCAAAAACAATGGATTTCCATGTTTCTCAGACCAGAAACCCTCTAATATATCCTGGGTTAGGCATTTATAAACCGCCACACCTTTATAAACAGCGTCGTCATCACCCTTATAATTAAAATTAATAACCAAGATATTATCTTTAAAAAAACCGGTTTCCAACTGCTCTTGGTTATTGTTAATTAACCATTTGGCAATAATCCTGTTGTTGGCGTCTAGAGTAAGGGCTAGTGTACCTTTATAGGCTACTCCTGCTTCGTCTTGGTTGCTTCCTACAATGTTGTAAGTTCCTGGTAGTTGCTTAATGGTCATTTGGTGATTGGTCTATTCTTGATTAGCAAAATTACTTATTTATTTTTTTTCCAATCATAATTACCTCCTCTATTCAAAACTTAAACAAATTATAATCCAATGCTTTAATAGTGTGTTCTATGCCGACCCCCAATATGGGTTTAATATAATGATGTTTACCTCGTGCATCATCAAAATATTGTCCGGTAGGATCTATCATTACCTAACTTTCTTTAATTCCATCATTGGACTCTAAGTCTTCCAACAAGTCATACTCATTGATATACGAGAGGAGATTTGGCTTTCTTGGAGATAAATTGGAATGGAAAGTGGAAATAGGTGAATTAAATGTTATTATATATTTAAAGATTTTTTAATACCCTTTACCAAATCCTTTTTAAGATCATTAAAATCTAATTCTAATGTTTTTTTTCTTTCATAATCTTTATCAAAAAGGTCGAAATTTATAATAGGTAGTTGAAATGATCTTATTAAAACTTTTTTATCATCTGCCAGTTCATCAACAATGGACAACTCAGAATCATTAGTTTCTTGCTCATTTATTGTATTTGGATAATATAATACAATCTCATTAACTTTAAATCTAACAGCATACGCTAACATTTGATATAAATCTGTTTGTACAATTCCTTTTTTTGGATCGTTGGCATCCCCATACACAATTTTATACTTTGTATCTGCAACAATATTTCTATCATTAATTTTCAAATATAAATCGGCTTTAGCGCAAAATTCTTTTCTTCATCTAAATGCTTAGAGCCAACTTGTGCTTTAGCTTTTATTTCATCAATCTCTTTATCTATAAATCCGTAAATAAAATCCTCAAAGACATATTCCATTGGCAGTAAAAATGCAAATAGCTTTAATGAATTTTTATAGTTAAACGACACACTATTATCTAAAAACAAAACACAGTAATCACGTATAGTTTCGAAGTCTGAAAACATAGGATTAAAGCTCATCCGTTTCATTTTGTCTGCTGAAACATTGACATCTTTAACCTCATCGAGTATAAACAAAATATCACTTAAAAATCGTTTACTTTGGGGCTCTTTAGCGATAGAAAACAACAGTTTGGAAACAAATTTTACGCATCTATTAAATTCATTATCCATCTCAAAAGCATCAAACTCACAACTGATTTTATGATGTCTTCCATTACTCAAATTATTTTGGATATAGCCATTAAAATCAATCCGTCCTTTTACAAAAGACAATTCCTTATTAACTTCTGTATAGGTTTGATAGATAGACGAATTTAAAAGCTCTCGTGTATATTTACTAAACAAGTAAATTAAGATTTCGAAAAAATCAGCTTTGTCTGTATTTAAGCCTGATAGATAATTTGGGAATTTTAATTTTCTACAATAACTTAACCACCAAAGTACATGCTTATTTATTGCTTTTACGTGTGCTTCTTTTGGATCTTCTCCTTTATAAAATATCTTTGGCAACAAGTTTATGGTTTTACCTTCAAAATGAATAACACCAACATACTTATTAGACTTTAAGGTATTATTCTTATGTAAGAATTGAATGAAGCGTTGTTGTTCTACCCTATTGTCCTCTTCATTAAAATAGTAACTAGATTTTTCTCGTTTAGACCAAATATCATCCAAAAACACTTCCAAATCATCAAAATGATGTTTTGGAAATTCTTCCTTATTTTGATATTCAAAAAGGTTAACCATTCCTGATTACTTCTAAAGGCCAGTTATCTACTTTCAACCCTTGCTCTTTTAAAGCCTCATCTAATATTTTTTTCACTTCCTGATCGTCATTCATATAATATTCTAATAGTAACGGAATTACTTTATTATTGATCGTACTTTCAAAATCAAATGTTTCATTATCGTCACACATAAAGTAAGCATGTCCAATTGTAAAATCGTGTCCTTTTCCAGATTTTACAATTAACCCATTTAATGATTTTAGAAATTCTGATTTATAGATTGTTTTATTTTCAATTTCATATTTAGGGTACATTGCTTTAAACTCAAAACGACGTCGCAAAGCAATATCTAAAAGGGCAATAGACTTATCTGCTGTATTCATGGTACCAATAATATATAAGTTTGATGGTACAATAAATGGTTCTCCTGAAGGTAATGTGGCAGTTAATGGTATATTACCACCATAGCGTTTATCCTTCTCTATTAAAGTAATAAGTTCACCAAAAACGCGAGAAATATTAGCTCGATTTATTTCATCAATAATAATTACGTAATTTTTCTTGATGATGCGTTCTGTTTCTTCCAGTTTACCGATTTTTAGCAGTTCAGTTAACAATGGGCGATAATAAGATGATAAACCTTGAATATCTTTTGTGCTTTCTTCTTCGTACATTTCTCTCAATGTTCCAATTCTAAGTGTATGATCTGTACCCCCACTCATTTTTCTAAACTCAATTGACTTATCTTTTATATTGGTAATATAAAAGGAAACTTTCTTCATTTTAATTTCAATTTCATCAATATCTCCTTCTATTAATGGAAAAACGAAATCTTCAAAAACTTCTGTAAAGGACTTTTTCTTTTGAACTTCGGTATTAGACTCTTTGAAATTCTTTAATGCACGATCTGCAATTTTCTTAAAAACCCCATCACTCTTAAAAAATGACAATTCCCCGTTTGATTCTGTATCAGGACGCAAGCCTTGAATAAAATCTTCATAACTATAATTTTGATGAAAGGTTATAAACTCAATTTGTTTTCCTAAGTGCTCATTAAATGTAATTTGTGAATCTGTATAGGTAATAGTTTCATCTTGAGTAATAATTTTAGCTGCTTCTAAAATGGTGTTGTAAGTTTTACCTGTTCCTGGTGGACCATAGAAGATTTGATTCAGTGGAGCGTTATAATTTTCTTCCATTTGATTTTCATTTTTATCAATGTAATTAATCTTTGACATTGTCTTGATAATATCTATTTCAGGCTCAGATTGTAATGGAGTTAAATTATCTTGAGTTGGGTAGGAGTAAGTTTTAAAAATTTCAAAATCATTTTTATTAATCGGCTTAATCTTATTAAAGCTTTCACATAAAAAAACAATACTTGCTTTTTTGTTGCCATCATTATATTCTGAAAACGAATTATTAAATCCAAATATATTTTTATGTGATTTTTTCCAGTTTTTATTTATATAATCTTGATTATTCTCAGCAAAATCAATGATTTTTGCTACATAATTTATTTTGTTGTTACTTGTGTAGTAGAGGTTAAAACTGCCTTCTTCAGTTATAACACTTCTTAAGACTTTTAAAGTTGCATTTGTTCCGGAAGGTTTCTTACTATTCCATACAATTGAATAATTATGTTTATTTGATTCTTTCAAATAGTTCTCAAACCAACCAGTTGAATCAGATGCCATTAAGCCTACAATACTACTCATCCATATTTTTTTTAATTCAGAGTTATAAAGTAAGTGTGAAATAATTACACCTCTATTTAATTCGCTTTTTAAATCTTTGAGCTCATTTGAAAATAAATTTATAATCTCACTAGCGCTACCTAGATTAAAGTAGTTAACTATGTCTTTTCTGTGGTTTTTAGAGACAATATTTACGTGTTGTTCAGGTTGATTAATGAAATTTATGGAATGTTTAAAAGCTTCGGCAGCTTCTTCTTGAAGATAATCATCTCTAAAGTCTAACAATTTATATTTTAATAAGTTTCCTGTCCAATATTTTTGAGACAACATAGAACGAGAAACTACACGTTTGTCTTGATATGGATTCCATGCTTTTTTTTTGTAGCCTTTCTCATCAAATAATGAAATAAGTTTACCAATAAGGAACAAAAAACTATTAAAGTCACCAGTTGAACTATCTAATAATTCTTGAAAATTAAAATCTTTTGGTTCATTGTTTAAGTACGATTCTAAATCTGTTTTTATTAATTCTATATCAAAATCTTTATATTGATTAAACAGTTTAGAAAGTTCAGAGAAATAAAAAGTTTCACTTGCTAATAAATCTTGAAAATGAGGAGTTTCTATTAGTGTTTTTATTTTTTCAATCATCTTTATTTTTTCTTTTTCAATGACCTTAAAACCAAACTTTTCTATAAACTTATTAGTTGATTTTCCTCCGCTAGGTTTGGGTATAACTATTTTAGGATAATTTTCTTCAATAAAATCTGCTGCTAATCTAAAAACTTCCTTAGGAGGATAATGTTTCCCTTTATGTTCTACATCGTAAGCAGTGCTTTTATTTATATCCATTTCATCCATAAGATTTAGGATATTAAAAGCATTGATTATTGCTTCTCTCCAGTATTCATATTCCATATTTAACTTTGTATTAATCCCATTTGTTTGCAAATGTCTCTTTTCATTTTTCCCATTTCAAAATCATTTATTTGTTTTGCTTCTATAGGAACTCCTTGACTTTTTAATAAAGTTCTATTAATATTATCCAATTTCCCGAAAAGACCACTAAATTGCTGAAGTAAAGACTTTTGTATAACAGGGCTTCTATTTTTTATTCCTTCCACTAAATTGAATACTTTCACTTTCGTATTTTGGTCATTATATCGTTCTTCTATCTTAAAATCATTTATAGAACTACGAGAATACATTTTAATATTTTCTATTACAATAGAGACATCAGTTTTTGAACTAAATACAATATCTTTCAATCTAAATTGAAAATAATCATCAAACTTTGTTTGAAAAGGATTAATATGTGTGCTAACAGTAAAATGTTTTTCTCCTTTTAAGTGAGCATTACAAGGTGAGCAACCAGGTGTTAGATTGAACAAAGAAATAGATAAATATGGATATCTTGATTGTGGGTAAAAATGATCAAGTTGATATAATGCTGAAATACGCTGTACTTCATTTAAACCATCAGTATCTTTTAACTGTTCAAGTTTATGAATGTTGCAATAAGGACAGTAATTTAAATTATACTGATCAACATTTTCTCTCGGCTAATCCATTATCTCTGTAGTTGCTATAACCAAATACATTACTAACTATATTGCCAAAAGGCGTTAAACTAGCTCTTCTATAACTAATATTATTTGTCAAAATATTGTGACCAACAAGATTTTCAATTTCAATTATTATGTCTGAAAGTACTTTTGGTCGAGAACAAATGGTCCTTTCTAGATTTACATAATGATTTTGCAAAAAATAATTCCAAAATTTTACTCGATTAGGGAATAATACATCTTTGTCTAATTGTTTCTTTGTTCTACCAATCAAAGATTGTGTCGCATGATAACTTCCTTTTTTATTTTGTGGCAAAATCAAAGTTTCAAAATGTTGTTTTGCCAATTGATCTAAATCAATGGTGCTATTTTCGTCTATTAGGATCATTTAGTAAATTGTTAATTTGTATTCTTATTAAATCCTCACCTATTAAATCAATTAACTTTCTATCATCAATGCTTATATCTACATTATCATTTATTTTATTTACGATTTCCTGAATTTTATTTGCTGCAAAACGACTAATTAAGCCACCTTCCATAAAAAAGGCATCAACATAAAGTTCACCTAAGTTACCACCAAATGTTTTGATACTGTCATCTGTCCGAATAATACTTGAATAATTCTCAGAGTCACCTCCTAAAAAAACCAAGTTTTCTTTAGGTAAATCTGACACTAAAAAAGGAGAATGTGACGTTAAAATAAACTGATAATTAGCAGATTTAAATTTAGGAACTAGATTAACTAGTTTATAAAAGAAATCTGCTTGCCATTTAGGATGTAAATAAAGATCACCCTCATCTATACAAATTAAAACATTATCTGCTTTGATATTTTTTAATTCGAATCTTAATAATGAAAATAGATTAAGATATGCTTTGTGACCCGAACTTAAACCAAGCCAATCTATTTTGAATCTATTACTTTTGTCAATGAAATTATAAAATTGCTCATCGAGTTTACTAGTGGATATATGAAATTCAAGTATGTAATTATCCGTTTTCCTATTCCTAGATCCTTCCAGTGTAGATAGCATTTCTTTGTTCTCTATAAACTCTTCAAATTTAACAAGCATAAGTAGATTATCTTGCAAAGTTTCAAGTTCAGGATATTTTCTTTTATTCTTTATATTATATTTAAAATAATCTTTATAAAATTCACTTAGAATTTTGAAAGACCATTCTTTCCAAGTCTCAGCAATATTTAACTTGCTTTTATAAGTGTTTTTAATTTCTTCTGTTTTTGCGAGTAAATTATCTATGTGATATTCTACTTTAGAGTCAAACGTTTCATTTTGACCAGAGAAATCTTTAAGCAATGAAATAAGATCTGTTATAACTGAAAAAATAAAAAAATAGTATAGTTTTTGTCTAGATGCTTTTAAGCTTTTGACCCCAGTGTAGAAAGACTTTAACTCATTAGAAAAAAATTCATTTAAAGTGTTGTTTGAAATAAAACTTTGTGTCCAATAGCTAGCACTATAAATATTAGTCCTGGGTGTTATTGTTAACTGTTTTGGTAATGGAATCTCAGAGTCAATAAACAAATCACCTTTTATAAATTGTAATTGCTTTACAAAGTCAGAAGTTTTAGTTTTACTTGGCCAATTGTGCTTTGGATAACGATTATTTGCAGATAAATCTGATACTTTTTTATCAAAAGCATGAGTCCGTTCATCAAAAACATTTGAAAAATAAATAACTTTCAAATTATCAATGTCGCTTTTATACTCCTTTAATAAAATTGGAAAATGTGATCTTATTTCTTGAGGGTCTCTGAATCTGTAATGACATTCGTACTCTCCTTCATTTTCTATAATTATAAAAAAATCAGATTTAACACTTGTTTCTCCTCCTTTAACAAGCTTACAAACTAACTCAAGCAAATTACTTTTACCAGTTCCATTTTTTCCAATAAATCCAGTTACTTCCGAAATATCTTTTCCAAAAAAGTCATCAGGAACATTATTTACTTCCGTTTTATTAAGACTTAAATTATCAGAATCAAAGTCAAATTTCTCACTACTAGAGAAGTTCACTCCAAAATTTTCAAAATTTCGGAACTTATCTATCCATATATAGCATAATTTAAAACTCATTGCTTTCTATATTTAAAACTCCCTTAAGCTACAAATATAAACTTTCCGCTAAGTTATACTGTAGTTCTTTAGCTTTCCGAGACTTTATAGTTGTACTCTAGTTTATTAAGATTTAATCATCAAAAAACAAACTAACGAAACCAACATTAATACAACGCCTAATATAGAAAAGCTAAAAATCCACTTTCTACTATTTCTAAGTTTGTCCTCTAGTTCTATGTTATCTTTTTTAATATCATTTAGATCACTACTTTCTAATTTTGGTATATTCATTATTTGTTGCATGTAGTATTCTCTTATTCTTTTTTCGCGACTAATATTATGTAAGCCCCAAAACAAAATAATTAACCATAATATAATAGGAATAGCTAACCAAAAGGATTGTTTGTAATCGCTTGTTAAGTACCATTTAAGCATCTCAAAACAACCATATAAACCAAAACCAGAAAATACCATTGAAACAGTATCAAAACGCCTATCGTAGTATTGATAATCATTAAGAATAGTCTCCTTCATTTTGTCCAAATCCTTCTTAATATCCTCCATACTATTTTCTATCATACTATATTGTATTGTATTTTTGTTCTTCCTCCGTAACTCTACCCAACAACATCATTGCTTTGCGCTTCATGAGATTGCCTTGCTTCGACTTTGCTCAGCACAGGCTTACCTCGCAATGACGGTACAGTAACCTGCCCATTCATTAACATAGGTAATAACCAATCTCTAAGTTCTATTAAATTTTGAGACTCTCTATTTGATAAGGATATTCTTTTTAAATATTGTTTTGAAATCTTTTCAAACCTTTCAAACATATCATAATGTTTACTTGAAGGTTTTAATATCGGTATTTCTCTTAGCAATTGAATACCAATAGCTGGCCTAGTAGTTCCAGCTGTATTTTTTAGTACCATTTTATAAAAAAAAGTATCTTTTATGCTATTATAGATATAGCCTGCATGTTTCTCATCTTTGGGATTTATTACTGCCATCGTAGGTGAAAGAGCATATCTAAATGTTTGTTTTCTAAGTTTTACTACCTTTCCAACTGTACCAACTCGACCGTAGCCTAATGAATACTCTGTTAGAGTATAATCTCTTTCTTGCTTTGAAACAAATTCTTCACTAATTACCCTTGCTTTATTTATACTTATATTTCCTTCAAAATCAATGTCACCAATACCTGCGAAAGGAAAGCCTTTATCTGCTTTTTTCGGCGCTCTATGGCTCGGATGTGGATCAATAATATCCGCATAATGTTTTATAGGAACAACCTCCCAGCCTTCTCGAATCTCACGCTTCAATTCCTTATTAAAAACCATTTTACCTCCGAGACGATTTATAAGGTTTTCCAACCAAGGAGAGATTCCCTATCCGTTTCGCTTGGACTTCACTTGTAGGGAAATCGAACTGTACAAACCAATAGTTGTAAAGCGTTTTTGCCATCGCTTCTAACTCTTGGTTAATTTTGTTGTTGACTTCTATTTTAGCGTCTAAATCGGAAAGGACTTTGGCTATTTGTTTTTGGGTTTGAATCGGGGGGAAATCCAATTCATAATATTTTAATGTTTTTTCACTTACCCTTTTTCTTCCTGATGTACCTTCCATACAACTGATAGCTCTTTTTCTAAAAGTTGGGCTTATTGCCAAGTAATAGATGAATAGCGGATCAGTGTATTCCGTCTCTCTAAGAACAGTAAATTCCGATGAGCCAAATGCTACCTCATTTTCATCTAAAACATCAACAAAAGCTGTTTTTCCATTTTCAAGACATGGAGTTATTTTAGCCATAACGGTATCTCCATTTCTGAATTTCGGTCCACTATTATAAGAGTTAAATTCAAAAGAATTTATTTTTCTTTGAAATTCCGTTAAGCTTCCCATTGGGATTTTTTTCGCTATACTCCCTTTTAATATAGATTCGGGTGGATTGAAAGAAATTGCTTTTCCTATTTGGAGTTTTACCCAACTATTCATATTTCAATCTTTTTAAATTATCTTGAATCTCTTTTTCTAAACTTTTCGATTCAGAAAAAAAGGTTTCTAAATTACTTTCAAAAGCCTTCATTTTAGTAGTAAACTCTTCCGCAGTAATAGCTACATACTCAATTTTAACTTCAAAATATTGTCCTGCACTTAGGCTGTAGTTTTTGGCTTTAATGTCTTCATAAGAAACCACCACAGAAAAATCGTCTTTGGCCTCTTTAGCGTTAAACACATCGATAATTTGTTGTTCTTCAGTTTCGCTTAATACTGTTTTTTGGTTCTTCCCTTCTTTAACGGTCGTTCCTAAATTAGAAGCATCAATCAAAACCACATCAGCTTTATTTTGTTTGTCTAAAAAAAGAATTGAAACATTGGTACCTGTTGTTGCAAAAATATTACTCGGCATACTTACAACACCTGCCAACATTTTTTCAGAAATCATTTTGGCTCTTATTTTCTTTTCAATACCACTTTGTGCGGTAATAAAACCTGTAGGCACAACTATAGCGGCTTTTCCTTTCGTAGACAACGAATGCATTATATGTTGTATGAACAAAGGATAAATGGCCATTTTATCTTTTGCCTTTGCTGGTATATTAGGTATTCCTGCAAAAAAGCGCTCTTTGTTCGCTTTACTATCTAAACCTGCACTGTAGTCGGAAAAATCCAACTTAAATGGTGGATTAGATACGATATAATCAAACCTTTCTAATTGTCCATTCTCTTGTTTGTGATATGGACTTAAAATGGTATTACCTTGTATAATGTTTTGTATGGAATGCACCAGATTATTTAAAATCAGATTTAAACGCAACAAGGCAGACGATTTTTGAGAAATGTCTTGTGAGTAAATGGTACACTTGTCTTCGCCAATAGCGTGTGCTATATTCATTAACAGGGTTCCAGATCCTGCACTTGGGTCGTAACAGGTCACATTATTTACATCGTCTCCTGTCACTAAACAGGCTGCCATAATTTTAGCGACGGCATGAGGTGTGAAATACTCTGCATATTTACCACCACTATTAGTATTGTAATCTTTAATTAAATACTCGAAAATAGTGGCGAAAAAGTCAAACTTCTGTGTAAATATATGCTCGAAACTAAAACCAACTAACTTATTTACTAAGGCTTTGCAAAAGTCATCTTTTTTATCGGTTACATATTTACTTAG
Source organism: Lacinutrix neustonica (assembly GCF_026625145.1). Taxonomy (GTDB): domain Bacteria; phylum Bacteroidota; class Bacteroidia; order Flavobacteriales; family Flavobacteriaceae; genus Lacinutrix; species Lacinutrix neustonica. The sequence continues at coordinate 52,401 of NZ_CP113088.1, read as the reverse complement.
GTTTTCAAAAAGCACTACTTTTTCGCCACCTTGTGTGAGTACCGAGAAAATATCGATATTGTCTTTGGCGACGCTTACTAAGGTTTCATCAAAAATATCGGCAAATTGGTCTTTGTTTTGTTGTTCGAATAAGCGAGACAATAAATTTTTGGGTGCAATACTTGCGGTGTTTTCGCTTATTTGCATGGTTAACAACTCTAAATCATCATCGCTAAACTTTTTAAGCGCGTCGTCAAAGTTATCGGCTTTTGCTAAATCGGGTTCTAGTTGTTTCAATTCGTAAACATATTTATCGTTTAAGAATTTATACAAAAACACCTGAGTGATTATTTTAAATTCATTTCCGTCATTTCCTAAACCATAGTTAGCACAGACGCTTTTTAGGTCGTCTATAAGGGCTTTGGTTTGGGTTTCAAATTGTGCTGTGCTTGTCATATTTTATTTTATGCAACGTATCCGTTATATTCGTTCATATATTCTTTTACTATAAGGCTATTAATACGTCTGACATCAGTTGTATTAATATCGATCTTTTGTTCTTTTTTAAATTGGCTAACAACCAAACGCATCATCATTTTCTCTACATAGCTCTCGTTTTCTAATAACTTAGAATTTTGTAAAATCTCCTTATCTACTGCTGTTTTTAACCCTTTTAAAGCGTCGAATAATTTGCGTTCGCTATCTGTTAAAGGATCTTTTTCCATTAAGCGTTTATGTATGCGTGCATATTTAGCATCGTAATCGTATTTCGCTTTCAGCAATTGGTTTTCGCGCTCTAGAGTTTTGGCTTTATCATAGATAGCATTTAAAGCTTTAATGTTGGCTTCCATTTCTTCTTTAGAAACCTCACTTAAATTTTTCTTTTTAAACAAACGCTCTAGTTCCTCACGTAATGAAATAAAGATAGGATCTTTGGGGTCGAAGTTTCCCGCTAACATTTCTCGTGTTCTCCCTAACGTGTTTTTTAATTCGTCTGCCAATATCATTTCTTCTTCTTTCACTTTGGTAAAAGCAAAAATGACATCTTCTAAAGCGGTGTTTAAAATATTCTCAGTATCTACATTATTCTCTAATGCAATTCTAGTATTAATTAACCCTAATCTGTCGTTGGTTAATCTTGCTAAAACAGTCAGTTTTCTAAAGTCTAATTTTTCAAGTAATTCAAAATTACCGGACAAGCGAATCAAGTTATAAAGCTCTTTGGCATTATTTAAAGCTTTCGCAACGAGACGAATCTCTGAACGCTCGTTAATTTCAGAAATTTGATCGCTAAAAACAGTGGCATTCTCGGTGTCAAATTTAAAAAGAACATCTTTTATTTCCTCTATTTCTTCTTGAATTTCTTCAGGCTTTTTAAACAGATTAGAGTAATGTTGCATCTCATCTCCTAATTCACTTTGTAACTCATTAAAATAATCTTGATTGGTTTTATCAAATTCTTTTTGAATGTCTGCAAAGTCCACGACATAACCGTATTTATGGGTTTTATACGTTCGATTGACACGTGTAAGCGTTTGCAGTAAATTATGTGATTTAATCTTTCTGCCAATGTATAATTTCTTTAATCTCTTAGCATCAAAACCTGTAAGTAACATATTATACACAAATAGTAAATCAAGCTTACCTACCTTAAAATCGGATACCCAATCTCGACGGTCTTGTTTGGTGCCAATATCATGTAAAATTACTTGCGCTTTGTTTATTTTACTCTCCTCTCTTTTCTTATCTCCATAACTTGCAGGCTCCTCAGCTGCTTGGTTAAAAACTATTTCTGATTTTTCAGCATATTTATCTTCAAAAATCTCTTGCATCATTTTAGCCTGACCGGAAGAGTCACAAACCACCATACCGCCTATACTATAATCGTTCATCGCGATTCTAGCCTGTTCCATATCTTTAACAATATAGTCTAACATAGGTTCTACAAAACGATGGTCTGCGTAGAGCTTCTTTTTGTCAATATTACCTTGTAATACCTTTATATTTTCAAGTGCTTCTTGTAAAACCAACTTGTAGTTGGTTTCAATTTCTTCACGAATTAAACGTAAAGTATAGCCATCTTTTATAGATAAATTGTAATAATACTTATGCATATAATCGCCAAATAAGGTTTTAGAATTATACTCAGAACCTAATAAAGGGGTACCTGTTAAACCTATTTTAATGGAATGTTTATCTGCTAATTCTAAATTTGCTAAAAAGCTACCTTTGGGATTGTAACTACGATGTACTTCGTCTAAAAAGAAAACACGTTGTACGCTTAAATTATAATCGTTGTTTTTTATAACATCTGGATCATCTTTAAACTTCTGAATATTAACCACTGTAATTTCTGCTTTACGCGTAACTATTGTGTATCACTTCAGTAGATTTAATATCCTTACTAAAAGCGTCTCTACTATCTATTTTATACACCACTAAACCACGAGCTGTAAACTCTTTTGCGGCTTGTGTTAGCAAATCTAAACGATCTACAATAAAGTAAAATTTTGGGATGATATTTTTCTTCTGAAAATAATGTGTGAGACGTTTTACATTAAAAAACGCCAAAGCTGTTTTACCGAGCCTTGCGTATGCCGATTATTCCTTTTTTAATTCCGTTTTCCAGCTTGTTTTCTATTGCCTTAGTTGCAAATAGTTGCGGATAACGCATGATGTGTTTCTCCAAACCTTTTTCTTCTTCAACATAAGCAAAAGCATAACGTAAGATGAATTTTAAACGCTCTCGTTGAAATAAAGAGGTAGAAATGGAATTGGTTGCCGTGTTTGGGCTTTTATTAGATTGAAACTCCTTATTGCTCTTTATGCTTAAAAGGTTCGTGTCTTTTAAAACAAAGTTTTCATCGTACTCTGAAAGTGGTTGAAGAAGCTTGTTTAAATCAAAAGTTTCTTCTTCTCTAAAATAATTGAATATTGGTTTTTTATAATTTGTAGTACTGTAAAATGCGCCTTCCAGCATTTGCGTATCTTCATCACTATACGCCATGTTGTTTGAAAACACCATGAGTTGTGTAAGATTTATAAACTTGCGAAACTTCTTATTTTGAAAACGCCTTTCCATACGTTTATGTTCGTCTTGAACACCATTACGATTATTAGGCTTTTTCACCTCTACAAAGACCAAAGGCATTCCGTTAATTAATAGAATAATATCTGGTCTAAAACTTTCATCGTCCTTTTGATAAGGCAATTCGGTTACAACATGAAATGAGTTATTATCAAAATTCTCGAAGTCAATTAGCTTAACTCCAGATTGATCTATGAGCTTGTTATAAAAAGCACGTCCCAAGTCTTCATTTTCTAAAGATATTGAAATGTCATCGTAAACTTTTTGAATGTCATTATCTGATAAATTTGAGTTTATTTTCTTGATTTGCTCATCAAAAATAGATCGAAAGATATTGGTGCTCTCATCCCATGAATTGGTTTTCAATGATAGGTATTCATAACCCAATTGAATTAAATGCAGAATGGAAGGTATCTTCACTCTTGAGTCTTCGTTAAATATCATTTATATTTTAAAGATTTTGAGATTCTAATGGGAGAGCATAAATATAGCGCCTTTATATAAGCACTGGGTGTTATACATCGAAAAGTTCCATTGTTTTTTGGTCTGCTGCTGTTTTACTATTGAAAGTGCTTGGCTGTGTTGGTGTTAGCTTTTATTCAACAGATTATTCACGCATCTTATTTTATAAATTGGAGTTCATGAATGCTTCGCATGTGCGGCGACCAAAGGTCTCGCAATGACGGTTCCATTCATGAATGCTTCGCATTTGCCGTGCTGCGCTCGCAATGGCGATGCATTACTGTCATTGCGAGGAGTGACGTTAGGAGCGACGTTGCAATCTGTTGAAAAGAAGTTATAATATAATCGTATCGCTATTCAACAGATTATTCACGCAACTTATTTTATTAAATCGGAGTTCATGAATGCTTCGCATGTGCCGCGCTGCGCTCGCAATGACAGTCCAATTCAACAGACTACCACGCTTTTCTAATGAAAAGCTCGTAATGACGATACGATTCAACAGATTATTAGCGCTGCGCTCGCAATGACGGTTCGTAATGACGATACGATTATGGAAGGCTTTTTTTACAAGTATCTTAGACGTTGTTGAAGTTCTATACCTAACGCACTTCCATATGAAAGAGCTTTTTAGGTTCTGCAGCTTTAGACGCTTTTAATTGGTTTTGCTCGTTAAGATTGCCGTCTCTACCAATAATCACCACCTCATACGCTGCTTTGTCGGCCGTATTTTCTGCCAAATCATGTAACGGAAAATGGGCTTTGACTTCCAAATGGGTTTGGCAATTGGCACAGGAGGTTGAATTCCATCGGCTTAAAACAGCTTCTGTGCCTATATGGTGTTTCTCGCCATTAATAGTGGCAAAGGCAGAGATTAAAAAAGACCCTCTAATGGGCGCTTTATTCACACCAGACACGCGTAGCATCTTACTTGGCCGCAGGGCTTCTTCTTTTAATAGTAACCCATTGTTGTCCAACGACCCACGGCTATAGGTCAACCCCAGTTGGGTTTCAATATTTATGCAATCTAAAGAGGTATAGTCTTGGCCGTCCTTTTTCTTAAAGGGTGCCAACGGCGTCTCTAAAGTTAACCACGCGTTTGGCGTCATACCAGGCGTTGGGCCTTGAGAATCTACAGAATTAGTGCCTGGGTATTCTGATATAATTTCCAAGGTATCGGTACTGCCATGTTGCTTTTGCCACAGCCAAAATACACGGTCTACATTGCAATGGTGAAAAAAGAAAATAGGATCTAATCCTGCGGTGTTGTTTTCTCCCATATCACCATTGGCGCCTGGAATGGGCGAATAATTGCCTTGTGTAGGTACATCAAAACCACCTACCGATAGATGAATACTGTTGTGCGGTGACTCTAAAGGAACCACTGGTTTACTCCCATCTTCAACATAAAAATTCCATTCTTGTGCCGAAGTGGTATTAGAAAACACCGTAAAATTAGGCGCTTTTAAACAGTCTTTAAATTTTTGTACCACATTGGTTTGAATCACCTTACCATTGACCACCACATGAGAATTTAACCAGCCTTTAACATTGTCATTCAGCAAGGCGACATTTTTAGTGTAATCTGTAAATTGCGCATTGTGTTTTTTAGTCGCTGCCCGATCGCTATCTGTGCCTACTAATCCCGATAAGGGATACCTTACGGTTTCATAGCCTTTTGGCTTGGTGTATTGGTTATTATCACTTTGTATGTTATCGTGAATGTTTATAGGAAACACGAAGGACCGCAACGGATTCGGGATATCTTTACCATCTAAGGTAAAAGTTTCGTCTGTTAATGCTTTAGGAATACCATTTTTAATGGAGTCCTCACTAGATTCATCCCAATAGGGCAACATCACGTCTTCACACCCTGGAATACTTTGCAAGGCTTCTTCTACTTTTATAAGGTACACGCGGTGCCAGGTTGGAAATAAAACGTTCCCGTGATTACACCATCCTCCCCAATAGGCACTGTTTCCCCATCCTGCTCCAACAAAAGGCTCGCCATGAAACCCTCCCAATTTAAAAAAGGAATTGGGATCTTCCGGCGGCAGTTCTTTAATGCCTTTCCAGGCGCGCATAAGGTCTTCTAAAGGTTTTTTATTGCCGGTATCGTACGCATGTTGTAACTCGGCAACAGCGGGTCTTATTCTTACTTTCGATTGTTTTTTGGTGTCCATAATTGGTGTTTTTATATTATTTTTTAGTGTAATCCGATGATTTTTTTACTTTGAAGTGAAAAACTATTCCATAGCGACCCTGCAAGAATACAGACCATGCCCGTGATCATGAAGGCGGTATTGCCTTCAAACAGCATTTTGCCCGCCAGAATAATACCGGCCCCTAACACACTCGTTGCAAATGGGCCAATGCCTCTATTTTTAATATTGCGATAAACGAGATACAGATGAATGCCTAGGAATCCCACAAAAACAGGCATTAACCAAGGCATAAACGGTAGTTTGGAAAGACTATAACTGCCAAAAATACTTAAATAGGCCGCCCAACACACGGGGCATTTTGGAAACAGCCCAATAAGTAAACTAAGGCCCACAGAATAGATGGAACTGAGTATGGTCTTGGTACTTCGTTTTATTTTTTTGTTCGGGGTCATGCTGTCGCTAGCCTTTTTTATTGGCGTAGCGCAGCAACAGGTTGAAATCGCAGAGTCTTTTTTCATGAGTGTCGTTTTTTAAGGTTGTAATACCGCATAAAAAGAAGCGACCACACCTGCCGGACTGGTACCGCCACTGCCATTGGGATGTGGAATAGCCCGCGTGACTGTGCCTACTAACGCCGGTATTTGGTTTTTCCCGTTCGGAATTTGTGGTGCGGCGTAACAGAGGTAGTCGTACACCCAAAGGGCACCATTAACCTCGCCGGAACCTTGAAACCAAAGAGTGGCTGGCGCACCGTATTGAATGGCTCCTTTTAATGTTAACGCCCATCCAGGGCCGTAAATCGATCCTTTTAATTTTCCGGGTGCTGTGGCTTCAATTTTTAAATTGCCGCGTCCGAATTCTAAAGCGTTAAAATCTACCGAGAGCTCCGGGTTATTCAATACACTTCTATAGGTCCAAATTCCGACAAATTGATTTTCCATGGCGACTTTTTTTTTAGCATTGTTTATAGTTTACTAAAGGTCTTATAAAACATGAAACTATTACCAAGTGGAACTACGGCTTGTTAAAAACAGGCGTAAACACCTGTTTTTTAGAACTCTAAAAAAATCATCTGAGGTTATCTAAGCATGGGGTATTCTGAACAAAGACCGAAACAAAAAAACACACCCTTTTAGAGGTGTGTTTTTATTTTGGTTATAAAAATGATGTGAATCGCTTGCTTCCCTTGGAATTTATAGGACTTTAAATCTCTATAAACGTATGGCAAACCGCTCTACAGGGGATTGATGTTGTGCTTTCTAGAACCTCAACGTCCGGCCTTCCTGCCTCGCGGTGGTGTACCAAAGTGCGTGAAATCACTAGTGCTGCACCACAGAGCATCCCCTTGGCCATTCTAAAAAAGAGGATCAGGTCACGTCTTTACGTGTACAGCGTCATGACATTACTTTTAAGCCTTTAAAACCAGTCGGAATCTTGCTTTTCCTGCTTCTAAATGAGCAAGCGCCTCATTAACATCTTCCATTTTGAATTCCTCAACCGTAGGATAGATATCGTGACGCACACAGAACTCTAGCATTTTACGGGTGAGGGCGATACTGCCTAACGGACTGCCGCCCACCGATTTCTCACCACTAATTAAACTAAAAGCCGGTATTTCCATAGGTTCTAAAACGGCGCCTACAGTATGTAATTTTCCTTGTGGTGCCAGTGTGGTTAAAAAGGCATTCCAATCTAACTTCACATTCGTGGTGTTAAGAATAAAATCTAAACTGCCAGCGATCCCTTCTAAGGCGGTACTATCTGTAGAATCCACCACATTATGAGCTCCCATTTTTTTAAGCGCTTCGGTTTTGTCTTTATTAGAGGTAAATGCCGTGACTTCACAGCCCCAAGCCTTTAAAAATTTTAATGCCGGATGCCCTAAGCCACCAATGCCTATCACTCCTACTTTATCTGTAGGCTGCACGCCTGATAATACAATAGGGTTAAACACGGTAATACCGCCACAAAAGAGCGGGCCTGCTTTAGCCATATCGATCCCTTCGGGAAGTAAAGTGGTCCAGGACCAATGCCCCCGAACGGTGTCGGCAAAACCACCATGGCGCCCAACTATAGTGCTTTCGGCATCACCACACAGGTGTTGTTTTCCGCCCATACATTGATCGCAATGCATACAGGAGGCGCTGTACCAGCCCATCCCTACCTTGTCGCCTACTTTTAGACCCTTGACTTCACTACCAACCGCTTGCACTTCGCCTACAATCTCGTGACCAGGAACTAAAGGAAATTGGCTGTTACCCCAATCGTTATTTATCATACTTAAATCACTATGGCATACCCCACAGTAATGGATTTTAATATCGACTTCTTCATTTCCTATTGCTGGTAAGTCGTACTGGAACGTTTCTAAGGTTCCTCCCGCTTCGCTTGCTGCATATGCATTTACTTTACTCATGGTTCTAATGTTTTTTTTTGGATTAACTAATACTTATAAAGATACTGAATTACACTGTTTTTTTTTATGGGTGCTCTTAATTAATTCTTGTACTTTTCCCTGACGCTGAGACTAAAAATAATATTAGTTACTTTTGAAAGCTAGTAATCAAAAAGGCTTTTACCTGTCGTGGAAATCACTGTATTTTCGTTATAGGAAGGGCCTTCCAACCATTTTGTATGAAAAAAATAGGACTCAGCTTATCCGGCGGTGGTTACCGCGCCACGATTTATCATTTAGGGACTTTAAAAAAACTGAAAGCCTTAGGCATTTTAGAGCACGTAGATGTCATTTCTACAAACTCCGGGGGTTCTATCACTGGGGCAACCTATGGGTTATATGCCCATGATTTTGAAACCTTTGAAAACGTGATACGCCATGGTGTTCAACAAAGTGTGGTTAAAGGCGTGCTGCGTTCCTGGCGTTTTTTACTCTTTTTTGTAGCGACCCTGTTTTGGATGGCTACCATTATATATATGCTCTATCGCGGGTATGCCTGGGCCAGTTTTGGGTTACTACTGGTGCTTACGGTGGCCTTTTTATATTTTCAGTTCCAGTTATTTCCTATAAGTAAACTTAATGAAAGGATGTATAACCGGTTCTTTTTTAATAAAAAACCCTTGTCTGCCTTATCGCCTTCCATACGCTTTGCCATTAATGCCACCAACCTAGAAACGGGCAGGTTGTTTACGTTTTCTAATACTGCGATGGGCGATTCGGTTTACAGCTACCCGAGACGATGATGAAGATAAAAGTGACCCCATTCATTTTAAAGCGGAACAGTTTCCTATTGCTCGCGCCGTGGCTGCCTCTACTGCGGTACCTTTTGTATTTACCCCAGTGAGCATAGAGAAAGCCTTTTTTGAAAATCCTGAAGATTATAAGCGGGTGAGACCACGATTAGTCGATGGTGGCGTTTACGATAATCAAGGCGCCCATAAATTGACACAGGTTAAAAGTGCCTATGGTTGCCGGACCGTGATTATTAGTGATGCCGGAAATACCATGCCCTTTAAAAATACGTATCGCAATACCTTAACGCTACTGATTAGAACCAGTGATGTGTTTATGAATCGGATTAAAAACCTGCAAATGGTTCAGTATCTATACGAGAATCATAAAGTAGGCAAACGCGAAATTGCTTATCAGTCGTTGGGTTGGGATATTGAAGATTCTATTCCGAAATTTATAAACGGACTTGAAGAAGGGACTATTTTACCTCATGTTATAGAATACCATAAGATTTCGAAAGCAGCGATTGAAGCGAAACAATGGGAAGCTATTGCCGAACAGCTCAAAGCGCATATTAACTATCACGACATTATAAAAACGGCGAATACCAAAGCACAGTTGGCGCTTGCCGGAAAAGTAAGCACGAATCTGGTGCCTTTAAAACAAGAACAGATGGATGCTTTAATGAATCATGCGTCGGTATTAACAGAATTGCAGGTGAAGTTGTATTGCCCTGGGTTGCTTGGGTGAGGGGCATTTATTATTTGAATGGAACCGTCATTGCGAGCTTTTCCTTAGAAAAGCGCGGCACATGCGAAGCATTCATGAATGGGACCGTCATTGCGAGCGCAGCTCGGCAATCTTTTCAACAGATTACCACGTCGCTCCTACCGTCGTTCCTCGAAATAACGAGACGATGGTATTTTATGATATTATTGTCGGCTTGACTTTTTGGCTATTTTATCTGCCTTTTTTTCTTTAGCCGTTTTTGCTGGCTCTTTTTTTACATTTTTTTTGGAATCTTGTGATTTTGCCATGACTTTACGTGTTTTTATTAATTATGAAATTCGTTGACTAAATATAGTAAAAGGTTTGATTCATGATGCGTTTCATCCGCTTTCTTTTTATAGTTTTATTAGTGCAGGCTTTTTCTTATGTAAAGCATGGCCCACGCCGTTTATCTATTTTCGTGTTTACCCAAATTTTCAACGGATGATCACGTCACCCTCTCGTCGCTTCCTCATAATGACAATGACTCTTATTTTTTAATAAATGGATGCATTTTATAGTAAACAAAAAATAACTGTAAAAAAAATCTCCTCGCTTTTTCAAGGAGGAGACTCATTCCTGATTTTCTATAGAAAACCATTAGAAACGTTGGTTACTTGCCACTGTTAGACAGCTGCTTTTTTCAGTTTAATAATCTTTAATTTATCTAAAACGACCATGATGCAGTAGGTGATATCAATTTCGAACCAACGCACACCAAAATTAGCTCTGCTACTGTGAGTGTGGTGGTTATTGTGATAGCCTTCACCCATCATTAAAAAATCGAAAGGCAAAAGGTTTTTAGAAGTGTCGTTCACCTTAAAATTAGTATACCCATAAATATGTGCAAACCAGTTAATAATCACGCCGTGAATAGGGGCCATTAAAAACGCCACTGGTAAGAATAACCAGTGCCACCAAGCGGTTGCAAACAGTATAAAAAAGACCGTATATAAGGCGCCCCAGGTAATTCTAGAGATTCTCGAACTGGCAAACTTATCAAAGGCCTCCCATTGCGGGACGTTTTTAGTAAATTTATCGGCTACCTCGATGCGCTTTTTATTAATGTCTTGATAAATATTCTTGGTACGCCACATCATAGAAAATACGTTCGCATCGTATTTTGGTGAATGCGGGTCTTTTTCTGTATCGGCATACGCATGATGTAGTCTATGCATCACCCCATAACCATAAGCGCTTAAATAATTCGAGCCTTGAAACACCCAAGTTAAAAAGAAACAGATGCGTTCTGTGACTTTAGACATGGTAAAGGTCGCGGTGCGCGGCGTAACGGTGTAAAAAGAAGGTTTGAAAAAACAAACCGGTGTACCACAGTATTAATATTAAAATTATAATTTTCATAATCAAAGCTTTTCGCAAAGGACTAACATATTCCGGGATTATGAAATGAATCGAGGTTAAGAAATTCGTTTACGTATGCGGCTCAATGCTTGGGGAGTTACCCCTATATAAGAGGCGATATACTTTAGCGGAATTTCTTTAATCAAATTAGGACGTTCGGTAAACAAGTTAAGATACCGTTGTTCTGCCGAGTCGTTTAAAAGGGATTGTTCGCGTTTGGATTTAATAAGGAATAAACGCTCAGAGGAGAGCCGGCCAATTAAATTTCCAATGGCCGTTTTTTCATAAACCTCTTGTAAATCTGGATAAGAAATGCTCCACATAGAAACCGTTGAAAGGGCTTCTAGCTGATACAGTGATGGTTTTCTGGTTAAAAAAGAATCGTAGGCGCTTATAAATTCATTTTTAAAACAAAAGCCAAACGTAATGTCTTTGTCTTCTTCCTCTTTGGGAATTAAAAAACGAGCAATACCACTTTCAATAAACGAAATATAATTTTCTGTCTCCCCAACCTCTAATATTTTAGTTCTTTTTTCAAAAACTCTATTTTCTAATTTGGAAGAAAACAATTGCCAATCCTTATCTGAAACGGCGACTATTTTTTCTATGTATTCCCTTATGTTTACCATGTCCCTGTCTTGAATACAAAGAACGCGATTTTATTTAAAATTGAGGGCCTCTTTTTAATAATTACCTTGAAATAATAGACAAAGACAGGAGCCCCTGTTTAAGGGCTACCCATGAATTATTAGGGGTTACCATGCCCTCTACCACTCTTGGAAATGAGGTTCAAAATATAAACGATACCATGGGACCAAATACAATATCCCATAGCTTTGCGCTTCCCCATTCTAAATATAAAAATAAAGGAGAAAAGTCCTTAATGAAAAGGGTACGCCTCTAGGTCTTATATCCTGCAGTATTCGTGCTCCTAGTAAAAGGATCTTAGGCGCGATTAAAAACAGATCGTCAAGTCGTTTTTAATGTTATTCCATTTTTTTTCCAGGAACCACTTGACCGTTTTGGAACAAGGTTAAACTCTCAATCTTTCCTTTGCTATTGGCATTAAAGACCACGTTTGCTTTTACTATTTTGAAATAAAATTGATTAACCGCTGACGGGAACAATTCAAATTGAGGTTGCGCTGTAGCCTGTGCAAACAACCGTCCTTCCTTTTCGGTGATAACGATATGAAATGTTGGCGCCAATTCATACTTGCCTTCATAAGATTTTAATAGGGCTACTGGGACCTCAACGTCTTTGATGCTTTCGCCCAATCCTTTTAAAACGGTTCACGGCATTATCATTTGCGGGATTTAAATCTAAGGACTTCTTATAATTTTCGATCGCTAATGCCGTGTTTCCCATTTCTAAATAAGCCTCACCTAGAGAATCGTAAGGGTTCGCCGCTTCGGATACATGGAGACATTTAACTTGAAGATTTCCAAAGCGATGTCCTTTTCTCCTTGGCCTAAATACATATAGCCTAAAGTATTTAACGTCTCTTCTTCAAACTTGTAGTCTTCTGGAGTTTCCATTTTAGCCTTTTTATACCAGGTAATGGCAGCACTAATACCATTCGTATTGATTTCTTTCTCTAATAGCGGTAGTATAGATTTTTTTGGAGCAACGAGTGGCGTTGGCCCACCTAAAATTCTAAAACTTAAGGCGCCTACATCTTCAGTACCATTGGTTAATACAACAACCCCATTATTAGTTTTTGGCATAAAACCCGCAAATGATGAATAGCCTCCTGTTCTACCGTTATGCCAAATCACGTCACCCTTATTTTCATAATGCCAAGCGAGACCAATTTTGAAGTTAGTGTCTTCATTCTTAAAAGCCGGTTCATGACTTAACTGCATGGCTTCGTAAAGAGGAGTCTTTACAACCCCCATATTGGCTTTTATAAATTTAACCATATCACTCACGGTGGAACGAATACCTCCTGCTCCAGCCAAAGTGATGATGTCCCAATTTTCTACTTCATTTAATCCAGAGTAACCTTTGGCCGGACGTTTTTTCATACTTTCATTTAAACTAACGCGGGTATCCTCCATTTTTAATGGTTTTGCAATATTCGCTATAACTAATTCTTCATAGGTTTTTCCGCTTTGCAATTCTAAAATATGGCCTAATAGCCCCATACCCAAGTTAGAATATTCATAGCGCTCACCTATATCTCGTGGTAATTCGTAATGAGAAATAAAGTGATACAACTGCTCGTAGCTATAGTCGGCAAAGGGATTGTTAGGGTTTTCAGGCGTAAAATTATCTCGGCATTCTTGGCAACGCCGAAGTATGTGTCGCTAGATCTCTTATGGTGATCTCTTTACCATTTCGAGAGGGTACGGTTACCGTTACAGGTAGATATTTAGCAATAGGATCTGACAGACGCATGTCGCCGCTCTTTATTTTTTGAGCTAATAAAACAGTGGTGAACACTTTTGAAATAGAACCGATTTCAAATACAGAATGTTCATCGACCTTGCTCCCTGTGTCTAAAGCTGTTGTTCCAGCGCTAAAATAGTCGACACTTTCACCGTCTATAAAACCAATGGCAATCGCTACATTGGTTTGCGTGTCTATACGTGCTTTAACATGTTCTTTAACTTCGGAGTTATCCCTACCTGCTGGGCATTTAAAACAATAGTAAAAAGAATTAAGCTAAACAATACACTGATTTTCTTCATGATAGTAAAATTGATTAATAACTCATGGGACGACAAATCCTGATTAAAGTTACACTATTTATAGAAATTTACCGTTTATAAACCCATTTATGACGGGCTCTTAATTCGTGTTAATGAATGATAAAATCTCATCGTAACGCTTGGTCCAAGGAAAAAAATACTGACTCATCATCGGCACGTGTTTTTTATCTAAATAGATGGGTTGTATTTCCTTTTGAAATTCATTAAGCTTATCTATAAACACCGCATTCTGTTTTTTAATAGAGGCATAGGTTTTTTTCCCAATATAAATGAGGAATGGTGGTGCTTTTTCATCTACGAAATAAAGCGGAGACGCCTTTTTCCATTGTTCAGGATCTGTAGTCCACGTAGTTTTATAATGGTATTTTGCAGTGGGTGGATGGTTTTGTAAATAGGTATACATGTCTAATCCTGCGGCATCATTTAAAATAACACCTTTTATCACTTCAGGCGTTTTTAGGTATCTTGGATTGGTACTAATTAAAGCAATAAGATGACCGCCAGCCGAATGTCCCATTAAGTAAATTTGCTCAGGATTGCCATGGTACTCTTCAATATTATTCACGGTCCATTCTACCGCTTTTGCAATCTCTTTAGCCATAGTATCATAGTTCGCTTTCGGACTTAGAGTGTAAGACGGAATCACAGTGACCACATCGTGCTTAGCAAAATTACGCCCTAAAAAACCATAAATATCTTTATCGCCTTCTGCCCAATAGCCACCATGTACAAAGATAACGACGGGCATTGGTTTTGAATCCTTTGTATGTCTAGGTTGAAAGACATTAAGCTTAAGAGACTCCTCATTCGGTACTTTTTCTAAGTATAAGACATCTTCGAATTTTCTAGAGGCACAACTGGAGCAAATGAGCGTTAAAAGCAGGGGTAGTAGGTAGTTTTTTATCATGTATATTTCATTTTATTTAAAAAAAAGCGTCTCTAAATCATGACCTAGAGACGCTGTTTTGATTTGGTAATTAAAGCCTACCAACTATCTATTTCTTTTTTAAGATCTTCTTTAGACTTGCCATATTTTTCTTGAACTTTACCTGCTAATTTATCAAAGTCACCTTCGGCTTCCTTGTATTCATTATCCGTGATTTTCCCATATTTCTGTTTAAAATCACCTTTAATTTGTTTCCATTTTCCTTCAAATTGATCGCTGTTCATAATTTTAAATTTTTAAGATTAATTAATGTTGATTTAAAAATACAAAGACATTACTGTCCTCTGTAATCCAATCAAAACTAAAATTATCTCAATCCATAATTTAACTTTTTTTAACTCCTGCTTTATGTAAAAAGTGCTTTTATAAGGCGTTCTCAATAATACTTTCTACCACTTCGGGATTTAACAAAGTGCTTATGTCTCCTAAATTTTCAGAATCCTGACAGGCAATTTTTCGTAAAATACGTCTCATTATTTTACCACTTCGCGTTTTAGGTAATCCGCTAGTAAATTGAATTTTATCAAGTTTGGCAATGGGTCCAATTTGTTCCGAAATTATTTGATTAATTTCGCGACGTACATTGTCTTGGTCTCTCCCTTCACCAGATTCTTTTAAAATAACATAGCCATACAATGCATGGCCTTTTATATTATGTGGAAAACCGACCACGGCAGATTCTGCCACTGCAGGATGCTCATTTATAGCATCTTCAATAGGTGCGGTCCCAAGGTTATGTCCGGAAACAATAATCACGTCGTCCACACGCCCTGTAATGCGGTAGTAGCCAACCTCATCCCGTAAGGCACCATCCCCTGTAAAATATTTATTTTCAAAAGCCGAGAAATAAGTCGCTTTATAGCGGTCATGGTCTCCCCAAATGGTTCGCGCTATACTGGGCCAAGGAAACTTTATACATAAGCGTCCACTCACCTGATTTCCTCTAATTTCTTTACCTTCTTCATTCATTAAACAAGGCTGAATCCCTATAAAAGGCAGGGTGGCATAGGTGGGTTTTGTGGGGGTGACATACGGAATTGGGGTGATCATAATGCCACCATTTTCTGTTTGAAACCAAGTATCCACTATAGGCGCCTGGTTTTTACCAATATTATCATCATACCAGTGCCACGCTTCTTCATTGATAGGCTCTCCCACGGTACCCAACACTTTTAAAGAGGATAAATCATTGTTTTGAGTATATGCGGTGCCTTCTTTTGCCAAGGCTCTAATAGCCGTTGGTGCGGTATAAAATTGATTCACTTTGTGCTTCTCTACAATTTGCCAAAACCGACTAAAATCTGGATAACTAGGTACGCCCTCGAATAACACTGAAGTGGCGCCATTCGCCAAGGGGCCATACAAAATATAGCTGTGTCCTGTAATCCATCCAATATCTGCACTGCACCAAAACACATCTTTTTCTGTATACTGAAATACATTTTTAAAGGTATACGCCGTATATACCATATACCCCGCCGTAGTATGCACCATCCCTTTAGGCTTACCTGTAGATCCCGAAGTATATAATATAAATAGTGGATCTTCTGCATCCATAATTTCACGGTTCACAATGCGAAGACGCTTCATTTAACAAAGGTTCTAACCAATGGTCTAAATCATTCATTGCAACATTAGCATTGGTGCGCTTTACCACTAAGACACTTTCTATACATTGGCAATCTTTTAAAGCTGCATCAACGATGCCTTTTAAGTCAATGGTTTTATTACCACGGAAAGAACCGTCACTGGTAATCACCATTTTACAATCGGCATCATTAATTCGGGTGGACAATGCTGTGGCTGAAAAACCGGCAAATACCACGGAGTGAATGGCGCCAATTCGTGCACAGGCAAATACAGAAACGGCCAATTCTGGAATCATAGGTAAATACAAGCAGACGCGATCTCCTTTTTTAATCCCTTTAGACTTCAACACATTTGCCATTTTACAAACGCGTTCGTGTAAGTCTTTATAGGTAATATGAAGCGCTTGTTCTTCAGGATTGTTAGGCTCAAAAATAATGGCTGTTTTATCCCCTCTAGTTAATAAATGTCTGTCGATGCAATTTTCGGTAATGTTCAATTTTGCCCCTTCAAACCATTTGACTTCAGGTTTGGTAAAATCCCAAGATAATACCTGGTCCCATTTTTTACGCCATAGAAACTGTTCTTCGGCAATTTCTTCCCGAACTTTTCTCGGTTCACTAATAGACTTCCTATAGACTTGGTAATATTCTTCGAGGTGTTTTATATGGTAATTGCTCATAATCGCTTTTTATTATCTTCTTAAATTTAAGAAAAATTATGCTTTTTTTAAGGTTGAAAAATACCGTTTTGCCTCTTTCAATACTTTTGGCGCTAATGCGATGGTAGTTAACATGGTTGGCACAGCCATCAAAGCAAATACGCCATCAATTAAATTTAACATTAAACTCAAAGAAGTTGTGGCGCCTACAATGATACTTACAATATAGAAGTAGTTAAAATAATGTTTGTTGTGCGCTCCAAATAAAAATGACGCACATTTCATTCCGTAATAAGAATAACTAAATAGTGAGGAAATACTAAACACAGCGATACATATCATTAATAAATATTTACCATAAACAGGCATGGTTTTAGCAAATGCCGAGGCTGTTAAGCTCACCCCATTAGCATCACTGGTTTGCCAAACATCTGTTACTAAAATCGCTAAAGCAGTTAGCGTGCAAACAATAAGGGTATCTATTGCTGGTCCTAACATGGCGACTAAACCTTCACGAATGGGCTCTGCTGTTTTTGCCGCCCCGTGTGCCATTGGCGCTGTACCAATCCCAGCTTCATTGGAGAAGGCCCCACGACGCACGCCCAACAAAATAAGACCACCAACCATGCCCCCTAAAAAAGAATCACCATTAAAATTATTTGCTGCAAAAGCATCTGTAAAAATAAGTTTGAAGTATTTTGGAAGGACTTCGATATTTGTGATTAGAATAATGAGTACAAGGACAAAATATAAAATCACCATACTGGGTACCAGTTTAGAGGCCACCTTACTAATTCGGTTTAAACCTCCCAAAATAACAAGTGAGGTCATAGCAACCAGTACCAACCCCACCGATAAGTTCGTTAAAAAAGACACTTGAACCCCATTAGGTATTAACACAATATCATTAATAGCCTGTGTTAACTGATTTACATTAAAAACGGGTAAGACACCAATCATGCCGCAAAGACAGAAAAATGCCGCTAAGGGTTTCCAGTGCTGGCCTAAACCTTCTGTAATAAAATACATGGGACCCCCTTGAATCGCTCCATTACTATCTTTGCCTCGAAACATGACCGCCAATGTACAGGTAAAAAACTTGGTACTCATACCTACAATAGCACTTATCCACATCCAAAACATCGCACCAGGACCACCTATAGCAATGGCGACAGCAACCCCCGCAATATTTCCCATACCTATAGTCGTTGACAATGCCGTTGTTAAGGCTTGAAAATGCGAAATTTCTCCTGGATCGTCTGGATTATCATATTTCCCTCGTAAGACCTGAATGGCATGACCCAAATAGCGAAAGGGTAAAAATTTAGAATAAATGATTAAAAATAATCCGCCTCCTATTAAAATGATAAGTAAGGGCAGTCCCCATACGAATGAAGCGAAATCGGCAATACATTGGTCGAGATTTTGCAAATTGGTAGTTTTGTATAAATATATATTAATATTAAATACCCAACTATTTATTTGATATTAAAAATAGGCACGTTTGGCCATGCTCCCCAGATCGTGTTCATGTTAAGCGTTAAGAATTAGGTGACCTTTTAATTCTCAATAAACGGAATTTTAAAGAAGAACGTGCTTTGTTAAAACCTAAGACTTTAGTCATTTAGAAAGTGTTATATATTAAGCATAGAAAATGCGGGACAAATAATGAATATGCGCATGGTTATAGAGTCATTGGTATGTTGGACTAGGCGACCAGTATTAAGGCCATTCATCTTGTAATACTGTTAATCAATACCTGAACGAAGTGTCATGAGCCATGAACGGGTTTGGGTTATGGCTATATTCCTTTGCATAAAAGGTATTATAACTAGTACTTATTAAGTAATTTAGCATCACTACTCATCCAGGACTAAATCAAAATGTCATTATGAAACTCTTAAAACTTCTTTTTTTTTATGTCTATCAATATCTATTCACGCACAAAAGCAGTATAAAGAAAGTTATTTCAGGCATTTGAGATATAACCACGTTTCCCCTTTTGTCGAGCTCGCTGGCACGCATCCCATGAACAGCGAAACCGCAAAGGCTACGTCTCATTATGTTTTTAAATATGATGCCTCTAGTAGATTAACTGAAATTATAAATAACCACTACCATACTGAAAAGCAACACCCCCTATTCTCTATAGGCGCCTATAGAATGTTGATTCGTTATGAAGATTACAAAGAAACCAGTAACCTTCTACGACCCAAACAACAAGCGTGTTACTAACGACAGAGAAGTCTTTAAAGAAGTCTTTTTGTATGATAGTAATGGTTTTAAAAACACCCTTATGTTTTATAATTTAGAAGATCAACCTATGGCGTCCAACTGGGGAATTGCCACTTATAATTGGTCAAAACACAAAAAATTAATTATAGAAAAACGGTATAATATAGAAAACCAAGAAGTAAACGTCGCTCCTTATTTCGAATTTGGAACCACTGGTATTTTATTAGACAAAACAGGGGCACCAAAAGCGCACTACAATTTAAACGAACACCTAGAGGTAACAAATAATTCCGTTGGTATAGCTTCTTATCAAGACACTTATGATACTATAGGTAACCATGTTACTTACAGCTACCATAATGAAAAAGGTGAATTAGCTTTAAATCAATGGCAATTTGCTATTGGAGAAAAGACATACGACAGCATTGGTAACAACATTAACTTAAAACAATTAGATACCTCGGGTAAGTTAATTAGAACGCGTCCCGTTTACTCTAATGTCGCTATCGTTTTAAGTAAAATTGCCTCTCAAAAAGACTCTATAGAAATTAAAGAAAAGGCATTAGGGTATCTTATTGGATTACAACAATTACAACCGGAGTTGATGAATGAAGTCCTGAACGATAGCTTAAATAAAGTAACTATTGGTTGGGATAGAACTACAAAAAAAGAATACTCCCAAAGAACCACAAAGACACAAATGATGGCATTCGCTAATTCTTGGAATAAATCGAACACTAAATTTCCTGTCCCTGCAAATAATACCGCTGTCATTCTTGACATTTACAACCGTATAGCCAATGTTAAGCTCGTTTCAGATAATTGGGTCGAATATTTACATTTAATGAAATTAGATGGTACCTGGCAAATAGTGAACCTCATTTGGCAACATAAAGATGTTGAGAGAT
Source organism: Lacinutrix neustonica (assembly GCF_026625145.1). GTDB lineage: Bacteria > Bacteroidota > Bacteroidia > Flavobacteriales > Flavobacteriaceae > Lacinutrix > Lacinutrix neustonica. The sequence continues at coordinate 32,339 of NZ_CP113088.1, read as the reverse complement.
ACCCTAAAGAATAATACAAACACTCCCCTTTTTAACTTTAATTCATAAGCGATCAGATTTTTTTCTTTTACGGTATGCTATCAATCAATCTTTTTTAAATGAAAGGTATTCTATTATCTTTACAGCATTAACTATTTTTTATATTGAAACCTAAAAGACTCTTTTTTCTAGACGCCGTTAGGGCATTTGCCATTTTAATGATGTTACAAGGTCATTTTATTGACACCCTTTTAAATCCAATTTATAGGGACAGTACCCATACGGCCTATAACATTTGGTCCTATTTTAGGGGTATTACTGCACCCACGTTTTTTACGATAACCGGTTTAGTTTTTGTTTTTTTATTATTAAAAGCACAAGAGAAAGGCACAGAAAAGCAGCGTATAAAAAAGGGACTACAACGTGGCATATTACTCATTATCATTGGGTATGCTTTACGGTTTTCTTTTATAAGCCTAATGTATGGCAAATTAAACCTTAATTTTTTACAAGTTGATGTACTACAATGTATAGGGCTCTCGCTCATACTACTAATCCTTGTGTATTTAATGGTCTTTGGTAATAAAGCCTTATTAGCGATTGTCTTTTTAATTTTAGGCTTTAGTATTTTTGTTTCCGAACCCCTGTATAGAACCTTAACTATTGAGAATATGCCGGTGTTGTTTTCTAATTATCTTAGTTTACAAAACGGCTCTGTATTTACCATATTACCATGGTTTGGCTATGTTTGTTTTGGGGGATTTATCGCCATCCTGTTTTCTGAGTTTGGCAATAAAAATAACTATAAGCAGATTAAAATCACCGGGTTTTTACTCATTGGAGTTTTTTTAATATTTTTCTCTTCTCCCACTTTGAAGCTTTTAGATGACTGGTTTGATTTGCCTTTATTTACGCAGAGTGCGAATTATAATTACCTTTTTAAGCGATTGGGGAATGTGCTTGTTTTATTTGGAGTATTCTACACGTTTGAGCGTTATTTAAAGCAAGCCATTATTACTAAAATAGGACAAAAAACCTTGTCCATCTATGTCATTCATTTTATGATTATTTATGGCAGTTTTATAGGCATAAGTTTAAAATACTTTTTTTATAAAGCCTTAACACCGGCACAAGCTATTTTTGGTGCCGTAATTTTTATGATTGTGGTTTGTTTTATTTCGTTTTATTATGTTAAAACAAACACGTATTTATATAGAAAAATAAGAAGCTTCTATAATCGAATAACCACAGGATAAAACACCAATACGACTGGAGCACTTTGCTTTTGTAAAGCAATGAATGCGGCGTATTTAGTATTAACAAAAAAGACCTTTCGAAGGAAAGGTCTTTTTTGTTTTTATATACAGGTGCTACTTAGACTGTAAATACGCTTCCACATTCTTTTGAATACGCTCATGAATGTTAGAGACGTCTGCTTTTATAAATGTTTCGCCCATAATTTTCTCATAAAGTTCAATATAGCGCTCACTCACCGTTTGAATGTACTCATCACTCATAAACGGCACGGTTTGTCCTTCTAATCCTTGAAAGTTATTGGCTATTAACCATTGCCTTACAAACTCTTTAGACAACTGTTTTTGGGCCTCCCCTTTATCCTGACGGTCTTGATATCCTTCTTCATAGAAATAACGTGACGAATCTGGCGTGTGGATTTCATCAATCAAGACTATTTTACCGGCTTTCGTTTTCCCAAATTCGTATTTAGTATCTACTAAAATTAATCCGCGAGAGGCTGCGATTTCTGTACCCCGTTGAAATAATTTTCTAGTATAATCTTCAAGTACTAGATAATCGGCTTCACTTACAATGCCTTTTTTTATAATGTCTTCTCGTGAAATGTCTTCGTCATGATCTCCCATTTCGGCTTTTGTTGCCGGGGTGATAATTGGCGAAGGAAACTTATCGTTTTCTTTCATGCCTTCTCGGCATAGCCACACCACAAAGCTGTCTTTTTCCTGCTTTATATTCTCGGGCTGCATGGCCACTCATATAACCACGAATAACCATTTCTACTTTAAAAGGCTCACATAAATGCCCTACCGCCACATTTGGGTCCGGTGTTGCGGTAAGCCAGTTGGGTACAATATCTTCAGTTTGCGCCATAAACTTAGTGGCTATCTGATTTAATATTTGTCCTTTATAGGGAATCCCCTTTGGCATCACGACATCGAAAGCGCTCAGCCGGTCTGTTGCAACCATGACTAATGCCTCGTCATTAATGTTATATACTGCTCTTACTTTTCCTTTATAGACGCTTTTTTGTCCTGGGAAGTTGAAATTTGAATCGGTTATTGTGTTGTTCATTTATTTTTTAAATAGTGCGTCATTACGAGAGTGCAACAATGTCGTAATCTCTTTTTATATACGGCAGATTGCCACAACAAATTTATCAATTTGTTTCGCAATTGCGATACCCTTTTTATTTTTTGTTTTTAGTTACTCTGACTAGCCCTGATGGAGGCTCTGTTGGAGCTCATCTCTGATAGCGACTGCCGAGAGCAGGTTCCTGGCTTTTAATACCATTAAGCCTCTGCATTTTCAATATTTCTGTAGGCCGCAATGACTTTCTTTACGAGTTTATGACGAATGACATCTTTATCATCCAAAAAGACCATACCAATACCATCTATATCTTTAAGTACCAAAAGGGCTTCTTTTAATCCTGAAATCGTGCGACGTGGCAAATCGATTTGTCCGGGGTCTCCAGTTAATAAAAACTTGGCATTCTTTCCCATACGGGTTAAAAACATTTTCATTTGGGCATGTGTGGTATTTTGACCTTCATCTAAAATAACGAAGGCATTATCTAAGGTACGTCCCCGCATAAAAGCCAGTGGTGCAATCTGGATCGTACCATTCTCTATATACTGCGTTAATTTCTCAGGTGCAATCATATCTCTTAGGGCGTCATACAAGGGTTGCATGTAGGGGTCTAATTTTTCTTTTAGATCACCAGGTAAAAAGCCCAAATTCTCTCCTGCTTCCACGGCTGGGCGCGTTAAAATAATACGTTTTACTGCTTTGCTTTTTAATGCTTGTACTGCCAACGCTACGCCTGTATAAGTTTTACCTGTTCCTGCAGGACCTATAGCAAACACCATATCATTTTTACGCATGAGCTCTACCAGTTTACGCTGGTTTGCCGTTTGTGCTTTTATTAACTTACCGTTTACCCCGTGAACAATGATTTCTCCACTCTTTTCAGACGTTTCATAATCATCACTACTCTGACTCGTGAGCACACGTTCTATCACATTCTCATCCAACTTGTTGTATTTTGCAAAATGTGTGAGGAGCATGGTGAGCCTACGGTCAAATTCTTCTAGAAGCTCTTCATCACCAAAAGCTTTTATTTTATTACCACGAGCAACAATCTTTAGTTTGGGAAAATATTTTTTTAACAGTTCTATATTTTCATTACCATCACCAAAAAATTCTTTAGGTGTGATTTCTTCAAGTTCAATTACGATTTCATTCAAAAGGCAGGTGATTTTATTTAGTTTATGTCTTCAATTTTACTAGATTTGTTCTGTGCATTAAACTTAAGAAAGTTCCACAACTTTTATTCGCTTAAATTCAAAAAAATATCAACAATTACTAAATGGCCATTATCACACTAACTACAGACTTTGGTGAGAAAGATCACTTTGCTGGTGCGATAAAAGGCGCTATTTATAGCGAATTGGCCGATGTAAGAATTGTTGATATCTCGCACTCCGTTTCTCCATTTAATATTCCGAGAGGCGGCTTACATTATTCAAAACGCCTACAGCAGCTTTCCGGAAGGGACCATACATATTATTGGTATTGATTCTGAAATTAACCAAGAGAATAAACATATGGCTATCAAGCTGGATGGTCATTATTTTGTATGTGCTAATAATGGTATTATGAGTATGATTTGTGCTGAGATTGCTCCGAGCAGATTGTAGAAATCAATATTCACGATAAGATTGAAACGAGTTTTCCTGTACTCGATGTCTTTGTAAAAGTCGCTTGCCACATTGCACGTGGCGGTGCTCTAGGTATTATAGGAAAACCCATGACTTCTATAAAGCCGATAAAAAATGTGGTGCCTTATGTTAATGAGGAAAAGACTCAAATTATTGGTAGTGTTATTTATATTGATAATTATGGAAACGTGATTACCAATATTAAAAAAACGTTTTTTGAAGGGATCCGGAAAGGCCGTGTCTTTGAAGTTTCTGCGAGAAGCCACAAGTTTAAAAAGATACATTCTAAATATAGCGATATTATAAATTTTGATATTCCTGAAGAAAATAGAAATGATGAAGGTCGCGGCTTGGTGGTGTTTAACTCCTCACAGTATATGGAAATTGCTATATATAAAGGCAATACGGGTAATGTAGGTGGTGCGAGTTCTTTGATGGGCTTGAAACTGAGGGATACAGTTACTATTAACTTTGTTAAGTAAGCCCCAAACAGTAGTTAATAAGCCGTCGTATGATTGTTTAAACTAACCCTTTGAAACAATAAAAAATGTCCAGGTTTAACCGTTTAACTTATAACTAAAATACATGCTAGTAAGAATCGTAAAAATGAGTTTTGCTGAAGAAAATATTAAAAAATTTCTAGAAAATTTTCAAGGTGTAAAACAGAACATTCGGGATTTTGAAGGGTGCCAGTTTTTAGAATTATATCGAGACAAACAGCATCCCCATATCTTTTTTACTTATAGTTATTGGCATTCAGAAACCGATTTGGAAAATTACCGGCATTCTGAATTATTCAAAGGCGTATGGGCACAAACGAAACCCCTATTTAATGATAAGCCGGAGGCTTGGAGCGTGGATAAAGTGGCTAGTTTAAAGTAAAAACAGTCTCGGTTTACAGTTGATTGCCATAAAAATAATGAATTATGAAAAAAATAGTTTTAATTATATTCATTTTACTTTTTTCAATTACTCAATCCTTTGCTTGTAGTTGTGCTGACAGTGATACATCTTTATATAAAAAAATTCAAAATGCCTTTAATGAGTCAGATTTGATATTGACTGGGAAAGTTATTGCTAAGGAATTGAAAAGTAATGGCACCCATCAAAATTCAGGGGATCCTATTATTTATACTATTGAAATAATCTCCGTTATTAAAGGAATAAAGAAATCGGAAGTTATTCAAATTGCTTCAGAAATGAGCGAATCAAATTGTGGTTACCCATTCGAAATAGGTAAGGCTTATCTTGTTTATGCAACAAGTTCAACTCATTTTTCTTCAAAAACAGGAAATGACTTCAATTTTGTAACAAGCCTCTGTTATAGAAATCAAAAACTAAGTATAGTAAAAGGAAAAGAATTTCGAATATTAAAAAGACTGGCTCGCAGAATGTTTTAAAACAAGGCTGTCGTTGAAAGAGGAATTAATATATTTGGTATGCGCATCTTTTTACTGAAACATCTAATTAAACAAATTATTATAGCATGGCGTCCTTGTTAAGACAGAACAAACAAAATTTAATAAAATGTCGTTATGAGTTTTACTAACAAAATCGTTTGGATTACTGGTGCTTCATCCGGCATTGGGAAGCACTTAGCCATAGAATTATCTAATCAAGGGGCAAAGCTTATTCTATCTTCAAGAAACGCCGAGGCTTTGGAAGCTGTAAAACACCTTTGTAAAAATGCTGATGCCGTAAAATTACTTCCTTTAGATTTAGAGGCATATACCAACTTACAACCCAAAGTAGATGCCGCTATAGCCTTATTTAGTACCATTGATATATTAGTAAATAATGGCGGCATTAGTCAACGGGCTTTAGCCAAAGACACGGCTATTGCGGTAGATAAACGCCTCATAGATATTAATTATTTAGGAACGGTCGCTTTAACAAAAGCATTGTTACCTCATTTTATTAACAAGCAATCGGGTCATATTGTAGTGACCACTAGTATCGTTGGAAAAATAGGAACGCCGTTGAGATCAAGCTATGCCGCAAGCAAGCACGCTCTGCATGGTTTTTTTGATAGTTTAAGAGCCGAACTTTATAAAGACCATATAGATATCACCTTAGTTTGCCCTGGTTTTGTTCACACCAATGTCTCTATGAATGCTTTGACTGGTGATGGCAATGCACAACAATCTATGGATAAAGCTACCAAAAACGGCATGGCACCGAGACTATTTTGCTAAATTAATGGCGAAAGCCATTTTAAAAAAGAAACAAGAAGTTTATATTGCTGGTCTTAAGGAAAAATCAGGCGTTTACGCCAAACGGTTTTTCCCTAAAGTGTTATCTAAAATGATACGAAAATTAAGCGTCACTTAAAATTATATATTGCATGTTTGCTATTTTAAAAAAAGAAATCAACACCTTTTTTGCTTCACCCATTGGTTATTTGGTAATCGCCATTTTTCTGTTATTAAACGGCTTATTCCTATGGTTATTTAAAGGCGAATTCAACATTCTCGATTACGGTTTTGCCGATTTATCGTCCTTCTTTTTGTTAGCCCCATGGATACTTATATTTCTTATTCCAGCGGTAACGATGCGCAGTTTTAGTGATGAAAAAAAACAAGGCACCTTAGAGTTATTACTCACAAAACCCATTTCGCATTTACAAATCGTATTGGGAAAATATTTTGGAGCGTTCTTGCTTATTATTTTAGCACTCGTGCCTACACTACTTTATGTGTACACCATTAATCAATTGGGAGACCCTGTGGGTAATTTAGACACCGGTAGTACGTTGGGTTCTTATTTGGGATTATTGTTTTTAGTAGCCGCTTATACCGCTATAGGTCTCTTTGCTTCCACCTTAAGTGACAATCAAATTGTTGCTTTTATTATCGCGGTATTTTTATGTTTTTTCTTTTATGTTGGGTTTGAAGGTATAGCAGATTTCACAGTACCAGCTGTTGAACAGATGGGAATGAGTATACATTACAAAAGTATGAGTCGTGGGGTTTTAGATACTCGGGATTGCATTTATTTTTTAAGTGTTACTATTTTATTTATTATGTTAACCCAATTTAATATCAAAAAACAATAGTTATGGTGATTACTCCTGCTTTAGTTTTATCCTTTGCTATCGTTTTTATTGTCGCTTGGCTATTTATAAAAACGATAGAAACTAACAAATGGATTGTTTTACTCTTAACGCTTTTTGCGACGCCCCTTCTTTATTTTTATTTATTTTATCCCATTTTTAATATATTTTCAAGTTACCATCATCAAAAATATTTTAATGCCGAAAATTGGAAAGAGAACCCGAATTACGTTTTGAAATGATGGATCAATTAAATACCAATAATCAACTCCTAGGACAAACGAAATCCGACGTTGAAACCAATTTTGGAGCTGCTGAATGGTATGGTTGGGATGATACTATGAAAGCAAATTCTAAAGACCAATGGAATTATAATCCGGGGTTTAAACCAGGGGCTTTTAACAAACAGCAAGAGTGTATAGAAATTACATTTAAAAAGGACACTGTAGTTTCAATAAAAACTTATAAACTTGAGAAAAAAATTGAATAAATCTATCAAACATATAGCCATCTTAGTCATTGGGTTAATTTTAATTAATCCGGCCGCTCAAAAGATTTACAAACGTTTTGACTTAACGTCTGACCAACGTTATACCTTAAACGAAGCCTCTTTAAATGTGGTAAAACATGTGGAATCCCCCATTGTTATTGATGTCTTCTTAGAAGGTGATGATTTCCCTTCAGAATTTAGAAGACTACAAACAGAAACCAAACAATTATTAGAAGAATTTGCAGCCTACAATAGCAATATTATCTTTAATTTCATAAATCCTATTGCAGACGAAGCAACCCGTAATCAAAACATACAACAACTAAACCAGCGCGGTTTGACGCCCATGCAAATGAGTGTTCAAGAAAACGGAAAACAATCACAAACCGTCATTTTTCCATGGGCGTTGGCCAGTTATAACGACCAAACGGTAATTATTCCGTTGGTAAAAAATAAGATTGGAGCCTCTCAGCAAGAATTAGTCACCAATTCTGTACAACATTTAGAATACGCTTTTGCCGATGGTTTAAGTAAATTAGTGAACCCCAAACGTCACAAAATCGCCATTTTAAAAGGGAATAATGAACTGCCGGATGAATATGTTGCCGATTTCCTTAAAACACTTGGTCAGTATTATTATATCGCTCCCTTTACCTTAGATAGTGTGGCAAGCAATCCACAGAAAACCTCTAAATCATTAAACACTTACGATCTATTTATTGCCGCGAAACCAACCGAAGCCTTTACTGAAGAAGAAAAATATGTGCTCGATCAATACACCATGCACGGCGGAAAAAGTTTATGGATGGTGGACGCCATTGCCATGGAGCAAGACAGTTTGTTTAACGAGGCTGGTAAAAATATTGCGGTACCAAGAGATTTAAATTTAACGGATTTCTTTTTTAAATACGGCGTGCGTATCAATCCCTTATTAGTGAGTTCTATGTACTCTGCTCCTATTACTCTAGCCACTGGTAGTGGAAGCGAATCACGGTTTCAACAGTTTCCATGGACCTATTCGCCCCTAGCGAAAAGTGAGAGTAAACACCCTATAGTCAATAATTTAAATTTCCTAAAGTTTGATTTTGCCAGTCCTATGGATACTTTAAAGAATGCTATAAAAAAAACCATTCTACTACAAAGTGGGCCTTTAAGTAAATTAGAAGGGACCCCACGGGAAATTAGTCTCGGACATGGCGTTAAAAGAGCAAGATCCAAAGGCATTTACTAAAGGGGAACAAACCCTAGCCGTCTTGCTAGAGGGCGCCTTTACCTCTGTTTATAACAATCGAGTAAAACCAATAAATAGTTTACAAGACAAAACACAAAGTCCTGAAACAAAGATGATTGTCATTGGGGATGGTGACATTATAAAAAACCGTGTGGGACGAAATGGACCGGAAGAATTAGGTTTTGATAGAAGTACAGGACAAGTCTTTGGAAACAAAGAATTTTTACTCAATGCCGTGAATTATCTTTTAGAAGACGACGGACTTATAAACATTCGTACTAAAGAAGTAAAAGTGGCCTTTTTAGATCAATCTAAAATTGCGCAAGACAAAACAAAATGGCAAGTCATTAATATCGTCCTTCCGCTCTTGATTTTAGGGCTATTTGGTGTGTTTTTTAATTTCTTCCGAAAGAAAAAATACGCTAAGAAAACAGAATGAGATGCCCGCTTTTAGGGAATCAGGCTGTTAATAAGTTTGTTTCAGTTTTAGGCGGTTAAACAATATATTTGTAGTAATTAATTATTTAGAATTTAACGACTAAAAAATATTTAAGAACCATTCATTATTTTAAGCTTATTTCAACTATAATCTCAAAATGAATGCACTATTTTACATTTAAAAAAATATAAAAGACAAAATGAAGTTTATAGTTTCAAGTACTTATTTACTCAAGCAATTACAAGTTTTAGGGGGTGTCATAAACAGCTCAAATACCTTACCCATTTTAGATAATTTTCTTTTCGATATTGATCACAACGCATTAACGGTTTCTGCAAGTGATTTAGAAACCACTATGTCTTCAACCTTAGAAATAGAGAGTGATAGTAAAGGTAGCGTGGCTATTCCAGCACGTTTATTGTTAGATACTTTAAAAACGTTTCCTGAGCAACCTTTAACGTTTACTATAGAAGATAATAACATTGTTGAAATTAATTCCAATCATGGTAAATATGCATTAGCGTATGCCGATGGTGCTGAGTTTCCAAAAGCTGTAGCCCTTGAAGATCCAAGTTCTACAACAATTGCTGGAGATATTTTAGCTACCGCCATTAGCAAAACCATTTTTGCTGCTGGAAATGATGATTTAAGACCAGTAATGAGTGGTGTCTTTTTCCAATTTTCTACAGACAACTTAACGTTTGTGGCCACAGACGCTCACAAATTAGTAAAATATACACGAGAAGACGTTAGTGCGTCTCAAGTTGCAGAGTTTATTATGCCAAAGAAGCCCCTAACCTTACTTAAAGGGATCTTGGCGGCTAGTGATGAAAATGTAACAATTGATTATAACGATTCTAATGCCAAGTTCACTTTTGAAAACACCATATTGATTTGTCGATTAATTGATGGTAAATATCCTAATTACGAAGCTGTAATCCCAAAAGAGAATCCGAATAAACTAACCATAGACCGCACGCAGTTTTTAAATTCTGTAAAGCGAGTGAGTATTTTCTCGAATAAGACCACACACCAAATCCGTTTGAAAATTGCTGGTGCCGAACTTAATATTTCTGCCGAAGATATCGATTACAGCAACAAAGCAGAAGAACGTTTAACCTGTGACTATCAAGGTGATGACATGCAGATTGGGTTCAACTCTCGTTTTTTAACAGAAATGTTGAATAACCTCAATGCTACTGATGTTCAGTTAGAAATGAGTATGCCTAATAGAGCGGGTATTTTAACGCCGGTAGATGGCTTAGATGAGGGCGAACATGTCACCATGCTAGTGATGCCAGTGATGCTAAATTCGTAAAAAGACTATAAAAAAGAAGAAAATATTTCATTCCCTGCATTTGTAGAATACCTAAAATATAAACGCGTGCTGAGAAGTACGCGTTTTTAGTTTAAAATAATATCGTACCCATGAAATTCCCCATTGCTATCACTTTTGATGAAAATAATAAAAAGGACGCCTTTCGTCCGGCATTACAGTCAGCGGTAGCTGCTATCATCGCCTTTGTTATTATGAAAAGTCTCGGTTTGCCTGAAGTATTTTTATGTGTCCTTTCTGCAGTACTTATCGTAGAACCAAGTATAGGGAACACCATATCTCAAGCCGAGAGATCGTATAGTGGCTACTATTGTTGGAAGTATTATTGGCTATGGTATTACCGCCCTAATTCCATTTAATGTGGGAACAGCCATCTCTTTAGGGATTGCCATGTTGGTTATTAACTTTATTTCCGGATTTAAAAAAAGCTGGCGTTATGGTGTTGTTGCGGCTGTCGCGATTGCCTTGGGTTCTGAAAGTAATTTGTTGGATACCAGTATGGATAGACTCATTAGCATTGGTATAGGGGTTGCAATAGGAACGCTTATCACCTTTATTATCCGGCCTGATAAAGCTGAAGATCGAGCGAATCGATTTTTAAGAGATGCCATAAGGGCGGCAAACAAGCGCTTTAATGTGGCGATTACCAATACACGGTATGAAAACAATAAAGATGGCAGTGCGCACGCAAATATCTTTCATAAAAACATAAATTATGCGCAAGACATGCTTAATGCAACACAGTTTGCCGACAAATCCAACATTCAAGACCGCATTGATCATACTAAAAATTTATACAATTCCATTATCATTATTCATCGCGTCGGTGAAGAGTCGCATTCCAACATCACCAATGGTAGTTCTAATATTGAACAAGACTCTAAAACAACCAAAACACTGGTGAGTGACATTCTAAACCGGTTGGCCAATGGCGAAAAAGTGGAACAAGACATTATAATAGAATTTTCAGACCAAATAGAAACGCTGATTGACAACGTTCAAATGGACCATGAAGACAAAACGATAACCATGCTACGACAAACTTTTGTGTTTGGTTTAACCGAAATGAAACAGAGTTTAGAACATTTGGTGGGATCTTATAATTAGTCCTGCCAATTTACATTGAGAAATACAAGACTTTAGATACTTAGCGAATAAAAACTAATGACTTATAATATATTAAAGACCATTAGTTTTACGGTAGTATGCTTTAACGCATAAATAAGAGACAACCCGTGTTTGAATAACAACGTAGCAAAGTATGGGTAACAAAAAACGCGTACTTTTCAGTACACGTTTACCTTTATCTTTTAATTAACTTTAACTAACTAATAAACCAACTCGTGCGGTTTCTGCAAGCGCAGGAAAGCACTAATGAATAAAATTAAAAGATAAAGGGTATGTTGGGTTTTCACCATGACTCGTTTTAATTGCATTTATAATCGGAAAGACAACCGATACAATACCTAAAACTATGAAGCCTAATATGCCCAATCCAAAAAATAAGATTAAGGGAACACAAATGATACAGTTGACAATTAAACTCAATTGAAAATTAATAATGTTTTTTCCGTGCTCATCCAATTGGTACGACTCGTTTCTCTTGCTTAACCAAATAACTAAAGGTACTATTAATCCCCCAAAACCTGTAAGGACTGTTAGCAACTGACTTAAATGAGTAACAACTAATAATGGTCTATCGTCTTTCATGATTGTAAATTTTTGATGATTGATACTTATATGACGTATCCCGTTCTAAAATGTTACAAAACTTTTTTAAATATTATCTTTTCCATCCTCCTGGTTTGTTTCAGTTTTTTTTAGGCCGAAGCAAAATTTTAACCTTCTTTTCACATAAACAGCGGGGTACTTAATTAAGACTACAATTCAAAGCAGTATTAAATTAATGTGGTAGTTTTTTTCTTAATAAACCATATACAAAGGTTCCTAAGAGTGCTCCAAAAATTAACAGTAAAATACTGCTAAGAAACCCGAGCCCAGCAACACGTACATGGGTCCAGGACAAGCACCTGCCAACGCCCAACCTAAGCCAAAAATAATGCCGCCAACCATGTAACGGGTAAATCCCTTTTCTTTTGGCTCGATCGTAATCTCCTTGCCCTTAAAATCTTTGGCCTGAGTGTATTTAAAATATTTAGTAATGATGATCCCTAAAACAATAGCCGATCCAATAATACCATACATATGGAAGCTTTTAAATTGGAACATCTCGTAGATGCGAAACCAAGAAGCCACTTCCGATTTAATAAATAGCACGCCTAATAATAAACCGATACTGAAAAATGATAAAAACTGTCGCATATTAAAATAAAATTGGAAAAATTAAATGAACCATAACTAAGCCTCCTACAAAGAAGCCTATAACCGCTATTACCGATGGTAATTGTAAATCACTAATGCCGAAATGGCATGGCCGAAGTACAACCTCCAGCATATCGCGCACCAAAACCTACTAGGAAGCCTCCAATAAGTAAAATAGAAAACCCTTTAACGGTTAGCATACTTTCTAAACTGAATAATTCTGTTGGTAAAAAGGAGGTATTGGTGCTCGTAATACCCAAGACTTGTAATTGGTCAACAACATCCGGATGCACTTGTGGTGCATGAGGTGTTAAAAATTGAAAGGCAATAATACCCCCTACGATAACACCAGCAACGACATACAAATTCCATTTTGAAGACTTCCAGTCATACTTAAAAAAGTCTGAAAATTTCCCTGCTCCACCAATAGAGCACATGGCTCTTAAATTTGAAGACATCCCGAATTTTTTACCCATTTTAAGAAGTAAAAACATAACAAGTGCTATTAATGGCCCTGCAACGTACCAAGGCCAGGTACTGTAAATTGATTCCATAAAAGATTTAGATTTTTTTTTATTTTTTTAGTGTTGTTGGACAAACGAAGTCTGAAACCGGAATCCCTGCTTGCTTAATAGCTCCCATGCCTCCTGCTATATCAATGATGTTATGAATTCCGCGACTTTTTAAAATGGAAGCGGCAATTACTGAACGATACCCACCTGCACAATGCATATAAAAAGGTTCCTTTTCCGGAAACTCAGATAAATGTGCATTAATACTATCTAGTGGAGTTAAATTAGCATTTTCAATATGCCCAGCGATAAACTCACCTTCTTTTCGCACATCAAACACAGGAATTTCTTTATTGTTTTCCAATCGCTTTTTAAAGTCTTCTGCCGAAATAGATAATAAGTCATCTGTTTCTTTACCCGCTGTTTTCCAAGCCTCAAAACCACCTTTTAAATAGCCAATAGTATTATCGAAACCAACACGAGACAAACGGGTAATGGCTTCTTCTTCACTACCTTCATCAACCACCAACAGTAACGGTTGTTTTACATCGGCAATTAAAGCGCCAACCCAAGGGGCGAACCCGCCTTTAAGACCAATAAAAATGGACCGTGGAATGTGTCCTTTAACAAAGTCTGATTGATGACGCACATCTAAAACTAAAGCTTCTGTTTCGTTGGCTACCGTTTCAAAAACATCTCGGAGATAAGGCTTGAGTTCCTTTTGCTATCACGTCTTCAATATGTTCGTAGCCGTCCTTGTTCATCTTCACGTTAAGCGGAAAGTATTTTGGTGGTGGCAATAAGCCTTCGGTAACTTCTTTTACAAATTCTTCTTTGGTCATGTCTGCACGCAGGGCATAATTCATTTGTTTTTGATTGCCCAAAGTATCGACGGTTTCCTTCATCATATTTTTACCACAAGCAGAGCCTGCACCATGTCCTGGATATACAATAACATCGTCTGCTAATGGCATGATCTTATGGCGTAGACTATCAAAAGATAAACCAGCCAAATCTTCCATAGTCATGTCTGCCGCTTTTTGTGCCAAATCTGGTCGCCCTACATCTCCCAAAAACAAGGTGTCGCCACTAAAAATAGCATGGTCTTTTCCGTTTTCATCCTTTAAAAGATAGGTCGTACTTTCCATAGTATGCCCTGGCGTATGTAATGCCGTGATTGTGACATGTCCTAATTTAAATTCCTGACCGTCTTCGGCAATAATAGCATCAAACGATGGCTTTGCCGTTGGCCCGTACACTATTGGTGCCCCTGTTTCTTTAGAAAGCGTTAAATGACCACTTACGAAATCGGCATGAAAATGCGTTTCAAAAATGTATTTCACTGCGGCGTTATTATCTTCCGCTTTAGTAATATAATCTTTAACCTCACGCAAGGGGTCTATAATGGCCACTTCCCCTGCACTCTCTATATAATATGCGCCCTGCGCTAAACATCCTGTATATATTTGTTCTATTTTCATAAAAATTTATATTTATTATTTTCAACGTTACAAAGTTAACGAAGATTATTCATATTGAAAGTAACCTATGTTACCCTTATTGATTGATAAAAAATTCCATGTAAAAGATAAAAAGAGCCATTAACAATATAAAGTATCCAAAACCTTTTTTAAGCTTCTTGCCATCAATAAAATTGCTTAAGTAACTTCCTATTAAAATGCCGATTAGTGACAACACGGTAAAGGTTATTAAAAAGGGCCAATCTATAGCCATGGTAAAGGCATCACCAAAGAAGAACCCTAATAATGATTTAAAAGCAATAATAACAAGAGACGTGCCTACGGCAATTTTCATTTTTACATTCGCTAGGATTACTAAAGCGGGAATGATTAAAAAGCCTCCTCCAGCGCCTATAAATCCAGTAATTGCTCCAACAACCGGACCTTCAACTAAAATAAGCACATAATTATATTTTATGGCTCCAGTTACTTCTCGCTCCTTTTCTTTTTTTAGCATAGAGATCGCTGCTGGAATCATTAGCACAGCAAAAAGTCCAAACATACCCATGCGTCTCGAGAACTCAAAATCACCAATACTAAACAGTAAATTAGGTAATGCTGGGACAAGGTAATGGCGAACCAAGCTAACCCCTATAATAGCCGGAATTCCAAAAACAACAGCTGTTCGCCAATCGACAAAGCCTTTATAATGTTGTTTTATTCCGCCAAACAAAGCACTAGAACCCACAATAAAAAGAGAGTATGCTGTTGCTGCTTTTTCATTGATTGAAAACAAGTAGGCCAAAACTGGAACTGCCAAAATGGAACCACCACCTCCTATAAGACCTAATAAAACGCCTATTAATATTGCTCCAAAATACCCAAAAATTTCTATTGTATCCATACACTTAATTTCTGCAAATGTATAGCCTTATATTGGTAGCGAATGTGACTAATGTTACAAATCGATTATTTTGATACAGTTGCGTTGTAACTCTATCTTGCTATCCTTTTCTAAAGCCTTCAACAATCGAGAAATAACAACTCTCGAGGTGTGTAAGTCATTGGCAATCTCTTTATGAGTGGTTTGAATACGCTCATTATGGTTTACTTTTGCTTTATCTCTTAAGTATTTAAGCAGACGTTCATCCATTTTAAGAAAGGCAATATTATCGATAGTTTCAAGCATTTCCATAAGCCTTTCGTGATAGCTTTGTAGAATAAAATTTTGCCAGCTCTTGTATTTACTCATCCATTCGCTCATCTTTTCAACAGGAATCATTATAAGCTTTGTCTCTGTTTCTGCCACGGCTCTAATTTCACTCTTCGTATTACCCACACAACAGGTTATTGTCATGGCACAGGTGTCTCCTTGTTCTATAAAATAAAGAATGAGTTCATCGCCTTGTTCATCTTCACGAAGAATTTTTATGGCCCCTGACAACAGCAAGGGCATGAACTTAATGGTTTGTCCAATATCTATTAACATAAAGTCTTCTCGGAACTTCTTTATAGTTTCCGATTTTTTCAATTTCTTGAAGCAGCTCCGCTTCGAATAAGTAGCCATATTGTGCTTTAAGGTTCTCTAACATTAGATTTTTAAAATTTTTATAAAGGTAAATGATTCAATACACATACATTTAATTAATAGTCCAGCCTTAAATCATTGACTGCTTTGCTGAAAACAAAGTGACAACATATGGTACAATTCTCGGATGTTTCCGTTTTAACAGTTTAGGGCGTTCAAAGAAATACTCTGAAGCAACAGCAAAAAATTCAGCTTGGGAGGTCCCGCCATACTTACGAATATCAGAAGCATCGGCATTAATGGCTTCCATTTCTTTGTGCATTAACTCCAACCAAGGTCTTATATAAGCTTTACTTAATAATTGCTCAGGAATACCATCTGTTTGACCGTCCATTTTATCAATGAGATGAACAAATTCATGTACCGGAGTATTGTGTTTATCTGTATCGTTAGAAAAGGCTTGATACAATGCTTTTCGAGACAAAATCATTTGCTTTTCATAGCGGCCACTGCCCACCATACCCCAAATTTTACGCGCTTTGTTTTCTGCTTTAAATTCTAAATTCTCATCAAATGTATCTGGATACAAGATAATACCGCTTAAATTATTATAATACCATTCTTTAAAACCAAATACTGGAATGACAGCACTGGCGGCAATTAAGATTTTGTCCACGGCTTCTATCTTAAGATGAACGCCGTCAATATGAATCTCAGTTAAAAATCGCATCATTCTATTTTGAAAAGTTTTTCTTTTGGGTGGTGACAATTTAGAATAGAACAATACCTTATCCATTAAAATAGGATGCCAGTCTTTTGGAAACAGCTCCTGCTTTTTTCGTTTGGTTTTTATAAAGGCATAGACGGTAAAAGCTACTAAAATTATAAAAAGAATACCATAAATCATTTGTCATGTATTTTAAGACTATAAAGTAACACTTTTCTAAAAGTATAGAAATTAGGTTTAAAAAAACATTAACATCCAAATGGCATTTAACCCTATATTTGCTAAAATTTAAAACCATGTTTAAAGCTGTTTTATTTGATATGGACGGCGTAATCGTCGACACCGAACCCTTGCATAAAAAAGCATATTATATGATGTTTGATCATTTTAACATCTCGGTTTCAGACGCGCTATTCCGTGAACTATACAGGGCAATCTACAATCAATATTTGTAGACAGCTTTGTACCCTTTTCAATCTAGAGAGTCCTGCAGAAGCCCTTATGCTTAAAAAGCGTGAATACTTTAAAGCACTTTTTTTTAATGATCCCGATTTAAAACTTATTGATGGCGTTTTAGAGTTGATACAGCATTATTATGATAATGGAGTGGTTTTAGTCTTAGCGTCCTCGGCCTCGATGACAACGATTAACAATGTTTTTACGCGCTTTGATCTAGATCAATACTTTAAGGCTAAAATAAGTGGTGCCGATTTGAAAGCCTCAAAACCACATCCTGAAATTTTTGAAAAGGCCGCTGAACTTTCCGGTTGTCAAAAAGAAGAATGTATGGTTATTGAAGATTCTACAAATGGTATAAAAGCTGCAAAAGCTGCAGGTATTTATTGTGTAGGCTTTGATAGTTTTCATTCTAAAAATCAAGATTATTCACTTGCAGACAAGGTGATTAATGATTTTTCACTTATCCACATCAATTCTAATAAATAAAAGTTAATTACGCATCAAGCCTTACAGATTTAACTACATTTACACTGTAAATGTAGTTTATGATAGTCCCGAAAATTCCTTTTAATGAATGCGAAAGGCAAAAAGAAGTTGAAAAATATCAAATTTTAGATACGTTAGCAGAAACGTCTTATGATGATATTACGTCACTTATCGGTTTTATTACCGATAGCCCTATTGCGTTTATCACCTTATTAGATAATGATCGAAATTATATTAAATCGAATTATGGCTTTTCGGTGAAAGAGTCCCCTAGAGCGCTTTCTTTTTGTGGTCATGCCATAAATCAAGAGGATGTATTAATTGTTGAAGATGCCGGAAAAGATGCTCGTTTTAAAGACAACCCACTAGTAATAGAGCACCAGCTTATATTTTATGCAGGCGCGCCATTAGTTAATACCGAAGGGTACAAACTTGGAACCTTGTGTGTCTATGATCATAAGCCTAAAACCATGAGTCAGGCGCAGATTGATGCTTTGAAAGCCTTAGCCAAACAGGTGGTTAATCTTTTTGAATTAAGACTACAAAATATACGTCTTAGAGCGTCTCAAAGCCTTGTGGAAAACAGAAATAAAGAGCTTATTAAGTTTGCCAATGTCGTTTCTCACGATTTAAAATCACCATTAGCAAACATTATCTCTTTAACAGAATTATTAGAACAAGAAAATCACAATACCTTAAGCGAAGACTCTCAAACTTATCTCGACTATCTTAAATCGTCCTCAAAATCATTAAAAGACTATATTGATGGCATTTTAGCTTACTACAAAAATGACGATCTTCTCAAGTTTGATAAAGAAACGATTTCATTTAATAGTTTAATGCACGAGACTCAAAAAATAGCTATTCCTAGTGACGACAATATTAGTTTTACGTCCACAGAAAACGCGGGGGATCTAACCATTAACAAATCGGCAATTTTAAGAATTTTGGTTAATTTAGTAACAAATGCTGTAAAGTATAATGATAAAGACACCATAAAAATTAGCGTTAATTTAGAAGAGAGTGAAACTGATTATCTTTTTACAGTAGAAGACAATGGTAGAGGTATCGCGGAAGATAAAATAGGGACCATTTTCGATTTATTTACTACTGAAGGGGTGAAAGACAGAATGGGTAATTTGGGTACGGGTATTGGTTTGGCCTCAGTAAAAAAGCTTATTGAAAATCAAGATGGTAAAATACAAATCGATTCTACACCCTCTGTAGGTAGTCGTTTTAAATTTAATATTCCTAAATGAAAATAATATTCATAATCTAAATACCCTCTTGTTTAATAACTGTATTAGAGCCAAAAGGGTATAGTGGTTAATTTAAAAGATAATTGTCTACTAATGTCTTACCGTTGATTTTGTACATGGACAGTTACTCATGCCTTGTAGGAAATCGATACCTATAGTAATCATGTGGGTTCCCGAATTATAACCTGATAAATCATTCATGGTCATTTGATATGAGTATGCAAAATAAAATTTATTTTGCATGATCCCTGCCATAGGACCTAGATTTAAAGGTTCGAAAAACTGATCATTAAGGAAACGATACGAGGCACCTATCCAGTAATAATTCTCATTCCTACTAAATTTTCGGTATTTAAAGTTAATGTCTGTACTCGATCGACCATCACTATTATATAATTGAAAATAAGCAGAAGGCTCAAATTGAACGTATTTATTATTCTTACTCTTAATCACATAACCAGTGTATGCTTGGAAGTTTAATAGTAAACTAGGCTCTATGCCTGTAAAATTATCAATGTCTTTTGGTAAAATGTTACTCGCATTTAAACTTAAATAATAGTCTTTGTAGCGGTAGAGTGCCCCCACATCAAAGTTGTGGTTGGATATCGACCGGTCATCAACGATACTAGGGTCTACAAAGGGCATTTCATCGGTACCCTCAAAGTTATTAATGTCTATTTTAAAACTATTAAGGTTATAAGACAGTCCTAAAGACAAGTACTGTTTGGTTTTGTAATCTAAAATGAGATGCTGTGCAAACGAGAATTTCACCCCTTTTTGACGCGTGTTTCCATTCTTATCGTTGTATAACGATAAGCCAATACCCGAACGGTCTGCGATTCTAAAATCGGCATACAATGATTGGTTATCTGGCGCATCCTTGACACCCACCCATTGGGTTAATCCATTGGCGCGTATTCTTAAATTATCACCAATACCCGCATAAGTGGGTGAGATCACAAAATCGTTATCTGCTAAATATTGTGTCCAAACTGGTAAATTTAATTCCTGAGCATACCCTTTTAGTAATGCCAGTAGAAAGATATATGCTATTAGTTTTTTCATTTGGATTATTTTTTTTAAAGATAACCGCCCTATGGGTTACAATTATCTATATAGTGTGAAATGACCGACAAAATCACGCTCGTTTTCTGAACTATTTAATTTAACGACATACCAGTAATCTCCGAGAAGGTAATTCTTTGTCTTCATACTTACCATCCCAGTATTCTCCTACGCGTAAGACCGCTACTTGACGACCATATCTATCGAAGATGTCTACTTCTAGATTTCTGTAGATGTCTGCACACCCTGGGCCCCAACCATCGGCAACACCATCACCGTTTGGTGTGAAATAGTTTGGTATACACACGTCTATAAACTCCATTGGTATTTCTGCCTCTGCTGTACAACCATTACTATCGGTAACCGTTACAGTGTAGAGTCCAGTGGCATAAATAATAAAGCTACTCGTACTACCATAATTTTCTCCATTTAAGGTGAATTCATAGGGTGCCGCTCCACCATTGGCCGCTGCTAAAATCTCGTTTAACCCGCCTTGACTTAAGCTTAAGGTTAAGGTGTCGAAACCTAAAATATCAAAGGTTTCTGTAGATTGACTACAGCCATTAGGGTGGCTTACAGTTATAAAATAATCAAGTCCTGGAAGTACATTGGTAAACACATTATCCAATTGCCAAGTAGCTCCATCATCTATAGAATACTCTAATCCTGAGTTTGCAACACTATCATCGACAATAACCGTAACGGTATTACCGGGTGCATTATTGTCGCAATTATAATCGACAAGGGCTTCGGATTTATGGTTACCGAATTAAAGGTTCTGCTAACTTCTGCTTCACATCCTTGAGCATCGCGAATATAAACAGTATGCACTCCGCTACTTAAATTTGCGAAAACAACCTGGGTTTGCGTCGCAGTGCCTTGGGTATAGACTGGAGCATTATAATCATCTAAACTCCAACTGTATGGTAGCGTACCTCCTGTAATATTTAAAGTAAACGCTCCGTCTGCATCTCCATTACAATCAACCTCTTGAACAGAGCTCTCATCAATAACAGGTGCTAATATTGCTGGTTCTGATATTGTGAAGTCTAAAAAGAATGAACAACCGTTGGCGTCTATGACATAAACTTCATAGTATCCTGCTGAAAGATCGTTTTGAACAACTCCTATATCAAAAAATTGATTGAGTTGTGGTGAAATAGCATATTTAATAATACCTGTTCCTCCAGTTACTGAAGTGATTTCAAAGAATCCATTGTTACTTCCTGCACAAGTGATGTTTTGTGTATTTGGTGTCGCTACAAGAGCTGCTGTTGGTTCTTGTGTGATTGTGATTGGTTCTCTCACTTCACAATTACCTGCTCCAGATACATAAACAACGTAATCACCGTAAAAGAGGCCTGTAAAGACACCTGGACTACTTTGAGTCGCAGCAATGGTATTACCCATCGTATCCTCTAAGGTATATACATAATTCCCTAAACCACCTTGAGCTGTTGCCTCTATAATTCCTGTATCGTCGCCAAAACAACCAATCACCGTACTACTCTCACTTAAATCAACCGTTAATGCAGGTATTGGCTCTATAATAATATCATTCGATACACTAGAGATACAACCATTAGCATCTTGAATATAATAGGAATAGGTTCCAACAGGCACTGAAATGGTGACTGAGGATGCAAATGGTGCTGACGCTGTGGTGAACGTAATATCATCACTATAAGTATAAGGTCCTGTACCCCCATTAGCATCCAATACTAACGTTGCCGTTGGTGTTGAACAGGTTTGTCTTGTATCCATTATTAAATTAGCATCAACCGGTGTGGGTTGGAATATGTCTATAGGTGACGAAGTCCAAATACAATTATACCCATCAGTAACACTAACACTATACGTGCCTGCGCCTAAGCCTCCAAATACAGGCGAAGACTGAGGCCCTGAAGCGCTCGGTACTGGTGAAGTGGTATTAAGAATGTAAGTATAGTTACCTCCCTGTCCGCCTGAGACTCCTGAGACTGTGATCACTCCATTTTGATCTCCAAAACAAGAGAGGGTCGTATTCATCGGATCTGGTGCTGTTATTGGTGTTGGTGCTGTTAGGATAACAGTATCTGAGGCAATACAACCTGATGCATCTCTAACATTTACCGTGTAGCTACCTGCTGCTAAATCGGTGAAAATACCATTTGTAGAATACGCAACTGTAGCTGTTCCTGTTAATTCATATTCATAACTGCCCCAACCGCCACTGGCAACCGCATTAATAGTGCCTTGATTATTGGTACAGGTCACGTTTGAGGTTTCTGTAGCCACGACATTTAAAGGACTCGCTGGTGAACCAATAGTAACCGTATTGGTCGTTGTGGTACAAAACGGACTGTCGGTTTCTACAACCTCTACGGTATAATTACCGCCTGATAAGCCTGTAATCACTTGTGGGTTTGTAGCTGTGTTAGCCGCAACCACACCGCCTACTGAAGCGCCTGAATCATCAAATACTTCATAAGTGTAGTTCCCTGTATAACCACTTACATTGATTTCTAAGACGCCATTGGTATCTCCAAAACACGTCACGGGTGTCGTCGCTGTTGCCACTACATCTGTGTTATCAAAAGGAGCCACGGTAAAAGGCGCTGTTGCAAAAGTACAACCCGTATCTAAATCGTTTACCTGGAAATAATAAGTACCAGGAGCTGTGATTGTAAAGATGTTAGGGACTTGTGGTGCTCCATTTGGTAACATCTCGGTAAGTAAAATTACCTGAACCTCCGGTAACTGTAATTATTACTTCTCCTGAAGTATTACAATCAATAGGGGCATTAATCGCTACTGTAGCATCAATTATTTCCGGTAAAGGATTTATGCTAACAGTATTTGTTGCAATACAGCCATTGGCATCTTGTACATAAACGGTAATGTTTTGTACACTTCCGGTATCGATGATATCAAAAGTATTGGTCGTGAAATAATTAGTCCCGTTAATACTATAACTATAAGCGGCTGTTCCGCCTGTTTCTGTGATCGTTATGGTAGAGCTATTCACTGAATTATTTGCTGCACAAGCAAAATCTGTTGCTGTTGCTGAAACGCCTAAAACTGTTGGTTCTCCTATCACTACAGCTTGTGTTAAGAAACACCCTCTGCCTGAATTCACTTGTACGGTATACGTATTGGCTGATAAACCTGCAAAAACATTAGAATTCTGTGGTCCTACAACTATAGGAGCTATAATCTCATAAGTGTACACTGGGTTATCATTGCTCGCTGGTAAAGTAACCGTAATCACACCGTCACTACCGCCATTACAACTAACATCCTCTACCGAGGTGGTAAAAGTTACTGGTGTCGCAGCACCTAATGTTAAGCTAATGTTTTCGCTACACAAGGTATTCGTATCGGTCATCGTTACAGTAAACGTACCTGATGGCACATTTGAAAACACATCACTTGAAAAGGTAATTCCTGTATTTGGACTTATAGAATAACTATAAGTACCGTAACCTCCTGATCCAGTTACCGTAATTTCCCCGTCATCATTAGAACAGCTTGGTAAAGTCGTGATGTCTGCTGAAAATTGTAATGCTGGTAAAATATCAACAGGTACTGTATTAGTACACCCATTGGCATCTCTTACCGTGACAATATAGCTGCCTGAGGCATTTACTGTAAAGGTTGGACTGCTTTGGAACCCACTACCTATACTATATTCGTAAGGCGATACACCACTGCCAACATTTACTGTAAAGGTATAATCGTTGGTAGCACTTGGACATTGACTTAATCCTGATATGGTAAGCCCTGAAGGAATAGGGTCTGTAGCTATAGTGATGGTCAGTGGTGTGCTAATAACACAACTGTTGCCATCTTGAACATACACATCCCAAGTCGTTGATATGGCTGGATCTAAAACTGCTGAATTAGAAGACGAGTAAGGTCCTGCTGGACTACCGCTTACTACAAAAGAGTATGCATATGGAGTAATACCTCCGTAAGCCGTAACACTTACTTGAGCGCCCATATTACAGGTCGCATTAATATTGGTATCTAATGTTAATCCTAAGGCTGCTGGTTGTGAAACATCTACAGAGGTTGTCGCGCTACAACCAGTAGTTTCATCGGTAACCAATATCGTCTGCGTGCTTGGTCCTGTTAATCCTGAGACCGTCACTGTTGGACTTGATTGCCCTGTTACTGTTGGAGCGCCATTTATAGAATAACTATAAGTACCTGCAAAGTTGGAAATAGTAAATAAAACTTCCCCATTCGCCCCTGGATTACATGTCACATCGCTAATTAATGCACCAGTAACTGCAATATTTTCAACGTCTGCAACAGTATATAACTCTTGATAAGTACACCCATTACCATCGGTAACTTGGAACATATAATCGTCTGCTGGTAAGCCTGTGAAAACACCTGTTGTATTACTTGTTATTGCACTGGCTGGTGATAGAATTTCATAACTTAACGGGGCAACACCATTGGTTGCTGTTAAAGTCACATCACTAGTAGTCACTAAACAGGTGATTGCTGTGGCACTAAAGTCTAAGTCTGTAGGTGGATCTAATGGATCTACGTTTACTGAACCTGTTACTTCACAACCATTAGCATCTCTAACAATATAATTAACCGTTTGAATGCTGCCATTATTATTAACCGTGTAGGTATTGGTAGTGGTAAACCCTGTACCATTAAAATTATAATAGTAACCAGTACCACTGCCTGTAGGCGTTCCATCTTGTCCTAATACCGTGATGATCGTCTCTACATCACAAGTTGTATTTACAGATAATGTCTCTGAAGCCGTTAATACGGTTGGTTCACTTATGGTTATTGGTGCACTTGCTAGGGTACATGATTTAGCATCGGTAACAGTTATAATATAGGTCGTCCCTTGTGACAAGCCTGTAAATACATTTGAGTTTTGTAAAGCGCCGCTATCCAATTGGTATTGGAAAGGTCCAACGCCACCAGTGACATTTACAGTAATACTACCATCACTTCCGCCATTACAACTAACGTTAGTTTCAGTGGTGGTAAATACAATGGCTTCTATTGGATCTAGAACATATGTTGTTATGTCTTCACATCCAGCACCATCTGTCACTCTAAAAGTGTAGGTACCCGCAGTAGTAGCGGTATACACATTAGAACCCATTGGGCTATAGGTCGCACCACCATCGGTCGACACTTCATACGTATACGAAGAATCTCCGCCTGTTGCTGTTAATGTAATAGTAGCATCAGGGCTTGCTGTACAATCTAAATCCTTAGTTAAAGCTGCACTTAATATCAGTTGGTCATTAACAACATAAGGTGTTGTTGCCACACATCCATTATCGTCTCGGATGCTAAAGGTATAAGTCCCTGGTGTTGTTATTGTAAAGTTTGGACTGGTTTGAAATGGACCTCCTGTACTATAAGTAGCCGTTCCATTATAAGTCGTCCCTGATAGGGTAACATTTAAAGGGGATCCCACATAACATTGTGAAGCTACTGGATCTATTGTTGGTACTGCATCTTCTGCAATTATTACCGAAAGTGGGAATTCACATCCATTAGCGTCTCTAACGATAATGTCCCAATTGGTCGCTATAGCAGGGTCTAAATTAAGAACATTATTGCCATTGAAAACTGTTGGTACAGTAGGTGAAGGCGCATAAGCGTATTGATAAGGGCCTGTGCCTCCTGTTGCTGTAATAGTCACTTGAGCTCCGGTATTACAATTCGCATTCACATTATCGGTAACCGAAGCACTAAGCGCTTGAATAGGTTCTGTAATTTGGAAAGCCTGTGAGGCCGAACATAAAGTACCATTGGTCTCTTCTACAAACAATGTATAATTACCAGCTGCTAATCCTGTGATAGTTCCACTGGCAGGAGCGCCTGTTAAACCTACAAACGTGCCGTTTACTGGTGGTGCTATTGGAAGGTTCGTTAATTGATCGCGAACTTCATAATATAATGCGGTTACTGAGGCATCATAATCTGAGACCGTAAAATCAACCGCTCCTGTACTATCGCCATTACAAGCAACATCTGTTGTTGTTAAAGCTGAAATATTGATCGCTGATATTGTTGGTGTCGTGACTTCAATTACTGAAAAACAATTTCCTGCATCTTCAACCTGAAACAAATACGTCGTACCATGCTCTAATCCCGTAAAAGTGTGAGATGTCGCTGGTGTTGGTCCAACTGCCGTTAGGGGTTGTCCAAATATAGAATACGTGAAATTAGGTGCTCCAGTAACAACATCAATAGTAACTTCTGCTCCTGTGGCACAAGTTCCTGTACTGGTATTACTCGTTAAACTAATATTTGGTGGTGTCTCTATACGTTGTACACTACTTCTATAATCACAACCATTAGCGTCAACTATAGTCACGTAGTAATCTCCAAAAGATAAACCAGAGAACGTATGTGTGGTCGAGGCTGTTGTAACGCTAGCTCCTACTTGAGTGTTTGTATTATCGTATAAACTATAAGTATAAGGGGCCACGCCACCTGAATCAATAGTAATATCTAAACTACCCGGTATATTGGCATTACATTGTATTGCATTTCTTACTATGGTAACGCTAATAGGGGCTGGATCTGTTAGAGTAATACTTCCGAATCCTCACATTGTTTATTATCTCTTACTACATAGTTATAAGTGCCTGCACTTAAGCCTCCAAATACATTAGAGGATACAAAAGTAGTACCGCCATCTATACTGTAAGTAAAAGGCGCTTCGCCAGCTGTAGCTGTTAATGTTATAGAGCCATTGGTATCGCCATTACAAGTTGGCTCTACAAAGGTATTTGCCGTGGTTACTGGAACTAGAGCAACTATTGTATTTACAGCCGATTCTGCAGTACATCCATTGGCATCGGTAACTTGAAACTGGTAGGTTCCTGCACTTGATGTATTATAAGTAAATGGAGAACCTGTCGCTCCCTGAGCAGTATAGGCTCCACTATTTATTGATACGGAGTAGGTAAATGGTGCTAAACCTCCGTTAATGGTTCCTGTTATAATGGCATCCGGGGATGCTGTACAATCTAAATCTTTAGTAATAACAGTATTTAAGGTCAACTGAGGACTAACGGTTACCGTATTGCTCACTGCTGTACAGCCATTGGCATCTCTAACCGTCACCGTATACGTTCCTGCCGCTACGGTAAATGTACCACTTGATTGAAAATTAGTGCCATCTATACTATAGGTATATGGTGCTACTCCTGAACCTCCGGAAGCGGTAATGGTATAATTGCTACCGGACGCCGTACATTGGTTATCAACACTAAGGGTCACTGTTGGTGTAGGATCGCTAATAATACTTAGTGGGGTCATAACCACACAGTCGTTAGTGTCTTTTACATACACATCTATAGTTAATCCTAGAACAGAGGTGTCTACTGTGGTACTGTTACTATAAGCCCCTAGCGCTGGAGCTGGACTGCCGGAAGTAACATAAGCATAGGTATATCCTGGAGTTCCTCCTGATAAGGTTGGGAAACTAATTGTTGAAATTGGGTTATTACAGTTTACATTGGTTGCCGAGGCGGTAAAGGTAATTTGTGTGGCTGCAGTAATAGTCACTGACGCTGAATCTACACAACCTGTTGTTATATCTGTAATATTAATCGTATAGGTTCCTCCTGCTAGACTGGTAACAGTAACCACATCTCCTGCTTGAGTGGCTGTGCCTGAAGCGGGTGCAATACTAAATGTATAATTCCCAGGACTACTCACATCGGTGATCGTGAAAATAGCCTGGCCATCTGCTGCTCCAAAACATACTTCATCACTACCTGTGCCGTAAACTACAATGTTTGTTGCTGGTGCAATACTATGAGAGGCACTAATGGTACAACCATTAGCATCTGTAATCTCAAAGGTATAATTCCCTGGGGTCAATCCTGTGAAAACACCTGTAGTAGCACCAGTGGTATTACCCGTAGCTGCTCCTGGAGCAGTAATTACAAACCCAAAGGGTGCCACGCCTCCTGTAGGCGTTACTGTAACATCTGTTGTGGTGTCATTACAAGTAATCACATTCGAATCTGAAAAACTCATGCCAGTTACTGGATCGTAAGGCGGAATATCTATCGTTTCTGTATCTATACAACCATTAGCATCTCTTACTGAATAGGTAATGGTTTGTGTTGTAGTTGTATTAGTTACTGTATAAGTCGACGTACTAGAATAAGCGCCGCCTTCAAAACTATAGCCATAACTTCCCGTACCACCAGTAGCCGTTACTGTAATAACAGTGGTAGCACTACAGGTCGTATTAGCAGGGATAGACGCGGAAGCCTCTACCTCTGTTGGGTTATTTAAAGTAATAGTATACACAGGTGATAAACACGCATTACTATCTTGTACTTGATACGTATAAGAAACAGTAGCACTTAAATTTGTGTATAACGACTGGCTTGTAAACCCACTGCCATCAAAACTAAAAGTATAACCGCCTGAACCTCCTGATCCAAATAATTGTACTTCCCCATTAGTCCCATTAAAACATAAAGGATCTACCGAAGTCGCTGTGGCTGTTGGATTCGTGATTGGTGCAATAGTCGTGATTCCTGACTCTGCTATACAACCCTGAGCATCTGTTACTTGAAACTGGTACGTCCCTGCCGTACTTGTGGTGTAAGTAAATGGTGAACTGCCTGGTACAAATGTTGTATACCCCCCTCCATTTACATCTACTTCATAAGTATAAGGCGCATACCCTCCTGAAGTGGTTCCTGTGATCACCGCATCCGGTGTCGCCGTACAATCTAAATCTTTCGTTAATACGGTACTTAGAGTTAACTGCGGCTCTATGGTTTGCGTCGCTAAAGTCACTTCACAGCCGTAAGCATCTCTTACTATTATTGTATAGTTTCCTGGTACAACATTCGTAAAAATATTACTCGTTTGAAAGGCGCTGCCATTAATATTGTATTCATAAGGTGTTACACCCCCTGAGGCTGTAACCTCAATGGTTGCTCCATTAGTAGCATCATAACATAAGTCTGATGTGGTATCTATAGACGCTGATAGCGCTGGTGGTGGTATTAAATCAAACGTATCTGTCTCTGTACAACCATTCGCATCTACAACGGTTGCCGTATAAGTCCCTGCTTGGGTTAAATTCGTAAAAGTATTACTGCTTTGCGCTGGTATGGTGCTACTATCCTGGTAACGTTAGACTGTACATATAACTGCCCCATCCTCCTGTGGCGTTAATAACAACACTTCCGTTGGCCGAACAAGTGATTGGGCTCGCGGTTGTTGTTACTGCTAAGGCTGCTGCCGGTGCATTTACTGTTAATGTAGTAGTCGCATCACAATTGGTAGCCGTATCGGTAACTACAATAGTGTAAGTGCCGGCACCTAATCCTGTTAAAACTTCGGTGAGGTCCCTGCTGTACTGGTTCCTCCATTTACCGTATAAGTAAATCCTGTAGATCCTGAAACTGTAAATTCAACAGAACCATCTAAATCTCCAAAACAAGTAATGTCATTTAGGGTTTGACCCACGACCGTTAAGGCTGGTAATGCCGTTATAGTATAAGACTCGCTATACGTACAAGCATTCCCATCATTCACCTGAAACGTATAGGTCCCTGGTGCAAGACCTGTGAAAACATTTGAGCTTTGGTAAGGCGTTGCAGCTCCTGCCGGTGCTATAATTTGGTATTCTAATGTTGGGCTACCTCCTGTGGCTGTCAAAGTCACATCTGAGGTGTTCGAAGGACACGTTAAGGCCGTGCTACTAAAGGTTAAATCTGTTGGAGGATCTAAGGGGTCTATGGTGATTGTTCCTACAATTGCCGTACAACTATTTGCATCTTGCACAGTAATGGTATACGTACCAGCTGTTAACCCGGTAAAGGTATTACTGCCTTGAAAGGTCACCCCATCAATACTATAACTATAAGGCGATAATCCTCCGGAGACACCTGTAACGGTAATTGTACCATTAGTTGTACAAGTATAAGGCGTCGTTAATGTCGCAGTCCCCGTTATTGGGCTCTGCGCCAGCGATGGTGATCGTTTGAGGGACCGTAGTACAAGCGGCACTACTTCCCAAAGTATATTCTACTACTACATCATAATTACCTGCGGTAAGACCCGTAAAAACAGGGCTATTTGAAAAAGTTGTTCCCCCATCTATACTATAAGCTAAACTATTTCCGTTCGCATTGGTCACATTAATAGTGATGCTGCCACTATCGGGTGTGTCTGAACATAAAATATCTGTACTGCTTACAGTATACTCTGGTGCCGGTGTAGCTGATACTGTAATAGAAGTGGTCGCTACACAGTTATTAGAATCCACTACAGTAATGTCATAAACACCTGCTGCTGTAACTACTATTTCTCGGTACCGTTTGAAAATCTGTCGTACTATTGACAAAGTAAAAATAAGGGGCCGTACCTCCTACTGGATAAACCGTAATCTCTCCATCGTTACACGTTAATGGAATGGTAAGAGCAGACGTCGCAGTTAATAAAGGCGGCTCAATAATTTCAACATCGTCTGTAAAAGTACAGCCATCTTCCGTCCCTACATTTACGGTATAAGTGCCTGGGTTTAAATTCCCAAAAGTATAATTGTTCTCGGTTATAGGACCAACACTGTTCACTAAGGTTGCGCCTTGATATATCGAAAAGAAATATTGTGGCTCAACATCATTAGCGGCCAATTGTATGTTCCCTAAATCCCCATTACAAAGGGGTTGGGTAATTATCGTAGAAACTGTAAAATCTCTAACTCTAATTTGAATATCTCGGTACTGTGAAAATACATGGATTTGTGGCAACTCCTGTTTGTCTAATATAAGCCGTATAAGTGCCCGCAGCGGTAATTGAAAAGACATTGCTGCTTTGATAAGTCGTCCCATCTAAACTATATTCATAACCGTTAGGAACTCCTGTAACAGTGATACTCCCTGATGTGGTACAAATGATATCGGTTGACGTAACAGCGGGTGCTAATAGGTTTTGATAAACATTAAAATAAAACTGATTAAAACAACCTCCAGAATAATTTAATGTTAAACGAAATTGGCCTGAGGTATTGGCGGAAAATCTGCACCGGTTCCTACTTGGTTCCGGACACAGGTATTATCTTCATTGGCACAATCACTATTTACAACAGCTGTACAACTAGACTCATCTAATTGTTCCCAGATTATTGAAGAGGCATCGGAGATACCGGTTTCTATAAAGGTAGAGTCATTCGCGCCACACAAGTAAATATTTGGCAACTGTTTTCCATCATTAGGACAGGTAACCACCTCGTCTGCATAAGGAATCACTGGGTTATTTACCGTGTTTCCAAAATTTGAAACTATAAATTCCTGCTCTATGGATTGACAAGGAGCCAAGGCTGTATTAAAAGCATAATACGTCCCGGGACTCGTTACTGTAATGGTTTGTGTGGTACCAATAACTGGGGTTCCTGAGGGGCTTGTAGACCATGAATAACTATCATAACCACTTCCTGCGGTGATATCTAAGCTCGCACCACATAGAATTTCGTTTTGTGTAAACACACAATCGTCAAGATCTGCTAAAAAGTTTGTCGCTTGAGGAATGATTAAACATCCCGTATTGGTACTATAACTAGGATCATCTGAAATAATAAAACTCGGATCTAACGCACTTCCATAAGTAGCAAACGCCTGATTATTAATAGTATTAGAACAAATATCAACTAACAAACTACAGCTAACGACAACATCTGTTTCTATACGTATTTCGTAAACCGGATCACCTTGTTCTACCAAATAATCTGCAATACTAAGAATAATTTCTCTTGTAGCCGGATCATAACTAGCGACGGTAACCCCTGGTGGTAATACCAGATCCGCAGGATAATTAAAAACAATATTTACTGGTAAAATATCTCTAATAGTAAAATTAACAGCATCTTCATTACCTGTGTTTTGGAAACCTATGACGTAATTTAAGGCTTGTCCCAAACCTACCGTTTGATTACCTACATTGTTGCCCATATCGTCTTCAACTATTTTAGTAAGGACAATATCAGGCTCAATAATTTCAACGGCAAA